>UCEU01000049.1 GCA_900471485.1 Hyphomicrobiales bacterium
CAAGGGGGAGGGCTTAACCTAGCCACATCGGCCGAGCCCAATTGAGGCAGACGGGCTCCGCGAGTCGTCTCCCCCCTTGTGGGGGCGCGAAGCGCGGGTCGAGACCGGTGGCTCGACCCCGGCAAACCGGCAGGCCAGAGAGGGTCTTTGATCGAGACGCGACTGCGCTGAATAACCCCGAGCAAAGAGGCCATTGACAAACGGCGCGTTCTGGATGATTCATCTTTCCATGATCAAGAACGCGCACATCTCCTGCTCGTATTTTTGGCTGTACCTGTAAAGGGCGGCTGGACAGATCTTATTGTCAACAAGCCGCCGTCAGGCGGCTTTGTTGTATCTCAAGCGTCCTGACGGCAGAACACCACGAAACGCCAGACTGGGACGCAAAGACATGACCGACATCGAAGACAGCGAAATCTCATTGATCCGCCCGCCGGTGATCAATATCCGCACGGCAAAGCCGCGCGACCTTCCAGAACTCAACGACATGATCGCGCTGCTCGCCAGGCACCACGGCGATGCTGCCGGCTCGACGCCGGAGCAGCTGGAGCGCGACCTGTTCGGCCCCCTGCCCTGGATTACCGCGCTGGTCGCGGAAACCGACGAAGGCTTGATCGGATACGCCATTCTCGTGCCGCTCTACCGCGCACAGGAAGGCGCGCGCGGCATGGACCTGCACCATCTCTTCGTGCGCGACGGCCATCGCGGCCACGGCGTCGGCCAGCATCTCGTCAACCGCGCCCGCGACACCGCCCGCAATGCCGGCTGCGGCTACCTCTCGGTCAGCGCCGCGACCGGCAATGTGCAGGCGCACCGCTTCTACGAACACATGGACTTCATCCCGCGCCCGGTGACCGGCATGCGCTATCTGCAGGCGCTGGCTTAGGCGCCACCCGCCCCTTTATGGCGCCCCCCCCAAATCGCATCGGCGGCTGCGCTCGCTAGCGCAGCACCGGTTCGCCGTGGAAGCGGCGGCGGGAGGGTTTGGAGACGCCGAAGCCGATTTCCATCATCAGGCGCGGCTTTTCGGTGGCGACGGTTCCCATGTGGAAACCGAAGGGGTCCTCGACGAAGCCGGAGCCGGCCTTGCCTGTGAGCGTGATCGGGCTTTCCTTGCCGTAGTAGTCGATGATCTCGTCGGCGGGATGGCCGACCAGCAGGGTCAACTGGTGCTTCATGCGACGCTTGTTGTGGCTGCCCCGGACGAAGACGTGCGGGCCGGTGCCCTGATCCACATCCACGAGATAGAAGAAGAATTTCAGCATCCGCCAGTCGTCGAGATCGAAGTGATACTTGTCGAGCGAGGCAAGGCTGCGGTCGGCTTCGCTGGCCTTGGTCGGGAAGCTCCACCATGTGCGGGTGGTGATCAATTGCGCCTGGGCGCCGAGATAGCGGCGGGCGATCTCCGACAGGAGCGGATCGCGCTGGACCTTGCGCACCGCGGCGCAATCCAGCGCCCGCTCGAAATGGTGACCGGAGAGGATCGGACGGCCGAGCCTGTCTTCCGTGGCGCGGTGGTCCGATGCGGTGAACTCTATCTTGCGGTCGAAATTGCCGAAGCAGGGCGTGGCGTGGCCGAAGGTGGCGATCTCGAGGGTAATATCGGCGGGCAACTGCAGGTCGGGGAAGATGCCGTCTCGGTTCAGCGCATCCACGGCGGTTTCGGCGTTCACGCCTTGGAAGATCGTCGGCAGGTTGTCGATCGCGCCGTTGCTCTTCTTTGCGGTCAGCCAATGGGCGCGGCGGCCGGGAATGGTGCGGGCGAGCAGAAACATCGGCAGCCAGGCCGGGTTCTCGCGAATATCGGCCATGTAGGTGGGAATGCGGACCGCCATGCGCTTGAGCTTGCCGCCCTTGCGGGCGACTTCCTCCAGATCGGAAGAGGAAGAGGCAGCGAGATCGCTGGCGGGAGACACTGATGAGCTGTGCATTTCAGCTGGCCTTTCGCAAGACGTTTGAAGTCGTCATTCGGCAGCGGCATGCACCACTGCGAGGCATTCAGTAGAAATTGCTAATGGAATGCTGCAATGCGGCAAATTTTAGATATTTGCCGGCTCAGTGCGACGGCACCGCCTTCAGGTAGGCGGCAATCGCCTCCAGATCAGCCTTGGGTAGGTGAGCGACGTTCTGCTGAACCTCGGTCATCGACCCGCCGGCGGAATCGAAATCGGGCGTGAAGCCGGTTTCGAGGTAATTGGCTATGTCGGCCTCGCTCCATTCGCCGATGGCTTTCGAGCCCGGCGTGATGTTGGGAATGGTGCCCTGCCCTTCCGGATTGGGCGCGCCGGCGAGCCACAGATCGGGCTTCAGGCCACCCAGCGCATCGCGCGGGGTGTGGCATTCGCCGCAATGGCCGAGGCCCTCGACCAGATATTGACCGCGCTTGACCTTGTCGTCGGCATTTTGAAGCACGACGCGCGGGCTGTCGTTGAAATAGAGGAACTTCCAGCCGCCGAGCGCCAGCCTGATGCTGAACGGGAATGGCAGCTCATGCGGCGGCGCGACGTTGCTGCTCTTCGGCAAGGTCTTCATGTAGGCGTAGAGGTCGTTGACGTCCTTGTCGCTCATCCGCGTATAGGAGGCATAGGGGAAGGACGGATAGAGATGCGCGCCATTGGGCGCGACGCCGCGCTTCATGGCGTTGCCGAATTCCGCCAGCGTCCAGTTGCCGATGCCGGCTTGCTCGTCGGGCGAGATGTTGGGGACGTGGAATGTGCCGAAGGGGCTCTTCAGCGCCAGCCCGCCTGACAGCGTCAGCTTGGCATCGCCTTCCGCGCCCGGGGCGGCGTGACAGCTGACGCAGCCGCCGGCCCAGAAGACCATCTCGCCGTTCTTGACATCAGGTGCGCCGAGATTGGCCCAATGGCTCTCAGGCAGCGGATTGGGCGCGGTTACCAGGTAGAAGACGGCGCCACCCAGGACGGCGACGCCGACAAGACAGAGAACGAACCTGATAAACCTGCGAAACATGCACTGCTCTCCCATCGTCCTTGACGCTCATTGGACATAAAGCGATCCGCCCGGCGGGCAAGGCCGGACGGATCGTAGAAGACCGGTCGATGTGAGAGACTATTCCTTCTTGACGCGGTAGTTCTGATGACAGCCGCCGCAGTTGGCGCCAAGCGTCTTCAGGCCGGCGCCGACGCCTGCGGCGTCTGCCGGAAGCTGGGCGAGCAGCGTATCGGCATCCGTGCCGAGCTTCGCCGAACGTGCCTTGAAGTCATCCATGTTTTCCCAGATCTTCGGGCTCGCCTCGGAATCGGCGGAGGCGTTTTCCGTGCCGGGTCCGAACTGATCCGGGAAGGCCTTGGCGGTTTCCGAGATCGTCGTCAGCGCCGCCTTCACGGCTTCGGCGTCGTAGGGCTTCTCGCCCTTGGCGATACCCGCCAACGCGCCGGTGGCGCCGCCGATCTTCTTCATCATGGCAACGCGTGCGTCGTGCGTGCCCTGGTCCGCGGCGATGACGCTGGTCATCCCCATGCCGGCGACCATGATGGCCGCGACGATTGCCTTTACTCTCATGTCTCCACTCCTCTTAGATACCGAGATTCGAAGCCCGGCGCTTCGTTTTTACGCGGACATGATGGCAAATTAATCTCGGCCAAAAAGTAACAAGTGGGTGAGAGTGCAATTAATTCAGGAATTTGGCATTTCCTCGCTCGTCATGCCGGCGCCCGCCAGCCATGCCAGGCCGTGAGGATCGCGATCGCCACCAGCAGGCCGCCGGCGATGCGGCCAACGAGGATGGTGGCGCGTGGGTTGGAGATCAGCAGCGTGCGGCTGCGCGAGGCGGTGACGGCGACGGTGCCGTAGATCGCCGCCTGGGTCGCCATGGTCATCAGCCCCATGACGATGCCCTGTAGCCAGATCGGCCCGTAGACGGGCTTCAGGAACTGCGGATAGACCGCCAGCATGAAGAGATAGGCTTTCGGATTGATGAGGCAGGTGATGGCGCCCTGGCGAAAGGCGCGCCAGCCGGAACCGCTTGCGCCGCCTTCGACTGATGAGACCGTGATCGAGCTTGCGATCAGGGTGTAGCCGATCCAGGCCATGTAGGCGGCGCCGATGAAAAGCAGCGGGTTGAACAGCGCCGGCAGAAGCGTCGCCAGAAGGCCGACGCCGATCGCGCCATAGAGCGAATGCACCGCCCCGCCCGCCATGATGCCCGCCGTCGCCGCCATGCCGGCGCGGCGACCTGATGTCAGCGAATTGGCGAGCACGAAGAGCATGTCAATGCCCGGGACGATGATGATGCCGAAGAGAAGGGTGAAATAAAGCCAGAGGTTTTCGCTGTAGGTCATGTCAGTTGCCCATCGTCGATCCGCGATGCAGAACTTGCGGATACCGTTGAATTTCAATTCGATAGGATGATCTGTACGACGGCCCAACTGACAGTGTAGTGTCAGGAGCGTTTGGCGGAGGAGAGGATATGCGCAAGGCGTCCCGGCTTTTCGAGATCATCCAGCTGCTGCGGCTGGCTAAGCGGCCGGTGACGGCCGCTGTCATGGCCGAGGCGCTGGAGGTGACCGTTCGCTCGATCTATCGCGACATCGCGGCGCTGCAGGCGATGCGCGTGCCGATCGAGGGCGGGCGCGGCATCGGCTATATATTGAGGCCCGGCTTCGACCTGCCGCCGCTGATGTTTACGATCGAGGAGATGGAGGCGATCGTGCTGTCGCTGGCGCTGGTGGAGCGCACCGGCGACGCGGCGCTGAAGCAGGCGGCCAAACGGGTGAACCAGAAGATCGCGGGCGCCGTGCCGGCGCCGCTGCGAGAGGCGATGGAGGGAAAGGCGCTCTATGCCTGGGGCACGATCGCGCCTTCGCCGGAGGGGCTTGACCTCTCGCTGGTGCGCGGCGCCATCCGCGACGAGCGCAAGCTGGCGCTCGATTATCGCGACGAGCTCGGCCGGGCCAGCCAGCGCACGATCAGGCCGATCGCGCTCATTTATTACTCGCAGAGCTCGAACATCGTTGCATGGTGCGAGCTGCGTGAGGCGATCCGCAATTTTCGCAGCGACCGGGTCGAGCGCTGCGTGGAGGCCGAGGGCTTCTTCAAGGGCGAAGGCGACGGCTTGCGGGCGCTGTGGACCTCGGGATGGACGCAGACGCCGGCTGCCGTTTCGGCCATCTGATACCGTCCCCGCATGTGATCGCGGGGACGCCTGGTCTTCATGCTCAGAGGGCGGCGCCGCCGGAGACTTCGATGCGCTGGCCGTTGACCCAGCGATTGTCCTCGGACAGCAGCGAGGCGATCATCGGGCCGATATCGTCGGCGACGCCGGGGCGGCCGAGGGCGGTCATGTCGGAGACCAGCTTGTTGACCACGGGATTATCGCGGACGATGCCGCCGCTGAAATCGGTCATGACGGCACCCGGCGCAACGGTGTTGGCGGTGATGCCGCGGGCGCCGAGTTCCTTGGCCAAATAGCGGGTGAAGACCTCGATCGCGCCCTTCATGGCCGCATAGGCCGAGCTGCCGGGAACGCTGAAGCGGGCAAGGCCGCTCGAGATGTTGATGATGCGGCCGCCATCTGCCATCAGGGGCAGAAGCTTCTGGGTCAGAAAGAAGACGCCCTTCAGGTGGACATTGACGAGGCCGTCGAAGGCTTCCTCGGTCGTCTCGGCGATCGAGGCGTGGTAGCTGGTGCCTGCATTGTTGACGAGGTAGTCGAAATTCTTGGCTCCGAAGGCTTCCAGCGCCTGGCGGACGCTTGCGACGAAGGCGTCGAAGGCGCTGATATTACCTGTGTCGAGCTGGAGGGCGACGGCCTTGGCGCCTGCGGCCTCGATCTCGGCGACGGCGCTCTCGGCTTCTGCCTTATTCGTATTGTAGGTCAGGATGACATCGACGCCGCGCTTGGCCAGGCTGACCACGGTGTTGCGGCCGAGGCCACGGCCGCCGCCGGTGACAATGGCGATCTTGTTTGTTGAATTTGCTTGATTTTCACTCGACATGACAGGCTCCTTGGGCTCATTCGATGGCCGGATTCTACGCCCGCACACCCTCTTTGCTGAATGCCGGAACTCGCGAATTTCTTGCCTATTCCTCCAATCGACTTGCGGCCTGAAGCCAGTGATCTAAGATCACTTCTAGTGGTTTTGATGGAGAACAGCATGGCGGAAGCGCTGAAGGACATGGTGTCGCGCTATATCGACCAGGTGGGTGGCGGCGATGGGTCGTTTGTCATGCCGGTGCCCGTGCCGGGGCTGGCGATCTCGCGCGTCAGCCAGCCGGTGATACCGCATCACCGCATCTACCGGCCGACCATCTGCGTGGTGCTGCAGGGCGCCAAGCGGATCTTGAGCGGCGACCGGGTGCTCGACTATGGCGAGAACCAGCTACTCATCGTCACAGTCGAACTCCCCGCCTCCGGCCAGATCGTCGAAGCCAGCCCCGAGCAGCCCTATCTCGGCCTCAACATCGATTTCGATCCTGTCCTGATGCGTGAGGTGATGGATGATCTCGAAAACCCGCCGAAGCCATCCGGCGACGGTATCGCCTGCGTCTTCGTGCAGGATTTCGACGAGGCGCTGCAGGATTGCGTGCGCCGGCTGCTCAATCTCATGGAGACGCCGAAGGCCATTCCCGTGCTGGCGCGCTCGATCATGCGGGAGATCTGCTACTGGCTGCTGACCGGGCCGAACGGTCGCGAGATCTGCAAGCTGGCGCTGCCCGGCAGCCATGCGCGGCGGATGAGCGATGCGATCTACCGGCTGCGCGATAATTTCGCCGAACCCGTGAGGATCGACGAACTGGCGGCCGTGGCGCGCATGAGCCCCTCCTCGTTCCACCAGCATTTCAAGACGCTGACCTCGATGACGCCGCTGCAATACCAGAAGCACATGCGCCTGCTCGAAGCCCGCCGCCTGATGGTCACCGACGGCGCCAACGTCGCAAGCGCCGCCTATCAGGTGGGCTACGAAAGCGCCTCGCAGTTCAGCCGCGAATACACCCGCATGTTCGGCACGCCGCCGAAGCGGGACGTGAGCGAGATGAGAGCGTCGCCGATCGAGACGGCGGCGGCTTAGGGGCCGCCTGGGCTTAGCCCCGCAGCGCCAGCACCCTGCTTTCCTCGCGGCCGAAGCCGCGGATGTCGATGCGATCGGCGTGAACGTTGACGATGGCGAAGGTGTTTTCGTTCTCGGTGTCGACCATGCCCTTGAAGTTGACGAAGTGGCAGCCGTCGACCGCGCCGTAGTTGCCGACGTGGTTGTGGCCGTTGAAATAGGCCATGACGTTAGGGCTTGTGGTCAGCAATTCGATCATGCGGTCGCGGTCCCAGCAGTCGTGCTGGTTGGGCGGGTAGACCGGGTAGTGGTTCATGACGATGACGCGTTCGCCACGCTCGGATGCGTCGGCGATCTCCGATTTCAACCAGTCGAACTGGCGGTCGCTGATCATGGCGTTCCAGGCTTCGGCGTTGATGGCGCCGGCGGCGCGGAGTTCGGCGAGCTTTTCGGCGGCGATCTCGCGATAGGGGTGGCCCCCCGGCGGGGCGAAGGTGCTGACTTCGTTGCCATCGAGCATGATGAAGCGCCAGCCGTGATTGGCGAGGCTGTAATAAGGCGCCGGCATGCCGAGGCGGGCGGCGACCTCTTCCAGGTGCTCGGGTGCGACGGCGAAATCGTGGTTGCCGAGCAGGAAGAGATTGTCGTGCTTCAGGGCATCATAAACCGGCAAGATGACGTCAAAGCTTGCGAAATCGCGGTCGATAATGTCGCCCAGCGTGATGACGAAGCTCAGGTCTTCGGTGTTGAAGACCTCGATTGCCGCTTCGAGCTTGGCGAGGCTGTTGGCGTAGTAGCGGTCCATGCCGGCATGCGGCTCGCGGGCGGCGTATTGCGGGTCGGCGACGATGCCGAAGCGGAACAGGGGGAGCGGTTGGGTCATGGTGCCGGATTAGGTCGGGTGGGTGACAGGGATGTGACAGCTATCATCAACGCGGAGGGGGAATGCGCAAGTGGTCTCTTGCCGGATGCTGGGTGCCCGGAGCCCCCTCATCCGCCTGCCGGCACCTTCTCCCCGGCGGGGAGAAGAGACTCGGGATGGGCCGCTCGCGCTGACCTTCCCTTCTCCCCCGCGGGGAGAAGGTGGCCCGCAGGTTTCAGGTGCAACAAGTTGCACCTGGGATGAGGGGGCCGCGCGGTAAAACGATCAGGGAAGCTCGGTACAACGCCGGCGACACACCCCTCTTCCCCACAAAACAAAAACACCCGGCGTCTCCACCGGGTGTTTTCATCACTCACTCAAAACCGGCTTACTTGGTTGCGGCTTCGTAGCGTTCCAGGACGTAGTCCCAGTTGATCAGGCTGTCGACGAAGGCTTCGAGGTACTTCGGACGGGCGTTGCGGTAGTCGATGTAGTAGGAGTGTTCCCAGACGTCGACGCCGAGGATCGGGGTAGCACCGTGGACGAGCGGGTTTTCGCCGTTCGGGGTCTTGGAGATTTCGAGCTTGCCGTTCTTGACGGAAACCCAGGCCCAGCCGGAGCCGAACTGGGTGGTGCCGGCAGCGACGAAATCGGCCTTGAACTTGTCATAGCCGCCGAGATCGGAATTGATGGCCGCTTCGAGCTTCGAGGGCAGCTTGTTGCCGCCGCCGCCCTTCTTCATCCACTTCCAGAAATGGACGTGGTTGTAGTGCTGGGCAGCGTTGTTGAAGAGGCCGGCATTGGTGCCGAAGGACTTCTTGACGACTTCTTCGAGCGAGAGGTCGGCGAGACCGGCTTCCGCCGCGAGCTTGTTGCCGTTGTCGACATAAGCCTTGTGGTGCTTGTCGTGGTGGAACTCCAGGGTTTCCTTCGACATGAAAGGCTGCAGCGCTTCGTAATCGTAGGGAAGTTCAGGCAATTCAAAAGCCATGGTCGTCTCCTTTTGGCAATAGTTTGCGTAATCGGCAGGTGTGCGGGAACATAGGAGCGCAAGCTTGGTGAGGCAACCTGCGAAATGTCAAAAAACGCGGCTACCAAAGAAAATTTGCCCGCGCTAAGGGCTTGGCACGCAAGGTGCAAATCGCTCATGATGACAGTGCTTTATGACAGGACCTTCGACACATGCGCGCGAAGGCAAAAAAGCGTGCGAGGGCTCGGCATGTGGCTTACCGTTAAAGGGCACCCAATCCTCCATCTGGTCGTTGTTGCGGCCGCGCTCGGCGCGGCCGGCGATGTCGCGGCCTCCTCGGGCGACGCCTGGAAGGATTTTGCCACCGAGGTGCAGGGAAAGTGCGAAATGGCGGCGCGGGCGCAGGTCGAATTACCGCATGCCGTCGTCGATCCCTTCGGCAGCGAGAATTTCGGCGTGGCGCTGGTGACGGGCAAGCCGAAGGGCGCCAACGGCTTCGTCAGCTATTTCTGCATCTATGACAAGAAGACCAAGGAAGTCGAACTCGGGACGGAACTCGAGACCGAGCGGATGCATATCCTGCCGGAAGAATAAGCTCACGAACGGCTGTTGCGCAAAGATCACAACTTTCGGCATCAAAGCTGTTGATTGTCATGTTCCGTCTTTTGACAGAAACACATAGCCGTTTTTACATGCAACCTTCAGCATGCATTATGGTTACGGCTCAATCAAAGATATATTTTACTTAATTAGCTGAAATCCATATTTCGCGGCGTTTTGACGGTACTTTGGGGACAAGTCATGGTCATGAACTTTTTTCGTCGTGCGGATGATAGCGGCAGGCCACAGCCGGCCGCGGGGTATGGGGCGGCGTCGATCACCGAACAGCGCCCGGGCAGCGAGCCGCCGCGCTACGCGGTGCCCGATACCGACGACTTCGCCGCCTTCGGATCGGCGCTGGAAGAGAACCAGCGGACCTCGGAAGATTTGCTGACCAGCCTTTCCTCGCTGCAGGAACGCGTCTCGACGCTGCTCGGAACGCATAGCCAGTCGCTCAGCGAAACCGGCGCGCTCAGGGCCGAATGCGCCCGCATCGGCTCGCTGCTCGATTATGAAAGCAATGCCCGCCGCAAGGCCGACCAGCACAATCTGGAGCTTGCCGCCGAGAACAAGGATTTCAAGGCCGACAACGCGCAGCTGCGCAACGAAGGCGAGGCGCTGCGCGACGAGCTGACCAAGCTGCAGGGCGTGCATCAGGTCACCCGCGAGGAGCTGACGATCATCGAGAACCGGCTGCGCGATGCCGAGCGCGAGCTGACGGACCGCGTGCTGCAGTTCGACGAGGCCTCGACGCTGCTCAAGCGCGCGCAGCAGGAGCTCGACCAGCGCAACCGCGAGCTCTCCCACGCGCGCGAAAAGCTCGACCAGGAATCCACCGCCCACCAGCTGCTGATCGAGACCTCTCGCCGCGAGAACGGCACGCAAACGCGTGAAATGGCCCGCCTCAACGAGGAGCGCGGCCATCTGAAGAGCAGCCTGATCGAGCAGGAGGCGCAGGTGCGGCACCTGCAGATGACGACGATGTCGCAGAAGCAGGACCTGTCGCTGTTCGAGGAACGGCACAAGCGGCTGGAGCTCGAGTTCGAAACGCTGCAGGCCTCATCGGCGCTGGAGAGCGCGCAGCTGACGACCCGCCACGATGCCGTCGGCTCCAAGGCGGAGCTGGTGGAGAAGCTGCTTGTCACCGCCAACGGCCGCAACAAGATGACCGACGAGGAGCTGCAGGCGGCGCGCGCCGACCTGAAGCGGGTGAAATCCGAACTGGTGACCTCGCTGACGCGTTCCGAGCGGCTTGCCGAGGAACTGCAGCGCGCCCGTGCTGCCGGCGCCGAAAGCGAAGCGGCGCGCCGCGAGCTTGCCGCCCAGGGCAACGAGATGACGCTGAAATTGCGCGAGGCGGAAAGCCTGCGCCTGAAGCGCGACCGCGACACCGATGCGCTGCGGCGCGATATCGACACGCGCATGGATTCCGACCGGCACGAGATCGGCCAGCTGCGTACCAGCCTGGAGATCGCCAAGTCGGAAATCCGCCAGCTGCGGGCCGAGCGGGCGATCCTCACCGGCCAGCTGGAAGTGGCGCGCAGCGAACGCCACGGCATCGCCTCGCCTGTGACTTCCGGCGACGGCGACGATGCGAGCGCCAACCTCAGAATGCCGTCGGCGAGCTTTACGCCGATGATCGACATTTCGGAGAAATCGCTGCGGCAGGCGCAGGAGATGGCGTCGGGCGAACCGACGCGGATGCCGCCGGCGGAGTGAGCCGCTTCGGCTCCCGGCCTGTTCGAGGAAGCGATATACCCGACCCGGCTGCGGCGCCGATCTGGGATTACTCCGAGACGATATCGGGCGCGGTGGATCCCGCCCGACATCACATTTCCGCGAGCCACTGGTCGCGCTCGTTGACTCCCGACCAACTAGTCGGTAGATAGCCAGTCATGGCAACCGATACCTACAATCGCATCCTCGACAGCGCCCAATCGCTGATGGTCACGCGCGGCTACAATGCCTTCAGTTATGCCGATATCGCCGCCGAAGTCGGCGTCGGCAAGGCGACGATCCATCACCACTTTCCCGGCAAGGCCGACCTCGCCGTGGCCGTGATCGCCCGCTACCGGCAGGCGGCGGCTGACGGGATGGGGGCGATGGCGGCTGAGGTGACAGCGGCCGACAGGCGCCTTGCCGCCTATGTCGGCTTCTGGGAGCAATGCATTCGCGACAACAAGGCGCCCTTCTGCATCGCCGCCCTTCTGGCGGCCGAACTGCCGAGCCTGCCGCCTGAAGTCGCCGAGCAGGTGAAGGCGCATTTCGACGAACTGATCGAGCGGCTGGCAGGCTTCATCGCCGAGGGGCAGAAGAGCGGCGCGCTGAAAAACCCCGACGATGCCGAAACGAGCGCGCGCGTGCTGGTCGCCAGCGTTCACGGCGCCATGCTGGCGGCCCGCGTTGCCGGCGGCGATGCGGCGCTGTTTTCCAGCATCACCCGGCCGGCACTGCAAAGGCTGACCGGCTAAGGCAAGCATCACCAACGCATCGAATTTTTTGACCGGATAACCGACCAACTAGTTGGTCCAAACAGGAGCATTCGACATGGCCAATCCGCTTTCGCTTCTCGGAGAAATCCACACCGCCATCAGCATCGTCCCCGCAGTCGCCGGGCTCTACAGCTTTGCCAAGTATCGGGCGATCCGTCCCGAGACCACGGTCGGCAAGATCTATCTAGCGACGCTGGCGCTCTCCGCCATCAGTGCCTTCGGGCTCTCGTCCACCGGCGGCTTCAATCCGGGCCATGCGCTGGCCATCATCGTCCTTCTCGTCTCCGCCATCTGTCTCGCGCTGCCGAAGCTCGGCTTCCTCGGGCGGCTGATCCCCTATCTCAGGAACCTCGGCTTCTCCTTCACCTATTTCCTGCTTTGGGTTCCGGGAATCAACGAAACCCTGTCGCGCCTGCCGCCCTCGCACCCGATCGGCAACGGCCCGGATTCGCCGCCGGTGAAGGCGGCGCTGCTGGCGTGGGTGGTGCTGTTTGCGGCAGGCAGCTTGGCGCAGGCCGTGATCGTCTCGCGGTTACAGGCACGGCGCGCGGTCGTCTGACACCTTAGGCCTCGCGGCCGAAATAGACCTCGACGGCCGCGAGTTTCCCGCCCCTGAAGCGGAGCGTTTCCATGTTGCGGAACGCTCCGCCATCGTGTTTGACGGCGCGGTAGCGCACCACCGCTTCATCACCTGACAGGCCGAGATATTCGATCTCCATGCGCGCGAATGGCGGTGGCGTCGGCCAGCACCTGTCGAAATAGGCGTCGCGGTCGATGTGGTCGTCGCGCGGGCTGGAGAAGGTGAAATCTTCCGCCAGCGTGGCCGCGACGACATCCTTGCGGCCGTCGATATAGGCGGCGTAGAGGGCGCGGACTGTTTTCTCCCGTTCGGTCTCGTTTGCTTCCGTCATGATTTCTCCTCCTGCCCATAAGGTGTGGTCGCGGGCGCAAAAGGCGAGCGGGGTGGAGCAATGGCTGCATAATCGCCATCCCTTATGCCTTGCGGCTTGGAAAATCGGCGGCGATCGCTAGGATCGCAGTCATACCAACCGCGGGCCACCCATGTCTGACATCGAACACATATTGGAGCGGCTGCTGAAACTGGCAGCCAGGGACAATCGTCCGTGCGCGCTGCCGGATGGCGCCTTGCGTGCGTCGGCCCTGTTTTCCTTCGTCACCCGCGAGCGCGAGCGCATCGCCGGCTGTTCCTTTCCGCGCGCTTCGATCGTGGTGATCGTGGAGGGCTCGAAGGAGGTCGTGACGATGGGGCGGCACTTGCGCTTTGGGGCCGGCACCGTGCTTGTGTTGCCCGGCGGCTGGCGCGGCGACGTGGTCAACGATCCTGACCCGGCAACGGGTGTCTATCGCGCGATCTTCATCGATTTTCCCGACGAACTGGTGGCGCGCGCAAGCCGCGCCTTTCCGCCGCGCCGCAAGGGCGGGCAACTCGACCTGCCGCTCGACGCCGCGCTTTCCAGCGCCATCCACCATGCCGGCGAAGGCATCGTTGCCGGCAACCTGCCCGCGGCGCTGATCGAGCACCGGGTGATGGAGGTGCTGATGGTTCTCGGCATGCGCGGCGCGCTGCCGTTCAAGGCGCGGACCACGGGAGATGCCGTTCGCGAGCTGGTTCGCTGGCAGCCGGACAGAGCCTGGACCGCCGACATGATCGCCGCCGAGCTTGGCACCAGCAACGCCACACTGCGACGGCGGCTTGCCGGCGAAGAGACATCGCTGCGCTCGCTGCTCGCCGAAGTCCGGGTCGAGCTTGCAAGCGCCATGCTCGCCGACGATGGAATTTCGCTGCGCGAAGCCGCGCTTGCGACTGGATACCGTTCGCCGCGCCGCTTTGCCGAGCGCATGCGCTGCGAGGCAGCCGAAAAGCAAGCCGCCGACATTTGAGCGCGAGCGGGCGCCTTTTGAGCGTTTCTGCGCATCCTGCCATGATGCGGATTGCTAGAGCTCGTCCATCGAACGAGAGGACGAACTCATGCACATCAGGACCATCGCAACCGCCGCCGCCATCCTGTCTTTCTCCACGCCGCTCATGGCCGCCGAGATCACGGTGACCTTCCGCAACAGCGGCCCGGGCGGCACGCTTGCCGCCGAGAACGCATCCTGTGTCGCGGCGGACGGCAAAGCGGCGGCGGGCAGCAACAGGAGCCCTGCCCTCTCCTGGACCAAGGGCCCTGCGCGAACCCGCTCCTATGCCATCGTCATGACCGACCCCGACGTTCCGGCCGATCTTTCGCTGCTGAACAGGGAGGGGACCGAGATCGACAAGGATGCGCCGCGCATGGAATTCACCCACTGGATCCTTGCCGACATCCCCGCATCGGTCACTGAACTTGCCGAAGGCGCGGATGGCGATGGCATGCCGGCGGGCGGCCTTGCGCTTGAGATGACCAGGCACGGCCGGCGCGGGCAGAACGGCTTCGCCGCCTTCTTGAAGGATGGGCCGCATGGGGGCTATATGGGCGCGTGCCCTCCCTGGAACGACTTGCGCATCCACCGTTACCGCGTCACGGCCTATGCGCTCGATACCGACAGGCTCACACTCCCCAAGGCCTTCACCCGCGCCGATTTCCTCGCCGCGGCAAAGGGCCATATCGTTTCGTCCGGCGCGGCGGAACTGACCTACACGATCAATGCGAAGGCCACGAAATGACCGATACGAAATGGGATGCAGCCGCAGCCGAGCCAGGCTCGATCCATTGGAAACGCAACCTGGCGGTTTCGCTTGTCGGCTCGTTCACGACGATCGTGGCAATGACATTGCTTCTTCCCTTCCTGCCGCTCTATGTCGAGGAACTCGGTGTCAACGACCATGCCGCGATCGTGCAATGGTCGGGGATCGCCTATGGCGCCACCTTCCTTGCGGCCGCCTTCGTGGCGCCGCTGTGGGGGCGGCTCGGCGATATCTACGGGCGCAAGCTGATGCTGGTGCGCGCCAGCCTCGGCATGACGGTGGCGATCTCGCTGATGGGCATGGCCGGAAACGTCTGGCAGTTGGTGGCGCTCCGGCTCTTCGTCGGGCTGGCGGGCGGCTATTCCTCCGGCTCGATGGTGCTGGTGGCGACGCAGACGCCGAAGGACCGTTCGGCCTGGGCGCTGGGGACGCTGGCATCCGGCATCATGGCCGGTAACCTGGTCGGGCCGCTGATCGGCGGCGTGCTACCGCCCTTGATCGGCATTCGCGGCACGTTTCTCGCCGCTGGCGCGATGATTTTCCTCGCCTTCCTTGCGACGCTCTTCCTCATCAAGGAGGAGAAGTCCCCTGCCCGCAAGAAGGCCGCCAAGCAGAGCGGCGGCTGGGCCTCGATCCCGGACAAGCGGCCCGTCATCGCCATGCTCTTCACCGGCATGCTGTTGATGCTCGCCAACATGTCGATCGAGCCGATCATCACCGTCTATGTCGCGCAGCTGGTCGACGACGCTGCGCGGGTGACAGTGATCGCCGGCATCGTCATGTCGGCGGCCGCACTCGGCAGCATCCTTTCAGCCTCGCGGCTGGGCAAGCTGGCGGACCGCATCGGCCACTGGCCCGTGATAGCTGGTGCGCTCGGCATTGCCGGCCTGCTCCTGATCCCGCAGGCTTTCGTCACCTCGTCGTGGCAGCTGATCGTCTTGCGTTTCCTGATGGGCGTGGCGCTCGGCGGCCTGCTTCCCTGCATCTCCGCCGTCATCCGCCACAGCGTCCCCGACAGCGCGGCGGGCAGCATTCTCGGCTGGTCGGTCTCCTCGCAATATGTCGGCCAGGTCGCCGGCCCGATCCTCGGCGGCTTCGTCGGCGGGCATATCGGCATGCGGGCGGTGTTTCTGGGCACTTGCGTGCTGCTGCTCGTCGGGGCGGCGTATTCCTGGATGGTGCGGCCGCGGGAGGATGCGGCCGAGCGCTGACTGGCTGCTCGTAAGCTGTTGGAATGACGCCGCGCCCACGCTCTCGGCGTCTTCCTCGGGCTTGTCCCGAGGATCTAAGCACGTAGCAACGCACTCGACGTGAATGGATCGACCGGGGGCGTGGGCCGGTGTTTGCGGCCACGTCTGTCCTAGAAGCCGCACCGTTGCATTCGCGGAGACGTGCTTAGATCCTCGGCACGACGGCCGAGGATGACGGTGGAGAATTGGCTTTCCGCCCGTAAGTCATTGAGACATAACGGCTTTCATCTCTCGCGCCGCCATCCGTCCCGGGACGGTCGCCACCCCTACATCAACAAATAATCTACCGCGACCGGCAGCGGCGGCAGGTCCGTCTCGCCCATGGCTTCGCGGATGTTGATCTCGATGGTGTCGGCGATCGCCTCGATCGGGAGCGCATTGGGTTGCTTGCCGAAGGGCTCTTCCAGTTCGTCGCCGAGCGCATCGAGGCCGAAGAAGGTGTAGGCGACCAGCGCCGTGCCGAAGGGCATGAACCAGCCGAGCACGTCATCGAAGCCGAAGGGCAGCATCAGGCAGAAAAGATGGGCGGTGCGGTGCAATAGCAGCGTGTAGCCGAAGGGAACCGGCGTCCAGCGGATGCGCTCGCAGGAGGCCTGGGCGAGCGTCAGATCGGCCAGCGTGCGATCGAGCATCTGGTAGCTGATGTCAGTCAGCATGCCCTTGGCGCGGAGGTCGGCGAGCTCGCGGGCGATTTCCAGCGACAGGGCTTCGGGCGGGTTGCGGCTGGCGGCGTAGTGGGCGTTGATACCGTCAGGCAGCAGGCGCTCGACCTTGTGGCGGGAGATGCCCGTGCGCAGGTGCGGGACGAGGGACTGGACGAAGGCGATGACCAGGGTGAGGACGCGCTTGCGGGCCTCGGCTCCCGCTTCGCCCGACATCGTTTCGAGGATCAGAGTCTGGCGGGCGAAATGGCGCGCCGAGAAGACGATGACGCCCCACTGCCGGCGCGCTTCCCACCAGCGGTCGTAGCAGGCGTTATTGCGGAAGCCGAGGAAGATCGACAGCGCGATGCCGAGCAGCGCGAAGGGGGCGCCGTTGAAGACCGGGAGCATGCCCGGCCAGAGCGTGTGACAGAGCACGACCAGCGAGGAGAGCACGGCGGTGAGGATGATCTGCGGCAGGACGCGCTTGATGATCGAACCGCGGAGGATGAAGAAGAGTTGCAGGAGAGTTGGGCGGGGGCGCACGATCATGATGCGGGGGACCAGGTGGGGGTGGGAGTAATGAGTTAACGGAGTAGATGTTTAACGCGGTGCGCGTAGCCCCTCATCCGCCTGCCGGCACCTTCTCCCCGTGGGGGAGAAGAGACTCGGGGCAGGTCGCTCGCGTCGACCTCCCCTTCTCCCCCACGGGGAGAAGGTGGCCCGAAGGGTTCAGGCACAACGAGTTGCGCCGGCGATGAGGGGGCCACACTCGCAGCCCTCTCAATAGCAGATCAGCTGTCGCTTGCGCTGCGGCCAAATGCCCAGTTCATGTAAATCTCCAGCGCCTTGCGGGTGACCGGGCCTTCCTGCAGTTCACGGCCGTCGAGGCGGTTGACGCCGACGACCTTGGAGTAGTTGCCGGAGGTGAAGATCTCGTCGGCCGCCATGAAATCGTCGACCGAGAGTGTCTCCTCGCGAACCTCGAAGCCGGCCTGGCGCAAGAGGCCGATGACGCGGGCGCGGGTGATGCCGGCGAGGAAGGTGCGGTTGGCGACCGGGGTCTTGACGACGCCGTCCTTGACGAGGAACACGTTGGAGGACGCGGTCTCGGCGACATTGCCGTTCATGTCGCGCATCAGGGCGTTGTCGAAGCCGCGGCTTCTGGCTTCCGCGATGGCGCGGCCGCTGTTCGGATAGAGCGAGCCGGCCTTGGCGTCGGTCATCGCGGTCTCGGGCGACGGGCGGCGGAAGGGCGAGACGGTGAGCGAGTTCGGCTTGTTGTTGCCGAGGGGCGCTTCGAACAGGCAGAGCGCGAAGCGCGTGCTGTCGCCATCGACGGTGACGACGCTGCCCGGAGAACCATGCTCGCCCCAGTACATCGGCTTGATGTAGATCGGTGTCTTGCCGTCGAACTTCCTGATGCCTTCCCAGGCCAGCGCCTCGATCTCTTCAGCGGTCTTCACCGGCTTCAGGCCCATGTTGACGGCCGAGCGGTTGATGCGCTGGCAATGCAGGTCGAGATCCGGCGCGATGCCGTCGAACCAGCGGGCGCCGTCGAAGACGGTGGAGGCCAGCCACATGGCATGCGAGGTCGGCCCGATCAGCGGCGGGTTGCCGGTCAGCCACTCTCCCTCGACATAGGTCCAGGTGTTGGAACGGGGCGATGTATCGACGGCCATGAGACTCTCCTTCAGAATTGTAGAGAGACAAAAACCCGCGCGCAGGCCGGGTCAAGGAGAAATATGGCGGGGAAAACGCTAAGCAAGAAACGGGATGCGACGATGCATTGACGGGCAATATTCATGCGCGCTTGATGCAGCATGCGCGATGGATGTATCAGCGAAAATCATGGGTGGCGCGGTTGGACGTAGGCCAGCCAAGAGTGCTTGCCCCTGCCAAGAATGACGATAGGCTAATCCCATGGCTCTCGAAACCAACTCGCCCACCATCCGATCGAAAATTGCACCTTGGAGAACCGCGGGAGCGATATTCCTTTGCATCGCGATCGCAGCTTTCTACGGGCTCATTGCCCATGGGGATATCCCCATGCGTCGCATGCCCCCGGAGCTTGCCGGTCTCTTTTTTGTCGTTTTGACCGTCTGCACCGTCTTCCTGATTTTCAAGTTTTCCAAGCTCGATTTCACAAAGCCCTCCATGACAGTAGGCGAAGATGGCATCGAGTATCAGCCTCTTTCCAAGCTCATTCCCTGGCCGGCAGTTGAGAAGATCGACAGCGTTGTCACGTTCCGGACGGAGATGTTGCACGTGATTGTGAAAAAAGACACGGACAGCGTCCTCCTGGCTGAACTCAAACGGTGGAACCATGGCTTCATGCCGAGGACCGTCATCATTTCGCCAGATGGATTCGAAGGCTTCTCTCCGGCGGAGGTGAAAGTAATTGTGTACGGATATTTCCAACGCCACAGCGCAGGCGGCATCAACGCCGCGACCAGCAGGAGTGAAGACCGATGAAAGCCATGTTCTACGACGCCTTCGAAAAGGCACCGGAGATCGCCACGCTGCCCGATCCGACGCCGACCGAAGACGGCGTGGTGATAGCCGTCGGCGCCACCGGGCTTTGCCGCAGCGACTGGCATGGCTGGATGGGCCATGATCCCGATATCAAGCTGCCGCATGTGCCGGGCCATGAGCTCGCCGGCAAGGTAGTGGCGACGGGCAAGGGCGTGATGCGCTACAAGGTCGGCGACCGCGTGACGGTACCCTTCGTTTCCGGCTGCGGCCGGTGCGGCGAGTGCCATTCCGGCAACCAGCAGGTCTGCCCGAACCAGTTCCAGCCGGGCTTCACCCACTGGGGCTCGTTCGCCGAATATGTCGCGATCGACTATGCCGACACCAATCTCGTGCACCTGCCTGAGAGCGTCGACGATGCGACGGCGGCCAGCCTCGGCTGCCGCTTCGCCACCTCGTTTCGCGCCGTCGCCGACCAGGCGCGCACCGGCCCCGGCGAATGGATCGCCGTGCATGGTTGCGGTGGGGTGGGCCTCTCGGCGATCATGATCGCCACCGCGCTCGGCGCCAATGCCATCGGCATCGACCTTTCGGACGAGAAGCTTGCCTTCGCGCGGGAATGCGGGGCCGTGGCGACGATCAATGCGTCCACGGTTGCCGATGTCGCCGAGGCGGTCCGCGAGATCACCAAGGGCGGCGCGCATGTCTCGATCGATGCGCTCGGCCATCCCGTCACCTGTTTCAACTCCATCAAGAACCTGCGCCGCCGCGGCCGTCATGTGCAGGTGGGGCTGATGCTGGGCGAGCATTCGACGCCCTCGATCCCGATGGCGCAGGTGATCGGCCACGAGCTGGAGATCTACGGCAGCCACGGCATGCAGGCCTGGCGCTACGACGCGATGCTCTCGATGCTCGCCGCCGGCAAGATCGCGCCGCAGAAGCTGATTTCGCGGCGCATCAGCCTGGAAGAAGGCATCCCTGTCCTGATGACGCTCGACAAGGCGGAAACGACGGGGATCAGCGTCATCACCAGCTTCTGACGCTCCTGAAACACAATAGAGTGATCGTCGCCGGCGGAATGCCGCGCGCGGCGGGAGGTTCCGTGCGTGCATCGGAGCCTTGCATTTTAGCGGGTTGCTAATGCCTTGCGAAAGGTTTAACGCGCTCGCCGCTAAGAAAAAGAAAAGCGAGACATAATGTCCACCTCATTTGTGAACACGCATGCCCAGCCGGGCGCGAAGGCTCTCTTCGCGGCGGACGACCAGGTCGAGCGACGCGCCCGACTGGAAGGAACCTGGCTCAACATCTTCGACGTGACGGTGCCCGCAGGCAGCCGCACGCCGCTTCACCGGCACGCCAGCCCGGAAATCTTCCGCATCATCGAAGGCCGGCTGAACATGCGTCGGATGACCGATCAAGGCCTGGAAGAATTCGAGGTTACCGCCGGCGATATCGTTCGTATCGAGTCCGAGCAGGTCCACGGCTATTCCAATCCGGGTCCCGAGGCCGCCGTGTTTTCGGCGACTATCGACAGCGACATGACGGAATTCTTCGAAGCGACCGCCTCGCGCGATCCCTCGAAGGGTCCGCTCAGCGGCAACACGGTCGTGACCGTCGTTGCCAACACGCAAGACACCAGCATTCTGGCCGCCTGAGCCAGCAGCGACGGCGCGGAAGAACCCGCGCCGTCGCCTTTATTGCTTGATCGGCAAATCGATCGCGGGAACGTCACCCGGTTTCAAGACGGCCTCCCCCTCCACGCGCACGCTCGAATGACCCGGATTGCCCGCCGGGCGCGGAATACCCTTGGCAAGCACGAAGTTGACGCTGTGCGCGCCGGCAAGGCCCGCGGGAAAGCGCGGTATCGGCTTTTTGACCAGATAGCCGCGATTGCCGTTTGCCTCGAGGGACCCGTCCATCAGCAATTGCAGCAAGCCCGCCTCCTGCGGCAGCACCTCATAGCGCTCGGCGGGCCCTTGCGAGACGACGGTTGCCGGATCGATCGAGACGAGACCGGCCGGATTGAAGCGGATGAAGGATTGGTAGGTGGCGCGATCCACGTTCCGCAACGGCCCCAGGCTGAGCGGGATGGGCTTCAGCGGCGCCGGGTTGCGCGTGGGCTTCCATTCGGCGGCCGGCACGGCGTTGGACGGCAGGTTGGCCTTCGGCACCGTGTAGCTCGCCAGGACGTCGTCGACCGGCTTGCCGGCGAACGTGGCGAGCGTCGTCAACACGCTTTGCAGGCCCGCCCCCTGTGACGAGGCATAAGGCACGCAGCGCGCCTCGGTGACGATCGTCACCTTTTCTTTCGGCAGACCCGTCGCGCCGCCGCCCTTTCGATTGGCTGCGATGACCAGGCGAGCGACGCGCTCGGTGTGGCCGGTGAGCCGCCAGATAATGGAATCGTAGGAGGAGACAACGATGTAAAGCGGCGTATCACCGGCATCGATTGCGAGTTCGGCCGTGCCGGTTTCCTCGTCCTGGCCGGAGACGGTGACATCAGAGAGTGCGGCGGCCTCATAGGCGCCGACGAAGACGACGCGATCCGTCTGACCGGCCTTCGGGAGATTGCAGAGCTCCGCCCGGCGCTCAAGCGCGACCTTTACCTGGCGCTCGCGCGTGGCCTTTTCCCTGATCGCCATCTCGTCCTTGGAGAGCATGCCATCGCCGTCGCGATCGTAATAGGCGAAGGCCGCGCGACCGAGCGTTTCCAACTCGTCGGCCGTCAGCGCTCCATCCTTGTCCGGATCGAGCGCGAGCAATTGCGCCAGCCTGCTCGACCCGCGCCCGGTATCCGGCTTTGCCGCCTGCGCACCGGCATAGGCAAGGGCCTCATCGAGCGTGATCGTCCCGTCATGATCGCCATCCATAGCGGTCAACGGCTCACGCCGCGATAGAGTGACGGGGGTGTCATCCATTTCCGCCGACGTCACCTTGCCGTCTCCATCGAGATCGCGCTCGAAGAAGGACGTGAGAAGACGCGCGCGGCGTTGCGCCAGCTCCCTTTGATCGGCGCGCGCAATGTCGTCGGCGGTCAGACGCTGGTCCGGCCCGCTGCCGGCGCGAAACGGCATGAACAGGTAGGCGATATAGCCCTCGCGATAGGACTGCATGCCATCGAGCAGAACGCCCGCCGGCGGTGCGGCTGTGTCGGGCGCCGATTGCGCATGGGCGGCGAATGCGCCGATCAGGCCGATTGCCGTAGCGGCGATAAGGCTGCGTGAACTTGCATGCATCTGCGCAATCTCCCCACGAATAATGCGCGGACACTACCCCAGCATGCGTGAGGCTTTTCTTTCAGAGCCCGCTAAAACTCTAGCAAAATGCCCGAAATGCGCGGCCGGCAGGCGCGGTCACACAACCGTTACAGGGCAAGGTGTAGGAATTTTACGCAACCCCTCTTGAACCTGACCGGTTTTATCAGCAAAATTGCGACATGCCAGACAGCGACCCTTCCAGTAGCAGCTCCGCCCATTCCAGCCGGGATCAATCCGCAGAGAATGATGGCGATGGCTGTAGATGGCGCTCTCGTGACCGCATCGGTCTGAGGCTTCAGGCAACCGCCGCAAGGGCGGGGTTTTCACAAGATCGCGACATACGAACGTCGGGCGCTTGCGTCCGGCGCGATGGGCGATTCCCGTTTTCATGGTCGAGGCGATTTCAGACCTCACCTTTCACCTCATCGTCCCAACTCGGATGGCCGCTGACGCCTCGACCGGACAGGCAATAGAACTGCCTTAAAAATCAACACAATAGGTTCAATTTTGTATACCGAAATCGCAATTGTCGTTCTGCTCACTGTGCTCAACGGCGTCCTGGCCATGTCCGAGCTGGCGGTCGTCTCGTCCAGAGCCGCTCGCCTGAAGGTTCTTGCCGAACGCGGCAGCCATGGGGCGCGGCTGGCGATCCGCCTGGCCGAGGATCCCGGCAGGTTCCTGTCCACGGTGCAGATCGGCATCACGCTCGTCGGCGTTCTGTCCGGCGCATTCTCGGGCGCGACGCTCGGCGCCCGCCTTTCCGGCTGGCTGCTCGCACAGGGACTGCCGCCAGCATGGGCCGATGGCCTGGGCGTGGGCTCCGTCGTTGTCGCCATCACCTATCTCTCCCTCATCGTCGGCGAGCTTGTTCCCAAGCAGATGGCGCTTCGCGCGCCTGAAATGATCGCCGCGAAGGTCGCCCCGACGATGACCTATCTGTCCAAGGTCGCCCTGCCCCTCGTCTGGCTGCTGGACAAATCAGGAAAGCTCGTTCTTTCGCTGCTGGGCCAATCCGGCAAGATCTCGGAGGGCGTGACCGACGAAGAAATCAAGACCGTGCTGGCGGAAGCGCAGAGCGCCGGCATCATCGAGCGCGGTGAATCGGCCATGATCACCGGCGTCATGCGGCTTGCCGACCGCGGCGCGCGCGCGCTGATGACCCCGCGCCGCGATGTGGAGTTGATCGACATCGAAGACGCGCCGGACAAGATAAGACGCGTGATCCAGGAAACGACGAGGTCCCGCCTGCCGGTCCGCAAGGGCAGCTCGGACGAAGTGCTCGGAGTCATTTCCGTCAAGGACTTCTACGACGCGCCGCAACCCGTCGACTTCCAGAGCCTCGTTCGCGAAGTTCCCGTGGTCTCGGACCTGACGCCGGCGACGAACGTTATCGAGGCGCTTCGGAAGTCATCGCAACATATGGTGCTGGTGTTCGACGAGTACGGCCATTTCGAAGGCGTGATCACATCCGGTGACATTCTGGAATCGATCATGGGCGTGTTCGGCGAGGCGGGCGTTCACGAGGAGCAGGCGATCAAGAAGCGCGAGGACGGTTCATTCCTGGTATCCGGATGGACGCCGATCGATGAATTCGCGGAGTTCATGAACTTTCCCGTCTCCGACGACGTCGATTATCAGACGGTCGCCGGCCTTATTCTCGAGGAGCTGAAGCATCTGCCGGAACTGGGCGAGACATTCGAGAAGGACGGGTGGAGCTTCGAGGTGATCGACATGGACGGTCGCCGCGTCGACAAGGTGCTCGTGACGAAGTCCACCTGACCATCTCACCTTGCCGCCCACAGGCGAAAAGCTTACCACCGGGCGATCTCGCTTTCGATGTCGCATCGCAATTCAGGAGGAAATCCGATGGCATGGTCCGCAAGCCAATATGTGAAATTCGAGGACGAGCGCACTCGACCGGCGCGCGATCTTCTGGCGCAGGTGCCGCTCGACAGTGCGCGCAACGCGATAGACCTCGGCTGCGGGCCGGGCAACTCGACGGAACTCCTGATCGACCGCTACGGCGCCGAGAACGTCACCGGGCTCGACAGCGACCTCAACATGCTGGAGGCGGCGCGCGAACGCCTGCCCGCGACCCGCTTCGTGGAGGCCGATCTTGCCACATGGCAGCCGGACAAGCCGGCGGATCTCTTGTTCGCCAACGCGGTGTTCCAGTGGCTGCCGAACCATCTCGACATCTTCGACCGGCTGCTGGACGGGCTGGCGCCCGGCGGCGCGCTTGCCGTGCAGATGCCCGACAACCTGACGGAGCCGACCCACCTCTTGATGGAAGAGAGCGCCCATTCCGGTCCCTGGAAATCGGCCTTCGAAGCAAAAAGCGTGCGCCGCAAGCCGCTGCCGTCGCCTGCCACCTATTATTCCCGGCTGATCGGCAAGGCATCGCGCGTCGACATCTGGCACACCGCCTACAACCACCCGATGGCCGATGCGGCCGCGATCGTCGAATGGGTCAAGGGCACCGGCCTGCGGCCCTATCTCGACCATGCCGGCGATCAGCATCGCGAGGCGTTTCTGGCGGATTATCTCGGGCGGGTGGAGAAGGCTTACCCTAAGATGTCGGACGGGCGGGTGCTGCTCAGGTTTCCGCGGATTTTCATGGTGGCGGTGAAGGGGTAGAGGCGGTCAGACGTCGCCGACGACTTGATGGTGGTGCGAACTGCGCCGCCTCTCGTCACTCGCGTCCATCGCCGCACAGAGAAGCTTCCATGCCTCGGCTGCCGGGATCGCACGCGTGGGATCGGCAGCCTTGCCGCGATCACCGGAGCCACCTGGTCGCGAAGCCACCGCTCCGCTTCCGCTGCATGCCGATCGTCGAAACCATCAGCATCGGGCTTCTTCTCGTCAGTCACCACAAATCTCCCGCGCGAGTTTGGACTGATCTCATCGAGACATCAGAAAGGAGCGAAGAGGGAGTTAGGATGCATCCATTGCGGATGACTCCGTGACCGTTATATCTTTGGCGCACAGATGGAGGTAACCGTGCCCAAGGATACCATCGCTACGCCTGCGACCGGGCCTTCCCCGCCCGGATATGTTGATTTTCTCAAAGCCAAGGTCGCGATCGCCAGGCAGTCCGTGGCATCCGGCGAAGGGCGTTCCAACGATGAGGTCGAGGCTTCATTCGCCGCACTTCGCAGAGAGATCGAAGACGCCAATCGTTGATGCTTGCCGTGGCTCGGCAGATTAAACATCGCACTTCAATCCATATCAGCGCATCGCTCTGACATCCCCCACCCCC
>UCEU01000030.1 GCA_900471485.1 Hyphomicrobiales bacterium
AGCTTTTGAGGCTGTGCGTACTCAGTCACCAGTAGTGATATCGATTAAAGTGATGACGTTGGTGGGCGTCTCTGAGATGCCTCGCTCCTCGATGACGCGAACCAGTTCCTTCTTCAGCCGCCTGATCGCCTGAGCTAGAAGGCGTCTACAAATCTAGGGGCTATTCACCTTGGCGCTCTTGGCTCTGCCGTATAATTATACAATAACTGCAGATTACTCGCGCCTATCCTCCGAATTAAGTTCGAAGGAGCGCAAATGTCGAAATACAATTCAACCATCCGAAACAACGACAACGACGACAACTACTCGACAGCATTCCCACTACTGGTGATCGGCGGCACGATGGCAGCAATCATCGCTTACCTAACCGTGGGATCATCCCTATTGGCACACCCACCCCGCGCAACAAGGGTTTACGTCCAAGTGGCCGAGACGCCTGTAAACAGACCCTTAGACGTTCCATCGCCGTCGCGGCCTTAGCGTTGCTGGAGTTTAGTCTGCACGTGTATCAGTGGAGCGTACGGGCCATTTCGACTCTGGTTGGGCTTCGCCATTAATACTCGGGATGCACTTTCGAGCAGTTGTGCGAAGGATCTCTCATCGACGCCATCCGCCCGGTTGAGCATCGCTATTAGCGGATCATTGGCGGCTTCGATTATCGATAGCTCACCGCGAATTGGCCCTGCTCCACCTGTGGTGCCGCGCCTGCGGAATGCCATTTCCGACGTTTGAACCGCCGGATACCGCTCGACATCGGACGTCCATTCGCGCCGCAGGAGTTGGCGGGTATCTGCGATATGATTGTGATAAGCAGCTGTGACCCCCACTGACACGTTGACCTCAGGCATGGAACGCCTCCAAAGCAATTGACTATGTAGCGCTAGTTATCGACAGCCAACATGTTCGCCAATAATACGTTTGTATGCTTCCGGTGATGCGTCCCGCGCCCTATGTAAGGTGTTAGATCTGGCAAAAGAGGCGTCTCACATGGTTGCACGATTATCGCCGATTTCCTCAACGGCCGCGCCTCATCCAACGCGAGTGGATAGCAGTTTTTCGCTTGCTGAGCCCGACGTGGCCTGGGTCGCCGAAAGGCAGTCGGCGATAGACAGTGGCTTGGAGAAAAAGCGCGACCAGCGCGATGGCCGTAAGCGAGAGTTGCCGGGAGACGCTGCAGACCATCATCACCGATCCACACCAGTCCCAACCTCGGCCGAGGGAAATGATCGCGCCTCCAGCTTGCTGTCTGGCGAAAGCGACCGCATTGGGGGAGGAAACCTCGGCGACGATGTGCCCTTCGGCAAGCATCAAGGGTATCTTTAGCCGCAGAGGCCGATAATTGCCACGGAGGGTGGAAGCAGTCTCCAATCTCCGTAAAAGTTACGAGGAGCTGACTGCTTGGATCGGCAGTGTAAACTCAAATCGACAACCGGGCGTTTCGGTTTTCGCTAAGCGCATTTGCCCGCCATGGTTCTCAACAATAGTCCGACAAATCGACAACCCCATTCCCATCCCGTTCGTCTTTGAAGTCTGAAACGGTTGGAAGATGTTGTCTGCGAGGTCTTCTGGCACCCCCGGGCCGTTATCGTTGACCCCGACCGTCACCAAGTCGTGGTCTTCGCTGAAATCGATCGTGATCGCTCTATCGCGATCAATGCTCTTCATCGCCTCGATAGAGTTAAGGATCAGGTTTACGAAGACTTGCTGAAGCTGGACACGATCTACGGGAACCATTGGCAAATCGTCAGGTATGTCGAGTTTGAGCGCAACCTTGGTCTTTTGGAGCTCGCCTCGCGTCAGAGAAATGACGTCGCCGATCAGTTCGGCCATCCGGACAGGCTCGACCGTCGCCATCTCCTTCCTGAACATCTTGCGAATTCTCGTGACGATCTCACTGGCACGTCGACCATCGTCGATGACGTTTTTGAGACTGTCTCTAGCCCTGACAACGTCGGGCGTCGCCTTGGACAGCCAGCGCAGCGCAGCGCCACCGCTAGCCACGATCCCTGTAAGCGGCTGGTTTACTTCATGCGCGATCGAAGCCGCTAGTTCTCCCATAGTTGTCGCGCGAGCTACATGTTCAAGCTCCGCCTGGACCTCCCTCAGATGCGCGGCGCTCCTCATGAGTTCGGATTCGACCCGCTTCCTATCAGTTATGTCCATGGTCGTTCCGACATAGCCGGTTACCTCGCCGGATTGCCCGATCGAGGCTCTCCCGGTGCAGAGCAACTGGATGGTGTTTCCGCCGGGCAGTGTCGCCTGGTACTCGAACTGGATATCCGTCCTCTCCGAGACCGCCGTACGCATCGCGTCCCTTACCAGTGCTGCCTGGTCCGGAAGCATTCTATCGAGCATGCTGGCGAGGGTTCCTCCCACCTCCGAGATGCTGTAGCCAAAGATGTTGCCGTGTTCTTCCGACCATTCCAGCTTATCGCTTGAGACGGTCCAGGCCCAACTCCCCGTGTGGGAGATACGCTGGCCCTCGGCAAGCATTGCCTCGCTTTTCCTGAGTGAGTCCTCAGCGATTTTGCGCTCGAGGACAAAACTCGCGAGCTGGGTGAAACGGTCGATCGCCTGTCTTTCGCGATCGCCCGCCGATCGGGGCCGATTGGAATAGACTGCAATCGTCCCGAACACCGATCCACGACCGGACATGATCGGAGTAGACCAGCAGGACTTGAATCCAAAGCGACCCACGATGTCGCGCGCGCAATCCCATCGGGGATCCGTGTCGACGTTGTCGATCCACACGGGTTCCTGCCTGAACGCGGCGGTTCCGCAAGAGCCGAACTCAGGTCCGACCGGAATGCCGGATACCGCGTCGCTGAAACCTTCGGGAAGATTATGCCCTCCGCCGGGCCGCAGTGTGCGAGACTCTTCGTCCTGCAACATGATCGTGACGAAAGACGCGTCCGTAAGGACGGAGAGCGTCTGGCAGAGAGAATCGAGTATCGTCGTCAGCGGCTGATCGGTCGTCATCATCTCGAAGGACCGCTTTTCTCCAGCCAAGAGGATTT
This sequence comes from Hyphomicrobiales bacterium, assembly GCA_900471485.1. Taxonomy (GTDB): domain Bacteria; phylum Pseudomonadota; class Alphaproteobacteria; order Rhizobiales; family Rhizobiaceae; genus Rhizobium. The sequence continues at coordinate 3,018 of UCEU01000030.1, forward strand.
CCGCCCGTTTGAGATCGTCGATATCGCTTTCAGCGCCATAGCACCTGACGATCCGGCCGGTAGCGTCGCAGTGGGGCTTCGCTCTAACGATAAACCAGCGATACTCTCCGTCGTGGCGGCGCTTCCGAGCCTCAAGCCCACTCATCTCGCGCTTGGTCACTATACGATGCCATGTCGCCGCGGACTCCGCTCGGTCATCTGGATGGAACACGTACTTCCACCCGCCGTTGCAGGCTTGCTCGGGCGTAAGCCCTGTGTACTCATACCACTCCTTGTTGAACCACTCATTTGCGCCATTGGCGTCGGCGCTCCAGGTCATCGAGGGCATCGTGTCGTTGGCCATTCGGAATTCGTGCTCGCGCTCAGCGAGATCGGCCTTTTCGACTTCCAGGTCCGCAAAGAGCTTCGCGTTGTCGAGGGCTATCGCGGCATGAGGCGCGATCCCGAAAAGTGTCGGCAAGCCATCCCGACCTCGCTGCCTGTCATCCGCGAAATCGAAGAGACGCAAAATGGCGATTAGCCGGGACTTTTTGACCAACGGGATAAAGTACCCTTCCCCACCAGACCTTTCGAGACCCTCGTCCGCGAGCCCGGCATCTACACCCGTTTCTTCTGAAAATGGCTCAAGGGTACGTGCGACACGGAGCACGGTAGCTCGGGATACCTCCCCTTGTTCGGCGGCCTTGCGCTCCGCGTTATATGTGGTCTCTCCGCCCCTCCGAATACCGGAGGCGGTGATCCATAACTGCGAGCCATCCAGCTCGATCAGCATCGCCCTGCCCGCTCCGGTCATGTCCAGGGCGGTCTTCAGGATCGTCTCAACAAGCGAGCCATAACCGGTGACAGAGGCAATAGTCTGCGAAATATCGAGCACGGCCTCTAGTGGACCGCTCTGGGTGATAATCGGCGACAGTTGCGCTTCGCGCTCGACATATCTTGCGGAAATGTCCGGATACACGTTCTCGAGTTGCACGACCTTCGCAGCAGCTCCCCAATGGCGGTAGCAATCCCTCGCTTTGGCTAGATGGAATTTCGCCGATTTCTCTCTGCCGAGCTCTCGGTAATATCGCCCGGCGACTTCACAGGCAAGCGCCTCGTCGGCGAGCAGGCCGAACCTCGCCGCCGCGTCGATCGCCTGTTCGTATAGGCGCTCGGCTCGCTTCGAATCTCCGTCGATACGTGCCAGTTCGGCTAAAGCCAGCAGCCGCTTGCTCTGGAATGTCTCGGGGCATGTGTCGGCCCATCGGGCAAGCCAGTCTACATGGCCGACGATCGCCGCCCTTTCTGCTTCGGTGCCGTCGTTGAATTTCGCGGCGAGTGCGAGCGCGGCGATGAAGCGATACACGGCGAGCTGGATATGCCCGGTGCATGCCCAGATCAGGTCGGAAATACGCCTAACCGCGTCTACTGCGGTACCGATATCGCCATAGACGAAGGCCGCGTGCGCCTTGAGAATCCAGTAGAAGCAAATGTAGGTCGGCGTCTGTTCCGGGATGAATTTCGCTTCGAAGGCGCGGACGTCGAAGCCATCGCGATCGAAAACATCACTGACGCCAGGTCCCTTCGTGATCGTACGGACGAACGCCATCTGGGAGTGAAGGGCCATCAGTGGTGCTGCAAAATTAGCTTTTTCGACGAAGCTGACGGCGTCGTCGAGCTCCTCAGAAACCTCGACAAGGCTGTCGCCTCGCGCGAGCCGATACGCCACGATGCGCACTCGGGCATAACATGAATAGGGAATGTCCCGACTGCCGGCGGCTGCCGCGATGCACGATCTGTTCAACTCGATGACGGAGCGCAGAGGGCGCGCCCACACGGCCACCAGTTCGATGTAGCTGATCGCTTTGACTTCGTGCTCCCAGAATCCATGGACCTCCACGAGTTTTCGTGCGGTCTCGCAGAATTTCAAGCCGTCGTGGTAGCGGCCGAAATGGTTGCTGAGAAAAAAGCCGAAAAGACCAAAGGCGAGAACGGCCGCTTTCGTGATTCCGTGATCGAGGGTGAGCACGACCATATGACTCAGTGTGACGCCGAGCAGCCTTTCGTCTGTGAGCTGTGCGGAATTCGTCATGGCGGAGAGAACGCTGACAATGGCCTCCACCTCCGGGTTGTCCATAATGGGTAAATGGACAAGTTCTTCGAGCTGGCGACCGTAAAGGCGCTCCCATACTCCTATGGTGGCCATTTCAAGATCGACCTGGTCTGGGCGCAGAGGTATATCTAGGCCAAATTCCCTCAGGCATTCGAGACCAGCTGCGACACTCTCTGGGACTTCCGACCTGCGAAGATGCCAGTCGATCTTGAGGCAGCAGACCTCAGCCTTTTCGATCTTCGTGTTTGCCATAGCGGATGCAAGCTGGATGTGCCGATCGGAGGCGGCGAGATCCGCTGCGGCTAGGCTCGATTTGGCCGCCTCCAACGCCGTCTGGAAACTTCCGTGAACCTCTTCGTCGGCATTCACCTTCTTGAGATCGTCCGGTTGACTGGAAGTTTCGATTTGGGATGACATCCGTTCGCTCTGTGATCGTCATTTGGAGGCGTGGCTGACGACTGTTTTGGCACCGATGCTTGCGATTGGGAACCGGGCTTGTTCACGGAAGGTATAAATTCCGCGGAAAGCGCGCCGCAGCGCTATTCGGCCAGGCCAAAAATTAGCGTTCTCGATATCTCCAGCAACCGCATGAGCCGGTCAGCATGTTGCCAAGCAATTTTACGACGGACGCCCGTCTATTCTTCATCTATGCCTGCACACAGTTTTCTCCCGTGTGAGGTGAACGATCCTGGTCAAGCCGTCTTGTAAGAAACGGTTTCCCCATCAGCCAAGTTGTCTTCGGCGAGGGTTTGATCCCCTCGCGTCCGCGTCTCGGCTTCGATGATCTCGGTCTTGGAGGGAAAAGCCTTATTGTCAGAGCCTTTGAGCGCGGCGGCGCGCCCTTGTCGAAGCGATCGCACTCTAGAGTTCCTGGATGTCAGTCTTCGCAACTCCGTCGACGATCCCTTTGGCGATGTCCCATGCCTCTTAGGCAGCTCGGAAATGACGAGATGTACAAGAATGGCGTTTTTCATCCACTTAAACCATCTCTAGCGCCGAATACTCCGCCGATGGTTGCGGTAATCCGGCCCCCACAGCCCAGATTCCCAAGTCAGTGGAGAGAACCATGACCGATAAAAACCTGACAACCGCCGCCGGCGCGCCTGTTGCCGACAACTTCAACATCGAGACGGCAGGCCGACGCGGCCCCGCCCTGCTTCAGGACGTCTGGCTAATCGAGAAGCTCGCCCATTTCGACCGCGAGGTTATCCCGGAACGGCGGATGCATGCCAAGGGTGCTGGCGCTCACGGGACATTCACGGTCACCCATGACATGAGCAGATACACCAAGGCAGCGATCTTCTCCGAAATCGGGAAGCAGACGCCTATGTTCGTTAGGTTCTCGACGGTCGCTGGAGAACGCGGCGCGGCTGACGCGGAACGTGATATCCGCGGATTCGCGATGAAATTTTACACCGAACAGGGCAACTGGGATCTCGTCGGCAACAATACGCCCGTTTTCTTTTTCCGCGATCCTCTTCGCTTCCCCGACCTGAACCACGCGGTGAAGCGCGACCCGCGTACCGGGATGCGTAGTGCTGAGAACAACTGGGACTTCTGGACGCTCCTTCCGGAGGCGCTCCACCAAGTTACGATCGTCATGTCCGAGCGCGGCATCCCCAAGAGCTTCCGGCACATGCACGGCTTCGGCTCACACACCTACAGCTTCATCAACGCGATGAACGAGCGCACCTGGGTGAAATTCACCTTCAAGACCCAGCAATCCATCGAGAACCTGTCGGACGAGCAAGCGACCTCCTTGATAGGTGCCGATCGGGAAAGCCATCAGCGCGATCTGTTCGAGAGCATCGAGCGCGGTGAATTCCCGCGTTGGAAGATGTACATACAGGTTATGACGGAGGAAGCGGCCGCGACGCATCGGCACAACCCGTTTGACCTTACCAAAGTCTGGCCGCACGCGGACTACCCGCTGCACGAGGTTGGATATTTCGAGCTCAACCGCAATCCCGAAAACTTCTTTGCCGAGGTCGAACAGGCTTCGTTTACCCCAGCAAACATCGTGCCGGGGATCGGCTTCTCTCCTGACAAGATGCTCCAAGCGCGCCTTTTCTCCTACGGTGACGCAGCGCGTTACCGTCTCGGCGTCAACCATCACCAGATTCCCGTGAACGCTCCGAAATGTCCGTACCATTCCTATCATCGTGACGGTGCGATGCGGATCGACGGCAATCACGGCGCGACGACCTCCTACGTTCCCAACTCGGCGGACCAATGGGCCGAACAGCCTGATTTCCGGGAGCCGCCACTTGCCCTCGAAGGTGCCGCCGCACACTGGGATCACCGGGTCGACGAAGACCACTACGAGCAGCCCGGCAATCTCTTCCGTGCAATGTCAGCCGACCAGAAGCGTGCTTTGTTCGAGAACACGGCGCGGGCGATGGCGGGCACTTCGGTGAAGGTTCAGGAAAGACATATCGTCAACTGCACCAAAGCCGACTTGGAATACGGTGCGGGCATTGCGCGGGCTCTCGGCTTCACGATTGAGCGGGCCGATGAATAGGCCTCGGTCCGACAAGCCCCGATCTCCCCGACGGACAGAGGAGAAAGCGCAAAGAAGTCAGGAAGACGACGTTTATCGCCGAGGGCACCTAGAGCTCGGATCGCGAGGACAAAGGTAGAAACCGACGCGTCATGCCAGCGGAAATGCTGCAATGACGCGTCGGAAAGAAGCTGGGCTCCTTCAATCTTGACTGTCTCCCATGGACCTCTCTGGCCTCTCCAATGTCGAGTTTCCCCTGTTTAACGTCAGATACTCCACTAGATCGCGGGCAGGGACAGGGAGTGCGGAAAAGCTGCGGGCACAGACGAGAAGATGACGAAGCGTCCACCTATCAGACAGCGCCACGATCCTGAACGACATTTCGGTCTGGTATCTCAAGGCGTAGACCTCGGGCACGATCGACAGCCCTATGCCGCTGCTCGTCATGGCGCAAATGTCTTCGAAACTGTCGAGCCTAACTCGCATTTTAAACGGTCGCCCCTCACGTGCCGCATGTATCGCGAGGTGTCCCTGGAGCGCGCTATCTGCGGGAAGACCGACGAAAGGCTCATCCAATACCTCGCTGAACATGACGTGCTCCCGCTTCATGAGCCGATGGCCATCGGGTACGATGAGCACGAGACGATCGGCTTCGAATGGCCGCGTTTCCAGCGTTCCCGTGTCGGTCGTGTCCGCGGCGATCCCGAGGTCGGCGTTTCCTGCTGCCACAGCGGCGACGACCTCCACGCTCTGACGTTCCTCAAGGTCTATGTCGATGGATGGGTGGTCCGCTAGATATCTGCGGAGGACTTCTGGAAGATGTGCCATCGCGGCGCGCCCGGAACTCACACGCACTTGCCCACGTAGCCCTCGGGCGTACAGCTGCAAGTCGCCCCGCATCTGTTCCATCTGCCCGAGAACAATGCGCGCATGACGAGCGAGCGCGTCTCCAGCAGGGGTCGGCCGGACTCCTCGTGGCGTCCGATCGAGGAGAATGACGCCGCTGGTCTCCTCCATGCCACGTACCCGTGCGCTTGCCGAGGGCAACGCCATGCCGGCTCTTTCCGCCCCCTGGGTGATACTTTCGGCCTCGACGACATGGAGGAACAGGCGTAGGTCAGTTAGATCGAAGCGCATCTTTCTCCCGTCCCTACCCTTCGGATTTACCTAAGGGTCCCGTTGTATCTCCCGCATTGTGAAAAGTCGCCTGCTCGGAAAATCTATCGGCACGTTTTTACATGGAGGAACGAGATGGACGCTTCCGAAGCTCTACTGCGAGGAATTGCGCTTAGACTGGCGCTGCTGGTGATCGCCGTATTCGTCGCAAGAAATGTCCCGGACGGCAGGTCTGCGGAAGTGCAGGCTTCGGATTTTCCGGAAGGCTTGGGATCAATGCTCAAGCAGCGCCTTGAAGTGCCCGGGCTATCTCAAGCTGGCCTTTGGCGTATCTCTCAACAATCCGAATTGCCTCATCGCACGCGTCCTTGAGCTCGTCCGGGCTGGGGGTCTCGTCGTAGTAGGTGCCGTGGGACAGATTGTTGATGAGCACGCTCTTTATCTCGAATCCCTCTTCGCCAGCCAGATAGCTGATGTAGTTGGAGAGACTGTCGCATTTGTCGGGATGACAAAAACGCCCAACGGCTTCGAGAACGCATCGGATAGCGTGTCCTGTGGTGTGGCTCGGCTCGGCCCCGCCGTGCACGTCAACGATTTCACGGAGGTGCTCTTCGAACGGAGCGATGTATTTCTTGAGCTTCGACAATTGGTGCGCCTGGCCGGCCTTGTGGAGGAAGAATGCACCTTCGTCCTTAACGACCTTATTGGTCACGCAGATATTGTAGAAGTAACTGCTATGCGTGAAGACCAGCAATTCGGGGCGCTGGAAACCCTTGTTTATGTCTGCCGGATTGATCGAGACCGTTCCGGTATTCGAGATACTGAGGTGCTTGAGCGTTTGGGCTATGGCAAACACGTAGTCGTAAGACATCGAGGTTATTGGATCGTCGAATACCAAGAAGACCTTCCCGTAGTCCGACGTCGTCTTCACCTTCTTATGGACGCACGCGATAAAATAGCAGAAAGCGATCACCGTTTTCTCGCCATCGCTCAAGGTCCGGCTGGGGCCTCTGGTCATTTCGCGATTGTCGCGCCTTAGCGTGAAGGAGGCTTTGTCAAAGCTGTACTTCTCCCCGAAAAAGCTGACCATCAAAGACTCGAACGTCGTCGCCACGCGGTCCTTCGCATTGTCTGAAAGCTGGGATTTCTTGAGTTCCGCAAGTTCTGCCGCAGCGACGCGCGCTTCGTCCTCCCGCATGCGGACCGCTTCGAACGATGACCAATTGGACCTCACGAACTCGACGGCGAATATCTCGCAGGCCTCGCGTTGGAGGTTTCGACGCTCCGTATCCGATGCGCCGATCGCAACGCGCAGTGCCAGGAACGCTTGGTTTATCTCGGCGATCATCTGCCTCAGGGCCGCGAACGAGGACGGTAGATCGAGCTCTGGAGGCGGCACCTCCTCACTGGGGTTGGTGCCTTTGCGCAGAATCGCATCGGAAAACGCGCCGAGCATGGTGTCGGCAGCCTGAGTTCCGATAGGCAGATCGGGAAGCGTGACAGATTTCTGCGATGGCACGAGCTTCTTGAGGCTCTCGTATTTCGACAGATTTCTTGAAAATGTTGTCCCGCAGGCAGCGACCATACCCCGAAGACTTTTGACACGAGACCAATCCTCCCGAAGCGCTTGTTTGTGCGCCCCTTCGGCATCGGCAAAGAAGGCGATATAAGAAGCGATCAGGTCCTTTGCAGGCGGATGTTCGACTGACTGTTCGCAGAACGGACAATTTCCCTTGCCCGTCTCCATCAGTTCGATCCCGGCTTCGATGAAACCGTGGTGCGCCGTGATCTTTGCCTTGATCTCCTCGGCGACGCTAGACGGCGACGTAATCCGGGTAAGGTTGGTGATCGCGGTGTCGATCACGGAGGAGTTGAACGTGATGTTCTCTATGTCGCCAGGATAGTCTGGCTCCGCCGGCACGCTTTTGAGAGCGTCTAGATCGCTCAGCACGTTTCCGAAATTCCGCGCCGGCTGAGCGGGCAAGACGTTATGGCCGGATATCAAATCTGAAAGCTGGATGGCAATGTATTCCCGAAGTCGCCTGTTAACACCTGCTTTTACCGAGAGCTGCTCTTCTTTGGATTTGCTGAGTCCGCTTTCAAGCGCAGCGATCGTCTCGCTCAAGCGCGTCTTCGCCTGCTCCACCTTGTCTTCGGCGTCCTTTGTGCTGATGATCGTGTGATCCAGCGTGATTTTGCTTTCGATGTTCCCGTTTACAACGAAATTGGTCTGTCTTAGCTCGGCGTGAACGAAATCCTCGGAAAACACGTGGAAGATACGGTCGCCAAGCTGGGGAGTGACTTGGCGGGTCGACAAATCGAGAGTGAGCCTGCCGATGTTCGCGCCGCCCTGAGACAACTCGAACATTCCCTGTCCGTTGGTCGATTCCTCCGAAATCAGATTGGTAGGCGCATCGTGGACGTCATGACCTTCGCCATGTAGATCAAGATATCGCAGAGCTCGGGTTAGAAAGGATTTCCCGGTGCCGTTGCGGGCATACACCAAGTTCTGGGCGAATTTGCTGAGGTCCGCGTCCAGTTGCGCTACAGGGCCAAGCGAAGTCGCTCGAATATGGAGGCTGGGTTTCGGCGCAGAGGACATCAGAATCACCTTGGTTCGACCCAAGGTAGCATAGCGTTACGTTTGGTCTACAAGTCACCAAGGCATCCTTGTACGCTCGGAGACGAACAATCGAGATGGCACACGGTCCGGGGTTGCCGCTTTGGCCCTTTCATTTCGGATCCTTGGGTAGCAGGTGGAATCCATCACAAGATGACCGTCCTGGCTGCTGCATCAAACCGGAGCCCCCCCAAGATGAACGATCGCGGCGGTCTAGACGGAAGCGGCGGCAGAAAGCTCCTGCCGCCGGTCGCAATCAAGACGTCACTCAAGCAGTTGGGTAACTGTCTCAGCTGGCGAGCGGGACTACACGCGAAGCCGCGGCCTGTGCGAGCCGGTCGGCAGCCTCATCGGTTGTCCAGAGCGCGTTCGCGAACCAGCGGAAGTTCACCAGGGCCGCGAGATAGGCGTCGCCTTCGGGCAGCTTGCTTCCGGCGGTCGCGTCTCGGACCACGGCGACTTCGAACCCCTTCTCGACAAAGTCGCGGAGGTGGGATTCGACGCAGAAATTCGCGGCCATGCCTGCCAGGATCACCTTGTCGATACGCTTCTTGCGGAGCTGGAAGACCACGTCGTTGGTCTGCGGACCCGCGATCTTGTGCGGCGAGCAAACGATCGTCTTGCCGTCCTCGATGTACTGCTTGTACTCGGGCATCCAGTCCGCGCCCGAGTTATCGAAGCCTTCGAGCGACAGCGGACCGCGGCGGTCGAACATCCGAAGCTTGTGCATCAGCGTCTCGCCTGTGGCTGCGAAGTCCCAGCGGTGATCGAACGGGTAGTAGTAGTGGGGTGAAATGACCACCTCGATGTCCGCCTTCTTCGATGCCTCGAACAGCCTGCCGATGTTCTCGACCGTATTGTGTTCGGTGATGCTTTCGCCGAAAGCGCCCCACCCTGCACCCTTGGGGCTCAGGAAATCGATTTGCGGATCGGTGATCACCAATGCTGTACGTGGGATATCGATCTCGACGTCGGTCTTGGGGAGTGCCGGATTCTGCGGGTCGCGATATGCGATCGGGATGACTTTGTCCGTCATGGAAGCTTCCTCTAAGGCGTTTTGCCGGGCGGCAATCGCGTCGTTGCGACGGCGCGGGCGTGTTGACTGATTTCGGGAACCAGTACCCATCGATGACGGCCAGCGATGCAATGCTATGTCGCGAACCTAATTATCGGGGTACAGACACGAGAATGGAGTCGCGCGAGGCTGTGCGATTGTAACATCCAGTCACTACAATTCGCCGGGGCGCATTGATCTGCTACACTTTGGATAGTCCGAACACCGAATTTGCGCTCAAACACTCGAGCGCGCATCGCTGGGCTCGAATTTGGGAGCTTCGCAGCTTTCACGACATTTCCCTCTGACGGTCCCAGCCGACCGCCGTGAGGTCCTCGGCCATCGTGCTTTTCGCCGCAGAGTTCCGTTCCCCGTCGAACATGTAATCACGGGCGAGCGGCAGGGTCGAAACGTTCTTTGTCAGCTGGAGCTGCCAATTCATATGGCCCATCCGGCGGAATGCCAGCTCGGACCCGATGAGATAGAATTCGAACATTCGGCAGAAGCGCTCGTCGTAAAGCTTGGCGAGTTTGCTTCTGTTGTCGGCGAAGCGATGGTACCAGTGCTCCAGCGTCTTGGCGTAGTGCAGACGGAGGACTTCGATATCCGTGGCCCATAGGCCCGATTTCTCGACAACCGACATGACTTCCGAAATCGCCGGTGAATAGCCTCCGGGGAAGATGTACTTGGCAATCCACGGATTGGTACTGCCCGGGCCATCCGCGCGGCCGATGGCATGGATTAGCGCCACACCGTCGTCCGTTAGGATCGATTTGATCTTGCCAAAGTAGGTCCGGAAGTGGTTGATGCCCACGTGCTCAAACATGCCGACTGATACGACCCGATCGACCCGCCTGGTCCAATTTCGGTAGTCCATCAGCTCGAACGTGACCATGTCCTCAAGCTGTGCTTCCTTGGCGCGCATCCGGGCTTCCTTGAGCTGCTCCTCGGATAGAGTCAGTCCAGTGACGCGGGCACCGAACTCCTTTGCGAGGAAGAGAGCCATCCCTCCCCAGCCGCACCCGATATCCAGAACCTCGAGCCCAGGGCGATCCAGTCTGAGCTTGGAGGCGATATGCCTCTTCTTCTTGAGCTGGGCTTCATAGAGGGTCTCGTCGCCGTCCGGGAAATAAGCGCATGAATACTGACGATCCGCGTCCAGCATGAGCGAGTACAGTCGTCCGTCGAGATCGTAGTGGTGAGCGACGTTTCTTTTCGAGCGCGCTGCGTAGTTCAGTTGGTCAAGTTTCCGCCGAAACCAGCGGACCTTTTCCATGAGCTTATCCATCGGATGGCTGCCGCCCTCCATGGAGTTCATGGCAAGGAAGTCCAGCGTCTGGAAAAGCCCACGCGGTCCGGGTTCAATTTCCCCATCCATATAAAGTTCTCCGAGCGCGAGCGCCGGATTGAGAAGCAGGCGGCGCTTGGCGCGCTCAGTGCGGATCGCCATGGCGGCGTGAGGCTCCCGCCCCGTTCCGAAACTACGGCAACTGCCGTCGGGAAACCTGACGGTGAGAGTACCGATCTTGATTAGTTTCTGAAGGGTGGCTTCAAGCAACATCTGGACTACCTTTCGGCCTGCGGAACGGTTTTGGTTTCCAGGTGAATATAGACGGTAGCTTTCTGGGATAATTGCACAATTCGGTTCGTACCAGACGGGGAAGTGCGGCTGCAGGAATACCGCCATCGTCAACCGCGCCAAAACGGGGCGCGTCGAAGCTCGCCGACACACAGGTAACTACGCGCTTCTTTCGACGGCTAGTTTTCGTCGCCTGTTTGACCGTGGGCGTCGGCGACGCATCTCACCAGTTCGTCTGCATCGATCGGCTTGTTGAGAAAATGAACCGCTCCGTTCTCGATCGCCTTCATTCTCGTTACGTCGTCGTCATGCGAGGTAACAAAGACGATTGGGAGCGTAATTCGCTGCCGCTGCAGTTGGGCCTGGAGTTCCAGACCGCTCATTCCGGGAAGCCGTTGGTCCAGGATGAGACATTGGACATCGTCGTGGCAGCTCGAGGTGATGAAATCTTCGGCGGAGCCGAATGCTTTCACCTCGTAGCCATATGACGACATCAGGTCCGCATATGCGAGCCGTACCCCGTCATCGTCCTCAACTATTGCGATCGTCAGCAATTCACGTGGCTCCAAGGGCCTCTTTGGAACTCAACCCACGAGAGCTTTGCGATGTTGGGCCTTGAGCAAAGCATTCGGGACTTTTCGTTCCAACGCGGCTAACGACTTTACAAACGAACGCACTGACCTGGAAATCCAAATCCTTGGGCATCCAGTTCGCGAAACCGCGAACATGCGCGAGACCTTATCAGACGCGAAACTCCAGTCCACCTAGCTCTAGGTATAGAGGCGCGGTGAGCGCTCCCGTGCACGATGATACAATAAAGGCCGCTGGCGGCGGCGTAGTTTGCTCCCACACTACGACTGATGGGCGGCCAAAAGCCGACAACCACAAGCGGCAAGTCAAAGGCGGCCGCCGAACGGGAGCAATAAATTGAACAACCTCAAGACGATTGCAAGCCACTCCGGAACCTTCAAAATCGGCGATTTCGTGGTGAACAGGCTCGGGTTTGGCTCTATGCGCCTCACGGGCCGTGGTATCTGGGGGCCTCCGGCTGACCGCGACGAAGCGCTGGCGACGGTGCGCCGCGCTGCGGAATTGGGAGTGAACTTCATCGACACCGCAGACTCGTACGGTCCGGACGTCGCCGAGGAACTGATTGGGGAAGCGCTTGCGGGCCGCAGCGACATACTCGTAGCCACCAAGGCCGGATTGCGTCGCCCCGGTCCCGACCAGTGGATGCCCCATGGTCGACCCGAGTACCTGATCGAACGTGCCAAGGGCAGCCTCAAGAAGCTCGGCGTAGATCAGATCGGTCTTTGGCAGTTGCACCGCATCGACCCGCGCGTTCCCATGCAGGACCAGTTCGCCGCAGTCCGCCAACTGCTTGACGAGGGTGTGATCGCGAACGCCGGACTGAGCGAGGTTTCGATCGAAGAAATCGAGATCGCGTCACGGTACTTCAAGGTAGCCACCGTCCAGAACCGTTACAACCTCGTCGACCGTGGGAGCGAGGACGTTCTCGACTACTGCGAACGCAACAACATCGGCTTCATTCCCTGGTTCCCGCTGGCAGCTGGCGACCTCGCGCGTCCGGGTGGCGTTCTCGACTCGCTCGCCGAGCGCCATGCAGCGACGACTGGCCAAATTGCGCTGGCGTGGATGCTCAAGCGGAGCCCGGTCATGCTGCCTATCCCCGGCACTTCGAAGGTCAGCCACCTGGAGCAGAACGTCGCTTCGGCACGCATCCAGCTTTCCAGCGACGAGTTCGAGGAACTCGAGCGAAGCGTTGGCTGAACCTGCCGCGATCGAACGGCCGCCGTGCAGAGACGCCAGCGGCAATCTCCAAAGTCTTCAAGAGGTGTGACATGGCTATCGATTCGACGGGATTTCAATCCAAGGAGCTGCATACCGGCTGGATCGCCGGTGTGGCCGCCAGAACGCCGGCGGCGTATTTCGGCATTGTTCTGGGACTTGCGGGTCTTGGGAACGCCTGGCGTGCGGCTGAACAAACCTGGCATATCGGAAACGGGATTTCCGAATGGATATTGGCGCTCGCCGCGGCTGTCTGGTCGGTCCTGCTTATCCTGTTCGCAGCCAAGGCGCTGTTCGCCGTGGACAAGCTGGTCGCAGAAATCAATCATCCAGTCCAATGCTGCTTTGTCGGCCTGATCGGTGTCGCGACGATGCTGATCGCCGGCGCTGCCGAGCCGTACTCCTACACCGCAGGCGCTACGCTTTTTGTGATCGGGTTCGCCTTTACTGCGATTTTTGCGGTTTGGCGTACGGGTGGTCTTTGGCACGGCGAACGGGACCATGCGACCACGACGGCAGTGCTTTACCTGCCGACTGTGGCCGGGAGCTTCGTGACCGCCACTATCGCCTCCTCGCTCGGATATCAGGATTGGGGTCAGCTCGCCTTCGGTGCTGGCATTTTTTCGTGGCTCGCGATCGAGTCAGTCCTTCTCCACCGCCTGCTCACGGGGCCTATGACTCCGCCCACGCTTCGCCCGACGCTCGGTGTTCAGCTCGCACCCGCCCCGGTCGGAGCCGTCGCGTACATCTCCGTCACCGGAGGCGCACCGGACATGTTCGTACACGCCCTGATCGGTTACGGAATTCTCCAGCTCCTCTTTCTCCTGCGTCTTACCCCGTGGTTGCGCGAAGCCGGGGCGGTAATGGGGTTCTGGGCATTCAGCTTCGGAGCGACCTCTATCGCGACCGCCCCCATCCGCCTTCTTGGTGCAGGAGACAACGCCGCCATCGCGCTGGTCGCACCAGTCACCTTCGTCTTGGCGAACGTGTTGGTGCTCGGACTGGCCATGATGACAGTTTGGCTTCTCTTGTCCGGCAGGATGTACGGAAAGCCCGCAGACTCAAAGTAGCTGGCGTCTCGAAAACCAGACGCCTCCGCTTTCCCAACCGAAATACCGCTTCGCATCCGGATAACCGGACCCTGCCTCTGGTCACTGGTTCCTGCTGACTTGAAGCCCGAGGCCGTACGCGAACTCCTAAACCAAACGAGGATATCCTTATGACCAACACCCTAGAAACCGCAGCAACTGAATATGTGGAAGTGCTCGGAACGAAACTCGCTTATCGCCGGATGGGCCATCGGTTCGAGCGAAAGCTGGTCCTCTTGCAGCACTTCACCGGAACGATGGACGCCTGGGATCCAGCCGTCGTCAACGCACTTGCCGAGGTTGCCGAGGTCTTTGTGTTTGACAACGCCGGCGTCGGTTTCTCCGACGGTGCGACGCCGGACAGCGTCGAAGGAATGGCCGATTACGCCGAAGGTTTCATAGCCGCACTGGGCCTCGGCGAAGTCGATCTTCTGGGCTTTTCGCTTGGTGGCTTTCTCGCCCAGGTGATGGCAGTGCGCAAACGTGCTACAATCGGGCGGATGATCATCGCGGGCAGCGCGCCCATCGGCGGCGAGGAACACCTCCTCGAGGTAGTCGACAAGGCATTTGCGCAGAATGCCTCTGACGTGCGCCTTCCGCTGTTCTTCACTCCGTCCGCAAAGAGTCAGGCAGCGGGGAAGGCCTTCGTCGACAGGACACTTGTTCGCTCCCACGATCGGGCTCCGGATAAGGGTGACTCCGTGAGCGATCCGCAGGCCAAGGCGATCATCGAGTGGTGCGCCAGAACCGACCAGGACCATCTGTCTCTGAAGTCAATATCAACGTCCACGCTCATCGTGCATGGCAGCGACGACACGATGTTCCCCTCGGACAATGCCTACACGATGTTCAAGAACATGCCGGACGCGACCCTCATTCTATATCCGGACGCAGGGCATGGCGCGCTCTTCCAGCAGCCGGAGACGTTCGTGGCGCACGTAAAGACTTTTCTCGAACTCTAATACACCCAAATCAAAGGATGATGAAATGAACGCTCTCGTCAGCAAGATCATTGACGCCCATGGCGGCCTCGAAAAATGGAAGAAATTCTCTCTTCTCAAGGCGCGGCTCAGCCAAGGCGGAGCATTGTGGACCCTCAAGGGACAGTCCTCAACGCTTTCGGAAACCAGCGTGACCGTCGACCTCGTAAGGGAATGGGCGTCGCACTCACCGTTCGGCCCGGAGTCAAAGGTGTCCACCTTCGAACCCGGCAAGGTCACGCTCAGCAATTCTCAGGGCACGCTGATCGAGGAACTCAAGGACCCGCGGTCATCGTTCGGCGGACACACGCTTGAGACGCCGTGGAGCGAACTGCAGCTGGCCTACTTCGCCGGTTGTGCGATGTGGACCTATCTGAACATGCCCTTCCTGCTCGCCCATGAGGGCGTTGTGACCGAGGAACTTTCGGATTGGACCGAGAACGGCGAAACGTGGCACAGGCTCAAGATCACATTCCCGACCGAGATCGTCAGCCACAGCCCGGTGCAGACGATCTACTTCGACGACGCGGGCCTTCTCAAGCGGCATGACTATGACGTCGAGATCGCCGGCGGAACTCCGGGAGCGCACTACATCAGCGGATACACGGATGTTCAGGGCATCAAGATCCCAACGCACCGTCGCATTTTCCCGAGACAGCCGGATGGCCATGCGATGACAGATCCTCTCGTTGTTTCGATTGATCTCTCCGATATCGAACTGACGTGAATCGACCGGCCGCCTCGGTGAAATTTACGCCGAGGCGGCCTCAAAGGCCCCGTGCCGCCTACCGCGATACGACCCGATCTTACAAGAACAAGAGCCGGCCGCCTGCGAAAGTCAGGGAGCATTTCGCTACGAGGCTACGGAGAACGCCATGAACGACACGACACAAACCTATCTCGCCGTCCAGGCCGTATCACCTGGCAAGCTCGAGCTGACCAGGAAGCCGATGCAGGCACCCGGTCCGGGCCAAGTTCGCATCAAGATTGAAGCCTGCGGGGTCTGCCATTCCGACGCCGCGACCGTCGAGGGCGTTTTTCCGATCAGCTGGCCGCGAGTTCCGGGGCACGAGGTCGTCGGAAAAATCGAAAGCCTCGGTGAAGGCGTCGAGGGCTGGAATGTCGGCCAGAGGGTCGGTGTAGGCTTCTTGGCAGGGAGCTGCGGCCATTGCTCCGAATGCCGCTCCGGGCATCTCGTGAACTGCACGAACCAGGAATTCACGGGTGTACATCACGACGGCGGCTATGCCGAATGGATGGTTGCGAAAGCCTCGGGACTGATGTCTGTTCCCGACGATCTCACCGATGTGGAGGCTGCGCCGCTTCTGTGCGCCGGCCTGACGACGTTCAGTGCCCTTAGAAACTCGGGCGCTAAGGCAGGCGATGTTGTTGCGGTCATCGGCATCGGTGGGCTTGGCCACCTTGCCGTTCAATACGCACGTGGCATGGGATTCGAGGTCGTGGCTATCGGACGTGGCGCGGCCGTCGGTGATTTGGCAAGAAAGCTGGGCGCACACCACTACATCGACAGCAACTCCGAACCGGTCGCCGAAGCGCTTCAGCGGCTCGGCGGAGCGGACCTTGTGCTGGCGACCGCCTCCGGTGGCAAAGGTGTCGCCGACTCGGTCAAGGGCCTCAAACCCCGGGGTAAGACGATCGTCATCGGAGCGACGGCCGAGCCTATCGAACTGGCGTCCGGCGATCTCTTTCTCAAAGAACGTTCGGTCGAAGGCGCGCTCACCGGGGACCCGGCGACTGGCGACACGACGCTTCGCTTCAGTTCGCTTTTTGGCATCTCCGCGATGATCGAAGAAATCCCGCTGGAGCGGGCGATTGAGGCCTATGACAAGATGATGCACGGCAAGCCTCGCTTTCGCATCGTCCTGACGATGGGCTCTTGACCTCTTCGCAACACGCCCATCCCGGTGAATTCCCTGGGGTGGGCACCCGCAGACCGGGTTACTGCAAGCCGTTACCGTTGGAATTGGCGGACGAGGCCTGCGTTGTTGCGCTGCACCGTTGCGCCAAACCGGAGCCTCACTATGAGCAAAGACCTAACGATGCACGAGGCGATCGCTGACGGCTTGACAGCGATGGTCAACGCTGCGGACGGGTTGGACCAGCGCTCGTTTGCGAGGCTACTACATGAGGTAGCTTGCAAGCTGTTGGTAGAAGGCGTGAAGCGACCGCCTCAAATCTCCTCCAGCTCTCCTTATCCCGATAACACACAGGTTGGCGTTCTGCCTCTCGAATAGCCCCTCTTCAGGCCGCCCGATCTTTGTCCGGCGTTACACAGAACTGCGAGTCGAGGTCCGGTCTCGTGTAAGGAAAGTGCGCAGCCGCCTGCTGGCTCCCCTCCTCGTCACGACCTGTCTTTAGGGATAGGTTGGCCCACCCCACAGTACAATTGTTCCCATTCACCAGTCGTATATCGATTGCATGGGGCAAGCTTCTGAAGCGCTGCCCTTGGTTACACCTTGGATCGCAGCCACAGACTGGCGCTTAGCGATCCCAAAGGGAGCGCAGGTGGACGATGACGGTACTGCGGTTTGACGATTTCGAAATGGATATACCAGCACGAAGCCTCAAACGATCCGGTTGCGACGTCCGCATCGGGTCGCGTGCATTCGATCTGTTGGTTGCCTTGGCATCCAGGCACGGAGAAATCCTTTCGAAGGCAGACTTGATAGGGGTTGCCTGGCCCGACACACATGTGGAGGAGAGCTCCCTGCGTGTGAACATCGTGGCCCTGCGCAAAGCACTTGACGGCGGCAATCCCTACAGCATGGTCGAAAATGTGGCTGGACGAGGCTACACTTTCACGGTTCCCGTCACCAAGCTGGAGGTCCACCGCACCACCAGCCCAACACTGCCAGCGTCCCGCGTGGATAGCCTTCCGAACACCTGTGCGCGGCTCGTGGGGCGTGACGACCTGATTGCGAAATGGGCTGACGGAATTGGGCCCGGCATCACGACAATTGTGGGGCCGGGGGGCGTCGGGAAGACAGTGGTGGCACTCCAGATGGCCCGCGTCCTTCAGGAAGCGTTTGAAAGCATTCAGTTCGTAGATATGGCTGACGAGACAGGAGCGGCTTCGACGCCGATCGCAGACGCCCTGAAAGCTAGAAGCTTGACGTCTGATATGCTCCGACAGGCCATGGAGACTTTTAGCGGAAGATCCGGTCTATTGGTTATCGATGGATGCGACTGGTCCATCGACCGGGTCGCTCTCATCGCCGAATCCATTGCGCACAGTTACCCGGAGCTTGCCATATTGACGACAAGTCGAGAGCCTCTTGGCATCATTGGTGAGAACGTCCTCCATCTGCCTGGGCTAACCGTGCCGGCAGCCAAGGATCAAATTGACGATGTGGCAACGTTCAGCGCTGTCGAGCTCTTTGCAGAACGCGTATCCATGGTCGCAGAAGAATATGCGATCGACGATCCGAGGGGCATCGAACTCGCCGCCGAAGTTGTCCGAAAGACGGACGGCAATCCTCTTGCTATTGAGCTTGCTGCGTCTCGAGTCGCAGACCTCGGACTAGAAAACCTTGTGGTGTCACTGGATAGACCATTGAGGACACTGCGCCGGGGAAATCGAACCTCACATCCACGCCAACAGACATTGCGCGCCAACATCGACTGGAGCTACAATCTTCTCGACAGAAATATGCAGTCGCTGCTGGGGTCGCTTTCCGTGTTGGACACCGAATTCACCAAAGACAGCGCCCTCGCGCATTATGGCTTTGAACTCGCACGGTCGGATTTCGATGAGGCGTTCGATGGCCTTGTCGTCAAGTCCCTCGTCAGGGGCCAGCAGTCCGACGGCACGTACACACTCCCCAGGCTGATACGCGAATACGCTCTGGAAAAACACATACAGATTACGAGTTCTGTCCTGTCCTTTTCGGCAGACACGAACTCAGTCGTCCGTGGAGTTTCGCATGAGCATTCCCAATTTACGTCTAGCCCAAGAACGCACACTGAATCGCGTTCATTCTCTGAGGCAATCAGGGCGGCCTAACTGTCACCCTGAGCAAATGGCTGATCTTGGGCGAGCAGCTCTGCTTTCTTGACGAGGTCAGCGACAGAGCGGACACGCATCTTCTTCATCACGTTCGATCTATGAAGCTTCACTGTAACCATGCTGATGCCCAGTTGGCCGGCGATCTGCTTGTTCATGTAGCCATTCACTACTGCATCCATCACTTCAACTTCCCTCGGGGTCAGAGACTCCCTGAGCTTCTCGACGTCTGAACGAGATTGGGACTGCGACCGTATTGCTTCGTCTCGCTTGATCGCGCTGGTCACCGCGTCGATCAGGTCCTGTTCCCTGAACGGCTTGGTGAGAAAATCCATAGCTCCGGCCTTCATCGCCCTCACCGTCATTGGGATATCCCCGTGCCCCGTCACTACGATTATGGGCATCCGGTTCCCGGCCTTTTGCAGATCTGATTGGAAATCCAGCCCGCTAGCGCCCGAAAATCGCACGTCGAGGACGATGCAACCGGGCGTATCGAGATTGTCGGCGTCAAGGAGAGCTCGGGGAGAATCGTATGCGATCGCTTCAAGATCAATCGACTTGAATAGATCAAGAAGCGACACGCGCACTGAACGATCGTCATCGACTATCCGAATAAGTGGCTGTGATGGCAATTCTTCTTGCACCCGGCGATCCCCTACATTCGGCGGCCCCAAGCAGGGCAAACATGGCCTTGGCCATCGCCGTCAATACAAAGATGTAGCTCGGGAAATCTAGCGTTGCAATTCTACAGCACCCATCGATGTGTGGGAAAACCGCTGAAACGAGACGTCAGTCGATCACCCGCCTGTATCGAGAGCTTTGCTGCAACGCCAAACTAATAAGATCGAGGAAACGCTCAGGCAAGAAAGGCTTCTCCACGAACGCAAACGCCCCCGACGGCGGCGTCTCCGCGAAGACCGATCCCTTTGGTCCTGCAGACATTACGATTAGCGGAGTTTCGATCTTGTTGGCCTGGAAGAAGCGGAGGAGTTCAACGCCGCTTGTCCCCGGCATCTCGACGTCACTTATGACGCAGTCGCTATTCCACAAGGCGGACGAACTGAGGAAACCCTCAGCTCTGCCAAACATGTTCGTCCAGTATCCACTACTTTTGAGAAGATCGTCAATAGCTGTACGGACGCTGGGATCATCGTCAATAACGGAAATTGTAGCGTTCGCCGTCAACACTAATGCCTTTTCGTGTGCCTCGATCGTAAGAGCCGATCGCATCGTCAGATGCTGAACGTATTCGCGATAGACAAGTTCCGGTAAGTTACGAAGGCGAAGTAGTTTAGATCACTCTGTTGGGATCGAAAAACTCAAATTTAACAACATTTCACATGCGTTGACTGACGTTTTCGATGACTGTGAGTTGAGGCCTTTGGCAACGGCATTTGTCGCAGCGTCGAGGCTAATGCGGTGAGCCGCGCGCCCAGTAGTAGCCTATTTCAGAGGCAATCGCTGAACGACAGGAAAAGGACCAATGACAAAAACGAATCTGGCAGCCGTTGCGGCTAGTTCAAACGTCGAAGCAAGCGTGTGATCCTCGAGTTCGTCCGACATGTCGCTCCTTCAATTCGACGACTACGAATTAGATATCGAACAAAGGCGTCTTACCGAGCACGGCTTACCCTTGCGGCTGGGAGGCAGGGCATTCGATATTCTCTCCACTCTAGCGTGCAGGGCGGGAGTTGTCGTAACCAAGGACGAACTAATCGCTCTCGTTTGGCCGACAACCATTGTTGATGAGGGAGCGCTTCGCGTTCACCTGGTTGCCCTCAGGAAGGCTCTCGGAGATCATGCGAGACATTTGATCGAAACGATACCGGGTCGAGGATATGTTTTTGCAGGAAGCGTTAGGCAGATTTCGCGGGAAACACCGACCCCGGCACCAGTTCCGGCTGTCGCCCAGCACTTGGTGGGCAGCCTGCCCCGCATGCCGAAAAGGCTTATAGGAAGAAGCGGATATATTCGATCCACACTCGAGCTTCTCGATTCGACACGTCTTTTGACGCTGACCGGTCCCGGGGGTATTGGGAAAACCGCTATCGCAGTTTCTTGCGCGAATGCCCTCGCGGAGAGAAAGCGCGTGGTGTTCATCGATCTCACGACGCTCGCAGGGGGAGAGGTTCTCCTGCCTACGCTCGCCACACAGCTCGGACTTAGTACCTTCGGCGACGATGTCTTTCCTGGTATTATCGCCGAACTCTCAAAAAGGCAGACTTTGCTTCTCCTAGACGGATGCGAACGCATCGTGGACGCTGCCGCTAGCGCTGCGGAGCGCATTATTCGAGAATCTCCTACAACGCAAATCCTGGCAACGACCCGAGAACCGCTCAGGACCTCCATCGAAAAAGTGAGGCAAATCGCCCCGCTTGAGTTTCCAGCCGATACTCAAAATAGCTCAGATATCGAGCATTTTCCGGCTGTCGAGCTATTTGTCTCGCTGGCCGCTCTCGCCGGCGACGACGTCGATCTCACCGGGAGAGATGACCTGCAGCTTGTTGTAGACATAGTTCGCAGTCTTGACGGGGTCCCGTTGGCAATCGAACTCGCCGCCGCCCGCCTCTTTGACATGGATTTGCCATCCCTTCACGCATCGGTGGCCGAGCCAGTCGCCTTCCTCAGACGCGGTCGCAGGACCGCGCCCCCTCGGCAGCAGACAATGAGGGCGACGTTGGACTGGAGCTACTCCACCTTGTCCAATGATGAGAGGGAGTTGCTTCTAAGACTTTCGGTGTTCGCTGGAACATTCTCAACGGAAGCGGCTTTCGCTGTCTCGGAGAAAGCCGACGCCCCCGATAGCTTCCATGAGGCCTTCGATGGTCTTTTTCTCAAATCACTCCTGGTCGTTACCCAGCGAGGAGGAAACTACAGGCTCCTTTTGACGACGCGGGACTATGCTGCCGAAAAGTTTGCCGAGGCGTCCTTCTCTAGGTCGTGCAGGCTCGCGCATGCGCGGTACTGCCTGGCGCGTCTTTCCTCTGCTACCGATGAATGGGATCGGCTCGATCCATCGGAATGGCGCGCCATAAATGGAGCGATCGTGAACGACTTGCGATCCGCTCTTATTTGGACATTCGGCAACGATGGCGATGAAGACCTCGGACTGGCGCTCACGGCCAATTCCGACACGCTTTGGGTTCAGCTCGGTCTCATCGGGGAACAATACGCAGTAGCCGAGCGCGCTTTGAAGGTGTTCGAGGCGAGAGCTGTCGCTGATAGAGACCTCGAAATGAGGTTACGTTTGCTCTACGCCGTCTCACTTTATCATTCAAAGACCTTCGAACGAAATCAGGAGGTTATTGATCAGTATAGCAGAGTTTTGGAACTTGCGGTCGGCGCTGGGAATATCGCGATCGTGATGCGAGCCATAGCGGGTGCAGCAGCCATCCATACAGCTAACGGTCATTATCAAAGGGCGCTCGACCTCGTTCATCGTTTCGACAAAGAGTTCGACCAGATGCCCCCACAGGCTCGAAGTCATTTCCTCAACCACAACTATCACTACATAGGCGACTTCGACAAAGCCATGGAGCATGCTCGAATTGCTCTTTTACCAGCCCGCCAAGCGCCGAAACCCCCGCCATATAGTGGAGGCTACTTTGACACCCGCATCAGCGCCTTTTGCGTGATCGTCAAAACCCTCTGGATACAGGGGCAATACTCTGCCGCGCAAACAACACTCCAAGAAGCCCTGGACGAGGTGATTGAGAAAGATCACGCTATCTCGACGTGCCTATATCTGGCAGCATCCGCGTGTCCGACGGCACTTGGCCTCGGATATTCGGTCCTTGGGGAAAGGCTGGTACGAATGCTCCACGAGGTCTCGACGAGGAATTCACTCCTCAGGTGGAAGGCTTGGGGACAGGCATATGAAGAGGTCACCGCCGCGATTGCTGACAACGACCCGACGGCGTTTGACCGCACAGTCTCCAGGTTGGGCGGCACGCCTCTCGAAAACTGCCTGGTGATCGGAGGTCGCCTTGCAAATGCGGAAGTCCTAGAGCGAATCGCACCGGAAGGTACGTGGTGTGGTGCTGAAATCTTGAGGCTTCGCGGCGAGTTGGCAATGTTAAACAACCCGACAAACGGACGGACGCTGCTGCAAAAAGCTCATAAAATAGCCGCGACGCAGGCCGCAGGAACTTTTGTCCTAAGGTGCGCCGTCAGCCTCTACCGACACTGCCCGCCAGAGGAAAGAGGGGCCTCGAGAAGCATACTTCTCAAGGCCCTGGATGGTGTCGAATACCGGAAGGACGTCGCCGATGTGGCTGAAGCCGCATCCCTGCTCTAGCCGTGATCCAGAGTGATCAGCTGTTGCGGTTCGATTCGAAAAGGAACCAAACGCGGCCTTCAGCTTCGTCCACCCAGCCTTCGAGAAGGCTCGTTGTGGCGAAGTCGCCATGTTCGGAGGTCAGTTCGTGAACCTGTCTCATCGACGCGATCAGCTGCTCGTTGTCGCCCTTGAGTTCCGCGAGCATGTCTTCGGCAGTCACGAAGTCAGCGTCGTTGTCGAGCAGCCTCTGCACTCGTGCGATATGGCCAACAGAGCGCAGCGTCGTTCCGCCGACCTTCCGGACGCGCTCAGCGATCGCGTCCGTCATGCCGATCAATTGATCTCCATGATCGTCCAACATGAGGTGGAAATCGCGGAAATGCGGCCCAGAGAGATGCCAGTGAAAATTCTTGGTTTTGATGTAGAGAGCGAACACGTCGGCCAGCAAGGCGGTAAGCGCGCCCGAGATGTCGTTGCGTGCGTTCTGGCCGAGGTCGGTCGGGGTGTTGAGCGGCGCTGTTCGACGCGTGGCGGCGGAAGTCTGGTCCATGGGGTCTCCTTCTGATGCTGCCGGCTATGGATAGCGGTAGCGCCACCCATCCGGGGATCGCCGGAACCTGCATTGAATTGGGGATAATTTATTGCACGATCGCGCCTCCCTGCCCCCGACTGCTCAAAGGAAGAAGCGCCGCCTTCATCGGCGGAGTAGAACATTTACAGCAAGCGTCGAACGTCAGTATCAAGGCGTGTGTCACGGACCGGCAGGCACGGATCGCCCCGGTGAAACACGTGCTCGTTAGTCATTCTGGCAAAACTTAATGCTTAGCGACAATGGGGGGATAAAAAGATATCTATGTTCGTGGGGACGGCGATTGGGACAGCCTGATGTACAAGGGCCTGGGCAGCATGACTGAAGCGGCACGAAGACCTTTTTTACTGACATTGGCAGCAGCATTGGCTGCATTGGTTTTCTGGATCGACAGCATCGCGGAGTACGAGTCTTCCGTCGCGATCCTATACCTTGCGGCGCTGGTACTCGTTTCTACGGTCGGCGACAGCAAAGAGGTCAAGTGGGCG
The DNA here is from genome assembly GCA_900471485.1 of Hyphomicrobiales bacterium. Classification (GTDB taxonomy): domain Bacteria; phylum Pseudomonadota; class Alphaproteobacteria; order Rhizobiales; family Rhizobiaceae; genus Rhizobium. Next base: position 27,236 of record UCEU01000030.1, read on the forward strand.
GCCCAGGGCTGCGCGGCACTGACGGTTTTGGCGTGGGTTATCGTCCATTGGCATGCCCCAACGACAGCAAGCGTTCTACGTTGCCTGTTCGCTTGCATCGCCATAGCGGTTACGGCGGCGTTACTTGTCAGCAGGAAGCGGCTTGAGGCAACCCAGCGGGACCTCGAACGAAGTCGCGCCGAAGTCGACCTATTCGCGAATTCTGTCCCTTATGTCCTATGGCGGTCAAATCCGCGCGGCGAAATCGAATACCTGAACGCGAGTTGGACCGCCGTCACGGGATTGGACCGGCTGACGGTGCTGGAGGGCCAGCGTTACAACGACGTCGTTCATCCCGACGACATCCCGATACTCAACGAAACCGTGTCCGCCGCGGTCGCCAACAGGACCGTCACGAACCTCAAGGTGAGAATCCGCCAGGCAAATGGATTGTACCGTTGGATGCAGATCTACGACAATCCGGCCTACTCACCCCTCACGGACCAGGTTGAACGCTTTGGCGGGCTATCCGACGTCCACGACGAGGTCGTCGCGAAGCAGCAGCTTCAGGTCGTCCGAGACGAACTCGAGACTAGCCAGACGGAACTGGTGAACTTCGCGGACTCTGTTCCGCAGATTTTGTGGCGTGCCGATGCCGGTGGAAAAATCGACTTCTTCAATCGTCGCTACACCGAGATCACGGGAAGGGATGTCCAGACCGCCATAGGCCGGCAGGATTACGCCGACGACATTCATCCGGATGACCGAGGAGGGTTTTTGGACGTCTGGAACGATGCGATATCCGGCCGCACCGAGGTGCGAGCGACGTACCGATTGCGTCATGCGAGTGGAGAATATCGCTGGATGTCTTTGGTCGGTCGCCCGGTTCAACTCGGCGAGAGCTCTGAGGATGTGAGGTATTATGGGGGTATTTCAGATATCCACGACGAGGTGTTGTCGCACCAAAAGGTGAAGGAGCTCAACGAGACGCTGGAACACCGCGTCGCAGAACGCACCTCTGAGCTTCTGCTTACGGAGCAGAGGTACGCAGGGCTTTTCGACGTCAGCAACATGACGTTCGCGGAGATGGACTTCAGCGCCGCTGAGAAGATACTCGACGCGATCAAAGAAGGCGGCGTGACCGATCTGCCCGCATATATGGCTGCTCACCCTGATGAGCTGGCACGCACGTTGGGTGCGATCCGGACCACGAGAGTAAACGAGGCGCTAGCTCGTCTCATGGGATACGAAAGCGTCGCGGACCTTGTCGCCAACCCGCCGGCGCAGAACGCCGAGGACGGTTCTGAAGTCCTGCTTCGTCAGCTGGACATGTACTTCAAGGGCATCCATCACATCGACGGACGCACCGTACTCGTAGGCAAGGGAGGCCGGAGAATCCCTGTCTACTTCACGGTGACAAGGCTCTCCGACGGACTGCATCTATCCAGCCATGTCGACCTGTCAGAACAGGAGCACATCGAGGAAATGCGCCAGGCGGCACAGGCAGAGATGGCTCGAGCGAACCGCATAGCGACGGTCGGGGCGTTTTCGGCCTCGATCGCACACGAACTGAACCAGCCGATCACCTCGATGGTGTTCGATGCCCGAACCGGCATTCGAATGATGAGCCGCGAAAGCCCCGACATCGAAGGAGTCGACCGGATCATGCAGCGAATGGAAAAGAACGCGCAGCGGGTCGCGGGCATCGTCCAAAGGACCCGGGAAAACCTTGTGGGACGACGGCGCGCGGTGGGTGCCATCGACCTCCATCGGCTCGTTCTGGAAACACGCGATCTCATAGACCATGACCTCAGAAGGGCGGACGTCGACTTGGAGGTCATCTGCGCGAAGCCGGTGCCGGAGATCATGGGTGATCCCGTCGAGCTTCAGCAGGTGTTCGTCAACTTAGCGAACAACGCGATCGACGCTATGCGCGGCCAGCGTGGAGCAAAGCGTATCGCGATCGAATTGATGACAAAAGAGAGCTCCGTCGAGGTGCGTGTAAGCGATACGGGACCTGGGATACCAGAGGAGTATATCCAGAAGCTTTTCGAACCGTTTTTCACGACCAAGGCAACAGGGATCGGGATGGGGCTCGAGATCTGCCGTGCCGCCGTTGCGGCGATGGGCGGGCAGCTGACTGTCGTCAATCGTCCTCAAGGAGGAGCGCTGTTCTCGTTCGACCTTCCTTTTGCCATCAAGCGGGACGCATAAGGCGTCGGCACCGCTAGTCGAACGGCAATCATGATGGGGCCGTTTTTTACAATACACCAGCCCGCACGCTGGCATTCTTTGTCTGATCAAAAAAGCATGTTGTCCTTAGTGGCAGTCGAATGCGTTGAGAGTGGCAGAGAGGATCAGTCATGCAGGACGAACGCCCCCAGGGAATTGAGCGATACGATGACCCGGCGGGCGGTTGGGGTGCGCTGAAAGCAGTCGCCAAGACCCTCGCCCATCAGCAGGTGGTCGCTCAGGGGGCCGCGACACTCCTCAAGGCAAATCAGCCGGACGGTTTCGATTGCCCCGGCTGCGCCTGGCCCGATCCGAAGCACACTTCCTCATTCGAATTCTGCGAGAACGGCGCGAAGGCCATCACCTGGGAATCAACTGCTCGCCGCGTTGGCCCGGACTTTTTCGAGAGCAACACCGTGGGCGAGCTCTGGACTTGGACCGACCACAAACTGGAAGATGCCGGAAGGTTGACAACGCCGCTTTTATACAATCGGAGCCGTGACCGCTACGAGGCAATAGGATGGGAAGAAGCGTTCGAAATCATCGCATCCGAACTCAACAAGCTGCCCGATCCGAACATGGCCGAGTTCTACACCTCCGGCCGCGCCTCGAACGAAGCGGCATTCATGTATCAACTCTTCGTTCGCGCCTTCGGGACCAACAACTTCCCGGACTGTTCGAACATGTGCCACGAGGCTACGAGCGTCGGATTGCCGAAGTCGATCGGCGTTGGCAAGGGAACCGTAACTCTCGAGGATTTCGATCACTGCGACGCAATTTTCTCCTTTGGCCACAATCCGGGCACCAACCATCCGAGAATGATGACAACGCTGCATGAGGCTTCCCGCCGAGGCGTGCCCATCGTCGCCTTCAACCCACTTAAAGAACGAGCACTCGAGCGGTTTGCCGCGCCACAGAACCCTGTCGAGATGCTGACCTTGTCGTCGACGGAGATAGCCTCCTCCTATAACCAGCTTCGGGTCGGCGGCGACATTGCCACCCTCAAGGGCCTGATGAAGATGGTCTTCGAGCGCGACGATGCGGACATTCGCGCTGGCGGCCCGGGCGTACTGGACCGCGGGTTCATCGCCGAGCATACGGTCGGGTTCGAAGAGCTCAGGAACGATGTCGAGGTTACCACGTGGGAGAGCATCCTGGAGGTCTCTGGGCTTTCGATGAAGGCGTTCGAGAGTGCAGCCGACGTCTACATCCACGCCAGCAGCGTCATCGTCTGTTACGGAATGGGGCTGACCCAGCACGAGAACGGTACGGCCAATGTCCAGCAGCTTGCGAATTTCATGATGCTCCGCGGCAACCTGGGTCGCAAGGGGGCAGGCATCTGCCCGGTTCGCGGGCACTCCAACGTTCAGGGCGACCGTACCGTCGGCATTACAGAAATTCCCAACGATGCCCTTTTGGACGGAATGGAAAAAGCTTTCGGCTTCCGACCGTCTGGGGAGAAGGGGCACAATGCGATCGAAACTATCGACGCGATCGCAGACGGTCGCTCCAAAGCGCTCATCTGCCTCGGCGGAAATCTCGCTGTCGCCATGGCCGATCCGGACGCGACGTTCGCGGCGATGCGCAAGCTCGATCTGGCCGTTCACATTGCCACGAAGCTGAACCGGTCGCATCTCCTCGTGGCGAAGACATCGCTCATCCTGCCGTGCCTCGGCAGGACCGATCTTGATACACAGGCGTCGGGACCACAGTCGGTGACCGTCGAGGACTCGATGTCCATGGTCCACGCGTCCAGGGGGTTTCTAAAACCGCCGAGTCCCCTGCTCCGCTCAGAGCCGGCCATCATCGCCGGGATCGCCAGCGCGACGCTCGGCGACCGTCACGGTATCGATTGGGCCGGGCTGATAGCTAACTACGACCGTATCCGCGAGAAAATCGAGATCGTTTTTCCGGACTTTCACGACTTCAACGAACGCGTGCGCGTTAAGGGCGGCTTCAGGCTCGACGTTCCGGCTTCGTATCGCGTCTGGAAAACAGATACCGGGAAAGCGAATTTTCTGCTCCCTCCGAGTCTCGATGGTGACCGCCTCGTCCAGAACCGGAAGGCGCTGATGCTGACGACGATACGCAGCCACGACCAGTACAATACCACCGTCTACGGCCTCGATGACCGATACCGCGGCGTTTTCGGTCGGCGCGATGTGGTGTTCATGAACAAAGCTGACCTCGCCGACCGCGGGCTTCAGGACGGCGACCTCATCGACCTGACCGCAACGCTCTCCAGCGAGACCCGGAAGGCCAGCAAGTTCACTGTGGTCGAATACAACATCCCGAAGGGATCGGTGGCAGGTTACTATCCGGAGCTGAACGTCGTCGTCACGCTCGAGCACTACGACCGCCTTTCGGGCACGCCGTCATACAAGAGCGTCCCCGTCATCGTTTCCGCAGCCGCCTGAGCCCCGGGGCCCATCTGCAGCGGCCGGACTGCCCTATAGGATATAGTCATGCGAGTTTTAGCAGACCTTGAAATCGGCGATATGCTCGCAATCGACGCGTACGTCTCGGACGCTCCTTCAGGGGCGATCCTGCTCCTGCACGGCGGATGGCCAGAGGGCGACAAAAGCGAGGCCGCTGCATTGGCGGCGCGCCTTTGCAGGTCCGGGTTCACCGTGTTCGCAACGGACTATAACATCGATGGAAGTGGTCCCGGCGGGAGGGCGCTGGAAGACGCGGTCGCCGCGCTCCGCTGGATCAAGGCTTCCGATTTTGAATTCAACCGGGCATGCTTGGCTGTGATGGGCATAAGTTTGGGCGGCACGATCGCGATCGAAGTCGGCATGAGGGAAAGGATACCCGTTGCGGCATGGTCCGCATTAATCGACCTCAAGGGCTTCATGGACAACACGGCCACTCTCGGTGACAGCGACCATCTACGGGACTATCGAGGTGTGAGCTTGGAGACGATCGTTGCGGCAGGCGAACAGATTCCATTCTTGCGGGGGGTTGTATTGGGATTCGTCGCCAACAACCTCAGTCTCCTCGCGTCGACCAGCCCTCTGGCCCGCGTCACTCACGAGGCGGCGCGGATGATGCTTTTCAACTCGACAAATGAGATCATTCCCGCGGTTGGGATGGCCCTGATGCAAGAAAAAATGACGCAGTTCGGCGTGCCATGCAGCACGAGTCTCCTAGAAGGATCGGAACACGGCTCCGAGTACCTGCTGTCTGCGCTGCCTGGTACGGTTGAGTTCTTTCGCGGGGTATTTTCCCCGGATGCCGCCGCGGCGCTCGATGAGGCTCACGAGACCCTCGATCATCAGTTGAACGGTATCGCGCCGAACCGGTCGAGCGGAATGCATTACCCATCGACCGACGCACACGTCTGATGGCACGTCCGCGACAAGCGGTCGTTTTGGGCCGCTGGGGCGATTTAAGACAATCCCGTATTCGACTTGCCATGCATTCTCCATTGGCCACCTAACCGAGCCGATGAAGAACGAGATGATCGAACACCTCCTCTGGAACCCAGTACTTCAGTTTTCCGTGCTGGCCTTGACGACGGTCGCGGTCCGGGTCGCCCTCGGCCGGAATCCCACCATCAGGTTCATCGTCAGCATCTGTTTCTTCGCTCTCTTGACCGCTACCCTGTTGTCTCACGACATAGCTCCCTATTCGCCCGACCTTGGCGACGACATGCTTTCGCGGAGGATTACGACCGGGCTTCTCAAGGCCGTTTGGTGGATCGGCGGAGCGGTGGTGCTCGTCAGCGCTGTCCGGCTGTTCCTCATTTTCGAGAACAAGCCGCAGGAAGGCCGACTTGCCCAGGACCTCGTTATCGGGATCATTTACCTTGGGGCGGGCCTGGCGTTGATAGCCAATGTCTTCAGCCTACCCATCGGCACGCTGATCGCGACATCCGGTGCGTTCGCAATCGTGTTGGGTCTGGCGCTGCAGAGCACTCTCAACGACGTCTTTTCCGGCATAGCACTCAACCTCGGTCGGCCTTATGCAGTGGGCGACTGGATCGTGCTGGAAGGAGGCCTCCAAGGACGCGTTATAGAGACCAACTGGAGGTCGACACACCTAATTAACGGCACTGATGACCTCGTCGTCCTTCCAAACAGCACCTTGGCAAAAGCACGCCTCGTCAATTTAACTCGCCCGGAAGAAACACATGGTGTCTCGATAACGGTGCGGTTCCTTCCTACCCGGACGCCCGCCGCGATCGAGGAGACGATGCGTACCGTTCTTCTGAGCAGCTTTTCCATCCTCAAGAAGCCAACACCAACCGCGCTGGTCGTAGGTATCGACAGTCAGGCAGTCGAAATCGAGCTGGCCTTCCGAGTTCCCGGATTCGCCACCGCCGGCACGGCAAAGAGCGAGATTTATGATTTGATATATCGCCACGCAAGGGCCAACGGCCTGAGACTCGCCGGGCCGCGTGAAGCCTTTGTCCTCCAATCCGAGACATCCGCGGACGCCCAATCCTCAAAGCATCCGGGAACTCCATGGCGCTTGCTCGAGTCGATCCCGCTTTTTGCCACCCTGACTGACGACGAGAAGGAAACCGTTGCTTCAAGCATGACGCGTCGAACCTACCAAAAGGGATCGGTTATCGCCTCCAAGGGAAGCAAACTGACGTCCTTGATGATCATGCGGACAGGCGTCGCGGCACTACAGCGGTTGGACGGCGGCAATCCGGTAGAGCTGGCGCGACTTTCGCCGGGCGACCTTTTCGGTGAACGAGGGGTGCTGGTCGATGCCGCGGAGTCGGGAGATACGATCGCGCTCACCTTCGTTGTAATCTACGAGATAGCCAAGGACGACCTGGCTGCCATCATGCGCGACCGTCCGGCTCTCGCGGAGGAGCTCGGAGTTCTACTGTCGAGGCGGATGGAGGACGAGGAGCATCTTTCGAACGCGAGCGCTCTCTCGCATGGCACGCATCCCGAAACTCTTGCAACGCGTATCAGGAGGCTGTTCGAGATACCTGCTGGAACCTGAAATGTTGTGGCGGCTGCCGGCTCTCCGGCAGCCGTTCATGCGATTACTTCACGTTCGCAAACAGCATGTTCAGGCCTTCTGAGATCGTCGGATGGGCGAAGATTCCGTCTCTCAGTACGGTGAATGGCAGATCGCCAAGCATCGCCATCTGGACAACACTCATAACCTCGCCTGCGTTCACGCCCAGCATTCCGAACCCGAGGATATGGTCGCTATCCTTTGCCACCAGAGCCTTCATGAAGCCCTTTCTCTGCGAAAGGGTTCGCGCCCGCGGAATGACGTCCATCGGCAGTCGGGCTACCCGATATTCAACGTTCCTTGAAAGCGCTTCGCTTTCGTTTAGGCCTACCCGAGCGAATTCAGGGTCGATGAACACGCAGTACGGAATGACTCGCCCGTTCGTGGTCCTGTCGCCCCCCTTGAGCTGCCCGGATACCACGCGATAGTCGTCGAGGGAGGCATGCGTGAACATCGGCGTGCCCGCGACCTCACCCATCGCCCAGACGCCTTGCGCCGAGGTCCTGAGAAGATTGTCTACCTTCACGAATCCCCGCCCATCAAGTTCCACTCCCGCCAGTTCGAGGCCGATCCCGTCGGTCCGAGGACGACGGCCGGCGGCGACCAGTAGGTGGGAACCTTCGAAGACGCGGCCGTCCGCCGTTGTTACGCTCACCGCCTGTCCGGATTTCCCAGCCACGGTTGTTCCGGTACAGCTGAAAGCCACGTTAACGCCTTCGTCCTGCAGAACGCCCAGCAAGGCGGCGCTGACATCTTCGTCCTCTCGTGGAGCGAGGCGAACCCCCTTTTCCAGGATGGTCACTTCCGCACCGAGGCGACGGAAGGCTTGGCCGAGTTCCATGCCGATGTAGCCGCCGCCAAGAACAAGTAGGTGTGTGGGCATGTCACCTAGTTGGAGGGCTTCGACGTGGGTGATTGGGTCAGCGGCCGCCAGTCCGGGGACATCAGGTACGGCGGCGGTGGTGCCGAGATTTATGAACACCTTCTCGCCCGTCAACGTCCTGACGCCGTTCCCGGTTTCCACGGCTATCGTCTTGGGCGAGACAAATCGCCCCCAGCCGATCACGAGCTCGAATCCACTGGCGTCGAACCCGGTCTGGTTGAAGGCAACCATTTCCGCTACCACGCTGGCCGTCCGGTTGCGGACGAGGTCGAGGCTGGTCCGAATGTTGTCGGCATACGTACCGAACTCGGAGGCCCTACGGGCGGCGTGCGCAACCTCCGCGCTCCGTATCAGCGTCTTGCTGGGGATGCAGGCGATATTGATGCAGGAGCCGCCGATCAGGCCAGCCTCGATCACCGCGACGCGCTTGCCTGCTTTCGCTTGCTCTATCGCGAGCGTCTTTCCCGCCTTACCGCCTCCGAAAACGAGGATGTCGAAGGTTTCCACTTGAGCCATTGTTGTTTCTCCTTGGGGATTGATTTCCCTTCGAAGAAGAGCAGCTGTCGATGGCTGGCGATTGTAAAATCGAGCCTCTCGCCCAATTTGGCCTGTGGTTTTCGGCTATTGGCTTTTTTGGCTATTCCACACGCAAATCCGAATAGCCGCTTCTTCCAGACGGCTAATCCATGGGAAACAGGACGGAGAACCGAAGTCCTGACCGCGTCACACTGTGTTCCATCTTCCCGCGAAGGTGGCTGCTCACAATTTTTCGCAGCAGTTTAGAACCTTGATTGGGAGATGCCGTGCCATCGGCTTGAGGTCCGTCGATCTCTGCCCACCAGAGCCCGAGTTCGCCATTACAGCAGGTCCACCGGATCAGTATCTTGCCAGAGCCAACGGAGAGCGAGCCATGTTTGAGCGCGTTGGTCGCAAGTTCATTTGCAAGAAGACCCAACGCCAGTGCAATGGGTGAGCTAACCTCGATCTCGGGGCCCTCCGCCAGAATCCGCGGCACTTCCACGTCGTGATACGGAAACAGCACGCCCGCGAGGAGTTCTCGGAGAGGAATTCCAGGTCTTTCCTGGCTACCTTTGTCCAAGAAGTTATGCACTTCCGCCAATGTCCTGAGCCGTTGCGCGAATTCCTTCGAATGCTCCTCTGGCAGGGAGAGGTTCGCGAGCCCGATCGCCGAAGCGTAGACGTTTTTGAGCCGATGCCGCACCTCGTCGCGCTCCAGCATGACATCCGCGCTCGCTTCCATTAGTTCGCCAAGATCGACGCATCTGGAGATCGCCGCCGACGCCGCCCGCGCGAGTGTCTGCGCCGCAGCGATCTCCACGATCGCATCCGGCACCGTTTCCTCGGAAAGAAATGCGGAAATGTCTTCGATCGGCGGCCGAAGCGTTGTCGAAGGTACATGGACGCCTTCGACGGAGCGCGAGAGGGTGCATCCAGACGTTCGTGCCCCATCCCCTGTCGCGCTCACAATCAGAGACGAGCCCGGATCGGTCAAAAACAACTGAGCTCGCCTCGGGCTCGACGACGCTGTCACGTCAGAGATCAGCGCAGCTTTTGCCTGGATAATCTCGATAGCGTCGGCCGACAGGATCCGCCTCGCTGCATTACGTGCGATCTCGGCAATCTGATTGCTGTCGTTCGAAGCGGCGATTTCTGCGAGCGCTTCTACGAGTATGGGATAAGGCTGAGACATGTCCGACACCAAGGTTCGCGGGTCGCCGCTTGGGCTGTTGATAGAACCATGGCTATGCCTTCGATTGCGCGGGGAATAGGACGATTCCGCCTTGGGGGCGTGCGGCCGCATTCGCAAGACTTTTGCGCAGCAATCTCGACAAAGGCGCGCCGAGACAACTTCCCCATATCTGAGTACCGAATCCTCCAATATGGCCGAATACATTCCAGATATCCGGGTGCGTGCACAGCCCGAAAAGAGGATAAGACATGACAATCGCCACATCTCGAACGCTTAGGACACTCGGCGCGCTCGAGCATCTCTTTGCCGCCTACGGCGAAGACGGCACAATGAACTTCACGATAGCAGCTCGCGTTACCGGCACATTGTCGGAATCGGACGTCATCGCCGCGCTCGCCAAGGTGCAAGAACGGCACCTCCTTCTCTGTGTTTCGCTAGGGTGGAGAGAGGATGGCACGCACTGCTTCGTGGTATCAGAGCGCCCGATATCCCTAAGCGTAATTGGGGCATCAACGACCATCTGGGAACGGATCGCCGAGAACGAGATGAACAAACCGCTCGTTTCGGCCGACGCTCCACTTGTTCGCGCCACGATGGTTGCCGGAGCCACTTCCACGACACTGTTCCTGACATTCAATCATGCCATAGCCGACGGCATGGCCGCCGTATTCGTCATGCGCGAATTGCTGACCGCACTGAGCAGAGCGGAACTTTCGGCTGAGACCACTGACGCGAGGCTCGAGGACCGAATCGAGTTGGAGGTGCCGCGCTTCTTTAGAAACTCCTCTACTTCCGAACGCACCACAGAAGTCGGTGGCGGCCCACTCGTCTCTTTCAAACAAGGAGCGACGGTCAATGCCGTGGAAATCGACGTCGACCGCCTGGCGAAGTTTCGCCAGACCGCGAAGTCCCGTGACACAACGATAAATTCCATGATCACGGCTGCACTTGGGCGGTCACTTGTCTCCATGAATGAACGATGGTCGGAAAAGGCCGTGAAAGTCATGTCCCCGATCGACCTCAGACCAGGGTTCAATATTCCCGAGCACGTCGGCCTGTCACTATCCATCGCGATAACTCCGTTCGAAAGGAGCGAGACCACGTTTTGGGATGAGGTTCGGCGGGTTCAGGAGCAGATCGCGAAATTTCGTGAAAAAAAGATGGCTCTCTGGATGGTTGCGGACATCGCGAAACGATGTGTCACCGACCCGAGCTATGAAGCGACGAGGCGGCGTATACTCGAACACAGCCCTTTCGATAGCGTGATGACAAACTTTGGCGTGTTACGCATGCCGAACCGTTTTGGCGATATCGTCGTCGAAAAGATGTGGGCCCCGGCACTACGTTCGGTTCCCGGCCAAGACGTTGTCGCGGCGGCTACGTTCGACGGTGTCCTCAGTCTCGTTCACACTTCCGTAGCGGGAACCGAAGGGCTGCTCGGGCGAATGGTCGAGATACTCGAAGACGAATAGTTGCTGCGTTCACCGCCCGGGGTCCAATAACCGGGCGGCTCGGGTACCGAGGGAGATTTGCCAAAGTCAGGCGGTGCCGAGTGGTGGTCAGCCCCCTGTTACGCTCATATGGCGGCGAACCGCGGGCTTTTCTCCCCTGCCGATCACAAAGTCATGTCCCCTTGGCTTCCGGGCGATTCCCCCGTCGATTGCCCGCCCGAGCTCGACATCGTCGGCACCAGACCTCAACGCCGCACGGAGATCGACCGCGTCGTCCTGCCCGAGACACATGTAGAGCGTTCCGGTGCAGGTAAGGCGGACGCGATTGCAGCTTTCACAGAAGTTATGGGTCATGGGCGTGATGAAGCCGAGCCTGCCACCCGTTTCCGTCACCTCGACATATCTAGCGGGCCCTGAAGTTCGGTAGTCCAGAGGCCTCATCGTGAAGTAGTCGGCGAGGGTCCGGCGCACTTCCGAAAGCGGCAGGTAGACATCAGTTCTGTCCTCGCCGACATCTCCCATAGGCATCGTTTCGATGACCGTGACGTCCATGCCATAGAAATGAGCGAAGCGGATGATATCCGGAATCTCGTGCTCGTTGACGCCGCGCATCGCCACGACGTTCAGCTTGATTTTCAGCCCGGCGGCAAGCGCTGCCTGGATTCCCTCCAGTACCCTTGCAAGGTCCCCTCGCCTCGTTATCTTGAGGAACTTGTCGGCTTGCAGCGAGTCGAGTGAAACGTTGAGCCTTCGAACGCCGGCATCAGCGAGTTCCATCGCGTGCTGCGCGAGTCGAGAGCCGTTCGTCGTCAACGTCAACTCGTCGAGGCCCGACCCGAGCTTTCGGCCGAGCGCCCGGACGAAATCCATCATTCCCTTGCGCACCAGAGGCTCGCCACCAGTGAGCCGCAGCTTGCGCACGCCTTTGGATATCAAGACCAAGCAAAGTCTTTCGAGTTCCACGAGGGTAAGTAGCTCTTCCCTCGGTAGGAACGACATGCTCTCCGACATGCAATAGGTGCAGCGAAAATCGCACCGATCTGTCACCGACACACGCAGATAGTTGACGTGACGGCCGAAACCGTCCGTCATCGGGGCCATAGTGGGTAGCTCCATACGATTTCCAATCACTCTCGTTCGCCGCCCACCCGCTCCGCAGGCTGCGATTTCACACCGCGGCCTGCGACAAGGGAAGCGACCTGATGCGTTTTCCCGTCGCCGAGAATATCGCGTTCGCCAGAGCGCCTGCCGCCGCGGCGGTTCCCGCTTCCCCGACCCCGCCGGGCTTCTCCAGGCTCTTCACCTGGTAAACCTCGACTTTGGGCGCTTCGTTGATGCGCAGTATGCGATAATTGTCAAAATTGCTCTGGTCCACGGCTCCGTCGGTGAAGGTCACCGCGTTAAACATCGCGGTGCCAAGCCCGAACAGTACGCCTCCTTCCATCTGCGCCCTGACGGTGTCCGGGTTGATGACGATCCCGCAGTCAACCGCCAACACGGAGCGCAGAAGCTTCACCTGTTTGCCGGGCACGACCTCGATCTCAAGTACATGCGCTAGGTAGGTATTGAAGGCGAACTGCAGATTGACGCCGCGGCCGTGGCCGTCGGGAAGTTTATCCTTCCATCCCGCTTTCTCGGCAGCTAGCTCAAGTACCGCCAGTGCCCGCGGGTTCTTCGTCAGCATTTTTCTTCTGAAATCGACGGGGTCCTGCCCGATGGCGTGCGCCATCTCGTCAACAAAGCTCTCCATCACGAAGAGATTGTGAGTCGCGCCGACGCCCCGCCACCAGGCTGTAGTAAGTCCTTCCGGCTCGTGGCGAACGTAGTCCGCGAAAACAGAAGTCTCGTCATATGGTGTCTCAGCCGCGCAATCGAGCGCGTCCGGATCGATTCCGTTCTTGAAGGCGGGGGGTGCCCATCGCGCCATGACAGACGATCCCGTCACGCGGTGTGTACGCCCGACAAGGCGGCCCGCATCGTCCAGTCCCGCCGATACCCGGTCGTAGTAGTACGGTCGGAAGAAATCGTGAGTGAGGTCCTGCTCGCGGGTCCAGACCAGTTTGACGGGATATCGTACGTTCCGCAGTAGCTTTGCCGCCTGCTCGATCGTGTCTATATCAAGACGCCGTCCGAAAGCGCCGCCCATTAGCTGGTTGTTCACGGTCACCTTCTCCGGAGGTAATCCGGTCGCCTCGGCGACCGCCTTCTGGGCCCGGACCGGCACCTGGGTTCCGACCCACAACTCCGCACGGTCATCCTCGATGTGCAGCGTGCAGTTCATGGGTTCGAGCGGGGAATGCGACAGGAATGGCGAACGGTAGACTGCGTCCAGCTTCGTCTTGGCCTTCCGAATGGCTTCTGCCGCCCCGTTGTCGTCTCGCACGACAACGCCAGGCTTGAGGGAAACCTCATGCATGTCGTTTACGATCGACTGGGTCGAGACAGACGCATTCGGTCCGCTCTCCCAACTCAGCTCTAGCGCGTCGATACCAAGCTTGGCGGCCCACATATGTTCGCCGATGACGGCCACGGATTCGTCTGTTCGTACCACGTCGCGGACGCCTTTGACCGCACGTGCGGCCGCTTCGTTCATGCTGGCGATCCGGCCGCCCTTCACAGGAGCGATTGCGAGGGTCGCGTAAGCCATCCCGGGAAGCCGCGTGTCGATGCCATAGACCATCGATCCGTTTACTTTGGCCGGAGTGTCCAGGCGCTTCGCCTTGGTGCCTATAAGCTTGAACTGTGACGGGTCTTTAAGCGGAACCTGCTTGGGCACCTCTCGGGTGGCAGCGTCGGGAGCGACTTCGAGATAACTCAACGAACGGCCAGAAGGGCCATGAAGGATGACGCCTTTTTCGACAGTACAGTCGGCTGCTGAAACTCCCCACCGCGCAGCCGCGGCCCCTACCAGCATGATCCGAGCGGATGCCCCTGCTTCCCGCAATCGCACCCAGTCCGACTGCGTGGACGTTGAACCGCCCGTCGCTTGGTCGAAAAGGATTGGATCCATGTACTTCTTGAGGTCGGGCGGAGCTGCCTCCACTCGCACCTGGTCGAGCTCGACCTCGAGTTCCTCAGCCATGAGCATAGCGCTCGAGGTGTAGATTCCTTGACCCACCTCGGTGTGCGGCATGATCAGTGTAATGCCATCATCGTCGATTTTGACAAAGGCGTTGGGTATGAACTTTAACTGCCCTTCGTCCGCCGCCGAGGCGCGGCGGGTGTTCCCCGGAAGCTGGACGGCTAGCACCAGCCCGGCGGTCGCAAGTGCTGTTCCCCGGAGGAAGTTCCTGCGCGATACGAGGTTCTCGATCATTGCGAAGCCCTCACACGTTGACCGAATGTATTGCTTCACGGATTCGGACGTATGTAGCGCAGCGACAGATGTTTCCGGCCATGGCGTCATCGATGTCGGTATCCGTGGGCCGGGGGTATTCTGTAAGGAGAGCCGTCGCCGACATGATCTGCCCGGACTGGCAATAGCCGCACTGCACAACTTCCTTGTCCAGCCAAGCGGCCTGGACCTTGGCCCCGATCGGGGTATCGCCGACGCCCTCGATGGTGGTGATCGGCATCTCTTCGATCATATCCATCGTCGTTTGGCAGGAACGAACCGCAACGCCCCCAAGGTGGACCGTGCATGCGCCGCACTGGGCGATCCCGCAGCCGTATTTCGTCCCCGTCAGACCAAGGACGTCGCGCAGCACCCAAAGGAGCGGCATGTCGTCCGGCGCGTCGATATCGTGAATTCGTCCGTTGATGGTCAGCTTTCTCATTGTCGCCTCTTCTCCATAACATCCGGGCAAGTAAACCGCGTTTTGGCTTGCCGGGTTGTCAAACCGTCATCGCGCACGGTGACAGAATCTGAGGCTGGATAATTGCACGATCCTGCACCGACGAACCCGCTGGCTACCGTGCAAAAAACGCTCCAAACATATCCGCGCCGCGAAACCTAGTAGCCGCTGGAAATGTGAGCGTCGGGTTCGGCGCGGGTGCCTGCAGTCAGGTAATCCCACTGCCTGGTCTTTGATACGGAGGCGTTTTTGCGCCACTTGAGTGGCGTCGTTCCGACGAGGCGCTTGAAGACCTTGGAGAGATGCGCCTGATCGCTGAGGCCGCAGGCGTGGGCGATCTGGCTGAGCGGCTCGTGGGTTGATGCGATCAGGTATTTAGCCGCCTCAATGCGTCGGGACAGGACGTAATCGTAGGGCGGGCGACCGAAGGTCACGTTGAAGCCCTTGGAAAACCTGCTTACGCTGAGGCGGACCTGCTCGCTGAGGTCGCTAACACGAAGCCTTGTATCGATGTTTTCGTCGACATAACGAACAATCTTTTTCCTCTGCCACTCGCTAAGTCCAGAGGTGACCTTCGCCTTGATCGTCGTCGTCGCGGGAGGTCGTCGATCAGCAAGGCTCTGTCGGGCGAGCCATCCCTCGATCGTCTGGAAGTCTATCTCTGCCTGCCAGACCTGGGGGGCGTTACCGCCGTCCAAGACCGTACTGAAAGAAAGGGAAGTGTCCATCGCGATGTCCTCGCTGCTTCGATGCAGTGAGGTTGCCGTGTTGGCACGTGTGAAATCGAGTTATAGGATGTAAAAAGAAGTTATGCCGTTAAGGCTGGAACCCTAACAACCTCGGGACCGGATTTTACAAGACCTGGAGATGCGAGGTCGGTAGCTGCAAGACAAGGACGTTGCCGCTGTTCGGTCGCAAGTCCCCCAGATCAATGCAAGCTCTATGAGGCGTCCGGTGAGTGTGGTGGGACTTAATTCACAACGGGACCCCAGTTCCCGGGTAGCCTTAGTCACGCAGGCGAGCACCGACGTCGGTATTGCGACTGTACAGGCGCTCGCTCGAGCCGGAACGGACTTGGCGCTTGCGTTGGAAGCCGAACCGGCCCCTCATTTTATGGAGTCTCTACGCTCGTTCGGTAGTCGGGTCGTCTGGTTTCCGATCGCCGGATCACCGAACGGCGTCCAAGCGACGCAGCTTGTGCGCGCCGTGGTCGCGGCGCTAGGTCGTATCGACCTGCTTGTCGCCAACACGGTTCGCCGCGTGGAAGGCCAAATAGACGACGAGGATGTCGATGAGGACGCGCTCGACGAGCAGATGGCCACGGACGTCAGAAGCGTAATTTCCCTAATCAAGGCTGTCTCCAAGTCGATGCGCGACGGCGGACGAGTAGTAGCGTTGGGTTCCTGCCTTGCCGAACGCGTTGGAACAGCCGGTCTTGCCGATTTCGCGGCAACGCGCGCGGCGATTGCCGGCTTCTGCAGGGGAGCAGCGCATGACCTCGGCCCTCGCGGCATAACGGTGAACGTGGTTCAAATCGGCGCGATCGAATCCCACGCGTATCAAGGGCTGTCCAAGGAGATGCTGGCGGCCGAGAGAGACGCGAACGCTCTCAGAAGGCTGGGGAAGCCATCTGAAGTGGCCGACGCCATAATGTTTCTCGCAGGACCTGGAGCCGCATTCATTACCGGGAGTGTTCTCAACGTGGACGGGGGATACAGCGCCTAGCGCAAATCGCTGTTACGGTCTTGTCGTCCAGATAGATCGAGCATCGCCTAAGTGGACTTCGGCAGATTTGGTTTCGGAAGAGCCTTCGCCAACCGCTCGTAGCCAACGGGCGTTAAGTCGCCAAGATGCTCGTATGTGGCAAAGGGTTTTTGTGGCTTTGACGCCGTCTTATGGTATTGAGCGCCGATCGCCTTGATAGCGGTTGCCTGGTCCTCTGTCGTCTCGAAGATGAAGTGGTAGGCAGTCCCGGAGAGAGTCTTGCCGCCAATTTTAGTTTTTGACGGCGTAGTGGTCACCGACCAGTCGTTCGTGACGGCTGCGCCAATGGTTTTCAGTAGGATCGAGCGTACCGGAGCGGGCTTCTTTCCGTCCGAATCAAGGACTTTCAGCTTCACCAGTGATCGAATACCGACGCCGTGACCCGATTTGTGCGAGCCGACGAACTCGTTCAAGTCCATTTTCGCCATTACTTCATTCGGCTATTCGGGTTTTCGTGTGGAAAGTCGGTCTTGCGAGGACACTTCCACGTTGTAACTAGAAAGTCCGAAATACTGCGTCCGCCTTGGCCGACGTCACGATCGGCCGGAACACAAGCCCGGGTCGATGACGCCTGCCAAGGCGGACGACCGCATGCCCACAGAACATTCTCGTTCCATGGACATCGGAACCTCGAGCGCCGATCGGCACGTCGGGGTGCGGGCGGCGGTAGCCAATCTTCGCCGCTTTGATTGTCCGATGAACGTCCTGCCACGAGCCGAGTTCTGCGGGCACCTTCCCATTCTTCCATAGACGGGAAACGCACCCTTCCTCGAGAGCCGGCAGGACGTCCTTAATACCAGCCAGACGGGCGATGCCACGTCTGGCTATCTCTGTTGCCGACGCGCAGGCGTCGGGGGCATCGAAGGCGAGGTTTCCGATGGTCGAGGAATACCCCGCCCAGACCTCAAGCACTTCCATCCCGGCAAGGCGGGCCCGACGCGTCAGCATCTGCACGAACACCGTTCTTGCCCAGTAATTCAAGAGCCTGTTGAGGGAGCGGCTTTTGCCGCTCGACCTTAGCTTGCCCAAACCCTTTTCCAGCACGATGGTGCCGCAGCGATGCTTTCGCGCCATGGAGATCGCACGGTCGCAGACCGCTGCCAGCGTTTCGCGCACAAGCTCGGGCGAGGCGTCAACCCCCATATCCAGCTTTATCAGCGCATGCTCGAGCAGCTTGGTGTCTTTTATTTTCGACGCGTCACCGCAATTCGACGCGGCGGCCAGTCCGATCCAGTTCGGATTAAGATCGATACCGAGGGCGCGGCCTGGAAGAGCACGGATCGGTCGACGGCGCTGCGGGTGATCTGGCAAATCGTCGGGGTCGAGAGTGACGTGCAGCTTCGCGCTATCGAGGCGAAAGGTAAGGTTGATCTTCCTCTCGACGGCCAATGCCGCAGCCTGTCGCAAAGCTTCGCCCGAGTTCCCAGTCATTTGGGGAAGGAAGAGCGTCACCTCACGCCCGTATACACGTACGCTGCAGGTGCGCCCATCCAGCGCGAGGCGGAAGTGACGATTGCCTGCGAACGTCTTGTCCCCACGCGAGCACAAAGGGCGAAGTCGCAAATTACGCCACTCGTTGTGAGTGATAAGTCCCTTTCGACGTTGCTCCAACCCGGCGCGCGTGCCGAAGATCATACCGCCTTCGGGCCGTGCCTTCCTCAGGTCTATTCCTTCGAGCGTCGCGCAATGAAGTATCCAGGCATCGGCGGCACCGCCGGCGAAACGCTGCTTGACGAGATTTCGTAGGTCCTTCTGCTTCAGCGAGACACCATTCGACACTGCGTTCGCATAGGACGTGCGTACCGCGGCTGAGAACACGCGGCGGAGTTCACGAAGGAAAGCAGCGCTTTGGTCGCAACAGCGGTAAGGGATGGAAATGGTCTGCAAGGAAACATGATCGAGCCAATACCTCCATGAGACTGCGAGAACATCACCGCCGTCAATCGCCGGCGGTGATCGAGCACAACCAAAGGGCACATCTGCGCGATCAAGAACAGATCACCGCAATTGGCTATTCCACACGCAAATCCGAATAGCCCTTCATTCCTCAATCCAGACTGCGGAAGCACAGATATCACGCGACCTCAAAGTCAAGGTCGTCAAAGGCTAATGATACCCCGCTTGAGTCCGATAGCCACGGCGTGCGCCCGGTCGTTCGCTGTCAGCTTGCTCAGTATGCTCTTGACGTGGCCTTTTACAGTCTCCTCGGTAATCGACAGCACCAGACCGATCTCCCGGTTCGAGTTACCCTCCGCGACCAGCGCGAGGACTGATATCTCACGAGTGGTGAGGGACTCGCCGTCCGCATATGTCGCCAGGGTGTTCGCGACCTCGGCGTCGACATGGCGTCGCCCGCTCGCGACCGATCGTATCGTGTTTATCAGGTCCTTGCGGACAGATGACTTGAGGAGATAAGCTTGAGCCCCTGCGGCGATGGCCTTGCTTGCCAATTGCTCGAGGTCGTATGTGGTCAGGATGATGATGCGTGCGTTTGGGTATGCCTTACGGATTTCCGTCAGGACATCGATGCCGTGGACCTTTGGCAGTTGGAGATCCAGCAGCATAACGTCTGGCTTGAGCTCGCCGTAGCGTCGAATTGCCTGTTCGCCATCGGCCGCCTCTCCGACGAGTTCGATATCGGGATGCGCAGCGATAAGCGCTGCCAATCCTTCTCGGATCAGCAGGTGATCGTCGGCTGTCATGACACGTATCGGGCGGGATGCCATGGCTATCAGCTACCGTTGAAATCGAACTGCAAGGGCAAACATAGTGTGTATGGTTGGGCTATCGGGCACGCAACAATCCAATTTCCGGTCTGTAACGGCATTGATCCAACTCCCCCGCATGATCCACTAAACTGATCTCAATCTGGTCCGATTTTCCAGACCGATGACCGCGCTGAAAAGCTCGGCTACTCAACCTTGGCGATCGTAGATCGACGAGCAGTGTTGTCCACCCTCGAAAGAGGGGCGGAGGCCACCCCAACGGTGTCGAGCGGCTCTTGATTCGAATACCACAAAGTCGTTGACCTACCACAATGGATAGGTATCCGACGGCAAAACTTCGATGTTAGCTCAAGTTTGGGACAATACCTTGAGTAGAGGACGCGGGAGGTTTGCCGGGGAAGCAAGCGTTGCTGAGCGAATATATCGCCCAGCTCGCGATCGCACAAATCTTCAGAGTTTGGAAAGCCAAAGTTGGCCCGTCATAGGATGAGGCTCCTGAATCAATGCCTAAGGCCGTAAGCGATTGAGTTTTGAGGGGAAGCGATGTCGAGCATCCGGAATCCTTTACCAAAATCCCGCCGTTGTGGGGTGCCAGACGGTATTGCTTTTTCGCTCCGCTACCTGGTTTTGCAGTCTCACGCGGCGTGGAGCTTTCGATCGCTTGCTATTGTGCCGATATTGCTGGCGTGCCTATTTCTAGAGGCGCGGCGCAGCACGCTTTCAACCGCTCTCGATCCCGCGTGGCTCAAGCCATACGATCTTGCTGTGCCCGCGGCGATTGCGTTGGCTGTATCAGTGCTTCTCTTGCTTCAAAAACGTCGACGCGGGCCGCCGGCCCCGTTCGTGCCCCCCATCGACCACCGACAGGAATTTGCCGATGCATTGCCGCATATCCTGTGGGGTACCGGCGCTGACGGGCGGTGCGAATTTCTCAACGAAAGATACACTGAGACATTCGGCATCCCCCGTACTGAGGCTATTCGCGACCAAAGCTGGGCTGATCCCATACACCCGGAGGATCGACCCAAGATGTATGAAGCTTGGCGCGGTGCTGTTGAAAACGGTAATTCAAACTACTCGGCTCTCGCGCGCGTGCGCATGAACGACGGCTCTTACAGATGGATGGAATCGCTCGGCCGGTCTGTGAGGTCGTCGGAATCCGGCGACGTCGTTAGATGGTTCGGCAGTCTGGTGGACGTCCAAGGTCAAGTTGAAGATCGTGAGACAATTTTGAGACTGCAGTTCGATCTCCAGGCTATTGCAGACGAGTGCGAGAGGACGCTCGCCCTAGCCGACGACCGTGCGAGATCGCTCTTCGAGCCGAGGGAGATGACTTGGGTCGAGTATGACATACGGTCAGCAATGCCGATTGCCGATGAGCTCAGAATTCGTGGCGTGGCCGATGTCGCCCGATTTGTCGCCGAGAACCCATTGCTGGAAGGGAACCTGCGGGAGACTATCCGGATCCAAAGGGCAAGCGACCATGCTTCTGAAATACTCGGATTCAATGGTGATCCCGAAAGGCTTTCGGAGTGCGCGGGAACCGGCGGCCGTCGCAAACTCGATGTTGAAATTGCCGTGCTCGCCGCCATGATCAGTCGCATGTCGACGACATGCGGGATTGTGGAACTGGTCAACGCCGATCACGACGTATGCCCATATCCTTTTTCGCTTTGGATCACGGACGACGGTGTCGCAAGAGTCTCGTTCTTCGATACAAGAGGGCGCGATGAACGAACTGAACGGGCCGGATTAGCTCGGCAAGAACTTGCCAGGGCAAACAGGATTGCCTGTGCCTCTGCGCTATCGACATCCTTGGTTCATGAAATGAGCCAACCGATCTCCGCGATCTCGCTCGATTTGGCGACAGCCAGCAGGCTCGTATCTAACGGCGCAGATAGTCTTCCTGCCATCGCGAAAATGATGGATCGGCTCCGCTGGAATGCCCAGCGGCTTACCGATATTGGAACGAGAACTCGCGACAGTCTCAAGCCGAGTCGACTTATCCGACAGCCCGTAGATATTGTTAAGCTGGCTGAGCGATCACGCGATCTCGTCCTTGGCCCACTCGACACGAGCGATGCCCTCGTAACGATAACGGCAGATGCTGATATTTCTGTCGTAGAGGCCGATCCGGTCGCGCTGCAGCAAGTGATGTGCGCCCTGCTCCTAAACGCGTTGGAATCCGGCGGCTCCACAGGGCGACAGGCAGTCGTCTCGGTGAGGATTTCCCGCCCTCCTTCAGCGACAGAACTGAGGATTTCGGTATCGGATCGAGGGTCCGGAATATCTATGGAAGACTTGGCACTTGCATTCGATCCATTCTTCTCGACAAGACCTAACCAGTTGGGTTTCGGCTTGACGGTATGTCAAAGCGTAGTCGAAGGTTTTGGAGGAACGCTTACTCTCAACAACAGAAGTGATGGTGGAGCGGTGGCGGAGTTTTCTATGCCCTTGTACGATACAGCCGCGCGCCCGGTCTCATCGTCGATCTAAACTAGACAGCCGTTTAGAAGCAGCGGCCCGCTCAGGCCACGTTAGTCGATCTGATAACCGGCGAGATGCATCACGCTGTCAATTATATCGTCAATGTCCCAACCCTTACCAAAGAACGCGGCGGCCCCCACCTCCATAGCTTTGGCTCTCGTGGTATCGTCATCCTGTGACGTTATGAAAACGGTCTTGAAGGCGACGTTCCTTTCCTGCAGCAAGCCCTGGAGCTCAAGGCCACTCATCCCCGGCAGCCGTTGGTCAAGGATTAGGCAAGCTATCTGTTCGCCAGCGATATGTTCGAGAAACTCCTCAGCCGTCGCAAAGACAACGGTTTCGCAGTCGTAAGAACAAAATAAATCAGCGTATGCTCGCCGTACGGCAAGGTCGTCTTCAACGATCGCGATTGGGGGACGAGACAGGTTTTTTCCTCGAACTTGAACTAACGGCCTGACTAGAGGCCTGAGAGCCTAACTTACATGGTGAGCGACGAGGTTGCGAGCGATCGATCGAAGTCGGTTCTCGGTCGTGTTCATTTTCAAGATCACCTTTGTTCCTTGGCCAGGTTGGCTGGACATAGACAGCTGCGCGTCAAGGTTTGCCGCACGCTCCATAATCCCCGAGATGCCATAGTGACCTGCGTGTTGCGCAGTTCCGGGTTCGGACGGCATTCCTTTCCCATTGTCGCTCACGATGATTTCCATTCGTGCGCCCTCGAACCTGAATTGGCACTCGATGCTTTCTGCTCCCGAGTGGAAGTAGGCGTTTCGAAGCGCCTCGCGGCATATCTGACGAATTTCATCGCGAACTTCGACCGGGAATCGAGGCGGCTTCCCTTCTACCTTCAACGAGAAACGAGCATGTGCCCCGTCAGGTTGGAGAGACGCGAGTTCGGTCGCATCTTCCTGGATTAAGGTCAATATGTCTGCCGTGGCTTTCGTGGGGTCGCGGAGTGACTGAATGGTATCTCGCCCCTCAACAATCGCGTCATCGCTCTTGAGCAAAATGACATTGAGCATTTCGGAAGCCTTCACCGGCTCTCCAGGCAGCAGATTTCTTACGGCCTCCAGTCTGTAAATCAATCCTTGGAAACTCTGCAAAAGAGTGTCGTGCAGATCTCGGGCGACGCGTGTCCGCTCGCCAAGCCGCTCCTCCAGGCGAGCATTGTAGAGCATTTCAACCTGCATCATGCGCGCCTTATATACTGCGGCGATCGCCGCTATTGCCAGCAGGCAGGCCAGCGTCATGAACCACCAGGTGTTCCACCATGGGGGAAATACCCGAATTCCCAATGAACCGGCCCCTCCCCAGCTTCCTCTTTCCGTGGCCGCCTCAACCACAAGCGTGAAATCGCCGGAAGGCAGCGCGGCGAAGTTGATTGTCCGCAACGCCGTCGGCAGGACATGCCAGTCGGCCTCAAGAGGTGCGATTCGATACCTGTACCTCACGGCAGCCGGATTTGAAAAATCGAACGCCGAGAAGCTTACGGCGAAATTCTGATCATACCGAATTCGATACTGGGCGCTGAGATCACGCAGGGCGTAGAGTACCGATTTGTCTCCGACGCGGATGTCCGTGAACTGAACTTGGGTCACCGGCTCGGCTGGGCTGATTTTCGAGGGGTTCACAACCGCCGCGCCCGGGAAACCCGCAAAGTACATTCGTCCGTCTTTGCCGCTGTTGCAGGCATGCCATCCTCCCATGTCGTTGCCCGGCAGCCCGTCCGCGCTCGTGAAATTCTGGAAGCTGGCAGTCGTCGGGCTCATCTTGGAAACGCCGCGGTTCGTGCTGATCCAGAGATTTCCGTCAGCATCCTGCCGAGTACAGCTGACCGCATTTCCGGCAAGGCCGTCTTTCTCGAAATAAGCTCTGAATTTTCGGGTTGCCGGGTCAAACATGTTCAAGCCGTTGTGAGTGGCGATCCATAAATGGCCGTCCCGAGCACGAAACACGTTGTTCGTAGTATTGTTGCTTATCGTGGTGGGATCGGAAGGATCGTGGCGGAACTCCTCAAACTCCTCCGTATTTTTGGAAAATTTAACGAGTCCCACTCTCGAACCGATCCATAGGTTGTCCTGGTCGTCCTCGTCGATTGAGAAGAACTCCTTGTTCACCGAGGTGTCAGCTCTGTATGCCTTGAAGGTCAGCGTTTTGGTGTCCAACCTGTTTAAGCCGTTCCAGGTCGCGAGCCAAAGCACCCGTTGGTGATCCAAGAAGACTCGTGTCACTACATCGCTACTTATCCAGTCGGGCCGTCCGCGTTCATACCTGAATGTTTGTGTCCTCCCTGTAGCCGGGTCGAACGCGATAAGGCCGGTTCCTATGGTGCCGATCCAGAGCGTTCCATCATCGGCCTCCACCATCGACAAAATTTCTACCGACGCACCGTTGCCCGCGAGATCGAATATCTTCAATTGCCCGGCCGGATCGACCCGCGTAAGCGCGCCACCTGTGCCCATCCAGACATTCCCCTTACGATCCTCGAGGATCGCGTTGACGAATGTCTCGCCAAGTTTGTTCACATGGCCGGGATACGGCCAAACCTTTTGAAAAGGCAAAGGTTCTGGAGTGAAAACATTCGGCGGGCTCGCATGCAGGCCTGTCCAGATGTTGCCTTGACGATCTTCGAATATCTCGATGACCCTGTTCTCGGACAGGCTCTGAGGGTCTGTGGCATCGTTTACGTACTGGTCGAACGTAAAATTGGTCCGATTAAACCTCAAGAGGCCAGCCCCCATGCTGACAAGCCATAGATCGCCGTTACGGGCTTCTATCATTTTGTAGATTCCGGACATCAAGCCATCGGCGGTATTGCTGAACGAAATCTTCTTCACCGTATTCGAGGCACGATCATAGAGCGCGAGCCCGCTGCCGGAGCCCCAAAGAATCCAGAAAAGCCCTTTGGAATCCTCGAAGAATTGAAACTCCCTAGCCTCTATCCGCAGAGGAATGCGCCGGCTGACTTTGCCACTTTCCGGATCGAATGCCTCGAGTCCGTTCCCTGTCGCAACCCAGAAGACGCCTTCGCGGTCGGTCCCGGTCGATTTGATATCGTCGGTACTGAGTCCGTCATCCTGACCGGGCACCTTCCCGAAGCGCTTGACGTTGCCTGTTGAAGAGTCGAGCCTGTAAAGGCCTTGGGAAGTCGCCAGCCACAGAAAGCCACCGACGTCTTGGCTGATCTGCAAAACGGTCGGAGTCGAATTATCTAAGATGAAGTGCCGAAACTTGCCCGTCTTGCGGTCGAAGGCATCGAGAAGTTGGTCTGTGCCGATCCAGATTGTCCCGTCGCGATCCTTGAATGTGGAATAGATATAAACCCCGCTCAGGCTGTCGGGATCGTCCCGATCGTGCTTGAACACCTGAAAAGTATAGCCATCGAACCTGTTGATTCCGTGCTGTGCACCGAGCCACATGTATCCGTCGTCGTCTTGGATAATCTGCCCGACCCGGGTCTGGGACAAGCCTTGGGACAAGGACAGCTTAGTGAATTGGATATCACTTTTCGGAATGAGCCGACTGCTGATTACTTCCGGTAGGACCGTCGCGGTTGGAACGGCCTCACTTGCCTGGGCGTGACTGCCAACGAGCACTAAAATGAATAGTTTAAACACCATGGCCCGGAACAACGTCCGCAGCGAAAGTCTCCATCGCAGAACAGTGTGCAAGACTCGCCCTCGCTAAGTGCAAAAAACCGATTGGATTATGTCGGAAGATGCGGCTTGCACAAGCTATCAACAGTCATTCGCCTCTGCGCTGGGTGTCGAACACCCTCGCGTTAACAGGCCGGCACTGTAACCAGCCGGGGTCGAACAGCATTCACCCTCAAACGTGTCCTGGGATTGACGCCCCCCTCTTTCGAGGGTGTGCGACCAGCTCGCTTTGCGACATTGTTTCCTTCAGATGCAACAAAATATGGCGATCACAATTCGGAAACGTATCTGAGTGGGACGGCTAAGATGGCGAATTTGAATGCGATGTCTGACGATCAGGCTTGTTCCAGCGAGGATCGGGAACCCGACGCCTGCATCTCGGACTTCATGTTGATCGACGACCAGGAGCGTTCAACTGAACTCGTTGAGCTGGTTTACTTGCTAAAGCTCGGTGTAAAAACAAACCTCCGCTGGCTTGCAAGAGAAGAACCGGAGATCGACGCCGCCCGCAAAACGTCAGCACGGTTGTGCGAGTACGTAGATCGCCTCCAATCACTAATCGCTACGGGGAACCCGGATCGTTTAGAGCGCCTATAGGCGTGAGCGAGAAGACTGCAGCCTAAACGGCCAAAATTCCCCGGTTACTGGGATTTCCGGTTGTTTTGTCGCGCTTGCCTACATCAACGTGGGCGTTGCTTTAAATCCAAGCAGATGTGATATCCGTCAACGAGTTAGGTTTTGACGAGGTCTGCGGTTCGACGATGGCTATCATTAGGTTCGGTACATTTGAACTCGATCTTGTCAACAAAACGCTGACGGAATCGGGTCGACCGTACCAACTTGGAAAAAAGGCGCTCGAGCTACTCGTAGCTCTCGCCAGTAAAGCCGGCGAAATTGTTTCCAGGGAAGAGCTACTGAAAGCGGCCTGGCCCACGACGACAGTCGACGAGGGAGCCTTGCGGGTCCATCTTATGACACTCAGGAAGGCGCTCGGCCAGTACAGCGAGCAGCGGTATATCGAAAACATAGCGGGACGAGGCTACGTTTTCGTCGCGCCGGTGGAATTTCTCGTCTCGGGTTCTGCCCCTCAGGCAGTGCCGGCGATGATCCCAGAGAGCAATCTACCGCGTTTTGCGACCCGTCTGATTGGGCGCGAGGAATTCATCGCGACGAGTGTGGCCGCCCTAGCAGCCACGAGATTGCTGACCATAGCGGGCGCGGGAGGGATAGGCAAAACCGCCGTCGCGCTGGAAATGGCCGCGCGTGTTCAGTCATCCAGACGCGTCGTGTTTGTGGATTTGGCAGTATTGCAAGACGGCCGTTTACTTATGCCAACGCTCGCGTCTTCACTTGGGCTGGTTCTATTCACGAACGACTACAGGCAGGCGGTTCTCAATTCCCTTCAGGAAAGTGACATCCTTTTTCTGTTCGACAACTGCGAGCATTTAATCGAGACCGTCGCGGTCGAAGTTGATCAAATTCTCAAAGCTACCGCACGTGTTTCGATAATAGCTACAAGTCGGGAACCGCTGAGGGTGGGGGGCGAACGTGTTAGACAATTGCCTTCCCTCCCCGTCCCCGACCTCGGGGCGTCAATGAACGAGCTTCTCTCTGTTCCCTCCGTCGAACTGTTCGTGGAGTCGGTCAGGCTTGCTTCAGACGTCGACGATTTTCGAGACGAAGAGAGCCTGGAGGCGGTTGCCGCGATCGTGCGTAGCCTGGATGGCATCCCCTTGGCGATTGAGCTGGCTGCGTCTCGCGTGAGCAGCCTCGGCCTCAAAAGCGTTCTCGGCTCACTGGACGATCCGCTATCGATTCTGCGCAGGGGACGGCGTACCGCTCCGCCACGGCAGCAGACTCTCCGGGCGACGTTGGACTGGAGTTACGAAAGCCTCAATACCGACGAAAGAGAACTCTTTGCTGCCATTGCCGTTTTTCCCGGCACGTTCTCGGAGCAGGCCGCAGAGTTTCTCGTTCGGGAGAGGCTGTCCGGTGAGAGCTTCGACAATGCGTTCGACGGCCTTCTTCTTAAATCCCTCATCGCAGTTTCAAGCGCGGACGGTCGGTATCGGCTTCTGGATACGACGAAGAGTTATGCGTTGGAGAAGCTTGTCGCCGGCGCTTTCGAACTGCCTAATCGCTATGCGCACGCCCAATACTGCCGCGAAGAGCTCTTGAGGGCGGACTACGACTGGCGCGGGCTTTCCACGGGCGACTGGCTAAGGCGCTACGCCACACTGATT
The DNA here is from genome assembly GCA_900471485.1 of Hyphomicrobiales bacterium. Lineage (GTDB taxonomy): Bacteria > Pseudomonadota > Alphaproteobacteria > Rhizobiales > Rhizobiaceae > Rhizobium. The sequence continues at coordinate 55,145 of UCEU01000030.1, forward strand.
AATGATCTGCGCGCAGCAGTCGAATGGTCGAGCTCGCCTCGGGGAGACCTCGACCTAGCGGTGGAGCTTGTAGCGATATCCGACACTGTTTGGGTACAACTCGGCGCGATGAACGAGCAGCTCGTCGCCGTAGAGGACGCGATCGGCCATCTTCCTTCAACACGGCATTCCGGGACCGAAATCGAACTCCTACTGAGGATTGCGAGAGGGAGCGCCATGTATCATATCGGGGGCTTCCGGAGCGACGGGGAAGCCAGTTCCGAGTTTGAGCGAGCTGCGGTGATAGCCGAACGGCTCGGCAACCCAAGCCGCATTATGCGCGCGTACGGAGGAATGGCTTCAGTCGCAAGCTCGAAAGGCAGATATCTCCACTCGATCGCCATCGCGACCGATCTGCAGAAGCGATTTCCCGGGGCGCTTAGCTATAGCAGGCTGCTTGAGCACAATTACCTGTTTCATGGAGATCTGAAATCCTCTCGCGAACAGGCGGACCTGTCGCTGTTCGAAGCCAGCCGCGCGGTTCGCACGACGCAGAACTACGGCACGGGCTATGATCAAGGGACGATCGCGAGGTCGGTTATCACGATGATCGATTTCCTCGAGGGGAAAGTAGATCGCAGCCTATCCGGTATCGATGAACTGATCGCCGACTGCGAACGGCTCGGCCATTCGATATCGACTTGTCTTATGCTGTGCTTGAGCGCTGTTCCCATAGCCTATCTCGCGGGTCAAACCGAAATAGCACGGTCAAGGCTGGATGCGGTGAAGCGGATTGCCGGAAAGGACATGCTAGTAAGATGGCAGGAGTGGGTCGACGGCTATGGACTCGTCGTGCCCGAGGATACTCAGACCGAAGGAATGCAGACGGCGTTGCAGGAGGCGCTGCTGGACGGGGTCGGCATGCGGCTCGAATACATGACGGTGCTTGCCGGATGCAGGGCTTCTCAAGCGGCCGTAGAGCGCGCTTTATCCGGAGACGCCGGATGGTGCAGGCCGGAACTACTACGTCTCAAGGCAGTATCACTCATAAAGCGCGACCCCGCGGAAGCTCGAACGGTCCTTGCAGGAGCGATCGGTCTGGCGCGCTCTATGGGCGCGGTAATATGGGAGCTCCGCTGCGCTATTTGCTTGGTCCACTTGGCAACGCCAGCTGAAGCCGTCTCGGCCATGCGGGACCTTGAGTTGGCGTTGGAGAAGGTCGAGTGCAGCCGCACCATCCCTGACATTGAGATCGCGCGCACGCTTTTGGCAGAACGAAGCACATAGAACGGGCCCCTTCCCCACTCCGTGGGTGTCCAATCTTACAATGATGTCAGGTCCGATCCTCGTAGAGAAAGGGAGCGTTAAAGCTTTAAACTCTCTAGCCAAGGAGCAATTGCATGAAAGACCTGTTAGACATCGCCATCGAGGCGCATGGGGGGATGGAGCAGTTTCAGAAATTCTCTTACCTGACGGCCAAACTCCACCAAGGCGGCGTCCTCTGGGGTCTCAAGGGTAAGGCCGAAGTCCTGGTGGACTGCCACGTCAAGGTGGACCTCAAGAAGGAATGGGTATCACATTGGCCCTTCGCCCCGACCGACAACAAGTCGGCGTTTACTCCCGGCCGCGTGACGATCGAGACGCCTGAGGGCGCTGTTGTCGAGGAGCTTCTCGATCCCCGGAAGTCCTTCGAGGGCTACGAAATGGAGACTCCGTGGAGCAACCCGCAGGTCGCTTACTTCTCCGGTTACACGATGTGGACCTACCTGACGTCGCCATTCATCCTCAAGCGGCCGGGTGTGGTTTGCAACGAGATCGAACCCTGGCACGAAAACGGGAAGACCCTGCGTCGCCTTCACGTTCGATTCCCCGAAGAGATCGCCACACACAGTACCGAGCAGACCTTTTACTTCGACGAGGACGGCATCCTGTATCGCCACGACTACGAAGTGGACATTCAGGGCAAGAACGCAGCCGCCCGCTACCTTACCGATCCGGTCAAGGTCGACGGAATCATTCTCCCGTCGAAAATGCGTATCTATCCGCGCAAGCCGGACAACACGCCGCTCCCCGAGCCGCTCATCGTCTCGGTGGATCTGTCGGAATTCCATTTCGACTAGGACCGGCTGCCGACTATCATCAGTTTCTAAAAAAGGCCTCAGCGTGTCCGCTGAGGCCTTTCTTTTGTGCCGACTACATATGCCAGTTCGCCTTCGTCTCAGCGTGATCAGACCGGGATAGGTTCAGCAACGAGTGCTTCGTTGAATTTGTTGACGAAGTCATGCTCCTTCGAGCCAGGATTGTCGCGGAGCATCTGGATTGCATCCACGTAAATGTCTTCGTTGTCGGTCGCGAGCTTTTCCATCGTCTCCTTCACGAAGACGTCGAGAGGCATCGCACGCGGATCGCCGCTCTTCTTGATAAGATCCGTGTCGACCCATGGCGGAGCGATTTCGTGGACCTTGACCGAGGTGTCGCGAAGTGTGAAGCGCTGAGACATAGTGAAGGAATGGAGCGCCGCCTTAGTCGCGGAATAGACGGCATTGTAAGCCAGCGGGACGTATGCCAGCACGGAGGTGTTGTTGATAATGACCGCCGAAGGCTGCCTTTTGAGATGTTCGATCAGAGCGGATGTCATCCGGATCGGGCCGAGGAAGTTAGTGGTGACAATGTTCTGCATCGTCGCCTCGTCGATCGGCTTGGCCGCATCGTCGAATGGCATAATGCCTGCATTGTTGAACAGTACGTTCAGCGCCGGATAGTCGGCGACGATCTTGGCCGCGACCTTTTCGATGTTCGCGGGATCCGTGATGTCCATCTCATAGGCGGCCATGCCTGGATTTGCTTTGACGGTCTCGGCGAGGTTCGCCCTGCGGCGGCCTGAGATGATCACCTGGTTGCCCAGCTTGTGTAAGGCCTCGGCCAATCCACGGCCGATGCCAGAGCCGCCACCTGTGATGAGGATGGTGTTGCCAGTCAGTTTCATTGTCATTCTCCTTGGGGTTAGGTCGGTCTTAGAGGGATAGGTCGCCCGGAGACTCCGTCTAATGGGCGGGGGACGTGCTGGGAGCCGATGTCCTTGCAGCGAACCCGTAAAGCAGTATGAGGCCGAGAACCTCCGCCAGTGCGGCCGCGAGACCAAGGTCTGCTACCTGCCCCTGAGAGACGACAATCGAGCCGATCGCGCTCCCGAGAGCGAAGCCGCCGTACATCGACGAGGTATTGAGGGACAGTACGATGGGAGCCGATGCTTGCCCGCCAACCTGAATCAGGTGGGACATCTGAGCGGGGAAAAAACCGAATACAGTCACGCCCCAAACCGCGACGGATATCACGATCGGAATGACTGCTTGGGCCGGCGATAGGAAGAAAGCCGTGAAAGAAAGAAGCAGAAACGCGCCAGTCAGGAGCACGAGGCTCCCCCCCATCACGACCCTCGCCCCTAGCTTGTCACTAAGTGCTCCGCCGCTAAAAATACCTATTGCCGCGCTCACCCCCCACAAGCAAACAATGAAGCTGATGCCGTCGGGGCCAAAGTTGGCAACAGACTGGAGGTAAGGCGCGATATAGGTCCACACGGTGTAGGCACCGATCGCCCAGAAAAGCGTTATCGATAAGCCAACCAATACCGAGGCACGTTTAGCGACCGCGAGCCGAGCCGAAAGGCTCGGGACCGCTATGCCGGCCCCCGCCGACCTATCTAGACCGACTACTAGACCCACAACGGCCACAAGAGCGAGGATGCCTACGCCGAGGAAAGTGACGCGCCACCCGAGAGCATTGCCCAAGAGCGATCCTATTGGGAGGCCCAGCGCGATGGCGATCGTCATCCCTCCATTGACGATGGCAAGCGCCTTGCCCCGCTTCTCGGGTGCAATTAGAGCGCTGATCAGCGCGTTCGCATTGGGCGTGTATAGACCGGCTGCTATGGCCAGAAGCACGCGGGCCGCGAAAATGCCCCAGTAGCCACTCGACTGCCATGCAACGAGATTTGCCAGTGCAAAAAACACCATCGTCGAGATAAGCAAGCGACGCCTGTTCACGCCGCCGGAGAGCGTCGTCAGTATCGGCGAGCTGAAAGCCAGTGTCAGCGTGAAGACGGTTACAAGCGTTCCCAACGTCGCCACGGACAACTGCAAGTCTTCTGCCATTTTCGGCAGGAGGGGAACGATCATGAACCCCTCCGTACCGATTGCGAATGTACCGAGCGCCATGACCCAGGCTGGCGCGAGCGATTGATTTCCATTTCCGGCGGGCATGGCTTCAGGTCTCCAAAAAAAAGTTCGTTGCACACTAATACGACCAGTCGTATTATACCGTCAATGCAGTTTATTTTTGCCGCGCCTTGCTGCCACGGACTTGAATCTCGTTTGGCCCGTTCTTATGCAGATGCTACTGGAGATCGCGATGGTGAAGACTATTAGACAACAGATCGTGGACGCGGCCCAAGACCGTTTCAACGCGCTGGGCTACAGCGGTTGCGGCATACAGGAGATAGCCAATAGCGCTGGTGTTCCGAAAAGCAATTTCTACAACTACTTCAAGAGCAAAGAGCGATTGGCTCTTGAGGTTCTCGAAGGATATGTCGCATCCTCTAAGCGAGAAATATTGTCTGATCCCGCCCTTTCTCCTCTAGCTCGGATCGAGGCTCACTTCGGATTCTTCATCTCGCGATATGAGAAGAACGGTTTTGACAGGGGCTGTCTCATTGGAAACCTTTCAGCCGAAAGTTCAGACAGCGTCCCACTTCTGAGGGTAGCGCTAAAAGACGCGCTGGCTTCATGGACCGACTTGCTTGCGAAGGTGATCGAAGAAGGGCAGACGCGCAATGAGATCAAACGCGGAATGAATCCGGTGGAGATGGCTCGCTTTTTGATCAACAGCTGGGAGGGGACTGTCTTGCGAATGAAGCTTACGCGTGACCGTCGACCTCTGGACGATTTCATGTCCATTGCTATGGGTCTTCTGGATAACCGGACGCCGCGCTTCGGTTGAGACGCGATTGGCGACCCAGCCTCCCCACTAAGCCGAACCGCTCACAACCCGCGTATTGGTCTCGCCAGACGCCGCAGCGGCAATGTCCGCCACCACAGAGAGAGCTAGCGACGATGCGTCCCTCGCCTTGTCGAAAATCCCGATAGGCGCTTTGATCCGAGATATCTCTTGGTCACTGTATCCCAATTCGAGAAGTCGCTCTTGTCGCCTGCCATGCGTTCGGCGGCTTCCCAATGCGCCTATGTAGAACGCCGGTTTTCTCAGCGCGGCTTCCAACGCGGGAAGCTCGGCATCCAAGTCGTGATCGAGCAAGACGACCGCGGTGAATTTGTCCAACGAGATGTCGGCAAGAAGTCGTCCGTGGAACTTCCCCACCAGATTGACATCATAACCGGCTGCTTGCGCGACACGCGCAACAGCGTCGGCCTCCAGGCCGTTTCCTGAAACCACTATTCTGGTAACAGGTCGATATACCCTCGTGAATCCGCTCGAGTTCCAACCTGTTCTTTCCTCCGTACTATACGTGAGGGTTTCCGATTCCGGGCTGTAGTGGAGCCCTGCGGCCCGTCGCGCGCCTATAACATCCAAGACCTGAGAGACCGGAGAGCTTTCCTTGAGGATATGAATGGAAAGCCTGATGCCGCCACCGCAGGGCAACACGAGGTCGAAGAATGGGGAGCCCTCACCAAGAAGAAGGAAGCGGTCATGCCCTGCCTTGAGCGCCTCGACCGCCTCCGCCGCGACAGCAGGCTCGGTGCATCCACCGGAGACGAATCCGCAATAAAGGCCATCGATCCGAACGCTCATCTGCGCCCCAAGCGGTCGGGCCGCCCCTCCCCGTATCTCAACCAGAGTTACAAGCGCCACTGGGATGCCCGCCAATAACGAGTCCCTGGCATGGCGCAAGATCTCCAGCGGATCATCCGAGATGAACTGGCTGCGTGGCCTATCTATTTCGACTATCTGACTATGCGATTTCATTGAAGCGGCCTGGTTGGGTTCTTGTTGCAGGATTGGCCCAAGCACTATCTGTGCAGGCCACTCTCGGTCGCATTCTCGATTAACGTGCCCCCGAAACCTGCTTCGCAGTGACGGTACCTTTTCGCCCGCTGAAGTGCTCCACGACGTAGTTTGCCAACGCCGCCACATCTTCATCCGAATATATCTTTGCGAAGGATGGCATGGTTTTTCCTGGTGCGGTTTCGTGGTCCGAGGAACCCTGTAGGACTACGCGCAACACGTTACTCGCTGTCGGATCACTGAGAGCATGACCGCCGAGGATCGCGGCCCGCGGATTGAACTGCCCTTCTCCATTCCAGCCATGACAGCTCGCGCAGGCTCCAGCATAGATGCTCTTGCCGGATTGATTGCTGGGGGAGACCTGCGTCGACTCTGCAGTCAGTTCGCCGTCATTACGCCGGACGGCTTTGAGATCGGGGGCTCCGGACACCGCCGGTACCGTACGGAGGTACGCTACGATTGCGTCAATATCGGATTGAGGTAGTTTGCTCAGGCTCAGATCAACAGCCTCTCGCATTGGACCTGCGGTCACGCCACGACCCTTGGCATGTCCTGCCGACAGCATTTCCGCTATCTGTTCGTCGCTCCATCCTCCAAGGCCGTATTCCTTGTCGGACGTGATGTTCCAAGCTTTCCAGCCATCGACATCGCCGCCAGAGAGGGCAACTCCCTGCTTTCTTTGGAACATCAAGCCACGTGGGGTATGGCATTCACCACAGTGAGCCAAGGCTTCGACGAGGTACGCGCCGTCGTTCCAGATCTTGTCTTTGCCAGCGTCCGGTTCAAACTGGCCCCGCGGGAGAAAGAGCAGCTTCCACCCACGCATCAGCGGCCTTTGATTGAAAGGAAATGCTAACTCGTTCGCCGGCGCTGACTCGGCCACCGGGATGACGGTCGCTAGATAGGCTTTGATGGCGAGAATGTCATCGGTCGAAAGAAGTGCGTAGGAGGTATAGGGAAATGCGGGATAGAGATCCTCGCCGTGTTTTCCGACACCAGACCGCATAGCCCGCACGAACTCGGAGTCGCTCCAATTGCCAATACCAGCAGCGTTGTCTGGTGTGATGTTTGGCGAGTAGATCGTTCCGAACGGCAACTTGAATGCCAAGCCACCCGCGAAAGGCTTGCCGCCCTTGGTCGTGTGACATGCTGCACAATCCGCCGCGACGGTCAGGTACTCACCTCGAGCGATAAGTTCCTGGCCGGTCGGCTGTGCCTTGCTGGCCTCGACCTTTGGCAATCCATGAGGCCAGAAGAAGAAACAGGCCGCGCCTAAAAGGCCTACGACCGCGATGGTACAGATACCGATGATATATTTCCGCCAGCGTACCATTGGGCAGCTTTCCTTCTCGATTCCGAATTACTCGACGCGTCGTCCGCGTAAGCGACATCTTCTTTGCGCGGATGAGGCCGACTGATGCCTGAGCCCCCGCACGCGTGACTTCCTAGAAGACCCGATTTGAGAACGGCAGAATTGCACAATCCTGCACCCTCGGATTTGGGGCCGCAGCTGAGGTGCCAAGAAGGTGGCGATCCCTGCTCGGTCTGGGAGGGGGGCCAGGAGCAGGGATCGCAAAGTCGCAGCCATGGCGGATGGTCTACGACTGGAAGGCGACGGAGACACCTTCGAGGAGAGGAGGTCGATGGTTGAGGAGGAGGTCGACCGTGTTTCCTCGCCTGGATGTATAAGGCCTCAAGTAAGGTATTAATTCTTGCAAGATTCGATTTTAGAAGAGATACTTTTTGTATCATCTCCTCCTATAGCGACACTAATACGGTTGAACGCCGACTTTGATTGTCGCTCCTCTTCCCGTTATCTCGAATGTAACATCTTCCTGGGATTAGCCACTTTCCAATTACGGCCGTAGTCCTGCCGCCCTCGCCCGTTGCGCCAACTTTTACATGCCCCAGGTTCGCAGCCGATCACTGCAACAGTGATGCAATTCGTCGGCCTTGCACTTGGGATTGATCGCCCGTTGCTATTGCGCACGAATTGGACAATCCGGTAGCGACGCTTCCGCTAAGATCAACGTCCACGAGCAACGCGGCTTTGCGGAGCTCAGTGCCCAATCCACTGGTGCTCATTGCGAGCTATGTTCTAGGAGAAAATTGTGAAGGTTACTTATCACGTAGGGCAACATGACGGTGGTTACGCCTATCGTCTGGACGACGTCTGGTCCGAACCGTTTGCGACCCATGATCGTGCCCTCAAAGCTGCCAAGGACGCGGCTCAGCGGCAGCACCTTGAAGGTCGCGACGCCGAAATCAGCTATCAGACCCCGGACGGCACCTGGCGGAGCGAACACGCTCTCGGCGGCGACAGGCCAGAGACTGCGGTAGTGGATGACGGCTGAGCCGGCATCTATAGAAAACAGCCCGCCGAGTATGGTCGACGGGCTGTCGTAGACAGTTTCACTTTCAGGGCTTCGTTCGTATCGAGGACACCACGATCACTCGGCGAAAGCAGCCACTCCAGCCTTGGCCACCGCCTCGTCCTGATCCTTGTTTCCGCCGCTCACGCCGACAGCGCCGACGACCTTGCCGTCGATCTTGAGCGGAATACCGCCCTGCATGACCACGTAACCCGACGACAGCAGAGCCTGCCGACCGCCGTTCGCCGCGTTTTCCAAGTTGCCCGTGCTCTGCCAGAAGGCGGCTGCCGTCTCGGCTTTGCCTAGTGCGATCTTGGCGCTCGCCGGGAAGGCTCCGTCCATGCGTTCCGCGGCGATGACCGCGCCGGAGTTGTCGACGACAAATACGCTTGAGGGCGGTCCCTTCTGCGCTTCCGCGAGTGCGGCCGCAATGACCTTGTGCGCGGTGGCGGCATCGAGATCGGCCGTCGGCTTTGGCGATTGGGCGTGAGCCTGCGAGACGCAAGCCAAGGCGAGGCTCAACGATGCCGTAAGAACGGCTGCGATCAGGCATTGCTTCGGTAGCGCTGTCGAGTTGAGGTTGCCCAGGTGTTCTTTCATCGGAAACTCCATGTTGAATGCGAGGCGTCGAGCGCCAAGAAAGCGCCCCACCTTAGACTTCCCGTTGGGGGGCATTCTTGTAACTTCGGGTCACTCCTTGGTGAGGTTGTGCAAAAGCAAGGACAGGTCGTGCGGTGGTGCTTTCAAACGAGCGGCTACGCGCCCAGCGCCTCGATACGAGGCGAGCTTGCCACCTCCTCGGTCGACAGCGGGAGCACGATCTCAAAAATCGCGCCACCTCCGTCGTGGTTACGGGCGGTCAGCGAACCACCGTGCGCCTCCACGATCGTCTTGCAGATCGCGAGGCCTATGCCCATGCCTTCATTCTTCGTCGTGAAGAACGGGCTAAAGAGTTTCGCGAGGTTTTCCGGAGCTACGCCCGTACCCTGATCGCGAACCTGCAGCCGAACCATATCCAGCTCCGCAGCGTGCAAAGAGATGCTCAGGTCACGCTGCTCGGCAGGTACGCTGCCCATCGCGTGCAGGCCATTGGTGATCAAGTTAGCGATCACCTGCTGCATCTCGACGCGATCTGCCAACACCACCGGATCATCAATCGTGAAATCGGTCGTCACTTTGGTTGATGCGGACATCAGTTCGCGGTCAAGTAGCCCGAGAACGTCTGTGACAATGCTCTTCAGATCAACACTCTCAAGCCTTCTTTTGGTGCCACGAACCTGCTCGCGGGTCCGCTGGATGATCTCGCTCGCCCGCATGCTGTGCTTGATGGCGCGCTCCGCCGCCGTCGAGGCGGCCTTGATGTCTGGCGGGTTCGCCTGAAGCCAGCGCATGCAGGCCTGGGCGCTCATCACCACCGCGCCGATCGGCTGGTTTACTTCGTGGGCGATTGAAGCGGAAATCGCGCCGACGGTCGCGACACGGCCAACCCTCGCGAGTTCGCTTTGCGCCGCCATCAACGCTTCCTTGGCCTGCTCGCGCTGAGTCACATCGATCATCGCGCACGCGACACGGTCGAAGGCATCTTTGTCTTCCGGAAAAGCGATCACGAAGATGGCGATGATTTCGTTACCTGGGCTCCTGAGAAGCCGCGCTTCCATCTCAACCCGGTCGTCACCCGAGCACATACCGAGAATTATGGCCTCCACCAGTTCGCTTCGAGGCGGAAGGAAGCGGTCTATCGAGCCGAGGACCTCCTGCTGGTTCTTGCGATCGAGAAGGAGAACGGTGGCGTCGTTGACGTCTACGAACCTCACGAGCTTCGAGCATTGGTCGACGAACTCCGGCGTCGCGTCGAGATACGAGCGTAGCTTGGCCGGAGGATATTCGCGAACCGCGTCCAACCGCTTCCACAGGAGAGACAGATCCACTTCGCACAACGAGACATGGTTCTGTGCGAAAATGGAACGGTATCTGGTCTCGCTTTGCGCGAGCGCCCCGAGCGCTTTGCGTCTGGCGCTGGCGTCGAACGCGATGAGGCTAAGGCCACCCGTGATCGCGAGGTAGAAGCCGACCGCCACCAATCCGCTGTACTGGGCAAGGGCTTGGGACACCACGGGGGTCAGCGCTCCCCCGATGATGCCGCCAATATTGAATGCTACAGACGTGCCGGAATAGCGGACCCGGGTCGGGAAGAGGCCCGGCAACCATGCTCCGAGAGGCCCATTCACGAAGCCCATCACCCAGAGCGAGAAAGCCAGGTAGATAAAAATAACGGGCAGCGATCCACTTCCCAGCATAGGCGCGAGCACCACGCCAGAGATGATAGTGCCAACGCATCCAAAGATCAGAATGCGCTCGGGATCGATCCTGTCGGAAAGCCAGCTCGCCACCACGATGCCAGCGGCCATAAAGAAGATTGCGCCAAGCTCGACCATCAGGAACGATGATCGCGTGTAGCCGAGTTCCGACGTTCCGTATCCGAGGGCGAACGCCGTTACGACGTAGTAGAGCGAGAAGCAGGCGACGACGCCGAACGCCCCGGATATCACCTGGTCCATGTGCAGCCGGAATATGTCGAGCAAAGGTACGCGTGAGGGTTTCGTCTTAGCTATGGCTGCGTGGAAGTCCCGAGTTTCGACGAGGTTGAAGCGGATCCAGATTCCCATCCACACTAAGGGCGCGCTGAGGAGGAATGGAACCCGCCATCCCCAATCGGCGAATTGCTCGGCCGAGAGCGTCAGTGTAAGCACGAGGAACAGGCTATTGGCCAAAACGAACCCGATTGGTGCGCCGAGAGGGGCAAACATCGCGTAGCGCGCGCGCCAGCCTTTAGGAGCATTTTCGAGAGCAAGCAGTGCCGCCCCCGTCCATTCCCCGCCAAGGGCCAATCCTTGGCCAAACCTGAGAAGGCATAGGAGAGCCGGAGCGAGCCAGCCCGCGACCGCATAGGTGGGCAGTAGTCCGATTGCGGCCGTCGACGCTCCCATCAATAGCAATGACGCGACCAAGGTCGCCTTGCGTCCGACCCTGTCACCGAAGTGACCGAAAACCGCCCCGCCGATCGGCCGGGCTATGAACGCGATCCCAAAGCTGGCGTACGCACCGATCAGCTCCATCGAGGACACTGTCGCCGGAAAGAAAAGGGGTCCAAACACCAGGCTGGCGGCGGTGGCGTAAATGTAGAAATCGTAGAATTCGACCGAGGTGCCGACCAGGCTCGACATCAGGATCCGAAACGTCATTCCGCTTGGTATCGGTTCGTAGTCGACGTAGGCGGTATCGGTCTGAGCTCTAGCGTTCATTGACGTATATCCCGGGAATTCATGTAGATTTCGGCCCTCCCAGACCGAACAGACACTACAATAACGGGCGGCTCTCAGAACCTATCCTTAGAGCTAGGTCGAGCTTTGCGCCCGCGCGTAGTAACTATCTGCGCAATCAAACGCCTTTTTCCGTCGCCGCGCCGACGGCGTGCGGCGGTCAACGAACGATTTGAGGTCCTCGCCGATGTCGGCTGCAGCAGGTAACCGGGCGCATGACGCCAACGCGGACACCCCGCTCGTCGTCGTCGTGGACGACGACGACGGAATGCGCGACGGTCTAAGGGATGTTCTGAGTTCGGTCGGAATCGATTCGCTCGGGTTCTCGTCGACCGCGGAACTTCTCGCGGAGCCGTTGCCCGACCGCCCCGGCTGCCTCATCCTCGACGTCCGTCTACCAGGATTGAGCGGCCTCGACCTCCAGGCCAAGCTGAATGGCATGGGCAACAAGCTTCCGATCGTCTTCATGACCGGGTACGCGGATGTCCCGATGAGCGTCCGCGCGATGAAAGCTGGAGCGACGGACTTTCTGTCCAAGCCTTTCAGGGATCAGGAGATGCTCGACGCTGTCTCCGTCGCGATAGAGCGCGATAGGGCTCGTCGCCTTGAGTTAAGCGCCGCCAACGAAGCGCTCAAGGCCGCCGCCTCCCTCACTCCGCGGGAACATGAAGTGATGGAAGCTGTCGTCAAAGGGCTGCTGAACAAGCAGATTGCTCATCTCCTCGACATTTCCGAGGTGACCGTGAAAATCCATCGCGGGAACGTAATGCGGAAGATGAACGTGGCGTCGCTCGCCGATCTGGTCCGGAAGGCCGGGGTTCTCAACTCTCTGACCTAAGTCGGCCAAGGGGCATTGCCGTGGTACCCGCAAGGCTCGGGTGGCGAATGTCGGGATACTCATACAATCGTATTATTACAAATTCTCGCCAGTCCATCTAACTAGATGTCTAAGCCCGTAAGTCGGGCAAAAGGAACATCAAGTGTCTGGTGACAAAAAATCAGTAGCCATCGTCGATGACGACGAAGCGCTCCTCGAGGCCACATCCGGCTTTCTCGAGTCAATGGGCTATGACGCCCTCCCCTTTAGCTCTGGGCGTTCGTTTCTCGCCTATGACAACATCGAACTCGTCACGCTGCTGCTGACCGACATCAACATGCCTGAGATGACGGGGCTTGAGCTCTTGGACATCGTCAAGCAGCGCTGGCCGGACATGCCGATCATCATGATGACTGCGCTCAAGGACGAGGTCATCAGGAGACGAGCAATCGCGGGAGGGGCGCGCGAGCTTCTCCAAAAGCCGGTACTCGCCGACGATCTTATCCGGTGCATCGAAGAAGTCTGAGCCACATGCCCGGTTGTGGGGCGTGAATCGGCACCTAAATGCGCTCCACGGTATATGGCGTCGGCATCGAGTGATGCTCGGGTTACGGGCCATGCACCGTAATCCAGCGATATCGAGCTGCTTGAGCTCGGGCGCGACCATAAGCTCTTTAGTAATCGCTTCTTGTACAAATCGGTTTTCAGTAGTGGACGCTAAAAGGCCGACAGGTTTCGCCTGTCGGCCTTTTGCACGCTTATTGATGTCTTTGGTCTTATATCGAATTGAGGCGCATCTTGGTGACGCCCGTCGAGATACCAATATCCTTCTGCTCATCCAAAACCACAGACTCAACGGAGAAAGCTCTGTGTGTTCCGTCGGTCAGAATGGCCCGCCACCACAGAACTGGTGCGCGAAACGCTGGCAGCGGTCTGCGATCGTGCGATCTCCATGGCGCGAAAGCACCGCTGCGGCACCATCGTGCTGGAGAAGGGTTTGGGCAAGTTGCGGTCGAGCGGCAAGAGCCGATCATTCAACAGGCTCTTGAATTACTGGGCAAGAACGGTGTTCGTGTAGATGCTGACGCGCCGGGCCCGCCTTGCCGGGATAGAAGTGCTTGAGGTCTGGGCGGGCTATAGCTCGACCATCGGAAGCCTCGCCTTCGATGCCCCCGACGCTTGCGCGTCGGCCACAGAGATAGCCAGACGCGGCATCGCCCGTCTGGCTGGAATTAAGGACGTCCTGCCGGCTCTCGAGGAAGGGTGCGTTTCCCGTCTATGGAAGAATGGGAAAGTGCCCGCCGAACTCGGCTCGTGGCAGGAGGTTCATCGGACAATCAAAGCGGCGAAGATTGGCTACCGCCGCCCGCACCCCGACGTGCCGATCGGCGCTCGAGGTTCCGAAGTCCACGGAACGACAATGTTCTGTGGGCATGCGGTCGTCCGCCTTGGCAGGCGTCATCGACCCGGGCTTGTGTTCCGGCCGATCGTGACGTCGGCCAAGCCGGACGCAGCAATTCGGACTCTCTAGTTACAACGTGGCCGTCTCAAGAGGGCGTTTCCACACGAAAATCCGAATAGCCGAATCCTCCTGGTTGCCTTCGCCTCAGCGGCCCGCGCTGTCGTAGGTCGCGTTCAAATGGCCACGCGAAAGGTGCTCGGCGACGACGGGGGGCAGGCTGTGGCGAGAGATCGCCATCCCGAGATCCCCCAGCTTGTCGATTTCGATTCCTGGATGTCGCAGATCAATTGAAGCGTGCTTTGTTGCCTTCTTGGCGGGCTGCGGATGGGAAGCGCGCGCCGGACGTGCGCTGGGCGGCTTGGGAAGCACGACGCCATTGGTTCGGTGTGGATCCAAAGACCTTCCGGAAGGTCTTGCAAAGGTGAGCCTGGTCGGCCATTCCACAATCGAGCGCGATCTCGCTCAGCGCGGCGTCGGTTTCGGCGATGAGTTCCTTTGCCAACTCCATGCGGCGGCGCAGAACATAGTTGTAGGGGCTTTCCTTGTACGCCGATTTGAAGACCCTGGAGAAATAGGTCTTGCTGAGCTTCGTCAGGGTTGCAAGCTCCTCTACCTTGATTGTTTCCGTAAGATGTTCCTCGATAAACTGCATGATCTTGCGACGCTGCCAGGGCAGCAGAAGGTCACGCTGGACGACGTCCGAGGAGAGGTCCGGAAGCGAGATCGGAACCTGCGCGGCGGCAGGAACAGCAGCAGACAGATCGATGTCCGAGACGATCGCCAGCGATGCTGCTTCGATGATCTTGAGGTTCTTGGCGGGGGCGTAGGCGTTCATCGGTGCTCTCCGTGATTTGAATTTCGATGAGCAGATGTTGCCTTCCTGGGGGTCCGAAATCTGTTCGGACGACCGTGTGTCGAGACCATACCTTCTGGTTATACGCAGCAGGCCAAAGAGTGACTTCAGCCTAGCAACCGTTGAGAATTTTGAAATGGAGAGGTCTGTGGCGGGCCAGAACATCGAAGGCGCAGTGGCTCGCAAATGCACGGCCGACGCCGGCAACCGCCACCAGAATGTACAAGAAAAATCACTAGCGAAGGGATTACATGATCCTAAACAAGGCACAGGAACGGGAGCGAGATGCGGTCTAAAGTGGCGATAGCGATACTTGCCGCAGGACGTTCAACTCGTATGGGCACGTTCAACAAGCTTCTGTCCGTAATCGGCGATGTTTCGTTGGTACGCTTGTCGGCCGCGCGAGCGGTAGCCTGCAAAAGAGGTCCGGTTATCGTCGTGACTGGCCACATGGCAGACGAAATCAGCGAGGAAGTCTCGGGGCTTCCCGTGACACTCGTTCACAATGACGAATACGCCTCAGGACTGTCGTCTTCCATACGCCGAACGTTGCAGGCAGTGAACGAAGACTGCGCCGGCATACTAATTCACCTTGCAGATATGCCTCTGGTAAGGGAAAACCACTTTATTGAGTTGATCGACGCCTTCGAACGACACAATGGCGAGTTCATTGTTCGTGCCACCGCATTCGGCGACCCGGGGAATCCGGTCGTGTTACCGAGATCGTTGTTCGCAGACCTCTTGGAGCTCGAAGGCGATGCGGGGGCGCGTCGGCTCATTGCGAAGATCGGGATACCCGTGACGGAGGTGGAGATCGGGCGAGCGGCGTCATGTGACGTCGATACGCCCGCAGCACTGGAGGCTGCAGGCGGGCGGCTCCCCTAAGATGAGGTGGCAAATGATCGACTTTCTCACTGACATTTGCGTTCAGGCCCCCGAGCCACGAAAGAGCACTTCGCCGCTGACATAGCGCCGTCGCGGCCTGACGAATACCATGCCGAGGAGGAGCCGAGCTACCCGATCCGGCACTCCTACAGGGTCCAATCGTGTAAGGTCGAAATCTCTCCGACTGGGAGACGGACTGCCTCGCAACAGTTAACCGAGCTACTTTACGACAGTGGTCCTTGGCACGTGGATCGAGGTTGTGTCGGGGGCGTTCCAGCCCCTGGAGACAATGTCGTCATATCCCGCCCGATAACCCATCATGGCGTCCTCGATGACCTTTCCGATGTCGTTAAACCCGGCAATGAACTCGGGATTGTTAATCGCCGGGATATCGGCATCGACAAGAGATGCCATTTTTTCCAGCCCCGCCATGTCCTGTTCGACGAAAACAGATTTGCGCTTTTCGACCTCGTATGGGTGCATTCCAAGCGATAGGAGTGCCATGCCGGCTGCCTGCACCGAACCTTCGAAAAGCTCGCGTACGATGTGGTCTGCTCCGGCATCCCGCAGCTTGTAGTGATGAAGACGGTCATAGGCTCTTACGATGATCCGGATACCGGGATTGCTACGTCGTGCATGCATCACGATTTCCGTCGCCCGGTCGGGGTCGTCGATTGCCACGACAAGCAATGCTGCCTTGGCGAGCCCCGCCGATTCCAAGAGGTCTGGACGTCCGGCGTCCCCGAAGAACGACCTCACGCCGAACTTCCGAACATTGTCGACCACGTCCGCCCTGTAGTCGAGCACGACAGGCTTGTATCCATTGGCTAGCAACATGCGGTTTACGATCTGCCCAAAGCGCCCTACCCCGGCGAGTATGATCGTCCCCTGTTCCGGTTGATCGACGTTCCGATCGCTTTCGTCGCGCTTCTCGAGTAAGATCGCGATGCGGTCGCTGAGCGCGAAAAGTAGTGGGGTGAGGACCATTCCGAAGGTGATGACCAAGACAGACACGGAAACCATCTCCTTCGATAGAAGGCCTCGATCTCCGCCGATGGATAGCAAAACGAAGCCGAACTCTCCGGCTTGTGCGAGTCCGAGCGCGAACAGCCAACTGGCCGCACCTCGCAGCCGGAAAAACCAAGCCAGCGGAAGAAGAACGGAAGTCTTGAGAACTATCAGCCCGGGCGTCGCGACGAGGACCGTACGCCAGTTTTCCAGCAGTACCGCCGGGTCGATCTTCGCGCCGATAGTCATAAAAAAGAGACCGAGAAGCAGGCCTTTGAAGGGCTCGATATCGTTCTGTAGCTCGTGCTTGAATTCGCTATTGGCTAAGACGACGCCCCCTAGAAACGCCCCGAGAGCTGGTGAAAGTCCCACAGAGGACATGAGAACAGTAATGCCGACAACAACCAGAAGCGCGGTAGCGGTGAACACTTCGCGATGGCCGATGAGCGCGATTGTCCTGAAGATCGGCCTTGAGAGGAAATGTGCCGCGGCAACCACTGATCCGACGGCTGCCAAAGTAAGGATGGCCGACGCCCATGCCGGCAGGTTTTCCATCAGCGTGGCCCCGCCGTGTCCGGACGACGCACCGTGACCGCTTCCGGCGATCAACGGAATACACGCGAGCATCGGGATGACCGCAAGGTCTTGGAACAGCAGCACCGCGAAGCTCGCCTGACCACCGTCGGACTTGAGCAAGCCCTTTTCCTCGAGTGTCTGCAGCACGATCGCTGTGGAAGAGAGAGCTGAAACGAAGCCGAAAAGAAGGCCCTGCTGCCAGCTGAAACCGAGCATGATCCCGACCGCGGTCGAGACACCGACCGTTGCGAGAACCTGTAACCCGCCGAGGCCAAGCAGTTTCCCCCTCAGACGCCATACCATCTGGGGATCGATTTCCAGTCCGATGAGAAACAACATCATCACGATGCCGAATTCGGAAAACTGCTCGAGGGAGCTCGAACCCGCCACCGAAACTTGAAAAACAGGGCCGACCAGAACGCCTGCGGCGATGTAGCCCACCACCGACCCAAGGCCAACGCGTTGCGAAACAATGACCGCGATGACCGCAGCGGCGAGGTAGCACAGGGCATAGAAAGCCAATCCGTCCAATTGTCAGCTCCTTATGAGGCCAGAGAGATCGAAGCTGTTGAAGGTCTTCAACTGACGTACGCCTGCAAGATCGAGACGGTCGTCGCGCAGCGCGGCAAGAAGCTGGGGGTATGCCCCGATGTGATGCTGCGCACTGATATCGTCGATATGATTGGCTGAATGGAAGACAAACGGCGGAAGATAGTCCATCCCGCAAAGCGTCGCTGTCTGTTCCAACGGATACAGAAAATGCCAGATTTCTCGGCGGTTGCCTCCGTCTTCGGAGTAGTCGGCACGACTGCCGCCCGTTGTGATGCAGGGCATCGTGAGCTTTCCGGCCAGCCTCTGTCCCTGCGGCCCATATGCGAAGTTGTACTCGAGGACCAGGTCCTGCCACTGTTTGAGAAGAGCGGGCGTCGAGTACCAGAAAACGGGAAACTGGAAGACGATGACGTCATGGTCCGTGAGGCGGCGCTGCTCTCGATCGACGTCGATCGAAAAACGTGGATACTCCGCGTACAGATCGACGAATGTCACTCCATCCAGATGCCTTGCGCCGCCTGCCATGGCCACGTTGATGCTGGATTTCCGCTGCGCCGGATGCGCAAACAGAACTAAGACTCTCATTGCGTTTCTTTCCCCTCGAAATGTTAGCGAAAGTGGCTCAGCGCGCCTGTCCAGCGTGTTCAATGCCGCCGTTTTTTCATGGGGACGAGACGGGTTATTGCAGGATCGCGTCTCCATCGATCAGCATCGCCCGCGATCCAAACAAGCAAACCACTTGTCTCCCGCCTGCAGCGCCCAGGCACCAAGCTATTCTCGGCTGGCGGCCTTGTAGGCACCATCGATCCAGTTCCGGATTTCCAGACCGTACTCTGCTGCCGCGTCCTCCCATACCAGGTGACCACCATTCAGAAGCCGCTCGCGGCAGCGCCGAATATTATCGACGAGCATTTGTCCATTGGCAGGCGGGACAATCGGGTCGTGGAGACCCGCGAGGACTAGGACTGGTGCGTCTATTTTCCGCAGTGATCCTTTGAGAAGCGGCAATTCCTCTTTATAGGCGCGAACAAAGTTAGCCGCTTGGTCGAAGCGCCTGGCCGCCGACGAGTGCCAGTAATCTTCCATCACGGATGGCGGAACAGGCCTCGCCGCCGACTGCGATACAAACCCGACAGCAAGATCACCGCCCTCGAAATCCGAGAATGCGCCGGCGGGAGACGCGATGAGGTCGACGAGTCCGCCGGAGGCCAATTCAATGCTTGTTGCTCCACTACCCACGACCAGGCTCTCGAACAGATCCGGTCGGTCCGCGGCTGCGAACAGCATCGCAAGGGCTCCCACGTCAGGGCCTACACCATGCATTCTTTCAATACCGAGCTTCCAGGCGGCCCTCACGATGAAGCGCGCCATCCCGGTCGGGGACATTAGGTCCGAGCGTCCCTGCGACATTCCGAAACCCGGCAGGTCGATAGCGACGTAAGGTGCCAAGTCTCCGATCAAAGGGAGGACATCTCTAAAGGCGTAGATGCTTTCGGGCCATGGGCTAGACAGGAAGACGGGGATACCGTCGGACCGTCCGCCGGTCGCCAAGCGCACATTGACGCCATCGATCTCAAGGTAAGAAATTTTCCCGATATCGGGGAGCACGTTCGGCATGCCACTACCTCCACTCGCTCGGGTCAGACGCGGAGTGCGCCCGTTGCCCAAGCAATGCGGTAATGTCGCCAGTTCCACCGTACTTGGATTGTGCGATCGTGCGATCGCCGGCCGCGGGTGGCCAAGCCGCTATCCTACAATAAGCCGGAAGTTCCGCAGTTCATAATCGCCTCAAGCAGGGAATCGTCCCCGTTCAACTTGAGGTCAGGAAAATGAAAATCGTACCCGCCACCTTTGGCGTTACCAGTCTCTCCCTGTCTTGCAAAGCGAAGCGACCATTGCCGTAGGCTGATGCTGTGCGCCTTCGCGTGCCTAGCTCAGCTGTCCAGAAGTGTGGTGACACATCCAATCCGAAAAGATCGAGGAAACAGCTATGTCGAGTATCCAGAAGAAGACAATTAAGACCTACCTCCGACCGATTGACCGCGATGGTTTGCTTGCCTTTGCGGAGCGTGGTCGCGCGAACCCGGACCGTCGGGGTACGAATCTGGTCCACACCGTATGCGAGGGCCAGTATCGCACTCTCAGCTACGTCGCCGACCATGACCCCGTTGTCGTGGACGAGCCGCTACATCTCTTCGGCCAGGACACCGCGCCCGCGCCGGGGGAGATAGCTTTGTCCGGCCTCGGCGGCTGCCTCGCCGTCGGTATCACGGCGGTCGCGACTTTCAAGCACGTCCGGCTTTCCCGCCTGGAGCTGCATATCGAAGGCGATGTCGGAAATTCCGCCGCCTGGGGTGCTGGTGGAGCATCGCGCGAACCCCTGCAGATGGGGTTTCAGGCTATCCGCGTGAAAGTGGAGATCGAGGGCGACGCAACCCGCGAAGAGCTCGATGAGATCGTACGCCAGGCGAACTACTTTTCGCCAGTAGCCAATTCGATGCGAAACCCGATCCCGCTCGACGTTTCGCTTTCCTAGAACTGTCAAAATGCCCGCACCGACGTCACCGGAAGAATCTGAACTGCTCGTCATCACGTACGCGTGGCATCAGCTATCACGCCTTCCAGGCACGCGGTGCGATCGACCAGATTCAACAGGTGAAAAAATGGCACTCAAGCTCTCTCGGACGTCGTGTGTATTCAGGCAGGTTCCGGTCGCGCGACTGAAAGTCGTCTCCGGCAAGGGCGAAATACAGGCTGCGAACGACAACGTGCTCGTCCGCTCGCCAGGCGTTGAGCCGACCGCTGAAGACAGCGGCCCCTCGCTGGGTGACGTCGGTCCGATTCTCGCGCTCTTGGGAATCTCAGGCGGAACTTTCTATCTGATCTCCAGCCTTGTCACCGGATTTCTAGGGTCATTCCCGATCTTCTATCCCTGATATGCAGGTACCCCACCCCGCTGTTCCATCGTGACCATCGCCTCCGGCTACTTCTGCGCGCGTTTTCGCCGCTGATGTCGGAGGCGATCGCTGAATCCGAGGCACTGCGATCGCGCTATCCTCCGATTCTCTTAAACAAGCTCTGGGAATTCTGGGGAGCCGTCTGGCTTGTGAAAATGTTCCGCGAGCTTGGGTTCACCGGACATTGCATTACGGAGCTGACAAAGGCCCCGGACGCGTGTTCTTGGCGTCTCCAAAAAGGTAATGTTCAAATCGAACTCGATTTTGAGGCAGAGCCGAACTACGTCGATTACTCTAAGGTACCACCTCCGCACGAGCGAACGGTACCCGTCTTGGAGTGGGCGGCGTTGAACCAGGAAATGGATCCAGAGCGCCCGTTCCTTGGACTGGAGGAAAAATGCACTCCGGACTACTTGATAAGGATAACGGTCGGAGAAGAGCGTTTTCTCGTCGTCGGAGACGCCACTCTCGCGAGCGCGGAGCACCATAGCAAGGACCCCAAGCCGAAAACGGTAGAAAAGTATCGTCGCACACTCGGTTGGTCCGTCGATGGCGGAATAGTGCGGTGCCACCCGCTCGGCGGTTTCGTGATATTCCCTCCCCCTTCCGAATCCTGGAAAGAATTCGAAGTACTTCCTGGCGCGGCGGACTGCATGATACTCGCGCCTGGACCGAGAGATACAGACGTTGCGAGGCAGCGACTGCTAGGTCTTCTGGATGCTTTGTCTCCCACCCTCAAAGCCAATCTGGCGGCTTAGGACCCGATTTAGGGATCGGGCGCATCTGCTGACAACACTAAGACGAGAATGCTTTCGCCGATTTGGATACCACGGTGCCGGCGTGTTCGCGTGCGCGGTCCTCGCGACTGCTATAATCTGAGAACTCAATTACCGTTCGCGTTCGTCGAGCTCTAGCGATCCGTGTCGACGTGGGCTTCTACAGACATCCCCGGCCCGAGCCTGCCGAGATCGGGTTGGCCCGGGTCGATTTTTATGCGCACCGCGATACGCTGCGGGATCTTGGTGAAATTGCCAATCGCGTTGTCGGTGCGGAGGACAGAAAACTCGGAACCGGCCGCCGGCGAGATTTCCTCGACAGAGCCCTCGAAGCGCGCGCCACCGAGTGCATCGACAAAAAACCATGCATGTTGTCCGGGGCGGATCTCTCCCGATTGCGCTTCCTTGAAATTGGCGACCACCCAGCGGGTCTTTGGAACAAGGAACATCAGCTGGGTGCCGCTCGTGACGAATTGCCCTCGCCTTACGGTCACGTCGCTCAGCTTCCCGTCCTCGGGAGCCGTCACGACCGTATAACCGAGATTGATTTCGGCGAGCTGGAGCTTTGCCTGCGCGCTTTCCACATCGGCCTTGAGCGACCCCTCGTTGACGGTCGCCGCCTTGAGAGCCTGCTCGGCACTGCCGCGACCCGCGTTTGCCTCCTGAACATTGGCCGAAGCGACGTCCCGCGCCGCCCGGGTGGCGTCTTCCGCACTGACCGGACCTGACCCCTGCGTCGCCAGATTGGCCGCCCTCTTGAAGTCGGCCTCTGCCTTCACGAGCTGCGCGCTGGCGCTGGCGATTTTGGCGTCAGCCGTCAGGATGTCCAACTTTCGTTGCGCGATGGCTTGCTGGTTGTTCGCGAGGTTTGACACCGCGATGTCCAGATCGGCACGGGCCGCCGCCACCTGCGCCCGGTAGATGCGATCGTCGATCCGCAGGAGCATATCTCCCTGTCTGATGTCGGCGTAGTCCTTCACTCCGATCTCCTGGATGTATCCGGTCACCTGAGGGCTTATGACCGTCGTCCAGCCTCGGACATATGCGTTGTCGGTCTTCACGACAGCCGTCGAGAACGGAGGCAATTGCCAAGTCGCCAGAATAACGGCCACGCCCGCGGCCACGAGGCTCGCCGCAAAGACCCTTGTCAGCACGCTGCTGATCTTGGGCTGCCACGGCGATGCCACCGCTTGGGATTGATCGACCACGGCTGGAGTCGCCGCGGCTGGGATCGGGGTAACCGCGTTCATGGTTGCTTGCTCCGATATTGCTTGATGAGATTGATGGAGATGACCCCGATGAGCGCGGCCGCTCCGGCCGATGCGGCCAATGAAATCGCAGTGAAAACGTCGATGTATCCCGCGACACGAGATTGAAGTGATACCTGCTGCGATAGCGCGGCGACTCCTTCGGCGGACCTCGCGACGGGATCTGCTATGACCGGGGCGTATCGCGCGGAGAGCGAAGCGATCAGCGCGGCGACATCGGGCGCGGACCTTTCCGCCTGCGCCGCGTAAGTCCGGAGGTGATACTGCTGGGCGTGGAATAGAAAGGTCTGGGTAAACGCGTTTCCGGTGAGGGTTCCTACCGATTGGGTGGCGTTGAAAAGTGCGATGAAGCTGGTCATCCGCACCCCGCCCTCGGCGAGAACTCTTCCAAGCCCGAAAATGAACAGCGGACCGATGAAAAGGGTACCTGCGAATGCCACAAGCGGTTGGCTAACAAGCAGTTCCGGCACTCGCGTAGAGACGCTTGCCCCGGTGTCGATGTACGACGCGATGGCGACCAGCACCAGTGAAGCCAGGACCATGTAGGGAAGCCGAGTGGGTGATACGGCAAGAGCCGCCATCCCGAGCCCGAGCGTGGACCCGAGAAGAATCGCGACCGTGAGCGGCCGGATATCGTCATTTGTCAGGCCGAAATCGCGCAGCATCGTCATAACGCCGACGGTCTGCTCGGACTGGAGGAACCTGCAGAGCACCGCGAACGCCGCCAGCCGAAGAAAAGCCCCGGCCGAGAGCCACTTCACGTCGATGAGCGGGCGCTTCCGGTTGGTTTCAATCCATGCGAACAGCGCGAAACACGGGATACAGGCCGCTAAAGACCATCCGATCCAGGAGACGTTGGTCCACCAGAGGTAGCTCCCGAGCCCCATCGCCGAACCGAACAAGACGAAGCCGGCGGCGTAGAGCAAGAAGCTGAGGGCGTCGAGCGGCTCGAAGGTCTTCGACCTGACGCTCGGAGGCAGGCGGACGATCGATACGATACCGAGAATGACGAGGGACAGCCCGAGTTCCAGCAGGTAGAGCCCGTTCCAGTTCCCCAAGGCCAACAGGTCCTTGGGCATGAGCCAGGCTATCGGGAGGGAGAGCTGCGGTGTCCCGAGCCCGAGACATACCGCCCTTAGCCTGTGTTTCGCGGTAAAAGCCTGGATCATGTAGAAGACGCCGAGCGTCGTCAGCGCCGACGCCGATATTCCGCTTGCGGCTCGTACCAGGATAGCGCCGGCAAGACCCTGCACGAAAAGGTGGGACGTTATCAGCAACGCCTGCAATGTCAGGAAGATCATGCAGAAGGATCGCACTCCGAATTCCTGGCGATACTTAACCAACACGCAGCCCGTGACGGCGTTGGTCACCAAGTATGCCGCCGGAAGCCACGCGACCTCGCTGATATCCAGTCCCAGCGAGCCTTGGAGGAAGGGCAGGTTCGCCGCGACGACCGCGTTACCCAAGGCTCCGGTGATTCCGACGAGAACCGAGGTGATCGCGTATACGATGCGACGTCCGGTTGGATGGTCCGGGAAACCTGGAGCGCCGGGGAGCGCCGGGCGTTGCCCTTCGGGATACTCGAAGTGCTCGTCGTCCTGGTAGAAGTGCTGCCTGGGAGCGACTGCATCGGGCCGAGCGCCTGCTCTATTCAGCTTCCAACGGGCAATTCCCACGACGCCCCACCTTTCCGGTTAATTCGGGCCACGAGGGAAACCTACGGGACCGAAAAATCATCGGCCCCGGCTTCAAGTCGAAGGCCAGGGTACAAACTATCGGCGGGCGTAGCGGGTATATTGAACGATTCTATCTTGGGAGACTGTCTGATCAGGTAACCGACACGGCGGCGCACTTGATGCGTTCGGCCGTGTCGCGGAGCTAAAGGTTTGCAGCTGAATTGGGTCGGCATGCTTGCTTAGCCAGCAACTGCATCTGACGATTCCGGATTTTACTCCAGCACCAACGCGTAGTGCCCGATCCTACAATAAACAGTCCAGCGTCACTCATAAGTTCATGGTGCATGCCGAGACCCGGCACGAATAATGGAGCGACTTGTGACCTACGAACTTTCCCGCCGACAGACACTTCTAGCAGGGGCAGCCGTCTCTTTTTCCATGTTTGTGCCGGTCGCTGAAGCAGCCGGCAAAAAGAGCACCGCAGAAATCGAAGGAGAATTCGAAATGACCGAAGCATTCGTAAAAACCAAGGAAGGCGTCGAACTGTACTACAAGGACTGGGGTCCCAAGGATGCTCAGCCGATCGTCTTCCACCACGGTTGGCCGCTGTCGTCGGACGACTGGGACACTCAGATGCTGTTCTTCCTTGCCCACGGTTACCGCGTCGTCGCCCATGACCGTCGCGGTCACGGCCGCTCGTCGCAGGTCGCCGACGGCCATACTATCGAGCAATATGCTGCGGACGCCAACGCAGTGTACGAGCATCTGGACCTCAAGAACGCTGTCCACATCGGTCATTCCACGGGCGGCGGCGAAGTCGCTCGCTACGTCGCGAAATACGGCGAACCGCAGAAGCGTGTAGCCAAGGCGGTACTCGTCAGCGCGATTCCGCCACTCATGCTCAAGACCGCGTCGAATCCCGGTGGCCTCCCGATCGAAGTCTTCGACGGCCTTCGCAACGCTCTCGCCGCCAATCGTGCTCAGTTCTTCCTCGACCTGCCGACTGGCCCGTT
Organism: Hyphomicrobiales bacterium; assembly: GCA_900471485.1. GTDB lineage: Bacteria > Pseudomonadota > Alphaproteobacteria > Rhizobiales > Rhizobiaceae > Rhizobium. Next base: position 80,674 of record UCEU01000030.1, read on the forward strand.
CTACGGCTTCAACCGTCCAGGTGCCGCGATCTCCCAGGGCACCATCCAGAATTGGTGGCGTCAGGGCATGATGGGCGGCGCAAAGGCCCACTACGACGGCATCAAGGCCTTCTCCGAGACCGACCAGACCGAAGACCTCAAGAACATCACCGTGCCGACCCTGGTCATGCACGGCGACGATGACCAGATCGTCCCGATCGACGACGCGGCGCGCCTCTCGGTCAAGCTCCTCAAGAACGGCACCCTCAAGGTATATCCGGGCTACCCGCACGGCATGCTGACGACGCACGCGGACGTCATCAACCCTGACCTGCTCGCCTTCGTGAAGAGCTGATAGCACAATGCCATCGCGGACACGCCGAATGCAACGGTGTGTCCGCGATGGCGCTATTGGTTACGCTACTGAATTTTTCCGGGCTCTAACCCCGCAATCTGGTAGCCGAGTTCGATCAGCGCCATAGAAATCAAATACTGGACCATGGGCGACTTGCTTCCTCTCGCCAACTCGTAAGCCGCGATGCAATGGTCCGCCAGTTCTACCTCAGCTGACTTCATGCCCCTGGCACTCCGGAAGACAAGCCCAGTGCAGAGACCTGGCGTCCGATCGGAGCCTAAGAAAGATTGGCCGATCGCCTGCAGCTTCTCCGCACGATTACCTGCAGCCCAGAGCCTGAAAGACCGCCTGAAAGACGATCCGGTTCGCGCGGAGGATTTTATAGCACTTGAAAATTCGGCGCTGTCGGCACTATGGATCAGGCTTATCACCCGGTGGAGGGAAATACCATCGACGCCGGCCGCCTCGGGTATTCCGAGGTATCGACACAAAGTCGCATCCATCCTGAATACGTCCGCTGCGGCATCCCACATGTAAACGCCATACTCGAGCGGCTCCACTTGCGAGCCGCCAAGCCGTCCCGTGCCATATCTGCGCATGAAATCCTTCGTGGCCGCTTGAAACGCTACAAACGACCATCCCGTCATCGGAATGATAAGCCTCGAAAGAGGGGGGCTGCCTGCATTGTGGTCGAGGGATAACGCTGCCATCCCCTGCACGGTTACTTCCGTCACTCGATGACGCAGATGAAACCTTCGTCCTGCGCCTTCCCGATTCTGCAGCAAAATGGCTTCGCGAAGTGCACGGGCATGAGCCAGGTGCCAGTCTCGCTCAGTTCCTCGAGTATCTTTATCCGCGTTGGTATGGCCGCTTCCGTTTCAGAGCATGCCGCCGAATTCCAGCTTGGGATGTGAACTTGGATCGGATGATGGACGATATCACCGGAAAATACCGCTCTCCCGTCCCCCGCGGAAAGGATGAGATGGCAGTGTCCTTGAGTGTGACCAGGACTGGCCTCAATGAGAAGCTCGTCACACAGCTGAAACGGCGCGTCGATCGGCAGCCACTGTCCGCTTTCGATGATCGGCTGGATGGTGTCTGCGATTAAGTTCAGGTCGTCGTCCGACGGGGTTTCATCTCCCAATAAACGCTCGAATTCGGTCCGGGAAACGACGTACTTCGCTTTGCGGAATGTCGGCACCCATTTTCCGTCGAGAAGACGCGTGTTCCAGCCTGCGTGATCAATGTGGAGATGCGTGCAAAAAACGTAATCTATGTCGTCGGGGTCTACACCGGCAGCCGACAGGTTCTCGAGGTACGTCGAATTCATCATCGAGAAGAACGGGCTGTCGGGACGATGCTTGTGGTTTCCGCTGCAGGTATCGACGAGGACGGTAAGGTTAGGCAACTTGATCAACCAGCTATGTATCGACCCTACAAGTCTGCCTTCATCCGGAGCGTAGTGGTTCGGCACCATCCAGTGCAGGTGCTTTTCGACCAATCGGTCATCCCAATCCGGAAGGAACGCTTTCGGAGGAAAACCCAGGCCATGATACTCCTCGATCCGCAAAACCTCGGCGCTTCCGATCCGCATGTACCACCCCCGTTTTCACCAATTCAGTTATTCCGTTCCGAAACGCTTCTTCAACCTGACTCTATGGCTAGGTATGTCCGGGCAATTTGAAGCGGTAAGGTGACCCTGCCGAATTGCAGTCAATTGCTTGCACATCATCTGTGGGTTGTTCGAGGGAGTTCCGGGACATCCTGATGTCTACTATCCGATTTTTTGATTTCGAACTGGACCTTTCCCGCAGGATGCTGGTGCATCGCGACCAACCCGTGAAGATCGGATCGCGGGCTCTGGACGTCCTTGCTGTATTGGCGTCGCGGGCCGGCGAGGTTGTCTCTGCGAGCGAAATTCTTGAGGAGGTGTGGCCAAACAGCGTTTCTGCGGAAAGCTCGCTCAGAGTCCATCTTGTCGCGCTTAGAAAGGCGCTGGCAGTAGCGGACATGGAGTCTCTCGTTCAGACCATCGCAGGCCGCGGATACATTCTATCGGCGACCGTCTGGAAAACGGTGCCGACCGCCGAGACAGTACAGCCCATGGGCCGAAATAAGGGCAACCTGCCGGGTAGGCTTACAGGCGTCATCGGAAGGGAGAGCTTTGTTTCAAGGTGCATGGAACTCCGTCAATCGCGTGTCATAACGATCGTGGGAACTGGAGGCATCGGAAAGACGACCGTTGCTTTGGAAGTGGCGCACCTGCTCAAGGACGCTCACGAAGCCGTCTATTTTCTGGATCTGGCCGCCTTGGATTCCGTCACTGCGATCGCGCCCACCCTCGCGTCGCTGCTCGGGCTTTCGGTTTACGGCGACGATCCGCTGCCCGGGATCGTGGCGGTGTTGGCACGACAGAACGTCCTGCTCGTATTCGACAACTGCGAACACGTGATCGCAGGAGCGGCTAGAATCATTGAGGACATCATCCGAACATGCCCGGATGTCAGGGTGCTCGCCACCAGTCGAGAACCCCTCTCCATCCAGGCCGAAACAATAAGACGCCTTGGGTCACTAGATGTGCCGGACGAGGATGAGGTGTCAGCTCAGGCGATGCAGCGTCCAGCCGCAGCTCTCTTCATCGACCGGATGGAGCAATCGTTTGAAATGGGAACTCCCCTCGGGCGAGAGCAGATGAACATCGTGACGGCCATCGTCAGGAGGCTCGAAGGGATACCCCTCGCCATCGAGTTTGCCGCTACCCGTGTCGTCGATCTCGGGCTAGAACATCTGCTAGCATCGCTAGACCAACCGTTGACCGTCCTTAGAAGGGGTCGCCGCACAGCCCCTCGCCGACAGCAAACCCTCCAGGCGACACTCGACTGGAGCTACGGATTCCTCACTGAGAACGAAAAATCCGTTCTGCAGGCCCTGTCGGTTTTCGCATCCTCGTTTTCACGCGAAGCCGCGCTTGCCGTGTGTGAATTGGCTGTCGGCCGGGAAGAAGCCGAAGACGCGATTTGGGGCTTACAGGCGAAGTCACTTCTCGCGCGGTCGGAATCCGGACGAGCGCTCCGTCTGCTCGAAACAACGAGAGAGTATGCGGCGATCAAACTGGCGGCGAGCGGACGTCAGGGCGAGTTGCGTCTGGCTCACGCGTCGCTCCTTCTTATCCGGATGCGCGAAGCCGAGTTTCAATGGGACAAGCTCCAGACGGCGCAATGGATGGATTGTTACGGGATACTGATCCACGACCTCCGGCTCGCCCTGACTTTCTGCGACGAGACAGGCCAGACGCGCCTTTACCAGGAGCTTCTGGCAAGCTCGGTGACGCTTTGGACACAACTGGGCCTGATGAGCGAACAATTACGGCACATCGAGAAAGCCGTCCGTTCGTTCGATCTCGAACCCGCGACCGATGCCTTGCTGGAAACGCAGTTGCGGTCGGCATACGGCTCGATCGCCTACAACGTCCACAGCGTCGATGGCGACGCCGAAGCCAGGCTACAGTTCGAACTGGCGGCACGCTCAGCGCGATCGGTGAATGACGCGACCAGGCTCCTGAGGGCGGGCAGCGGCCTCTGCGCGCTGCTGACCACCCAAGGCCGTTATTGCGACGCGAACGAAGTCGCTTTGGAGCTGCAGCAGGATATCGGCGAAGCCGCCGAGCCGGCGGTGAACCGCATCCTCGCCCACAACTACCATTATCTGGGCGCGCACAAAGACGCTTATGAACATGCCGCGCGCGCACTGCGAGCAAATGGCCAAGCGGTCCGGGGGACGCTGACAAGCGGCGCGAATTTCGGTCAGAAGACGCTGTCGTTGATGGTAATGGCCAAGACAGCCTTCATCCGGGGTCAAATAGAAACGTCGCTTCAACACCTGGATGAACTCACGTCGGACATACTCCTCGTCGACCATCCAATATCGACTTGTCTCGGTCTCGCCGTCGGGGCTTGCCCGATCTACTTTGGGCTGGGTGAACTGGGGCTCGGACACCGCTTTTTGGGCATTCTGCGGGATATTTCGACAAGGAACTCCCTTTTCCGCTGGCAGGAATGGGTTGTCGGATACGAGTACGCGCTCGGAGTGGGCGATGTCGATCACGAGGCGGCCATTGCGTGCCTCCGGCACGGCGGAAACGGACCGCGCCTGGAAAACATCATAATTGTCGCCGGAAAGAAAGCGGGGCTTGAACTGATAGACCTCGCTCTTTCCGGCGAAGCGGGTTGGTGCCAGGCGGAGCTGACAAGGCTAAAGGGAGAAATCCTGCTCGACCGGGGCGATCGCAGCGGAAGAGGCTTGCTCATCGACGCCTACCGTATCGCCGAAGGGCAGTCGGCTCTTACATGGCAACTCAAATGCGCAAACAGCATCGCGAAGCACAGTAGCCGCCACACCCTGAAAGCAGACTGTGAAAGAGTTGAACAGACACTGGGTCACTTTTCTGGTGCTCCGCCTAAAGGTGACATGGAGACGGCGCAGTCTATTCTCAAACTCCTCGCGGCGGAGGCCCAGGAAGCCTAAGGGTTGCTCAACATAAACGCGGAGCGTCGGTTCTCGCCACTTTTAAGTCGAATGTACAATAACCAGTCATGAACTTGGTGCTTTCTCGAACCGTCGAAAATCGAACGAGGAAATCCCATGTTCAAGAAATTGCTAGCATCTGCGTTGCTTGCCACTTCACTGGCGAGTGTTCCGGCCTTTGCGGCCGACACGAAGCCGACCATTGTTCTGGTCCACGGCGCTTTCGCCGATGCCTCCAGCTGGACTGGCGTCATCGGGAAGCTCGAGGCCGATGGCTACCGGGTCGTCGCGGTGGCCAACCCGCTGCGCAGCGTCAAGGGCGACAGCGCCTACCTCAAGCGGATCATCGCAAACCTCAATACACCCGTTGTTCTGGTCGGCCACTCCTACGGCGGCGCGGTCATCTCGGAAGCCGCAACCAAGGGCGAGAAGATCAAATCGCTCGTGTACGTCTCCGCTTTCTCTCCCGAGATCGGCGAGTCCGCCCTCGAGCTCAGCGGCAAGTTTCCGGGAAGCACCCTCGCCCCGACGCTCGACAAGCCTGTGGAGCTGGAGAACGGCGCGAAGGACCTCTATATCCAGCAGGACAAGTTCCACAAGCAATTCGCCGCGGACGTTTCCGAGAAGGCCGCCGCCGCCATGGCCGCCTCGCAGCGCCCAGTAACCGATGTTGCCCTTGGCGAAGCCGCAACCAACGCCGGTTGGAAGGAAATTCCCTCTTGGTCGATTTTCGGCTCGGCTGACAAAAACATCCCGCCGGAGGCCATGAAATGGATGGCCAAGCGGGCGAACGCCAAGGAAACCGTAGAGGTCAAGGGCGCGTCCCACGTAGTTATGGTGTCGCACCCGGATCGTGTGGCCAAAGTGATTGAAGACGCCGCAACCAGCGAGTAATAGCGCGGCGTCCGAGGAACGCCCCCGGAAATCCTTTGTTGCGTCTCTTCGGAATGCTACATTTGAACAGCGCGAAACGCCCTTCACATCCGGTGAAGGGCGTTTCCTTCTTGCCATTGCAGTCATGTCGAGAGAAGGCTCATGCTTTGCTCTTCGCGGCGTGCGCGCTTCCCCAGAGCGAACCCGGATTAATCCTGTTCGGATAGATCGCATCGCAGGCTCTTCGTTCTGGGCGTCGCTGAGCGAAGTATCGACCAACACCGCGCCCCTTGCGCCCCACAGCAGCGTCACTGGATTGGCTAGCCAAGTCAGATCCTCCTTGCCAGGTGGAGCTCCCTGCGTAGCGCCCGCGCGTTTCCTGGTAAACAATTGCCATTGCAGCGTCGTACCGGCAGCGTTCTGGCCCATGCTCAGTCTGCAAATGTTAGAAGTTGCTTAGGAGGCGCTGCATAGAGTGCAGCGCCTCCGACATCTCTGCGACTTTGAGCAAAATGTGGCCTCCACTGCCCAGCGCTTGCTTGCAGCGAGGTTGCCCCTGCTAAGCTCTAGCCATCGGCATTTTCGTCTAGGTTCTTGATTAGCACGTCGCCTACGCCTTAGCGGTTGACGCGAAAAGAGATAGATTGTCGCTTACCCAAGTGGCGACCGATCGCGGTGCTTTGCCGGTAAAGTCGTAGACAGTGCTAGTGGTCTCTGCCTGCGCAGATTGCTCGAAGAGAAGATCGAGCCCGAGCCGCATTTCTATGGCCAACTCACTGGCTCCTGAACGAATAAGCAACTCTCGCTGCTCCGTACGTGAACGGTGATGATATCGGATTTCTCGACCCAGCTGCCTCGAGAACTCGGCCGCCACCTCCGGCATGCTAACGGACGCAGGACCAGTGAGATGGTATGCGCGCTGCGCGTCGATAAACTTTTTTTCGAGAAGCGCGAGACGCCCGACGTCTGCGATATCGCGAGTGTCGACCAGGTTGGCTCGACCTTCTCCAGCCGACCCCCCCCATGTGCCCTCTGCAATTGCTCCGGCGGCGCGATCCAAGCCATCGACGAAGGTTGACGGCCGGAGCACCGTGTAGCCCACATCGCAGGTGGCGAGGTGAGCCTCAATCCTCATATGCCAGTCGAATGGGTGCAGTTTGACCGGAGGTCCCATGACCGAAACCTTCACGATGTGCTTGACGCCGGCGGCGACAGCGGCATCGATCAGAGCGATCTCGTTTTCCACCTGCTTAGCGTATGTGCCATGGGAAATAAAAAGCTTGTGTACTCCCTGCAAGCCCTGAGCCAACGAAGCTGGCGCTTCGAAATCGACCACAGTAGGAACGAGTCCGCGCGGTAAGCGATCTGTCGATGCGTTGCGCGAGAATGCGACCAACTCAACATCATCGTTGATGAGCTTCGAGAGCAACGCGGAGCCGATGCGCCCCGTTGCACCTACGATCGCAATACGGTTGCCACTGTTGGAAGAAACATTAGACATTGTGAACCCTTTATCGCTCTTAGCGCTGACAGCCGTTCAACACAGAATGGCCGATTAGGTAGATGAGACCGGATGGGCGACAGTTTTGCGCCGCGCTAAATCCAGCGTTCGTGTCTCCGCGAGGAGTGGAAGTCACCCTCAGACCGAGGCGGCTTCCGCGATTGTAGGATTCCGTCTTTGTAGACAGAGGCGCACTGGCGTTTCTTTGGTGACAGCACAGAGCAGCGCGCCCTGACTGAAACAGGAGCAGATTGTACAATACAGGCATCATCAGGCTTCTTACCGATTCCACCGCAACGTGAACTGGTTCTCGGTTCACCAACGTGAGAGGGCAACATGAAGGCCGTAGGTTATAGACAAGCAGGCGGGCTGGATCGCACCGACTCCCTGGTCGATATCGAATTGGATAAGCCCGTGCCGACGGGACGAGACCTCCTCGTCAAGGTCGAAGCGGTTTCGGCAAACCCCGTCGACTGCAAGATCAGGAAAAGCATGTCGCCACCGGAAGGCTCCTGGAAGGTGCTTGGCTGGGACGCCGCCGGGACGATCGAGGCAGTCGGTGACGGCGTGAAGGATTTCAAAGTCGGGGACGCCGTGTTCTATGCCGGATCACTCGTCAGGCAGGGCGCGAACGTCGAGTACCACTTGGTCGACGAGCGCATCGTCGGGAGAAAGCCGATAACGGTGTCGTACGTCGAGGCGGCCGCGTTGCCGCTTACGGCAATCACCGCGTGGGAAATGATGTTTGATCGTCTCGACGTCGGGAAAGCCGTGCCAGGGGCTGCCAAGGCCATTCTCGTCATCGGTGGAGCGGGCGGTGTCGGCTCCATTACCATCCAGCTGGCGCGCGCTCTTACTGACTTGACCGTGATCGCGACCGCATCGCGGCCCGAAACCGTCGAATGGGTCAAGCAGCTGGGCGCTCACCACGCAATCGACCACCGGAAGCCATTGGCCGAACAGGTGAAGGCTCTGGGGATCGGAGCGCCGGCGTTCGTGTTTTCCACGAACGAGACCAAGTCGCAGCTTTCCGAAATCATCGAACTGATTGCCCCGCAGGGCAGGCTCGGCCTTATCGACGACCCGGATAGCCTGGATATCATGGGCTTCAAGCGGAAGTCGCTGTCGGTGCACCAGGAATTCATGTTCACGCGCTCGATGTATGGCACGGCCGACATGGGGGAACAGGGAAAGCTTCTTACCAAGGTTGCTGACCTGATCGACAGCGGGGCGATCAAGACAACTGTAACCGAAGTCCTGCGGCCTATCAACGCCGAGAACCTCAAGAAGGCCCACGCGACGCTGGAAAGCGGCAAGGCCAAGGGCAAGATCGTGCTCGAGGGCTTTTAAGGTCGTAAGGTATTCTAGATAAGAAACCGCCGGAGCCTATACTGGCCCCGGCGGCTTCTTTCGTCAGCGGACGTTCTTGACGAAGGACGTGATGGTTTCCGCGCAGAATTCCGGTTCCTGGTGGTGAGGTCCATGTCCGGCCTGCGGAACCGTCAGGAGGTGTAGGGATTTCCACTTCTTTGTGAGCGGGAGCCAGTTTTCGATCGGGCACGCAATGTCGTGATCGCCGCTGACGACGAGTACCGGGTTGGGACCCGCAGCCAAAGCTGCCATCTCCGAACCTTCAGGATCAGGATAGATCGTGGAGCGGTCCTTTGCCTCGCTGAGTAGCTTCATGAAGACCGCCTCTGGGATCTGGGGGGAGCGGTCGGCATCCCGGCTTTCGATGCGCTCGAACGAGCGCTTTGCCGCTTCCCGGCTTCCTTCGGAGGCTGGTTCGAAGAAGAGGATGGTTTGGTCTTCGAGACCGTTGTTCGGATGCATCGCCGTTTCCATGAACAGCCGCTCGCCGCTCACTTCCGGTTTGCCCGGAGGGGCCGTGCCGATCAGCACAGTATGGGAAACAAGTTCCGGATGGGTTGCCGTGAATTTCTGGGCGACGACGCCGCCGAGCGACCACCCGCCGATCACGACCTTCTCGAAGCCGAGGAAGTCGATGAGGTCCCTGGCGTCCTTGACCAGAGATGCCCGGTCGTAGCTTGGGTTCCCGGTTGAGGCTCCCAGCCCTGTGTAGTCGTAAATGACGACCTCGAAATTCTTTGCCAGTTCGTCCAGGAACAGCGGATCCCAGGAATCCATGGTTCCACGGAAGCGGATGTTCAGCACGAGCGGCGTGCCCTTTCCGAGCCGCCTGTAGGCGATCTTCCGGTCTCCGAGTTCGGCGAATTTCGTTGGTGTCTTCGAAGCTGCTTCGGTCATGTCGGCTCTCCTTTGCTGGTTAGACAAAACACCGACTGGTGGCTCGATTATTGTAGGATGCTGTCGCTTGTTTGCTGCCGATGGTAGCAGGCCCAGACGGCCGCGGCGGGAAGGAGCCGCCGCCCCCCTTCACAGAAGTCGAAGTTACGGCTCCTGCACTCCCACCGATCGATCGGTGTACGATCCGTGCCGAACGGGCGGCTCTCTTCATAGTTGACTGGCGGGATAGGGGATCACGAAGACGAACGCCTTACAGGATAGCTGCCGTCCGCACCCCAAAGACTGCTTCACCAACGAATGTTCGATTTCGCAAGATCAAGCACAGAGTCCCCTCGCCCGCTTAGGACGGCTTTCGCCATCCACAGGCTGAAGCCTCCGATCTGCTCGAGTGTCACCTTGGGAGGCATTGCGAGTTCGTCGCTGTTGGTCAAGACGTCGACGACCGCCGGCCCCGGGTGTGCAAATGCCTTCCTGAGCGCATGCTCGAGATCCGCTGCCTGCTCTACCCTGATACCCATAATGCCAGCCGCATTGGCCATCGCGGCAAAGTTAGGGTTCTTGAGCTCCACGTTAGACGGCAGGAAGCCGGCGGCCTTCATCTCCATGTCGACGAAACCAAGCAAGCCGTTGTTGATGATGACGATCTTCACGGGGAGATCTAGTTGGCGCAGTGTGAGGAGATCGCCCATCAGCATTGCGAAACCGCCATCCCCGGACAGGCTTATGGTCTGACGGCCAGGAAAGGCCGCCTGCGCTCCGATGGCTTGCACCATCGCGTTCGCCATCGAACCGTGGACGAATGAACCGAGCAGGCGTCGCTTGCCGTTCATCTTGAGGTAACGCGCGGCCCAGACGGTCGGAGTGCCGACGTCGCACGTGAAGACCGCGTCGTCCTCCGCGATCTCGCTTACGAGCCTGGCGACGTATTGCGGATGGATCGGCTGCCCCTGCTTCCCCGCAACAGCCAGATCGTCGAGCCCTTCGCGGACCTCGGCATAATTGTCCAGCGCGTTCTGGAGGTGTTCGTCGTCCTCCTTGAGCCGGAGCTTGGGGATCAACGCTTCAATGGTCGCACCGACGTCCCCGGTCAAGCCGAGATCGAGCGTCGTCCTTCGCCCGAGCCTCGAGCCGTCAATGTCGATCTGGATTATCTTGGCATCGCTTGGATAGAACTGCCGATAAGGAAAGTCCGTGCCCAGCATGAGAAGCGTGTCGCACTGTTCCATGGCGTGGTAGCCAGAAGCAAAGCCGATCAGTCCGGTCATGCCAACATCATATGGGTTTTCCCATTCGACATGCTCCTTTCCCCGAAGCGCGTGGACGACGGGCGCTTTCAGGACTTCCGCCAGCCTGACCACCTGGTGGTGAGCACCGGAGCAGCCCGCTCCCGCGAGGATGGTCACCCGATCCGCTGCATCGAGCAGGGACACCGCCTGGTCAATGTCGTCTGCCCTCGGCAGCACGACCGGATCGGACGGCACGACCCATCGTCCCGATGCGACGGCGTCCACCTTTTCCGTCGCGACGTCACCGGGGATAACGATCACTGAGACGCCACGCTTCGAAACGGCCTGCCTTATCGCGATATCGAGCACACGCGGCATCACCTTCGGCGTCGAGACGAGTTCCGTGTAGTGGCTGCATTCCGCGAAAATCTTGTCGGGGTGCGTTTCCTGGAAATATCCGCTGCCGATCTCGACACTCGGAATCTGGGCGGCGATGGCTAGCACCCTCGCCCCGCTTCGATGGCAATCGTAGAGGCCGTTGATGAGATGGAGATTACCGGGCCCGCAACTGCCCGCGCAAACGGCCAGTCCTCCGGTGAGCTGCGCTTCAGCACCAGCCGCGAAGGCGGCCGCCTCCTCGTGCCGCATGTGGACCCACTCGATAGTACCCTTGCGACGAAGGGCGTCGCTCAGACCGTTCAAGGAATCTCCGGTGACGCCATAGACGCGTTTCACGCCCGCGGCCTCTAGTGTGTCCACGATCAGTTCGGCTATTGACTGCTTTGCCATGAGAGCCCTCGTTCCTGGTATGAGGTGGCCTTTGAAGTGGACGGCGCGGGACTGGCCGACGGGCTGCCCCGGGGAATGGGCCATCGCGGCCACCGAAACCGGTCTGCTCGGTGACGCGAAAATCGCGTTCCGTTTCGCATCATCGGATCGGCAGGCCGCTAGGCCGGACACTAGCTCGACTTAGAAAACCTTCTCGGACCTTCAAGGCCCGAGTGTTCTCCCGCATGTCAGCTATGCCCTCGGACTTGCTCGGGCGGGATTGCCTAGTCCATTCGTCCTGACGCCATGGGGTCGCTCGCGGGGAAGGATTCCATCAACGCCTCGTCAAGCAGCTCGTCCTGTTTTGACATTGGCGTCGGTGGATGTTCGATTACGATGTCGTCGATCTCGGGCATGGTTTCCATCCCGTCTCTGACCGTTTCGGTCAGCTGTTCGAGTCTGCTGTGCATGGTCATTTACTCCATTGGTCCTGCGCGAATAGAGCCTGCACAGAGCGACAGTTATTGGACGATCCCCTCCTGCTTTCGACTAACGCGACCCACCGTCGCCTGTGAGCGCAATGGCAGCGACGGGGGCCATGAACGCCGGGGAGACAGGATTTCCAAGCGTTTCCGTTCTCCCCCAGAGGTTGATCGAATAGCTGCTTGCTCGTCGACAGCCAATGAAGCCAGCATTTTACAAGAATTGCGGATCGGCTGTGGGCACTTTCCCCCCAAGTCAACGGCAGTAACCGTACGGCGAGCGAGATCTCGCTTCCCGCGGTATTGCATCATCTGGAGACTCGAAATGCCTTCGACCGCCGCCGCCATAAAAGACACCGCGCACAAGCCTCTCCCGGTACCTAATAGCGATTTCTACGACATCGTCGGAACCCTGAACCCCGACGAGCAGGCGATCCTGACCAAGGTCCGGGCATTCATGCAAACTCGTGTCGCGCCGATTATCAACAAGTACTGGGTAGAGGACGCCTTTCCCTTCGAACTGATCGAGCCTCTCAAAGGCCTGGACATCGGCAGCATCGCTACAGCGGGTCACAGTTCGAAGCTCATCGGCATGGTGACTATGGAGATGGGGCGCGTCGATCCCTCGTTCGCCACCTTCTTCGGGGTTCATACCGCGCTTGCCATGGGTTCGATCGCCGTGCTCGGCTCGGAAGAGCAGAAACAAAAATGGCTCCCGCCGATGGCCCGACTGGAAACGATCGGCTGCTTTGGACTGACGGAGCCGCTCGTCGGGTCGGGAACCGGCGGCGGCCTTACTACCACCGCGAGGCGAGAGGGCGACACCTGGGTCCTCAACGGCGAGAAGAAATGGATCGGCAACGCCCCATGGTGCGACGTCTCGGTAATCTGGGCGCGCGACGTGGCCGACAACCAGGTGAAAGGCTTCATTGTCGAAAACAAGAAAACCCCCGGTTTCAGCGTCGAGAAGATCGAAAACAAAATGGCTCTCAAGGTGGTCCAGAACGGACTGATCACCATGAAAGACTGCCGCGTGCACGAAGAAAACCGTCTTGCGAACGCGAATTCGTTCCGCGACACCGCCCACGTACTGCGCCTGACCAGGTCCGGCGTGGGCTGGATGTCGACGGGCGTCCAGATGGGAGCTTACGACGCCGCCCTCGTATACGCCCAGCAGCGCATGCAGTTCGGCAAGCCGATCGCCGCCTTCCAGATGGTGCAGGAACTCATCGCGAAGATACTGGCCAACGTCACTGCCTGCCAGTCGCTGATGCTGCGTCTGGCGGAAATCGAGGACGACGGCAAGCTCCTCGACCAGCACGCCTCCCTGGCAAAGGCGTTCACGACGGCCAGGATGCGAGAGTCGGTAGCGTGGGCCCGGGAACTGTGCGGCGCGAACGGCATCATCGTTGACAACAATGTCGGCCGGCTCTTCGCCGACGCGGAGGCACTCTACTCATACGAGGGCACCTTCCAGATGCAGAACCTGATTGTCGGTAAGGCGGCCACTGGCATCAGCGCCTTTGTCTGAGGCGCTGATGCCCGAATAAACACTGACCAAGTCGATACACGTTGAACCAAGGAAACGGCCATGGATTCCCCTTCCGCCGCGCACCCGCTCGCCGACGTCACAGCTCCGAAAACCCCGGAGAGCGGTGGAGGGCCCGACCAGCGAAATGTCCTCTATGAGAGAAAGGGCGTCATCGCCTACGTGACGGTGAACCGTCCCAAGGTCCTCAATGCCCTCGACGGAAAAACCTGGTCCGACCTTCTTTCCGCATTCCAGGACGCGCGCGACGACGAAAACGTCCGCGGTGTGATCCTGACCGGAACGGGTGACCGGGCTTTCATCGCGGGAGCCGACATCTCCGAGCTCGCCCAGCTGAGCGCGGTTGAAGCTGAGGCGTCGAGCCGCCGGAGCCAAGCGGTCCTTGATTTTATCGAGGACCTCGGCAAACCCGTCGTCGCAGCGATCAATGGCTTCGCGCTTGGCGGCGGCTGCGAGACCGCGATGGCCTGCACGATCCGTATCGCCGTCGAGCACGCGAAGTTCGGTCAGCCGGAGGTCAAGCTCGGCCTCCTTCCCGGCGGTGGTGGCACCCAACGGCTTGCGCGTCTCGTGGGCAAAGGACGCGCGCTCCAGCTCATCCTGACCGGAGGAATGATTGGCGCGGACGAGGCGTACCGGATCGGGCTGGTCAATGAAATCGTGCCGGGCCCGGAGCTCGTCGCCCGCGCGGAAGCGATACTGCTCGAGATCGCGGGAAATGGACCGATCGCGATCCGATACGCCCTCGAGGCGACCAACAAAGGAATGGAAACAAACCAAAGTCAAGGACTTGCGCTCGAGGCATCGTATTTTGGGCTTTGCGCGGGAACGGAAGACAAGAAGGAAGGAACCGCCGCCTTTCTCGAGAAACGCCCTGCCCGGTTCCGCGGGCGCTGACGTGCCAACAGCTTTGAATGTGAGGAGAACTCGATGCAAACCGATAACATTTTCACCGGAATCAAGGTCGTTGACCTGTCGAGCTACATCGCCGGGCCCAGCGCCGCGGTGATCCTTTCGGACTTTGGGGCCGACGTCATCAAGGTCGAGCCGTTGCACGGCGACCCCTGGCGACACGGCAACAAGGTGCCGTTCCAGCCGCAGTCCGACGAACCTTACCAGTGGCACCTCGCCAACCGCAACAAGCGAAGCATTGCACTCGACCTCAAGTCGCCAAGCTCCGCTCCCGTGGTCCAAAAGCTTGTCGCTTGGGCAGACGTGTTAATCGTTAACACGCCGCATGATGCCCGGAAGCGGCTCGGCCTCGAATACGACGACATCGCGCATCTGAACGACCGTCTCGTCTATGCCGACCTGACAGGATTCGGCGAGAACGGCCCGGAAGCAAAGCTGCCGGGCTTCGACATCACCTCCTATTGGGCGCGCAGCGGTTTGCTGTCGATGACCCGCGACGCAGGACTGCCGCCGACCTGGCCCGTCAGCGGTAGCGGAGACAACGCGACTGCGGTCGGGCTCTATTCGGCCATCGTCACGGCGCTCTATCGCCGCGAGCGCACCGGCAAGGGGTCTTATGTCACGACATCGCTTCTCGCGCAGGGCGTCTGGTCCGCAAGCGTTTCGATCCAGGCGGCCCTCGCGGACGCCACCTTCCCGCCGATGCATGACCGCACCCATCCCGCCAGCGCCGCCATGAATGTCTACCGAGCGGCCGACGGTACATGGTTCGTCCTCGTTCTCACGCCCGACAAGTTGCCAGCGGTCGCCCGCGCCGTGGGCCGTCCGGATCTGCTGGCAGATGCCCGCTTCGCCACTCCGGAGACGTTGGCTGCCCACATGCCGGAGCTGACACTTGTCTTCGACGAAATCTTTGGAGCCAATCCGATGGACCATTGGCACTCGGTGCTGGCTGGCCTCGGTGTGACCTTCGGCGAGGTTCGCGGGCCACAGGAGGTGATCAACGATCCCCAGCTGCGCGCGAACGACATAGTCGTTCCGCTCGCAGAGGCCGGAGACAAGTTAACATCGACGATCAGCAGCCCGATCAAGGTCCATGATGTCGCGAAGGTCGCCGCACGGCGCGCTCCCCAAGTGGGTGAGCATACCGATGAGGTACTGGCCGAACTTGGCTTCGAAAGCTCCACGATAAAAAGACTCCGAACCGAAGGTGCCATTCTGGGGGCCGTGGAAGAGGCCGCCTAGCCGCGCAGGCGGCGCATTCGAACACCGAGTACCGGCCAGCCGAACGCTCCCCGGCTCGGGAGCATCGTGAAACAGAAGTTAACTACCCCAGAAACGCTGGCAATCAGAGGATGAGACATGGACAACGGTCTGGCTAATTCAACGGAACTGAAAACAGGGTCTGAGGCCGAAACCGGGAAGCTTTACCTTCTCGAACTCAGCGGCGGACGGATCCATTCGATGTACGCGGACGGCAGCAACCGCAAGACCATCGTGACCGACTGCCACCTGCCGGACGGCATTGTGGTCGATATCGAAGCGGGACACATTTACTGGACGAACATGGGAGAACCCAAGGCCAACGACGGCTCCATCGAGCGCGCGGATCTCGACGGCGGCAACCGGACGGTCATTGTTCCACCCGGAGGCACCTTCACACCCAAGCAGATCCATCTCGAGAAGCGGAGCGGCAAATTGTATTGGTGCGACCGCGAGGGCATGCGGGTTATGCGCGCGAACCTCGACGGCACCAAGGTCGAGACGCTCGTCCAGACGGGCCAGGGCGACGACGACCGCAGTGACGCCACCAGATGGTGCGTCGGTATCACGGTCGATCCGGACGCGGGCCACGTATACTGGACTCAGAAGGGGCCGGACAACGCCGGTCTCGGCTACATCTTCCGTGCAGGGATCGAAATGCCGGAGGGCGACGCACCGGCCGAACGGAGCGACATCGAAGTGGTCTTCGACGGATTGCCGGAGCCTATCGACCTCGAAATCGATCTCCGGAACCGCGTGCTTTACTGGACCGATCGCGGCAACCCGCCCGACGGCAACACCGTAAACCGTGCGCCTCTCGACCCTCTGGCCGAAGAAGCCCAAGTGCCCGAGATTGTCGTCAGCGATCTGATGGAAGGCATCGGCATCGCGCTCGACGTCCGCCACGACCGGATGTTCTTCACCGATCTCGGCGGGTCCGTCTACTCGGCAAGGCTCGACGGCTCCGAAAAGAAAACGCTCCTCTACGCCCAAGGCAACCTCGCCGGCGTCGCCTTCATCTGACTAACTCAAAGGAAATCGACCATGTCCCATTTCAAACCCATCCGCCAGGTAGCGGTCATAGGAACCGGAGTGATCGGTGCTAGCTGGGCCGCGTTCTATCTCGCCAAGGGACTCGATGTTATCGCGACGGACGTAGCTCCCGATGCCGAAGCAGCCTTGAAGAAATACATCGACAACGCCTGGCCGGCGCTTGAGAGCCTGGGATTAACGCCGGGCGCGTCGCAGATGCGTCTCTACTTCACGACCGATCTACCGGAAGCGGTAAAGGGCGTCGACCTTGTCCAGGAAAACGGCCCCGAACGCCTGGATTTCAAGCAGAAGCTGTATGGCCAGCTTGACGCACTGCTTCCGCCTGAGGTCATCATCGCGTCCAGCTCATCGGGTCTCCCGATGAGCCAGATACAGCTTGGTGCCCCATCCCACCCCGAACGCTGCGTCATCGGACACCCGTTCAATCCGCCTCACCTGATGCCCTTGGTCGAAGTCGTCGGCGGGGAAAAGACCTCCGAACACACCATCCTCCGCGCCATGGACTTCTACGCGTCCCTCGGCAAGGAGACGGTGCGCATCAACAAGGAAATGCCGGGCCACGTCGCCAACCGCCTCCAGGCGGCCCTGGCGCGCGAGGTATACTACCTTGTCTCGGAGGGCATCCTCAGCGCCGGAGACGTGGACAAGGCGCTGACCGCGGGGCCTGGCCTGCGCTGGGGGATCATGGGCAACATGATGCTCAACCACCTTGGCGGCGGTCCGGGTGGTATCGAGCATTTCCTCCAACAGTTCGCGGGGCCCTTGAAAACCTCGTGGGGCAGCCTTGGGTCTCCTGAACTGACGCCGGAAGTCCAGAAAAAGCTGATCGACAGCGTTCACGAAGAGGTCGGCTCGCGCTCGATCGAAGAACTGGCGGCCGAACGCGACGAACTGCTGATAGGCCTGCTCAAGCTCCGCGCGAACCTTGCCTGACGATCACCGACCCACTGGCCGACCGGGCGAATTATGTGCCCGGTCGTAGCGGGTGAGATAACGGGCCTATCAGCGCTGCGAAGGATAAGACATGACAGGACGATTCCCACAAGGCGCTGCCTCCGCGTATCAATACCCGCTACTGATCAAGCAGCTATGGCACACCCCCCTCGAGCAGGCGTCGGATCAGGTTGTCGTCTACCGCGACACCGCACGTTACACATATCGCGAGCTTCATGGCCGGGTCTGTCGGCTCGCGTCGGGCCTTGCCGATCTTGGCGTGAGTGCCGGCGACACCGTCGGCATTCTCGACTGGGACAGCAACCGATTCCTGGAAGCCTACTTCGCCGTGCCCATGATGGGTGCCGTCCTACAGACCGTAAACGTCCGGCTGCCGCCCGAGAGTGTCGCCTACACGATCGATCATGGGCGGGCCTCGGTTCTTCTCGTCAACGACGATTTCGTTCCGCTGCTTGAATCGATCCGGCACAAGCTGCCAAACGTCAGAACGTTCGTCGTGATGTCCGATCGCAATATGCCCGCGCCAGGCGGCCTTCCATTCGCCGACGAATACGAGCACCTGCTGGCGGCGTCAGCGCCATACTACGATTTCCCGGACTTCGACGAGAACACGGTCGCCACGACATTCTACACGAGCGGCACCACCGGACTTCCAAAAGGCGTCTACTTCACCCATCGGCAGCTCGTGCTCCACACTCTCGCGCAGATGGCGTTCTCCGGTGTCGCGGCGAAACAGGGCCGCCTGTCTCGTGACGACGTCTATATGCCGATAACGCCTATGTTCCATTCCCACGCATGGGGATTCCCCTGGACGGCGACGCTCGCGGGCCTCAAGCAGGTCTATCCGGGACGGTACGAGCCCGCGCACCTTCTCAAGCTCATAAAAGACGAAGGCGTGACCTTTACACACGGCGTGCCCACGATCCTGCAGATGTTGCTGGAGGCGGCCCGCGCGACCGGGACGAACCTCACCGGGCTCAAGATGGCTGTCGGTGGCTCGGAGTTACCGAGGGCACTGGCGGAGCAGGCGTTGGCGATGGGCGTCGATGTATATTCCGGCTATGGCCTGTCCGAGAGCGCGCCGCTGCTGACATCGGTACAGGTGAAATCCGCCTCGCTGTCTGAAGATCACGAAAAGCAGGCGGAACTCCGTACGAAAGCCGGGATCGCCGCGCCGCTTGTCGATCTCCGGATCGTTGGAGCCGGCATGGAAGACGTGGCGCACGACGGCCAGACTCCGGGAGAAATCGTTGTCCGCGCGCCTTGGCTCACACCGGGCTACGTTGACAACGTCGAAGCGTCCGAGCAGCTATGGGAGGGCGGCTACCTGCATAGCGGCGATATCGGCGTCATGGAGCCGGACGGAACTCTTCGCGTGGTCGACCGGATCAAGGATGTCATCAAGAGCGGTGGGGAATGGATATCGTCCCTTCAGATCGAAGACGCTATCTCCGAGTGCGACGGGGTATCCGAGGTTGCCGTCATCGGCGTGGACGACCCGAAATGGGGTGAGCGTCCTATGGCGATCGTGGTGCGCAAACATGATAACGACGCGGCCAAAATGGAGAGCGATATAAAAACGCGCTTGAACGCGCTCGCAGCCGCCGGAAAAATCCCCAGATTTGGCGTTCCCGACAGGATCGCGTTTGTGGACAAGTTGCCGAGGACAAGCGTCGGAAAGTTCGACAAGAAACTCCTCAAGGCCACTTTCGGCCGGTGACCCCCGGCCCCCATTCGGCGCTTCCCCGGATGCAGGAAGCGTCGGCCTTCCCAGGATCGCCAAACAATATTTGCCAATGAAAACCCTTCGAGGTTCTCTGACGACACATCAGCCAAGCGGAAAACCCAGTTTGATGTCGGTGCGGCGGTCGTTGCGCCGCACCGATATCACGCGTCATGCACCTTTGGCGTAGGTGAACCGCGCGTCCTGCAACTCCGCAAGATATGCTACGACGCTGGGGACGAGGATCACTCCGGGGACGAGGTTGTTCGTCAAATCGGCGGCGACCGCATCCGCCGGCATTCCCGAATTGCTCTCCTTCGAAGCTATTGCGCGCGCGATAGCATGGATGGAGTCGTGGCAGGCCACGAAAACCGCGCCACGCATTTGGAGCGACCCAATGTTGTTGTTCGCCGGACCATAGAACCCGTTGACGTCCTGGCGATCGTCTGCCTCTGTCGCACCGGGTTTCCCTACGATGAAATCGTTGCGCTTGCTTTTGGAGCCCGCCATCTCGGCAAGGTCGTATTTGTCCCACATAGTCTGGCTGAACAGGCTGTGATGGGCGCTGCCGTGCACCGCGGCAACCGCGAGGAAGTCCTCATTTCCATGGGCGAACACCTGGCCGTTCATCGACTCCCGCATGAGGTTGAGCCAGGCGGCTGAAATCTCCGACGCCTCCCAGGCCTGCCGCGGTCCGCCATCGTAGCCGAGAAGGACGGCGGAAGCCTCGTGATCCCAAAGGTCCTTGCGGTCGGCCATGAAAGGAACGGACGTGAAATCACGGCGGCGCGGCGCTTTTGCCAGCTTGGCCGAGAGGTTGCGGAGCTTCCGGCCGCCTTGCGAGGCGGCCGGGGAGGAAGTCTTCTGTTTCGCGGACACCGGGGAGGCTCCAACGGTGACTGCGGCCACCGCAGAAGCGCCGAGCGCACCGAGCGCGAACCGACGGGAGGTGGGCTTATCAAGTCCGAACATCTGTTTTCTCCCTTCAGTAGCTGTAGACGTTCGCGGCGCGACCGACGACGCCATCGAGGAACTTGGTCATCGTCCCGACTGTCGCTTGGTCCTTGATGCCGTAGCCGTCGACCAGGGTCGCGACGTTCGGGTAGCCCACCCAGGTGCGGTTGTACTCGTCTTCCCAGACCAGGACACGAAGGGGCAGGTCGATCCCGATCGACTGGTCTGCCTGCATGAGCTTAGTGCCGATTTTGGGATTGCCGAAAACCAATACTGTGGTCGGGCGCAGCTTCTCCCCGACGGACGTCGCGTTGTCCGCATGGTCGAACGTTGCGAACAACGGCACCTTCTTGGACTCCAGGTCTCCCTTGATGCGCGCGATCGTCTCGGCCGCACCGAACTTGCTTTCCTGCGCGACAAGGTTCTGAGGATTCACTGCGGGACCGAGGTCGGCTCGGTATGCTGCGGCGATGTTTCGAGCGAGAACAGTGAGATCCACGCCTTCCTTGTCGGTGAGAAGCGTCACGCAGACCAGTTCGTAGGAAGCGGTGAAACGGCTCAGGTAGGAGCTGAAGCCAGGGGAATTGCCCTTTACTTCCATGAAACCAGGATGCTTGGTGAACTCCCAGCCCGCCATCGCGGGCACGACAGTCCCGTTCGCAAGCTTCGTCGGCATGTAGATGACGTCGCGATCGGCGATATCCTTGATCAGAACAGAGCCGGCCAGCGCGATATCCCATTTGCTGATATCTTCGGCCGACGACCAGATGTTGCCGAAGCCGAACAGGTTGTCGGAGAGGTCAGCATCGACGGGGATCATGTGTCCATCGACCTCTCGGTAGCCCGTGGCAGGCTCGACCGGGTTGATGAAGTCTACCTCGGCCTTGAAGTGCGAGTGTTGGTTGTCATGCGCCGGCATCGTCTCGGGCCGGTCGATACGGGCTTTCGTCTTCATATCCTCCACAAACATCGTGCTCGGCAGACCGGACGCGTCGATCTGATATTTCCAGACGTAGTCGTGGTAACTCATACCGCTGGCATGCTCGATCGCCATGGCGAGAAGCGTGAAGTTTGTGGCGCTCTGTGCGATTTTGGTGCCGCTCTCGAACATCAACGGCTTGTCGCCGGCCAACGCGACCAGTTCCTTGGGTGTATAGCGCTTGCCATCGACGAGTTTTTCCCGGTAGTCCGGGATGCCCGAAGAGTGCTGAAGAAGTTCCAGGATTGTGACGTCCTTCCAGGTTGCCGGAAGCCCGTCGACGTACTTGGAAATTTTGTCGTCGAGTTTGAGCTTGCCCTGCTCCTTGAGTTGCATCACAGCGACGGCCGTGAAAGCCTGCGTGATCGGACCGACGTTCCACATTGTCTTGGTCGAAGCCAGCTCGTCACGGTCGATACTTGTCTTTCCGTATCCGTTAGAGCGCGGGATGTAGGGCGCTTGGACGATGGCAAGCGTCAGTCCTGGAAGTTGGTTCTTTTCGATGAAGTCCGCGATCATCTGATCGATATAGACGCCGTAGCTTTTTTGCACGGGATTACCTCTGACGATGGGTTCGTTTACTCCGGGGATGGTATCGGCGAGAGCAGTTCCGCTCATCAGGGCGGCGATACCGAGCGCCATGAGAAATCTGGCCTTCATGAATGTTTCCTTTCGTTTCGGGTAAGATCAACGGCCCACCGAATGCCTGTGGTAGTACGGCGTTGACGCCTTAGGTTCGGCGGTTGACGAAGGAAAATTCGCTCGGAGCCTCGTTTTTAGATTGTATTATCCAGCCTTGCCGTTCGTGCGAAAAATTTTGGCTCTGTATCTGATGATCTCTCCCACAATTCGGGTTTCTTGTACGACTTTGGCAGACGCTGTCGGGCAATCTAGTAGGGCCGATTGGTACAAGAATACCGGGTCCAGTTCCGGCAGGATGACCGGAGCATGTCGCCATACGCAAGATAAGGATTTTTCCTGCAGGCGAACTTCAGAAACGTGAATTCTACAGTCCATTGTCCGTAGATTTGCTGGCGATGGAGGTGCGAATGTCGGCCGATAGGACAACGTCGAAGCGGGCTACGAGTTGCCTGATCGAAGGCCGCTGGGAAAGGCACGCGCTGACGGTACAGATATCGATGATTCGAATAACACCAAAGGGTTACCCGAACGAAACCTGTATAGAATACCCACCTTCGCTGCGGCCGTTATCATTCCCTCAATGACGAACTCAACCGTACTCGTCACAACAAAGAGGTGATACTTCATGTCCAAGCTTCAGATGCAACATGGCCGCTACCTCGCCACCGCTTTTGCTGCGGCAATGGTAATGGCAGCACCGATGGCAAATGCTTCCGAAAGCTGGTTCCCGGATCTGATCTTCCCGGAAACCGGATCAGTGCCCGACAAGAAAGCCGAGCGAACTGTCACGGGCTCCATCCCCCACGCAGCAAATCGCAACAAGCAAACGAATAGATCCTCTGCGACCCGGGGAGAAGCAACCCGTGGTGGAGTATCGGATGTCACGGAGGCCCGGCAATGAGCGCCTATTCCCCACATCATCGACCACGCGGAGCAGTCGCTCGAACCGCGGCCAGAACGTTGCCCAGCTTTCACGTCATTGTCGGCGTCTACTTTTTTGGGATGGGCGTCCTGGCGCTCATACTGGCGCTAAATCGCGCATGATGGGAACGGTCGCTGCGTAACCTGGAAGCGTCCGCGGTAATGCAGCGACATCCGACTTACGCTTATGGCTAGGCTTTGAGGTCGAACGCCAAACTCGCTATTTGACCCAAGACTTCTCTCACGGCCGACGCCTTTTCGACTCCGAATGCTTCCTCGTACGCGGTTTGAGCGCGATGCCACAGATCGTGCGAATCCATAAGCTTTTGCTCGCCGATCGGAGTGAGCCTGACGACCCTTCCCCGCTTATCAGATGGGTTTTGCCGCAGATATACGAGGCCATCGCGGATCAAGGGCTTGAGATTGTGCGTAAGAGCCGACCTGTCCAGAACCAACATAAGAGCCAGGTCTTTGACGCTTGGTTCTTTCGCGCGCGCGATATGCATCAGTATCGAACGTTGTGTGGATCGGAGTCCAGTGGGTGCGAGAGCACTGTCGAACATGTTCGTGACGTGCCTCGTCGCCTTACGCAGAGCCGTCGCATGACACATGCCCGAAGGGGGCAACTCAAGTTCGTCCATTTGTAGCGCCCTCTGCAGCCTTCGTTCAAATTGCACCACTTGACTAATAGGTGCATATGCCACTATCTGCAATACGTGCATATGCACCTATTTTGATAACTCCTCGGTGTGCCCCATGAAAGTCACTCAATCTTCCAAATGGTCGAACCTGTTGGTGCTGCTGTGCGTGTCCGTTCCGTCGTTTATGATCAACCTCGACTCCAACATTGTTGCGGTATCGCTAACGTCGATATCTTCCTCGCTTCACGCAGATTTCACGGCCATAGAATGGGTTATAAGCGCCTACACGCTGACATTTGCCGCCTTGGTACTGCCCGCTGGTACACTTGCCGATCGCTTCGGACGCAAGCGAGTGCTGCTACTAGGTTTGCTGACCTTTACGATTGCTTCACTTGTATGCGGCGCGGCACCAAACGCGACGGTTTTGAATATTGCGAGGGCTGTGCAGGGGGTTGGCGCGGCGCTTCAGCTAAGTGCGGCACTGGCAATTTTGTCTTTTGAGTTTCGAGGCCCTGCGAGAGCGAAGGCATTCGCTTTCTGGGGAACGGTCATCGGTATTGCAATCACTATGGGACCGATCGCCGGCGGCCTGATCACCCAAGAACTCGGATGGCAGTGGGCCTTTTATCTAAACCTTCCAGTTGGCGTGGCGATGTTCGTGTTGACGGCGTTGTTCGTGACTGAATCCCGCGATCCGGCGGCCGTAAATGTAGATGTCTTGGGTGTTGCAACATTCGCGGCATCGTTGGTTTTTTTGACAATCGCGCTCATTTCCGGAAACCATGAGGGATGGTCCAGCTATAAGATAGTCATCGAGCTGGCTGCCGCGGTCATATTCTTCGCAGCGTTCATCCTCGTCGAGACGAGGCAGGAGCGACCAATGCTTGATCTGTCTTTCTTCGAGAAGCAGACGTATATTGGAGCTAACATCGCCGGGCTCGCGTATGCAGTCACACTCCTCACGATGCTCACCTACCTCCCCCTGCTCTTTCAAAGCGAACTCGCTCTAACGCCTCAGGAGGCGGGGCTCTACATGCTTCCAATCGCCGTTCCTATGTTCGCAGTACCAAGACTGGTCTCAAAATATCTATCTCATCGTGTTTCAGGTCGGACCTTGATCACGATGGGGCTGACGCTTAGCGCGATCGGACTATTCCTCCTTAGTATAAGCGCGCAGCAAGCGCTTTATTCCGCATTGCTGCCTGGCATGCTGGTTGTCGGGATTAGCGCGGGATTTTTGAACGGCGAAACTGCAAAAGTCGCAATGTCCGTCATTCCACCGGAAAGAGCGGGCATGGCGGCCGGTGTTGGAGGTACAATTCGCTTCGCGGGCATAGTTATCGGATTCGCTGGACTTGGAGCGATACTTTTTGAAACGGTGAGCAACAAGTTCGGGGAATTTCTCGGCAGGGTGTTGGACAGCAGCCAGATTTTTGCAGTCCAGGGAATCGTTGTTGGCAAAGGCGCACCAGCGGAATGGAACGTACCCCCAAATGTTGCGACGGGAATCGTTGGCGCAGGCTATTCGATGGTATTTTTGACAGCTTCGATATTGGCGCTCGCTGCGTCGGCAGCGACTTGGGCTCTGATAAAGTCAGCTGATACGATGCCGCACATCCATGCCCCAATGGGTAGCGAAGTTCTTCCAATTGTAGACTGACTACGTCGCTGAGCCCGCGCTGTAAAATGTGAGAGTGCCGGCCGTTGCGACCGGCACGTCATATGGCGGCTTTAGTTGCCTAACCACTGATACTCAGCAATGGCCGCTTTGCCTGTCCGCTTATCATAGAGACATATCATGCTGACTCGCGACTTCGACTTTCCACGACCCGTTTCTCCTCTCAAAAGAATCGCGATTTTACCGACGCTGTCGTCGAACACCACCGGAGAGGAAGCCTCTGGTGTGTTCATCCTGGATAGGCCTATGCATGTCCCGTTTGCCTTCGCAAACAACGCGTTCCACGCGCTGTCGCTCGATGCAAATGCCGTGCTGAACGATGTGGCTGCCACGATTGACGCCAAGGCTGCTCTTAAAAACATACGAATCCTTTCTGAACTTAACATGCCATGCTTGCCTGCCAACTTTGGCTCGACAATGGCTCTGCGCCACCGGAAAGCGGTATCCGGATGGCACATGTGATAGGTCGCCGAGTGACGCCCTCAGTGAGAGGTAAGGTGACCCTCGTCGCTAGTCTTGTAATATTCGGATGCCGTCGCACGACCCTGGTTGTTCGGCGAGCGGGACGAAATGCCGAATGCCTGACGTATCGGAGTGGATCCGCCAATTCCTGCGCCGGCAACCTTGTTAAGAACTCGCAGCGAGGCGGTTAACGGTCTCGCCGACAGTCGCCGGCCCTCGTCGGCCCGACCTTGAACACGGAGATAAAAGCATGGCTATCAGGGGTGAGCTTCTGATTGGAGGCGAGAGCGTCATAGGCGCAGGCAGACCGTTTTTTGCTGTCGAGCAGACGACGGGCACCACGCTGGGGAGCGCATTTCACAGTGCGACCGGGGAACAGGTTGAGCGCGCACTGGCATCATCGTGGGAAGCGTTCCGCTCGTACCGTGAGACAACATTGCATGATAGAGCAGTGTTTCTCGAGCGGATTGCCACCAACATTTTGGACCTCGGGAACGAATTGGTGGACCGGGCCAGTGCCGAGACCGGGCTTCCCAAGGGCCGGATAGAAGGAGAGCGAGCACGCACCGTTGGACAACTGCGCCTCTTTGCAGCTGAAATACGAGAAGGTCGCTTCCAAGAGTTGCGCTTCGATCCTGCCGACCCAGAACGGAAGCCCTCAGCGAAGCCCGATCTCAAGTTGCGCAATGTGCCGTTGGGGCCTGTTTCGGTTTTCGGCTCCTCCAATTTCCCGCTGGCCTTCTCTGTCGCAGGTGGAGACACCGCTTCGGCGCTCGCCGCTGGATGTCCCGTGATCGTGAAAGCTCACTCCGCTCATCCCGGCACCTCAGAGCTTGTTGGCAGAGCAATCCAGAAGGCCGTTGCAGAATCCGCGTTTGCCCCCGGCGTCTTTAGCCTGCTTTTCGATGCCGGGTTCGAAGTGGGTCAAGCGTTGGTTGCGGACGGCCGTATCCGTGCAGTGGGTTTCACCGGCTCCCGACGCGGGGGGCTAGCCCTGTTGGACATAGCCAACCGACGTAGACAGCCGATCCCGGTTTATGCCGAGATGAGTAGCATCAATCCCGTGATTATCTTCCCGTCCGCAATTGCAAGCCGCGGACCCGAAATCGCAAAAGACTTCATAAGTTCGTTGACGCTCGGAGCTGGCCAGTTCTGCACAAATCCAGGTTTGGTCCTCACCGTCGAGGGACCGGGTGTCGCCGAGTTCACGTCCGCAGCCGCGTCTCACCTAACGCGGGCCGCCGCGCAGACCATGTTGACTGCCGGCATCTGCGACGCTTTCAAACGTGGCACCGCAAAGATGGAATCCAAAACAAGTGTTGAGGTCGTGGGGCGTGGAATAGCAG
This sequence comes from Hyphomicrobiales bacterium, assembly GCA_900471485.1. Taxonomy (GTDB): domain Bacteria; phylum Pseudomonadota; class Alphaproteobacteria; order Rhizobiales; family Rhizobiaceae; genus Rhizobium. The sequence continues at coordinate 107,727 of UCEU01000030.1, forward strand.
GCACCCCCCTGGAAGGGCAGGCAGTCCTTTTCTCCACCACGGGATCAGCATTGCTCGGGGATCCCGAGCTGCAGGAAGAAATATTCGGTGCTGCAAGCCTCGTGGTGAAGTGCGCCGATCAAGGGGAGCTTGCACGGGTCCTCGACTCGCTTGAGGGACAGCTTACCGTAGCCCTTCTTATGGATGACGCCGATGCAGCAATTGCGCAGGCACTTATCCCGCGGCTTGAGTTGTTGGCGGGTCGACTTCTCGTGAACGGTTTCGCTACTGGTGTCGAGGTATCCCCAGCCATGGTTCATGGCGGCCCCTTCCCTGCCACTTCCGACGGGAGGTCTACGTCTGTCGGCACTATGGCCATTTATCGCTTTTTGCGGCCTGTTTGTTATCAAGATTTCCCGCCGGCGATAACGCCGGCTGCGTTTCGTGGCAACGAATAGCATGCGCTGCATGCCGTCAGCTCGTCGCCACACCTCCTTCGAGGAGTGTGGCGACGAAATAGTTGTGATTAGTGCCCTGAGGGCAACGAGCCTGATCTAGACCGTGAATGTGGCGCGTTCGCACCGACCTATCTGTCGCGGGAAATTGCGATATCGGATCGTCACTGGAACGGGTGAGCGATACAGGACTTGGAGTATACGTCAAAAATGAACGTCTTCGATCTGTTCGACGAAAGTCAGCGGCCTAAAGCGCCCCGCATCCGCGAAGCCACCGAGGTGCACCGCTCCGCTGGGCGCAAGCTCGCGATGATCCACAATATGCACCTCTCGGCGCTTGACGAGACAAGAGCGATGATGGACCGTGTTCAGCACGATGAAGATGCTGCAAAGAGCCTCGCAGAGCATGTCACATCGCTTCAGTTGTGGGAAAATTATCGCAAGTTCGGAAATCTCTGCGGTCGTGAATGCCAATTTCTCGACTTCCACCACACATCCGAGGACACCGAGATTTTTCCGGCAATCGCAAAGAATGCCAGTGAGGGGCTGAGACGTGTGATTGCTCGTCTCAGCCAAGAGCATTCGGTCGTTCACCAACTCCTAGAGAAGCTCGCGACGAATGTCGCCGATCTTTGGTCCGATCCAAGCGCAGAGCATTTTGCGCGAACGCGAGAGACGTTCGAGGTACTTGATAAGGCTATCCGGTCGCACTTTGGATATGAGCAAACAGAGCTCCAGGAGGCAATAGGGTACTATAACGCTTTATGAGGATCGGGGTGCAGGTCAGATTTATGCGTAGACACCTTCGCCGCGTAACACATTCTTGCATTTTTGGGCGCAAGCGCGGCTCGCCGACACAGGCAGCCGCTGGAGATTGAAAGCCTGACTTTCATGAAATCAGGCCCTGAGAAATTGAACCGCGACGGATGCGGGGTACGAGACTTTTTCGTTTCTTTGCCTATCGGCAAGCAACCCTGTCGGGGCCGGCTGGCAATGCGCTCCGAGAGGATTTCAAAGGGTGCACGCACGTGGTGAAGGTGGTCCGTGGCTCTCGAACGCCATCGGCGGTCGACGTCTCCAGAGGAATAGAGAACGATCCGGAGTTATTGTCGTCGCGGTAGCGATCCGTTCCGGGAGGCATTCCATCGAACCGACCGGAGCTATCCTGGTCACCGAGCGATTGGGCCATCACAAGCGTTGGAAGGAACACAAAAAGTGCGGCAAGTGTCGATGTGCGCATGGCAGCATACCTTTGCATATTTGAGGTAGGCACAAACCTAATCCCTCTCGATAACTTTGGATTGTATCATTCTGCCGACTTCGTGGTGTTTCATGTTGTGCGGCCTAACGGCGAGGCATGGCGTCAACGGCATGGAGACGAGCTAAGGGCGGCGTTGTTCACCGGATAGTCCAAGAGGGAACTGGAAGGCGCTTTAGCATGCCATCTCCGCGAGAGGCGCGCCCTTGTATACTGCTAGCCACGATCCGATTTAGAGGCAGACAACAATTGTCGGGAATCGAGCAAGGACCACGGAGCGGACAATAGCTCCGTGGTCTTTTCTTTTGTTGGTCAGGAGCTACTTCGCGGCGATCTGAAGCTTGAGCTCTTCCGTGCCGACGGCAACGTTGACGCCCTGTTCAGATTGAACGGATACCGGCTGCAATGCGATGGACTTTCCTTGCCCACCACCCAGCACATTAGCGCCCAGACCAACGCCAATTGTCGCATCGGCGTCGATACCAACATAGTCGCCTGCGAGTGCGCCGGCTTCGAGGCTCGTAGCTCCATAAACGAACCACACCAATGACGCTTTGCGGATTTGACCAATTTCCAGGCCAAACTTCGCGATTGTTCCTCGGTAGTGCTCCGGCGCACCCGAGGTCGGCTTGAACGTGCAGTCGACGTCCTGTTGTGCGATCAGGATCTTACCGATCCCTGCGGAGACGTCGCATGTCAGGGTGCCGGCCTGGATGCGGGCGGCAGAGGCTGGGTAGACAGACGAGACTAGGGTGGCCGCGACGATTGCGATTACTTTTTTGTTCACTGGAATCTCCTTTGTTTGCAGAGACACAGTTGCCCATTTCGTATGGCTTAGATTGTACGAATTGGCCTTGAGCTTGCCCGACCACAAAGAGTGGTACTCGACCCCTGTGCGGGATCGGTCTCCCGAGTCTGGCTTTCCTTGGGATGAGAAGACCCCCGTCGCGACATTGGGCCACCAGCCATGTTGCGAGATCATTGGCCACGGCACCGAAATACGCGCCGAATAGTACAATATCGCCCTAACGGCCATCTCTAAGGATTTTCACAGGCAATCCACCTCTGGTCTATGGCGACCAGACCTTTCTCTGGAGAACTCTCATGGCAACTACAATCGCACCCAAACTCTCTCGCCGCGGCTTTTGCCTTTGCTGCATCGGCGTCGCATCCGTCGGCCTAGCAGGCGGCTGGCTCTCGCCGCGCGAAGCCTACGCAGAAGCGCACCAGCTCGTCGGAATGATCCGTGGTGCCGCGGCAAAAGCCGATATAGCGACCCATAAGCTTCGCGGCGGCGTCTACGTCCTGGAGGGCTCTGGTGGGAATATCGCTGTGTTTGTCGGAAAAGACGGCAAGGTGATGGTAGACGCAGGTATCACTGCAACTCGACCCAAGATCGTCCAGGCCCTGAACGCCCTCGGCTCGCAGCCCGTCACCAACCTCATCAACACTCATTGGCATTTCGACCACGCGGATGGAAACGAATGGGTTCACGCCCAGGGCGCACAGATCATGGCACACGCCAACACCAAGAAGAGGTTGATGGAGACCCAGCGAGTAGCGGACTGGGACTTTACTTTCCCACCCTCGCCGGCCGGCGCTATTCCTTCGGAAGTGTTTTCAGCCGACAACGATGTGGAGCTGCAGGGGTGTAAACTTCACCTGGTCTGCTACGAAGCAGCGCATACAGACAGTGACGTCGGTGTCCATTTCGTCGCTCAGAACATCCTGCATACCGGCGACACCTACTGGAACGGCATTTATCCTTTCATCGACTACTCGACGGGCGGCAGCATTGATGGGAAGATCGCCGCATGCAAGAAGAGCCTCGGAATGATTGACGACAAAACCATCGTCATCCCCGGGCATGGAGCTCCTGTTAGCAACAAAGCAGAACTCAAAGCGTTCCATGACATGCTTGTTGCGGTACGTGACGATGTCGCGAAATTGAAGAAGCAAGGAATGTCCGTCGGAGAGGTCGTTGCGGCGAAGCCGACTGCGGCGTTCGATAAAAAGTGGGGGCAGTTCGTTATCACTCCCGGCCTGTTCACCGAGCTCGTGTATGAGGGTGTCTAAGCAACCCTTGAAACCAGAGAGCGTTCGGCCCTTTGAGTTTGTGCGACACAAAAACGGACTTTGCCCAGAGGCAAATCCGGGGCCGGACTGACGCTCCGTTCCAAGATTCTGGATTTATCGTGATAGGCACGGCGAACAACGCTGCCGTGCCCATCAAAATGCGAATTGAGTTATTGGTCACCTGCAAATCACTACGCGCGTACGACGCGCCGACGACTGCGTAACGGCGACCATGTCTAAGCAAAACTCCCAACAGCTTGGCTGCTGGCACAAAGAGCTCGCCAAAATCTATCGCACGTAGAGCGTGATGCTGCCGTCTGCGGCCTGGTAGGCATTGATCACATCCCTCACTGCGACACCTTTTTGCGCGAGGCTGCCCATAAGGTCACTATTGTCGCGGATAGCGGATCGCATTCGCTGGATTTCCTCCGGCGAGCGGTCTGGAACGCCGAGTGGGCCATCTGTCCTGTCGTTCAAAGTGAGACGATTACGGACATATTCCACGTCGAACTGTCCGTTGAATGTGCGGAGGCTTTGATCAAGGGCTGCAGGCGAACTTTCGTCTAGGCCGCCGGCGTGAACGATGGTGAAACCACTGGCGGCGGCTACTACAACGGCGACAAGGGATAGATTTTTAAGGTGCATTGGCGGTCTCCGGGATTTCGGACTATGGCCTGTTTGGAAACACCCATTGCGGGGTGATCCCTGAGACATCTTTGTCGCAATATCGCTTCACCGGATTGTAGGATTGCGGCGTCCGCTATTGCTGAGCGAGCATCAGTAGTCCGCGTGTCGGGCACGAACGAACACACGAAGAGCAATAGGGTGGGCGGCACCAACGGATGAAATCGATTGGTGAGCAAGGTGCGATCTGGCCCGAACCGGATTATCCATAAACTCAACTGCTTGACGGCGTCCAACGACGGAACAAAAAAGCCCGCTGTTGCGGGCGAGTTGAGGGGAACGCCCTCCAACCGTGGAGAGGTACAAATCCATATATGCTGCGCACGGCAACACGCGTGTGACACAGAAACTGACGTCCGCGTGGCACAGTAGCTTGCTCAGCTCATACTACGCTGTTTTCCTAAAGCCTGCGGCGAAGATGCTCGCTGCACGAAAACATCAACTGCTTCGATATCGATCAGCTGGCCGACGTCAAACTCTCGTTGCATCCCGTTGATCGTCGCATTGATCCGCGGGCCAATGAAGTTGATCGTCGTCGCCAGGAAGTTTCGTTCCTCGCCAAGGTCGTTGATGGACACAACGTACATGCAGCCCTCTCTGGTAAGCCAGGTGGCTTCATGCGACGGAATCACTCACTTTGCACTCGGGCAATTCAGCAAAGTCCAAAAATAGTCACGGCTAAGCTCCACCGTCGTCAGGTGGAATTTGTTCAGACATCGCAACATAGTAACGTCGGCACGAAGTGGCGTTGACAAGCACATTCCCTGGTTCGGGAATGGTATCTCGGTCAGTGCCGATTATCGCGCCACTCCGAGCCAAACCTCAAACATCAATGCAGACTGCCACTTTTCAAAATCTGCTAAAACGTTTAACTCTCACGCGGGAGATTAAGCCGAGCCAAGGACCACAATGACCGACGATATTTTCCAAAAGAAAGCCGAGCTTCTGAATATTATGGCGAACGCGCAGCGTCTGAAGATGCTGACAATGCTGTCAGAGGGCGAGATATCAGTGGGGCCGCTCGCCCGCTATCTGGGATTGAGCCAATCCGCACTCTCTCAGCATCTGGCTAAGCTGCGTGCGGCCGACATCGTCATAACAAGACGGGATGCACAAACCGTCTACTACTCTCTCAAATCCGACAAGGTTGTGCCAGTTCTTACAATGTTAGACCAGCTGTTTACCAAGCCTGCGCGACTTGACCGGATTGCGAGCTGAGGGTGGCTGGACCTCTTCATGCCCAGAACCACGTTGCGCACTTAGTGCACATTCACTTCTTTCTGACTGCGTGACTGTTGCACTAGGTCTTCGAGGATGGCTTCCAGGGCGTCGGCAATCATTGTATTTCCGGCCTCTACTGCATGAAGATGCGCGACAGCAACGTGCGTTAAAATTGGATTTTCTCCGGCGGGCGCGTGGTCCTCTACCGGGAACACAATTCCCGCGTAGAGAGATGGAACGCCGTCGGCATCTCTGAAGCAGCGCCCGAAGGCCATCACCTTTCGGGCGTGCCCGCTCCGATCGATGACCCTGTATTCCTCGTGGTACGGATTGCCCGAAATAATCGCATCATTGATGGCCTTCGCTACTGACGGGCGATCTCCCTCGACTATTCGGTCAATGTAGGCGTTTACCGGCAGCCCGGCGATGGTTGCGTCCGGGTCTAAGCCGAACAACTCAGCTAACGCTGCATCTGCATGGAGGATGTTCGTAGAGAGCTCCCATGTGAAAACACCGGACTCTTTCGTGGTTAGATGATCTTCATCGCTAGGCGAAGATTCAGTATTGAATGCCATTGGAACGCTCCTTTTTTACTAAATTAGAGAGCATTGGCAAAACTCAAGGTAGTTTCCGTCTCCGACAAAGATACCCTTCCCACAAAGCTGATAGCCCGCGGGCGCGCCTACCTACCGGCGCTTGAGTTCTCGTCTAGAAAATCATGATTGTTTCGCGGTTACCCGTGAAAACCCCGAACCGGCCTACCGGCTCTTCATCGCTGGATGTGAGCGTAAACTGTGAAACCTACATATGCCCAAGCCCTCGTTTGGGCCTCGAGATCGGCAGTCACACACTGATCCGAAAGGTGAAGTCGAGACATCGCTTACGGCTGGCCGGCAGTACGATGGGCAAGAGGTATGACCCGCCTTTTGTTAGCGCGAGCGTTTGCAACACCACCGATGCGCGCCTTTCCCGCCGCCGTTGCAACGTACAAGATGACAATGTTGGTCTTCTCTAAATTGAGACGAAGGCAGTTACGCACAGGTTGCCTTCACGAGTTGCGTTTCCGATTTCACAAAACGGGGGAGAGTATGATGAATCAAAGATTCTCGGTTGGTGCTGGACGATCGAGGGGCGACGCTCGCTTGCCGGTTCTTTCGAACGATGTCGAGAACGTCATTCGTAAGTACGGACTATCGTTTTATATGGTGTGTGACTTTCCGACTGTCGGTCGGCCCCAGCTCAACGAGAACATCATCGCGACCAATTGGCCGCATGACCTGCTTAGACTCAACGAAACAGGCGACTTGCTCCTCGACGAGCGTTTGATCGACAACCTCAAGACAAGCATTATGCCTCTATTCTTGGATCACTCGCCTTTCTCATCCGACGATAGCCTCTGCGAGCTTGTAAGCGTGTATGTCTGCGAGCGTTTTAAAGACACCGTCGCGATTTCGCTTTACGACGCCAAGCGCCAGCATCATGCGCTCATTTTGTCCGGCCACAATCCGGTCGACGGAAGCAAACTGCCCTCCCTCGTACTGGAATTGATGGAGGCATTCGACAGGTACGGGAGGACATCCGAAAACCTTAGACTGCTGACGATGCGAGAAACAGAGTGCCTGTCCTGGTCCGCAGCAGGCAAAAGCACCGACGAGACCGCACTGATACTTGACCTATCATTCCACACGGTGAACAGCCATCTCAAGACGGCAATGCAGAAACTAGAGGCTGTCACGAGGACGCAAGCCGTGGCGACGGCCGTCAGGCTTGGGTTGATAAGGTAGTAGCGCCGTTCTGTGTGGCGGGCACAGAAAGGCGTTGAGCCAAGTCACGCGCTTTATCGAGCCTTTTGATCAACCTCCCGCCAAATATGCGTGGTTTAACACGGCGTGGAGCTAGTTGGGCAAGTCTAGCTGCCTGCGAACCTCGGTGACCTGCGTGCAGAACGACGCACACATCTCGTCGTCGGCGCTCTGCTTGGTAAGCATTTTGAGGACCCCTTGAAACCCGCAACAGCCAGACCTGAGACAAAGTTTCGGTTCATGACCGCAAACCGCTCGTTAAGAATTCAGGTCTCGGTAATGGCATTCGCGCAAAGACCAATCATCGTCCATGCTGGCTTTCCATCGCTGAAAATTACTTCACACCCAATTCGACGCCCTTAGCAGCGCGCGGTTTCCCAAGTGCGTCTTTCAACCAGCATTCCGACTTCTTGGGAACGTAGGAAAACGCCTTGCACGAGTTGTCCCCAATGCACTCCGTGAAGCATTGCAAATAATTGCTACCCTTTAATCGCTTGTAGTCTCCACCAGGCAGGTCCATCCCGGAATAGCTGGTGAAGTCAGACATTATGACGTCCGCCGCCTTGGTCGATGCATACGATGCAACGGCGTCGCCGTTCCTGATCAGGGCCACGACGTTGTTCTTGAGGAAGCAGACGCCGTACTTGGTGTTGTAGGTAATCGCCTTGCACTGGCCGTCGCCCTCGCAGGTCGCGTGGCACTCGGAAAACGAGACGTCCTTCACCGCGCGGTAGTCGAAACCGATCGCGTCATAGCCGCGGGCGTCGATCAAAGACGCGGCGATAGACGGTGGCGGTGAACTGGTGGGCATCTCGGCAGGCTTGACCGAGGCTTCGGCATCCGGCTTCCCGTAGCAAAGGACCTGGAAGACCGAGGGTGTGACCTTGTCGGCCAGATCAGCCGTCGACAGCGCCGGCTGGTCCTTGTCGGCGTCGCCCGACTGGGCGGATATGCCCTGTGACTGCAGGAAGAGATCGGCTACCGATGCGCGGATGGCGAAATTCACGTTCTGAGCTGTGATCCCGATCGCATCTGCCGTTTGCTTCGAGAGCGTGGCACTCGTGATGCCCATCAGAAACCCAGCCCGGTCGACAACTGGGCCACCTGAGTTGCCTGGCTGGATCGGCGTCGAAATCTGAAGATATCGAGTGTCGTTCCTCAACCCGGCAAGCGCATTGACGTTGCCCGTCGTGACTTTCACGGAGTCGGCCAGAAGTGTTGCGAGCGGATAGCCGATAGCGACGAGGTCTTCACCGAGCCGGGTTGGGGCGCGACGGAAAACGGTCGGCTTCAAAGCTTCAGGGCTGGCGATCTTCAACAAGGCGAGATCGTTGGTCGCGTCGATGCGAGGGTCGGCCGCATCACCTTTCCCTTTGACCTCGATCCTCTGGCACCCTTCGACGACATGGGCGTTGGTCAACACCCACCCATCGGAAGTAACGGCGAAACCCGTTCCCGAGGACGTCGGGCTTTCTGCGAGGCAATTAAAACCGAGCGAAGCCGAGAAAAGGCTCGTGAGAAGCAGGCGGGATACCGATGACATTGAAATTTCCCCAGACGCCCGACAGTAAAACGTTCCCGAAGACCCGCGCAACCCAGTATTGAAATCAGCGTTAAGTTAAAGCGATCTCCCACGCCGTGCCGACGTGGAGGTTTGATAGCTTGGCGCTGCTCGTCACTCGCGGTCTATCGCTTAGACTTCCCACGTCGTCGATCCAAGGCTACAATTGCCGCTGCGATCTGCGGATCATCGAGTGGCCTTAGGTGAACAGTAGCCGCCCAGTCGTAAGCGGTGTTTCCCTCACACATTTACGAAGCTTGGATTGGCCGCTCCCGGCCCACCGCCAATGTGCCGCAGCAGCCTTCCGCCATTCCGCTGGAAGTTTCAGTCGTGCTTTGTCACCGCTGGCGGTAACCATGAGCCCTCCATGACTTCAGCTTTCGGCCAGTAGGCTCTGATGTACAGGGAGAAGTCCTCACGCGGAGACGGCAGCCAATTGGCTTCATTGTCACTGCCCGGCGAGCTTGCCTGGACGTAGAGTGTCAATGATCCATCGGCATTGTGTTTCAATCCCTTGTTTTTGGTGCCAAGGGAGTAGCGATCCAGGTCGTTGGGAGAAAAGAAATGATGCTCGTTATAAAGCGTCATCGACCAGAAGCCATTGACAGGCGGGGTCGCGCCCTTGGCAAAGGTGACGGTGTAGTTGTTCTTACCGTTTAGCCTTTCTCCCGCAGCGTCGAGGTCCTGATAGAAATATTTCGTTTCGTTTGGCGAGTTGACGAGGATGTTGGATTTGGCGACCGCCGTTCGCGTAAAGTAGTCTGTGCCGAATGCGGCCTCGTTGGAAATGGTGCTCCAATTGTGCTGCAGTTGCTGGCCGTAGTTTCGGAACTGGAATAGCGGCGTGACCAGCGTATCCTCAGCCTCTTTTGCGCCCGCCTCCAACGCTGCGCCGAGCTTCGGATCGCTCTTCGCGGCCTCGACGACGGCGAGCACTTGCGCATAACGCGCTTCCTCCCCTGGAAAAGGCGGCGCATCTGCAAGGATAGCCGTCAACTGATCGAGAATTTTCTCCGGGAAGACAAACCGGCTTTCGGTTTCCCCGTCTTTTTGAGCGGGCAAGACCTTCAGCTTGGTCCAGTCGGTGCGCTTCATCGTACCGTCGTACTTTGATAGCGGATAGATCATGACCTGCTGAATAACGGACTGAATCGCCTTCTTGTCCTCAGGCGTGTCATCTTGGAAGACCCGTGGTGCCATGAAACCTGTATTGGTGGGCGAACGGAAGACCTTGGTGATGCCCTTCGGAACCTCACCTTTCCAATTCGGCCCGACCAGCAGGTAGAAGCCCGGCGTTGTCGCATACATTTTGCCAAGCTGTACGAAACTGTCAGTTCTGAGATCGACCATCTGGTAGACCCAGAAGCGGTCGCCAAAATCCGGCACCTGCACTACGGCGGGCTCGACATCGAGCGCGAGAGAACCTGCTCCGTAGACGACGTCCTGGTTCGGGCACGCGACAGCTCGCTCATCAGGTGTGATGTAGTCGGTCAGCATGGCGACGGTATTAAGAGGCGCAATTGGAACCGGCCCGTTCATCATCGGCTCCGGCACGTCTTTGAACGTCAGGCGGCGGTTGTAGATGTTCGCCATCGGCCAGACCCAGAAGTAAGTCTCCTTGCCGATGAGTTTTGCATAGGCCTCCGTAATCTTGACGCGTGTGTCCGGTCCGGGCGGTAGCGCCCTGCTCCAGCCGGGTGAGAGTGCGGGTGGTTCCGCAGGTTGAACGACCGAAGCCGATGCCAGAGCGGCGAAGAATATCGAAATTCCGAGATGCGAAAGAGAACGAGGCATGATCTTTCCCGTGCTATCGCAATTTGGCTTGCGTTACCGGCGCTGGCGCATCCAGCCTCAATCGGACACTGACGGTTCAATCTCTCGGCACAAGTACGTAACGGTAAACGGCATGTAACATGGCGGTTAGTAGCGTAACTGGTGTGCTGCTCACATCTGGACTAGAGGTTCGAGCATTCGCCATGCGACAGCTTGCCGGTCACCGGTCGGCACCGCTTTGGAAAGAGCGTCAACCAAAGGACGTGCGGATGTCGAGACAGTCTACCTCTACGGCCGCACCCTGATTTCGCGCATCAAGGCTTTGGACGGCTGCTGAAGACGGTCGACGGGATTGCGTCGCACGTTTTCCGAAGCCCACCTCAGTACCTCCACATAATTGTCCGTTTACGGCTTTTTCACCCCTTGCGGCCAACGCAAATCCGCAGAACACTTTATTCAGAAGCCGCTCGCGGCAATCACCCGATCAATCACGATCCAACTGGCCAGTAGCCCTGGCCGGAACGGTATCGCATGTCCAACAGGAATTGAGTTCAATGGCCTCTTATGATCTCTACCGTCTCTCGCGTTACAGCAACCCGGATTTCAAAGCGGTGCAGTCCGAAAACACTGGTCCCAACCGTGTGATTGCTCCCGACATTTTCGCTCGGCCGGTCTTCGTTGGACCGGACGCTGCGATCGAAGTCCACGGCGACACTGTCCGGGGGTATATCAACGGGGTCCCATCGACGCCCGGAGGCCAGCTGGATGGCCTGATCGAGCGCTACAGAGAGCGTCTCATCGATGTATTTTCGACCTTCTTCGACGACGGCGCGCAAAAGATCGTGATTGCCGGCACATGGCATCACATCGACTTCCATGCGGCCCCGAGGTTCGAGGGCTGCTTGACCCATATCGTTGGCAAAGACGGCTCTGTGACCACGAAGCTCTACGATGAGCGCGTGTTCGAATGGGACGAAACGCCCTACCGAGCTGGCTATGGCTTCACGACGTCGATGTTTGGAGACTTGGCATATCTCGCCGAAGAGCTCAACGATATGGCCGACCACGAAGTCTGCAAGACGCGGGGACGGTACATGGGCGCGAGCGGACTTCCTGCCGTCGGCGGAATGATATGGTCGACCGACGACAACGGCGTGCGAAGCCCTGTACATTATTCCCCGGGGACGTGTACGTCCGAGGTAGAGGTAGAGTTCGAGCTCGACGAGGAAGAAGAAGAGTACCGCGCTGGCCAAGCGATAATCGGGGATGGCACGTTGGCAACAGCTGTCGCCTCGAAGCTCGATGATCTCAAGAAGGAGCAAGGCTGGTTTCGTGGGAAGGATGTCGACAGGGCGTCTCATCGACCGCGCAAGTTCAAGCTTTGGGAAGCTGCGGATGCGATCGATGCCATCGGCTATTGGGTGCAGACGCGAAGCGGCGAAACCGTAACGCACTCCGAGTTCCGACTCTTCGGCGGCGTGCCGGAGTGGAAGCACGAGGTCCTGGAAAAGGCAGCCGATGCGGAAACCGACGAGTATCTCGGCAACCTTTATGCGAGCGACTGGATTTACGACCCTACACACCAGGAACCGGAACGTGAAATTCGTCTTCTGACGCTGGGTCCACTTCCCAGCCTTTCCACCCTGCCTCTCTAAAGTTGGGTGGTGCGATCGCCATCGCCGGAACTGTCCGCTATTACGCGAAGCGATCGCACCTCGCCGCCGCAACGCACTGCTCAAAACTATTTTGCGAAATCCAAATTCAGGGACTTGAGCATCGCGAAAATCCGGATGACCATGGATACATCAGCCCGTTGGGACAGCGTCTCAACTCAAGGAAAATCAGATATCCATGCTTTACCAACCTGTTCGCGGGAACGCGGAGGCTACCGGCCTCTGCGAGCTCCACAATGCCGACTGCACGGCAATCCTGCCCGAAATCCCCGATGGCTCGGTCGACCTGGTCGTTACCAGTCCGCCCTACAATGTCGGCAAGCCGTATGAAACGCGCTCGGCGCTGGACACCTACGTCGAATATCAGACAAGCATCATCGAGGAATGCTTCCGTGTCCTCAGTGCCCACGGTTCAATCTGCTGGCAGGTGGGAAACTGGGTCGACGCCTCGGAAATCATACCGCTCGACAGCATCGTCATTCCCATCTTCCGCCGCCTGGGGATGAAAATCAGAAGTCGGGTCGTCTGGACGTTCGGTCACGGACTGCACTGCACGAAGCGGTTCTCCGGGAGGCACGAAACCGTCGTCTGGGCTACGAAGTCCAGCGACTACCATTTCGATCTGGACAGCATACGCGTTCCACAGAAATACCCCAACAAACGGCATTACAAGGGCCCCAACAAAGGCGAGCTTAGCGGAAACCCGCTTGGGAAAAATCCGGGCGACGTCTGGGAGATATCCAACGTGAAGAACCGGCATCCCGAAAAGACGGCCCACCCTTGCCAGTTCCCGGAGGAGCTCGTCGAGCGTCTCGTCCTCGGTCTGTCCAAAGCAGGTCAGACGGTTCTCGATCCATTCGCGGGGTCAGGCACCGTCGGCGCGGTGTGCAATCGGCTCGATCGGAGATCGGTTCTCATAGAGCGTGCCCCGGAGTATGTCGAAATCATTCGCGATCGTCTCGGTGCGCCAAGACCGGAGGCTCGTTCGCAGGTGGGAGGGGAAGTTGTTCTCGATCCATCTATCGAAGACCTTCTTTCGCTGGAGCCGTGGCTGAGTAGCGGTGCGGAAGGCCCTGCCGTTCCGGTTGGAATAGTCGCCCTTTGAGCGACACGCTGGAACGACGGAAGCCCGCCATGGTCGGCGGGCTTTACACCTTCAAGGGTCATCCTCGGCTACGGTATCTCATCATTGTTGACTCGACGATCAAACGGAACATAATAGGAACATATTTTAACAAGCTCGGGAAGATGTCGATGATGCGGGCTCCGACGGAACACTCTGGCGCGAGGCTTGTCGGCTTTCGGCAACAGCCCACTGCCTCGTCGCTCGTTGGTTCGCCAGTCCTCGCCTTATCGACGCGGCAGTTCGAGATTGCCAATAAATCCTGAAAGAAGCAGACCATGTCGAGTAACTCCGCAAAACAAGTAGATCAGGATTACGAGGTAGAGGCCGCCCTCGCCTTCCATGATGACGATGCCAAGGCGACGATCGCGACGCTCCTCGGAGACATCAAGCATCTGAGGATGCAGCTGGCGCTCGCGGAAGTCGCCATGAGCCGTGGCATGACGCGTGGATGGACACCGAAATTCGAGCGGGACGTCTGAGATGCTGGACAAAGTGCGACCTCAACAACAGCAGAGCCTTGAGGACGCCTTTCGAAAATGGTGGAGCGTCGAGAAACCAAGACTTGGCGAACAGGTGAGTGAACCGATCGCGAGGACCGTGTTCAGAGCGGGCTACGCGACGGGCCGCAGACCGAACTTGGACCGCTACGTCTTCGCGGTCGGAAAATTTCGGATCACGGTCTGGGCGACCGGGCTGATGAACGCGAAGCGCATGGCCGTCGCCGAGGCGGATGTGCGGGCTTCGAAACGAGGTTGGAAGCGGCCGAAAGCCGGATGGGTCTTGAAGGAAGTCTTATGAGTGACATCGACCGGAAAACATTGCAACGCGCGCCAGTCCTGATTGCACGGAAATGCCACTGCGGAGACTGGGCCGGGTTCGGCTTCGGAAAGGGCGAAGAGCAAGAGTGGTGGTGCTGGACGCATTATCCCTACAAGACGTCAGCGAGGTTGGAAGCCGCTGAGATAGCGGCGAAGCTGGCAACCGTCGCCGCGTGAAGTCGGTTCGGAGCTTGCTTGCTGTGCTGGGCGCAGGCTCCCGTCATACAAAGCAAATCAGGATGTGAGATTGTTGCCGCCTACAGCGGAGGCAGGCATGCGAGGAAAGAAACTACGCGAGATCGAGGAAATCTCTGGCACCATCAGGGAACTGGTGGTGCCTGGAATGAAACCCAAAGATTTGATCGACTCCGTCAAGGAGCGGCATCCGTCGGCTTCCAAAAAGGAAATCGCACGAGCGGCCTTCCTCACCGTCATTCTGTCGGCAGAATTCGATCCTGAGGATACGCAGGCATTGCACGATCTCGCAGTGGAAACCCGAGATGAACTCAAAGGTGACGCGGACTCAGCGTCTTAGGGACGTGGCTACGGCTGATCGGTTTCCACGTCGGGCAGAGTGTCCGTCGCGCCCAAGAGCCTCTGACTAATCGTCACCCGATGTGTTCGATTCAGGATTAGCGCCGATCTCCACGACGAGGCCAGGATCGAACCCAGTTCGTTCACCCGGATATCCCCGAGGATTGCTGAGTACTCGCGTTTGTCCGATGTTGTAGTCGCTGCGGTTGTGAAGGTGACCGTGTATCCAGAGTGCCGGCTGCGCATCGAGGATAAGACTTTCCAGATGGGAAGCATAGCATGCAACGACCGGATCATCTCGATACCACGCCGGAACCGATCGGCTGGACGGAGCATGATGCGTTACGACAACCGTAGTCCGTCCCTGGCCCTCCTGAAGTGACGAAGCGATGAAAGCACGGGTTTCCTGATGCTTCCGAAAGGCGTGGATCGGTTTGAATTTCTTGTACGGTCGCTTGGTGAGTTTGATCCGGCGGTAGTCATTCATGCCTGTTTCCGCGTCGGCCATTGCGAACGCAGCCTCACGGCCGAAGAGCTGGAAGTCGGTCCAAAGGGTCCCTCCGATAAACCGCACGTCCCCGATATCGACTGCCTCGTTCTCGAGAAAATGGATATTGGGAAACACATTCGCGAACTCGCGGGCGTCGCGGATGTTTTCTTGGACAGAGCCGCCATAGAACTCGTGATTGCCGGCGACGAAAACGATCGGGATATCGGACGCGATAGTATCGGCCAGCCATCGGAGACTGGGTATGATGCCTTTGGTCGAGATGTCCCCTGCGCACACGACCACATCCGTCTCTTCCGGCGGTGAATGGTTGAACGGCACCCCGAACTCAAGGTGCAAATCGGACATCAGCCATAATTTCATTGGGATCGTTCCGTTTGAAAGCGCTGAAATTCATCACTCGACGTCAACCGGACGTCACAGGATTGAACCGTCTGCAAAATTCCACGCTCATCTGGATTGACAGCGGGTCTAGCTCGAAAAACAGGACGCGTTCGCATTCCTCAGCGGAGAGCCAACCGTCTTCCAAGCGCCAACGTCTTGCGAATACTTCGGACACCAAGCGGTGACTTTGATCCTGCAGGAAACTCAAGGCCTCGTCTTTCGTCGCGCTGTAGTGCGCATACTGCCGCGCGAACTCAACCAACCCGTCGACTTCGTTTGCGGGCAACGCCAATATGTCCCTGATTTTCGCCGCGATCTCGTCTGGGACGCTGGTCAGCGCAACATGGAGGGCCTTCGTGAAGCGGCGATCCTTCGCGAAATTCATGCTCGCCTCGAACGGGTCATCGCGCCAAAGGATCGTTTCGGCAGCAGCTGTCCAGCTGCTATGCTTAATCAGTCCCAAGGCATGGAAGGCTGGAAATGCCTCCGCCGCCAGGTAGGCAGGTGGGCATCCATATCGAGACCGGATGTTCGCCTTCGGAAGCGGTGACGTTTTTCTTGTGAGACCCGTTTTCCCACGTCGCCGATATCTAAGCAGTCCCGACCGGCTGGCTGCCCACACGACGGCCGTTGTTATGTCGTCCCATCGCGGAAGCACCGCCGGCAACCGGGGGTCAGAGGCTGGTTTAGCACCGCCGTCGGTGACAGTGGCCTGCCCCAACTTCACCAAGGCTTGGCAAGCCACCTCGTGAGCGGCGATGGAGTGATGTTGCCAGTTGCCGTTCGCAGCGCGAGGGAGCGTAGACCGGAAGAACTCGATTGCGCAAACCGCCCAGTCCTTCGAAAGCCCGGGAGGGCTCGCGGTTTGCTTTCCCACGACGATCCGGTGTCCCAAGGGCCGAAATCCGATCTCGTCGAGCGCCTCCCCCAGCGAACCGGGCAAAGCAGTCGGTGTTGGATTGCCTTTTGGGGATGACCGCGCGCGTTTAGCCATGAAATCCGCCTTCTCTGCGACAACGCGATGGAGCCAGTTTGCGAGATGTCAGATTTCGACGACAAAACCCCCCTCGAATTGCCGATAGCACTCCTCCCGTGGATACCCACGTGGATTGGCGATCACTCGGGTGTCGTTCAATTGGTAATCGACGAAGTGGTGGACGTGGCCATGTATCCATAGAGCCGGGCCGCCCGGTGCCATCAAGTCTTCGAGGTTCGATGCGAACGCCGTGGTGAGCAGATCGGTCCTATATTTCTCCTCGACCGACAGCATGCTCGGGGCATGATGGGTCACGAAGACCACTTTCCGATCTCGATGTTCGTCAAGGACACCCGCCAGAAAGTGTCGGCTTTCCTGATGAATTTTCAGCGAATGGATTGGCCTAAACGGCTCTTCATCGAAGGCGATGAGCCGGAAATCGTTCATCGCGGCGGCGGCATTCTGCATTCCCTGTTGCGACCATTCCGGTCCAAACCCGTCGAAATCGGTCCAGAGCGTCGCGCCTGCGAACACGACCCCGTCGATCTCCACGCACCTGTTCTCGAGATAATGGATTTCTCCCCTTGGAACATAGCGGGTCGCCGCGATATGCCCTTGCATGATGCTGCCGTGGTAGAACTCGTGGTTGCCCGCAACAAAAACCACAGGCATGTGAGCTGTGATGCGGTCGTCAAGCCATCGGAGGCTCGGAACGACGTTATGCGTGAATATATCGCCGGCGACCACACAGACGTCTGCCTCCGGAATCTCGAGTTCCGCTAGCTCGCTGACATTGAGGTGGAGATCGGACAGAACCCAAATCTTCATCGGCTTACCCTCTCCGCTGGTAGTTGCCACGCAGAATCATCGTCACGTTCCGGCTTCGCGAGTTCCGTCGCCGTCAGGACCGTCCAATCCATCGACCCCAAGAATTCTGAGACCTCCACTCCGGTCATCGATTTCCGAACAATGAGCTCGGCCGCGAGCGCCTCGATCGCTGAACGATTGTCGGCGACGATTTTTTGAGTTTCGCGCATCTTTGACGTCAGCAATCGATCCACACGTGCCCAAAGGTGCGGGCTTCTCTGCCGGAGCCTAGATACCTCGTCGAAATCGAAGGGGTTCCGCTCTACGACAAGCGTGTCGCCGAAACCGAGGACGCCCTCAGCGAGGGTGGCAAAATACGTCGCCTTGTTCATATCCGAGTCCGGATAGCCGGCCGCGCCTTCGCCATGCTCGCCCACGAACTCGATCTCCGCAGCCATCCCGGCCAGAGCGATGCAAATTTCTCCGTGATAAGATCGAGCTGTCCGGCGAAGACCAGCCTGCTCAAGGCGAACGCTCCCTAAATCGACACCTCGACTTGCGTCGACACGGTAGCGGTCCGCGATCTTGATGGATTCGATGGTTCGGCCGAAAGCAAGAGCGACAACAGCATGTCCGACCTCATGGATCGACAGAATGGCCATTCGATCCGGCGGGACGACATGCGTTTCCGGCAAGCTCGCGAGCACATCGTCGAACGCGACGGCACGGTTCGAGCCCCGAGCGCGGCGGCGGCTCTGTCGTGCCAGTTGCTCTATCTCAGCGCCGGACATCTGTTCCGTTTCCTCTGCAAATCGCGTTTCCTGGTTACTTGGGATGATCGTCGGGAGGTACTGTCGCAAAATGGCGAGCCGAGCCTCCGCATCCGGAAGCGTGATGGAGATGTGACGGCCGAACCTTCCCGGACGAAGGATCGCGGAGTCTATCAATTCGGCATAGTTGGTGGTTCCGATGACGATAACGCCCGGTCTCGCAATCGCCCCGTCCAAACACTCGAGAAAGCCATTCACGACCTGGTGGGTATACGAGCGTGCGTGGCTATCTTGGTTAGACCGCGATCCGAAGCTGTCGAGCTCATCGACGAGCAGGATAGCCGGTGCCGCGGCCTGTGCTGCTGCAAAAGCAGCGCGCATAGCGGCAAGCATATCGCCTTGATGTCCTTCGCTTTGCCATCGCGCGTAGGAACCGTGAACCAAAGGTACGCCACACGTGATCGCGAGAGCCTGGGCAAACCTGGTCTTCCCAACGCCTGTCGAGCCGGACAGCAGCAGGCCCGGCTCGACGTCTGCCCAAGCGATCTCGCCCCGTCGATAGAGAGCAAGATCGCGTGCTAATTGAAGACCCCACTCCTTCGCCTCGCCGTAGCCATGGAGCTCCTCAAGACGCGATGAACCTTCCGTCGTCGAAAGCCTTTTCTGCTCCTCCCTCTCTCTGAGAAGCCTCATCGACCGCTCGACCGGCCGCCCCTTTCGGAACGCCGCCGACCAGTCCTGGAATGGATGTCCTGCAATAAATCGTGCATCGTCCAACGAGACTTCGGTCGCAAACGCCTGGAAGATCGCCGCCTGCACCAGGCGTGAATCTAACTCATCGACAACGAAATAGACGTCTGCGAAGTCTCGAATTGGATGGGGGACGTGCTGTATGTCCCGGAATATCAGAACGAGCGAGTTGGGCTCCTGTAACTTGGCCAACAATCCTTGTGTTTTCTTTGGGTCGATGAATTGTTCGATGATTGCGTCGCGGCCGCCAGGGAAATTTCCGGCCTTCGCTTTGCCGTTCAGCACAACATCGCAGGCCACTTCGATGGCGTCCGCCAATCCTTCAGTTCCGACGACGATGGTCGCCAGGAACTTTGCGTCGGCGCGATCGATGTAAGGTCTGAGTACTCGCTTGACGATCGAGAGCGCCAAAGCGTGGATGAGTGTGGGCAACGCTTTCAACTCCTTGGGCGCACGGCAATGCGTTCCGAAATGCTTCGGTTGCCGATGATCGACCGATATCGAAATTAATGACCCCGTCGAACGGCGGTCGGGCAATGTCCGCTATATTTTCGGGTGGGAAGGCGCGCCGAGGCGATACCACCGTGAAAGTGTGCGGGCGATCCCGCCTTCAGGATCGAAATAGAAAAGCTCGGACGAGATAGACGCGCCACCGTCGACGATAGTGGGATGACCGAATGCATTTCCAAGAAGGCAAGGAACCTCTCGCCTACCGACTTTCCAATTGTCGATCATCACCGGAATACTTGAGGGGTGCGGAAAGTCGGTCGCCGCCAAATCCGTTACGAGGGCCTGCAGTCTCGCCAGCAGTATCCTGCGATTGTCGCCGAGGAATATCCCTGTTTGAGTTGCCTTCATGGTGATCTCCGCAATCCCGCATCTGATGCTTTGTAGAATCGGCACCCGTTCCAAGGCGTCTGGTGTCTTTGATTACATCTTTATTAACTTTTTTCAAGTGCTTTATTACGTATTTTACGTCTTTTTTGACTTGTCTCGAGATAACCCGTTTCTGCAGGCAATGACGACTTTGTTGACAGGCGATCTGATCCGGGCCGCGCGAGCGCTCATTGGGATGAGTCAAGTGGAACTCGCCACGAAGGCGGGAATCACCCAAAAGGCGCTGAGCGATTTTGAATTAGGAAAACGTCCGATCACCGCAAAAGCCAACGAAAAGCTCCGCCGGGTCTTCGATGAACAGAAAATTCAGTTTATCGCGGCGAACGTCGAAGCCAGCCAGCTTGAGGGGACCGGCGTGAGGTGGAAACCGTCGCAGCCGAACTCGGGAATAAAGACTATTTAGCTCGCCGACAGGTTCCGGCTGAGCGATCGCCAATGGATACGATTTTCGCCTGGTCTTTGGCGAAAACAAGCGAAAGCTCACCCATCGCCCGGATCAATTAAAAAAGACAGCCGTTTCATTAAACCTAGCGGTCTGCCCGGATGTCGGTGCTGCGGCAAAGCAATGGAACTATGGAGAGTGCCACGAAGGCAAACGCTATTCAGCGGATAAACCTTTTTGGAAGCGGCCGCTCGCCACGCCCAGTTCAAGCGATCACATACTCGTTCGCTTGATCAACGTCTCGAATTCAAGCAATCCATAACTTGGTGTCGGTCGGACACCGCCACTTGGAAATCTTTCGTATCGTCAAGTGTGCGTCCGGCCGGCTCCGCTATCAGCGACTCGGGCCTCCCAATCAGTTCCGGCAAATTGTCGACGTCGCGAGCGCCTCAGAGTCTGCAGACCGCTCTACGGTCTTGAATGGCCGAACGAAGATGCGACCAAGGCTCATGCACCAGAAGATCAATCGTCAGCGCGGAGTCCAGCTCCCCGAAGCCTCGCTTGTACTTACCTTGTGCTACGGGGGCCAAGCTCGATAGCGGCGTCTAAGAAAGCTACGTTGTAATCAGCCAGCCGGTACAAATTCGCGGCCGGAGAACTCCGGCCTGATGTTCCACCGCAAATGCCTGATCATCCAACGACTGCTCAGCCTATTCACCAACAAAAGTGTCGGGCTGGATATGTCAGAAGACGGTTCATCAAGGTTAGCTCATGACAACCTGCCGGCTCTATGAAAAGCCACCCCTCGAGTGTCCACACAGTCGGGACTCCGTCCGTCACACCCGAAAATACATGAAACAAAGACCCTGCGTTCTAAAAATACCTTGGTGTGTGCCGCGATCTATGCCGGGACTCCTTCCCTAACAAGAGAACGCGCGTCAGTGGCAAAAACGTCTAACCTACTCTCATTCTCAGAACAGGATAATGGACCGGACGAGAACCGACCTCCCACATCAATCACCAGTTCCGAGGCTAAACTACTTTTCCCTATGGAATGACCGTATGGGAGCCGGCCGAACCCCCGCGGATTCGCGACCACTGTCGTGCAGCCTATCGAATAGCTTCGTTCCCCGCTCACGCCCCCGTGGACCCAAAGGTCGGGTTGCCTTTCCATAATCAGTCCCTCAAGCGAGGAAGCAAGCGTCGGCGCTAGCGGATCATTCATGTAGCGCTCCGGCATGGACCGTAGAGACGGCGCATGGTGGGTCACAACAACGGTCGTCATGCCTTCTAAGCGAGAAAGCTGGTCCTCAATGAAGCCCCTCGCACGCTCGTGCAGACGTATTGCTTGCTGCGGACTGAAACGCTTGCGGTCTGGCTTCCCCGACGTCTTTATTTCGATGTAATCCCTACTTCGTCGCGCTTGCTCGATAGCCTCCCGTCGATCACCAAAGAGGCACAGGTCCGACCAGAGGGTCGCGCCTACGAATGCGATGCCGCGAAGAATGAGAGTCCGCTCGTCGAGCAAATGCAGATCTGGAAAGCGACTCGCCTCGGCAAGGGCATCCGCTTTAACCTCGGGTATCGATCGCCCTTTGTAATCATGCGTACCGGGAACGAACACAACCGGCATTCTTGCGCAGAGGGAACGCCCGAGAAGCCGAAGCCCCGCTGCCATGCCGGCGGAGCTGACGTTACCTGCGCAAATACAGACGTCGGCCTCAGGGATGGCGGACTCATCGAGGGTCTCCACGGAAGGCTCCAAATGCAGGTCAGAAAGTATCCACGCTTTCATGATCGATTTCCTCGGCATTCCGAAGGCCAAACCTTAGCATGCGATGACCCGAAGGCGAATTGATTCGTTTGGATGTCACCGGACTAAGCTACGCCATTTTTAGCGGTTTACAAGACATTTTTGTCGGTTTATGCGGCATATTTGACAGCTCATGCTAAAGCCGCTCCATCAGTGAAATGTCTACGGTTCTTACGCCTGCAATGTGCAAAGCGGCACGGATGATGCTCGGGTGGACGCAGGATGATCTTGCGGCGAAGTCGGGGGTCAACGTGCGGACCGTCCAGAGATTCGAGAAGGAAGTGGACCAAGGATCAGCGAAGCCCCGGGACGCCTTCTATCGCGCGTTTGTGGAATGTGATATACAGTTCATCGCAGCAAACGGGGAAACGTCGGAACTCGACGGAGTTGGATTGCGATGGAAACCGCGGCTGCCCCATGACGGAATCAAGGTCGTCTAGCTGCCTGGATGGAGATCAAGTTAGTGTGACGATCCGGTGACGATTAGGCTTTGGGCCATCTGAACTTCGATGACCGCACCGCCACGTGGTATGAAGCTGATTTCATTTAGAAAAAGATTGGTTGCGGGGGCAG
>UCEU01000011.1 GCA_900471485.1 Hyphomicrobiales bacterium
ATTCCACGGCAAGACCTCTCGATCATCAAATCCCCGGTCTCCATCACGTCCCCACAAACACACCAAGATCCCACGCCGCCGAAAGACCCGTGGTTCCACCATGCACTGCACTTCAACTCGGACGGGGCGCTGGAAATCACCGCGATTGAGTAAGTAAAATATGGTGCCTTCCGGCGCCCCGTTCGGCGGTTTATGAACGCAACTCCGGTCCCTCTGCAGCCGTCTTTCAAACTTCGCGACGGCGTTGTGTGCCTCACAGGCACGTCCAGGGCACTTCAACGGACAGCGCGCGCAAGCGCGATAGTCCGCCAGCCCCGGAGGGAGACCATTTTCTGCGAACCCCGAATGAGAGAGCTTACGTCCTCCTCAAACACCCGGCGCCGGTCCCGCCTCGCCGGCACGCCTGCCGGTGTATCCGATGACGGGACGAAGCAAGTCTAAGGCTGGCAATGCAGAGCGGGGACAATCGGGCGGGATATTTCGGCTAAGCCGTTGATACGCAAGGGATGCGCGAAAACGAACATCCCCGTTTCGCCGAGTGACGAGACGGGGATGCGGAGCGATAAAGGGCTTAGGAGCGCGAGGAGAACAGCGAGGCCAGCGTCGAGCCCGGCTTGTTGCGCGGCATGCTGGTGACGACCACGAGCTGGCGGATGTCGCCGCGTTTGAAGGCGGCGAGGAAGCGCTTGTAGTCCTTGAAGGAGACGCAGCCGTTGGAATCGCCCCGTGCGCCGAGCATGTAGGTATGGGCGAGCAGGCCGACGCGGTTGTAGACGTTGCCGGCGCCGCCAACAGGGTTGAGGCGGATTGCCGCGACGCCGTGGAACAGGCTTTCGCGCATGGTCAGGTTATACGTATGCGGCGGCGTCGGGCCGCGGTTCTTGGCGTGCACGTATTTCGGATTGTCGCGCATAGGACCGAGGCCGGAATGCGCCTCGAGGCGTTCGCCGTTCGGCAGATACACCGTGTTGGCGGAAATGTCGTAGATCGCGACGCCGTTGCGGGCGACGGGCGAGGGCTGCTGCGTCTTGAACGTCGGCATGTCGTCATCGCTGCCGGAAGCGCCGGCGTCGGGACGAGCATAGGCAAGCACCGGTTCGTCGGCGGGCTTGGCGCGGTCGGATGGTGCCGGGCGCTTGATCAGGCCATCGGGCCGGGCCATCGGCAGCGGCACGTCGGTACGGTCGGACAGCACCAGATCGAACGGCGCACGGCCATCGCCGGCGGTTGCGTCATTGTCGGCGGTGAGGCTCGCGACCTCGACGGGAGAGGCGGGCTTGGCTGGTGGTGTCGCAGCCTTGCGCTCGGTGGGTTCGACCGAAGAGGCGAGCGCCAGCAGGGCAGGGCCCTCGGCGGCGGCGATTTCCTCCTTCGAGGGAATGATGATCCGGTCGCCCTGTTCGGCGGCCGAGGCCACGGCGTCGTCCTTGGTTTTCAGCGTGGCGACGGTTGCCGGCTTCGGCGCGGCTTCGGCGACGACGACAGGCGCGGACTGGCCGACGAAGGCGGCCTTCAGCGCTGCCGAGGCAAGCACGCGACCGCTTTTCTGCGCCGCCGCCAGCTTGTCGGCGGCCGAAGGCGTGCCAAGGCGCGAGAATTTGGTGACATGGATATCGCGCGTCGCCGGCTTGGCTGCGGCCGCGACATGGGTCGGCGCAAGCGCGATGCCGGCGAACGGGCTGGTATCTGGATGCGGCAACGGCGCCATCACATGCGCGGTTGCGATGGTGGCGACGATCCAGGCGGAGGCTGCGAAACCTGCGCCGACGAGAGCTGCGCCCGAGAGTAGGCGGAATGAGCGACCGAAACGAGAAATAGACGTACCTATGGGCCTGGAACCACTGACAGCATCGACCGCAAACGCCATAACACTCGTCTTTCAGAACTCGTTACACTGGCCGGCGGTACGACTGATGCACACTTCTTCGCCGGAGCCGGTACGGGAGCAAACGGGCCAAATTGCGGCCTGTTTTCGTTTCCGGCTGATCCGCATGATGACGAATTATGGTAACCAATTTCTTTACGTGATCGAAAATGGGTCATTATATTAGCGAAACGTGTAATTCATCCCGCGCTCTGCTATGGTAGAGTTGTGCCCGCTGGGCATAGGGAGGGAAAACCGATGTCTCCGACCAGAAATGTGGCAACGAAAAATACCGGAGGCGGCGAGGTTTCTCCGGCGCTTCTGGTCGAGGCTATGTTTGCGGTGCGCAAGACCGCGGCGATCAAGGCGGCGATCGAGCTCGATCTCTTCACGAAAATCGGCGAGGGACGCGCAGCCAAGGCGCTCGCCGTCGAGACGAAATGCGCCGAACGCGGCATCCGAATCCTTTGCGATTTCCTCGTCGTCGGCGGTTTCCTGACGAAGGACGGCGACATCTATGGCCTGACGCCCTCGAGCCAGGTCTTCCTCAGCCGCCGCTCGCCGGCCTTCATGGGGGCCGCGATCGAGTTCATCGCGGCGCCGGAAATGCTGTCCCTATTCCTGGATGATCCGACCGCCTGCGTGCGCAACGGCGGCGCAAGCGGGCTCGCCAATCTCTCGCCCGACAATCCGGTCTGGGTGCGGTTTGCCCGCGCCATGGGATCGTTCACCGGTGTGGCCGCGCAGGCGCTGGCCGCCGCGGTGGCCGGCTGGAAGACGCCTCCAGGGAAAGTGCTCGACATCGCCGCCGGCCCCGGCTGCTTCGGCATCGAGATCGCCAAGGCGATCCCCGAAGCGAAGATCGTGGCGCTCGACTGGAAGCCGGTGCTTGATCTGACGGAGAAGAACGCCGCCGATGCGGGTCTCGCGTCGCGCTTCTCATTCATCGCCGGCAGCGCCTTTGATGTCGATTGGGGCCGCGACTACGACCTGATCATGCTGCCGAACTTCCTGCATCACTTCGACATGGACGGCTGCGCAGCGCTCCTGAAGAAGGCCCGCGCCAGCCTGGCATCCGGTGGCAGGCTGATCGCCGTCGATTTCGTCCCCAATGAGGATCGCGTTTCTCCCGAATTCCCCGCCGCCTTCGCCTGGGAAATGCTGGCGACGACGCCGAAGGGCGACGCCTACACGGCCCGCGAACTGGCCGAGATGGCAAGAATGGCCGGCTTCGCGAGCGCCGCGACCACGCCGCTGCCGCCATCGCCCGCGAGCCTCATCGCGTTCGATTGACGCGTAAGGCTCGCCCGCCCGAAACGAAATCGAGGACACCGCGCGCGTTTATGCGCCCGAGGAAAACGCCGTCCGCTCGCCGAACTCCGCTTCCTCTTTGACCCCTGGCCGACAACAGAGATTGCGGCCGGCGCAAAACATCCTATCTTGCGCTCGACCCATGGCCGGCTTGTCCTGGATGGGAGACATTGGACCCTTACCGGAGATGCAGCATGTTCACCCACGTCATGATCGGAAGCAACGACCTGGAGCGGGCGCGACGCTTCTACGACGCCACCTTTGCCGCACTGGGAGGCAAGCCCGGCGAGATGGATGCGCGGGGCAGGCTGATCTATCTGCACGAGGGCGGTCGGCTGATGATCACGAAGCCGATCGACGGCAAACCGGCGACGGCGGCAAACGGTGGCACCATCGGCATCGCCGCCGCAAGCCAGGACCACGTTCTGGCATGGCACGCCGCCGGCACCGCGCATGGCGGCACCGCAATCGAGAGCCCGCCCGCGGAGCGCCCAAACGGAGCCTTCGTTGCCTATCTGCGTGATCCTGATGGGAACAAGCTGACTGTCAGGACGCAGGCGACGAAGTGAGGTGGGCGGCGGCTAGGCGATAGCGATGCAACTCGAGCGGACAGCACCGCGCCGTCGTGAATAGCCCCTTGGTTGGACCGGACCGCTTTGCGCCACGAGCGGACATTGAACTCCTCCCCAAGGTCGGTGGAGTATCTTAGCGACCTAAGGTTTTGAAACCCAACTTTATCAAGCCTATTTGGCGTCGATGCTCAAGTATGAGTGGTTGCGCCTCCCGGGCGGCGAACCCCGGCCCCTCAAAAATCGGAAACTCTGGTTGTAGGCCAACTTCGACTGTCGACCTGTGATGACCGAACGAGCAGTCCATATTTGAACAGAAAACAGTTAGCAGTGGGAAGCCTCGGAATACATCTCGTGGCAAACTGAGCCGAAGCGTAATACGATCGTCGTCAATTAGCGTGCATTCAGTGTCGGCGGCGCAGTCTGCTTGGCCGGCGGAGGGATTTCCGCCTTCCCAAAGAATGCCATAGCTCACGGCAATATGTGGGGCCTCCCGATCGTCAGCTCGCGCCGTTGAAGACAGTAGGGCTAGCAGGAGCACGCCTATATATCTCATCGCTACGCTTCTTCTCATTTCCAGACCACGCTAATTAGTATCCGTATGGTAACGGGTCTGACGCGCTTGCACCAAATTCTCCACAGTAGGATTGCCGCGCTTGGTAAGTCGCAATGTAGTCAGAAGCTGAATTGTCAGAGCACTTCGAAATCATATCGTTAAGCTCCAATCCTGACCACCCCAACGCGATCAGGAAGGCTAAGAATGCCAATATGCAAGCAAGTCTTAGGATCTTTATAACACGCACAACGTAGTCTCCGATGGTATTGCAAGTTATGCTCAGCCTTGCCGTCCCGATAAGTCCGCTTCGGGCCAAAAGTGGAACCACCGCCCACTATCACAAGCCACGCGCAATCGAGGCAGTCTAAACTTCATCGTTCATCAGATATGGAAGGCGATGTGATGATTTGGAGTGCTCGCACAGGAATGCGGCTGGCCACATCATTCGCAGTTTTGTTCAGCAGTTTCACGCCATCACACGCCCTGTCGCCTTGCCCACCACGAGCGGAAATGCGTGAGAAGGCGCAGATCATAGTCGAGGCGCGGCTGAAATCGCTGTTCATAGGCGAGTCTGGGTTGCTCACGAACACCGAGTTCCCGACGAGGATGGTGCGGGCCGAACTCGAAATCAAGCGCGTTATCAAAGGGACGTTTCCCGAAAAGGAAGTGGTTGCCACCGGCTTCATGTACCCGCCCGGGCCCTATCGAGAACTCACTGTGATGGCGATGTTGTATGGCGCTGGCCATGGCCTTGACACGTTCGAATGGGAGCTTCACCGCGAAGAAATTGCTGACGACTTGGGATTCTACTCCTTGAGTGCTTGCGTTTACTACAAGCTTCCTGACTCCATCGAGAAGGAGATTGGTTGGCATGATAATCCCGCTAGGATAAAACCGGCTGCCCCACTCCCGCGTCGCTAGCAATACCCCACCGCGTAATCATATACTGTCCGCTTATGGACGGAAGCAGACACCGCCACCCCCGTCACGTCCGCTCCATCACATAGCTGCCCGGCGCTTCCTCGATCGTGTTGAGCGCGGCGCCGCCGGGCTTGCGGGCCGGGACGCGCTTGGCGTCCTTGGCTTCGATCCACGAATGCCAGTGCGGCCACCATGAGCCGGCGGTTTCTTCGGCGGATTGCAGCCAGGCGTCGTATTCGCCCTTGGAGGCGCCGCCGGTCCAATATTGGTATTTCTTTTTGTCGGGCGGGTTGACGACGCCGGCGATGTGGCCGGAGCCGGCGACCACGAAATCGACCTTGCCGCCGAAGAACTGGCCGCCGAGGAACACCGATTTCGGCGGGGCGATGTGGTCCTCGCGGGTCGCGAGGTTGTAGATCGGGATATTCACGTCGCTGAGCGACACCGGCTTGCCGTCGAGGATCATCTCATCCCTGGCGAGCGCGTTGCGAAGGTAGCAGTTGCGCAGATAGAAGGAATGGTTCGCCGCCGCCATGCGGGTCGAATCGGCGTTCCAGAACAAAAGGTCGAAGGGCATCGGTTCCTGGCCCTTCAGGTAGTTGTTGACGAAATAGGGCCAGATCAGCTCCGAGGCGCGCAGCATGTTGAAGGCCGTCGCCATCTTCGAGCCGTCGAGATAGCCCATCTCGCGCATATGCGCTTCCAGCGCCTCGACCTGTTCCTCGTCGACGAACACCTTGAGGTCGCCCGCATGGGTGAAATCGACCTGCGTGGTGAAGAGCGTCGCGGAACGGATGCGCTTGTTCTTTTCCTTCGCGTGCAGCGCAAGCGTCGCGGCAAGCAGCGTGCCGCCGACGCAGTAGCCGATGGCGTTGACCTCCTTCTCGCCGCAGGCCTTCTCGATCGTGTCGAGCGCGAAGTCGATCCCCTCGCGGGCATAGGCGGCCCAATCCTTCTCAGCATGCCGCGCATCGGGATTGACCCAGGAGATCACGAAGACCGTGTGGCCCTGGTCCACGCACCATTTGATGAAGGATTTCTGCGGGTTGAGGTCGAGGATGTAGAACTTGTTGATCCATGGCGGGCAGATGAGGAGAGGGCGCTTCAGCACCGTTTCCGTCGTCGCCTCGTACTGGATGATCTGGCAGATATCGTTCTGCGCGATCACCTTGCCCGGCGTCAGCGCCATGTCGCGGCCGACGGCGAACTTGCTCATGTCGGTCTGCCTGAGCTTCAGGTCGCCACGCCCGGCCACGATGTCTTCCGCCAGCATCTTCATGCCGCGCACCAGGTTCTCGCCGCTGCTCGATATCGTCTCGCGATAGAGCTGCGGGTTGGTGGCGACGAAATTGCTCGGCGAAAGTGCCGCCGTGATCTGCTTCACATAGAAGCCGGCCTTGTGCTTGGTGTGCTCGTCGAGACCTTCGGTCTCGCTCACCATCTTCTCCGCCCAATCGGCGGTGATGAGATAGACCTGCTTCAGGAACCCGAAGAAGGGGTTCTTCTGCCAGTCCTCGTCGGCGAATCTCCGGTCCTGGCGGCCGGCATCCGGGTCGGGCTCGGCCGTCTCGCCCTGCATTTTCTGTACCGAGCGCATCCACACGCCGAAATAGCTGCTCATCAGCTGCGTCTGCGCCTCGAAGGTGCGGCGCGGGTCGGAAATCCAGTATTCGGTGACCTTGGAGAGCGTCTTGACCATGTCGGTCATCGGGTCGACGGCGTTGTCGGAAATCTCGCCGCGTTCGCGCGGTGCAAGCCACGCGGAAGCCGCCTTGCCGAGGTTTTCGATGGCGCGGGCGAAGTTCATCGCCATCGCCTCGGGATCCTTCATCAGATAGGGGTCGAGGTCGTTGGCGTCGAAACCCGGGGCTTTCGCCTTCTCGCTGTTGTCCCGCTTGCTGTCGGTCACGCATATCCTCCGGCGGCAGCATCTGCTTGTAATTTCCGTTGTACATCTGGAAAGATCGATAAAACAAGTTCCACATTGTCGCTCATGCTATTGCTTTGTGCGGGCGACGAATTTAACAGTCGAAGCAGCTCTGTATCTGGAATATCCGGCATGACCATGAACGGCACCCGCACTATCGCAAACATGACCCGCATCGCGCTGATCGGCGCCGCCGCGGCCATGGCGCTTGCCGGTTGCATGAAGACGCCGGAAGAAAAGGCCGCCTTCGCGGCCAGACAGGCGGCG
The DNA here is from genome assembly GCA_900471485.1 of Hyphomicrobiales bacterium. Classification (GTDB taxonomy): domain Bacteria; phylum Pseudomonadota; class Alphaproteobacteria; order Rhizobiales; family Rhizobiaceae; genus Rhizobium. The sequence continues at coordinate 7,416 of UCEU01000011.1, forward strand.
CCGACCGCCGTCGTCATGAGCCCGACCAAGGGTGCGGCGCCGACGCAGAGCGGCCTTGCCACCTATCCGGATGGCTACCCGTCCTTCGGCGCGCCGCTGACGGCAGCCAACGTGCAGATGAGCGACGATGAAGCCTCCGGCCTGCAGAAGAAGCTGACGGCGCTTGGCGCCCAGCGCAAGGCGGGTACGATCTCGGAAGCCGAATATCAGCGCCGCGTCGCCGAATATCGCAAGCTCGCCGCCGATCACGGCATCGACACGCTCAACGAAATCAACAATTGAGGCCTTGCCTTCAGGGCGATTTCGAAGCAAAGCCTTCCGCTATAGCGGAAGATGAAATTTTCCTGATAATCTCAAGCCTTCCCGGCGGTCCGTCAAAGAATCGCCGTGCGTTGAAAGTCTGATGAATACGGCGCTCGCGATTCTGAAGTTCGTGTCGCAAGCAGCCGGAAATTAGGACGAACTTCGATTGGCGGTCATGGTGGCCGCATTTCCGTGGGGAAAGAAATGGAAGAGTTTCACAAAGTCCGGCGTTTGCCGCCTTATGTTTTCGAACAGGTCAACCGTTTGAAAGCAAGCGCGCGAGCGGGCGGAGCCGATATCATAGATCTCGGCATGGGAAACCCTGACCTGCCGACCCCCAAGGCGATCGTCGACAAGCTCTGTGAAGTGGTCCAGGACCCGCGCACGCATCGCTATTCCTCGTCCAAGGGCATTCCCGGCCTGCGCCGCGCCCAGGCCGCCTATTACGCCCGCCGGTTCGGCGTGAAGCTCAACCCGGATACGCAGGTGGTCGCCACCCTGGGCTCCAAGGAAGGCTTCGCCAACATGGCGCAGGCGATCACCGCGCCTGGCGACGTCATCCTCTGCCCGAACCCGACCTATCCGATCCATGCCTTCGGCTTCCTGATGGCGGGCGGCGTAATCCGCTCTCTGCCGGTCGAGCCGGATGACAGCTTCTTTCCGCCGCTGGAACGCGCCGTGAAGCACTCGATCCCGAAGCCGCTGGCGCTGATCGTCAACTATCCGTCGAACCCGACGGCTTATGTCGCGACGCTCGACTTCTACAAGGACGTCATCGCGTTTGCGAAGAAGCACGACATCATCGTGCTCTCCGACCTTGCCTATTCGGAAATCTACTTCGACGACAACAACCCGCCGCCATCCGTTCTGGAAGTGCCTGGTGCCATGGACGTCTGCGTCGAGTTCACCTCGATGTCGAAGACCTTCTCCATGCCCGGCTGGCGCATGGGCTTTGCCGTCGGCAACGAGCGCCTGATCGCGGCACTGACGCGCGTCAAGTCTTATCTTGACTACGGCGCCTTCACGCCGATCCAGGTCGCGGCAACGCATGCGCTGAACGGCGACGGCTCGGATATCGCCGAAGTCCGTAATGTCTACAAGCGCCGTCGCGACGTCATGGTCGACAGCTTCGGCAAGGCCGGCTTCGAAGTGCCGCCGCCGGCAGCGACCATGTTCGCCTGGGCGAAGATCCCGGAAAAGTTCCGCCATCTCGGTTCGCTGGAGTTCTCTAAGCTGCTCGTCGAGAAGGCTGACGTTGCCGTGGCGCCGGGCATCGGCTTCGGCGAGATGGGCGACGATTACGTGCGTCTGGCGCTCGTCGAAAACGAGCACCGCATCCGTCAGGCGGCGCGCAACATCAAGAAGTTCATGTCCACCGCCGACCAGACGATGCACAATGTCGTCTCGTTGAACGCTCACCGCTGATACCATCAGTTCTTACGGCAGCCGCTCCGGCGGCTGCCATCAATGACATATTCAGGATCGATCCATGGCAGATGCCCTTAAAATCGGCGTTGCGGGCTTGGGTACCGTTGGTGCTTCTCTCGTCCGCATCATTCAGCAGCGCAGCAACGAGCTTGCCGCTACATGCGGCCGGCCGATCCTGATTACCGGCGTTTCCGCCCGTGACAAGACCAAAGACCGCGGTATCGATGTCGGCGGCATCGAGTGGTTCGATACGCCCGAGGAACTGGCGACCAAGGGTGATATCGACGTCTTCGTCGAACTCGTTGGTGGCGCCGAAGGGCCGGCCAAGGTCGCCGTCCACGCAGCCCTCAACCGTGGTCTCCACGTGGTGACAGCCAACAAGGCGCTGCTTGCCTATCACGGCGTCGAGCTTGCCAAGATCGCCGAGGAGAAGGGCGCGCTGCTCAACTTTGAAGCGGCCGTCGCCGGCGGCATCCCCGTCATCAAGGCGCTGCGTGAATCGCTGACGGGCAACACGATCTCGCGCGTCTACGGCATCATGAACGGCACCTGCAACTACATCCTGACCAAGATGGAGAAGGAAGGCCTGTCGTTCGCCGATTGCCTGAAGGAAGCCCAGCGCCTCGGCTACGCTGAAGCGGATCCCGCCTTCGACATCGAGGGCAACGACACCGCCCACAAGCTCTCCATCCTGACGACGCTCGCCTTCGGCAACCAGATCGCCGTCGACGACATCTATCTCGAGGGCATCACCAACATCTCGATCGAGGATATCCATGCGGCCGCCGACCTCGGCTACCGCATCAAGCTGCTCGGCGTTGCCCAGCGCACCGATACCGGCATCGAGCAGCGCGTGCACCCGACCATGGTCCCTGTCGATAGCGTCATCGCCCAGGTGGATGGCGTCACCAACGCGGTGGCGATCGAATCCGACGTGCTTGGCGAACTCCTGATGGTCGGCCCCGGCGCCGGCGGCAATGCCACGGCCTCGTCGGTGCTCGGCGACATCGCCGACATCGCAAAGAGCCGCCCGGGCGCCCAGCAGGTTCCGGTGCTCGGCCACCCGGCCAAGTCGCTCGAGCCCTACCGCAAGGCGCAGATCCAGAGCCACGAGGGCGGCTATTTCATTCGCCTGACGGTGCTCGACCGCACCGGCGTCTTCGCCAGCGTCGCCACCCGCATGGCCGAGAACCACATCTCGCTGGAATCCATCGTGCAACGCTCCAAGCAGCACCTCGCTCCGTCGCACCACCAGACGATCATCCTCGTCACTCACGCGACCACCGAGGAGTCGGTGCGCAAGGCGGTCGAGGCGATCAAGGTCGAAGGTTACCTGGTCGGAGAACCGCAGGTGATCCGCATCGAGCGTCCGAAGGAGGACTGAGCTTCGGTACGCGGCTACGCCTTGAAGACGCCGCGCAAACGCGGCGTCACCGCATGGTGATCTATTCTGTGGGCGGCGGGGCGCGGTTGCGCTCCGCCGTCTTTCGTTTGGCCTCCAGGCTCTGTAGAACGGCCTTGTAGTGGCAGCGGAGTGACATGATGGATATCCCGGCCGATCCGGTACAGCGCGCCTTTCTGGGTGTCGAGAAATCCGTTCTCGACAATCGCTGGATTTCGCGGTTGGACCAGGCCGGGCAGAACCGGGCGCTTGCCATGTCGCAGATGCACGGCCTTCCGGATCTGATCGCCCGCGTGCTTGCCGGCCGCGGCGTCACCGTCGACGAGGCGCTCGAGTTCCTCGACCCGACGCTGCGCTCGCTGATGCCCGATCCCTACAAACTGACCGATTGCGAAAAGGCCGCCAAGCGCATCGCCGACGCCATCAATACGCGCCAGCAGGTCGCGATCTTCGGCGATTACGACGTCGATGGTGCATCCTCCTCGGCGCTGATGTACCGCTTCCTCAGCCATTTCGGCGTGCAGTCGGAGATCTACATCCCTGACCGCGTCTTCGAAGGCTATGGCCCGAACCCTGCCGCCATCGACCAGCTGATCGACAACGGCGCCCGGCTGATCGTCACCGTCGACTGCGGCTCCACCAGCCACGACGCGCTGGCGGCCGCTGCAAAGCGTCATGTCGACGTCGTCGTCATCGATCACCACCAGGTGACACACGATCTGCCGGAGTGTCATGCGCTGGTCAATCCGAACCGCGAGGACGATCTGTCGGGGCAGGGGCATCTCTGCGCCGCCGGCGTCGTCTTCCTCGTGCTGGTCGCGACGCTCCGGTTGCTGCGCGAGGCCGGCCATCCGAAGGCGCGCAGCATCGACCTCCTGCAATGGCTCGACATCGTGGCGCTCGCCACCGTTTGCGACGTGGTTCCGCTGAAGGGCCTGAACCGCGCCTATGTCGTCAAGGGCCTGATCGCCGCCCGCCATCAGGGCAATGCCGGTCTTTCGGCGCTGTTTCGCAAGGCGGGCCTCGCCGGACCGGTGACACCCTATCACTTCGGTTTCCTCATCGGCCCCCGCATTAACGCCGGCGGCCGCATCAGCGACGCCGCACTCGGTAGCCGGCTATTGACGCTTGACGACGCCGGTGAAGCGGAGGCCATCGCCGAGCGTCTCGACGAGCTCAACCGCGACCGCCAGGTGATGGAAGCCAACATGTTGCAGGAGGCAGAGGCCGAGGCCTACGCCGAATATGGCGATGGCAGCGGCGCGTCCGTCATCGTCACCGCGCATGAGAAATGGCATCCTGGCATCGTCGGCCTGATCGCTGCCCGCCTGAAGGAGAAGTTCAAACGCCCGGCCTTCGCCATCGCCTTCGATCCCAACGGCAAGGGCACCGGCTCCGGCCGCTCGATCAACGGCTTCGACATGGGCAAGATGGTGCGCGCGGCGGTTGACGAAGGCCTGCTGGTCAAGGGCGGCGGCCACGCCATGGCGGCTGGCCTCACCGTCGAGCGTGAGAAGCTCGGCCGCCTGCGCGGCTTCTTCACCGAACGCGCGCAGAAGACGGTTGCGACGCTTGTGGCCAACGAGACGCTGAAGATCGACGGCGCCATCGGCGCCAGTGGTGCCACGCTCGACCTGATCGACCGCCTGGAGACGGCGGGGCCCTATGGCTCCGGCCATTCTCAGCCGATCTTCGCCATCCCCGCCCATCGCATCCGCGACGTGCGCCTTGTCGGCGAAAAGCATGTGAAGGTCACGCTTGAAGCGATGGACGGCGCCCGCCTCGACGGCATCGCCTTCCGCGCCGCAGATTCCCAACTCGGAAATCTGCTCTTGAACTCACGCGGCGCCAACGTCCACGTCGCCGGCTCGCTGGGCGACAACCACTACCAGGGCTCGCGCCGTGTGCAGCTGCGCGTCACGGACGCCGCGCCGGCCAAGTGACGGCGGCGCAATCGCTTTGCATACGCCAAGGCGAATTTGCGCATCGCTTGAGAAAAGCGCTGCATTGTACTGATTGTCTTTGAAATTAAACCATCCGATCTCGCTGAAACGCGAGAGAAGTGGCACGCCCTAGGGGAGTCGAACCCCTCTTCCCAGAATGAAAATCTGGTGTCCTAACCGATAGACGAAGGGCGCTTCCTTCGTGGTGGCGCCCTTATAATCAGGCACCTGGATTCCCGCAAGCGGCAAAACGCGAAAAAATGGCAATGGCGTCATTTTTTCTTCATCTGCGAGAATGCAGGTTGGGATAACCTGGCTATAATATTGATATTTATAGCGTATTTTCAGTCCGTGTTTCGGGCGGACGTAGCGGGCGAGGCGGCCTTGCAGGGCTTGCATCGGCCGCCGGTTGGAATGGTGATCAATCGCGTCGATCTTCTTGCCGATGCCGGCCTGCGTCGGTCCACTCGCTGCGGTAAGTCCTTCCGACGCAACCGAAAATCATGGCCGGGCCTTGCCCAAATTGTCGCGTTGACAAGAAAATCGGCCGGACGGATAGTTCGACATGCCCCATCCGAGGCATTGGAGGAAGATCATGATCAAGCATCTGACTATTCTTGCATCCGTTTCCCTGCTCGGCGCCCTTGCCTTCGCATCGCCATCCGCGGCGCTGTCGATGAAGGAGTGCAGCGCCAAGTACAAGTCGGCGCAGGCCGACGGCTCCGCCAAGGACATGAAGTGGAACGACTTCCGCAAGGCCCAATGCGGCGCCGATGCCACCGCCGAGCCCGATGTCACGCTGGCGACAGGCGAGGAACCGGAGAAGCCGACGACCAAGGCTCCATCGGGCGTCAAGTTCCCGACGGCCATCTCCACGAAATACAGCAGCGAAACACCCGGCAAGGGCCGCATGCACACCTGCGTCGACGCCTACCACCAGAACAAGGACGCCAACTCCCTCAACGGCCTGAAATGGATCCAGAAGGGCGGCGGCTTTTACAGCCTTTGCAATGCCAAGCTGAAGGGCTGATTTCGGATTAGCTGAGCTCAGACGGGGCGGCAGCTGTCGTCCCGCCGGTCTTTGCCTAAAACGAGAGTGGGGAGCTGGTGCCATTTCGATGTGTCGCCGCCGGTGGCTCCGCTCTCCGACGTCATGCTCGGTCTTGTGCCGACCATCTGCCTGTCTATCCATTCGCTCGAGTTGAATGGACACTTGGTGCCATGGCTCACCCGCTCCGCTTGACCCGCACCGTTGAACTCCGGGCGACGTGCTTAGATTCTCGGCACGTTGGCCGAGGATGACGCCGAGGGCGGGTGAGCGTCGGCATTTCAATGGGTTGCCGTGCTGTCACGCTCTCTTCCGTCATGCTCGGCCTCGTGCCGGGCATCTGCTGGTCTATCCTTTCGCTCGACGTGAATGGACACTTGGCACACAGCGGCCGCATCCCCGCCTTGGCTTCCCCCACTCCGCTTGAGCCGCACCGTTGAACTCCGGGCAACGTGCTTAGATCCTCGGCACGTCGGCCGAGGATGACGCCGAGAGCGGGGGAGGCGCCGGTATTTCAATGGGTTGCCGTGGCCTGTCACGCTCTCTTCCGTCATGCTCGGCCTCGTGCCGAGCATCTGCTGGTCTATCCATTCGCTCGACGTGGATGGACACCTGGCACGCAGCGGCCGGATCCCGCGCCTTGGCTTCAGCCGCTCCGCTTACCCCGCACCGTTGGACTCCGGGCAACGTGCTTAGATCCTCGGCACGTTGGCCGAGGATGACGCCGAGGGCGGGGGAGGCGCCGGCACCCACATAGAAAAACCCGCCGCGGCATGGCCGGGCGGGTCCTTGAAGCGTCGCGGCTCCAGCCGATCGTCCTAGTGCAGGATCTGGCTGAGGAACAGCTTGGTGCGCTCGTGCTGCGGATTGTCGAAGAATTCGGCCGGCGAGTTCTGTTCGACGATCTGGCCCTGGTCCATGAAGATCACGCGGTTGGCGACCTGGCGGGCGAAGCCCATTTCGTGGGTGACGCAGAGCATGGTCATGCCTTCTTCGGCAAGGCCGACCATGGTTTCCAGCACTTCCTTGATCATTTCGGGGTCGAGCGCCGAGGTCGGCTCGTCGAACAGCATGATCTTCGGGTTCATGCACAGCGAGCGGGCGATCGCCACGCGCTGCTGCTGGCCGCCGGAGAGCTGGCCCGGATACTTGTTGGCCTGCTCGGGGATCTTGACGCGCTTGAGGAAGTGCATGGCGATCTCTTCCGCCTGCTTCTTCGGCATCTTGCGCACCCAGATCGGCGCCAGCGTGCAGTTCTCGAGAATCGTCAGGTGCGGGAAGAGGTTAAAGTGCTGGAACACCATGCCGACTTCGCGGCGCACTTCGTCGATCTTCTTCAGGTCGTTGGTCAGTTCCACGCCGTCGACGATGATCTGCCCCTGCTGGTGCTCTTCCAGGCGGTTGATGCAGCGGATCATCGTCGACTTGCCGGAGCCCGACGGGCCGGCGATGACGATGCGCTCGCCGCGCATGACCTTCAGGTTGATGTCGCGCAGCACGTGGAAATCACCGTACCACTTGTTCATGCCGATGATCTCGATGGCAACATCCGTTGCCGACACGGTCATCTTCTTGGGTTGGGCTTCAGCCATGATTTTTCCCCTTAAGTCTTATCGTTTGTGGCCAGTGTCGAGGTGGCGTTCGATGAAGTTTGAATAGCGTGACATGCCGAAGCAGAAAAGCCAGAAAACGAAGCCGGCGAAGATCAGTCCGGTAAGCGGCGTCACGGCGCTTGCCCAGTTGGCGTCCGTGAAGTTGAAGCGGACGATGTTGAGCAGGTCGAACATGCCGATGATCGATACCAGCGAGGTGTCCTTGAAGGTGCCGATGAAGGTGTTGACGATGCTCGGGACGACCAGCTTGATCGCCTGCGGCAGCACAATCAGCCGGGTCTTCTGCCAGTAGCCGAGGCCAAGCGAATCCGCACCCTCGAACTGCCCCTTCGGGATCGCCTGCAGGCCGCCGCGAATGACTTCCGCCATGTAGGCCGAAGTGAAGATCGACACGCCGATCAGGGCGCGCAGCAGCTTGTCGATGGTCCAGCCTGTCGGCAGGAACAGCGGCAGCATGACGCTCGCCATGAACAGGACGGTGATCAGTGGAATGCCGCGGATGACTTCGATGAAGGCGACGCAGGCCATGCGGATGATCGGCATCTTCGAGCGCCGGCCGAGTGCCAGCAGGATGCCGAAGGGCAGCGAGACCGCGATGCTGACGAAGGACAGGATCAGCGTCACCATCAGTCCACCCCAGAGCGGCGTCTCGACGATCTCCAGCCCGAAGCCGCCATAGAGCAGCCAGAAGGCCAGGAGCGGCAGCACCAGGAACAGGAGAATGGCGTTCAGCCCCTTGTACGGCGCCTTCGGGATCAGCATTGGAACGAGCAGGGCGACGAAGAGAATGCCGACGATCGTCGGGCGCCAGCGTTCCATCAGCGGATAGCGCCCGAAGATGAACTGGTCGTATTTCGCCTGCACGAACGCCCAGCAGGCGCCGCTCCAGCCATCCGGCTGGATGCCGCCCTGAACGGTCGTGGCGCAGAAGGTACGGTCCGTACCCTGCCACACCGCCTGGATGAACAGCCAGTTGATCATGTGCGGCAGCACCCAGGCGAGGACGGCGAGCGCGGCGATCGTCAACAGCACGTCCTTTGGCGTTGCGAGCAGGTTCTTGCGGATCCAGGCGCCGATGCCCCTCTGGCCGGCGGGTGCCGGTTCGGGCGCGAGCATGGTGGTTCTGACGAAGGAGTTTGAACCTGACATCTTATCTCTCCACCAGGGCCATCTTGGCGTTGAACCAGTTCATGAACAGCGAGGTCAGGATGCTGAGCGTCAGGTAGGCGATCGCCCAGATGAGTACGACCTCGACGGCCTGGCCCGTCTGGTTGAGGATCGTGCCGCCGACGGCGACGAGATCCGAGAAGCCGATGGCGATCGCCAGCGACGAGTTTTTCGTCAGGTTCAGATACTGGCTGGCGAGCGGCGGAATGATGATGCGCATCGCCTGCGGCACCACCACCAGGCGGGTGATGCTGGACGGATGCAGTCCGAGCGCGCCCGCTGCCTCCGACTGGCCCTTCGGCACCCCGCGAATGCCGCCGCGAACGATCTCGGCGATGAACGAGGCGGTGTAGAAGGACAGCGCCAGGAACAGCGACATGAATTCCGGCCCGACGACCGAGCCGCCGGTGAGGTTGAACTTGCCGGCCACCGGCACGTCGAAGGACAGCGGCGTGCCCGATACCAGGAATACCAGCAGCGGTAGCCCGACGATCAGGGCGATCGACACCCAGATGGTGTGGAACGGCTTGCCGGTTGCCGCCTGTCGCTTGTGCGCCCAGCGCGCCATGAAAACCACGGCGACGATTGCAATGACAAGAGCGGCGAGCACGGCGAGCATGCCGCCTTCGAAGACCGGGCGCGGGAAGGCGAGGCCGCGATTGTTCAGGAACATGCTGAACGGCAGGTGCAGGGATTCGCGCGGCTGCGGCAGCACGGCCAGAACGCCCTGATACCAGAAGAAGATGACCAGCAGCGGCGGAATGTTGCGGAACACCTCGACATAGACGGTGCACAGCTTGGCGATCAGCCAGTTGTGCGACAGACGCCCGATACCGACGATGAAGCCGATGATCGTCGCCGTGATGATGCCGGTGACGGCAACGAGGATCGTGTTGAGGATGCCGACGATGAGCGCACGCCCATAGGTCGAATCACTGGAATAGCCGATCAGCGACTGGCCGATCTCGAAGCCGGCGCGTCCGCGAAGGAAGCCGAAGCCCGAGGCCGTGTTGCTGCGTGCGAGGTTCTGCGCCGTGTTATGCGCGATCCACCACACACCTGCCACCAGAACGATGAGGGTCAGTACCTGAAAGAAGATGCCCCGGTATTTCGGGTCGTACATCAGTGAACGGAAGCTCCCGCCGGAGCTTTGCAAAGGAGTCGTTCCCACAGCCTCTTGCGTCATGCCGAGCCAATTCCCCTATGTGCCCTTGATGGGCTTTTTTTATTTGGTGCTGTTTTTGCTGAAGGAAAGGCGACAATTGCCGCCTTTCCAACGCGTTATGCGATGTCGCGCTTAGCGGACCGGAGGCGCGTACTGGATGCCGCCCTTGTTCCACAGTGCGTTCAGACCGCGCTCGATCTTGAGCGGGCTGCCCTGACCGACGTTGCGTTCGAACACTTCGCCGTAGTTGCCGACGTTCTTGATGATGTTGTACGCCCACTCGTTGGTCAGGCCGAGGTCGGTACCGATCTTGGTATCGGCTTCGGTGCCGAGGAAGCGCTTGATGTCGGGGTTCGGCGAGTTCTTCATCTCGTCGACATTGGCCTGCGTGATGCCAAATTCTTCGGCGTTCACCATCGCGTAGGCAGTCCACGAGATGATGTCGAACCACTGGTCGTCACCCTGGCGAACGGCCGGGCCGAGCGGCTCCTTGGAGATGATCTCCGGGAGAACCATGTGCTCGTCGGGGTTCTTCAGCGTCAGACGCAGCGAGTAGAGGCCAGACTGGTCGGTCGTGTAGACGTCGCAACGACCGGCGTCATAAGCAGCGTTGACTTCTTCGAGCTTGTCGAAGACGACAGGATTGTACTGCAGGTTGTTGGCCTTGAAGTAGTCGGCGAGGTTGAGCTCGGTGGTCGTGCCGGACTGCACGCAGACGGCGGCGCCCGAGAGTTCCAGAGCCGACTTCACGTTCAGGCTCTTGCGAACCATGAAGCCCTGGCCGTCATAATAGGTGACCGGGCGGAAGTTGAAGCCGAGCGCGGTATCGCGGTTGATCGTCCAGGTCGTGTTGCGCGACAGGACGTCGATTTCGCCGGACTGAAGGGCCGTGAAGCGCTCCTTGGCGTTGGTGGGCGTGTACTTGACCTTGGTCGGGTCGCCGAAAACAGCCGAAGCCACGGCCTTGCAGAAGTCGACGTCGAAACCGGCCCAATTGCCGGATGCGTCAGGCTGCGCGAAGCCGAGAAGGCCCGTGTTGACGCCGCACTGGACGAAACCCTTTGCCTTGACGTCTTCGAGCGTCGTGGCGGATGCTGCCGAAGCGCCAAGTCCGAAAACTGCTGCGCCGATTGCGGCGGACAGAAGCTTGATCTTCATTTTTCCCAACCTTTTCCTTTGTCTTATATTTCTTGTGGGGGCATCGCCTGAAGCAAGCGACCCCGCCATGTGACCCGGCACCCTCCCGGCGCGAGTGGGTCTATCACAGTCGCAAATGTCACCATGGTCAAGTGTCGCAGCGTAAGATTGCGTGATATTTCGGCAATTCGTTAAGTTAAGCGCGCAAAACGGGCAAATGATCATAATTTGTGCGGTGTCTGACGTGTAAATTCGCACAAAGTCACTGATATATCAGCGAAATCCGCGCCGGCGTGGTTTTGGCCCGTCATCGCGCCGGGGTTGACCGGGGCTGCATGCCGGTTCAGAAAGTTCGCCGATTGCATTCGCACGCCAGAGGCCTTTCCAGACATGACTGAAAAAGACAGCCCGCTGAACAACGCCGGTATCAACACGCGTCTCTCCCACCTCGGTAACAAGCCGTTCGATTACCATGGTTTCGTCAATCCGCCGGTCGTGCATGCCTCGACCGTGCTGTTCCCGAATGCCAAGGCAATGGAAACGCGGGCGCAGAAATACACCTACGGCACGCGCGGCACTCCCACCACGGATGCGCTCTGCGAGGCGATCGACGCGCTGGAGGGATCGGCGGGCACGATCCTGGTGCCGTCGGGTCTGGCCGCCGTGACGGTGCCGTTCCTGGCCTTTCTCTCGTCTGGCGATCACGCGCTGATCGTCGATTCGGTCTATGGCCCGACCCGTCATTTCTGCGATACGATGCTGAAGCGCCTTGGCGTCGAGGTCGACTATTACGACCCGACGATCGGCGCCGCCATCGAGACGTTGATCAAGCCGAACACCAAGCTGGTCCACACAGAGGCGCCGGGCTCCAACACCTTCGAGATGCAGGATATCCCTGCGATCGCGGCGATTGCCCACAAGCATGGCGCCGTCGTCACCATGGACAACACCTGGGCGACGCCGGTCTATTTCCGGCCGCTCGACTATGGCGTCGATATCTCGATCCACGCCGCCACCAAGTATCCGTCCGGCCATTCCGATATCCTGATGGGCACGGTCTCGGCCAATGCCAAGCATTGGGAGCAGCTGCACGAGGCCAATATCACGCTCGGCATCTGCGGCGCGCCCGACGACGCCTACCAGATCCTGCGCGGCCTGCGCACCATGGGCGTTCGCCTCGAGCGACACTATGAGAGCGCGTTGACGGTTGCCAAGTGGCTGGAAGGCCGCGACGACGTCGCTTCCGTGCTGCATCCGGCGCTGCCGAGCTTCCCGGGCCACGATCTCTGGAAGCGCGACTTCAAGGGCGCCAGCGGCATCTTCTCCTTCGTGCTCGCGGTCGACGAGCCCGAGAAGTTCAAGCCCAAGGCGCACGCCTTCCTCGACGCGCTCAACATCTTCGGCCTCGGCTGGTCCTGGGGTGGCTTCGAAAGCCTCGCGGTCCACGTCTACCTGGGCGATCGCCGCATCCGCAAGGCGCCGAAGGAAGGGCCGGTCATCCGCCTGCAGATCGGGCTCGAGGACGTTGCCGATATCAAGGCTGATATCGAGCGCGGCTTCGCCGCCGCCGCGGCGGTCTGAACAGCATAGGCGAGGGGATCGATCGCGCCGTCAGCCGACGGCGCGGTAGCCATAGACCCAGTCGAGATCCGCGGCCAGGCTTTGCGGCGGCCTGAGCGACAGCACGATATCACGGCCGATGCGGATCGGCCCGCGCGCGTGATAGGCGAACTGGTTGAACGCGCCGCGCTGCCGCAGCCGGTTGATGCGTGGAACGCGGTGAGCCTCGAACAGAGGCAAGGCCTCGGCGACCGGGCGTGTCGCCACGAAGCCGGCGAGCTCATAGCCGTCCTCGATCGCCATCGCCGCACCCTGGGCGGCAAACGGCATCATCGCATGCGCGGCATCGCCGATCAGCACCGTGTCGCGACCGTCCTGCCACTTGCCCGGTGTGGCCTCGTAGAGCGGCCAGAAATTCATGCCGTCGGCTTTGTCAAAGAGCGCCGTCAGCGCGCGGTTCCATCCCTTGAAGCGCGAGCTCAGCTGCTCGCGCTGCGTCTCGTTCGGCTGGCTGAGCCACGCATGCGCGCCGCTATTGCCGGCAACGATCGCCACCATGTTGAAGTTGCCCGTCTCGCGCAGCGGGTAGCAGACGAGATGTGCGGCCGGGCCGAGGAAGACGGAGACGTTCTCGCGGTCGAAGAAATCGGGCGCGCTGTCGCCGCTCACGGTGAAGCGATAGGCGATATTGCCGGAAAACCGCGCCGTTGGGCTCCCGTCGATCCGCTGCCGCAGCTGCGACCAGACGCCGTCGGCGCCGACGATCAGATCCGCCGGGCGTTGCGTGTCGGGCAGCGCGGCCGCATCGATGCGCGCGCCGAGATGAAGTTTGCAGAGCGGGTTTTCGGCAACGGCGGTAAGCAGCGCCGATTGCAGCGTCGCGCGGTGAAGCACGCCATAGGGAGCACCCCAGCGCGCGCGGGCGAACGGGCCGGAGGGGACGGATGCGATCTTGCGCAGCGACGTACCCGAGATCAGCCGGATCGATTGGGGCTCCAGCCAGACGTCGGTCAGCCGGTCGAGCACGCCGAGGTCGTCAAGAATATGTGCGGCGTTCGGCGATATCTGCAGGCCCGCGCCGACCTCGGTCAGCTCGGACGCCTGCTCGAAGATGTCGGAGCTTATCCCGCGCCTGGAAAGCGCAAGAGCAGCCGTAAGGCCCGCAACCCCGGCGCCGATGATGGCGGCGTGTTCGGCCGGCATGGCGTATCCGATCTCGAAGGGGAGCTTCAGGCAGCCTTGACGTGGAAGACGCAGCCGGCCGGATTGGTCTGCGTCGCCTTCAGCGAACCGTTGAAACGGTAGAGCGTCGAGCAGTAGGAGCAGACCTTCTCGTCGTCATCGCCCATGTCGATGAAGATGTGCGGATGGTCGTAGGGGACCGAGGCGCCGGTGCACATGAATTCCTTCACGCCGACTTCGATAACGCGGTGACCGCCGTCGTTCTGGAAGTGAGGAATGTTGTGGCCGGCCATGTCGATCTCCGAATGCTTTGAAATGTGCGCGGACCTTATAATCCTTCGTCGCAAATGTGTAGAGCCAAACCGACGCAGGCGGCACGGTTTTTTAGGGCGGGTTTTGCCACGAGAAGGGTTTTCGTATGGGAACCGATAAAATAAGGTCCGGCAAAAAAGGACAGCCTCGATGAACTTGAATACGCCCGTCTTTTCCAGCTTCACCCATGACGGGCTGGAGCTCGCCTTCTTCGACGAGGGCGATCCTTCCGGCGCGCCGGTTCTCCTCATTCACGGCTTCGCATCGACGGCGAACGTCAACTGGGTGCATCCCGGCTGGCTGAAGACGCTGGGTGATGCCGGCTACCGGGTGATCGCCATCGACAACCGCGGCCACGGCGCCAGCGCCAAGCCGCGCGACGCCGAAGCCTACCGCCCTTGGCACATGGCGGGCGACGCCATCGCGCTGCTCGATCATCTCGGCATTCCCGAGGCCAATATCATGGGTTACTCCATGGGAGCCCGCATCTCCGTCTTCGCCGCGCTCGCAAGCCCCGACCGCGTCCGCTCGCTGGTGCTCGGCGGGCTCGGCATCGGCATGACCGACGGCGTCGGCGATTGGGATCCGATCGCCGATGCGCTGCTCGCCCCCTCGATCGATACGGTGACCCATGCGCGCGGCCGCATGTTCCGCGCCTTCGCCGACCAGACGAAGAGCGACCGCGAGGCACTCGCCGCCTGTATCCGCGGATCACGCGATCTTGTTGCCCGCAGCGACATGGGCCGCATCGAGGCGCCGACGCTGATCGGCGTCGGAACCAAGGACGACATCGCCGGTTCGCCCCAGGAACTGGCGGCCCTGATGCCGCACGCGACCGCCCTTGATATCCCCGGCAGAGACCACATGTTGGCCGTAGGCGACCGGGTCTTCAAGGCGGCGGTACTCGAATTCTACGCCGAAGTCGCCGGCGGGTGACATCAGTCGCATCGCGCTTGGCGAGATGCATAACCAAACCGGAACCATTCCGGGACAACCCATTTATGTCAGCGGATTTTTAGCTTATAAAGAGCCGATCCGACGGGATACTGAGGAGACCTCCATGGTCGCAAAGACAGACATTCGTCCACTCGAGACGGCAGGTTCCATCAAGCAGGTGGATCCCATCTGGGACAGCCTGCGCGAGGAAGCACGCGTGGCAGCGGAATCCGATCCGGTTCTCGCCGCCTTTCTCTATTCCACCGTGCTCAACCACCGTTCGCTGGAAGAATGCGTCATCTACCGCATCTGCGAGCGCCTCGATCATCCCGACATGCAGGCCATTCTTCTGCGCCAGACCTTCGACCAGATGCTGGCCGACTGGCCTGAATGGGGTTCGATCCTGCGCGTCGATATCCAGGCGGTCTATGACCGCGATCCGGCCTGCCTGCGCTTCATGGAAGCCGTGCTCTACTTCAAGGGCTTTCACGCGCTGCAGACGCATCGCCTTGCCCATTGGCTGCTCGAGCGCGGCCGCCGCGATCTGGCGCTCTATCTGCAGAGCCGCTCCTCGAGCATCTTCCAGACGGACATCAACCCCGCCGCCCGCATCGGCAAGGGGATATTCCTCGATCACGCCACCGGTCTGGTGGTGGGCGAAACCGCTGTCATCGGCGACAACGTCTCCATCCTCCACGGCGTCACCCTGGGCGGCACCGGCAAGGAAGGGGCAGACCGCCACCCGAAGATCGGGACCGGCGTTCTGATCGGCGCAGGCGCCAAGATCCTTGGCAACATCGAGATCGGCCACTGCTCGCGCATCGCCGCCGGTTCGGTCGTGCTGAAAGCGGTGCCGCCGAAAACGACGGTCGCGGGCGTTCCGGCCAAGGTGGTCGGAGAGGCCGGCTGTTCCGAGCCGTCGCGACTTATGGACCAGGTGATCGGCGCCGATATTTGAGCCGAAGAAGGCTGTAAAGGTTCGGACGAATAGCCCGGGATTACGCGGGGATAGCGGTTCGCATCCGCCCTCGCGACTTTACAGTCCAGTCTTTCCCGTGCAAGAAGCGGCCACCGAGACCGCTCAGGAGATGCAGTGTGAAGCCAGAAGAAATCAAGAAACTCGACGCCTATTTCAAGCGCACGTTCAACCCGCAGGTCGTTGTCAAGGCACGTCCGCGCAAGAACGATTCCGCTGAAGTCTATCTCGACGACGAGTTCCTGGGTGTCGTTTACATCGACGACGAGGACGGCGACCGTTCCTATAACTTCTCGATGGCGATCCTCGACGTCGACCTCTAAGACCGGGCCTGCGGAGAACGTGTTTTCGCCGCGCCGATCAGACCACGGGCCGCAGAATTTGCAGCCTGCCTTGCGGATCGCGCGCCAGTCGCGGTCCGGCGACCGGCCCCGGCAATCGCATCGGCGATACGCGCTGCGGGCGGCAACCGCACAACGAATATCCCAAATTGCGATTTTTCTCTGGACCCGCTGACCGCGTGCTCCATCTCTGTTGTTGAGCATGTGCTCAGGTTCAGGGAAGGGATGCCGGGAATGGGTATTTTCGACAAGATAAAGCACGCGATTTTTGATGAAGCTCAGGCCGCGCAGGCATCACCCGCCGCGCCAAAGATCGAGCCCGCGCAGGCGCCGATCTCGCCGTCCGCCGCTCCATCGCCGGCGCCGGCTCCAGCTGGCTCCGCCCCGGCGACATCCGCGCCGGCAACCGCGATCGATATCGTGCCGCTACTCGATGCCGCGGTGAAGAAGAGTGGCCAGAAGCTGGACTGGCGCCGCTCGATCGTCGACCTGATGAAGGCCGTCGGAATGGATGCGAGCCTGACCGAGCGCAAGGAGTTGGCGGCCGAACTCGGCTACACCGGCGACACCCACGACAGCGCCGCCATGAACATGTTCCTGCACAAGGCGCTGATGAAGCGGCTGTCGGAAAATGGCGGCAAGGTGCCGGCGGATCTGCTGGACTAACCAACGCGATCGGCGCGCCCCAAGATTTTCGCTGAAGCCGGTGGTTGCGGCGCGCTGATATATTTTAGCAAAAACAAGTGTAGCGTTCTGCGGCCCGGCTGCGCTGCCATCTGCGTAATCGTTAAATCAACTCGCGATTGTTTTGCGACGCACAAGATCGCTTGACTATTTGTGCGCTGCAGCTAACATTTCGGCAGCAGAAGCCAAATGGAGGATGGTCATGTTCAATTTCGACGACGCCAATCGCAAGAGCAAGGAAGCTATCGACACGATGCTGAAGAGCTATTCCGATACGGCCAAGGCCTTTCAGGCGATTGCCACCGAGACCGCGGAATATTCCAAGAGCTCGTTCCAGGATGCGGTGACGCATTTCGAGACCCTGTCGGGTGCGCGCAGCTTCGAATCGGTGTTCGAACTGCAGACCAGCTACGCGAAGTCCGCCTATGAAGGTTTCGTCGCCGAGGCGACCAAGCTCGGCGAGATGTATTCCGACATCGCCAAGAACGCCTACAAGCCATACCAGGCGCCTGTGGCTGCTGCCGTCAAGACTGCCAAGACGCCCGCGACGGTAACGCCCGCGGCGGCGTGATCGCCTTGCGGCGCGGCCGCACCCCTTGAAAAACGAAGACCGGCTACGCACCTGCGGGCCGGTCTTTTTTGTTTGTGGCGAAAAGCCTTCGTTTCCGGCACTTGTTTTTGTGTCTTTGCGTCAAGTCCGTTCGAATTGTGATTGCAGTGTGAAGCGAGGGGCTTAAAATCGCGCTATTATGAACTAAGTTAGTAGTCAGTTGTTCGGTGGGTAAAGCATTCTCCCAGGCACCGCCGGACAGATCGAGGAATGAATGGAAATGATCGTAAAACCGATCCGGATGCAAAACGATGGCGAAAGGAACGGGGACAACGGAAATCGCGGAACCTCGGTCATTACACGTACGAAACCGAAGACCAAGAAGCCCAACCTGTACCGCGTGCTTATCCTGAATGACGACTACACTCCCATGGAATTCGTCATCCATATTCTGGAGCGCTTTTTTCAGAAGGATCGGGAAGGTGCGACCCGCATCATGCTTCATGTCCATAATCATGGCGTCGGTGAATGCGGAATATTTACATACGAGGTGGCGGAGACCAAGGTAAGCCAGGTGATGGACTTTGCCCGGCAGCACCAGCATCCGCTGCAATGCGTCATGGAAAAGAAGTGAGGATCTGAACGTGCCAACATTTTCGCCTAGCTTAGAGAAGGCGCTCCATCAGGCACTGACCTTTGCCAACGAGCGGCACCACGAATATGCGACGCTCGAGCATCTGCTGCTCGCCCTGATCGACGATGCCGATGCGGCCGCGGTCATGGGTGCCTGCAATGTCGATCTCGATGCGCTGAAGAAGACGCTCGTCGAATACGTCGACAATGAACTCTCCAACCTGATCACCGGATACGATGAGGACTCGAAGCCGACCTCCGGCTTCCAGCGCGTCATTCAGCGTGCGGTGATCCATGTGCAATCATCAGGCCGCGAGGAAGTGACGGGCGCCAACGTGCTTGTCGCGATCTTCGCCGAGCGCGAAAGCCACGCCGCCTACTTCCTGCAGGAGCAGGAAATGACCCGCTACGACGCGGTCAACTACATCTCCCACGGCATCGGCAAGCGTGCCGGCTCGTCGGAAGCCCGCACCCCGCGCGGCGCCGAGGACAATGAATCCGAAAACAAGCCGAACGCAGCGCGTGGCGGCGAGGAAGAGGGCGGCGCCAAGAAGCAGCAGGATGCCCTGAAGGCTTATTGCGTCAACCTCAACGAGAAGGCCAAGACCGGCAAGATCGACCCGCTGATCGGCCGTCATGCCGAGGTCAGCCGCACGATCCAAATCCTGTGCCGCCGCTCGAAGAACAACCCGCTCTATGTCGGCGACCCGGGCGTCGGCAAGACGGCGATCGCCGAAGGTCTCGCCAAGCGCATCGTCGAGGGCAAGGTTCCCGAGGCGCTCGCCAACGCCACGATCTTCTCGCTCGACATGGGCACGCTGCTCGCCGGCACCCGCTATCGCGGTGATTTCGAAGAGCGTTTGAAGCAGGTCGTCAAGGAACTCGAGGAGTTCCCGGATGCCGTGCTGTTCATCGACGAGATCCATACGGTCATCGGCGCCGGCGCCACTTCCGGCGGTGCGATGGATGCGTCGAACCTTTTGAAGCCGGCTCTGTCGTCGGGTGCGATCCGTTGCATCGGCTCGACCACCTACAAGGAATATCGCCAGTTCTTCGAGAAGGACCGCGCTCTGGTGCGTCGCTTCCAGAAGATCGACGTGGCCGAGCCGTCCATCGACGACGCCATCGCGATCATGAAGGGCCTGAAGCCTTACTTCGAAGAATATCACCACCTGCGCTACTCGAACGACGCCATCAAGACGGCGGTCGAGCTGTCGGCGCGCTACATCTCCGACCGCAAGTTGCCGGACAAGGCGATCGACGTGATCGACGAGACCGGCGCGGCCCAGATGCTGCTGCCGCCGTCCAAGCGCCGCAAGCTGATCACAGAGAAGGAAATCGAGGCGACGATCGCCACCATGGCCCGCATTCCGCCGAAGACCGTCTCCAAGGACGACGAAGCGGTGCTCGCCAACCTCGAGCAGGAACTGCGCTCGGTGGTCTATGGCCAGGATCTCGCGATCGAAGCGCTCTCGACCTCGATCAAGCTGGCCCGCGCCGGCCTGCGTGAACCGAACAAGCCGATCGGCTCCTACGTCTTCTCCGGCCCGACGGGCGTCGGCAAGACGGAAGTTGCCAAGCAGCTGGCTTCGTCGCTCGGTGTCGAGCTTCTGCGCTTCGACATGTCCGAGTACATGGAGCGGCACACGGTTTCGCGTCTGCTCGGTGCACCTCCCGGCTATGTCGGCTTCGACCAGGGCGGTCTCTTGACCGATGGCGTCGACCAGCATCCGCATTGCGTGGTTCTGCTCGACGAAATCGAAAAGGCCCATCCCGACATCTACAACATCCTGTTGCAGGTGATGGACCACGGCACGTTGACCGACCACAACGGTAAGAAGATCGACTTCCGCAACGTCATCCTGATCATGACGACCAATGCGGGTGCGTCGGAGATGGCGAAGGCCGCCTTCGGCTTCGGTTCGTCCAAGCGGACGGGCGAGGACGAGGAAGCGCTGAACCGGATCTTCACGCCGGAATTCCGCAACCGTCTCGACGCGGTCATTCCGTTCGCGCCGCTGCCAACAGTGGTCATCCACAAGGTCGTGCAGAAGTTCATCATGCAGCTCGAAGCCCAGCTTTCCGAACGGAATGTCACCTTTGACCTGCACGAGGATGCGATCGCCTGGCTGGCCGAGAAGGGTTACGACGAGAAGATGGGCGCCCGCCCGCTGGCGCGCGTCATCCAGGACGTCATCAAGAAGCCGCTGGCCAACGAGATCCTCTTCGGCAAGCTGAAGAAGGGCGGCGTCGTCAACGTCACCGTCGGCCCGAAGGAAGACGGCAAGCCGGGCATCATCCTGGAAGCCGTGTCCGACACCGCGCCGATCAAGCCGAAGCCGGAAGCCGAGGTCATCCACCCCGAGGCGGATGACGAGGACGACGGCGAGCTGAAGACGAAGGCCAAGGCCAAGAAGGCGACGGTCAAGAAGACCAAGACCGCCGCCGTCGAGCCGGAGCCCAAGGCATCGCCGAAAAAGGGCTCGGCGGTGCCGCGGGTGCCGAAGAAGTAAGATTGCAAAAGGGCGGCTCTCGGGCCGCCCTTTTCGTATTCATGGACAGGCGGCGGTGCCGCTTAGCCGAATCTTAAACGCCTTCGGCTTATATCGGGCTCCAGCAAGGAGCCTGCACATGGCATTTCTGCCGGCCGAACGTTTCATCCTCACCATTCTCGCGACGCTGATCTCGCTCGATGCGCTCCTGCTGTGGTGGAAGGACGTCGGACTGGATGTGCCGGGCTACGCGGCACTGTCGGCCTGCGGTGTCTTCCTGATCGTTCTCGGTCAATTCTACCGCAGCTTCAGGCCCAACGAGCGCATCGCCGCAACGTCGACGGCCGCAGGGCTTTTCGTGCTGTTCACGATTGCCGGGTCGGTCTTCAATTATCTGCTGCTGCCCGTCTGGTCCGCCCCGATCGATCCCACACTCGCCCGTATCGACGCGCTGGTTGGCTTCCATTGGCCGAGTCTCGTGACATGGGCGTCGCAATATCCGCGTGCGGGAACGGTGCTGCAGTTCGTCTATGCGACCTCGCTGCCGCAGCTTGTCGCGATCGTCCTGATCCTGGGTTTGTCTGGCCGAACCACGTTGCTGCACCATTTCCTTGTGACGGGCGTCATCGGCGCATTGCTGGCGATCATCTGCTGGTCGGTCTTCCCGTCCTTCGGCGCCTCGTCGATCTATCAATTGCCGAGGGAAGTCACCGACGCCGTCCCGCTCGCGGTAGGTCCGGACTACGGCGCGCAACTGGTCGAACTCGGCTGTAACGGCGCCAGCTACCTCAGCCCGCGAAATGTGCTGGGCCTGATCGGCTTTCCGTCATTTCACACAGTGATGGCGGCGATGTCGGCGTGCTTCCTGCTGAAGTTTCGACTGTTTCGCGCACCTGTACTGCTATTCAACACTTTGATGGTGCCCGCGATCCTGATCCAGGGCGGGCACAATCTCATGGACTTCCTCGGCGGGTTGGTCATCTTCGCGCTGGCCTACCGATTGGCCGGTGCGTGCGTGGCGCGATTTGATGCGCCGCGATTGCAGCACGAAGCCGAGGCCGGCGCTTGATCAGAGCTCGGCCCTGATCTTTTCCGCATTGGCGGCAAGCACCGCGTTGTCTTCCATCTTGCCCGAATGAGGCTTCAGCGCCGTGCCTTCGTGGCGCGGGATGACGTGGAAGTGCAGGTGGAACACGGTCTGGCCGGCTGCCGGTTCGTTGAACTGGCAGACGAAGACGCCGTCGGCGTCGAAGGCTTCCTTCACGGCGTTGGCGATCTTCTGGACGACGGGAATGGTCTGAGCCAGCGCCGCCGGATCGGCGTCGAGCAGGTTGCGCGAGGCGGCCTTGGGCACGACCAGCACATGGCCCGGCGCCTGCGGCATGACATCCATGAAAGCCACGACATGCTCGTTTTCAAAGACCCGGTGCGAGGGGATTTCGCCGCGCAGGATCTTCGCGAAGATGTTGTTGTCGTCGTAGGCGGCGCTCGTCATCGGAAATCTCCTCAGTTTGTTATGCTGATCGCGTAGCGCGGCGGGCAAGCAAAGGTCAATCCTCCTGCAACCGCTCGCCTTTGCGGAATGGGCTGTGCTCGGTGAGAATCTCGTTCATGTGCTCGACATCGTCGCGCTCGCGCTCCAGATAGTCGGCGATCGCCCGCCGCAGGCCGGCATGGGCGACATAGTGGGCGGAATGCGTTGTCACCGGCAGGTAACCACGCGCCAGCTTGTGCTCGCCCTGCGCGCCGGCCTCGACCCGCTTCAGGCCCTTCGCCAGCGCGAAATCAATCGCCTGATGGTAGCAGACCTCGAAATGCAGGAAGGGATGATCCTCGATGCAGCCCCAGTGGCGGCCATAGAGCGTATCGCCGCCGATGAAGTTGATGGCGCCGGCGACGTAGCGACCGTCGCGCTTGGCCATGATCAGGAGGATGTCTTCGGGCATGCGCTCGCCGATCAGCGAATAGAACTTGCGTGTGAGATAGGGCCGGCCCCACTTTCGGCCGCCGGTATCCATGTAGAAGGCGAAGAACTGTTCCCAGATCTCCTCCGTCAGGTCGCTGCCCGTCAGCCAGTCGATGCTGATGCCGTTCTCCAGCGCCGCTCGCCGCTCCTTGCGCAGCGCCTTGCGCTTGCGCGAGGCGAGCGTTTCCAGGAACTCGTCGTGATTGGCATAGCCGTCGTTGATGAAGTGGAACTGCTGGTCGGTCCGATGCAGGTAACCATCGGTCTCGAAGACACCGACCTCGTCCTCGGGCAGGAAGGTGATGTGGGCCGAGGATACGCCCAGCCGGCGCACGACCTCCTTGAGGCTTTCGGCCATCGCATCCTGGATCGGCCGCCGCTCCAGCCCCTCGGCCACCAAGAGCCGCGGTCCGGTCGCCGGTGTAAACGGGATGGAGCATTGCAGCTTGGGATAATAGCGCCCGCCGGCCCGCTCGAAGGCGTCGGCCCAGCCATGGTCGAAGACATATTCGCCCTGGCTGTGGTTCTTCAGATAGCCGGGCAGGGCGCCGACGAGCTCACCGCTCTCCGTTTCGAGCAGCATGTGATGCCCGAGCCAGCCGGTTTGCCCTGTCGCCGAGCCCGATTCCTCAAGCGAGGACAGGAAGGCGTGCGACACGAAGGGGTTATAGGCAAGCGTGCCTGCCTCTTTCGAAGCTCCGGAAAGCCGTGACCAGCTCTCCGGAGAAATGTCGGCGAAGGACCGCTCGATGCGGATTGAAAGCTCATCAGTCATGGAACGAATGCGAGACCATTTGGGAGGAGGAGGGGCTCGTCACCAGTCTGCGCATGATCTTGTCCAAAAAGCGAGCGTCAAACCGAAACGCGCGGGTCGAAACCTTCGAAGGTCATCTGGTCGGCATTCTCGAAGGTCTGCTTGCGGCCCTCTTCATCATGAACCGTCCAGGTGATGATGACGGTTCCCTTTTCGCGTTCTGCGGTGATGAAGGGGTTCGGCAGGTCGGCATAGTAATAGGAGATGAAGTCGAGGCCGAGCGCCATCGCCTTCTCGTGCATCGCGAGCTCTTCCGGCTGGATACCACCTGCCGTCAGGCCGAGCGGGTAGGGCGCGTTGAGTTCCTTCAGGTCGCGCAGCAGCCAGTGGTCGAAGCTCATCAGGGCCACCTTGCCCTCGTAGCCCTCGAGCACTTCGAGCACTGTTTCGACAAAGCCGGTATCGTCGGCTTCGCGGCCCTTCAGCTCGATGACGAGCGGAACCTGCCCCTTCACCAGGTCGAGCATCTTTTTCAGTGTCGGGATCTTGTCGGACGTGCCGCCGATCGCGATCAGCCCGAGCTCCTGCGAGGTGCGCTCGCGCACGTCGCCCTTGAGGTTGCAGAGGCGCTCCAGGTCCTCGTCATGGAAGACGACAGGCACGCCATCCGAGGCGTAGTGCAGGTCGCACTCGATGGCGAAGCCAGCCTCGATGGCGCGGCTGAAGGCCGAAAGCGTGTTTTCCCAGACCTTCTGGTTGAGGTCGTGATAGCCGCGGTGAGCGATCGGCTGGTCCTTGAGCCATGAAGCGGAGGTCATTGCGAGATTTCCATGATGGCATCGATTTCGACGGCGGCGTTGAGCGGCAGAGCCGCCATGCCGACAGCGGCGCGCGCATGCTTGCCGGCCTCGCCGAGCACATTGGCGATCAGGTTCGAGGCGCCGTTGATGACGAGATGCTGCTCGACGAATTCAGGCGCCGAGGCTACAAAGCCGTTCAGCTTGATGACGCGCTTGATGCGGCCGAGATCGCCGCCGAGCGCGGCCTTTGCCTGCGACAGGATGCCGATCGCGCAAAGTTCGGCGGCGCGCTGGCCGGTCGGAACGTCGACGTTCTTGCCGAGATGGCCGGTCACCGCGACCTTGCCGTTTTCGATCGGCAGCTGGCCGGAGATGAAGAGCTGGTTGCCGCTGATGACATAGGAGACGTAATTGGCGGCGGGTGCCGCTGCGTCAGGCAGGGATATCCCCATGTCTTTGAGGCGGGCAGTGATTTGATCGGACATTTTCCTCTCCGCTTTTGTTGTCATTGGCTTTAAAACTATGCATCAAGGCTAGAATCTATTTTGTGACTTCTTCCAGCCTCTATTTGGCCGAAAGAGTCCTTATAACATCGCGGGCGAGTCCAACAGGAGATTGTCTATGGTCCGATCGAGTCTTGCCGCACTTATGATGGCGAGCGTTTCGGCAAGCGCCTTTGCGGCGGCGCCGGCGAACAGCCCGGCGTCGGGATTGATCGCGCACCGCGCCATCTACGATCTCGAGCTGAAGGATGCCTCCGAGCGATCCGGAATCTCCGGCATGTCGGGCCGTATGGTCTACGAGTTCGACGGCAACTACTGCACCGGCTTCACCACCAATTTCCGTTTCGTCACGCAGATCGACACGGGCGACGCCGTCCGAGTCAGCGACCAGCAGACGAAGACATTCGAGGACATCAAGGACCGCAAGTTCACCTTCGACACAAAGTCGTTCACGGACGACCAGCTGGACAAGGAAGTCAACGGCGCCGCAGAGGACCAGACTGCGGGCGTCAAGGTCGATCTCAAGCAGCCGGCGAGCAAGCAGCTGCAGCTCGAGGCCAGCCGCTTCCCGACCGAGCACATGCTCGACGTGATCCAGAACGCCAAGGCCGGCAAGCGCCTCTTCGAAGCGCGCGTCTTCGATGGTTCCGACGATGGCGACAAGACGCTTGTGACGACAACCGTTGTCGGCAAGCAGGTCACCCCGTCCACGGACGAAGCCGATGCCGGCAACGCCGGCGCCTTCTCCAAGGCCGCCTTCTGGCCCGTGACGATCTCCTATTTCAACGAGAACACCAAGACGGATGCCGTTCCGGTCTATCGCATGTCGTTCAAGCTCTACGAGAACGGCATCACCCGCGACCTGACCATGGACTACGGCGATTTCGTTCTCTCCGGCAAGCTGGCGAAGCTCGAGTTGCTCGATGCGAAGGCTGCTGCCTGCAAGTAGGTCGCTGCGTCGCTATGCCGTTGATATTCAAGCGGACGTTCTCCATGTTAAGACGTAGGCTCGCGATTCAGCGGTCATGGCGTGATGGGAGAGTGGATCTTGGCTCCAGGTTTTAGTGCATCGATTAGGCATTTGCTGGGGCCGGCGGCTGGCTTGATTCTTGTCTGGTCCGCCTTGCCGGCGTCGGCGGCCGATTGCGGCAGCATGCCGACGGCAGGCATCGACTGGAGCCAGTGCAACAAGAAAAACCTGATGCTTGAAGGCAACGACTTCCAGGGCGCCAACCTGGCCGATGCCGATCTGACGTTGACCAATCTCAGCGGCACCAATCTCACCGGCGCGAATTTCGAAAAGGCGACGCTGGTCCGCGCCTGGTTCACCAACGCGCAGGCCGCCAAGGCGAACTTCGCCAAGATCGAGGCCTATCGCTCCGGCTTCGACGGGGTGGTCGCGGATGGCGCCTCTTTCGTCGGCGCCGAGCTGCAGCGCGCGAACTTCCATGCCGCCAAGCTCTCGGGCGCCAATTTCGAGAAGGCCGAGCTAGGCCGCGCGAACTTCAAGGAAGCCGTGCTGACCGGCGCCAAGTTCTCTCTGGCCAATCTTTCGCGCGCCGATTTTACCACCGCCCAGTTCGAAGGTCCGCTCGCCTTCGACGGCGCCTTCATGTTCCTGACGCGCATCAATGGTCTCGACCTGTCCGCCGCGACCGGTCTCGAACAGGCGCAGGTGGACCTGACCTGCGGCGATTCGAACACCAAGCTGCCGGCCGGCCTGTCGACCCCGAAAAGCTGGCCCTGCGATTCCGACTGAGGTTTCACGCCCCGCAAGGGTGCTGAACACGGCCTTTTCGCCTAGCTAGGCACTTTTTCGGTGCCAAGCCTTGATTTTCGCGCGCGGCGGGGGTATGGGCACCCGCATTCCACACGTAAGGCATGGGATTGTCCGGGAGAAATCCGGATCGTTCCGCCCGGTGGCATCCTCGAAGAGGGTGCTGTTAGCCTTGCGGAGGTTCAACCGGAAAAGGATAACAAGGCATGGCATTGCCCGATTTCTCTATGCGCCAGCTCCTCGAAGCAGGCGTCCACTTCGGCCACCAGACTCACCGCTGGAACCCGAAGATGAAGCCGTACATTTTCGGCGATCGTAACAACATCCACATCATCGACCTCGCACAGACGGTTCCGCTTCTGTCGCGCGCTCTGCAGGTTGTCTCAGACACCGTAGCCCGTGGCGGCCGCGTTCTGTTCGTTGGCACCAAGCGCCAGGCTTCCGAGCTCATCGCTGACTCGGCCAAGCGTTCCGCTCAGTACTACGTCAACTCGCGTTGGCTCGGCGGCATGATGACCAACTGGAAGACGATCTCCAACTCGATCCAGCGCCTGCGCAAGCTCGACGAGATCCTGTCTTCGGAACAGTCCGGCTACAACAAGAAAGAGCGCCTGAACCTCGAGCGCGAGCGCGAAAAGCTCGACAAGGCTCTCGGTGGTATCAAGGACATGGGCGGCACGCCGGACCTGATGTTCATCATCGACACCAACAAGGAAAAGATCGCGATCGACGAAGCCAAGCGCCTCGGCATCCCGGTTGTCGCAATCATCGACTCGAACTGCGACCCGGACCTGATCGACTATCCGATCCCCGGCAACGACGACGCTTCGCGCGCCATCGCCCTGTACTGCGACCTGATCTCGCGCGCTGCCATCGACGGTATCGCTCGCCAGCAGAGCTCGTCGGGCCGTGACCTCGGTGCATCGATCGAAGCTCCGGCTGAGCCGGCGCTCGAAGGCGAAGCCGAAGCCTGATAAAAGAAGCAGGCGGATCGAATGGTCCGCCGTGCTTTCCAGAGATTGGGAAAAGGCCGCTCGCGACTTTCATGAAGTTGGGCGGCCTTGACCATTTCAGGCGAGGGGAAAAATCTCTCGCCATTTGAGTTTCGTTATGACGCGTCATTCATCACGCTGTCATACATACAGGTACATTTCGTGCCTCAATCCGGTGCCGCACCGCTCTGGCGGGCCACCGTTTGAACCGACAAGAGGAAGCTTATGACCGAGATTACGGCTGCACTGGTGAAGGAACTGCGCGAGAAGTCCGGCGCAGGCATGATGGACTGCAAGAAGGCGCTGCTCGAAAACAACGGCGACATCGAAGCATCGATCGACTGGCTCCGCGCCAAGGGTATCTCCAAGGCCGACAAGAAGGCTGGTCGCGCTGCTGCTGAAGGCCTGGTTGCCATCGCCGGCGCCGGCCACAAGGCTGTTGTCGTCGAGCTGAACTCGGAAACCGACTTCGTTGCCCGTAACGACGCCTTCCAGGATCTGGTTCGCGGCATCGCCAACGTTGCTCTGACGACCGACGGTTCGGTTGAAGCCATCTCGGCTGCGACCTACCCGGCATCCGGCAAGCCGGTCGCCGACACCATCAAGGACGCGATCGCCACCATCGGCGAAAACATGACGCTGCGCCGCGCTGCCAAGCTCGAAGTCGAGCACGGCGTTGTCGCAACCTATATCCACAACGCCGCCGGCGACGGTATCGGCAAGCTCGGCGTTCTGGTTGCCCTGAAGTCGGAAGGCGACAAGGCTGTCCTGACCTCGATCGGCCGCCAGGTTGCCATGCACATCGCTGCGACCAACCCGCTCGCGATCCGCGCCGAAGAAGTCGACGCTGCCGTTGCAGAACGCGAACGCAACGTCTTCATCGAGCAGGCCCGCGAATCCGGCAAGCCGGAAGCCATCATCGAAAAGATGGTCGACGGCCGCATGCGCAAGTTCTTCGAGGAAGTCGCTCTTCTCTCGCAGGCTTTCGTCATCAACCCCGACCTGACGGTCGGCGCTGCTGTTGAAGCCGCTGCCAAGGAAGCCGGCGCCAAGATCGAAGTCGTCGGCATGGCCCGTCTTCTCCTCGGCGAAGGCGTCGAAAAGGAAGAGAGCGATTTCGCCGCTGAAGTGGCTGCTGTCGCCAAGGGCTGATCGTCCTATATATGTGAAAACCGAAGGGCATCGCGTGACAACGCGGTGCCCTTCGTGTATCCGGCACTCAGCGGTAATATACGAGGAGCCAAGATGTCGTCAGAGCCTGTCTACAAACGCGTTCTACTCAAGGCTTCCGGCGAAGCCCTCATGGGCAGCCAGGGATTTGGAATCGATGTAGCGGTGGCCGACCGCATTGCGGCTGATATCGCCGAAGCGCGGCAGATGGGTGTGGAAGTCGGTGTCGTCGTCGGCGGAGGCAACATCTTCCGCGGCGTGGCCGTCGCTTCCAAGGGCGGCGACCGTGTCACGGGCGACCACATGGGCATGCTCGCGACCGTCATCAACGCGCTGGCGCTGGCGACCTCGCTGCGCAAGCTCAACATCGATACAGTGGTGCTCTCGGCGATTGCCATGCCGGAGATCTGTGAGAGCTTTTCGCAGCGCGCGACGCTCTACCACCTGTCGCTCGGCCGCGTCGTGATTTTCGCCGGCGGCACCGGCAATCCCTTCTTCACCACCGACTCGGCCGCCGCACTGCGCGCTGCCGAAATGGGCGCCGAAGCCATCTTCAAGGGAACCCAGGTCGATGGTATCTATTCGGCGGATCCGAAGAAGGTGCCCGATGCCACGCGCTTCGATCACTTGACGCACAAGGAAGTCCTCGACAAGGGACTTGCCGTCATGGACGTCGCCGCCGTTGCGCTGGCGCGTGAAAATGCCATTCCGATCATCGTCTTCTCGATCCACGAGAAGGGTGGTTTTGCTGAAATTCTAAGGGGCGGCGGTCTGAAGACCGTGGTCACCGACAACTGACAGAGTAGCGGCATTCATTTGCCGCAGCTTCTTCCAAGACGGGAGCAATGATATGAGCCAAGGCATAGACATCAACGACATCAAGCGTCGCATGGACGGCGCGATCAACGCGTTCAAGAGCGATATCGCATCGCTGCGCACCGGCCGCGCCTCGGCCAATATTCTCGACCCGGTGACGGTCGACGCCTATGGTTCGCGCGTGCCGCTGAACCAGGTCGCCAACGTGACCGTTCCCGAGCCGCGCATGCTCGGCATTTCCGTCTGGGACAAGTCGATGGTCGGCGCCGTGGACCGCGCGATCCGCGAAGCCAATCTCGGCCTCAACCCGATCGTCGACGGCCAGAACCTTCGCATTCCGCTGCCGGAACTCAACGAAGAGCGCCGCAAGTCGCTCGTCAAGGTCGCGCACGACTACGCCGAAAAGAGCAAGGTCGCGATTCGCCATGTGCGCCGTGACGGCATGGACGGCCTTAAGAGAGCCGAAAAGGACGGTGTCATAGGCCAGGACGAAAGCCGGGCACAGTCCGATCGTGTGCAGAAGATGACAGACGAGACGATTTCTGAGATCGATCGCTTGCTTGGCGAGAAGGAAAAGGAAATCATGCAGGTCTAGTAGGACCTGCGGCTTGAGCCTATGGCTGGAAGAACCGGACGGGAAATGTCGGAACGAACATTTTTGACAGTGCCAGAACATGTTGCGATCATCATGGATGGCAACGGCCGTTGGGCTAAGCAGCGCGGGTTGCCGCGCACGATGGGACATCGCAAGGGCGTCGACGCCGTACGGGAAACCGTGCGGGCCGCCGGCGATGTCGGCATCAAATATCTGACGCTCTTCGCCTTCTCCTCGGAGAACTGGCGTCGGCCCGAAACCGAGGTCTCGGACCTTCTCGGGCTGCTCAAGGCCTTCATCCGCCGCGACCTTGCCGATCTGCATCGGCAGAACGTGCGGGTGAAGGTGATCGGCGAGCGCAACAACCTGCAGAACGACATCCTCGACCTCCTGATCGATGCGGAGCAGACGACGCGCAACAACACCGCGCTCACGCTCGTCATCGCCTTCAACTACGGCTCTCGCGACGAGATGGCGCGCGCCATGGTCACGCTGGCGCAGGACGTGGAGGCGGGGCGGCTGCGGTCGCAGGATATCACGCCGGCGCTGATCAATGCGCGGCTGGACACGGCCGGCATCCCGGACCCGGATCTCATCATCCGCACCAGCGGCGAGGAACGCCTGTCCAACTTCCTGTTGTGGCAGGCAGCCTATTCGGAATTCATCTTCATGCCGGAATACTGGCCTGATTTCACGCGCGAGCTCTTCCACGCCGCGCTTGAAACCTATGCGTCGCGCAACCGCCGTTTCGGTGGTCTGGTCGAAAAGACCGCCGCGGCGGTGGGAACCTGATGCAGACGGAACTCAGGCTCCGCATCATTTCCGGGATCATCTTGGCCGCTATCGTGCTGGCCGCGACATGGTATGGCGGCCTGGCCTTCAGGCTGCTCGCGGCCCTGATCGGGCTTCTCATCTATTACGAATGGTCGACCGTCACGCGGCTGCAGGCCGAGAACCCGCTGGCCAACATTGTCGGCTGGATCGGGCAGGCGGCCATTGCCGTGGCGGTCGTCGCCGCAAGTGCCGGCACGGCGCTCCTGGTGCTGGTCGTGTGTTTCGCGGTGGCGATCGGCTTCGTGCTGGTTGATGGGACCTCCCGATGGTTCCCGACCGGCGTCGTCTATGCCGGTCTGACGGGCATTGCGCTAGCCGGCCTTCGCGGCGCAGACAGCGCCGGCCTTGTCGCCATGCTCTTCCTTTTCGCCGTCGTCTGGGCAACGGACATTCTCGCCTACTTCGTCGGACGCGCCATCGGCGGCCCGAAGCTCGCGCCGCGCATATCGCCCGGCAAGACCTGGTCCGGTGCCATTGGCGGCGCGGTTTCGGCTGTCGTCGCCGGCTCGCTCGTGGCTTATTTCCTGGTCCCCGGCGGCGTGCTGTGGGCTGCCTTGGTCGCGCTCGTCCTGTCGGCATGCAGCCAGTCCGGAGATCTCTTCGAATCCTTCATCAAGCGCCGCTTCGGCGTCAAGGATTCCAGCCATCTCATCCCTGGCCACGGCGGCGTCATGGACCGTGTCGACGGGCTCATTTTTGCCTGCTTTGCGGCGTTCTTGCTAGCTGGAGTTTTTTCGCTGATAAAGGGCGGTGAATTGATGTCGCTCGGTGCAGCCCTGTTCGGCGTTTGATGTCTGCAATGGCTGGCGGAAAGATTTGATGGCAGGCTTGGTCGGAATTTTTGGCTTTCTGACGGGATATATCATCCCCTTCGTCCTCGTGCTCTCCTTGCTCGTGTTCGTGCACGAGATGGGGCACTACCTCGTAGGACGCTGGAGTGGCATTCGCATTCTGGCGTTTTCCGTCGGCTTCGGCCCGGAATTGGTGGGCTTCACGGACAGGCACGGCACGCGCTGGAAACTCTCGCTTATTCCGCTCGGCGGCTATGTCCGCTTCTTCGGTGACGAGGATGCTTCCAGCAAGCCTGATGACGAAGTGCTGGCCACGATGACGGACGAGGAGAGGGCGCGGTCCTTTGCCGGCGCCAAGCTCTGGAAGCGGGCGGCAACCGTCGCCGCCGGCCCGATCGCCAACTTCATCCTGGCAATCGCCATCTTCACCGTCCTGTTTTCGATCTACGGCCGGTCGGTCGCCGACCCGGTTGTCGCCGAGGTCAAGCCCGGAAGTGCTGCCGCCGAGGCCGGAATCATTCCCGGCGATCTGCTGATCGCCATCGACGGCGGCAAGGTCCAGACCTTCGACGACGTCCGCCGCTATGTCAGCATCCGTCCCGAGCAGAAGATCGTGGTGACGATCGAGCGTAACGGCGAAACGCGCGACGTCCCGATGGTGCCCGTGCGCACCGACATGACCGACCAGTTCGGTAACAAGATCGAGATCGGCCTGATCGGCATCGTGACCAATCAAGAGGTCGGACACTTCCGTGTTCAGACCTATTCGCCGACGGAAGCACTACGCGAAGGCACGGTGCAGACCTGGCACATCGTCACCGGAACCTTCAAATACATCGGCAATCTGGTGTCCGGCTACATGAAGCCTGATCAGCTGGGCGGCCCGATCCGCGTCGCGCAAGCTTC
Source organism: Hyphomicrobiales bacterium (assembly GCA_900471485.1). Classification (GTDB taxonomy): domain Bacteria; phylum Pseudomonadota; class Alphaproteobacteria; order Rhizobiales; family Rhizobiaceae; genus Rhizobium. The sequence continues at coordinate 40,192 of UCEU01000011.1, forward strand.
CGGCCAGATGGCGACGCTAGGCGTTGCAGCTGTGCTTCAGTTGGCCGCCGTCTTGTCGGTTTCTATCGGATTACTCAATCTGATGCCGGTTCCGGTACTTGATGGAGGCCATCTGATGTTCTATGCGATTGAAGCGGTAAGGGGAAAGCCGTTGGGATCGTCTGCTCAGGACATTGCATTCCGCATTGGTCTGGCCATGGTCTTGAGCCTGATGGTTTTTGCTACTTGGAACGATATTAGCGCGCTTATTGGATGAAGGTGAGGGCAAGGAAAATTACCGTTTATTTACGATGTTTCAAAGCTGTAGTGGCGAATGCGTCACTGTTTGAAATGAAGTAAACAGAAATTAACTTGCTACCTTGCTTGTAGGACAAAAGCGGGTAAAACGACACACGTGGCCGGAATCGGGGGACGCCTGGAGCCGGGGACGAGAAAAAAGGTAATGGGTGAAATGAAGGCTGGTTCAAGATTTTTGAACGCAGTATCGGCGGTTGCGCTGTCTGCTGGTGTTGTTGCTTCGGGAGCGGGCGCGACATTTGTTGTATCTGCCACCTCGGCTGAGGCTGCGGTCATCCAGCGCATCGATGTGCGCGGCGCAAGCCGTGTTGGTGCCGAGGCTGTCCGTTCCAACCTGACCATTCAGCCGGGCCAGAATTTCTCCAACACCGACATCGACGACTCCGTCAAGCAGCTCTACGACACGGGCTACTTCTCCGACGTGAAGATCGCCGTTTCCGGCGGCACGCTTGTCGTAACCGTTCAGGAAGCGCAGCTGGTCAACCAGGTCGTCTTCAACGGCAATCGCAAGATCAAGGACGACAAGCTCGCTGGCGTCGTCAAGACCCACGCTGCCGGTCCTTACAACGACGCGCAGATCCAGTCCGACATCCAGGCCATCAAGGATGCCTATGCCGCGACCGGCCGTAGCGAAGTCAACGTGACGACGCAGGTCGTTCCGCTTGGCGAGGGCCGCGTCAACCTCGCATTCGTCGTCGACGAAGGTGATCGCACCAAGATCGCCGCCATCAATTTCGTGGGCAACAACGCCTACAGCTCCGGCCGTCTTTCGTCCGTGATCGCGACGAAGCGCTCGAACTTCCTGTCCTTCCTGACTCGCAAGGACGTCTACAACGAAGACAAGCTGCATGCCGATGAGGAAGCGCTTCGTCAGTTTTACTACAACCGCGGCTACGCCGACTTCCGCATCGTTTCGTCCGATGCGGCTTTCGATGAGGCCACGAACAAGTATACGCTGACCTTCAACATCGAAGAAGGTCCGCGCTACGATTTCGGCGCCATCAGTGTTCAGTCCACCGTTCCTGGTGTCGACTCCACGCAGCTTCAGGGTCTCGTCCAGACGCATGAAGGTAAGGTCTACAGCGCCAAGGAAGTTCAGAAGTCGATGGAAGCGATTTCTGACCAGGTCGCTTCGGCAGGCTATCCTTTCGCCCGCGTCACGCCGCGCGGCAACCGCGACCTGAACAACAACACCATCGGTGTCGAATACCTGGTTGACCAGGGTGAGCGCGCCTACGTTGAGCGCATCGAAATCCGCGGCAACAGCCGTACGCGCGACTACGTTATCCGCCGCGAATTCGACATGAGCGAAGGCGACGCCTTCAATCAGCAAATGATCACCAAGGCGAAGCGTCGCCTTGAAGCCCTTGGCTACTTCTCCTCCGTCAACATCACGACCCAGCCCGGCAGCTCGCCGGACCGCGTTGTCGTCGTTGTCGACGTGCAGGACCAGGCAACCGGTTCGTTCGGCATCGGCGCGGGCTACGCTGCCGGTGGCGACGGCCTTCTGCTCGAAGCCTCGATCGAAGAAAAGAACTTCCTCGGTCGTGGTCAGTACATCAAGGTTACCGCGGGTGGCGGTGAAGAAGGCTCGCGTACCTACGGCCTGAACTTCACCGAGCCCTACTTCCTCGGCTATCGTCTGGCTGTCGGTTTCGACCTCAACCACAGCGAAACGTCGAGCAACGATAACTACGACTACGAGGAAAACAGCGCGGTCCTGCGCGCGACGGCGCCGATCACCGAAGATCTGGCGACGACGTTCCGCTATAACTACAAGCAGATGAAGTATGATCCGTCCGGTTCGCTGTCGGACCTGTCGGCTCCGTATCAGAACCTGGTTGAGAACAGCCCGTGGGTGAAGTCGTCCGTTTCGCAGACGCTGACCTACAATACGCTCGATGACATGACCCTGCCGCGTGAAGGTATCTATGCCTCGGCCACGCAGGAAATCGCAGGTCTCGGCGGCGACTCGCAGTATTACAAGATCTACGGCAAGGCGCGTTACTATCACCTGCTGGCTGACGACGCCGACATCATCGGTTCGGTCAGTGGTTCGGCGGGTTACGTTATCGGCTTCGACAAGAACCTGAACGTCTTCGACCAGTTCACGCTGACGAATGGTGATATCCGCGGCTTCGAGAACAAGGGTATCGGTCCGCGTATCGCTGGCTCGAACGACGATCCGCTCGGCGGCACGACCTATTTCACGGTTTCTGCTGAAGCGACGTTCCCGCTCCCGGCATTCCCGCGTGACTTCGGTCTGCGTGGTGCCGTCTTCGCGGATGCCGGTACGCTGTTCGGCAACAAGGTCGATAGCCTTGGCGATGGTGTCAACGGTGAAGACGCATCGCTGCGCGCTTCGGTCGGTCTCGGCATCATCTGGGCATCGCCGTTCGGCACGCTCCGTGTCGACTACGCTGTTCCGGTCCTCAAGGAAGACTTCGACAAGACCCAGAACTTCAAGTTTGGCATAAACAACCAATTCTGATATCGGCAGTCCCAGAACTGTAGACTTTAATTCCGTTCTGGAGATTTGCCGATGGAGCAAACTGGATTCTTTCTGCCCCATGATGGCGTGAAACTCTCGGAGTTGGCGCAATATCTTGGGGCGGAACTTGCTGACCCCAAACATGCAGATGTCGTGATCCGCTCCGTTTCGCCCGTAAGCCGGGCGAAGGCGGGGGATCTCTGCTACATCATTTCCAAGAGAAGCCGCGACGAGCTCGTGAGCTGCGAGGCGTCCGCCGTCGTCTGTAGCGTCGCGCTTCAGCCGATCGTGCCGGCGCATATCCCGGTTCTGATCTCGAAGAACGCGCACGCGGCCTTCGCCATGGCCGGTGGCTTTCTTTTCCATAAAGCATTGAAGCCACTGCCGAATCTGTCTGACCTGTCAGGCGTTTCCGATCGTGCCTTCGTGGATCCGACGGCAAAGCTCGAGGGCAAGGTTGTCGTCGAGCCTTTCGCGGTCGTCGGCGCCAATGCCGAGATCGGCGAGGGCACCATTATCGGCGCCGGCGCCGTCATCGGCCCCGACGTCAAGATCGGCCGCAATTGTTCGATCGCCGCCGGCGCCAGCGTGCTCTGCGCGTTGGTCGGAAACGGCGTCATCATCCACAATGGCGCACGCATCGGCCAGGACGGTTTCGGCTATGCGCCCGGTCCGCGCGGCATGATCAAGATCGTGCAGATCGGCCGCGTCATCATTCAGGACAATGTCGAGATCGGCGCCAATACGACGATCGATCGCGGCACCATGGATGACACGGTCATCGGCGAGGGGACGAAGATCGATAACCTCGTCCAGATCGGCCACAATGTCCGCATCGGCCGGCATTGCGCCATCGTTTCGCAGGTCGGCATCGCCGGCAGCGCGATCATCGGCGATGGTGTTCAGGTTGGTGGTCACAGCGGCATAAAAGGCCATATAACAATAGGCGACGGCGTCCAGATCGCCGCGATGAGCGGCGTTGTCGCTGACATCCCTGCCGGCGAGCGCTATGGGGGCATCCCCGCGCGTCCGGTCCATGACTTCCTGCGCGAAGTCGCGACGGTGATGATGCGGACGACCGGCGGCAAGAAAACGGGAGATAAGAATGACTGAAGAAGTCAAAAAGTCGCTGTCTTCGGCGGATATTATTGAAATCATGAAGTTGCTGCCGCACCGCTATCCGTTCCTGCTGGTCGACAAGATCGTGGATATCGATGGCGATGATTCCGCGATCGGCATCAAGAATGTGACGGCTAACGAACCGCACTTCACCGGCCACTTCCCGGAGCAGCCGATCATGCCCGGCGTCTTGCTGGTCGAAGGCATGGCTCAGACGGCCGGCGCGATCTGTGCCAAGAAGGAAGGCGAGAGCGGTAACCTGGTCTACTTCATGACCATCGACAATGCCCGCTTCCGCAAGCCTGTAATCCCCGGCGATCGCGTCGAGTATCATGTGAAGAAGCAGAAGCAGCGCGGCAACATCTGGAAGTTCCACTGTGACGCCAAGGTCGATGGCGCGCTCGTCGCCGAGGCCGATATCGGCGCCATGATCGTTCGCAAGGACCAGCCATGAGCACGATCGCAGCCAGTGCCAGCATCCACCCCATGGCGGTCGTCGAAGACGGCGCCGTGATCGGTGAAAATGTCAAGATCGGCCCTTTCTGCCATGTCGGCCCGAAGGTCGTACTCGGTGATGGCGTCGAGCTGCTGGCCCATGCCATCGTGACCGGCAAGACCACGATCGGCAAGAATACCCGTATTTTCCCGATGGCTGTCGTTGGCGGTGATCCGCAAAGCGTGCATCACGCGGGCCAGGAAACCACGCTTTCGGTTGGCGACAATTGCACCATTCGCGAAGGCGTGACGATGAACACCGGCACCACCGATGCCGGCGGCCAGACCATCGTCGGCAACAACAACCTGTTCCTCGCCAATTCGCACGTCGCCCATGATTGCCGCGTCGGCAACAACGTCATCATGTCGAACAACGTCATGCTTGCCGGCCACGTCACGATCGAGGATCGCGTCATTCTCGGCGGCGGCTGCGCCGTGCACCAGTTCACGCGCGTCGGGCGCCAAGCTTTCGTCGGCGGCCTTTCGGCCGTGAGCTACGACGTCATTCCTTACGGCATGCTGAACGGCAACCCCGGCCTGCTCGGCGGCCTCAACGTCGTCGGCATGACCCGTGCCGGCATCGAGCGCGCCACGATCCACACCGTTCGCCGTGCCTACAAGGCGATCTTCGAAGGCGCGGGATCGATCCGCGACAACGCTGCCGCGATCCGCGACGAATATGCCGATTGCGAGCAGGCGATGCAGATCCTCGATTTCATCGCCGCCGAAAGCGATCGTGCGCTGTCTTCTCCGACCAGGGGACAGAAAGGCTGATCCTTGTCTCTTGCCGGTGACACGCCCAAAGGCCGCTTGGCAATCATTGCAGGAAGCGGCTTTCTGCCGTCGCACGTCGCCGAAGCAGCGCGCGAAGCGGGTGAAAACCCCTTCATTATCGCGCTGAAGGGCGAAGTCGACCGTTCCTGGGATGGTTTCGACCACGCTGTCATCGGCGTCGGCGATTTCGCCGGCGTCATTCGCGCGCTGGAGACCAACGGCGTCGATCGCGTCGTCATGTCCGGCGGCGTCAAGCGCCGGCCGGAATGGCGCGAGGTGCGCCCGACATTCAAGACGCTGATGAAAGTGCCGGCGACGATCCGCACGCTGTTATCAGGCGGCGACGATACCGTGCTGCGCATGGTGATCAAGCTCATCGAGGTGGACGGCCGCCGCGTGGTCGGCGCCCATGAAATCGCGCCCGATCTTCTGGCTGCGGTCGGACCGATCGGCGCGGCTGGGTTCAGCGCCGACGACGCAAAGGATATCGCCAAGGCGGTGGAAGCGGCCGAAGCGCTCGGCCGACTCGATGTCGGGCAGGGCGCGGTCGCCGTCGGCGGGCGCATCGTGGCGCTCGAGGGCGTCGAGGGCACCGATGCCATGCTCGAGCGGGTCGCCGAACTGCGCGCCGCCGGACGCATTTCGGCACGTCGCCGTGGTGTGCTGGTCAAGCTCTGCAAGCCGCAGCAGGATATCCGCGCCGATTTGCCGTCCATTGGAATTTCCACCGTCGCCAATCTGCAGAAGGCCGGCCTCGCTGGTGTGGCCGTCGAGGCCGGGCGTTCTCTCGTCCTGGATCGCAGGGCTGTCATGAAGGCGGCGGACGAGGCGGGTATCTTCGTCGTCGGTCTGGATCGGGGATTGCCGCATTGGGGTCTGTCATGAGCGCACGTCCGCTGAAGATTGCCGTCGTGGCGGGCGAGGTCTCAGGCGACCTGCTTGGCGCCGATCTGATTGCCGCGCTGAAGCGTCGGTATGACGGGTCGATCGAACTGGTCGGCGTTGGCGGCGAGGGGCTCGAGGCCGAAGGGCTGCAATCGCTGTTCGATTATTCGGAACTGTCGATCATGGGCATCACCCAGGTTCTCTCCAAGCTGCCGACGCTGGTGAAGCGCATCCGCCAGACGGCGGCCGCCATCATCGCCGCCAGGCCGGATGTGCTCCTGATCATCGACAGCCCGGATTTCACTCACCGTGTCGCCAAGCGCGTGCGCACCGCTCTTCCCGACGTGCCTGTGGTGAACTACGTCTGCCCGAGCGTCTGGGCCTGGAAGGAATACCGCGCGCAGCGCATGCTCGCTTATGTCGATCATGTTCTGGCCGTGCTGCCTTTCGAGCCGGAGGCGATGCGCGTTCTCGGCGGGCCGCCGACCACCTATGTCGGCCACCGCCTTGCGGCTGACGCCAATCTTCTCGAGACCCGCCGCCTGCGGGCGCTGGCACCGGTGAAGACCAGCGCCGATATCAGGACGCTCATGCTTCTGCCCGGCTCGCGCGGATCGGAGATCACCAAGCTGCTGCCTTACTTCGGCGATGCTATCGCCGAGTTCGTCGAGCGCAACGGCGAAACCCGCTTTGTCCTGCCGACAGTGACGCGCCGCGAGGGGATGGTCCGCGAGATCGTGAAAGACTGGAAGGTCAAACCCGAGATCGTTGTCGGCGCGCCCGCCAAGTGGAAGGCCTTCGCCGGCGCCGACGCCGCCATGGCGGCATCCGGCACGGTCATCCTGGAACTCGGGCTATCGGGCGTCCCGGCCGTCTCCGTTTACAAGACCGACTGGATCATCAACGTGATGACGGGACGGATCAAAACCTGGACAGGCGCCATCCCGAACCTGATCGCCGACTACGCCGTGGTGCCCGAATACATCAACGACGTGGTGCGTGGCGCGAGCCTCGCGCGCTGGATGGAAAAGCTCTCCGTGGACACCCTGCCGCGTCGCGCCATGATGGAGGGATATGATCTCGTCTGGCAACGAATGCAGACCGAAAAGCCGCCTGGCGAACACGCCGCGGAAGTTCTGCTGGATGTGGTCAAAAACAAAAAGCCCGGTCATCGCTGACCGGGCTTTCTTGTTTCTGAGAGCGCCTATTAGCGCTTGGAAACCGGAACGTAGTCGCGCTGCGGTTCGCCGATGTAGAGCTGGCGCGGACGGCCGATGCGCTGCTGCGGATCCTCGATCATTTCGTTCCACTGGGCGATCCAGCCGACGGTGCGGGCGAGAGCGAACAGAACGGTGAACATGGTCGTGGGGAAGCCGAGAGCCTTGAGCGTGATACCCGAATAGAAGTCGATGTTCGGATAGAGCTTCTTTTCGATGAAGTAGGGATCAGTAAGCGCGATGCGCTCCAGTTCCATGGCGACGTCGAGAAGCGGATCGTCCTTGATACCGAGTTCGGCCAGCACTTCATGCGTCGTCTTCTGCATGATCTTGGCGCGCGGGTCGTAGTTCTTGTAGACGCGGTGGCCAAAGCCCATCAGGCGGAACGGATCGTTCTTGTCCTTGGCGCGGGCAATGTACTCGGGAATGCGGTCAACCGTGCCGATTTCCTGCAGCATGTTGAGCGCTGCTTCGTTGGCGCCGCCGTGAGCCGGGCCCCAGAGGCAGGCAATGCCGGCCGCGATGCAGGCGAACGGGTTGGCACCCGAGGAGCCGGCGAGACGAACCGTCGAGGTCGAGGCGTTCTGCTCGTGGTCGGCGTGCAGGATGAAGATGCGGTCCATGGCGCGGGCAAGCACCGGATTGACCACATATTCCTCGCAAGGAACGGCGAAGCACATGCGCAGGAAGTTCGACGCGTAGTCGAGATCGTTCTTCGGATAAACGAAGGGCTGGCCGATATGGTACTTGTAGGCCATGGCGGCGATCGTCGGCATCTTGGCGATCATGCGCAGCGAAGCGACCATGCGCTGGTGCGGATCGGTAATGTCGGTCGAGTCGTGGTAGAAGGCCGATAGGGCGCCGACACAGCCGCACATGACGGCCATCGGATGCGCGTCGCGGCGGAAGCCGGTGAAGAAGCGGCTCATCTGCTCATGCACCATGGTGTGGTGCGTGACGCGATAGTCGAAATCCTTCTTCTGTGCTGCTGTCGGCAGTTCGCCGTAGAGGAGCAGGTAGCAGACTTCGAGGAAGTCGCCATGCTCGGCCAGCTGCTCGATCGGGAAGCCGCGGTGCAGCAGCACGCCTTCGTCGCCGTCGATGTAGGTGATTTTCGATTCACAGGATGCGGTCGAGGTAAAACCAGGATCGTAAGTGAAGGAAGCCGTGTTCTTGTAGAGGGCGCCGATGTCGATGACATCAGGTCCGATCGTACCGCTCTTCACGGTGAGATCGACTGATTTGTCACCGATTTTCAGCGTTGCGCTTTGATCCGTCATTATGATCCTCCAAACTGGCGGGTGGCGCCATAAAAGCGCCATAGGGTTAAGCGTCGTCAGCGATAGCTATATGATCGCGGGCCTAATGCCAAGTTACCGTGATGCCATTTTGTGCATCGCAGTATCAACTTTTGGGCACTGCTGCGATGAGCCCAATGCATAGCGGAAGTGCAAGGTTCCCAAGGCTTTTCACGCTTGCGACCGAAGCGTGATTTTCAAACGATTATTGTTGCCTGACAGGCGTTCTGCTTGCATTGTGGTTGCAGAGGCGGCCTGTTTGCGAGTGCGATTGCATGCCCGAGTTGAAAACGATCGACGCCATGCCTGCGGCGCCCGACGCTGCGCGATTTTCCGTGACCTCGATCGATTTCGCCAACAGCGAACGTGCCGCTTCGATACGCCCGGCCCGAACGCAGTCACTAGCGCCATGGAAGGCGAGGGCGCTTGCCTCCGGCCGACAGGTCTGGCCGCGTGTCCGCGCCGCCGTATCGCATGAGGTGGATCACGGGCGTCTCTTCCTGGCCTCGCCGGTCCTTTTCGGTGGAGGCGCCGTTGCCTGGTTCCAGCTCGACGCTGATCTCTCGCTCTTCAGGCTGGCCGCCTGGGCAATGGTGCTCGCCATTGCGTTGCTGGTGGCGGGATATACGCGTCCGCTTGTCCGCAAGGCAGCGCTCGCCGGGCTGCTCGTCGTCGCCGGCATGGTCTCCGCGCAGGTCGAGACATGGAGGGCAGGCACCATAATGCTGGACTCGCCGGTGACGACCACGGTCACCGGCCGCATCGAACGCCGCGAGGGAGACGGCGAGGGGCGCTGGCGCTATGTCGTCGCCATCGCTGCGACACAGGATCCCGAGATCAGGCGCGCGCCGGAGCGGGTCACGGTCGTCGCCCGGGGCGCCAAGACGCCGTTCGAGATCGGTCAGTGGATCAGCGGCAGGGCGCGCCTGGTGTCCCCGAGCGGACCGGCGCTCCCCGGCCTCGACGACTTCGCGTTCTCGACCTATTTCGACGGCATCGGCGCCAACGGCTTTTTCTACGGCGCGCCCGCTGTCATTCCATCGCGCGATGGAATGGTGCCGATCGCGCGGCAGGGCGTGGTCGAAGGTCTCTACCGGCTGCGCAGCGAGATCGGTGATCGAATCCGGTCGATCCTGCCCGGCGACACCGGCGCCTTCGCCGCCTCGCTGGTGACCGACGAGCGCCGCGCGATCTCGCGCGAAACGACGGACGCTCTCCGCCAATCCGGCCTTGCGCATATCGTCGCCATATCAGGGCTCAACATGGCCTTGTCGGCGGGTATCTTCTTTGTAGGCCTGCGCAAGCTGCTTAGCCTCTTTCCCACGCTCGCCCAGGCCTATCCGACCAAGAAGATCGCCGCCGCTTTCGCACTATTCGGATTGACGGCCTACTACATGGTCTCGGGTTTCGCGGTCTCGGCCGAGAGGGCCTACATCATGATGGCGATCATGCTGACGGCGGTGCTCTTCGACAGGCCCTCGATCAGCCTGCGCAACATCGCGCTCTCCGCTCTCGCCATAATCGCATTGTCGCCATCAGAAGCGCTTGGCCCCAGCTTCCAGATGTCGTTTGCCGCGACACTGGCACTGGTCGCCGGTTACGGCCTCTGGATCGGCCGTCCGATGCGCGACAATCCATTCCTGAAATTGCCGGCGATGAAGCCCGTGCTCGCCATAGGCGGCTTCTTCGGCGGTATCGTGCTGACCTCGATGATCGGTGGTTTTTCGACCGCGCTGTTCTCGATCGAACACTTCCACCGCATGAGCGGCTACGGCCTGCCGGCGAACCTGATGGCGATGCCCGTCATTTCCTTCGTCGTCATGCCGATGGGCATGCTCGCCATGATCCTGACGCCGCTCGGCCTGGACGTCCTGCCCTGGAAGATCGCTGGCCTGGGACTCGACGTTGTCATCGCGATCGCCAAAATGGTCTCCGGCTGGGGCGGCAATGTCGATATCGGCCGTCTACCGGTGTGGTACTTTCCCGTCGCCGTGCTGGGGTTCCTGCTGATGATGCTGTTGCACACGCGGCTGCGTCATCTTGGGACCGCGGTCTTTGCGTTGGCGACACTGGCCGTGCTGTCCATATCGCAAGCACCGCCGCCGGATATCGTCATTGCCGAGGATGGAGGCCTCGTTGCGATCCTACGCGGCGACCGCATGGCCTCGAACAGAGTTCGTCCTCCCGATTTCATCTTTGGCCAATGGCAGCGCGCGCTGGCCGCCGAAGTTCACGATCCACCTGAAGCGCTGAAGTCCGATTATCGGCCCAAGCCAAAAGCCCGCGGTAAGCCTGGCGAACGTCGCAGGCTGGATTTCAAGGAACAGCGGGATGCGGCGAGCGCCATGCGCGCCTCGCTGGCGTCGGCAAGCGAGAACCGCTTTACGTGCGTGAAGGGCGCATGGTGTAGCGCAACCCTCGACAACGGCTACAAGATCACGGCGTTGGAGGACGTGGCCTATCTCGGCCCCGCCTGCGATACCGCGGACATCGTGATCACATCGGTACGCCTGCGCTTCGGCGAATGCCGCTCCGGCGCGCTGCTGTTCACCGGCGAAACGCTGCGCCGCTCGGGCGCCATAGAAATCCGCATTGACGAGCAGGGCGCACCGGTCGTCACCAAAAGCTATGACAGTCTTGACCGTCCCTGGCTGCGGCACCGCGCCTATGACTGGCGAAGCGGCCAGTTCGATGGCGAGATGTCACCTGTCAGTGATAGCGACGAATAAGTCCGACCAGCTTGCCCTGAACCTTCACCCGATCCGGTCCGAAGATGCGGGTCTCGTAAGCCGGGTTGGCGGCTTCCAGCGCGATCGACGCGCCCTTGCGGCGGAAGCGCTTCAACGTCGCTTCCTCGTCATCGACGAGCGCCACGACGATATCGCCTGGGTTGGCGGTGCTGCCGTTGCGGATGATGACCGTGTCGCCATCGAAGATGCCGGCGTCGATCATCGAATCGCCCTTGACCTCAAGCGCGTAGTGCTCGCCATTGCCCAGCATGTCGGCGGGAACGGTGATGTCGTGCGTATTGTTCTGGATCGCCGAGATCGGCACGCCGGCGGCGATGCGGCCCATGACCGGAACGGAGACGGAATTGCCGTTGTCGGCGCTCGGCGCCGGCTTTGGCGGGGCGGGCGGCGCGACCGGCTGTGGCTTGCCGAGGCTGCCCTCGATGACGCTCGGCGAAAAGCCGCGGCGCGGCTGCAGGCTCGGGTTATAGGCTTCCGGCAGCTTGATGACCTCGAGCGCGCGCGCCCGGTTCGGCAGCCGGCGAATGAAGCCGCGTTCCTCGAGCGCCGTGATCAGGCGATGGATGCCCGATTTCGATGCGAGATCCAGCGCATCCTTCATCTCGTCGAAAGACGGGGGTACGCCCGACTCCTTCATTCGCTCGTGAATGAAGAGAAGAAGCTCCTGTTGCTTGCGCGTCAGCATCGAGTTGGACCCCAGAGTTGTGAAACAAAGCCAGAACAGACACTATATGTTCCATATGTGTTCCGCAAGTGCCTAAATTTTCGTAAAGCTTGCTTCCAACTTGTCGCGTTTTTGCGCTTCATTTGATCGAAGCGGCCGCAGTGGCTTGAATTGTCGCCGTAGTCGGCGCACATCTTGCCGCATTCGAGGAGAGGATCTGCCATGGAAGCCCATCCGCTGGATCACGTCGTTCTGCCTGTCGCGAATCTCGGCCAGGCCCGTGAGAGGCTGGGTAAGCTCGGCTTCACCATCGCCGCCGATGCGCTGCATCCTTTCGGAACGGCGAATGCCTGCATCTTCTTCGCCGACAAAACATATCTTGAGCCGCTGGCCGTCGCCGATGCCGACAGCTACGAGGCGTCGGTCAAGCATGGAAACGTCTTCACCGGCCGCGACCGCGCATTCCGTTTCCGCTGCGGCGCGGAGGGGCTGTCCGCCGTCGTCTTCGGCACGGCTGACGCCGATCGCGATCACGGCCGCTTCAAGGCGGAGCGGCTCAGCGGCGGCGACATGCTGACATTCGCACGACCGATGAAGATGCCGGATGGCTCCGAAAGCACGGCGGCCTTCAAGCTCGCCTTCGCCGCCGATCTCCGCGCGCCGGACTTTTTCAGCTTCGCCTGCGAACGGACCAATCCGCTGCCGGCCGATCGTGGCACGCTCGAAACCCATGCCAACGGCGTAACCGGCATTTCAGAGATCGTGCTGACCGCGCCGGATCCGAAGGCCTTCGCGCCATTCCTGCGGCTTGCCGCTTCCGCTTCAGCGAGCCGCGAGGAGGCCTTTGGCGTCAGTCTTGCGCTCCCCAATGTGCGGCTCTGCATCCTGTCACCGTCGGGGCTGGACGCCTATTACGACATGCCGGCGCCGAGCAGCGATCCGGGGTTGCGCGGCGCGGCGATTGTCTGCTCGGTTGCCGATCTCGCCGTGACAGAAGCGTATTTGGCTGCTAACGGGATCACCTACACGCGCAAGAACAATCGAATTCTGGCGAAGGCCGCGCCCGGGCAGGGCGTGCTCTTTGCCTTCGAGGAGAAACGATGAGCCAGACAAATTCCGAAGTCGCAGTCGGCGAAGGCGCCGCACGCGTCGCATTTTCCAACACCGGCAAGCTGTCGCTGATCGCCGGTCCCTGCCAGATGGAGAGCCGCGACCATGCCTTCATGATCGCCGGTGTCCTCAAGGAACTCTGCGACAAGCTCGGCATCGGCCTCGTCTACAAGTCCTCCTTCGACAAGGCGAACCGCACCTCGCTGTCGGCCCAGCGCGGCATCGGCCTGGAAACAGCGCTCGAGGTCTTCTCCGACCTCAAGAAGGAGTACGGTTTCCCTGTCCTGACCGACATCCACACCGAGGAGCAGTGCGCGGAAGTCGCGACCGTTGTCGACATCCTGCAGATCCCGGCTTTTCTCAGTCGCCAGACGGACCTGTTGGTCGCCGCCGCCAAGACCGGCCGCGTGATCAACGTCAAGAAGGGCCAGTTCCTGGCGCCCTGGGACATGAAGAACGTGCTTGCCAAGCTCAACGACAGTGGAAACCCGAATATCCTGCTCTGCGAGCGCGGTGCCTCCTTCGGCTATAACACGCTGGTATCGGACATGCGTTCGCTGCCGATCATGGCGGGCCTCGGCGCGCCTGTGGTGTTCGATGCCACCCATTCGGTGCAGCAGCCGGGCGGGCAGGGCGGCTCCAGCGGCGGCCAGCGCGAGTTCGTGGAAACCCTGGCGCGCGCGGCCGTTGCCGTCGGCGTCGCCGGTGTCTTCGTCGAGACGCACGAGGATCCCGACAATGCACCGTCGGATGGCCCGAACATGGTCTATCTGAAGGATATGCCGCGCCTTCTCGAAAAGCTTCTCGCCTTCGACGCCATCGCGAAGGGCTGACGTTCAAAAGACTGACACGATCATGTAATACGCCACCCACGAACTTCGTCGCATCGCAGACGCAAAGCGCCATTGTAATTTGCGCATCTTCGAACTAGACGGATTTCAAACGATTTATCCACCCTCGAGCAGGAAGAGCCGATGACCGCTATTACCGATATTATCGCCCGCGAGATTCTCGACAGCCGTGGCAACCCCACCGTCGAAGTCGATGTCTATCTGGAAGATGGCAGCATGGGCCGCGCGGCGGTTCCGTCGGGCGCGTCGACCGGCGCCCATGAAGCCGTCGAAGTTCGTGATGGTGGCAAGCGCTACCTCGGCAAGGGTGTCGAAAAGGCCGTCGAAGCCGCCAACACGGAAATCTTCGACGCCATCGGCGGCATCGATGCTGAAAACCAGATCCAGATCGACAACATCATGATCGAGCTGGACGGCACGCCGAACAAGTCGCGTCTCGGCGCCAACGCCATCCTCGGCGTTTCGCTGGCCGTTGCCAAGGCTGCCGCCGAAGCGGCCGGTCTCCCGCTCTACCGCTACGTTGGCGGCGCTTCCGCTCACCTGCTGCCGGTTCCGATGATGAACATCATCAACGGCGGCGCGCATGCCGACAACCCGATCGACTTCCAGGAATTCATGATCCTGCCGGTTGGCGCCGACTCGATCCGCGAAGCTGTTCGCATGGGTTCTGAAGTCTTCCACGTCCTCAAGAAGGAACTGTCGGCTCAGGGCCACAACACCAACGTCGGCGACGAAGGCGGCTTCGCACCGGGCCTGAAGAGCGCCCCTGAAGCCCTCGACTTCATCATGAAGTCGATCGAGAAAGCCGGCTACAAGCCTGGCGAAGACATCTACCTCGGCCTCGACTGCGCTTCGACCGAATTCTTCAAGGACGGCAAGTACGTTCTCGAAGGTGAAGGCCGCACGCTGGAGCCGGGCGCCATGGCCGAATACCTGGCGCAGCTCGCTGCTCAGTACCCGATCATCTCGATCGAAGACGGCATGGCCGAAGACGACTGGGACGGCTGGAAGGCTCTGACGGATCTGGCCGGCAAGAAGGTTCAGCTGGTCGGCGACGATCTCTTCGTCACCAACTCCTCGCGCCTACGTGATGGTATCAAGATGGGTGTTGCCAACTCGATCCTGATCAAGGTCAACCAGATCGGCTCGCTGACGGAAACGCTCGACGCCGTCAACACCGCGCACAAGGCAGCTTACACCGCCGTCATGTCGCACCGTTCGGGCGAAACCGAAGACTCGACGATCGCCGATCTCGCTGTTGCGACCAACTGCGGTCAGATCAAGACCGGCTCGCTGTCGCGTTCGGATCGTCTTGCCAAGTACAACCAGCTGATCCGCATCGAAGAAGGCCTCGGCCCGCAGGCGCAGTACGCCGGCCGTTCGATCCTTCGCGGCTAAGTCATCTGATTTCAAGTCTTTGGAACCCGCGCTTTAAGGAGCGCGGGTTTTTTGTTGCGCCGCCTTCATAGTCAACGGACGGTTAATCTCTGCTCGGTAGTCTGGCCGATAAGGGTAATGCGTTTCGAGAATGCGTGTATGTGGACCAAGCATCATAAGAAGAAAAAGATCGGCCGTTTCGTCATTCCGGCGATGACGGTCGCGTTTCTCTCCTATTTCGGCTACCATTGCATCCACGGAGACTACGGTCTGCGCGCCACCGAGGTGTTCGAGCGTCAGCGTGTCGCGCGCGAGCGGGAACTGGCTGTGTTGAAGGCCAAGCGCGAGCATCTGGAAAAGCAGGTCGCGCTCTTGAGCGATGGTTCGATGGACAAGGACATGCTGGACGAGAAAGCCCGTCTCCAGCTGAATATGTCGCGCGCCGACGAGATCGTTATTTTCAGCCATTATTCCAATTAACTGAAAACAAGTTAATCGTAATATTGTCAGCGTTATCAATTGTTTAGTGCTGAATACGAGCCATGCATTTATGGCATTGCTGTGGCCAAGTTTCTTCCCTATGGTACGCCCCACCCAAGAACCGATAAACCCATAGGGAGGGTTGAATGGCGCCGCGAAAAAACGCGACCGTTTCCAGCCGCAAGACCAGCGCGAAACCAGCTAACAAGGCATCGAATGGCGGCCCCGTTGCCGATTTCGATCGCGACGAGGAGCTGAAGGCCTATCGCGAAATGCTGCTTATCCGCCGCTTCGAAGAGAAGGCGGGCCAGCTTTACGGCATGGGTTTCATCGGCGGTTTCTGTCACCTCTACATCGGTCAGGAAGCTGTCGTCGTCGGCATGCAGATGGCGCAGAAGGAAGGTGACCAGGTCATCACCGCTTACCGCGACCACGGTCACATGCTGGCAACCGGCATGACCGCACGCGGTGTCATGGCCGAGCTGACCGGCCGCATCGACGGCTACTCCCGTGGCAAGGGCGGCTCGATGCACATGTTCTCCAAGGAGAAGCATTTCTACGGCGGTCACGGTATCGTCGGCGCCCAGGTGTCGCTCGGCACCGGTCTCGCCTTCGCCAACCGCTATCGCGGCAATGACAGCGTCTCGATCGCCTATTTCGGCGACGGCGCCGCCAACCAGGGCCAGGTCTACGAGAGCTTCAACATGGCTGCTCTCTGGAAGCTCCCGATCATCTACATCATCGAAAACAACCGTTACGCCATGGGTACGTCCACGGCCCGCGCCACGGCGCAGTCGAACTACTCGCTGCGCGGTTCCGGCTTCGGCATCCCAGGCGTCCAGGTCGACGGCATGGATGTTCGCGCCGTCAAGGCTGCGGCCGACGAGGCGCTTGAGCATTGCCGTTCCGGCAAGGGTCCGATCATTCTCGAAATGCTGACCTATCGCTATCGCGGCCACTCCATGTCCGACCCGGCCAAGTATCGCTCCAAGGAAGAAGTGCAGAAGATGCGCTCCGAGCAGGACCCGATCGAGCAGGTCAAGGCACGCCTCATCGAAAAGGGCTGGGCCAGCGAGGACGATCTCAAGGCGGTCGACAAGGACGTTCGCGACATCGTCGCCGATAGCGCCGACTTCGCCCAGGCCGCACCGGAGCCGGATGCGTCCGAGCTCTACACCGACATTCTGCTGTAATCGGGGAGGGTAGACCCATGCCAATCGATATTCTCATGCCCGCCCTCTCTCCGACGATGGAAGAAGGCACGCTGTCCAAGTGGCTGAAGCAGGAAGGTGACAAGGTCACCTCCGGCGACATCATTGCCGAAATCGAAACCGACAAGGCGACGATGGAAGTCGAAGCCGTCGACGAAGGCGTCATCGGCAAGCTGCTCGTTGCAGCCGGCACCGAAGGCGTCAAGGTGAACGCCAAGATCGCTGTGCTCCTGCAGGACGGCGAATCCGCATCCGACATTTCGGCTGCACCTGCTGCTGCCGCACCGGCCGCCGCCGAAGCACCAAAGGCCGCTGAAGCGCCCGCCGCTGCCGCAGCTCCCGTTCCCGCCGAGCCGAAGGCTCAGGTTCCGAACGATCCTGAAATCCCCGCCGGCACCGAAATGGTCTCCATGACCGTGCGCGAAGCGCTTCGCGACGCCATGGCCGAGGAAATGCGCGCCGACGACAACGTCTTCGTCATGGGCGAGGAAGTGGCCGAATACCAGGGCGCCTACAAGGTGACCCAGGGCCTGCTGCAGGAATTCGGCGCACGCCGCGTTATCGATACCCCGATCACCGAGCACGGCTTTGCCGGCGTGGGCGTCGGTGCTGCGATGTCCGGCCTGAAGCCGATCGTCGAGTTCATGACCTTCAACTTCGCCATGCAGGCGATCGACCAGATCATCAACTCCGCCGCCAAGACGCTCTACATGTCCGGTGGCCAGATGGGTGCACCGATCGTGTTCCGTGGTCCGAACGGTGCTGCTGCCCGCGTCGGCGCCCAGCACAGCCAGGACTACTCGGCCTGGTACAGCCAGATCCCGGGCCTCAAGGTCGTCATGCCCTACACGGCATCCGACGCCAAGGGCCTGCTCAAGGCCGCGATCCGCGATCCGAACCCGGTCGTCTTCCTTGAAAACGAAATCCTCTACGGTCAGCACTTCGACGTGCCGAAGATGGACGACTTCGTTCTCCCGATCGGCAAGGCCCGCATCCACCGTCAGGGCAAGGACGTCACGATCGTCTCCTTCGGTATCGGCATGACCTATGCCACCAAGGCCGTTGCCGAACTCGAGAAGATCGGCATCGACGTCGAGCTGATCGACCTGCGCACGCTGCGTCCGATGGACCTGCCGACCGTGATCGAATCGGTCAAGAAGACCGGCCGTCTCGTTACCGTCGAGGAAGGCTACCCGCAGAACTCTGTTGGTACCGAAATCGCCACCCGCGTCATGCAGCAGGCCTTCGATTATCTCGATGCGCCGGTTCTGACGATCGCCGGCAAGGACGTTCCGATGCCTTACGCCGCCAACCTCGAAAAGCTTGCGCTGCCAAGCGTCGACGAAGTCGTCCAGGCCGTGAAAGCCGTCTGCTACAAGTAACAAGGGAAGGGTATTTCGATGCCTATCAACATCACGATGCCTGCCCTGTCTCCGACCATGGAAGAGGGCAACCTCGCCAAGTGGCTGGTCAAGGAAGGCGATACGGTTAAGTCTGGCGATGTCATCGCCGAGATCGAAACCGACAAGGCGACGATGGAAGTCGAAGCGGTCGACGAAGGTGTGGTCGCCAAGCTCGTCGTTCCCGCCGGCACCGAAGGCGTCAAGGTCAATGCCTTGATCGCCGTTCTGGCCGCCGATGGCGAAGATGTCGCTGCCGCAGCAAGCGACGCTGGCTCGGCTGCTCCGGCACCGAAGGCTGCCGAAGCGCCGAAGGCCGAAGCAAAGACCGAAGCCGCTCCGGCTCCGGCGGCAGCCCCCGCAGCTGCCCCGGTATCCGCAGCAGCGCCTGCCGCTGCTTCCACGGGCAACCGCACCTTCTCCTCGCCGCTCGCGCGTCGTCTGGCGAAGGAAGCCGGTATCGATCTGTCGGCTGTCGCAGGCTCCGGCCCGCATGGCCGCGTCGTCAAGAGCGACGTAGAAGCCGCCGTTGCCGGTGGTGGCGCCAAGGCTGCCCCTGCCGCTGCTCCGCAGGCTGCCGCATCAGCTCCTGCCGCCGCACCGAAGGGCGCATCCGACGAGACCGTTCTGAAGCTGTTCGAGCCGGGTTCCTACGAACTCGTGCCGCATGACGGCATGCGCAAGGTCATCGCCAAGCGTCTGGTCGAATCCAAGCAGACCGTGCCGCACTTCTACGTCACCGTCGATTGCGAGCTTGATGCGCTGCTGGCGCTGCGCGCCCAGCTCAACGACGCCGCTCCCCGCAAGGAGGGCGCGCCGGCCTACAAGCTGTCGGTCAACGACATGGTCATCAAGGCCATGGCGCTTGCGCTGCGCGACGTTCCGGATGCCAACGTTTCCTGGACGGAAGCCAACATGGTCAAGCACAAGCACGCCGATGTCGGCGTCGCTGTCTCGATCCCGGGCGGCCTGATCACCCCGATCATCCGCAAGGCCGAGGAAAAGACTCTGTCGGCCATCTCCAACGAGATGCGCGACCTCGGCAAGCGTGCCAAGGACCGCAAGCTGAAGCCTGAGGAATATCAGGGTGGCACCTCGTCGGTCTCCAACATGGGCATGATGGGCGTCAAGCACTTTGCAGCCGTCATCAACCCGCCGCACGCAACGATCCTCGCGGTCGGCGCGGGCGAGCAGCGCCCTGTCGTCAAGAACGGCCAGCTGGCTGTCGCCACCGTGATGACCGTCACGCTGTCGACCGACCATCGCTGCGTCGATGGCGCATTGGGCGCGGAGCTGTTGCAGGCGTTCAAGGGCTACATCGAAAACCCGATGGGCATGCTCGTCTGATCAAACGGCGGAGGCGGAAATGACGAAGACCGTTCTTTGCTATGGTGATAGCCTGACCTGGGGTTATGACGCCGCGTCCGTCGGCCGTCATGAGTACAAGGATCGTTGGCCGAGTGCGCTTCAGGCTGCACTCGGCAACGAAGTCAGGGTCATCGCCGAGGGACTGAACGGCCGTACGACCGCCTTCGACGACCATCTGGCCGATTGCGACCGCAACGGCGCCCGCGTCCTGCCGACCATCCTGCAGACGCATGCGCCGCTCGATCTCGTCATTCTGCTCCTCGGCACCAACGACATGAAGAATGTCGTGGCCGGATCGGCCTTCGCCGCCTGCCAGGGCATCGCCCGGCTGGTACGGCTGATCCGCAACCACGCCTGGCCGTTCGATTTCGACGTCCCGGATATCCTGATCGTCGCGCCGCCGAGGATTTGCGAGACGGCCAACGTGCCCTTCGCTGCGTCTTTCGTTGGCGGCATCGAGGAATCGGCAATGCTGGCGACGCTCTACCGGGACCTCGCCGACGAGCTCGGCTGTGGTTTCTTCGACAGCAATTCGGTCGCCAGGACGACGCCGCTCGACGGCATCCATCTCGACGCCGAAAATACCCGCGCTCTCGGGCGCGGCATGGAATCGAC
Source organism: Hyphomicrobiales bacterium (assembly GCA_900471485.1). GTDB lineage: Bacteria > Pseudomonadota > Alphaproteobacteria > Rhizobiales > Rhizobiaceae > Rhizobium. The sequence continues at coordinate 60,594 of UCEU01000011.1, forward strand.
CGTGCGGATGATGTTGGGGCTTTGAGCGTGGCGTCCTTCGTGACGCTGCGTCCCGCCACACGGGATGACGCGGCCGAACTGGCTATCCTCTCGGACATTGCCTCGCACGGCTTCGCCTCATGGCTTTGGCTGGGCGCTGCGGCCACCGCGGGCTGTGATACGCCGATGGAGTTCGGTCGGCTGAAGATGCGTCGAGACAAAGGCTATGGAACATGGCGCCACGCGGTGCTGGCCGAAGCCTACGGAGAGACGGCGGGCGCGGCGATCGGTTACGCGCTGGGCGAGGACGTAAAGAACATGGAGGTCGACCGCGTGGCTTTGCAGCCGGTGATCGACCTGCAGAAGATGGTTGTTGGCAGCTGGTTCATTGCAACGCTCGGCGTCTATAGCCATCTGCGCGGCATCGGCATCGGCAGGGAAATACTTAAAGGTCAGATCGACAGGGCAGGGACGCTGCCGGTCAGTCTGATCACCGCAAGTGACAATGAAGCGGCTCTGTCGCTTTACAAGAAGAATGGATTTTCGGAAGCGGCGCGCCAAGATGCGATGTCTCTTTTCGAAAGCAGCAGGAAACACGAGTGGGTGCTTCTCACCCGCGACGCCCGATAACAAAGGCAGGAAAACATGGCTGAGAATTACGACGTCATCATCATCGGCTCCGGTCCCGGCGGCTATGTGGCCGCTGTGCGCGCCAGCCAGCTCGGTCTCAAGACCGCGATCGTCGAGCGCGAGCACCTGGGCGGCATCTGCCTGAACTGGGGCTGCATCCCGACCAAGGCGCTGCTGCGCTCGGCCGAGATCCTCGACCACGCCAACCACGCCAAAGACTACGGCCTTGTGCTCGAAGGCAAGATGAGCGCCGACGTGAAGGCAGTTGTCGCCCGCTCGCGCGGCGTCTCCGCGCGCCTCAACGGCGGCGTCGGCTTCTTGATGAAGAAGAACAAGGTCGATGTGATCTGGGGCGAAGCCAGGATCACCAAGCCGGGCGAAATCGTCGTCGGCAAGTCCTCCAAGCCCGTCGTCGAGCCGCAGAACCCGGTTCCGAAAAACGTCAAGGGCGAGGGCACCTACACCGCCAAGCACATCATCGTCGCCACAGGCGCTCGTCCGCGCGCGCTGCCGGGCATCGAGCCGGATGGCAAGCTGATCTGGACCTATTTCGAGGCGATGAAGCCGGCAGCCCTGCCGAAGTCGCTGATCGTCATGGGCTCGGGCGCCATCGGCATCGAGTTCGCGAGCTTCTACCGCTCGATGGGCGTTGACGTCACCGTCGTTGAAGTGATGCCGACGATCATGCCGGTCGAGGACGTCGAAGTCACCGCGATCGCGCGCAAGCAGCTTGAAAAGCGCGGTATGAAGATCCTGACCAGCGCCAAGATCACCAAGGTCGAAAAGGCTGCCGATAGCCTGACCGCCCATGTCGAGACGGCCGACGGCAAGGTCCAGCAGATCACCGCCGACCGTATGATCTCGGCCGTAGGCGTCCAGGGCAACATCGAAAACCTCGGCCTCGAAGCCGTCGGCGTGAAGACCGACCGCGGCTGCGTCGTCATCGACGGCTACGGCAAGACCAATATCGCGGGCATTTACGCCATCGGTGACGTCGCCGGCCCGCCGATGCTTGCCCACAAGGCCGAGCACGAAGGCGTCGTCTGCGTCGAAAAGATCGTCGGCCTGCCGAACGTTCACGCCACCGACAAGGGAAAGGTCCCCGGCTGCACCTACTGCAACCCGCAGGTCGCCTCTGTTGGTCTGACGGAAGCCAAGGCCAAGGAAGCCGGCCGCGACATCCGCGTTGGTCGCTTCTCCTTTGCCGCCAACGGCAAGGCGATCGCGCTCGGCGAGGACCAGGGTCTCTGCAAGGTGATCTTCGACAAGAAGACCGGCGAACTGCTCGGCGCGCACATGGTCGGCGCCGAAGTCACCGAACTCATCCAGGGCTTCGTCGTCGCCATGAACCTGGAAACGACCGAAGAAGAACTGATGCACACCATATTCCCGCATCCGACGGTTTCCGAAACCATGAAGGAAGCGGTTCTGGATGCTTATGGTCGCGTCCTCAACGCTTGATAATTTTCTTCGCCGCTCTCTATGACGGATTGGATTCCATCCGATCACGGACTGGAAAAAGCGAAAGGAAATCATCATGTCTATGGGTACGCAGGCACTCGTCATCTTCCTCCTGATCGGTCTGGTCGCGGGCTTCCTCGCCAGTCTGATCGTTGGCGGAGGCGGATTGATACGGTGCCTGCTCAGCGGCATCATCGGCGCGTTCGTCGGAGGCTTCCTCTTCAACGCGCTGGGGATCTCGCTCGGTATCGACAATGCGCTCGTCGTGCAGATCATTCATGCCACGGTCGGCGCCATCATCGTGGTGCTGATCGCAAGGGCGATAGCTTGAGGGGATAGGACGGCATGGAAGGCGTGGGCTGGATTACGACGATCATCGTCGGCGGCTTGGCGGGATGGCTCGCGGGCATTTTGATGGGCATACGCTTCGGCGTCTTGATGAACATCGTCATCGGCATCGTGGGAGCTGTCATAGCGAGCGCGATCTTCACCCGCGCCGGGATCTATGTCGCCAGCGGTTGGCTGGGTTACCTTGTCACGGGTTTCATCGGCTCTTGTATCTTGCTATTTCTGGCAAAACTCGTCAGACGCTGACGAAAGAGGCCGCTTCCGGCGGTTTGAAGGCAGGTTATTGATGGTAACTATTCTCGACAGGATCAATCCAAACGCTGAAAAGCGCGTGCGGCACCCGGAAAAGGCACATCGCCCGGACACGGAAGTCATGCGCAAGCCGGACTGGATCCGCGTCAAGGCGCCGACCTCCAAGGGCTACGCCGAAACCCGCTCGATCGTGAAGGAGCACAAGCTCGTCACCGTCTGCGAGGAAGCCGGCTGCCCGAATATCGGCGAGTGCTGGGACAAGAAGCACGCGACCTTCATGATCATGGGCGAGATCTGTACGCGCGCCTGTTCCTTCTGCAACGTCGCGACAGGCAAGCCGAACGCGCTCGACATGGCCGAGCCCGAGAGCGTGGCGAAGGCCGTCAAGGAGATGGGCCTCAGCCACGTGGTCATCACCTCGGTTGACCGTGACGATCTGGAAGACGGCGGCGCCGAGCACTTCGAAAAGGTGATCTGGGCGATCCGCGCCGCTTCTCCGACGACCACCATCGAAATCCTGACGCCCGACTTCCTGAAGAAGCCCGGTGCGCTGGAGCGCGTCGTCGCCGCCAAGCCCGACGTCTTCAACCACAACATGGAAACCGTACCGGGCAACTATCTGACGGTCCGTCCCGGCGCCCGTTACTTCCACTCCGTTCGCCTGCTGCAGCGCGTGAAGGAACTGGATCCGACCATGTTCACCAAGTCTGGCATCATGGTCGGCCTCGGCGAGGAGCGCAACGAAGTGCTGCAGCTGATGGACGACCTGCGCGTCGCCGACGTCGACTTCCTGACGATCGGCCAGTACCTGCAGCCGACCCGCAAGCACCACGCGGTCATGAGCTACGTCACGCCCGAGGAATTCAAGTCCTACGAGACTGTCGCCTACACCAAGGGCTTCCTCATGGTCGCCTCCAGCCCGCTGACCCGCTCCTCGCACCACGCCGGCGACGACTTCGCCCGCCTGCGCGCGGCGCGCGAGAAGAAGCTGCTGGTGGCTGCGGAGTAATCAGCCTAACGACGATATATTGATATCCGTATCGTTTTCCGATACGGATATCGGATGATCGTTGGCTTTCGCAACAAGCAGACTGAAGGCCTTTTCCTGCGACGCGATGCCCGCGATTTCCCGGCGGATGTCGTCGAGCGGGCGCGACGGAAGTTGATGGCACTCGACGCTGCGATAAGCCTTGATGATTTGCGTGTTCCGCCAAGCAATCGTCTTGAAGCCTTGAAGGGCAGCCGGGCCGGCCAGCATTCCATCCGTGTCAACGATCAGTGGCGCATATGCTTCGTCTGGAAAGACGGCAATGCGGATCATGTCGAATTCTGCGACTACCATTAGGAGGTGCGGATGCAGATCATTCCTGTCGACCCCATCCATCCCGGTGAAATCCTCAAGGAGGATTTCCTGAAGGAATACGGCATCTCCGCCTACAAGGCGGCGGAGGACATGGGAATTCCACGCACGCGGATCGAACGGGTCCTGCGCGGCGAAAACGGCATTACCGCAGACACGGCGCTGCGTCTCTCTCGCTATTTCAACAACAGCCCGGAATTCTGGCTCAATCTGCAGCGCACCTATGATCTTGCGGTCGCGCGGCGGACCGCCGGCGATCTCAGCGGGATCACACCCGTCCAGGCGGCCTGATCTCCCCGCAATCAGACAAGAGGCCATCGTGTTGCAACAACCGAAGCATCGGCTGAACGTCACCGGTCTTGGCGAGGCGGCGGAAGTCCTGAAGCGCGCCGACCGGATCGTCATTTTCGGCTCGTCCGGTGGCGGCAAGAGCACGCTGGCGCAGAAACTCGCGCGCATTCTCGGTGTCCGCTACGTTTCCATGGACCGCGAGGTATTCTGGCTTCCAGGATGGGTATCGAGGCCGAGGCCTGAACAGCGGGAGATCATCGCCAGGATCGTGACCGAGGACCGCTGGATCATCGATGGCAACAACCCGAGGACGCTCGATCTCAGGCTGCCGCGCGCCGATGTGATCCTGTGGGTGAGAGTGTCGCGCTGGCTCTGCCTGTGGAGCATCTTCAAGCGCGGCATCGTCTATCGCGGCAGGACGCGGCCCGACATGGCACCAGGATGCCTGGAACAGTGGCCGGACCGGGAGTTCATGTCCTATGTCTGGAATTTCGAGAGGGACGATGTGCCCGAATTCATGGAAGGCATCCGCCTGCATGGGCCTGATGTCCCGCTCGTCGAATTGAGGAGCAGGCTGCAAATGGCGCGGCTGCTTCAGCGCCTCGAAGCCATCGGCTAGGATGACAGCCTGATTCGGTCTTTGCTTGCGGGAGGGAAAGACATGCCGAATTTCGTCACCGATATCACCAGTGCCGCCGACCTCGTAAGCCGCGCCGACCGCATTCTCGTGATCGGCTGCTCCGGCGGTGGCAAGACGACGCTGTCGAGGCGGCTTGGAGCGCAGCTTGAGCTGCGGCATATCTCGATGGATCGCGACTTCTATTGGCTGCCGGGCTGGGTGAAACGGCCGAAGGCCGAGGAGCGTGAAATGATCGCCGCCGCGGTCGCCGAAGAGCGGTGGCTGATGGACGGCACCGGCGCCTCGACCTTCGATCTCAGGATGCCGCGCACCGATATGGTGCGTTGGGTGCGGCTGCCGCGCTGGCGGTGTCTGCTCGGTGTCACCACCAGGTGGCTTCGCTGGCGGGGCAGGGCGCGGCCGGAGATGGCGCCGGGCTGCCCGGAACGGCTGGATGGCGAGTTCCTGACCTATATCTGGAATTTCGAGCGACGGTGGGCGCCGCTCATCCTTGCGGGTATCGAGCGATACAAGCCCGATGTGCCCGTCCTTCAGTTGAAATCGCACCGTGAAATGCGCCGCCTTCTTGATCTTCTCGGCGCGCCCGCTTAACTGCCGGTCATGCCTCAGTTCGAAACGCATCGCCCCGTACCGCATTCCGCCGACCAGATGTTCGACCTCGTTGCCGATGTCGAGCGCTATCCGGAGTTCCTTCCGCTCTGTGAGGCGCTGGCCATACGCAGCCGCAAGGAACGCGACGGCAAGGTGCTGCTGGTCGCCGATATGACCGTCGGCTATAAGGCGATCCGCGAGACCTTCACCACGCAGGTCTTGCTCAACAAGGCCGAGCGGCTGATCGAGGTGAAGTACATCGACGGCCCGTTCAAATACCTGGACAACCGCTGGCGCTTCGAGGAGACCGCTACGGGCTCCAACGTACACTTCTTCATCGACTACGAGTTCAAGAGCCGTATTCTCGGCGCGCTGATGGGCTCGATGTTCGATCGCGCCTTCCGCATGTTCACCGACGCCTTCGAGACCCGCGCCGCCAAGATCTACGTCTGAGCTAACTCGGCGATCATCTCCAGCGCCGTGCGCACCGTTGCCAGCCGCACCTGATCGCGACCGATATCGCCATAGAGCATCTTGCGATGGATGAGATCGCCTGAGCGGGATTTCGCGGCCAGATGCACCAGCCCCACCGGCTTCTCGACCGAGCCGCCGCCCGGACCGGCGACACCGGTAACGGCAACGGCAATCGCCGCGCGCGAGCGAAAGAGCGCGCCATGCACCATCTGCCGTGCCGTTTCCTCGCTCACCGCGCCATAGCGGGCAAGCGTAGCCTCCTGGACGCCCAGCATCTCCATCTTCGCCGTGTTCGTATAGGTGACGAAGCCGCGATCGACGACGGCGGAAGATCCCGCGATCTCGGTGAGCGCGCCGGCGATCAGCCCGCCCGTGCACGATTCCGCCGTCGAGACCATCAGTCCCGCCGCGGTGAAGTCTCGGATGATCTTCTCTGCTTTGTCGGTGATGTCGGTCGGGAAGATGCTCATGATCAGTTTCCCTGGTAGACGACCGTCGCGGTGGCGATGGCGGCGATGCCCTCGCGGCGGCCGACGAAGCCGATCGTCTCATTGGTGGTCGCCTTGACCGAGCACCGGTCGATCGAGATGCCGAGAAATTCCGCCAGGCTGGCGCGCATCGTGTCGCGATGCGGGCCGACCTTCGGCGCTTCGGCGATCAGCGTCACGTCGGCGTTCATGATCGTGCCGCCGCGCTCGCGCACGATCTTGGCCGCGTGCTCGATGAAGATACGCGACGGGGCGCCTTTCCATTGCGGGTCCGAAGGCGGGAAATGGTCGCCGATGTCGCCGGCGCCGCAGGTGGCGAGAAGGGCGTCGGTCAGCGCGTGCAGCGCGACGTCGGCATCCGAATGACCCTTGAGCTTCTGGTCGTGCGGGATGAATACGCCGCAAAGCGTCACGCCGTCGCCGGGCTCGAGTTGATGCACGTCGTAGCCGTTGCCGGTGCGCACATCGGGAAGCTGGTTGCTGGAGAGTTTGTGGTCCGCCATCGCGATATCCCGCCTCACTGTCAGTTTTACATTGTCGACCATGCCCTCGACGATCCGGACCGGAACCCCGGCCCATTCGGCGATGGCGGCATCGTCGGTGAAATCGGAGAGCCCGGCCGCCGCGACGCGTTCATGGGCATCGAGGATGGTGCCGAAGTCGAAGGATTGCGGTGTCTGCGCCGCGTATAGTTGCGCCCGCGGTACCGTCTCGATCACCAGCCCGTCGGCGTCCGCTCGCTTCAGCGTATCGGCGACCGGCGTTGCCGGCAGCACGGCTGCCGCGCCGCCGGCAAGGCTGTCTGCTATGCGGTCGAGCAGCCCGTGATCGAAGAATGGCCGCACGGCATCGTGGATCAGCACATGCGAGATGCCCTTGTCGTGCAGATGACGCAGGCCCGAAAGCACCGATTGCTGCCGCGTCTGGCCGCCATGCACCACATCGATCGGTGTTACCGAGAGCACATGTCGAAACGCCCGCGCAAACAGCGCTTCGTCATCGGGGTGAATCACCACGACGATATGCTGGGCGGGATCCCAGGAACTGAATTTCTCAAGTGTATGCGTAATCACCGGCTTGCCGCCGATCATACGGTACTGTTTGGGGCCTTCCTCGGACGCGCCCGCGCGTTCCCCGCGACCGGCGGCGACGACGACGACACCAATGGAAAGTAGTTGCTTTTGTTGCATTTGCGGCATAAATCCCCAAAAAGCAGAATTTGCTATGGTGCTCTAACGGCTTGGCGCATCGAATTCCAGCATCTGCCCGAAAAATATCATTTCGGATTCTGCCCCCTTGGCAAGCCTCTCAAACCTGTCTAAAAATAGTGCACACATCCTGCGTGCCTGAAAGATAATCATTTGTCTTATACGGACTTTGCATCGCCTTTGCAGATCGGGACGGTCGCGGTGAGAAACCGCGTCGTGCTCGCACCGATGTCCGGCGTTACCGATATGCCCTTTCGGCAGCTTGCCTGGCGCTACGGCGCGGGGCTTGTCGTGACCGAGATGGTCGCAAGCCGGGAGCTCGTAAACAACACGTCCGAATCGTGGTCGCGGTTGAAAAACGCTGGCTTCCAGCCGCATATGGTGCAGCTTGCCGGACGCGAAGCCCATTGGATGGCGGAGGCTGCGAAGATCGCCGCCGACAACGGCGCCGATATCATCGATATCAACATGGGTTGCCCGGCCAAGAAGGTGATCGGCGGTTACTCTGGTTCCGCGCTGATGCGCGACCCCGACCACGCGCTGGGCCTGATCGAAGCGACGGTGAAGGCCGTCGACGTTCCCGTGACGCTGAAGATGCGTCTCGGCTGGGACGAAAATTCCATCAACGCGCCTCATATCGCCAAGCGCGCCGAGGACGCGGGGATCAAGCTGGTCACCATTCACGGCCGTACGCGCATGCAGTTCTATGAGGGTCGGGCAGATTGGGACGCGATCCATGCAGTTCGCGATGTCCTGTCCATTCCGCTGGTCGCCAATGGCGATGTGGAAACCCGTGAGGATGCGCTGGAAATCCAGCGCCGCTCGGGCGCCGACGCCGTGATGATCGGTAGGGGCTGCCAGGGCAGGCCGTGGCATGCGGGCGTGATTGCCGGCAACGCCGCGCCCGACGCGTGGGAGATCCCCGATATCGCCGTCGAGCACTATCGCATGATGCTGGATTTCTATGGTGAGGCAGTGGCGGTGCGTCACGGCAGAAAACATCTCGGCTGGTATCTCGACCGCTTCGCGCCGTCGCTTGCCGCATCCGAAAAGGCCGCGATCATGACTGAACGCGATCCGCGCGAGGCATCCGCCCGGTTCCACGACGCCCTGATGGCAGCGGCGTCGAGCGTTGACGCCCGGGAGGCCGCATGACCAACAACGTGCCGTCATCGTCCGACCACGCCGGCAGTGCCGTGGCGATGGCCGTTCTCAATGCCATCCAGAACCCCGTGGTCATGGTCAACGAGGCCGGCCTGGTCGCCTTTGCCAACTGGGAGGCCGAGGCCTTCTTCGGCGCGAGCGCCGCGCATCTGGCCCGCTACAAGATCTCGACCTTCATCCCGTTCGGCAGCCCGCTGCTGGCGCTGATCGATCAGGTGCGCGAACGTCGCGCGCCGATCAACGAATACCGCGTGGACCTGAGTTCCCCTCGTCTCGGCCAGGACAAGCTGGTCGATATCTACGTCGCCCCCGTGATCAGCGAGCCGGGCGCCGTCGTTATCGTCTTCCAGGAACGCTCGATGGCCGACAAGATCGACCGGCAGCTGACGCACCGCGCCGCCGCCCGCTCGGTCACCGGTCTCGCCTCCATGCTCGCCCACGAGATCAAGAACCCGCTTTCCGGCATCCGTGGCGCCGCCCAGCTTCTGGAGCAATCGGCTGTTGACGAGGACCGCGCGCTGACCCGGCTGATCTGCGACGAGACGGACCGCATCGTCTCACTGGTCGACCGTATGGAGGTGTTCTCGGACGAGCGTCCTGTCGATCGCGTTCCTGTGAATATCCACTCGGTTCTCGATCACGTCAAAGCCGTCGCCAAGGCGGGCTTTGCCCGCAATATCAAGATCACCGAGAATTACGACCCGTCGCTGCCGGCGGTCTACGCCAACCGCGACCAGCTCGTTCAGGTGTTCCTCAACCTCGTGAAGAACGCCAGCGAGGCGATCGGCGATCGTCCGGATGGCGAGATCGTGCTGACGACGGCGTATCGTCCAGGCATTCGCCTGTCCGTTGCCGGAACCCGCGAAAAGATCTCGCTGCCGCTGGAGTTCTGCGTGCAGGACAATGGCCCCGGCGTGCCGGCGGATCTGTTGCCGCATCTTTTCGATCCATTCATCACCACCAAGACCAATGGCAGCGGCCTCGGTCTGGCGCTGGTGGCCAAGATTATCGGTGACCATGGCGGCATTATCGAATGCGACAGCCAGAACACCCGCACCACTTTCCGCGTCCTGATGCCGGCATCGAAGGATGCCTCATCCGAGGACGCAACCATCATAACATCCACAGGACCTTCTCGATGACAGCAACGATCCTCGTCGCAGATGATGATGCGGCCATTCGCACAGTGCTCAATCAGGCCTTGAGCCGTGCTGGCTATGATGTCCGCATCACCTCCAACGCCGCCACGCTCTGGCGTTGGGTATCTGCGGGCGAGGGCGACCTTGTGGTCACCGATGTCGTCATGCCCGACGAGAACGCCTTCGATCTGCTGCCGCGCATCAAGAAGGCACGTCCCGACCTGCCGGTGCTGGTCATGAGCGCGCAGAACACCTTCATGACGGCGATCAAGGCCTCGGAGAAGGGGGCCTACGACTACCTGCCGAAGCCCTTCGACCTCACCGAGCTGATCGGCATCATCGGCCGCGCGCTGGCGGAGCCGAAGAAGAAGCCCGCGAAGCTCGACGAGGACATGCAGGACGGCATGCCGCTCGTCGGTCGCTCCGCCGCCATGCAGGAAATCTACCGCGTGCTGGCGCGCTTGATGCAGACCGACCTGACGCTGATGATCACCGGCGAATCCGGCACCGGCAAGGAACTCGTCGCCCGCGCGCTGCACGACTACGGCAAGCGCCGCAACGGCCCCTTCGTCGCCATCAACATGGCCGCGATCCCGCGCGACCTGATCGAATCGGAACTCTTCGGTCACGAGAAGGGCGCCTTCACCGGCGCGCAGACACGTTCGACCGGCCGCTTCGAGCAGGCGGAAGGCGGCACCCTGTTCCTCGACGAAATCGGCGACATGCCGATGGATGCGCAGACCCGTTTGCTGCGCGTGCTGCAGCAGGGTGAATATACCACCGTTGGCGGTCGTACGCCGATCCGCACCGACGTGCGCATCGTTGCCGCCACCAACAAGGATCTGAAGCAGGCGATCAACCAGGGCCTCTTCCGCGAGGACCTCTACTACCGCCTCAACGTCGTGCCGCTGCGCCTGCCGCCGCTGCGCGATCGCGCGGAAGACATCCCCGATCTCGTTCGCCACTTCATCCAGCAGGCCGAGAAGGAAGGTCTTGGCACCAAGCGTTTCGACCAGGAAGCGCTGGATCTGATGAAGGCCTATGCCTGGCCGGGCAATGTGCGCGAGCTCGAGAACCTCATTCGCCGCCTGATGGCGCTTTATCCACAGGATGTGATCACCCGCGAAATTATCGAATCCGAGCTGCGTTCCGATGTTCCCGACAGCCCGATCGACAAGGGGCCGATCCGCACCGGCAACATGACGATCGCCCAGGCGGTCGAGGAGAACATGCGCAGTTATTTCGCGACTTTCGGCGACAATCTGCCGCCTCCGGGCCTATATGACCGGGTTTTGACCGAGATGGAGTACCCGCTGATCCTCGCCGCCCTGACCGCTACGCGTGGCAACCAGATCAAGGCCGCCGATCTCCTCGGTCTCAACCGCAATACGCTCCGCAAAAAGATCCGGGAACTCGGCGTCTCGGTCTACCGGAGCTCCCGCACAGCTTGACAATGTGACGAACGCCGTTGCATTTTCGCCACAATGCGTTGCTTATAAGTCACGCATGGGGTTGTGATTTCGCGGCGGTTTTAGATCCTCCGGGTCCTCGTTCGAGAGTGTGATCGGACGGGTTGTATCGCGATTTATAGCCTTGATCCTTGGGGCGCGGCGGATACTCGATCCGCTGCCTGGAGAATTAAGCGAATGGAGCAGGATGCGGTGCCGACGACGGCGGAAGGCGAGTCGGTCACGACCGTCACCGATCGTCGCGCGCTCTTCGCGCTACCCGGTCTGGTGCTCGCGGGCGGTGCGCTGCTTTGCGCGACGGTCACGCTCTTCGTCCTGCTCGGCCTGACACCGATCGCGCCAAGCTCGCATGTCGTGATCACCTCGGTCGTCGTCAACTCCTTCTTCGTGCTTGGCCTGATCGCGCTGATCGGGCGCGAGATCGCCCGCCTGTTCAAGGCCCGCAAGCGCGGCCGCGCGGCCGCTCGCCTTCACATCCGCATCGTGCTGCTCTTCTCGATCGTGGCCATTACGCCGGCCATTCTCGTCGCCATCTTCGCCAGCATCACGCTCAATGCCGGCCTCGATCGCTGGTTTGCGCTCCGCACCCAATCCATCGTCAGTTCCTCCCGGAACATAGGCCAGGCCTATATGATGGAGAACGCCAGCTATCTGCAGGGCCAGACCGTTTCCATGGCGAACGACCTGGAGCGCAACCGCCCTCTGTTCAATCTCGATCGGACCGGCTTTGCCGACCTGATGACCCGCCAGGCGCGTGGTCGCGGTCTGCTGGGCGCATTCCTTGTCGAAAGCGACGGCTCGGTGATCACTCAGGCCGATATCAAGACCGAGAAGCCGTTGCCGGCGATCCCGACCGATGCTTTGAGCAAAGCCGCAGCCGGACAGCCGACGCTCATTCCGCCTGGCGTCACCAACCTCGTCGGTGCCATCATCAAGCTCGAGTCCATCGACGGCGCCTTCCTCTATACGGTCAGGGCCGTCGATCCCAAGGTCATGGGCGCGATGCGCATGATGGAGGAGAACGCCACCGAGTATAAGTCGATGGAAGCCGGCCGCCTGTCGCTGCAGGTCGCCTTCGCGATTCTCTACATCGGTTTCGCGCTGATCGTGCTGCTGGCCGCGATCTGGACCGCGATCGCGGTCGCCGACCGTATCGTGCGCCCGATCCGCCTGTTGATCACCGCCGCCGACAGCGTGGCTTCGGGAAACATGGACATCGTCGTTCCCGTTCACGCCGTCGATGGCGACGTCGGCAAGCTGTCGCTCACCTTCAACAAGATGATCTCGGAGATCCGCACCCAGCGCGACGAGATCCTCGAGGCGAAGGACGAAGTGGACGATCGCCGCCGCTTCATCGAGGCGGTGCTGTCAGGCGTGACGGCCGCCGTTATCGGCGTCGAGCAGGATCGCCGTATCACCATCGTCAACAGTTCAGCCGAAGTGCTGATGGCGCTTCCGGCCGCCGATTTGCTCGGCAAGCAGTTGTCCGAGATCGCCCCCGAGGTCGATCAGGTCCTGACCGAGGCGGCATCGCGATATCGCGGCGATTTCCGCAAGCAGATCGCGCTCGTGCGCGGCGGCACCGTGCGCACGCTGAGCGTTCAGGTGACGCGCGAGGAAGTGCGCGACACGAGCGAGTCCTACGTGATCACGCTCGACGATATCACCGACCTCGTCATCGCCCAGCGTTCGACGGCCTGGGGCGACGTCGCGCGCCGTATCGCCCATGAGATCAAGAACCCGCTGACGCCGATCCAGCTGTCGGCCGAGCGCATCCAGCGCCGCTACGGTAAGCAGATCAATCAAGACGACCGCACCGTCTTCGACCAGTGCACGGAAACGATCATCCGCCAGGTTGGCGACATCGGCCGCATGGTCGACGAATTCTCTTCCTTCGCGCGCATGCCGAAGCCGACCAAGGAGCCGGCCGATCTGCGCACCATTCTGCACGATGCGATCTTCCTGCGCGAAATGGGCAACAGCCATGTGACCTTCCTGCAGGAGCTCGGCGACCAGCCGCTGACAGGGGAGTTCGACAACCGCATGCTCGGCCAGGCTTTCGGCAATCTGATCAAGAACGCCGTCGAGGCGATCGATGCGGTGCCGGCCGAAGAGCGTGAGGAGCGCAAAATCCTGGTACGGACGTCGCTCGACGCCACGCGCGACCGCTTCACGGTCGATATCATCGATAACGGTCGCGGCCTTCCGGTCGAGAACCGTCACAGCATTCTCGAACCCTATATGACGATGCGCGAGAAGGGCACCGGCCTCGGCCTCGCCATCGTCAAGAAGATTATTGAAGAACATGGCGGGCAGCTCGAACTGCACGATGCACCCGCCGATTTTGACCAGGGCCGAGGGGCCATGATCCGCGTGCATCTGCCACGCGTGGAAAACGCCCCCACGGCTCCGGCAACAGGCGACAAGGAAAGCGTTTATGGCCTCTGATATTCTGGTCGTTGATGACGAGCACGACATTCGGGAAATCGTCTCCGGTATCCTCTCCGACGAGGGCCACGAGACGCGCACCGCGCACGACAGCGACAGCGCGCTGGCGGCGATCTCCGACCGTGCGCCGCGCCTGATCTTCCTCGACATCTGGATGCAGGGCAGCAAGCTCGACGGCCTGTCTCTGCTCGACGAGATCAAGACCCGTCATCCCGAAATCCCTGTCGTGATGATCTCCGGCCACGGCAACATCGAGACCGCTGTTTCCGCCATCAAGCGTGGCGCCTTCGACTTCATCGAGAAGCCCTTCAAGGCCGACCGGCTGATCCTGATCGCCGAACGGGCGCTGGAGAATTCCAAGCTGAAGCGCGAGGTCTCCGAGCTCAAGCGCAAGGCTGGTGATCCCGTCGAACTTATCGGGACGTCGGTCGCCGTCTCGCAGCTTCGCCAGACCATCGAGAAGGTAGCGCCGACCAACAGCCGCATCATGATCTTCGGCGCCTCCGGTTCCGGAAAGGAGCTTGTGGCGCGGATGATCCACAAGAAGTCGTCGCGCGCCAGCGGTCCCTTCGTGGCGCTCAACGCGGCCAACATCACGCCCGACCGCATGGAGATCGCGCTCTTCGGCACCGAAGGTTCTCCGGGCCAGGCACGCAAGACCGGCGCCCTGGAAGAGGCCCATCGCGGCATTCTCTATCTCGACGAAGTCGGCGAAATGCCGCGCGAGACGCAGAACAAGATCCTCCGCGTGCTCGTCGACCAGCAGTTCGAGCGCGTCGGCGGCTCCAAGCGGGTCAAGGTCGATGTCCGCATCATCTCTTCCACCGCCTACAATCTGGAAAGCCGGATTGCCGAAGGCTGGTTCCGCGAGGATCTCTATCACCGACTGGCCGTGGTTCCGGTCAAGGTGCCGGCGCTGGCCGAACGCCGTGAGGACATCACCTTCCTGGTCGATCAGCTGATGCGCCAGATCTCCGAGCAGGCCGGCATCCGTCCCCGCCGGATCGGCGACGATGCGATGGCGGTACTCCAGGCGCATGACTGGCCGGGCAATATCCGCCAGCTCCGCAACAATATCGAGCGCTTGATGATTCTCGCCCGCTCGGACGGCCCCGACGCCCCGATTACGGCCGAGATGCTGCCGACCGATCTCGGCGACATGCTACCCAAGGTCTCCGCCAAGAACGACTACCACATCATGACGCTGCCGCTGCGCGAGGCACGCGAGATGTTCGAGAAGGACTATCTGATCGCCCAGATCAACCGCTTCGGCGGCAATATCTCGCGCACGGCTGAATTCGTCGGCATGGAGCGTTCGGCGCTCCATCGCAAGCTGAAGTCGCTTGGCGTTTGATACCAACGCTCGGCTGTCCGAGCCGGGGCGGCTGGCAATATTCGCAAAGCCTTTTTCGCCGTTGCGGAAAAGATTGCGATTTGATACCAAGGCTTTCCGGGCAGAAGGGAAGAGGGTTGTCTGCTGCCCCTGGGAGAGGTCATAGAGTATTTCACCGGCTGCATAACGCCGGCAATAAAGAAAGAATCGGCGCGATGGCGGAACGTTCTCAGAATTTGCAGGACTTATTTCTCAATACTGTTCGCAAGCAAAAGATTTCACTGACAATTTTTCTCATCAATGGCGTCAAGCTGACGGGCGTTGTCACCTCGTTCGACAACTTCTGCGTCCTGCTTCGCCGTGACGGGCATTCGCAACTCGTGTATAAGCACGCGATCTCGACGATCATGCCCGGCCAGCCGATGCAGATGTTCGAGAGCGAAGAAGCCGCTTCCTAACAGGACCTGCCGTTATTTCGACACGCGATACCAAAAACGATTCGATCATCCCGGAAGCCGCCAAGCACCGGGATGACATGCGGGCGACAGTTGTCGTTCCTGTTCTGAAGCAGGCGCGCGGTGGCCGCAACACGCCCGATGGCGTGATCGTCACCCGTACGCCCGAGAGCCGCCTGGAAGAGGCATCCGGGCTCGCGCAGGCAATCGACCTCGATGTGGTCAACGCGATCATCGTCCCGGTCAACGAGCCGCGCCCGGCAACGCTGATGGGCACCGGCAAGATCGAGGAGATCAAGGCGAAGCTGGACGAGAACGATTCAGGTCTCGTCATCGTCGATCATCCGCTCACGCCCGTGCAGCAGCGCAACCTCGAGAAGGAATGGAACGCCAAGGTCATCGACCGCACCGGCCTCATTCTCGAGATCTTCGGCCGCCGCGCCTCCACCAAGGAAGGGACGCTGCAGGTCGATCTCGCGCATCTCAACTATCAGAAGGGCCGGCTGGTTCGCAGCTGGACACACCTTGAGCGCCAGCGCGGTGGTGGCGGCTTCATGGGTGGTCCGGGTGAAACCCAGATCGAAGCCGACCGTCGCATGCTGCAGGACCGCATCATCAAGCTCGAGCGCGAGCTGGAGCAGGTGGTGCGCACCCGCCAGCTGCATCGCGCCAAGCGCCGCAAGGTGCCGCATCCGATCGTGGCGCTGGTCGGCTACACCAATGCCGGCAAGTCAACGCTGTTCAACCGCATCACCGGCGCCGGCGTTCTGGCCGAGGACATGCTGTTCGCGACGCTTGACCCGACGCTGCGCCGGATGAAGCTCCCGCATGGCCGCACCGTCATTCTGTCCGATACCGTCGGCTTCATCTCCGACCTTCCGACCCATCTGGTCGCCGCCTTCCGCGCGACGCTGGAAGAGGTGCTGGAAGCGGACCTGATCCTGCATGTCCGCGATATGGCGGACGAGGACAATCAGGCGCAGAGCGCCGATGTCCTGCGTATCCTGAAGGATCTCGGCATCGACGAGGCCGAAGGCGCCAAGCGCATCATCGAGGTCTGGAACAAGATCGACCGGCTGGAACCCGAGGCGCATGAAGCCATGGTGCAGAAGGCGGCGGGCGCGGAAAACGTCGTGGCTGTTTCAGCCATCAGCGGCGAGGGTGTCGATCACCTGATGAACGAGATCAGCCGCCGTCTCTCCGGCGTGATGACCGAAACGACAATCACGCTGCCGGTCGACAAGCTCGCGCTTCTCCCCTGGCTCTACGAGCACGCCATCATCGATTCTCGCGAGGACAACGAGGACGGCTCGGTCACCCTCGAGGTGCGCATGGCGGAAACCGAAGCCTCCGCGCTGGAAGGCCGCCTCGGCAACAGCGGAAAGCCCAAGGAAGACTGGGAGCGCTAACGCTCCAGGTTATGCCAGCGCGCTCCGATCGTCGGTATCGAGCGCGGTTACCGGCTGAAGCCGGTCGAGCTCGATCCGTCCGACGGGATCGAGCAGTTCTCCCGTCACCAGCGTCGTGATCAGGCTCCGCACCAGCGGAAGCTTGGTCGCCGGACCGATGAAGATGTCGCGGCTCAGCGGAAGAACGCGGCTGTCGGACTGGTAGAAGGGCGTCAGCACCCGGCTCAGCAACTGATAGAAGCGTATATGCATCTGACGCTGTTTGAGATGGCGCCCGATGGCGTCGCCGATCGTTGCCTCCCGGCATAGGGCCGAGCATAACGAGGCGGCGTCGAGCAACGCCATGTTCGCGCCCTGGCCGAGTTGCGGGCTCGTCGCGTGCCAGGCATCGCCGATCTTCACCGTGTTCCGTCCCGCAATAGGATTGCGCGTCAGGTGACGGTACCGCGCATGAACCGGCTCGGCGGCCGCGGCAAGCGTCTCCGCTTCCGGCCAGAAGGCGCGCACGGCCTCGAGCCAGGCATCGCGGCCGGCACTTTTCCAGGCGGCATGATCCTGATTGCGGAGGCTCCAGAAGAACGTCGCCATCGCCGGCGCTCCATCGCGTGCGGTGCCGACAGGCAGCACACCTGCCATTTGGCTCGCCCGGCGATAGCGCTGCTCCAGTTCATCCGGACGGAAGACGCCCTTCGTCGGCCAGGGAACCGTGGCCCAGAGCGCGCCATAGCCAAGCTCCGTCGCAACTCTCGTATCGATCGGCGAATTGGCGCCCATGGCATCCACCACAAGATCGGCCGCAGCTGATCTCCCACCGCCTTCCAGCACAAGCCGTGGCGCGCTTCCGGCATCGATGCCGGTCACCCGCGAGGATGTCTCGAAGCCCACGCCGGCCTTGACTGCCGCGTCGAGCAGGAGGTCGAAGAGCGCCACCCGCTGGATCGCGATGCCGTAGGCGCCCGGGCGGTAGCCGACGTCCAACACCGTGCGTCCGTTGCCGGAGAGACGCCCATGCATCCGGCTGATCCTGGCGCCGCGCGCCTCGACCTGATCGAGCAGCCCCATTCGGGAGAGAACAGCGGCCCCCGTCGGCTGCAACACGAAGCCGGAGCCGACAGGCTGCGGCGCACTCATCTGGTCGTAGATCGTCACCCTGGCGCCCCCTCGGGCAAGAAGGGCCGCGGGCGACAGCCCGCCGATCCCGGCGCCAGCAATCGCGATATCCAGAGCGTCAAGCTTCATCTCGCCGTCTAGCCGAGCTGCCGCTCGATCGCCTTGGCCGCCTGCCAGATCTCTTCCATACGATCGAGGCTCGCCGCCTCCAGTGTTTCGCCTTCTTTATGAAGGACGGTCTCTATATGGTTGAAACGACGCCTGAACTTGGTGTTTGTCCCGCGCAGCGCTTGCTCCGGGTCGGCCTTCACGTGGCGGCCGATGTTGACGACCGCGAAAATGAGGTCGCCGAGCTCGTCGCTGACCTTGGCCTTGTCGCCATCTTTCAGCGCCTCACGCAGCTCGCCGATTTCCTCCTCGATCTTGTCTAGGATCGGCTCCGGCGCCGACCAGTCGAAACCGACCTTGGCCGCGCGCTCCTGCAACTTCAGCGCTTCCGTAAGGGCAGGGAAGCTGCGCTGCACCGAGCCGAGATATCCGACCTTGAAATCCTCGGAGATTCCGCGCGCAGCGCGACGCTCCGCGCGTTCACGCTTTTCGGCCTGCTTGATCTCGTCCCACTGCTTCTTCACGGCATCCGGCGTGTCGGCGTCGGAGCGGGCGAAAACGTGCGGGTGGCGGCGGATCATCTTTCGGGTGATCGCCTCGACGACATCGCCGAAGGAAAACTCACCGGCCTCCTCGGCCATGCGCGCGTGAAAGACCACCTGCAGCAGCAGGTCGCCAAGCTCGTCGCACAGGTCGTCCATGTCGTTGCGTTCGATCGCATCGGAAACCTCGTAGGCTTCCTCGATCGTGTAGGGCTTGATGCTCTCGAAGGTCTGGACGATGTCCCAGGGGCAGCCGGTCTCCGGCGCCCGCAACGCCGCCATGATTTCGATCAGGCGGGAAATGTCTTTGGAAGCTTCCATTGTGCTTTTGCCGATCGTGTCAGTTCAGCGGAATGTCGTTGTCGCCCTTGGACGACTGGTAGCTGTCGGAAAGGGCGTCGTAGCGGGCTTTGATCCGCGCCGTCTGCGCCTTGAGATCGGCCTTCACGGTATCAGCTTCCGTCTCGACGAGATCGGCGATCGCGAAGCTGTTCCAGAAAGCGTTGCTGCGGCGATAGCCACCGGGCTCGAGCCCGAAGACTTCCTTGAGTATCTTCAGGTCGTGCGGGATGGCGAAGGCGTCGCGCGAATCCTCGTGGCTGAAGAAATAATAGAAATTGTCAAAACCTGCCCAGGTGATCGCCGACATGCACATGGTGCAGGGTTCGTGCGTCGACAGGAAGATCAGGTCCTTCGTCGCCGGCTTTTCGCCAAGCTCGTAGAAGCGCTTCAGCGTGTGCACTTCACCGTGCCAGAGCGGGTTTTCAATCTCGTTGTTGGTCTCCGCCACCACGAGTGAAAGGTCCGACTTGCGAAGGATCGCGGCGCCGAACACCTTGTTGCCCAGCGCGACGCCACGCTCGGTCATCGGAAGGATATCCTGCTCCATTACCTCTAGGAGGCGGGCGGCGATGGTCTTGTCTGTCATGGTCTTCTCCTGCTTGGCCGCACTTTATCGCTGGCAAAAACGAAGCGAAACGACGATTCCGGATGTGGATGCCATTTGTCACAGCCTTTGTGCTGCGTTGCCGGATCGACGGGTGTTGTCGCGCCGCCGCACCGGTGAGTTTTGCTCAAATCGCCGGGATGCCGGGTAAAACAATACGCGCCCGCACGGCCTTTGGAATTTCTGTTTCTTCATAATGCTGTCGCGGCAGTGCATATTCCGGCAACTTCAAAGTGGATTGATGATGCCCTCCAAGAGTGAACAGCTGTCGGTATTTCCTGCCTTTTTCCGTGTTGAAGGCAAGATCGCGGCCGTCTTCGGCAACGGTGACGAGGCCTACGCCAAAGTGCGGCTGCTGATGAACACGCAGGCGACGATCGTGGCCTATGCCGATCGCCCGGAGGCGGACTATCACGCCTACCTCATTGCCAACCGTATCCGCACGATTAGAGAGGGCTTCGAGCCCGCTCAGGTGAGTGGCGCGACCCTCGTCTTCGCCGCCACCGGCGATGCCGAAAGCGACCGCGCCATCGTTGCTGCCGCGCGTGCCGAGAAGATCCCGGCCAACGCCGTCGATCAGCCCGATCACTGCGATTTCTTCACGCCGGCTCTGGTGAACCGCGCACCCGTCGCCGTGGCGATCGGCACGGAAGGCGCCGGTCCCGTGCTTGCTCAGATGATCCGGGCGCAAGTGGATCAACTGCTCGCGCCATCGCTCGGCACGCTCGCGCGGCTCGCTACCGGCTATCGCGATATCGTCGAGCGCGTTGTTCCGAAGGGCGCCTCCCGCCGTCTGTTCTGGCGTCGGTTCTTCTCAGGCGCGGTCGCCGATGCCGTCGCGACCGGGAACGTAGCCGAGGCCCGTGATGTCGCTGATGGCCTGCTGCAGTCTCTGGACGAGGCGAAAGGTTACGTCTGGCTGGTCGGCGCCGGTCCGGGCGCGGAAGATCTGCTGACGTTGCGCGCCCAGCGCGTGATGATGGAAGCCGACGTTATCGTCTATGACGCACTGGTGCCGCAGGCGATCGTCGACATGGGCCGCCGCGATGCCGAGCGCCTGTCGGTCGGCAAGCGCAAGGGCTGCCATTCCAAGTCGCAGGAAGAGATCAACGAACTGCTGGTTCATCTCGGTCGCCAGGGCAGGCGCATCGTGCGCTTGAAATCCGGCGATCCGCTGGTTTATGGCAGGGCAGGCGAGGAAATGGCCGCTCTTCGCGCCGCCGGTATTTCATATCAGGTGGTGCCGGGCATTACATCCGCCTTTGCGGCCGCGGCCGATTTCGAACTGCCGCTGACGCTGCGGGGCGTCGCGTCTTCGCTGGTGTTCACGACAGGTCACCACCTGACCGGCCACGTCCTGCCGGATTGGGCAAGCCTTGCCGTCTCCGGCGCGACGATTGCCGTCTATATGGGGCGCACGGTCGCCGCCTCCGTTGCCGCGCGCTTGATGCAGGCCGGCCTGCCGGCGGAAACCACTGTTGCCGTGATAGAGAACGCCAGCCGTGGCGATCGCCGCCTTCTGCACGGCATTCTGCGCGATCTTCCCGACCTGCAGCATCGCGACGAGTTGACCGGACCAGTCATGGTCATTATCGGCGATGCGGTTGCAGGCGCCAATTTCGAACTGTCCGAACCGCTGGTGCGCGAGCGCGCCCGGTCCGCTGAACTCGCAAGGAGCTGATTATGGTAGACAAGGTTTTGACCGCCAACCGGCTGACGGATGGCATTGCCGTGTGGCTGGACGCCAACGGCAAGTGGGCGACCTCGCTGCAGGATGCGCTCGTTGCCCGTCATGCCGAAGCCGTTACCGCTCTCGAGGAGATCGGAAAGAAGTCCTACGCCGACAATCAGGTCGTTGACGTCGCCGTGGTCGAGGTTCAGGAAAACGATGGGGTTCTGTGGCCGCTCCGCCTCCGCGAGCGCATTCGCGCGCAAGGCCCGACCATGGAATACGCACCGGGCTACCAGCCGGCCGATCCCGCATTCATTGCAGTCTGAGGAATACGATGTACCGTTACGACGAATTTGACCACGCCTTTGTCGCCGAGCGCGTCGCTCAGTTCCGCGATCAGGTCGAGCGCCGTCTATCCGGCGAACTGGCCGAGGATGCGTTCAAACCGCTGCGCCTGATGAACGGCGTTTATCTTCAGCTGCACGCCTACATGCTGCGCATCGCCATTCCCTACGGCACGCTGAATTCCAAGCAGATGCGCATGCTGGCGCATGTCGCGCGCACCTACGACCGCGGCTACGGCCACTTCACCACCCGCCAGAACCTGCAGTTCAACTGGCCGAAACTGTCAGATATGCCCGACGTGCTGGCCGAGCTTGCCACCGTCGAGATGCACGCGATCCAGACCTCGGGTAACTG
This sequence comes from Hyphomicrobiales bacterium, assembly GCA_900471485.1. Classification (GTDB taxonomy): domain Bacteria; phylum Pseudomonadota; class Alphaproteobacteria; order Rhizobiales; family Rhizobiaceae; genus Rhizobium. The sequence continues at coordinate 82,810 of UCEU01000011.1, forward strand.
CATCAGAAACGTCACCGCCGACCATTTCGCCGGTGCCGCCGCCGATGAAGTCGCCGATCCGCGCCCATACGCCGAGATCCTGCGCCAGTGGTCTTCCGTTCATCCGGAGTTCTCCTTCCTGCCGCGCAAGTTCAAGATCGCCGTCACCGGCGCCGAGCGCGACCGCGCCGCGATCCAGGTCCACGACATCGGCCTGCACCTGAAGAAGAACGACAAGGGCGAGATCGGCTTTGCCGTCTACGTCGGTGGTGGCCAGGGCCGTACGCCGATGATCGCCAAGCTGATCAAGGACTTCCTGCCGGAAGAAGACCTGCTGTCTTATACGACTGCCGTCATGCGCGTGTACAACCTGCACGGCCGCCGCGACAACAAGTACAAGGCCCGCATCAAGATCCTCGTCCACGAAACGGGCGCCGAGGAACTGGCGCGCCAGGTCGAGGTCGAGTTCGCGGCGCTGAAGGACACCGAGCTGAAGCTCCCTGAAGCCGATGTCGCCGCTATCACCGCCTATTTCGCGCCACCGGCTCTGCCCGAGCGTGCCGAGGGCTGGGAAAACCTCGCCCGCTGGAAGAAGGCCGATCCGGCATTCTCCCGCTGGGTGCAGCAGAACGTTCAGCCGCACAAGAACCCCGATTACGGCATGGTGACGATCTCGCTGAAGCCGATCGGCGGCATTCCGGGCGACGCCTCCGACAGCCAGATGGATGCGGTGGCCGACATCGCCGAGGAATACGCCTTCGACGAAATCCGCGTCAGCCACGAGCAGAACCTGATCCTGCCGCATGTGGCGCTGGCCGACCTCGAAGCCGTCTATCGCGGCTTGGTCGCCATCGGTCTCGCCGAAGCCAATGCCGGCCTGATCACCGATATCATTGCCTGTCCCGGCTTGGACTACTGCGCGCTCGCCAATGCGCGCTCCATCCCTGTCGCGCAGGAAATCTCGAAGCGTTTCGGTAATCCCGAGCGCCAGGCCGAGATCGGCGAACTGAAGATCAAGATTTCCGGCTGCATCAACGCCTGTGGCCATCACCATGTCGGCCATATCGGCCTTCTGGGAGTGGAGAAGAAGGGCGCAGAGCTCTATCAGATCACGCTGGGTGGTTCGGGTGACGAGCACACCTCGATCGGCGAAATCATCGGCCGCGGCTTCGAGCCGGAGAAGGTGACGGATGCGATCGAGAAGATCGTGGACACCTATCTCGGCCTGCGCAACGATCCGTCCGAGATCTTCCTCGATGCCTATCGCCGCGTCGGTCCGCAGCCTTTCAAGGATGCGCTCTACGGTTCGGCGGCGGAAGCGGCATAGGGAGAAGACGATGACCAAGATCTGGAGAGAAACCGGCTTCGTCGAAAACGATCCGTGGGTAATCGAAACCGAAGAGGTGAAGGCGGCCGAGGGGCAGAAGCCCCTGCTTAGCCTCGAAGAGCTCGTGGCAAAGGCCGACGAGAGCAATGAGGTCGGCTTCGGTGTCCTGATCAAGCCCGCCGACGACGTGCGCAAGCTCGAGCCCTACCTTTACCGTCTCGAATTGGTGGCGGTAGCCTTCCCGGCATTCAACGACGGCCGCGCCTTCAGCCATGCCTCGCTTCTGCGCGAGCGCCTGGGCTATACGAACGAGCTGCGCGCCGTGGGCGATGTGCTGATCGACCAGGTGCCGCACATGCTGCGCTGTGGCATCGACAGCTTCGCAGTGACTAACGAGACTGCGATAAAGCGTCTCACCGAGAAGCGCCTGCCGGAGATTCCGCATTATTATCAGCCGACTGCGCGTGACGCGGAGCCGGGCAAGAGCTATAGTTGGCGCCGTCAGGCGAAGCCGGCGGCGTAAGCCGGCTCGCCGTTCGGATTAGACGGAACGGTGCAATGAAGACTTTCGAAATCGCGGTGATCGGTGGCGGGCTTGCTGGCATGATCGCCGCAATCGCCCTGGCGCGGGGCGGCCGCAACGTGGCCCTCATCGCCCCGAAGGCCGCAGGCGAAGACCGGCGCACGACCGCGCTGATGGATCAGTCGATTCGCTTCCTCGACCGGCTGACGCTCTGGGAAAAGCTGAAACCCTCCGCCGCGCCGCTCGCGACCATGCGCATCATCGACGGCACCAACCGCCTGCTGCGCGCGCCGACCACGACCTTCCGCGCCGCTGAAGTCGGCCTCGATGCCTTCGGCTACAACTTCCCGAACAAGGCCCTGATGGAAGTGCTCGACGCTGCCGCCGAGGCCGAGGGTAACATTACCCGTTTCAACGCCTTCGCCGCCGCCATCGAGATGAGCTCCGATGTCGTTGCGATCACCCTTTCCGACAACGACATGCTTACGGCCGAGTTCGTGATCGGCGCCGATGGGCGGAAGTCAAAGCTGCGCGAGACGATTGGCATCGACACCCGCAACTGGTCTTATCCGCAGTCAGCCATGGTGCTGAACTTCCAGCATTCACTGCCGCACGAAAACATCTCGACCGAGTTCCACACCGAGAGCGGTCCCTTCACGCAGGTTCCGCTACCGGGCAATCGCTCCAGCCTCGTCTGGGTGCAGAACCCTGCCGACGCCGAGGCGCGCAGGGAGCTCTCTCTTGCTGAGCTCAGCGATGTCGTCGAGGAGCGCATGCAATCATTGCTCGGCAAGGTGACGGTGGAGGAGGGCGTACAGATCTGGCCGCTGTCTGGCATGATGGCGCATCGCTCCGGCAAGGGCAGGGCGGCGCTCATCGGCGAGGCGGCCCATGTCTTTCCGCCGATCGGCGCGCAGGGGCTCAACCTCAGCCTGCGCGATGTCATGGCGCTTCACGACATTCTCTGCGGTCGCCCGGAACTGCCGGTGCCGTCCGATGCCGGCAACCAGTTCGACCGCAAGCGCCGCGCCGATATCATGACGCGGACGGCAAGCGTTGACGTGCTCAATCGCTCGCTGCTGTCGGATTTCCTGCCGATGCAGGTGCTGCGCGCCGCCGGCCTTCACATCCTCTCGGCCATCCCGCCGCTGCGCAGCCTCGTGATGCGCGAGGGCATCGAGCCCGGGCGCGGCCTTCGGGATATACCGGCAGCGATCCGCGACGGCTTACGTCGGAAGAAGGCCTGACTTCATCGCCACCAGAAACAACGACACCGTCACGACCGAAAGCACGGTCGTGACGAGGATCGTGGCGGATGCGCGTTCCTGCCAGACGCCGTAGTGCTGGCCGATGACGAAGACATTGGTCGCCGTCGGCAGCGTGGCAAGCAGAACCGCCGCGTAGATCCAAACCGGATCGAAACCGCCCACCGTGGTCAGCGCAAGATAGACGACGAGAGGGTGGATGATCAGCTTGGCCGGCACGATGTAGCCGATCTCGACGGGGATACGGCGAATCGGCCTCAGCGCCAGGGTCACGCCCATCGCAAACAGCGCGCAGGGCGCCGCCGCCTGTGCCAGATAATCCACGAAGCGCTGGAACGCCGCCGGCTGCGGCATCTCGAAACCCGCTGCGACGAAGCCCAGCGCGGTCGAGAGAATGAACGGATGCAGCGCCACCTTCCTGATGATATCGAAGGCAAGTCGTGCAGGTGAGCGCTTGTCGTCGCCCGACGCCGCCATCATCGCCGGCGCCACGATGAAGTGAAACGCGTTCTCGATGCAGACGATCAGCGCCACCGGAACGGCGGCCTTTTCACCCAGCGCGATCAGCGCAAGCCCCGGCCCCATGTATCCGATATTGCCGTAGGACCCGGCAAAGGCCTGGATTGTGCTGTCGGCGAAGGAGTTGCGGCGCAGGAAGCGGCCAATCAGGAACATCACGATGAAGATCGAATAGGTTGCCGCCAGATCGGTGACGATGAAATCGATCCGCGTCAGATCCTCGAACGGCGTCCGCGACACGAGCTTGAAATAGAGCGCGGGCAGGGCGGCATAGATGATGAAGGTGTTGAGCCACCCCATCGCCTCTGCCGGCTGCTTGGTGACCTTTGCTGCGATGAAGCCGATGATGATCAGGCCGAAGAACGGCAGGAGAAGGCTGACGATATCGGCCAAGGGTCATTCCAATGCAGGCAGGCAGATGCGGGGAGGTCGGCGGGAGACCTCAGGCTTAGCCGATTTTCATCAGGATTGGAAAGGTCTGCTGGAACCAGATCGCGGCATCGCTGACGAAACCGAAGATGAAGGCAAGCCCGGTCAGCACCAGGAAGACGCCCATGATCTTTTCGACCATGCCCAGATGCCGGCGGAAGCGCGTGAGAAAGCCCATGAAAGCGCCGGAAAAGCCGGCGGCGATCCAGAAGGGAATGGCAAGTCCGAGCGAATAGACGGCAAGCAGGCCGGCACCCGAGCCGACCGTCTCACGCGAAGCCGCGACGCCTAGGATGGCGCCGAGCACCGGGCCGATGCAAGGTGTCCAGCCGAAGGCGAAGGCAAGCCCCATCACATAGGCGCCCGTCAGCGTCGCCGGCTTGCCGCCGCCCTGGAAACGGGCTTCGCGCGCGAGCACCCCAATGCGGAAAAGTCCGAGAAAATTCAGGCCCATGACGATGATGATCAGGCCGCCGATCTTGGAGAGCAGATCGAGATGCTGGCGCAGCGCCATGCCGATGCTCGACGCACCGGCACCGAGGCTCACGAAAACGGTAGCGAAGCCGAGCGTGAAGAAAAGCGCAGAAAACAGCACACCACGCCGAACCTCGGGCGCGACCGTTACCGCGCCTCCGCGAAACTGCTCGACGGAAATGCCCGCCATGTAACAGAGATAGGGCGGAACCAGCGGCAACACGCAGGGCGACAGGAACGACAGCGCGCCCGCAAAGAGCGCGCTCAACAAGGAAATATCTGCGATCGACAATCGTTTCTCCGGTCGCGGGCCATTGGTCGCGCAGTCCTACCGCGAGTGATAGCCGATCGCCAATCACCTTTTTGCGCATTGCGGCCCGATCGCCGCGCAATTGCGGGCGGTCGAGGCGCAAGGCCAGGTGGTCATGGATGCGTGGCGCCGTTCCCTAGCGGCAGCGAGCCTCATAGGTGCGGCCATAGCGGTCGCGATAGACGCAATAGCCGCGATGTTCCGTCGAGCGACCAATGAGCGCACCGGCAACGCCGCCGGCAACCGCGCCGATCGCCGCCCCCTCCCAGCTGCCGCCGACCACGCCGCCGATGACGGCACCGGAGCCTGCGCCGATCGCGGTTCCCTGTTCAGTTGCGGTGCATGAGGCGAGGGCGCCCACCACGGCGCCAATGAGCACGATCTTCTTCATCATGATGCTGTCTCCCCTGGGTTGCGTTACAAGTACCCGTCTCAAGAGTTAGAACACGCTAGACAAAAGTCGAGTGCCGCTCGACCGGGCCTGTACAGCTGCTAGATTGAGGCGCAAGGATTGAACGGCAGCCGCGAGGGAAAGGCTCCCGCGCCGTGGTTGTATTCACCGAGAGGGATCAATGACGAAATTCGTTCTCCTAGTCGCCGCGTTCCTGATGCCCCAGGTCGTGTTCGCCGCCCAGGCGGTGAAGATCGACGCCAAGGGGCAAAGCTGTGGCCAGATCGCCCAGACGATCCGCCAGAACAAGACCGTCTTCGTGCGCGTCGGCTTCGGCGGCCACAATTTCCGCTATCCGCCGGCAAGATGCGCGCTCGGCAGCAAGCGCACGACGGTGAGCTTCCGCGATGCAACAGGCAAGCAATGTACGCTTGATTATGCTTGCGCCTACGACCCCGGATCCTTCTACAACAACCCGTAGCGGGCAGTGTCTGCACGGTTGCGCACGCGCCACGCGAAAGGTAGCCGACTCGCCGATCTGTCGCCCCAAAGCGGCCACAAATCATTCATCAGGCATTAATCACGTTGGTGCCATACCTCGCTCCAAGGGTTGGGAAACCTCCGAATCTTTGTTCTCAGCTGGAGACACCATGAAGAAGATTGTTCTGTCCGCGCTCGTCGCCGCTGTCGCAGTCAGCAGCACGCTCGCCGCGGCCGCGCCTGCAGCCGCGCAGGAATGGCGTCGCCCGCCATACCGCCACGATCCGCCGCGCCATCATCACGATCACGGCAACAGCGACGCCATCGTCGGTGGCCTTGCCGCTGGTGTCATCGGCGGCCTGATCGGCGGCGCGATCGTCAATAACAGCGCTCCCCGCTACATCGACCCGCCACCACCACCGCCCCCGCCGCCGCGCTGCTGGTTCGAGGATCGCCAGGTGCCGAACGCCTATGACGGTGGGTGGCACATGGAAAGCATGCGGGTATGCCGCTGAGTGATAATGCCGGAGCCGCAAGCTCCGGTATTTTTTTGAGCGCAGATAGGTCCGGATCTTCGCTCTATGTACGTAGCCGGCAGGGCGTCCTGTTGACAGTCGATTTCTTGGTCGGAAATACTTGCTCCAATCTCGCAATGGGAAAGCCTATGGCGAAGATTACACCATAAGTATATTTTGACCGCGGCGGTAATATTCGTATTATTCTTCTGAATTTGAATTTTGCTCTGGATGGTAAGCTTTGAAGGAAGATGCGACAGTAAAGGTTTTCCTCGCTGCCGATCGCGCGGTGTTCCGATACGTTCCAGCGGTGATAAAATCTGCGGCGTCGGTCACCAGTCGGCCTTTGCAGGTGGCCATAATGAAGTGTGGGCTGGCCGATGCGGACTGCGATGCGCTGGCAGCAAAGTTCCCCGCGGTCGACTTTAGCTTTTTTGACATACCGTCGCATCGGATCGCGACGCTCTATACAAAGAAGAATATATCCACGGCGTCGTTCGCCAGATTGTTCATGGCCGAGGCGGTTTCGTGGGACAAGTTCATCTATCTAGATGTGGATATTCTGGTTCGCAGAGATCTGGCTGAACTCTACGATATACCGATCGGCGACCACCCCGCCGCTGCGGTCGTGTTGCATAGCGGTATCAATGCTGGCGTGATGGTGATCAATGCCGCTGTTTGGCGAGCACGCGCACTCGCAGAAACCTTGCTGGAATACGCGAGCGTACATCGCCCGAAGGAGGCCGACCAGGCTGCGATGCAAGCCGTTATCGGCAACGAAGTGTTGGCGCTGGATGGGCGCTGGAACACGCTGGTCGATTCCGTCTGGGGTCCCCGAGATGCCGACCCTGTCGCCAGTATCGAACGGGCGTGGATCCTTCATTTCATAACGGGTTTCAAGCCATGGAACCTTGGGCGGTTGAAGTTGCCCAAACCCTATACGCGACTGTGGGACAAGTTCAACGACACGACCGGCATGCCTCGCGACCTTCGCGCCGATTTTAGGCTTATCGGCTGGCAGGTTCTAATCCTGGCGCGCCGCGCGGTAGGCCGGGCGGCTTAGCCGGTCTTAGATAGACGTCCTTCGGGATTCAGACGCTCTGCCTCAAGGATGTCGATAACGGCATTTGTTCGGCAACTTCCTGCGCTATGATCTCCGATATATCGATCTCGAACAGAGGACATTGCGAACAATCGACAACCCGTTCGGCACGAGGTTGCTACCTATGTCTTGGGTACGGATTGTTACCTATGTGTCCGGGTCGGACCAAACAGGTATATGGCGGAAGAGGTGGGATTCGAACCCACGGTACGGTCTCCCGCACGCCGGTTTTCAAGACCGGTTCCTTAAACCACTCGGACACTCTTCCATCGGTTTCCCGGCTTTATAGCTGTTCGATATACAGCGTCAACCTGTTCCGCCGGAACGCGCCTAATATAGCTGGCACCAGGGTGTGTTGTTGAGCAGGTGATCCCCTACGGGTCGAATATTAGCGATTTATTAACCATGTTAATTAGAATTGTCCCGATCTCGGCGAAAGGTTTCGCAAATTCGGCACGAAAGCCGCATGATTAAAGTCTCGTTAGGTTGATGGGACTAGGGGTGGCTGACCCATATTGGGGCGGAATTCTTAACCATAACGGTCTTTTGCGGCGTGGGACATATGAGACGAGACTACGGGGCGGCGTCATTTGCTACGGGAATGCGATGGCTTGGTCTGTCGCTTATCTGCGCGACGGTCACGGCATGCGGCACGGCGCCCACCACAGTGGCGAAGCGCACCCACGGCAAGGAATATTTCTCCGAGAAGGAATATGGCGTCAAGGCGAGCCCGCGCGTCGCCACCGGCAACAATATTCCCAAGGGCGGCGGCCGCTACATCGTCGGCAACCCCTATATGGTCAAGGGTAAGATGTATTACCCGAAGGAAGACTTCTCCTACAACAAGGTCGGCATTGCCTCCTGGTACGGTTCTGCCTTTCATGGCCGCCTGACAGCCAACGGCGAAGTCTACGACCAGATGCATCTTTCCGCCGCGCATCCGACATTCCCGCTGCCGAGCTACGCGCGCGTCACCAACATCGAGAACGGCTCCTCCGTCATCGTTCGCGTCAACGATCGCGGACCCTATCACGAAGGCCGCATCATCGACCTGTCGAACAAGACTGCCGATATGCTCGACCTACAGCATAGCGGCACCGGCAATGTTCGCGTACAGTATGTTGGCAAGGCGCGTATGGACGGCCACGACATGCCTTACCTGATGGCCTCCTACGTGCCGAAGGGCAGCCGCATGCCGGGCATCAATCCGGGCGAGGGGCAGATCGCCACCGGCGTCATGGTCGCCTCGAATAGCAAGCGGATCACCGCCGACCAGCTGCGGAGCGCAGGTGACTACTCCGCACCGGCAAACGTGCCGGTTCCCATGTCCGCTACCTCCTACGCAGGTTCAACGCCGAGCGGCGGCCCTTATGATGCGCCGGTTCCGACGCCGTTGCGCGCGCCGTCCTTCGGCAATGGCGCGCCGACCTTCGAGCAGACGGTCTTCCTGCCCGAAATCGGCCCCGTTCCCTACGAACGCCCCTATGGTGGTCCGCAGGGCTCGCTGGCCATGGGGTATCAGGAAGAGGCGGTGAAGGCGGTTACCGTCGACCTCGCTTTCGATGCGGTCATGGTTCGCAACGACGGGCTGACGCAGGATGCGATCCGGGCATCGTGGAAGCGCCAGAAAAGCAAGTGATCGGGCCGGTTGTAACGGGGCCGATCCGCATCTAAAATCGCTAAGTGTCGCTGGTTTGCATGGGGGTCCGGATGTTCAAGCGCATGATCAGGATTTGCGTTTGCCTTCTGCCTCTGGCCTCGGTCGCGCTTGCCGCCGGGCCCGATCAGGCACCTGCTTTCGTGACCAAGGCGGCGCAGGCCTACATGATCGAGGCTTCGACCGGCACGGTCCTGCTCGCCAAGAACGAAAACCAGACCTTTTCTCCGGCATCGCTTGCCAAGTTGATGACGATGGAGCTCGTTTTCGGCGCCGTCACCAACAAGCAGATCACCCTGGATACGCAATATCCGGTCTCGGAGAACGCCTGGCGAACCGGCGGCGCACCGTCGCGCACGGCCACGATGTTTGCCGCGCTGAAGTCTAATGTGCGGGTCGAGGATCTCATCAAGGGCATCGCGATCCAGGGCGCCAACGATAGCTGCATCATATTGGCCGAAGGTATGAGCGGCGGCGAACTCGGCTTTGCCGATGCCATGACGCGGCGGGCGAAGACGCTCGGCATGCAGCGCTCGATCTTCGGCAACTCCACCGGCCTGCCTGACGGCAAGAGCAAGACGACCGCCTTTGACATGGTGACGCTCGCGGCCGAGCTGCAGAGCAGCTATCCGGAGCTTTATGCCTACTTCGCCATGCCGGATTTCGAGTGGAACAAGATCTTCCAGCGAAACCGCAATCCGCTGCTTGGCCTCGGTCTCGGCGTCGATGGCCTGGCGACGGGCTTTGCCGAAGGCGAGGGTTATTCGATCGTCGCCTCCGCGCAGAACAACGGCCGGCGGCTGTTTCTCGCACTCGGCGGTATCGCCTCTGACAAGGAACGCACGGAAGAGGCGCGGCGCGTTCTCGAATGGGGCCTGACATCTTTCGAGAGTCGGCAGATTTTCGCCGACAGCGAGGTCATCGGCTCGGCGAGCGTCTATGGCGGCACGTCGCGCAGCGTCGATCTGGTCGCCAAGGCGCCGCTCAGCGTCTATATCCCGACCAATAATCCGGAACGCCTGTCGGCGCGCATCATCTACCGCTGGCCGCTGGCGGCACCGGTGGAGGCGGGACGCGAGGTCGGCACGCTGCGCGTCATGGCCGGAACCCGCCTTCTGCGCGAGGTTCCGCTCTATACCAAGGAGGGCGTCGGCGTCGGCTCGCTCAGCAGTCGTGCCGTCGATGCCGTGATGGAGCTTGGCGAAACGCTGCTCTTCTCATGGCTCTGGGACAAGCCGGAGCCCACGTAAGCGCCGTATTTCCCATTCACCGTGAGCATCCAAAGGCTTTCACCGCTTGACGGTTTCACTCGGGCGCGTCTTCGGCTAGAGCTAGGACAGGGACGCGGCGCACGCGTCGAAATGCAGGAAAGTGTCATTGCCGGGAGCTGCTGGATTATTCGTTACGTTCGAGGGCGGTGAGGGTGCGGGAAAGTCCACGCAGATCCGCCATCTCGCCGAATCGCTCCGGGCGCGCGGCCATGACGTGCTTCTGACGCGCGAACCCGGTGGCTCGAAGGGCGCGGAGGCCGTGCGCCACGTGCTGCTGTCCGGCGCAGCGGAGGCCTTCGGCACGCGCATGGAGGCGATCCTGTTTGCCGCCGCCCGCAACGATCACGTCGAGGAACTCATTCGACCGGCGATAGCGGCAGGCAGGATCGTGCTCTGCGACCGCTTCATCGATTCCTCGCGCGTCTACCAGGGCGTGACCGGCAATCTGGAGCCCGAATTCATCGAGACCCTGCAGCGCGTTGCCATCAACGGCATCGTGCCCGATTGCACCCTGATCCTCGATATTCCTGCCCGTATGGGCTTGGAACGCGCCAGACGGCGCGGCGCCGCTGGCGATGTGGCGCCGGATCGCTTCGAGAAGGAGGAGATGGAGACGCATGAAAAGCGCCGCGAAGCCTTTCTCGACATCGCTTCCCGCGAACCGGAGCGCTGCCGCGTGATCGATGCGACGCAGGCAGAGGAGCAGATCGCCGCTCTCGTCCTCGAGCATGTCGATCGCCTGCTCGCGCCGAAGGCTGCAAACAGCCTGGCGGAGGTGAGCGATGAGTGACGAGCGCCCCGGCCTCCTCGACGGCGCCATCTGGCCCGCCGACAACACCAAGCTTTTCGGCCATGAGGAGGCGGAAGCCTTCCTGGCGCAGTCCTATCGCTCCGGCAAGAACCACCACGCGATCCTCATCGAGGGACCGCAGGGCATTGGCAAGGCGACGCTCGCCTTCCGCTTCGCCAATCACGTGCTCTCGCACCCGGATTCGCAGACGGCGCCCGAACGCATGGCCGACCCCGACCCGTCGTCGGCGGTCAGCCGTCAGATTTCATCCGGCGCATCGCACAACGTCCTGCATCTCGCCCGCCCGGTCGACGAAAAAACCGGCAAAGTGAAATCCGCGATCACCGTGGAGGAGGCGAGACGGGCGGGGCGCTTCTTCTCGCAGACATCGGGCACCGGAAACTGGCGTATCGTCATCATCGACCCGGCCGACGACATGAACCGCAACGCCGCCAACGCTATCCTGAAGATCCTCGAGGAGCCGCCGAAGCGGGCGCTGTTCCTGCTGATCTCGCATGCACCGGGCAAGCTACTACCGACCATCCGCTCGCGCTGCCTGCCGCTGAAGCTTTCAGCCCTTCGCGACGATGCAATGAACAAGGCGCTGGTCAATCTCGGTATCGACGCCGGCGATGCCGGCCTGATCGCTGCCGCCAACGGCAGCGTCGGCGAGGCGTTGAAGCTTATCAACTATGGCGGCGGCGAGATCATCGCGGCCTATGAGGAAGTTCTGTCGGCGCAAGGTCCTTCGGCACGTAAGGCCATGCATCGACTGGCCGACGCGGTTTCCGGCAAGGATAGCGACACGATCTTCGAATTTTTCGCGAGCCATGTCGGCGACGACCTGATGGCGCGCGCGCGTGCCGCGGCGATCGCCGGTCAGGTGGCGGCCGCCGAGCGTCTGTCGCGCCTGCATGCCGATATTACCGAGCGCTTTGCCGTTTCGGATGCGTATAACCTCGACCGCAAGCAGACGATCCTCGGCATTCTCGGCGAGATCAAGCAGCCGGGACCGTAAACTATCAGGCGGTCAGGAGCTTCCAGGCGACCACTGCGAGCGTCAGCGCCAGCACGATACGGATGGTGCGTTCGTGTAGTTTGGGCGCGAGCAGGCTGCCGGCGATGATGCCGGGGATCGAGCCAACCAGCAGCGCGAGCAGCATGCCCCAGTCGATCTCGCCGATCATCCAGTAGCCCATGCCGCCGATCAGCGTCAGCGGTACGGCGTGGACGATATCGGAACCGACGATCTCGCGGACGTCGAGGCGCGGATAGAGCACGAGAAGAACCGTAACCCCGAGCGCGCCGGCGCCGACCGAGGTCAGCGTCACCAGGATGCCGAGCGCGAGCCCGAGGATCACGGTGAAGACGGAGACGGTGACGGGCGAGGGGGCTGATCGCTCACCCATCGCGCGACGGGCAAAGGCGAGCACCGGCTTGCGAAAGATCAGCATCACGGCGGTGAGAACGAGCAGCCAGCCGAGCGCGGTCGTGATCGTATGGGCGACGCCGATGCTCTTGCGGTCTACACCCGACATCAGCCAGAGCATCAGCAGCGCCGCGGGCACGCTGCCCGCGGCAAGACAGCCGACGACCCGCCAGTTAACCCGGCCGTGCATTCCATGCACCGCGGTGCCGGCCGACTTGGTGACGGCTGCATAGAGCAGGTCGGTTCCGACGGCGGTGGCCGGATGGACACCGAACAGAAGCACCAGCAACGGCGTCATCAGCGATCCGCCGCCGACGCCAGTGATGCCGACAAGCGCGCCGACGAACAGGCCGGAGAGCGAGTAGAGCGGATTGAAATCGGAAAGGAACGTCAAGCAGCGGGCCTCTGGCCTGCGCGGTCTATGCTGTCGCGGGGAGCCGGTGATGTCAAATTGCGAGTCCCCCGTGTGAACGTTCTCTTTGGGTAGAATGTGCTCAAAAACGAGTCAAGTGCAGCGCGCCCGCAGGCGGTAAATCCCCCGAGCCTTTCGAAACTTAGTGTTTCGCTTCGCCGCCACATGCGCTAAGGAGCGGCGTATAGATTTCAAAGAATAAGCCGCACGAGAATGGCCGCCATGACAGACAAGACACCCTTCTACATCACCACCGCGATTTCCTACCCGAACGGCAAGCCGCATATCGGCCACGCCTACGAGCTGATCGCGACGGACGCCATGGCGCGCTACCAGCGCCTCGACGGCAAGGACGTGTTCTTCCTGACCGGTACCGACGAGCACGGCCAGAAGATGCAGCAGACTGCCCGCGCCGAAGGCATCACCGCGCAGGAACTCGCCGACCGTAACTCCGGCGAATTCCAGGCGATGGCCAAGCTCCTCAACGCCTCGAACGACGACTTCATCCGCACCACGCAGGAGCGTCACCACGAGACGTCGCGAAACATCTGGAACCTGATGGCCGACGCCGGCGACATCTACAAGGACAGCTATGCCGGCTGGTACTCGGTGCGCGACGAGGCCTATTACCAGGAAAACGAGACCGAGCTGCGCGCCGACGGCGTGCGCTACGGACCGCAGGGCACGCCTGTCGAGTGGGTGGAAGAGGCAAGCTATTTCTTCAAGCTCTCCGAATACCAGGACAAGCTGCTGGCACTCTACGAAGCCGAGGCCGATTTCATCGGCCCGGCCGAACGCCGCAACGAGGTGATCTCCTTCGTCAAGTCGGGGCTCAAGGATCTGTCGATCTCGCGCACCACCTTCGACTGGGGCATCAAGGTGCCGAATGACCCGGAACACGTCATGTACGTCTGGGTCGATGCGCTGACCAACTATCTGACCGCCACCGGCTACCTTGAGGACAAGAACGGCCCGCGCGCCAAGTATTGGCCGGCCGACGTCCATATCATCGGCAAGGACATCATCCGCTTCCACGCCGTCTACTGGCCTGCCTTCCTGATGTCGGCCAAGCTGCCGCTGCCCAAGCGCGTCTTCGCGCATGGCTTCGTGCTTGCCAAGGGCGGGGAGAAGATGTCGAAGTCGCTCGGCAACGTGCTCGATCCGTTCGAGCTGATCGAGCATTTCGGCCTTGACGCGATCCGCTACTTCCTGATGCGCGAAATTTCCTTCGGCCATGACGGTAACTGCAGCGAAGAGGCGATCGGCACCCGCATCAACGCCGACCTCGCCAACGGCATCGGCAACCTCGCCAGCCGCTCGCTGTCGATGATCGTCAAGAACTGCGACGGCAAGATCCCCGTCTGCGGTCCGCTGACCGACGAGGACAAGGCGATGTTGGCAGCCGCCGACGCGCTGCTCGCCTCGACCCGCGAGGACATGGAAAAGCAGCTCATCCATCGCGCGCTGACCTCGATCATCGCTGTCGTGTCCGAGACCGACCGCTATTTCGCCGGCCAGCAGCCTTGGGCGCTGAAGAAGACCGATCCGGCCCGCATGGAGACCGTGCTCTACGTCACGGCCGAAGTCGTGCGCCAGATCGCCATCCTGCTGCAGCCCTTCGTTCCGGGCTCCGCTGAAAAGATGCTCGATCTCGTGGGTGCTGCCGCCGACAAGCGCGACTTCACGGCGCTCGGCGAAGCCGGTCGCCTGGTTTCGGGCACGCCGCTGGAAGCGCCGACGCCGGTCTTCCCGCGCTATGTCGCGCCGCAGGCGTGAGGCTGAGATGCTGATCGATACCCATTGCCACCTGGATTTCGCCGACTTCGAGGAGGAGCGCGATGAGATCGTCAAGCGTGCTCACGACAGTGGCGTCAAGCAGATGGTGACGATCTCGACGCGCGTCCGCAAGCTGGATACTCTGCTCGCGATCACCGAGAAGTATCCCTCCGTCTTCTGCTCCGTCGGCACGCACCCTAACAGTGCCGACGAAGAGCTGGATATCCAGGCCGAAGACCTGATCCGTCTGGCGAATGCGCATGAGAAGGTCGTGGCGATCGGCGAGGCGGGTCTGGACTACTTCTACGACACGCAGAAGCCCGAGGACCAGAAGACCGGTTTTCTGCGCCACATCGAGGCCGCCCGCGAAACGAAGCTGCCGCTGGTCATCCACAGCCGCAGCGCCGACGAGGATATGGCCGCGATCCTGACCGAGGAGACGGGGAAGGGCGCCTTCCCCTTCATCCTGCACTGCTTCTCGGCGGGTGCCGATCTGGCGCGCGTTGGCGTCGAGCTCGGCGGCTACATCTCTTTCTCTGGCATCCTCACCTTCCCGAAGTCGCAGGAGCTGCGCGACATCGCCGCCACCATCCCGCACGACCGCCTGCTGGTCGAGACCGACGCGCCATATCTCGCGCCGAAGCGCTGGCGCGGCAAGCGCAACGAGCCGTCCTATGTCGTCAACACGGCTGAGGTCCTGGCCGAGACGCTTGGGTTGAGCTACGCCGAGATGGCGGCGATCACGACGGACAACGCCTTCCGCTGCTTCTCCAAGATGCCGAGGATCTGACACAGTGGGCTATAGGCGACGGTTCACCATTCTTGGCTGTGCGTCGTCTCCAGGCGTTCCGCGCATCACCGGCGACTGGGGCGCCTGCAATCCCGATAATCCGAAGAACCGGCGCACCCGCGCCTCCTTCATGATCCAGCAATATGACGCCAACGGCGGCGTCACCACTGTGGTCATCGACACCGGGCCGGATTTTCGCGAGCAGATGATCGCGGCCAAGGTCGGGCATATCGACGCCGTGATGTATACGCATCCGCACGCCGATCATATTCACGGACTGGACGACCTGCGCGGCTACTATTTCGGCGCGCAGCAGCGCGTGCCGATCTACGCCGACGAAGCGACCATGGACCGCATCCGCCAAGGCTTCGGCTATTGCCTGGAAACGCCGCCCGGAAGCAACTATCCGCCGATCGTCGAGGCAAGGGTGATCCGCGATCTCGACAAGCCGGTCCATATTACAGGCGCGGGCGGCGCGATCTCATTGCGTCCGCATGTTCAGCAGCACGGCGACATCACCTCGCTCGGCTTCCGCATCGGCGACGTTGCTTATTGCAGCGATATCAGCGATTTCCCACCGGAAACCGTGCCGAAGCTGCAGGGCCTAGATGTCCTGATCATCGACGCGCTCCAATACCGCTACCATCCGAGCCATCTGTCGCTGGAGCAATCGCTGGAATGGATCGGCCGTCTGCAGCCGAAACGCGCCATCCTCACCCACATGCACACGCCGCTCGACTACGACACCGTCATGGCCGAGACCCCTGATCATGTCGTGCCGGCCTATGACCAGATGAGCTTCGAGATCGAGCTGGAAAGCCTGGAGCGCGGAGCCTAAGCCCACGCGCTCCAACGCGCGACATCATCGCGCGCCGCCGACCTTCTGCTGAGATCCCGCCTCGACATAGCTGCGCCAGCCGCCATAGCCGGTGATATCGGCAGCGCCGGAGATCGCCGCTGCCTCGACCAGAAACCCCTTCACTTCGGTCCCATCCGATAGCGAAATGCTGCCGATCCCGAGCGGTGAGGGGATAGCGGCAACGAAGCGGCCGAAGCCATCCGGCGTCAACCGCCACACCTCCACATCGATTTCCCCTCCCGCGCCCGCATCGACGCGGATCAGCCCCGGTTTGGCGGGAACCTGACCGGCCAGCGCATAGAGGCGGTAAGCATCCGTCGTCCGCGCCTCGCGCACGAAGCTTGCGTTGAGTTCGCGAAGCTGACCGTTGAGCGGCATCCCCGAGAGATGCGCCCCGACCACGACGATGTCGATCCCCGGCTCATTCCCTAGATCCGGCTGCCCGGCACTCGGCAACGGCCAACCGGTGGCACCCAGCGTCAGGCCGGAGGCACGATGGATGTCGCGCGCGAGCGACGCCGTCAGCCCATCCCGGCCGAAGGGTGCCAACAGCGTGACGCTCGCCGGCAGGCCGTCCGAACGCTTGCCAGTGGGAACGGCGATGCCGCACATATCCAGCAGGTTGACGAAGTTGGTATAGGTGCCCAACCGAGAATTTTCGCGGATCGGCTCGGCGGCGAGATCAGCAAGCGTGTAGTGGCTCGGCGCCGTCGGCACGCAGAAGAGATCGACGGCGGCGATAACGGGCGCGAGTTTCCGCTTCATCGCCTGCAACGCATAGAAGCCATTGAAGGCATCCGCCGCCGTCAGCGTCTTGGCCGCGCCGTAGATCTTGCGCGTCACCGGGTGGAAGCTCGCTTCACTCGTATCGAAGAAATCCTTCACCGCCGCATAGCGCTCGGCAACCCAGGCGCCCTCGTAAAGCAGGTTGGCGACATCATAGAAATCGCCAAACGGCACTTCGACGATCCGATGACCGAGACCCCGAAGCATCTCGAGGGCATCCTCATACGAGGACTCCATGACGGCATCGCCGAAGAAGCGCAAATCCGCCTTAGCGGGCACGCCGATCGACAGCGTCGGAGGCAGATGTCCGTAACCCGCCGCCGGCACCGCGCGCGAATAAGCGTCCTCGCCATCCTCCCGGGCGGCGACGCTGAAGACGCGCCAGGCATCATCGACGGAAAGCGCGAAGATCGACACGCAGTCCAGCGTCCGGCAGGCGGGAATGACGCCCGTGGTCGACAGGGCGCCGACGCTGGGCTTCAGCCCGACGATATTGTTGAGCCCGGCCGGAATGCGGCCGGAGCCGGCAGTATCCGTCCCCAGCGCGAAACTGACGATCCCCTGCGCGGTGGCCACCGCCGAGCCGGAGCTCGATCCGCCCGGCACCAGCGTCGGATCGATCGCATTGCGCGGGATCGGGTAGGGCGAGCGGACGCCGACGAGGCCCGTCGCGAATTGATCGAGATTGGTCTTGCCGATCACAAGCGCCCCGGCTTCTCTCAGCAGCCGCACGACGGTCGCATCCTCGATCGCACCATAGACATAATCGGGGCAGGCCGCCGTCGTCGGCATGCCAGCCACGTCGATGTTGTCCTTCACGGCGAAGGGAATGCCCCACAGCGGCCTTGCGGCCGGATCGAACACGCCGAGAGTGGCTGCTTCTGCCAGCAGCGACTGGCGGTCGGCGAGATGTAGAAAGATACCGGGATCGTCGACGGCGGCGATCCGTGCGAACACCTGATCGATGATCTCGGCCACCGTGCCGCCTGCGGCGTAGAATGCGTGCAGGGAAGCGATGTCGAACGCAGGTCCGTTGCTCATGCCGCTTCCTCCTCGAGAATCTTCACCGGCCGGTCCCACTGTATCAGCACCACGCAGCCCGTGTCGCTCCACACCGAATGCTCGGTGCCGATGGCATTCACCACATAACTCCCCTTGCCATAGTCGCCTGCCTCGTCCGATTGCACGCCATCGAGCACAAGGATCGTCTCCAGACCCTCATGCCGATGCCGCGGCACGGACGCGCCGGCCTCGTATTTCAGCAGCGCCACGCCCGGCTGGTCGCCCTCGAAGGGCTTGATCCAGTGGATGGTCACCGCATCGCGAAACGGTCCGAAGGGCAGCTCTCTCCACCCACCCGATGTCAGCAGTTCGCGCGTTGTCTCAGGCATGGCTGATCGTCTCCAATATGTCATCGATATCGGCCGTCCACCCGACGATCGCCCCCTGGGCGCGGATCATCGCGATGGCGGCTTCCTTGAATTCGGGGAAATAACTTTCGGTCGCCTGTTCGCAGAGCAGGCATTCGTAGCCTCGGTCGTTGGCCTCGCGCATCGTCGTCTGCACGCAGACCTCGGTCGTCACGCCGGCAAACACCAACTGGCTGATGCCCTTGGCCTTCAGCACCTCGCCAAGTTCGGTCGCGTAAAAGGCCCCTTTGCCCGGCTTCTCGATGACGACTTCGCCATCGATGGGCGCAAGTTCCGGCAGGATCGCCGTGCCCGGCTCGCCCGCGATCAGGACCCGCCCCATCGGCCCCTCGTCGCCGATCCGGAGGCTTGGCTTGCCCCGGTTGCGCTTGGCGGCGGGCAGGTCCGAGAGGTCGGGCCGATGGCATTCCATGGTGTGAATGACCGGCAACCCGGAATCGCGAAAGCCCTGTATCAGTCGCTTGACGTCGGGGACGATCCTGGTGATGCGCCCGACATCGTTGCCGAGGCTGGCGCCGAAGCCGCCGGGCTCTGCGAAGTCGCGCTGCATATCTATGACAACGAGGGCAATCTCTTGCTTTCGGAAAGGGAAATCAAAAGGTTGTGCCTTGATCTCAGCCATCAGTGATGCCCCGCCATATGCGCGCCGATCACGGAGATATCGGCAGCCAGCGCCGCCGTCTCATAGACCAGTTTGCCCTCCGAGATCACCATAATCCGATCGGACATCTCCAGCAGCTCGTCGAGATCCTCGGACAACAGCAGCACGGCGGCGCCGGAATTCCGCGCTCGCATGATGCGTGCCCGAATCTCCGCCACCGCCGAGAAATCAAGCCCGAAGCAAGGGTTGGACACGATCAGCAGATCGACCTCGCCGGTGAGCTCGCGGGCCAGCACCGCCCGCTGCACGTTGCCGCCGGAGAGCGCCGCGATCGGCGAGGAGGACGATGCGGTCTTCACCTTGAAATCGGCGATCAGGTCGGTGGCGCGTTTGCGCATCTTGCCCTTGCTGAGCCAGATCGCATCCTTGCCGTCGGACTTGAGGTCGAAGGTGCGGAAGGCGAGGTTTTCGCTGACGGTCATCTTCGGCGCGCAGGCGTTCTGCAGCGGCTCCTCGGGAATGAAGCGCACATTGTTGCGCCGCGTTTCCGGCCGCGTCGCGCCATAAGCGCCGCCATTGACCTCGACCGTGCCCGCATCGGTCGGCCGCTGGCCGGCGAGGATTTCGGTCAGTTCTTTCTGGCCATTGCCCGAAATGCCGGCGATGCCGACGATCTCGCCGGATCGCACCGTGAGGCTGTCGATCTCGATCGTCTTCAGCCCGGACCGATCCGGCGCCTTCACCTTCTCGACCTTCAGAACCGGCTTGGCCGCCGACGACACCGGCACGCGCGTGTCGAGCTCCGCAAGTTTCACGTCGCCGATCATCATCGCCGCCATATCGGCCGTGGAGAGTTCGCCGACCTTGCCTGATCCCACCAGCTTGCCGCGCCTCAGGATCGACACGGCATCCGCGAACTTCGTGACCTCGTGGAACTTGTGCGAGATCATCAGCACGGTCAGCTCGCCACGCTCGGTCATCCCACGCACCAGCCCGAGCATCTCGTCGGCCTCGGCAGGCGTCAGCACCGAGGTCGGCTCGTCGAGCACCAGAAAGGAGCGGCCGAGATAAAGCTGCTTGACGATCTCCAGCTTCTGCTTCTCGCCGGCCGCCAGTTCGCTCACCGGCCTGTCGAGCGGAATCTTGAACGGCATCCGCTCCATGAAGGCTGCGAGGTCCTTGCGCTCCTTGGCCCAGTTGATGATCGCGGGCACTGCGGCGCGGCTGATGACGAGGTTCTCGGCGCCCGTCAACGACGGCACCAGCGTGAAATGCTGGTAGACCATGCCAAGCCCATAAGTCGCCGCATCCTTCGGCGAGGCAACCGCCACCTCGCGGCCATCGACCGAGAGCGAGCCGGAGGTCTGGTGGTAGAAACCCATGATGCATTTCACCAACGTCGACTTGCCGGCGCCGTTTTCGCCGAGCAGCGCATGGAAGCTGCCGGCGGGGATATCGACAGAGACATGGTCGAGCGCCGTAAAGCTGCCGAAGCGCATGGTCATGTCGAGTGTCTGGATGCCGACGGCCTTGCCGGCCTGCGGAAGAGGCGTGTCGCGGACTATGCTCACTTCAGGTCTCCTTTTCGACGATGATTGCCACAGGTCCGCCACCCGGCGGCCCCTGATGCTCGGCGCCACCCGAGACGTAGAGATCGGTCATCCCGAACACACCTGACAGCACGCCGCCGACGAAGGCGCGAGCATGGCGCGTACCGGATATGTCTGAATCGCCGAGCATGGTGTGCCGATTGCCGCGCACCTGGCCGCTCGGGTCCGGTTCCGCCTTGGCGAGCACTGCCGCCAGTCTGCCCTCGGGCAGTCGCGCATAGGCCGCCTTGACCGATTGCACATCGATCGCGTCGCGCATGACAGCATGGTCGATCTGGAACGGGCCGGACCACTTCGAACTCATGCCAAGCACGACGATCTCGTGATCCAGCAACTCGACGCCAGCAGACGCCGACGCGCAGCGCGAATGAAGCTCGTGGTGTGTGCCGACATCGCCATCGGTGATCTCGTCCGCACCGATCTCGCCAAGCGCCACCGCGACCCCGAGCGCAGACGCGCCGCGCGAAAGCCCCATGGATTTCAGCGTGTCGCGCGTGGCGACCGTCTTGCCGGATGCCTCCACCTTGGCGATCCGCTGCGTGGTGAGCAGCGGGCACTTGATCTGCACGAAATGCACGTCCGCCATATCCTCGATCCCGGCGTCCTTGATTGCGGCCTTCACGGCATCGGCCACCATCAGCACCTGTGCCCGGCGTCCGAGACCATGCGAGGGCAGGGCAGGCGTCCGTGCCGCGCCGATCGCCAGCGCCCGCGTCGTCGGCGCGTCAGTCTCCTCGCGGGCAAACACCGTCCAGTGCGGCGACAGCGCTCCTTCGGTGCCGCCGGACATGACGATCGACACGTCCTCGACACCATGCCGGCGAAACAACGCCTCGAAGCTCGATGTCGCATAGCCCCGGGTGAAGTCGTTGACGCAGCCGTTGCCCTCGGTCTTGCCGAGGATGGCGACCACGCTCTCCGGCTTCAGGCCGGCAGCAAACAGCGCCTCGACGCCGGAGACATCATCCGGCCCGTCGGCCGGCACGCGAAAGACCTGGGCACGCATCGATGGCATCAGACGAGCGCCTCGATCAGGGCCTTGGAATTGGAGACCGAGCCGAACACGCCGCCCTGCATCTTCACCATGTGGATGGCGGCGAGGTGGTTGTTATAGTCGGTGGCGCCGCAGCAATCCTCCAGCAACAGGCATTCGAAGCCGCGGTCGTTGGCCTCGCGCATGGTGGTGGAGACGCAGACGTCGGTGGTGATGCCGGTAAGAATGATATTCTCGATGCGCTTCTGGTTGAGGATCAGTTCCAGATCCGTGGCGCAGAACGAGCCCTTGCCCGGCTTGTCGATGATCACTTCGCCCTCAAGCGGATAGAGTTCGGGAATGATGTCCCAGCCCGGCTCTCCACGCACGAGGATGCGGCCGCAAGGCCCGGCATCGCCGATGCCGGCGCCGATCCGCTGCGAGCGCCAGCGCTTGTTGGCCGGCAGGTCGGCGAGGTCGGGCCGGTGGCCTTCGCGGGTGTGGATGATGTGATAGCCTTTGGCGCGCATCGCCGTCAGCACCGCCTTGATCGGCTCGATCGGCGCCTGCACCAGAGCGAGGTCGTAGCCCATGTGATCGACATAGCCGCCCTTGCCGCAGAAGTCGGTCTGCATGTCGATGATGATGAGCGCCGTGTTGTCGGGCCTCAACGCGCCGTTATAGGGCCAGGGGTAGGGATCGGCCTTGACGTAATGCTCTTTTGCCTCGGTCATCATGTCCATCGTCCGTCTCCTCTATTCGCCCGCAAGCTTGAATGTTTCGCCGTAGCGCCTTGCCGGCTTGTCGAAGCCGCACGAGGTGCCGTCGGTGATCTTGATGTCCGCCTCCCAGGGCAGCTTGTACTGGCCCGCGATCAGGTCGTGCATGTAGCTGTAGGGCGCATCACCCGCGCCGCCCGCGACGGCGACATAGCCGCGATGGCCGAACTGGTAGATGTTGTTCTCCACGCCCCAGCCGAGCCGCGCTTCGCGCACCAGGTCGGGCCTGACTTCGGCGGTGATGATTTCGTTGATACGGCCGGACGTCCCGTGGGCGATGATAGAGCCGTCGAAATTGCAGATCATGCCTTCACCCATGCTGTCGAAGGTGCCGTCCGAGCCGCACATGCACACGCTCGCCGTAACCATGAGGTTGCAGAAGGCGTTGGACTGGTTGGTGAATTTCCAGCTGTCGCGGATCGGCGCGGTATAGCCCGCCGTGCGGATCATGATCTCGGCGCCCTTGTAGGCGCATTCCCGCGCCATCTCCGGGAACATGCCGTCATGGCAGATGATCAGCGCCAGCTTGGCGCCCTTGGGGCCGTCGATGACGGGAATGCCGAGATTGCCCGGCTCCCACGGCTCGACCGGCACCCAGGGATGCATCTTGCGGTAATAGAGCTTCAGCTCGCCCGTATCGTCGATGACGATGCCGGAATTATAGGGCATGCCGCCGGGATTGAATTCCATGATCGAGAAGCAGCCCCAGATCCTGTTGTCCAGGCACGCCTTCTTGAACGCAGCGACTTCAGGCCCATCCAGCTGGCACATGATCTCGGGGTTGATGTCCATCGAGAGCCCGTGCAGCGCATATTCGGGGAACACGACGAGATCCATGCCCGGCTGGTTGCGCCGCGCCTTGGCCACGAGATCGACGATCACCTGCGTTTGCCGCGCCAGATCCTCCTTGGTGACGGTTACCGGAAGCTGGAGCTGCACGAGGCCGATGCCGACGCCGTGTTCGGATTTGTTGAGGCCGCCGAGACCGTTCATGGCAAAATCCTTATTTCGATCGAGAATTACTGGGTGAGTGACTTATTTCGTGAGTGACAGGGCCCCCGGCGCACCCGCAAGCGAGCGGGTGGGCGAAGAAGTGGCGATCAGGATGGCGAGCGTCAGCACGTAGGGGGCTGCGTAGAACAGGTAGTAGCCTTGCGTGACGCCGACCGATTGCAGGGCAGGGCCGAGCGCGCCGGCGCCGCCGAAGAGCAGGGCGGCGAGGAAGCAGCCGATCGGGTTCCAGCGCGCGAAGATGACCAGCGCCACCGCCATCAGGCCCTGGCCGGATGAGATGCCCTCGTTCCATGATCCCGGGTAGTAGAGCGAGAGATAGGCCCCGCCGACCGCAGCCAGCGACCCGCCGGCAGCGGTGGCCAGCAGTCGAACACGATCCGGATCGATGCCCATGGCCCGCGCCGCATCCGTGCTGTCGCCGACGACGCGCAGGATCAGTCCGACGCGGGTATTCTTGAACGCCCACCACAGCGCCACCGCAAGCAGCGCGCCGATGACGAAGAGCACATTGATGTTCAAGGCGGCCTGAACCTGCGGCAGGCTCGACCAGCCACCGAGCGGGATCGAGGGCAGATGCGGCGCCACCGGCTTGATGAAGGGCTTGCCGAGGAAGAAGGCCATCCCCAGGCCGAACTGCATCATGGCGATGCCGATCGCGATATCGTTGACCTTCGGCCACTTGCAGATCCAGCCGTGCACCAGGCCGAAGACGGCGCCCGTTGCCATGGCCGCGAGCACGCCGAGCCAGGCGGAGCCGCTCATGACGGCCACCGCGTAGGCCGTCATCGCGCCGAAGACCAGCGTTCCCTCGAGCCCGAGATTGATGCGCCCCGATCGCTCGGTGATCGTCTCGCCGAGGCTGACGAAGATGAAGGGCGTGGAGACGCGGATGGCGCCGGCCAGGATCGCCAGCGGTACACCCCATATGCCGATACCGGTCTCGTCCATCACGGGTTCCTCTTCCAAAGGTCGGGGTTGAAGATCTTGAAGCGGCCGTAGAAGGTCTCGAACAGCAGGATGACGACGAAGAGCGTCCCCTGCAGAACCAGCACGGTCGCATCCGGCAGGCCCATGCGCCGCTGGATTAACCCGCCCGCGGCATCGATGCCGCCGAGCAGGATGGCGACGGGAATGATCGCCAGCGGATTGTGTCGCGCCAGGAAGGCGACGAGGATGCCGGTATAGCCATAGCCGGCCGCGATCGAGGCATTGGCGCTACCCTGGACGGCGGCGACCTCGATCATGCCGGCAAGCCCGGCGAAGCTGCCGGCAATCGCCGTGAAGCCGACGATCAGTCGCCCCACCGGCAATCCCTGGATCTGTGCGGCGCGCACATTGCCGCCGGCGATGCGGGCGGCGAAGCCGTAGCTCGTCACCTCGATCAGGATCCAGGAGACGATGCAGGCAACGATACCGATCACCAGACCCCAGTGCACGTCCATGCCCGGTATCTTGCCCATCATGTATTCAGCCGGCAGCGGCGCGGTGGAGGGCTTGTTGAGGCTGGCTGGATCGCGCAGCGGCCCTTCGACGAACTGGTTCATCAGGGCGATCGCGATATAGGCGAGCAGCAACGAGGAAATCGTCTCGTTCACCCCGCGATAGTGGCGCAGGAAGCCCGCGAAACCGATCCACAGACCACCGACCACCATGGCCGCCGCCGCCATCAGAAGCAGCACCAGGATGGCAGGCAGGGTGCCGATGAAGGGAAGGGCGATTGCCGCGGCCGCCACCCCGCCGAGCACCACCGCCCCCTCGCCGCCGATGATCGTCAGCCCAAGCCTTGCCGGCAGCGCCACGCAGAGCGCCGTCAGAAGCAGCGGCGCGGAACGGCTGAGGCTGTTCTGCACTGAAAACCAGCTGCCGAAGCCGCCGGTATACATGAGCTGGAAAAGCACGGCCGGCGATTTGCCGACCGCCATGATGAAGAGCGAGAAAAGCGCCAGACCGACCAGGATCGCGCCGAGGCTAATGACGACGGGTTCCGCCCGCCGCGCCAGCCATTCCAGCAACGGCCCCAGGAAGGACCGCGCCGGCGTATCGGAGATTGCAGGCGATAGGGATGAAGTGTTCGCCTCGATTGTCATGACGCTTCTCCCTCTGGCTTAAGCCGTGGATCCGACGACGCCCTCGACCAGATAATCCATGCTCTCGAGCTCGATCGCGTCCTCGGCGAGCGCCTTGTCGGCGGCAACGATGACGTTGCCCTTGTTGTCCTTCATCGGCCCCTTGAAGACCGAGAACTTGCCGCTCATGATCTCGGCATGGACGGCCTCGAACTTGGTGCGGGCTTCAGCCGAAACGGCAGGTCCGAGCGGGCTCATCTTGACGAAGCCGTCCTTCAGGCCGCCGCGCACGAAATTGCCGAGCTTCTCGCCGGCCTGCGCCTTCTTGACGAAATCGGTGTAGACGTTGCCCCAGGCCCATTCCGCGCCGGTGAGGTACTTCTCGGGCGCCAGCGGGCTCTGGTTGGCGTGGTAGCCGCAGACGAAGGCACCGCGACCGGCGGCGGTCTCGACCACCACCTTCGGGCTATCGACATGGCAGGTGATGACATCGGCGCCCTGGTCGACCAGCGCGTTGGTGGCTTCCGCTTCCTTGACGGCCAGCGACCATTCGCCGGTGAAGATCACCTGGCAGGTGATGGCGGGATCGACGGAGCGCGCGCCGAGCAGGAAGGAGTTGATGTTCTGCAGCACCTGCGGGATCGGCTTGGCAGCAACAAAGCCGATCTTCTTGCTTTTCGAGGCGTAACCGGCAGCGATCCCGTTCAGATACTGACCCTGGCCGATATAGCCGAAATAGGAGCCGGTATTCATGGGGTTCTTGCCCTCCTGCCAGAGGCCGCCGCAATGGCGGAACTGGATGTCGGGATATTTCGCGGCCATGGCCAGCATGTGGGGGTCGAAATAGCCGAACGAGGTCGGGAAGAGCAGGGTCGCGCCATCGAGATTGATCATCGATTCCATCGTCTTCTGGACATCGACGGTTTCAGGCACATTCTCTTCTTCAACGACGGTGACGCCTTCAAGCGCCTTGACGGCGGCGGCACCCTCGGCGTGGGCCTGGTTATAGCCGTAGTCGTCCTTGGGGCCGACATAGATGAAGCCGACGGTGAGCGCGGTCTGCGCGATGGCGCGACCCGCCATCAGGCCCGGCGTCATCGCCAGCGCGCCGGCGGCGGAAGCCTGGAGGAAATGGCGGCGATTCATGGAAAGGAGTTTGGTCATTGCGATTCTCCCTGCGGCGAGGCCGCGTCAAACAAATGGTTGCAGAATAAAGTGCATGCAATGGCCGTGCCAGATTTTAACCCATTGTTATTGTGTGATTTTCAAAAGAGGGGAGGTGGGAGCGCGTAAACTGTATGCAGATTGCAATCTGGATGTGATTAAAAATGCATCCATGTCTGAAAACTCGGCGTATGTGACTGACAACAACGATAAAATGCTGCACATAGACATTCATACAAACCCATAAGACGCTGCAAATATATAATTATTTGACTTTATGCGTTTCGCCGTTCATCTGTATGCAATGTGAAATGCAGAGTTCTGAAGTGAAGCAGATCAGGCGCAGACAGGTCATACGTACAGGCACCACCGTCGAACAGATGGTGCGCGCCATCGCGGATATGATCGTCACCGGCGTCATGCATCCCGGCGAACGGCTGGATGAACTCTCGCTCGCCGTCCGTTTCGACGTATCCAGAACGCCGGTGCGCGAGGCCTTGCGGGAACTGGGCGCCATGGGTCTCGTCGATCGCGAACCCAACCGCAGCGCCGTGGTCGCGAATGTCACGGAAGCCTATCTGCACTCCATGTTCGAGGCTATGTCGGAACTGGAAGCCATCTGCGCGCGGCTGGCCGCTGAACGCATGACCGTCGATGAGCGCCACGCGCTCGAACTCGAACATCGCGCGTCGGCGAGATTGGTTCACGCCAACGCCCAAGAAGACTACGCCGCCCACAATACAGAGTTCCACACCCGGCTCTATCGCGGCGCCCATAACGACCATATCTACGAAATGGTGACCCAGACCCGCGCACGCCTGGCGCCGTTCCGCCGCGCGCAATTCCGGCTCCCCGGGCGCCTTGCCAAGTCCT
Source organism: Hyphomicrobiales bacterium (assembly GCA_900471485.1). GTDB lineage: Bacteria > Pseudomonadota > Alphaproteobacteria > Rhizobiales > Rhizobiaceae > Rhizobium. The sequence goes on from UCEU01000011.1 coordinate 110,404, forward strand.
ATGACGAGCACGACGTCATCGTCACGGCGATCATGCGCGGCGACGCTGCGGCGGCCAGCCAGGCAGCCTATTCGCATGTTGCCATCGTCAGCGATGCCAGTATTGTATTCGCATCCGACAAGGCGGAGTGACCTTCGCGTCAGATATCGGCAATGCACCATAAAGATTTGTGAAATATAGGTTTTCATGAAGAACGCGATCAATCCCCCATCTGTTCGCAAGCCCTTCGGCAACTACAATCACGGCCTCCTCGTGCCGCCGGGCGCCTCGCTGCTGGTGACCTCAGGCCAGCTCGGCATCGCCGTTGACGACACCATTCCCGAAGGCGTCACCGCCCAGGCGGAACTCTGCTTCAAGGCGATCGGCGCGATCCTGGAGGAGGCCGGCATGACCTATGCGGACGTGATCCGCATCTCAGGCTTCGTAACCCGCCGCGAGGACTTCCCGGCATACATGGCGGTGCGCGACCGCTACACCCTCGACCCCAAGCCTGTCTCCACGCTACTCGTCGTCGGCGGCTTCACGCGGGCGGAGTTTCTGGTCGAGGTCGAGGTGACTGCGGCGAAGGTGGTTACGCAGTAGAGCGTCTAGAACAATAGAGAAAATTTGATTTTATCAATGTTTTGATAAGATTTTCTCATACAATGGTTGATCGATGAAACGGGCAGGGCGGCGATACCCGAGACGCTCTAAAACCGCCCCATCGCCGTCTCGACCTTCCCCATAAATGCCGCCCGCGTTTCTTCAGTGCAGTTATTCATGTCGTAGTGGGCGAGAAAAGTCACCGGGCGCACCGGATTGATCTGCGCCCTCAGCACTCGTTTGACGATCTTCTTCGGCGGATTGCCGGCGACGAAGGCCCGGAACGGTGTCGCTCCGTAGGTCAGCACCGCGCCAAGCTTGCGGATGTGCCTGAGACGGGATTCGACCTTCCCGTCCACCAGCTCGAAGGAAACGCCCGGCAGCCAGACGCGGTCGAAGTAACCCTTCAGGATCGCCGGGAAGCCGAAGTTCCAGATCGGGGTTACGATAACCAACCCCTCCGCTCGCTTCAGCCGCTCGACGTGGTTCTTCACCAGCTCGGTATTCTCAGGATAGTCGTGGTAAACCAGCCGGTCATGCCGCGACAGAACCGGATCGAATTCCTCGGCGTAGAGGTCGCAGGCATCGACCTCGTGCCCCACCGCCTTCAGGCTCTCCAGCGTCTTTTGATAGAGCGCCTTGCCGTAGCTCGATTCCACCGGATGCGAGTGAAGGACGAGTACCCTCATGCGCTCTCCATCACCGAAGCGAGACCCGGGAACAGATAGTTCTGGCCGGCGGAGAAGTCGAAGTCTGGGTTCTCCCACGCGATCATCTTGCCGGGGTTGAGCAGGCCCTTCGGATCGGTCTCATGCTTGAAGGCGAGTTGCACCTTGTCCGTCTGCTTCATGCCGCCTTCCTCGAGCGTATAGCGGTGCGGGTTGAAGATCGGGCAGCCATGGTCCTGGTGGATCTTGATGATCTCCTCCAGCCGCTCCTCGGTGGTGTAGCGCACCAGCGGCAGGCCCGAGCATTGGATCTGCCCATCGAACCTGATGAACTCGAGATGGCCGGGCACCTCGTCGCCGAATATCTCGACCATCTTGGCGACCTTAGCCACATGGTCGGGGCCGGGGTACTGGACCTGAAGATAGGTGTATTCGGGATCGACCTTGAGCGCGCGCAGCGTCGTGTGGTTCCAGGCGAGCTCATAGGCATGCGGAATGCCCTTCATGCTCTCGACCTTGTCTGAACGGAAGATGATCTCGCCCTTCTGCGAGGCCGTGAACGCGGCGAAGGCGTCGATCGAATGCGGCGCCACCATCACCACCACGACAGACTGCCCTTCGCGGATATAAGGCTTGTGGCGTGTGAAGTAGCTGTAGGGGATGGGCGCCGCGATCGGGGCGATCTCCTTGGTCAGGATGCCGTTGCACTTCGCCAGCGCATCGGCGTAGCGCACGCCGTCCATGAACTGGTCGTATCCGACGAGCACGTCGACCCAGTCGTAGGCCGGTGCCAGCGGCATCTCGATCTCGGTGATGATGCCGTTGGTGCCATAGGCGTGGCTCACCTTCTGCAGGTCCCAGCCCGTCAGCTCCAGCACGCGCGGCTCGGCCTCCATGGTCACCACCCGCAGCCGAATGATGTTGCCGATATCGCGCAGGCCGCCCCAGGTGATCGATCCGACACCGCCGGAACCGCCGGCAATGAAACCGCCGATGGTCGCCGTCTGCGCCGTCGAGGGATGGAAGCGCAGTTCCTGGCCGGAATGCGCCTTGGTCTGCTTGTCGAGCTGGGCAATGATGATCCCCGGTTCGCAGATGACCCGGCCGGGATGGATTTCCTTGATCTGGTCCATGGCCGCCAGATTGAGAACGATACCGCCGGAGAGCGGCATCGCCTGGCCGTAATTGCCGGTGCCGGCACCGCGCGGGGTGACGGGGACGCCATGGGCGAACGCCACCTTCAGCGTCTGGATCACCTCGGCCTCGTTCTTCGGCGTAACCACCAGATCGGCGGTGACGCCATCGAGCTGCGCCTTCAGCACGGGGGAGTACCAGTAGAAGTCCCGGCTCTTCTGGCGCACCAGCGCCGGATTGTCCTCGATGGCGATGCCTTCGAGTTCCTGTTTGATCTTCTGGTAATCCGGCATGTCAGGCTCCAACGACGCTATCGAGTTCACGGTAATCCGGCAGGCTGCGGTCGATGACCTTGCCGCGACGTAGCACCACGCGGTCGGCCTGCGGACGGGATAGAAATTCGCTCCAGCGCCGGGCGCTGAAAAGCACGAGATCGGCGGGCAGGCCGACGGCGATGCGACCCATGTCAGGGCGCCCTGCGATGTCGGCGGCCGATGTGGTCACGACACGCGCGGCGCTGTCGAGCGGGTGGTCGAGCTGCAGGATGCGCACCGCCTCGCGGAACACTTCGACCGGATCGAGATCGCCATAGGCATAGAAGGGATCGCGGGTATTGTCGGAGGCAACGGCCGTCAGCACGCCGGCGGCATCGAGCTCCTTGAACAGCGTCACGCCACGCCAGCGCGGCGTGCGATCAGGATAACGGTCCTGAAGGTACATGTTGCACATCGGCAGCGAAATAATTGAAATTCCTGCCTTTTGCACAAGATCGATGGTGCGCTTGGCAAGCTCGTCGTCCTGCCTTGCAAGCGAGCAGCAATGCCCGGCCGTCACCTTGCCGGTGAAGCCGTTACGCAGCACCGCCTCGGCGATCGCCTTCAGCGTCTCGGCGCCGGGATCGTCGGTTTCGTCGACATGCAGATCGACATCGAGCCCATTGTCGGCGGCGGCCTTCAGCAGCGTATCGAGCTGCCAGGTGAGATCCGCGCTCATCTTCGTCACGCCGCCGAGCAGGCAGCCTGTGTCGCGAACGATTTGGACGAGTTCGGCGAAATAGGCCTCGTTGACCATGTCGTCCATCGGAAACAGCGCCGCCGCCTGCAGCGCGATCTTGTCCTTCCAGGCGTCGCGCACCTCGGCAAACACCTCGAACGAGATGCGATGCTGCGGCGAGGGCGAATCCAGATGCGTGCGGATCAGGCTGGTGCCGTGCGCATAGGCCGAGCGCAGCGAGAACTCCATCCGCTTGCGCACATCGGCGGCGTTCCAGTGCGTCGCACGGTCGATGCCGACAGAGGTCAGCGCGCCCATGAAGGTGCCATCGGGATTGCTGTTGCGCGCCCAGATGTGGCCTTTGTCGAGATGCGTGTGTACATCGGCGAAACACGGCCAGACCATGCCGTCGCGCATGTCCGATTTCGCAAGCTCCTGCGGTGCCGAACCGGGCGGCAGGATCGCCGCGATCAACCCGTCCTCGATAACGAGATCGGCCTTTACCAGCCCCTCGGCCGCCACGCCCTCGTAACCCTCGACGGCGATAGCGGGCAGCGTCGCGTGGCTGAGCACGAAGCGCGCGGAGTTGGGCGGAGACATGAAGGAGTAAGTCATCAGTTTTCCCGCTTCAGGCTGCTCTCATGCCAGCGGTGCAGGCTGAGCCAGGAGATGAATGAGGTGATCGCGAAGATCGCCACGCCGAGCAGCGACAGCATCAGCAGCGCGGCGAAGAGGCGAGGGATGTTCATGCGGTACTGCGCTTCGAGCAGGCGGAAGGCGAGACCCGATCCGGCGCCTGCCGAGCCCGCCGCGAATTCGGCGACAACGGCTGCGATCAGCGCCAGCCCGCCGCCGATCCTCAGCCCCGTCATGAAATAAGGCTGGGCGGCCGGCAGCTTCAGATAGAGCAGTGTCTGCCAGCGCGAGGCGCCATAGAGCTCGAAGAGGTTGATCAGGTTGTGATCGACGCTCTTCAAGCCTTGCACCATGTTCGACAGGATCGGAAAGAAGGCGACCAGAAAGGCGCAGATCAAGAGCGCCACCTGCGTCGACGGCGCATAGATCAGGATCAGCGGCGAGATTGCCACGACAGGCGTCACCTGCAGGATGACCGCCAGTGGATAGAAGGCGATTTCGATCCAGCGCGACTGCACGAGAAACACTGCAAAGCCGACGCCGCCGATCAGCGCCAGAATCAGCGACAAAAAGGTGATCTTGGTGGTGACCCAAAGGGCAGGGGCGAGTGTGCCCCAATCGCTGACGAAGGCGGTGGCCACGGCCGCCGGCCCCGGCAGGATATAGGGCGGCACGCCCGACAGCTTGACATAGAGCCACCAGATCACGACCAGCGCTGCAACGGTCAGCACCGGAACCAGGATTCGCAGAGCCAGATCGCGGCGTCGCGCATTGACCGGGCTGGCAACCTCGATGGCGGGTGTCTCGGCGATATCGGCCATCAGTGGTCCTCCTTCGCGGCGTTGATGGCGCCGATCAACGAGTGCGAGACCGTCTCGCACGCCTGGCGGTATTCCTCCGAGGTGCGGTAATGCGCGTCGCGCTCAAGGCTGGTGACGAGCGGCAGATCGGCATGCACCCGTCCCGGCCGCGCCTTCATGACGACGATGCGGTTCGAGAGATAGGCGGATTCGAACACCGAATGCGTGACGAATATCACCGTGATGCCGGTCTCCTTCCAGAGCCTGAGCACGTCGTCATTGAGTTTCTGCCGGGTGATTTCGTCGAGCGCCGCGAATGGCTCATCCATCAACAGCAGCTTCGGCTTGGTGACCAGTGCGCGTGCGATCGATACGCGCATTTTCATGCCACCCGAGAGCTCACGCGGATAGGCCTCCGCGAAATCCTGCAGCCCGACGGTCGCAAGCACCGCCATGATTTCCGCGCGCGCCGCAGCTTTCGATACACCGCGCAGCTTCAACGGCAGGTGCACATTGTCGAACACGTTCTTCCAGGGCATCAGCGTCGGCTCCTGGAACACGAAGCTGATATCGCCCTCCGGCAGGCCGCGCGAATTGATGCGCGAGCTCGGCCAGTCGATCATCCCCGATGACACGTCGCCAAGCCCGGCCATGATCCGCAGCGCCGTTGATTTGCCGCAACCGGATGGCCCGAGCAAGCTGATGAACTCACCGCTCTCGACCGTCAGCGTCATGCCGGAGAGCGCGACCGTGCCGCTGGAGAAGATCTTCGAGACCTGCTTCATCGCAACGAGCGGTCGCCTGCGCGCTTCGGCTGGTGTCGCTGACGGGGTGGGCTGCGATGAAGTCATGAGGTTCGTTCGTTTCCTGGGTATGCCATGGGCCTCCTCTCCACACGGGAGAGGAGGAAGCCCGACTTACTTCTTCAGCGCCATGCCCACGCCCTTGCAGACGTATTTGGTCGTGAACGCCTTGGTGTAATCCGTGTCTGCCTTCAGCACCTTGATGCCGACCATCTCGTCGAAGAACTTCTTGTAGTGGGCGTCGGTCATGCAACCGATACCCTTGTCCAGCGCCTCACCGGACTCCACGATCCCGTATTCCTTAATCTTGGCGATGGAGTACGCGATCTGACCATCAGTCATCTCGGGATTGTCCTTCTTGATCAGTTCGTTGGCCTTGGTGTTGTCGCCATAGAGATAGCTGTACCAGCCCTCGATCGAGGCATCGACGAAGCGCTGCACGATGTCGGACTTGCTGTCGATCATCGTCTGCGTCGTGGTGATCGCCGTGGAGTAGGGACTGTAGCCGTTGTCGGCGAGCAGAAAGACCTTCGGCTCCCAGCCGGCCTGCTTCTGGATCTCGTAGGGTTCGGACGTCAAATAACCCTGCTGCGCCGAGGACTTGTCCGCGATGAAGGGGCCGGGATTGAAGTTGTAAGGCTTGTATTGCTCGTCCTTGAAGCCGGAGTAATTGGCTTTCATCCACTCGAAGAAGGTGAGATAGCCATCCTTGCCGAGAAACAGCGTGTTGAGCTTGGCGAGATCCTCGAACTTCTCGACGCCAGCGTCGGGATGCGCGATCAGCACCTGCGGGTCCTTCTGGAAGATCGCAGCGACATCGACCAGCGGAATGCCCTGTTCGACGGCCGTCAGCTCACCCTGCGAACTGCCCATGTAGAAGTCGATCTTGCCGGAAATCAGCAGCGCCGAGTTGGCGGCATTCGGCCCACCCTGAACGATCGTCACATCGAGACCGTGCTTGGCGTAGGTGCCATCCGCGACCGCCTGGTAGAAGCCGCCATGTTCTGCCTGCGCCAGCCAGTTGGTGCCGTAGCTCACCTTGTCGAGAGCATAAGAGGGAACAGCCGCGCATAGCGCCGTTCCGAGACCCAGCAGCGTCGTAAAAGCCATAGTCTTCAATGCATTGGACATGTCAGCCGTTCCCCTTTGAGGCCAAGGAGCGTCTGCGACAGCGCCCCATTTCCTTCATTTGAGCGGTTGCTTTGCTGTTTGAAAAGCATCAAAATTCGTGCGCAACGATGCCTTTTTGGCATCTCACAATGCGCCTGTTTCTAATTTGTGCGCGACGCTTAAAATAGATGCACCGAGGGTCGAATGCTGCACTCCAGAAAGCTCCAATACATCGACGAGATCGCCCGCTCCGGTTCGATCCGCAAGGCCGCTGCCCGCCTCAACGTCGCATCCTCGGCCATCAACCGGCAAATCCTGGCGCTCGAGGAGGAAATCGGAGCGCCGTTGTTCGAGCGCCTGCCGCGCGGGCTGAGACTGACGGCCGCCGGTGAACTGTGCATAGAGCATATCCGCGAGGTGCTGAAGAATTACGATCGCCTGGAAGGTCGCATTCGCAGCCTGAAGATGCAACAGGCCGGCAAGGTGCGGCTGGTGACGACGGTGGGTCTCGCATCCGGCCCCCTTGCCGAAATCATCACCCGCTTCCAGACCGAGCATCCGCGCGTCTATTTCCAGATCCGGAACGACGCCGGCACGACCACGGTCAATCCGGTGCTTTCAGGCGAGGTCGATATCGGCCTCGGCTTCAACATTCCGGCCACGCCAGGCATCCGCTCGCTCGGCAGCTTCGACATCCCGATCGGCATCGTCCTGCCGCCAGGCCACAGGCTGATCGGCGAAGGACCGATCAATCTCGGCGATGTCGTCCAGGAGCGCCTGCTTCTGGCGCAGCAGGGCACCAGCCTGCGCGATTTCATCAATCTGGCGCTGGCGCGGCTTGATGTGTCCGTCGAACCGGTGCTGGAGAGCAACGCCTCGGAAATGCTGAAGAAACTGGTGAAATGCGGGGCAGGGCTGACCATGCTGAACCCGCTCGACGTGGTGACCGAATGCCGCGCCGGCGAACTGGTGTTCCGCCCGATCGCCGAACCGCATGCCCGCCATCAGCCGATGAAGCTGTTCGCCCGCGCCCGCGCGCCACTGGACGCCGCCACCAGCCTGTTCGTTGAATATCTCTTGGCCGAACTCGCCGGCCTCGTCCACGAACTGCAGGATAAGGGCCACATCGCGCCCGACAAATCAGTCGGCGCGTGACGGAAGGTGCGGCCGGACCGCGCCCTATTTGCTGTAGAGATTGGAGAGCGGGTAACGCTTGAGGTCTTCAAGCATCTCGACGAAGCCCTTGACCTGATGCTTGCAGATCGCCTCGCCTTTCTCGGCGGTGCCGCGCGAGGCGTCGCCGACCACGCCGTTCGGATTGAGATCATGGGCAATCCACGCCAGCGAATGCGGCGGCAGCGGCTGTATGAATTTCGACTGCTCGCGCATCCATTCCGCCTTCGACACGAAATTCTCGGCCTTCTCCATGCGCACCAGATCCGGTCGGAAATGCAGCATCAGCGACGTCTCGACCTCGCCGCCGTGAATGCCGTAGCGCGTCTCATGCTCGCTGATCATTCCCTTGGGATGGCCGAAGCGGCCCCACTGCGTGGAGACCACGGCCATCTGGTAACGCACCCTAAGCTCGCGCGCGACGATGCTCATGATATCGACATTGCCGCCATGCGAATTGACGATCACCATCTTGCGCAGGCCCGCTTCCGCCACCTTGGCGCCGATCGCGGTCCAGACAGGAATGAGCAGTTCGGCGCTGAGCCACAGCGTGCCCGGGCCATAGACATGCTCGTTGGCCTTGCCGATCTCCTGTGTCGGCAGCACCAATATGTCGAGATCGTCTGGTCGCTGGCGGCGCAGCTCCTGCAGCATGCCGTTGGCGATGGCGACATCGGTTGCAACAGGCAGATGCGGCCCATGCTGCTCGGTGGATGCGATCGGCAGGATGGCGATGGTGGTGTCGGCGGACAGCCCGGCGAAATCGTATGTGTTGAGCTCGTTCCAGTAGAATGGGGTTGCCATCGCCGTTGTCCTCTTCGATCTGATGGACATTGACTAGGCGCTAAGCCGACATGCGAAAAGCATCAATTTGCGTCCATGCCGATGCCTTTTTGCGAGAGATATACGCGTGCGGAACGGAGGAGGGCGCTCTACAGCGCAAAGGCCGGGTGCGCCGCCCGCCTCTATCGCTCGGGACGCGGCACGCGCAGCAGATACCAGCCGAAATGGCGCTGGATGGCCGGTGTCACGAGAAACACGATCAGCGACACCATGACCGGCGTGATCACCAGCGTCCGATGCCATGTTTCCCAGGAACTGGTCAGTGGCATCAAAACATAGAGCAGCGTCGTGATCAGCGGATAGATGGCGACGATCAGCAGGAAGGACAGGCGGAACCTGCAGGGCTTGGGTTGTCGGGCAGATGTGCTTTCCGGTTTGACGGCAATGTGATCGGCGCTCATGGTTTTCCCCTTTTATAGAAACGCATCGTTTCGATCTGGTTCTTGTAACGAAACGACGCGTTTCATTCAAGCGTGCCATATGATATGAGCGATTGCAGCAAGGGAGGATCATCATGACGCTTGCGGGGATATCAGCGCGTCGCACGTCGATCGGCGCCCAGCGCAATCCGGCGAGCGAGGCAGCGATACTGAACGCTGCGGCGGAAATTCTTTCCGAGGTCGGCATAGCCGGCTTCTCGATCGACGCCGTCGCCAGACGCGCCCATGCCGGCAAACCGACCATTTATCGCTGGTGGCCATCGCGCGCGGCGCTGCTGCTCGACGTCTATCACCATCAGAAACGCGTCGAACCGGTTCCGGATACCGGCGCGATCGAAACCGACTTGCTGAGCTTTGTGAGCTCGCTGTTCGAATACTGGCGCGACAGCCATGTCGGCGCGATTTTCCGTTTCGTCATTGCCGAAGCCCAAAGCGACGCCGCGACGGCCGAGGCACTCAAAATCTACATGACCGAACGAATCGGCCAGACCGCCGAACTTGTCCGCCACGCACAAGCGCGTGGCGACATCGCCGCGAATGTCGATCCGGAAATGACCATCGAACTTCTGGCCGGCTTCGCTTGGGGACGCTTGCTGACGGGAAGGCTGGAAATGGAACCCGGACAACTCGATCGTCTCGTACGCCAGATGTGCAATGGGCTTCGAGATGGAGCGTGTGGTGATCGGTGACTAGGAAGGTGCGCGGACTGACTGGACCCGGCGGATATCACTATTGGTTCCATAACATAGATTATGCGATCTTTGTGTGTAGCTGGGCTAGGCTCACCCCATCCTCAATCCACGCTTGGCTGGATGCCATAAAAGCTCTGCTGGAACAAAAGCTTGCAGGCATGCGTTCCCTGTGAAATTTCCGGACTTGATCTAGCGTCACCTGCACACGCCTCGTCTGGAGCCACTGTGGAGACATGCATGCCCTGGATCGCCTTCCTTGCTCATTTTCTAGCCGCAGCCATCATGACCAACGGCATTCCGCATTTCGTCAGCGGCGTCTGCGGTCGGCCGTTTCGTACGCCGTTTGCGAGAATGTCGGGCTCCCGAACGAGTTCGGCGGAATTGAATGTGGTCTGGGGTTGGGCGAATTTCGTGGTGGCGTTTCTGCTCTTCGCCAATATCGGTCCGCTCTATATCGGCACGCCGATCGACACGATTTTCATCGCGCTCGGCATGCTCGTTGCCGGCCTTCTGCTTGCGCGCATCTTCGCCCGCGACGCTGCGTGATAGCGCCTCTTTCCTTGCGCGATGAAAGCCCTACAATTCTGAAGGATGCTGCAGCCATTCTGGATAGTTGGAGATCATGCCCATGCGCGCCTTCATCGCAGTCCTTATCCTCTGCGCCGCTTCGATCGCTTCGCAGACGGCGGCTTGGGCACAGGATCCGATAGAGACCAGCCGAGCGATGATCGAGGCACAGATCAAGGCGTTCCTGAAGGACGATCCCGAGGCCGCCTATTCCTATGCCGCACCGGGTATCAAAGCACTCTATCCCGACAAGAATGTCTTCTTCGCCATGGTCAAGAAGAGCTACGAACCGGTCTATCATCCCGGCAACTATGCCTTCGGCCGCAGCCGTTCGATCGACGACGGCGCGGTGATCTACCAGGAGGTCCTGATATCGGGGCGCGACGACAAGGACTGGACGGCGATCTACCAGGTTTCCCGCCAGCCTGACGGGAGCTATAAGATCAATGGCGTTCAGATTGTCCCTGATACCGACAGCAAGGGTATCTGAGCCTTATTTAGACGGGGTCGAGATCGCCCCTCGCCCATTCCGCTTCCGTCTCCGCCATGAAATCGGCGAAGCGGCCTTCGGCAATTGCCTTGCGGATGCCCTGCATCAGCTCCTGATAGTAGGACAGGTTGTTCCACGAGAGCAGCATGCCGCCGAGCGCCTCGTTGGAGCGCACGAGGTGGTGCACATAGGCGCGTGAGTAGTCGCGCGTCGCCGGGCAGTTCGACTGCTCGTCGAGCGGGCGCATATCCTCGGCATGGCGTGCGTTGCGGATGTTGACCTTGCCGCGCCGGGTAAAGGCCAGGCCGTGGCGGCCCGAGCGCGTCGGCATGACGCAGTCGAACATGTCGATCCCGCGCGCCACCGAGCGCAGCATGTCCTCGGGCGTGCCGACGCCCATGAGATAGCGCGGCTTTTCGGTCGGCAGGACCGGCAGTGTCTCCTCGAGCATGTTCAGCATGACCGCCTGCGGCTCGCCGACGGCGAGGCCGCCTACCGCGTAGCCCTTGAGGTCGAGATCGGCAAGCGCCGCGGCCGAGCGCACGCGCAATGCCGGAATATCGCCGCCCTGCACGATGCCGAACATTGCCTTGCCCGGCTGGTTGCCGAAGGCGACCTTGCAGCGTTCGGCCCAGCGCAGCGACATCTCCATGGCGCGCTCGATCTCGCGCGGCTCGGCCGGAAGCGCCACGCACTCGTCGAGCTGCATCTGGATATCGCTGTCGAGCAGCCCCTGGATCTCGATGGAGCGCTCCGGCGACATGTGATGCAGGCTGCCGTCGACATGGCTCTTGAAGGTCACGCCCTGCTCGTCGAGCTTGCGCAGCCCCGACAGCGACATGACCTGGAAGCCGCCGCTGTCGGTCAGGATCGGCCCATCCCAGCGAATGAGCTTGTGCAGCCCGCCAAGCCGCGCCACGCGCTCGGCCGTCGGGCGTAGCATCAGGTGATAGGTATTGCCGAGAATGATATCGGCGCCGGCATCGCGCACCTGGTCGAGATACATCGCCTTGACGGTGCCGACGGTGCCCACTGGCATGAAGGCCGGCGTGCGGATCGTGCCGCGCGGCATGGAAACTTCGCCGAGACGTGCGCCGCCATCGGTCTTCTTGAGGGTGAACTGGAAGTTCTCGGTCATCTAGTCTTTCCGGAAAAGAAGGCTGGAATCGCCATAGGAATAGAAGCGGTAGCCTGTGGAAATGGCATGTTCATAGGCCGCATGCATGGTCTGCAGGCCGGCAAAGGCCGAGACCAGCATGAACAGCGTCGAGCGCGGCAGGTGGAAGTTGGTCATCAGCACATCGACCGCCTTGAAACGGTAGCCTGGCGTGATGAAGATGCCGGTGGCACCCGCCCAGCCGCGGATCTCGCCGCTATCCTGCGCGGCACTCTCGATCAGCCGCAGCGACGTGGTGCCGACGCAGACGATCCGCCCGCCCCTCGCCTTCACGGCATTGAGCTTGGCCGCCGTCTCGCCGCTGACATAGCCGCTTTCGAGATGCATCTTGTGATCGTCGGTATCGTCGACCTTCATCGGCAGGAAGGTGCCGGCGCCGACATGCAGCGTCACGAAATGCCGCTCGATGCCGGCCTTGTCGAGCGCTTCGAAGAGCTCGGGCGTGAAATGCAGTCCGGCGGTGGGTGCCGCAACAGCGCCGTCCTCGCGGGCATAGATGGTCTGGTAATCGGCGCGGTCGCGCTCGTCCTCGGCGCGCTTGGCGGCGATATAGGGCGGCAGCGGGATATGGCCGACGGAGTGGATGACTTCGTCGAGCGCCGGGCCCGACAGGTCGAAGGCCAGCGTCACCTCGCCGCCCTCGCCTTTCTCTTCGACGGTGCAGTCGAGCGCACCGAGAAGGCAGCTTTCGCCGCCGTGGCCGAAGGCGATCCGGTCACCGACCTTGATGCGTTTGCCGGGCTTGGCAAACGCCTTCCAGCGATTGGCGCCGACCCGCATGTGCAGCGTCGCCGAAACCTGCTGGCCGCCCGCACCCTCACGGTGGCGAATGCCTTCGAGCTGCGCCGGAATGACCTTGGTGTCGTTGAACACAAGTGCATCCCCTGCCCTCAGGAACGACGGCAGGTCACTAACGCGGTGATCGGAAAGCTGCATTTCGCCATTGGGATCGACGACGAGCAGCCGCGCGCTGTCGCGCGGCTCGGCGGGCCGCAGAGCGATCCTCTCATCGGGGAGCTCAAAGTCGAAAAGGTCTACGCGCATTGTAAAATCATCTTATTCAGATCGGAAAGCAGGTCTCTAAAACGCGTGTCCGTAAAGTCAAACAAGAAATCGCGTCCATCAGAGCCCAGAAAGCTCTTGCCTGTCCGAGTTATGGGCCTTCCGCCGATGTCAGCTCCCAGTGTCTCATTCCTCCAACGCGCGAATAACCGGTCATGCGAATGTGCGACTGCGTCGCGCGCCTCTTTGACACCGGGAAAATGACACTCGAAACATTTTCTGATGTGCTCTTTTTGAAGCCCTGTCAGATCAATGAATTCCGGTGAAGCTAAAACCTCCCGAGCGTTGTAGAGCTCGATCGGGACGACATCTGCGTGAATGTGCGCGGCATCAATTGCGGCGGTTTTTACATCTCGCGAAAGAGTAGGTTCGGACAAGGCACCAAAAATGCCAAGATATGCAAAATAGCAGTTGGCCGAAAAGGCTGCAGACCTCAAGTGCGATCTCGCAAATTCTGCAGCCGCAAACAGTCGGTTCCAAGCGCGCTCGTCGTCGGCAGTTGCGCGCCTTAATATCGCCGCGGCTTCGAGATGTTTCGTGATATCTTGAAACCCCGACATAACCTCAGACGTCTGAAGCCGCGCTTGGATAAGCACGGCTCCGAGATCACTCACAGAAAGCGATGTTGAGTCTGACATCAATCAGACGTCGGCGGCAACCCGCATCGAGACGATCGAATCCGGATCGACGACCGGTTCGCCCTTCTTGATCTTGTCGATGTTGTCCATGCCTTCGATGACCTGGCCCCAGACGGAGTACTGCTTGTTCAGCCACGGAGCATCCGTGAAGCAGATGAAGAACTGCGAGTTGGCGGAGTTCGGGTTCTGCGAACGCGCCATCGAGCAGGTGCCGCGAACGTGGCTGACGGCCGAGAATTCAGCCTTCAGGTCAGGCTTCTCGGAGCCGCCCATGCCGGCACGGCCCGGGTTGAAGCTCTCGCCACCCTTTTTGCCGAACTTCACGTCGCCGGTCTGCGCCATGAAATCGTTGATAACGCGGTGGAACACGACGCCGTCATAGGCCTTCTCGCGTGCGAGTTCCTTGATGCGGGCCACGTGCTCGGGCGCCACTTCAGGCAGAAGCTGGATGACGACCTTACCCTTGGTGGTTTCCAGGATGATGGTGTTTTCCGGATCCTTGATCTCAGCCATGTTCTTTCTCCTTAAATTGAAACTTACTTCTTGCCGACGGTGACCTTGATCATCCGGTCGGGATCGCTGACTTCGCCGTTCTGGCCTTCGCCCTTCTTGATCTTGTCGACGTTTTCCATGCCGGAGACGACCTTGCCGACAACCGTATACTGGCCGTTCAGGAAAGAGCCGTCGGCGAACATGATGAAGAACTGCGAGTTGGCGGAGTTCGGGTCCTGCGAACGCGCCATGCCGACCGTGCCGCGCACGAACGGTGTCTTGGAAAATTCGGCCGGAATGTTCGGCAGGTCCGAACCGCCGGTGCCGACCTGGCCCTTGTCGAAGCCCTTTTCCATGTTTCCGTACTGGACGTCGCCGGTCTGGGCCATGAAGCCGTCGATGACGCGGTGGAAGGCGACGTTGTCATAGGCGCCCTTCTTGGCCAGCGCCTCGATCTGCGCGACGTGCTTCGGCGCGACATCGGGTGCGAGTTCGATCACGACCGGGCCGCCCTTCAGTTGGATCGTCAGCGTATCGGCGGCAAATGCGTCGCCGGCGAAGGAAGCCAGATAAAGGACGCCGGCAAATGCGAGATAAAACAGTTTCATATGAGCTCCATGGTGGCGAATTCGCCTAGGATTTGCGCTTGGATTGAAGGGCTTTCAAGACGGCCGCAGGCACGAATGCGCTGACATCGCCTCCCATGGCCGCGATTTGACGGACCAATGTGGCCGTTATGGGCCGCGAAGCCGTGCCGGCGGGAAGAAATATGGTCTGGATGTCGGGCGCCATCTGCCGGTTCATGCCCGCCATCTGCATTTCATAGTCGAGATCGGTGCCGTCCCTGAGGCCGCGGATCAACAAGGTCGCGCCCTGCGCACGCGCCGCGTCGACCACCAGATTGTCGAACGAGACGACGGAGATTTCCCTGGCCTTTTCGGGCAGCACTTCCGCGAGCGACTCTACGATCAGTTCGGCGCGTTCCTCGAACGAGAAGAGCGGCGCCTTGCCGGGGTGGACGCCGATGGCAACGATCACCTTCGACGCAACGCTCAGCGCCTGGATGAGCACATCCAGATGGCCGTTGGTCATCGGGTCGAACGACCCCGGATAGTAAGCTGTCGTCATTGGCCCCAGCCGTTTGTTTCGACGCCTTTTGTCACGGATGAGGCTTAGCTGCAAGTCATTTGCCCCAAGAGCGCCGGGCGACTGAACGCTGGATGAACACGATGTTCAAGGCGGCTTCAGGCGACCGTCTCTATACCGAAAGCGTCAACACGGCAGAGGCCAATCCCGGCACCTGCCCTTCCCGGAAACCACCATGCTGATCATCCTCGTCACCGCAGCCGTCGCAGTCTCGTTCCTCGCCGAAGCCATCTATGGCTGGGTGCAGGATAGCAGGGACATGGCCTGGGTTCGCGCCGAGGTCAGCGAGCACCACGCGATCGTGCGAGCAACCGGTCACGTGGCGTTTAAACCGATTAAGAATTCTGAACGCCAGATGAACGACCTATTCAAGGTCGCTTCAGATCGCGCTTGGTAAACGACCCGTCAATATCCGACGGAACCATTTCCCAACGGGTGCGTTCAATCTCTCGAACGAACGCGCTACGCCGCACAAGGAACATAAGATGCCCAATAAGATTACCATGATTAATGCAGTTTGGATGGTAATGATGACAGGTATGCTTGCAGCGACTATCGCGCTCTACGATCAGAAGGTTGATACGTCCAAGGTATACGGCCCCTATGCTTCGGCCCGTCCGGTCATTGCGAGCCAATACTAAGGAACGTGAACGCAAAACCCAGGAGGATTGCCGATGTTCACGATTTTAACTCTACTCACTGCCTTGATCAGCGTGATGTTTATCGTGTCCGTGGGGTCCACCATCAGCGCTTTGCGACGTGAAAGCGAAGACATGAAGAAATTCGAGCACAAGCGCAGCGTTTTCTGAACGCCGTAACCTGCTCCGCCGAAAATCGGCACAATGAAACCGGATGCGTCCCAAGCGCGTCCGGTTTTCTATGATCGGATACGCCGCGCCATCATCACCTCGTCGATTTCGTGACCCTCGTGAAGATAGCCCCCGGGAACCATCCCGATCTCGGCGAACCCTTCGCGCGCATAGAAGCGTCTCGCCACTTGGTTCTCGGCGCTGACGGCGAGCTCCAGTTGCCTTACCCCGATGTCGCCGGCATGATCGGTGACCGCATGCAGCAGACGCGAGGCAAGCCCCGCGCCGCGGTGCTCCGTCCTGACATAGACCATGATGATCGTCGCGCGATGCGCCATCCTGCTCGCCCGCTGCCGCGACAGGCCCATGATGCCGATCGGCTCGCCGGCGTGAAAAGCGACGAAGATGGGATCGCCTTCGATCCGCCGCCGCCACTCGGCCTCCGGCAGGGCTTTCCAGTCCTCCAGCGTGCTGGCGAAAGCGAGAGGCTCCAGCCGCAATGCCTCCAGCCGGATCAGCCGGAAGGCATCCACGTCGTCCACCGTCAGCAGTCTGATCGTCGCGTCACTCTCGCGCATGCTTCAGTTCTCCAGATGATCGCCGAAGATACATGAGCGTGATGCCGGTTCAACAATCGCCCATAAGAAAAGCCGGGCGGAATTTCGCCCGGCTTTCAAAAGTTTCAGCTGTGAGGAAGCGCTTATGCTTCCGGTTCCGTCGTTGCCTCGCCGTCGCCGGCAATGATGTCTTCGCCGTTTTCGGTCGTCTCTTCGGCATCCTCTTCCGGTTCGCTGATGCGCTCGACCGACACGACTTTCTCGTCCTTGGAGGTCGAGAAGATGGTCACGCCCTTGGTCGCGCGGCTGGCGATGCGGATACCGCCGACCGGCACGCGGATCAGCTGGCCGCCATCCGACACCAGCATGATCTGGTCGCCGTCATCAACAGGGAAGGCGGCGACGAGTTCGCCGATCTCGCCTGTCTTCGACGTGTCGGTGGCGCGAATGCCCTTGCCGCCGCGTCCGGAGATACGGAAGTCGTAGGACGAGGAGCGCTTGCCGTAGCCCTTCTCCGAAACCGTCAGCACGAACTGTTCGCGTGCCTTCAGCTCTTCGTAGCGCTCGTCGCTAAGCTGCCCCTCTTCGGTGACTTCCTCGCCAACGAGTGCGATCTCTTCCGCCTCGCCCGTCGTCAGGCGACGCTCGGCCGCGGCGCGCTTCAGATAAGCAGCGCGTTCCCACGGCTCGGCATCGACGTGGCCGACGATCGTCATCGAGATGATCCGGTCGCCATCGCCGAGGTTGATCCCGCGCACGCCGATCGAGTTGCGGCCCGCGAAGACGCGGACGTCATCGACCGCGAAGCGGATGCACTGGCCGAGCGCAGTCGTCAGCAGCACGTCGTCATGCTCGGTGCAGGTCTCGACGGAGAGGATTTCGTCGCCCTCTTCCTCGAGCTTCATCGCGATCTTGCCGTTGCGGTTGACCTGCACGAAGTCGCTGAGCTTGTTGCGGCGCACGGTACCGCGCGTCGTCGAGAACATCACGTCCAGCTTGTCCCAGCTGTCCTCGTCCTCGGGTAGCGGAAGGATGGTGGTAATGCGCTCGCCCGGTTCCAGGGGCAGCATGTTGATCAGCGCCTTGCCGCGCGAGGTCGGCGTGCCGATCGGCAGGCGATAGACCTTCTCCTTGTAGACGATGCCGCGCGAGGAGAAGAACAGAACCGGCGTATGCGTGTTGAGAACGAATAGCTGGCTAACAAAGTCCTCGTCGCGGGTCGACATGCCGGAGCGGCCCTTGCCGCCGCGACGCTGGGCGCGGTAGGTGTTCAGCGGCACGCGCTTGATGTAACCGAGATGCGAGACGGTCACGACCATGTCCTCGCGGGCGATGAGGTCTTCATCGTCCATCTCGAGTCCGCCATCCATGATCTCGGTGCGGCGCGGCGTGCCGAACTCGTCGCGAACGGCGGCGAGCTCTTCCTTGACGATCGTCTGGATACGAATGCGCGAAGACAGGATTTCGAGGTAATCCTTGATTTCCTCGCCGATCTTGTTGAGTTCGTCGCCGATTTCGTCGCGGCCCAGAGCCGTAAGACGGGCGAGACGCAGTTCGAGGATGGCACGCGCCTGCTCTTCCGAGAGGTTGTACGTCATGTCCTCGTTGATGCGGTGGCGCGGATCGTCGATCAGACGGATCAGGCTTTCGACGTCATGCGCCGGCCAGCGGCGCGTCATCAGCTCTTCACGGGCCGACTGCGGGTCCGGCGCCTGGCGGATGACGCGGATGACTTCGTCGATGTTGGCGACAGCGATTGCAAGGCCGACCAAGACGTGAGCGCGCTCACGCGCCTTGCGCAGCAGGAACTTTGTACGCCGGCTAACAACTTCCTCGCGGAACGACACGAAAGCGCGCAGCATGTCGAGTAGCTGCAGCTGTTCCGGCTTGCCGCCGTTCAGCGCCACCATGTTGCAGCCGAACGAGGTCTGCAGTGGCGTGTAGCGGTAAAGCTGGTTCAGGATGACGTCCGCATTGGCGTCGCGCTTCAGTTCGACGACGACGCGATAGCCTTGGCGGTCGGATTCGTCACGCAGGTCGGAGATGCCCTCGATGCGCTTGTCGCGCACCAGCTCTGCCATCTTCTCGATCATCGTCGACTTGTTCACCTGGAACGGGATCTCTGTGATGATGATCTGCTCGCGGTCGCCGCGCATCGGCTCGATGGTGGCGACACCGCGCATGATGACGGAGCCGCGGCCCGTCTCGTAAGCCGAGCGAATGCCGGAACGGCCGAGGATCTTGGCGCCGGTCGGGAAGTCGGGACCCGGAATGATCTGCATCATCTCGGGCAGTTCGATCGCCGGATTGTCGATCAGCGCGATACAGCCGTCGACAACTTCGATCAGGTTGTGCGGTGGAATGTTCGTCGCCATGCCGACGGCGATGCCGCCCGCGCCGTTGACCAGAAGGTTCGGGAACTTCGCGGGAACGACGACGGGCTCGGAGAGCGTTCCGTCGTAGTTGTCGCGGAAATCGACCGTTTCCTTGTCGAGGTCGTCGAGCAGCGAGTGTGCGGCCTTTTCGAGGCGGCATTCGGTGTAGCGTTCAGCCGCAGGCGGATCGCCGTCGACCGAGCCGAAGTTGCCCTGCCCGTCGATCAGCGGCAGGCGCAGCGACCAATCCTGCGCCATGCGCGCCAGCGCGTCGTAGATCGCCGTGTTGCCGTGCGGATGGTATTTACCCATCACGTCCCCGGTGACGCGGGCGCATTTGACGTATTTCTTGTTCCAGTCGATGCCGAGCTCGGACATGCCGTAGAGGATGCGCCGGTGCACGGGCTTGAGGCCGTCGCGCACATCGGGCAGCGCGCGGCTGACGATAACGCTCATCGCGTAATCGAGATACGACCGCTGCATTTCCTCCATGATGGAGATGGGCTCGATGCCTGGCGGGAGCTTCCCGCCGCCGGGGGGTGTTTGCTCAGTCAAAACGGATCACGATCTCTTCTAGAATCACTTGAAGATTTATAACGGAAAGGCTGCTGGGACGCCAATTTCAGCGGGAGTTTTGAACAGGCTTTTACGGCTCAATCGCGGCAGGTCCGGCCTTTCGGCGGGCTAGTCGCGCTATCCGAGCAGAGTTGTTTGCCAAATCGATTTCCCCACCGCACAATCACTCGCAGCCAGTCCGTTATATGGGCTTATGGAGACACGATGGCAAGCGCCGACCAACTGATCAACGCCTTCACCACCCTGCTCGTAACCATCGACCCGCCGGGCCTCGCGCCGATCTTTCTTGGGCTGACGGTGGGCATGACCCGCGCGCAACGCAAGCAGGTGGCGCTCCGTGGTACGATCATCGCCTTCATCATCCTCGCCGTCTTCGCGCTGTTCGGCGCCAGCGTGCTTGGCATCCTCGGCATCTCCATCGGCGCCTTCCGCATCGCCGGCGGCCTGCTGCTCTTCTGGATCGCCTTCGAAATGGTGTTCGAGAAGCGCCAGGACCGCAAGGAGAAGACCGGCACGGCGGCGATCACCGTCGATCACATCCAGAACATCGCCGTCTTCCCGCTGGCGATCCCGCTGATCTCCGGCCCGGGAGCCATCTCGGCGACCATCCTGCTCGCGGGCTCGATGCAGGGGTCTTTCGAGCGGGCGCAGCTGATCATCGTCATCGCTGTCAGCCTGCTTTTGATGTTTCTGGCGCTGCTGATCGCCGACCGCCTGGATCGCTTTCTGGGCGTCACCGGTCGCGCCATCCTCACCCGCCTGCTCGGCGTCATCCTGGCTGCGCTGGCAACGCAGTTCGTGGTCGATGGCATCAAGTCCACGATGAACCTCGCGCCTGCCGCGATGTGAAGGCACAAACGAAAACGGCGCGCCACGAGGCGCGCCGTTTTGAAGTCTTGATCGGATTGCCGATCAAAACGGAATATCGTCGTCCAAATCGCGCGAGAAGTTGCCGCCACCCGAAGACGAACCGCCGCCAGAGCCGCCACGGCCCGACGACTGCGAAGGCGAACCGTAATCGTCGCCATAGCCGCCGCCACCGCCGAAGTCGCCACCGCCGGCATTGCCGCCACGGCCACCGCCGTAGCCGCCGCCAGAACGATCGCCACCGCCTTCGCCGCGTCCATCGAGCATCGTCAGCGTCGAGCCGAAGCCCTGCAGCACGACTTCCGTGGAATAGCGGTCCTGGCCCTGCTGGTCCTGCCACTTGCGAGTCTGCAGAGCGCCTTCGATATAGAGCTTGGCGCCCTTCTTGACGTACTGTTCGACAACCTTGCACAGACCTTCGTTGAAGACGACGACGGTGTGCCACTCGGTCTTTTCGCGGCGCTCGCCGGAATTGCGGTCGCGCCAGGTTTCCGACGTCGCGATGCGGAGGTTGGCGATCGGCCGGCCGTCCTGCGTCCGACGGATTTCCGGGTCTGCGCCCACGTTTCCGATCAGAATTACCTTGTTTACGCTGCCAGCCATACTTTTCACCCTACCTGCCGCCCTGCCCGGCGGCGCTTGAAACAATCGGTGCACCTTAAACCATAGAGGCGGTGCGATGGACGTCCATAGCCGGTTCATCCACAAGGAATTTTGTTCTTTATTTGTTCTATTTTATCCCTATGATCCTGTCAACCGAATCGAAAACCTTGCACCATCTAGACATTGAGCCTCGACTCGCCCGCCGGCATCACTAAATAAGGGGCTGTTCCAGCACAGAAGCAGAAGACGATGAGCGAACTGAAGACGATTTCAATCCGTGGCGCACGCGAGCACAATCTGAAGGGCATCGACCTCGATCTGCCGCGCAACAAGCTGATCGTCATGACCGGCCTGTCGGGATCGGGCAAATCCTCGCTCGCCTTCGACACCATCTATGCCGAGGGCCAGCGTCGCTATGTCGAGAGCCTGTCGGCCTATGCCCGCCAGTTCCTCGAGATGATGCAGAAGCCCGATGTCGACCAGATCGACGGCCTGTCGCCGGCGATCTCCATCGAGCAGAAGACGACCTCGCGTAACCCGCGCTCGACAGTTGGTACCGTCACTGAGATCTACGACTATATGCGCCTGCTCTTTGCGCGCGTCGGCGTTCCCTATTCGCCGGCCACCGGCCTGCCGATCGAAAGCCAGACCGTCAGCCAGATGGTCGACCGCATCCTCGCCTTCGAGGAAGGCACGCGTCTCTTCATCCTCGCGCCGCTCGTGCGCGGCCGCAAGGGCGAGTACAAGAAGGAACTCGCCGAGCTCATGAAAAAGGGCTTCCAGCGCGTCAAGATCGATGGCCAGTTCTACGAGATCGCCGATGCCCCCGCGCTCGACAAGAAATACAAGCACGACATCGATATCGTCGTCGACCGCGTCGTCGTGCGCGCTGATGTCTCGGCGCGACTGGCCGACAGCTTGGAGACCTCGCTGAAGCTCGCAGACGGCCTCGCCATCGCCGAATTCGCCGACAAGCCGCTACCCGTCGAGGAAACCGCCGCCGGCGGCTCGGCCAACAAATCGCTCAACGAAACGCACGAGCGCGTGTTGTTCTCCGAAAAATTCGCCTGCCCGGTCTCCGGCTTCACCATCTCCGAGATCGAGCCGCGCCTGTTCTCCTTCAACAATCCGGCCGGTGCCTGCCCGACCTGCGACGGCCTCGGCGCCCAGCAGAAGATCGACGCCAACCTGATCGTGCCGGAACCCGAGCGCACGCTGCGCGACGGCGCCATCGCCCCATGGGCCAAGTCGTCCTCGCCCTATTACAACCAGACGCTGGAAGCGCTCGGCAAGCATTTCGGCTTCAAGCTCGGCGCCCGCTGGAACGATCTCTCCGCCAAGGCGCAGGACGTGATCCTCAACGGCACCGAGGAGAAGATCGAGTTCCACTACGTCGACGGCGCACGCTCCTACACGACGCACAAGAATTTCGAAGGCATCATCACCAACCTCGAACGCCGCTGGAAGGAAACCGACAGCGCCTGGGCGCGCGAGGAGATCGAGCGCTACATGTCGGCAGCACCCTGCCCGTCCTGCAACGGCTTCCGCCTGAAGCCGGAAGCGCTGGCCGTGAAGGTCAACAAGCTGCACATCGGCCAGGTCACGGATATGTCGATCCGCGTCGCCCGCGACTGGTTCGAGACGCTGCCGGACAGCTTCAACGCCAAGCAGAACGAGATCGCTGTCCGCATCTTGAAAGAGATCAGGGACCGCCTGCGTTTCCTGAACGACGTCGGCCTCGAATATCTGAGCCTCTCGCGCAACTCCGGCACGCTGTCGGGCGGTGAAAGCCAGCGCATTCGCTTGGCCTCGCAGATCGGCTCAGGCCTCACCGGAGTCCTCTACGTGCTCGACGAGCCGTCGATCGGCCTGCACCAGCGCGACAATGCGCGCCTGCTGGAAACGCTGAAGCACCTGCGCGACATCGGCAACACCGTCATCGTCGTCGAGCACGACGAGGACGCCATTCTGCAGGCAGACGACGTCGTCGATATCGGCCCCGCCGCCGGCATCCATGGCGGCCAGGTCATCGCCCACGGCACGCCGCAGGATATCATGGCCAACCCGAAGTCACTGACCGGTAAATACCTGTCGGGCGAACTTGGCGTCACCGTTCCCGAAGAACGCCGCAAGGTGAAGAAGGGTAAGGAAATCAAGGTCGTCGGCGCCCGCGGCAACAACCTGAAAAACGTCACCGCGTCGATCCCGCTCGGCGTCTTCACGGCGGTCACCGGTGTGTCCGGCGGCGGCAAGTCCACCTTCCTGATCGAGACGCTTTACAAGTCCGCCGCCCGTCGCGTCATGGGCGCGCGCGAAATCCCGGCTGATCACGACCGCATCGATGGCTTCGAGCATATCGACAAGGTCATCGACATCGACCAGTCGCCGATCGGCCGCACCCCGCGCTCCAACCCGGCCACCTATACCGGCGCCTTCACGCCGATCCGCGACTGGTTCGCCGGCCTGCCGGAAGCCAAGGCACGCGGCTACCAGCCTGGCCGCTTCTCCTTCAACGTCAAGGGCGGCCGCTGCGAGGCCTGCCAGGGCGATGGTGTCATCAAGATCGAGATGCACTTCCTGCCTGACGTCTACGTCACCTGCGACGTCTGCCACGGCAAGCGCTACAACCGCGAAACGCTCGACGTCACCTTCAAGCAGAAGTCGATCGCCGACGTGCTCGACATGACCGTCGAAGAAGGCGTCGAGTTCTTCGCAGCCGTCCCCGCCGTGCGCGACAAGCTGCAAGCGCTGTTCGATGTCGGCCTCGGCTACATCAAGGTCGGTCAGCAGGCGAATACGCTGTCGGGCGGCGAAGCCCAGCGCGTCAAGCTTGCCAAGGAACTCTCGAAGCGCTCGACTGGCCGCACGCTCTACATTCTCGACGAGCCAACGACCGGCCTGCACTTCCACGACGTAGCGAAACTGCTCGAAATGCTGCACGAACTGGTCAACCAGGGCAACTCGGTCGTCGTCATCGAGCACAACCTCGAAGTCATCAAGACCGCCGACTGGGTCCTCGATTTCGGCCCCGAAGGCGGCGACGGCGGCGGCGAGATCGTGGCCTCAGGCACGCCCGAGGCGATCGTCAAGGAAAAGCGGTCCTATACCGGCCAGTTCCTGAAGGAACTGCTGGAGCGGCGGCCGGTGAAGAAGGTGCAGGCGGCGGAGTGATCCGCTGTTACCAGACGATGTCGATCCCGAATTCCTGGAAGGCGGGATCGACTGTTATGAGCGAGAGGTTTTCGAGCTTGCATTGAGCGGCAAGCATGCGATCGAAAGGATCGCGATGGGTCCCGGGCATGTGACCAGCGAGGAAGGAGTGCAGCATCGAAATGGGAAGTTGTGCGAAGCGTTCCGCGCGCAATGTTCCTTCAAAATCGGTGACCAAAGGTTCCATCTCAGGCCACTTGCCGTAACGATGTTTGGTTGCGATTTCGAAGGCGGATACGGCGCTGACGAAGATAGCGTTTTCTGGCGAGGAGATCGCCGTGCGCGCGTTCGGACCAAGTCTTGGCAAGTCAAGCAGCCACCAAGCCAGAGCATGTGTATCCAGCAGGTACTTCATTGCCCGTTGTCGCCGGGAAACGAGTATTTCCCTTCCCAAGCCTCAAGTTCGTCTTCGGACAGTGGTTCGAGAAACAAATCGGGTGGAAGCTTATCGCGGAGGTAGGCAAAACGGCCAGGAAGGCGCGGCGTCGCGGCGGAAGGCTCGACAGGCACCAGTTTCACCAGCGGCTTGTCATCGCGTGCCAGAATAATCTCCTCGCCGGCTTCAACACGGCTGAGGAGTTCGGAGAGTTCGGTATTGGCCTTGGGCACGCTTACGATTGTCATCGGAATGCCTTTCGATGATCGATAGAGAGATAATAGACAACGACTTCGCGAACTTCAACGAGGAGGAATTGATGACAAAACCCGGCACCATTCGCGTCGGCATCGGCGGCTGGACGTTCGAACCCTGGCGCAACCACTTCTTCCCATCCACGTTGAAGCAGAAGGACGAGCTGAATTATGCCAGCCGGCAGCTGAAGGTCATCGAGGTCAACGGCACCTATTACAGCTCGCAGAAGCCCGAGACTTTCGCGAAGTGGGCAGCCGATGTGCCTGAAGGCTTCATCTTTTCGCTCAAGGCCAGCCGCTTCAGCACCAATCGCAAGATTCTCTCGGAGGCCGGTGAATCGGTCGAGCGTTTTCTCGGCCAGGGCATCGTCGAACTCGGCCCGCATCTTGGCCCCATTCTCTGGCAGTTCGCGCCGACGAAAAAGTTCGAGCCGGAGGATTTCGAGGGCTTCCTGAAGCTCTTGCCGGACAGGCAGGATGGTTTGCCGCTGAAGCATGTCGTCGAAGTCCGACATGACAGCTTCAAGGTGCCGGAGTTCGTGGCGCTGCTGGCGAAATACGGCGTTGCCCCTGTCGTCGCCGAGCATTTTGATTATCCGATGGTGGCGGATGTCACCGCCGATTTCGTCTACACGCGCCTGCAGAAAGGCTCGGACGAAATCAGGACCTGTTACCCGCCGAAGGAGCTGAAAGACTGGGCCAAACGCCTGGAGACTTGGGCTGAGGGCAAGGTCCCGGACGATCTGCCTGTCATCGACAGCGACCGCAAGGTCAAGGTCGAACCGCGCGACGTCTTCGCCTTCATGATCCACGAGGGCAAGGTCAACGCCCCCTTCGGCGCCATCGCGCTGCAGGAAGAGGTCGGCAAGTAGTCGGAACGCAAAACAATCAGAGCGGCAAGACGTGGCTGACGAGATCTTCCGCTGTCAGCCCTTTGCCGGCGCGGTTGCCCGCTTCACCATGCATGTAGACGCCGGCGGCCGCCGCCTCGAACGTCGGTACGCCCTGCGCCATCAGCGCGCCGATGATGCCGGCCAGCACGTCACCTGATCCTGCCGTCGCCAGCCAGATTGGCGCGTTGCTGTTGATGAGCGCCCTTCCATCCGGCGACGCGATGACGGTGTCCGCGCCCTTGTAGACGATGACGGCATGCGCGCGCGCAGCCGCCGCACGCGCCTTGTCCACTTTTCCCAGTGATCTGTCTCCGGCGATATCGGGAAACAGCCGGGCGAACTCACCGTCATGCGGCGTCAGCACCAGCCTTGTATCGCCATCCGCGAAGAGACCGAAAAGTTCCGCCGGATCGTCTCGGAAAGACGAGATGCCGTCCGCGTCGAGCACCAGATGCCGCTCCCGCAACAGTCTCACGAAGGCGCGCGCCTTCTCGCCGATGCCGAAACCTGGTCCAAGCACGAAGCTGCGCAGTCGCGTATCGGCAAGCCATCCGCGCAGCGCCGTTTCGTCATCGATGTCGTGCAGCATGATCGCGGTCAGATGCGCGGCGTTGGCGTCCATGGCGTCCAAGGGCGAAGCGATGGTAACGAGCCCGGCGCCGGCCCTGAGGCCGGCCTCGGCCGACATCCTCGCTGCTCCGGTCTTGGCGGCCTCGCCGGAGAAAACCACGAGATGGCCGCGTATGTACTTATGCGTCTCCAGAGCCGTCGAGGGCAGAAGGTGGCGCCATCGTCCGGGCCGGTTTTCGCCGATTTTGCCACCTGTGGCCGCGCGAACGATGCGGGAGGGAATGCCGATATCGAACACCTCGAGCGCGCCGCAAAGCTCGCGTCCCGGCATCAGCAGATGTCCCGGCTTGCGCGTCATGAAGGTGATGGTGCGCTCCGCCGAAAACGCCGCGCCCAGCACCTCTCCTGTCCGTCCGTCTACACCGGACGGCAGATCGACCGCGATGACCGGTGTCCGCGCATTTTGCACGCGATCGATGACGGCGCGAACGTCGTCCGAGACCTCCCTCGTCAGCCCGGCGCCGAACAGCGCGTCGATGACAACATCGCCGTCTTCGGGCGTATAGCTCTCGACATCGATCGAACGCAACTGACATGCGTCGTGAGCACGTGCTGCGTCACCCTTCAGTTTCGTGGGGTCGCCGAGATGAAACAATGCGACCCTGGTGCCGCTCTCGTGCAGATGGCGGGCCGCTACATAACCGTCGCCACCGTTGTTGCCCGGACCGCAAAGCACTACAAAACGGTTTGTCCCGGGATAATGCCTGAGAGCCATCGCGGCCACGGCGGCCCCTGCCCGCTCCATCAAGCCGAAGCTGTCGATGCCGGATGCTGCCGCCGCCGCATCGACAGCGGTCATTTCGGCGGGGGTAAGAAGCAGTAATGCGAGATTTTCGATCATTCGCCCATTCAAACAGAAAGCGCCCAAATAACAATCATCGAAACGAAATTTGAGGTGGGCACAAAGAAGGCAATTGCATAAAATATAGCCATCATGGTGATACCCTCTTTATCGATAAGGCATTGTGAATATTCTCGTTTTCTGATCCATTTTGCGCCTCAATAGGTGATTTTCGTCGCGTTTTCTCGTGAATGAAAGGCTCAATCGACTGTTTTTCGCAGGTTTTTGATTCCGGAGGCCGATTTTCCAAAAAATCCGCTTTCCAATTGGCATGATAACTGCATCATGCCGGGAGCGGGCCTGAGCCTGCTTTAACGGGAGAAGCGGAGAGTCATTTTCTCATGAAAAAGATCGAAGCGATCATTAAGCCATTCAAGCTCGACGAAGTGAAGGAAGCCCTTCAGGAAGTTGGCCTTCAGGGTATCACTGTCACGGAAGCAAAAGGCTTCGGTCGCCAGAAGGGCCACACGGAACTCTACCGTGGTGCCGAATATGTCGTGGATTTCCTGCCGAAGGTAAAGGTGGAAGTCGTCCTTGCCGACGAGAACGCAGAAGCGGTCATCGACGCCATTCGCAAGGCGGCGCAGACGGGCCGCATCGGCGACGGCAAGATTTTCGTATCCAATGTGGAGGAGGTTATTCGAATCCGTACTGGCGAAACCGGTATCGACGCTATTTAGTGTTTGGCGCCTGCGGGCGGAACATGATCGTCATCTCGAATAAAGGAACTATTTAATGGCGAGCGCGAGTGAAATTCTCAAGCAGATCAAGGAAAACGACGTCAAGTTCGTGGACCTGCGCTTTACTGACCCCAAGGGCAAATTGCAGCACGTGACGATGGACGTCGTCTGCGTGGATGAAGACATGTTCGCCGATGGCGTCATGTTCGACGGTTCGTCCATCGCCGGCTGGAAGGCCATCAACGAATCCGACATGGTGCTGATGCCGGACCCGGAAACGGTTCACATGGACCCGTTCTTCGCGCAGTCCACCATGGTCATTCTCTGCGACATTCTCGATCCGGTCTCCGGCGAAGCCTATAGCCGCGACCCGCGCGGCACCGCCAAGAAGGCCGAAGCCTATCTCAAGGCATCCGGCATCGGCGACACGGTATTCGTCGGCCCCGAGGCCGAGTTCTTCGTCTTCGACGACGTTCGCTACAAGGCCGATCCTTATAACACCGGCTTCAAGCTGGACTCGACGGAACTACCGTCGAACGACGACACCGAATACGAGACGGGCAACCTCGGCCACCGTCCGCGCGTCAAGGGCGGCTACTTCCCGGTTCCGCCGATCGACAGCTGCCAGGACATGCGCTCCGAGATGCTGACGGTTCTCTCGGAAATGGGCGTCGTCGTCGAAAAGCATCACCACGAAGTGGCGGCCGCCCAGCATGAACTCGGCATCAAGTTCGATACGCTCGTTCGCAACGCCGACAAGATGCAGATCTACAAGTACGTTGTGCACCAAGTCGCCAATGCCTACGGCAAGACGGCGACCTTCATGCCGAAGCCGATCTTCGGCGACAACGGTTCGGGCATGCACGTGCACCTTTCGATCTGGAAGGGCGGCAAGCCGAGCTTCGCAGGTGATGAGTATGCGGGTCTTTCCGAGTCCTGCCTCTACTTCATCGGTGGCGTCATCAAGCATGCCAAGGCGCTGAACGCCTTCACCAACCCGTCGACGAACTCCTACAAGCGTCTTGTCCCAGGTTATGAAGCACCGGTTCTGCTGGCCTATTCCGCTCGCAACCGTTCTGCGTCGTGCCGCATTCCGTTCGGCAGCAACCCGAAGGCAAAGCGCGTCGAAGTCCGTTTCCCTGATCCGATGGCGAACCCTTACCTCGCCTTCGCCGCCATGCTGATGGCCGGCCTCGACGGCATCAAGAACAAGATCCATCCTGGCAAGGCCATGGACAAGGATCTTTATGACCTGCCGCCGAAGGAACTGAAGAAGATCCCGACTGTTTGCGGCTCGCTGCGCGAAGCGCTGGAAAGCCTCGACAAGGATCGCAAGTTCCTGACCGCCGGCGGCGTCTTTGACGACGATCAGATCGATAGCTTCATCGAGCTGAAGATGATCGAAGTCATGCGCTATGACATGACCCCGCATCCGGTCGAATACGACATGTACTACTCGTCCTGATGAACGCATTGGAAAGCCCCGGTCACCCGGGGCTTTCGTCTATCTGGTGCCGAGTAAGACGTTCCGCTATCATGACACTCATGTGACGAGATTTCGCACAAATCTTGATTTAAGCGGCACCAATCACCAAATTGGGTGATGAAAGGAAGTCGTACCATGAAAGAAAGAGTAGCTAAGTTCAGTATCGGCGAAGTGGTTCGGCACAAGGTCTTCCCGTTCCGCGGCGTCATCTTCGATGTCGATCCGGAATTCGCCAACACGGAAGAGTGGTGGAACTCGATTCCCGCCGAAGTCCGCCCGAGCAAGGATCAACCCTTCTATCACCTGCTTGCCGAAAATGATGAAAACGAATACGTCGCCTACGTATCCGAGCAGAACCTGACAAACGACGAAAGCGGTGTGCCGCTGCGCAACGAACAGGTCTACCAGATTTTCGATATGGCACCGACGGGCCAGTTCAAACCCAAGATGAGCTTCGCCCACTAAGTCGCAGGCATATATCTTCTTAACCCCGCTTACGGCGGGGTTTTTCTTTGCCTAGGCGGCAACAAAAAACCCGGCGCGAGGCCGGGTTTTCGATGTCTGGCTTGCGCCTGGATTACTGCGCCTTGGCAGCCTTCTGGGCGTCTTCGAGCTTCTTGCGAGCTTCGTCGGCCTTTTTCTGCATGCTGTCCTGCAGGCTCTTCTGGCTTTCGGCGAGCTTGGAAGCGGAAACCGCTTCGCCGTCGAATGCGCCGGTGAAGCCTTCAAGCGAGATCTTGATCGGGTTCGGCGCGCGGCGGAAGTTGATCGAGGTCAGAACGAGGTCCGTGCCCTTTTTCAGGCTGGCAACCATGGCGTCCGTCAGCGGAATCTGCGCCACGCAACGGTCGGGCATGCACATCAGGTAGTCGATCTTCTGGCTCTTGCCGCCGTCGATCTGCATGCCGATGCCCGGAGGAATGAGACGTGCCGGGGGAACGGAAACCTGGAGGCTCTTGTTGTTGATCTTGCCGGAAACGGTGATCAGGCCAACGCCGGTGACGAGCTGGCCGCCGCCTGCCAGAACAACGTTCTGGACGACGCAGACGTCGTTGTCTTCCTGCTTGCTGCAGGTCTTGTACCAGCCGAGACGCGGAGCGCCGGCGGCCTGTGCGCCACCGTCAGCTGCTTCCTGCGCGAAAGAAGACACCGGAGCCGCTGCGGCGCCAAGGATCACTGCCATTACGGACAGAGCTGCCCGTGTTTTCTTTTCAGACTTGAACATAACGAATTCCGTCTCCTGGTATCCCGTTGGGACAGCGGATATGCCGTCCTCACCAACAGGGTTGTTCGCTTTTGACCTCTTAAAACAATGAGGCAAATGCATGACCCCCCGACTTCGGGGTTCGTGTTACATCGCGTCGCTGCAGATTTCCAGTGTTTCTTTGGCGAATTGCAAGCCGTCGGAAAGAATTTGCCTTAGATGGTGAATTGAGCGAAGCCCATGATAGTCTTCGACCGAATCGTGCCGTTTCCGGAAAGGATGCAGACTATGCTCCGGATTGTTCTCCCCGTCGTCTTTACCCTCGTCAGTGGTGCGGTTCTTGCCGAACCGGTCCATGGCATCGCCATGCACGGAGCACCTGCCCTGCCCCCGGATTTCAAGCATCTTCCCTATGCCAATCCCGATGTGAAGAAGGGCGGAAAGATCACCTACGGCGTGGTCGGAACCTACGACAATCTCAACCCCTTCATCCTGAAAAGCATGCGCACGACGGCGCGCGGCATGTGGGATCCGGAGTATGGCAATCTCGTCTATGAAACACTGATGCTACGCTCGCGCGACGAGCCATTCACGCTCTATGGGCTACTGGCAGAGTCGGTAGAATGGGACGACGACCGCACCTACATCCAGTTCAATCTCAACCCCGCGGCCAAGTGGTCGGACGGCCAGCCGGTGACGCCTGACGACGTGATCTTTTCCTTCAATGTTCTGAAGGAGAAAGGCCGAGTTCCCTTCAGCACCCGCCTCAATGCAGTTGAGAAGATGGAGAAGGTCGGCGACCATAGCGTGCGCTTCACCTTCAACAACAAGGCCGACCGCGAATTTCCGCTGATCCTCGCGGGCTCGACGCCTATTCTCCCCAAACATGCGATCGACGCGGAGAATTTCGATCGTTCGACGCTGAAGCCGCTGATCGGTTCCGGTCCCTACAAGATCAAGTCGCTGAAGCCGGGTGAGAGCATCACTTTCGAGCGTGATCCCAACTACTGGGGCAAGGACATTCCCGCAAAGGTCGGCCTCGATAATTACGACCAGATCACCGTTCAGTATTTCCTGCAGGACACGACGCTGTTCGAATCCTTCAAGAAGGGTGACATCGACATCTATCCCGATGGCAGCCCCGGCCATTGGGCGAGCGCCTATAATTTCCCGGCCGTGGCCTCGGGCAACGTCGTCAAGGACGTGTTCGAGCCGAAGCTGCCATCAGGCATGTTCGGCTTCGTCTTCAACACCCGCCGCCCCGTCTTCGCCAATCAGAAGCTGCGCGAAGGCCTGTCGCTGATCTTCGATTTCGAGTGGGCCAACAAGAACCTGTTCTCCGGCGCCTACATCCGCACCGAGAGCTACTGGCAGAACTCCGAGCTTTCGAGTTTCGGCGTCCCTGCCGACGAGCGCGAACTGAAGATGCTCGGTCCCATCAAGGACAAGATCGATCCGGCTATCCTCGACGGCACCTACAAGCTGCCGGTCACTGACGGCTCGGGCCGTGACCGGAACGTGCTGAAAAAGGCCGTTGGTATCCTGAAGGAGGCCGGCTACACGATCAAGAACGGCAAGATGAGCGACGACAAGGGTCGTCCGCTGACCTTCGAGATCATGACGCAGAACACAGACCAGGAAAAACTCGCCGTCTCCTATCAGCGCTCTTTGCAACTGCTCGGCATCAACGTGTCGATCCGCACGGTGGACGATTCGCAGTACCAGAGCCGCACCAATACCTTCGATTACGACGTCATCGTCAAATCCTTCACCTCGTCGCTGTCCCCGGGTATCGAGCAGATGGGTCGCTGGTCGTCGGCTTCGAGGGATCGCGAAGGCACGGACAATTTCGCCGGCGTCGCCGATCCCGATGTCGATACGCTGATCCAGCATATCCTGACCGCCCGCTCCGCCGAGGATTTCACCGCCGCCGTGCGCTCGCATGACCGCATGCTGCTCTCGGGGCACTACGTCCTGCCGCTCTACCACGTCGACAAGCAGTGGCTGGCGCGCAGCAAGCGCATCGGCCATCCCGATACCGTGCCGCTCTACGGCTACCAGCTGCCGGCTTGGTGGGACCAAAGCGCGCAATAGCCGCAGGTTCCCTTTTCCTGCCTGGTTGAAGTCTGCTGCCGCAGCGACTAGATGGCTGCAATGCAAGGCGGAAAATCAGGAAAGGAAAGCCCGTGGAACGCATAACGATCGACGTCGTCTCGGATGTCGTCTGCCCCTGGTGCTATCTCGGCAAGGCCCGCCTCGAGCTGGCGATTGCCGAGGTTCAGGGTGAGGTCGGCGTCGACGTCAACTGGCGGCCCTATCGTCTCAATCCCGATTACCCGCCTGAAGGCGTCGATCAGAAGAAGGCGCTGGAAGAAAAGCTCGGTGGCGCCGAGCGCGTCGCTCAGGGGCACAAGACGCTGACGGATCTCGGTCGTGAGGTCGGCATCAATTTCAATTTCGACGCCATCAAGATCGGTCCCAACACGCTCGATGCCCACCGTCTCATTCACTGGGCGATGATCGAAGACCGCGACAAGGCCGACCGTGTGGTCGATGGGCTGTTCAAGGCGAATTTCGAGGAAGGTCGTAATGTCGGCGATCACGCCGTGCTTCTGGATATAGCCGAGAAGTCCGGTCTCGACCGTGCCGTGACCGCCTCCCTGCTCGCCTCCGATGCCGACAAGGTTCTCGTCGTCGAGGAAATTGAATCGGCGCAGAAGATGGGCGTCAACGGCGTGCCGTTCTTCATCTTCGACCAGCAATATGCCGTCAGCGGTGCGCAGACGCCGGACGTGATCGCCGGCGCGCTGCGCGATATCGCCAAGGCTAAGGCCGAAGCCCGCGCCGGGATGAACTAGGTGGGGCCTTTAAAGCATATCTCCCGAAAGCGGTCACCGGTTTCGGAACAAAGACATGCGAGAAAACAAAGACCTAAAGCGCAACGAGCGAATCTGAAGATCGCGACGCGCTTTAAGCCTTCGCCATCTCCGCCAGTTGCGTCATGACAACGGCTGCGCCCTGCAGCCGTTTTTCCGGCGTCGGCAGGTCGCGTGTCAGGAACACGCTGTGATCCGGCCGGATCTTCGCCATCGAGCCCTGCTTGGCGATGAAGCCGACAAGATTGGCGGGGTTCGGGAATTCCTTGTTCCTGAACTGAACCACGATCCCCTTGGGACCCGCATCCAGCTTCTCGACATTGGCGATGCGGCAGAGCGACTTCACGTAGACGATTTTCAGGAGGTGCTGCACCTCGATCGGCATCGGGCCGAAGCGGTCGATCATCTCCGCGCCGAAGGCATCGATCTCCTTGAGGCTGCTGACCTCGCCGAGGCGGCGATAGAGGCCCATGCGCAGATGCAGGTCCGGCACGTAATTGTCGGGGATCATCACCGACGTGCCCACGGAAATCTGCGGCGACCAGCCGGTATCCTGGATCTCGTCGACACCCTTCACTTCGGCCACCGCCTCCTCCAGCATCTGCTGGTAGAGTTCGAAGCCGACTTCCTTGATATGGCCCGACTGCTCCTCGCCGAGCAGGTTGCCGGCGCCGCGAATGTCGAGGTCGTGGCTGGCGAGCTGGAAGCCGGCGCCGAGCGTATCGAGCGACTGCAGCACCTTCAGGCGCCGCTCGGCGGTCGCCGTCAGCACCTTGTTGACCGGCAGCGTGAACAGCGCGAAAGCGCGGACCTTGGAGCGCCCGACGCGGCCGCGCAGCTGGTAGAGCTGCGCAAGGCCGAACATGTCGGCGCGGTGCACGATCAGCGTGTTGGCGGTCGGCACGTCGAGGCCGGATTCGACGATCGTCGTCGATAGCAGCACGTCGTAACGGCCTTCGTAGAAGGCGTTCATGATGTCTTCGAGCTCGCCGGCAGGCATCTGCCCGTGCGCGACGGCAACCTTCAGCTCCGGAACGTCCGAACGCAGGAACGCATGCACGTCCTCGAGATCCGCCAGCCGCGGGCAGACATAGAAGCTCTGACCGCCGCGATAATGCTCGCGCATCAGCGTCTCGCGGATAACAAGCGAATCGAACGGCGAAATGAAGGTGCGCACCGCCATGCGGTCCACCGGCGGCGTGGTGATCAGCGACAGCTCGCGAACGCCTGTCATCGCCAGCTGTAGCGTGCGTGGGATCGGCGTGGCCGACAGCGTGAGGACGTGGACGTCGCTCTTGAGCTCCTTCAGACGTTCCTTGTGCTTGACGCCGAAGTGCTGTTCTTCATCGATGATGAGAAGCCCAAGATTGGCGAACTTGATGCCGGCGCCGAGCAGCGCGTGGGTTCCGACGACGATATCCGTCTTGCCGTCCGCCACTTCCTTCTTGGTCAGCGCCAGTTCCTTCGAGCCGACGAGGCGAGACGCTTGCGCCACGCGAACCGGCAGCCCGCGGAAGCGCTCGGAGAACGTCTTGAAGTGCTGGCGAGCGAGCAGCGTCGTCGGCACGACGACCGCGACCTGGATACCGTTCATGGCCGCCACGAAGGCGGCACGCAGCGCCACCTCTGTCTTGCCGAAGCCGACGTCACCGCAGACAAGGCGATCCATCGGGCGACCGGCGCCGAGATCGCCGCGCACCGCCTCAATTGCGTTGTCCTGGTCCTCGGTCTCGTCATATGGGAAGCGTGCCGCGAACTCGTCGTAGAGGCCTTCCGGCGTGGTCAGCACTGGCGCGTGCCGCGTCATGCGCTCGGCGGCGATGCGGATCAGTGCATCGGCCATGTCGAGCAGGCGCTTCTTGAGTTTGGCCTTGCGCATCTGCCATGCGCCACCGCCGAGCTTGTCGAGCTGCGCCTCGGTCCCCTCGCCGCCGTAGCGAGAAAGCAGGTCAATGTTTTCGACCGGCAGGAAGAGCTTGGCCTCGTCGGCATATTGCAGCTCCAGGCAGGCGTGCTGCGCGCCGGCCGCCTGGATCGTCCTGAGGCCGATGAAGCGGCCGATGCCGTGTTCGGCGTGGACGACGACCGATCCTTCATCGAGGCCCGCCACTTCGGAGATGAAGTCGGCGGCGCGCTTGCGACGTTTGGAGCGACGCACCATCCGGTCGCCGAGAATGTCCTGCTCGCCGATGACAACGAGTTCGCCGCTCTCGAAGCCGGACTCCAGATTGAGAACGGCTGCCGCCGCCTCACCCTTGTCGAGCTTGTCGATCTCCTTCAGTGCCGCGATCGGCTTGACCCGCTCCAGCCCATGTTCGGCCAGCACCTGCAGCAACCGTTCGAGCGAACCTTCCGTCCAGGCGGCGATCAACACCTTGGCGCCCTTGGCGCGCCGGTCGGCCACATGCTTGACGACCGCGTCGAAGACGTTGACGCGCTCGGCATTGCCGCTGCTGTCTTCGGCGTTCGAACGCGCCCAGCGTTCGCCTTGGCGCGCGTCGATGTTGATCACGCGCCGCGCTTCGCCCTCATGCTCGTTGAAGGGCGTGATGCGGACGGCGTTGAACGCGTCCAGGGTCTGCGAGAAGGTCTTGCTTTCCAGATAGAGCTGGCCCGGTGCCACCGGCTTGTAGGGCGTGCCCTGCGCCATCTGGCCCTTGACCGGCTGACCGGAGTTCAGGCGTGCGTCGTAATAATCGAGGACGAGCTTGGAGCGCTCCTCTGCGGCCTCGCGCACCGTATGGTCGGTGACGAGGCGGAAGCCCTTGAGGTAGTCGAAAACGGTATCCAGCTTCTCGTAGAAAAGCGGCAGCCAATGCTCCATGCCGGCATAGCGGCGACCTTCGGAAACCGCGAGATAGAGCGCATCATCGCGCGTCGCCGCACCGAAGGAGGAGAGATAGTTTTTGCGGAAACGGCTGATCGTATCCGGCGTCAGCGTCACCTCGCTCATCGGGTTCAGGTCGAGCGAGCGCACCTGCCCCGTCGTGCGCTGGCTGGCCGGATCGAAGCTGCGGATGCTTTCGAGCGTGTCGCCAAAAAAATCGAGCCTGACCGGCTCTTCCGTGCCGGGCACGAAGACATCGAGAATGCCGCCGCGCACCGCGTATTCGCCCACCTCGCGAACGGTCGCGACGCGGTCGAAGCCGCTGCGCTCCAGGCGACCGGCGACGTCCTCCATCCGCACCTGATTGCCGGGTCTGGCCGAAAACGCCAGGCTCTCGATCACATCCTGTGGCGCCACCTTCTGCAGCATGGCGTTGACGGTCACCAGCACGATTGCCGCATGCGGCTTCTTGTGGTGGGCGATGAGCCCGCTCAATGCCGCCAGTCGGCGCGCCGAGGTGTCGGCGCTGGGCGAGACGCGGTCGTAGGGCAAACAGTCCCAGGCGGGCAGCGTCAGGACAGGGATTTCCGGCGCAACGAAGCCGAGCATCTGTTCCAGATCGGCCATACGCTGGCCGTCGGAAAGCACGTAGGCAACGGGGCCTCCGGCGCGCGCCAGTTCCGCCAACAGCACCGGCTCCAGCCCCGAGGGCACGTTGCCGATCGTCAGCGGCTCGGCGAGAGCGGCGAGCTTCCTTGCGTCAAATCCTGGTATCATCATGCTTTCCCGGGCAGGCTGTCGGCCGGATATTCGAAATCGGGCTTGTAGGCCGCGAGGCGTTCGAACATCGGTGTCTTGAAACGCTCCGGCACCGGCCAGGTTCCCATGATCCAGCGCACGAGGTCATTGTCCTCTTCGGCCATGATCGTCTCGAATTCGTCGAGCTCGGCCTCGGACAGGCTGGCGATTTCCTTTTCCGCGAACTGGCCGAAGACGAGGTCCATCTCCCGGATGCCCCGGTGCCAGCAGCGAAAGAGAATCCGGCGGCGGCGCGGGTCGAGATCGGCGCTCGAGAGTGTGACACCTGTCATGGCATGACCTTCCTGTTGATGCGCCTCTATAGACCGTCGAAAGCGGCTTGTCAGCCTTGCCAAGGCCGCATTGTTCGTCGCATTTTGCCGGCATGCGCCCCGCCATACTTGATCCCCTGTTTTCTCCCGCATCGGCCCTTCCCGGCGTCGGCCCGAAGATCGGCGAGCTTCTGGTAAAGCTGCTCGGTCGCGAGACGCCGGAGGACTGCCGCGTCGTCGATCTCCTGTTCCATGCGCCGCATTCCCTGATCGACCGGCGCAACCAGCCCGGTATCGCCCGCGCGCCGCAGGGCGCCATCGTTACCATCACCGGCCGCGTCGATCGCCACCAGCCGCCGCCGAACCGCAACAGCAACGTCCCCTACCGCGTCTTCCTGCATGATGAGACCGGCGAGCTTACGCTCGTCTTCTTCCGCGGCCAGTCGACATGGCTGGAAAAGCAGCTGCCTGTCGATGAAGAGGTCACCGTCAGCGGCAAGATCGACTGGTTCAACGGTCGCGCTTCGATGGTGCACCCCGATTACATCGTAAAGGCAAGCGAGGCCGAGAACCTGCCGCTGGTCGAGCCGATTTATCCGCTGACAGCCGGCCTCTCGCCGAAAACGTTGCGCAAGATCATCGAAGCCGCGCTGCCGCGTATGCCCCATCTGCCGGAGTGGATCGATCTGTCACTTGCCCAAAAGCAGGGATTGCCGGAGATATCCGAAGCCTTCCACCTGCTGCACGAGCCGCGCGATCCCGCCGATATCGATCCGCAAGCCCCCGCCCGCCGCCGTCTCGCCTATGACGAATTCCTCGCCGGTCAGCTGTCGCTTTCGCTGGTGCGTCAGCGTCTTCGCAGGGTCGCGGGTAAACCGGTGCACGCGACGGGCGCGATCAGCGGCCGCATCCTCGAAGCGTTGCCGTTTTCGCCGACACAGAGCCAGAGCACGGCCGTAGCTGAAGTTCTGAAGGACATGGCCGGCGAAGACCGCATGTTGCGATTGCTGCAGGGCGATGTCGGTTCCGGCAAGACGCTGGTGGCGCTGCTGTCGATGGCGGCGGTGATCGAAAGCGGCGGCCAAGCGGTGTTGATGGCACCGACGGAAATCCTGGCGCGGCAGCATCACGCCACGATCTCGAAATTCGGCGCCGCCGCCGGGCTGCGCATCGAGGTGCTGACCGGTCGCACCAAGGGCCGCGAGCGCGATGAAATCCTTGAAAGGATTGCCTCCGGCGAAGCGCAGATCGTCATCGGCACCCACGCGCTGTTCCAGGACAGCGTCAACTACAGCAACCTGATGCTTGCCGTGGTCGACGAGCAGCACCGTTTCGGCGTGCATCAGCGCCTCCGCCTGACGGCGAAAGGCATCTCTCCGCATATGCTCGTGATGACCGCGACGCCGATCCCGCGCACCCTGGTGCTGGCCGCCTTTGGCGACATGGATGTCTCGAAGCTCACCGAGAAACCTGCCGGCCGCAAACCCATCCAGACCATCACCATCCCGAACGAGCGGACCGGCGATATCGTCGGCAGGCTGAAAAGCGCGCTCGCCGAGGGCAAGAAGGCCTATTGGATTTGCCCGCTGGTCGAGGAATCCGAAGAACTCGATCTGATGTCGGTGGAGGAGCGCCATGCCACCCTCGTATCGGCGCTCGGTCCCGGCATCGGCCTGATCCACGGGCGCATGAGCGGCCCGGAGAAGGACGCCGTCATGCTGGCCTTCAAGGCCGGCGAAATCCGCCTATTGGTGGCGACGACGGTCGTCGAGGTCGGTGTCGACGTGCCGGACGCGACGATCATGGTCATCGAGCATGCCGAGCGCTTCGGCCTTGCCCAGCTTCACCAGCTGCGTGGCCGTGTCGGGCGCGGTGACGAGGCGTCCACCTGCATCCTGCTCTACAAGGGACCGCTGGGCGAGACCGGCCATGCCCGGCTGTCGATCATGCGCGAGACTGAAGACGGCTTTCGCATCGCCGAGGAGGACCTGAAGCTGCGTGGTGAGGGCGAGTTGCTCGGCACCAGGCAATCAGGAACGCCGGGCTTCCGCATCGCCAGCCTGGAGGCGCACGCCGATCTGCTGGAGATCGCCAGGAAGGATGCCGCCTATCTGATCGAGCGCGATCCCGAGCTGACCTCGGAGCGCGGCCAGGCGGTGCGCACCCTGCTCTACCTCTTCCGTCGCGACGAGGCGATCCGCTTCCTGCACGCAGGCTGATCGCCCGTTTTAAAGCTCGATAGGTTCCGGCAACTGCTTGTTCGGACCCTTTGACTTTGCGATCTTCGCCGCCAGCTCGTCGGGCGTGACGAGGCCGCCCGATATCAGCAGTTTGGCGCCGTCTTCCGGCGTCATTTCCAGCGGCACGATCTTCTCGCGCGGCACGAAGATCAGGAAACCGGCGGTGGGCACCGGCGTCGGCGGCAGGAAGACGCAGACCATGTCGTGGCCCATCGCATTGAACTTCGAGGCGATCTCGCCCTTGGCGTCCGTCGCGATAAACACCATCGACCACAGCCCGGCGCTCGGATATTCGATCAACCCGACCTTCTTGAAGGAGTTGCTGCGCTCCTTGAGCACCGTCTCGAAAATCTGCTTCACGCTCTTGTAGATGACGCGCACCAGCGGCACGCGGCGCACCATTGATTCGCTGAATTGCACGATCGATTGTCCGATCAGGTTCT
Source organism: Hyphomicrobiales bacterium (assembly GCA_900471485.1). Lineage (GTDB taxonomy): Bacteria > Pseudomonadota > Alphaproteobacteria > Rhizobiales > Rhizobiaceae > Rhizobium. The sequence continues at coordinate 150,667 of UCEU01000011.1, forward strand.
TGCCGAGAAAACCAATGATGGTGATGATGATCAGGCCGATCAGAAGACCGGATCCCGGTACCGCGAAGTTCAGGTAGTTGTCCGGATCGTAGCGTGCCGGAAGGTAAGGCTTCACCCAGCTGTCGGCCCAGCGCACCACCGACCATGTCAGCCACAGCGTAATGGCGATCGGCGCGCAGATGATGATCCCGGCCAGAAAGTTGTTTCTGATGCGGGCGGCAATCGACAGTCGGGGCAGTTTTTCCGTCATCTCTGGCTGATGAACTCCATTGAGCAAGCCGGCAATCGGAAATCAGCGCCCCCATGGTTTCCATGGAGGACGCTGCCAGAATTTGCTGTGTCACACAAGCCTTGGCGGCTCACTCCACCGTGACCGACTTGGCGAGATTGCGCGGCTGGTCGACGTCGGTGCCCATGAATACCGCGGTATGGTAGGCTAGCAGCTGAATCGGCAGCGAGAAGATCATTGGCGCGATGATCTCGTCGACATTGGGCAGCACGATCGTTGCCATGGTCGGCAGCTTCGATGCGGCAGCACCCGCCTCGTCGGTGATGAAGATGATCCGCCCGCCCCGCGCCGCGACTTCCTGCATATTCGATACGGTCTTTTCGAAGAACCGGTCATAGGGAGCGATCACGATGACGGGCATGTTCTCATCGATCAGCGCGATCGGACCATGCTTGAGCTCACCGGCGGCGTAACCTTCCGCGTGGATATAGGAGATCTCCTTGAGCTTGAGCGCGCCTTCCATGGCAAGCGGGAAGCTGGTGCCGCGACCGAGATAGAGCACGTCGCGGCATTTCGACAGCTCGCGCGACAGGCTTTCCATTTGCGGCTGGATCAGGTTGAGCACGCGGCTCATGATCCGCGGCATCTCGGCCAGATGGCGAACCAGCTCTTTCTCCTGCCCCGGCGTGATCGTTCCCCTCGCCTTGCCGGCGCCGAGCGCCAGCGAGGCAAGCACGGCGAGCTGGCAGGTGAAGGCCTTGGTCGAGGCGACGCCGATCTCCGGTCCGGCCATGATCGGGAAGATCGCGTCCGATTCACGGGCGATCGTCGATTCCCTGACGTTGACGACGGCGCCGATCTTCAGCCCGTTGTCCTTGCAGTAGCGCAACGACGCCAGCGTGTCGGCCGTCTCGCCCGACTGCGAAATGAACAGCGCTGCCTGCGAGGGCGACAGCGGCATCTCGCGATAGCGGAACTCGGAGGCGACATCGATCTCGACAGGCAGGCGCGCATAGCGCTCGAACCAGTACTTGCCGACGAGGCCGGCGAGATAGGCGGTGCCGCAGGCGGAAATCGCGAGGCCGGAGACCGACTTGAAGTCGATCGCTGCCGCATTGTCGCTCACCGTGTTGCTGGCAAAATCCACGTAATGGCTGAGGGCATGCGAGATGACCTCCGGCTGCTCGTAGATTTCCTTCTCCATGAAATGGCGGTGGTTGCCCTTGTCGACGACATAGGCGGTCGTCTGGGAAATCTGCCGCACGCGCTCCACCGGATTGCCGTCATAGTCGAGGATCTCGGCGCCGTCGCGCGTCACGACCGCCCAGTCGCCGTCGACCAGATAGGTGATCTCGTTGGTGAAAGGCGACAGCGCAATGGCGTCCGAGCCCAGGAACATCTCGCCGCGGCCGTAGCCGATCGCCAGCGGTGGACCGGAACGCGCGGCCATCAGCGTGCCCGGGTCGCTCTTCAGCATCACGACCAGCGCATAGGCGCCGGAGACGCGGTTCAGCATGCGCAGCATGGCCGCGCGCGGCTCGACACCCTCGCGCAGGTACTTGGCCATCAGATGCGCCACGACTTCGGTGTCGGTCTGCGTCGTGAACACGGCACCTTCGGCGGTCAGTTCGTCGCGAAGCTCGGAGAAGTTCTCGATGATGCCGTTATGGACGACGGCGACGCCATCGACAAAATGCGGGTGCGCGTTGGTGACGTTGGGGACGCCGTGCGTTGCCCAGCGTGTGTGCGCGATGCCGGTATTGCCGGGCAGCGGTTCGGCGTCGAGCCGCTTTTCCAGATTGAACAGCTTGCCCTCGGCACGGCGGCGATCCATGGCGCCGTCATGGATGGTGGCGACGCCGGCGGAATCATAGCCTCGGTATTCCAGCCGCTTCAGCGCATCGACAAGACGCTCCGCAACTGCGTTGTTTCCGACGATTCCAACAATTCCACACATGCAAAAGACCCCAGAAGCTATCCATTTCGAACGGCAGTCGTAATGATTTTCTCTTGTTTATCAATCGGCTCGGCGGTCACTTTCGATTTCCGCCGGTTACGGAAGGCTCAACCTTTTGCCTTCTTCGCGGCCTTGATCGCCAACGCTCTTTCGCGCAGCACCGTCGCGCGGCCCGGCTTCAGTTCCTGTCGCGCCCGACCGAAGGCGAGAGCATCGGCCGGGACGTCCGCCGTGATGACGCTGCCTGATGCCACATAGGCGTTGTCGCCGATGCTAACAGGCGCCACCAGTGACGAGTTCGAGCCGATGAAGGTGTTCTCGCCGATGACAGTCTGGTGCTTGTTGACGCCGTCATAGTTGCAGGTGATCGTCCCTGCCCCGATATTCGTTCCGGCACCGACCGTGGTGTCGCCGATATAGGTCAGATGGTTGACCTTGGCGCCCTCGCCAATCTTGCCGTTCTTCACCTCGCAGAAATTGCCGACCTTCGATCCCTCGGCGAGATCCGCGCCAGGCCGCAGGCGCGCGAACGGCCCGACCGTTGCGCCGGCCGCCACATGCGCGCCCTCTATATGCGAGAAGGCGTGGATGATGGCGCCGCTGTCGATGACGGCACCCGGGCCGAAGACGACGTTCGGCTCGATCAGCGCATCCTGGCCGATGACGGTGTCGTGCGACAGGAACACCGTTTCCGGCGCGATCATGCTGACGCCGGAGATCATCAGCTCATGCCGGCGGCGCTCCTGCCAGAGACGTTCGACATAGGCGAGTTCGGCGCGGTTGTTGCAGCCGGTCATCTCGATTTCCGGCGCATCGACGGCGGTCACGCGGCCGCCGAGCGAACGGGCGATCTCCACGAGATCGGTCAGATAGTATTCGCCCTTGGCGTTGCTGTTGCCGATCCGCGAGAGCAGATCGAGCGCCTTGCGGCCGTTGATCGCCATGAGCCCGCTATTGCACCAGGTGACGGCGCGCTCGGCATCCGTCGCATCCTTTTCCTCGCGGATGGCGATCAGTTCACCGTCCTTGACCAGCAGGCGGCCATAGCCCGTCGGCTTGTCCGTGTGGAAGCCGATGACGACGATGTCGCTTCCCTCGGCCAGTCCCTGTCGCGCCGCCTTCAGCGGTCCCTCGGTTTGCAGCGGCACGTCGCCGTAGGTCACGATGATATCGTCATAGCCGCGTGCGATGGCATCGCGGGCCGCCAGCACCGCATGGCCGGTGCCCAGGCGCTCCTTCTGCAGGAACGTCTCGATCTCGACGCCGCCGATCGTCGCGGCTTTCGCCACCGCCTCGGCATCGCGGCCGACCACCAGCGCCACGGAGGAGATCGCGGTCTTGGCCACGGCATCGACGACATGGGCGATCATCGGCCGGTTGGCGACCGCGTGCAGCACCTTTGATTTCGACGATTTCATTCGCGTGCTGTCACCAGCGGCGAGAATGACGGCGAGGCAAGTGCGTTCCATGATCGGCTCCGAGAATCCGTTTTAGCGAGTGCTTTCCTGCCTCATAGCAGCAAGAGAAACGCGGAACCAAGATCAAAATGGATCAGGCGAACGCCTTCGGCATGGAGGCAAAGGCATCGCGCACATGGTCGCGGCCTTCGACGATGACGGCCTCCATCGCTTTTCGCGCACCCTCGACATCGCCGGCGAGGATCGCGTTGACGATCAGGAGGTGGGTTTCGGCAATGTTGGAAAATCCGTTCTGCGACGGCGGCGTGCTGATCCGGAACATGCCGACCAGTGCTGCCTCGATCAGGCTGCCCAGCGTGCGCATGAAGGGATTGTGCGAGGCCTCGGCGATGGCCAGGTGAAAATGCAGGTCGGCGAGCGCCAGGCTGTCGGGCGTATGGCCGGGTGCCGCCATTTCCTGCGCCAGTTCGCGGAGGTGCTCGATATCGGCGGTACTGGCGCGCTCGGCGACCAGGCCGGCAGCGAAGGGCTCGACCGCGAGGCGGATGTCGTAGAGCTGCAGCAGGAATTCCTCGGTGACGCCGTTGTCGAAGTGCCAGGCGATGATCTCGCTGTCGAACATGTTCCAGCGATCACGCTCGGTGACCCGGGTGCCGACGCGCGCCTTGGCGATGATCATGCCCTTGGCGGCCAGCGTCTTCATCGTTTCGCGCAAAACGGTGCGCGAAACCTTGAAGCGCTGCGCCAGTTCGACGTCTCCAGGCAGGATGCTGCCGACGGGATAGGTGCCCGCGACGATTGCGCGGCCGAGTTCCTCGACGACCTGAGCATGGCTCGTTCGCGATTTACCCGTAGTCTTTCCCGTTTCAAGCAATCTGCTGCGCAATCAGAGACCCCCTCGGTCAGGCATACCTTTTGTTAAGGCTGGATAGGAAGATGATTGCCTTCTGCATTAGAATGAAGGCAAAAAGCAATAGGCCGATCAATATCTTGGTCCACCAGCTCGAAAGTGTTCCATCAAATGTGATGTAGGTCTGGATCAGACCCTGGATCAGGATGCCGATGAAAGTGCCTGCCACGAACCCGGCGCCCCCGGTCAACAGCGTGCCGCCGATGACCACCGCGGCGATGGCGTCGAGCTCCACGCCAACCGCCGCCAGCGAATAGCCGGCCGAAGTGTAGAGCGAGAAGACGATCCCCGAGAGACCGGCAAGGAAGCCTGACAGCGCATAGATCTGTATCGTCACCCGACCGACCGGAACGCCCATCAGCTGCGCCGTCTGTGCGCCGCCACCGAGCGCATAGACATTGGTGCCGAAGCGCGTGCGGTGCGCGAGGAAGATCCCGGCCGCGAAAACCACGAGCATGATGCCACCGATCAGCGTCAGGCGCCCTCCTCCCGGAAGCCGGAAATAGAGGCCGGTCAGCGTGTTGTAGTAATCATGGTTGATCGGAATGCTGTCGATCGACAGCACGAAGGCCATGCCGCGCGCAAGAAACATCCCGGCCAGCGTCACGATGAAGGCGGGCATTTCGAGATAATGGATGATCGCGCCCATGACGCCGCCGAAGGCTGTGGTGATGACAAGCACCAGCGCGAAGGCGAGTAGCGGGTGGATCGACGTGTTCTGCAGGATGACCGCGAGAAACACGCCGGTAAACGCGATGACCGAGCCGATCGAGAGGTCGATGCCGCCCGAGATGATGACGAAAGTCATGCCGACCGCCGCGACGCCAAGAAAGGCATTGTCGGTCAGGAGATTGCCGACGACGCGTGTCGACAGGATGTTCGGGTACTGCAGGGCGCAGGCCGCGTAGGACAGGATGAAGATGACGATGGTCGCGAGCAGCGGCAGGTATTTCGAGTTCATTTCGGCTGCGCTCCGGTGGCGGCTGACCGCCGGCTGAAAAACACGGTCGCCGATTGCAGCGCCGGTGATTGGATGACGAGGATCACGATGATGATCACCGCCTTGATGATCAGGTTGAATTCCGGCGGGAAGCCCGAGAGCAGGATGCCGGTGTTGACCGCCTGGATGATCATCGCGCCGATCAGCGATCCCAGGATGCTGAAGCGCCCGCCGAGCAGCGAGTTGCCCCCGACGACCACCGCGAGGATGGCGTCGAGCTCGAGCCAGAGGCCGGCATTGTTGGCGTCCGCGCCCTTGATGTCGGCGGCGACGATGATACCGGCGATCGAGGCGCAGAGCCCGCTCAGGATATAGACCGCCATCAGCAGAACCGGCGTGCGAACGCCCGACAACGTGCTGGCGCGGCGGTTGATGCCGGTCGCCTCGATCAGCATGCCGAGCGCTGTGCGCCGGACCAGGAGGATGACGAGCGCGCCCATCAGCAGCCAGATGACCACGGGCATCGGCAGGAAGCCGAAGGAGCCGCTGCCGAAGAAGATCAGCCCGTCGTCGTTGAAGGTCATGATCACGCCCTCGGTGATGAGCTGCGCGATCCCGCGCCCGGCAACCATCAGCACCAGCGTTGCGATGATAGGCTGAATGTTGAGGATAGCGACCAGGAAGCCGTTCCACAGCCCGCAGAGCAGTCCAACCACGATCGTGATCAGCAAGGTATAGGCGAGCGAGTTCCCCGCCACGATTGAGGATGCCGCGACCGCGCCGCAGATGGCGACGACGGCGCCGACGGACAGATCGATCCCCTTGGTGGCGATGACGAGCGTCATGCCGATTGCCAGAAGCGCTACCGGCGCACCGCGGTTCAGGACGTCGATCAGGCTGCCATAGAGTCGGCCGTTCTGAATAACCACATTAAAAAACTGTGGGAACATCATGAAATTCAAGGAAAGGATGACAATCAGAGCGATGAGCTGAGGTGCCAGGCGGACCAGCCGCGCCTTGAGAGAAGAGCTCATGCGTCCTCCGTTTTCTGTTGTGCGGCGGCGATGGCCTCGACGATGCGCTTGGTGCTGACGCTGTCGCCTGTCAGCTCCGCGACATGCTCGCGGTCGCGCAGCACGAGGACGCGTGAACTGTAGGCGACGAGCTCTTCCAACTCAGAGGAGATGACGATCAGCGACATGCCCTTGGCGCAGAGTTCTTCGATAAGCCTAATGATCTCCGCGTGGGCGCCGACGTCGATGCCGCGGGTCGGCTCGTCCAGGATCAGGAAATCCGGATTGGTGGCGAGCCACCGCGCCAGGATCGCTTTCTGCTGGTTGCCGCCGGAAAGCTGGCGAATCGGCTTCTCACGGTCCGTCGTGCGGATGTCGAGCGCCTTGATGTAGTGGTCCGCGAGCGTGTTCTGCTCGCCGCGCGAAAGCGGCCGCGCCCATCCGCGGCGGGCCTGAAGCGCCAGCGCGATGTTTTCGCGAATGGAGAGATCGCCGACGATGCCGTCGGTCTTGCGGTCTTCGGGGCAGAAGCCGAAGCCGTTGCGGATCGCGGCGCGCGGGTTTGACAGCGCCACCGTCTTTCCGTCGATCGTCACACCGCCGCTATCGGCATTCTCGATGCCGAAGAGCAGCTCTGCCGTTTCCGTCCTGCCCGAGCCGAGAAGCCCCGCGACGCCTACGACTTCGCCGACACGCACGTCAAGATCGAACGGCTTCACCTTGCCGCGCTTCCCATAGCCCTTGAAGCTGTACTTGACCGGACCGGCCTTGACCGTGCGCTCGCCGACGGCTGCCTCGGCATGGGCGAGCTCGTGGCCCAGCATCATCGAGATCAGGCTCTGGCGCGGCAGGTCAGCCTTGTCGCGCGTGCCAACCAGCTTGCCGTTTCTCAGCACGGTGATGCGGTCGCTGATCTCGTACACCTGTTCCAGAAAATGTGTAATGAAGACAATGCCTAGTCCGCGCTTCTTCAAGTCGCGTATGATTCTGAAAAGCATCGCCACTTCCTGCGTGTCCAGGCTGGCGGTCGGTTCGTCGAGAATGAGGACCTTGCCGGATAGATCGACGGCGCGCGCAATCGCGATCACCTGCTGCACGGCGACCGAAAAACGGTCTAGCTGCGCAGTCACGTCGATATCCATGCCGTACTGCTTGAGCAGTGCACGCGCATCACGGTTCATCGCGCGGACGTCGACCATGCCGAAGCGTCGCGGCTGGCGGCCGATGAACAGGTTCTCGGCGACGCTGAGATTGGGAAGGAGGTTCACTTCCTGATAGACGGTGCCGATCCCGAGCTTCTGCGCGGCCAGCGTGTCGGCGGGATCTATCTCTGCGCCGTCGAGAAGCAGAGTGCCCTCGTCGCGGTGATAGGCCCCGGTAATGCACTTGATCAGCGTCGACTTGCCGGCGCCGTTTTCGCCGAGCAGCGCGTGCACTTCGCCCTTCCGTAACGAGAATTCGACCTTGTCTAGCGCCACCGCGCCGGGGAAGAATTTCGATATCCCGGACGCTTCAAGAACGTTCTCGAAATCGTGAATCATGAAAGCGGCTTTTCCTGATATTGACCCAGAATGTCGCGCCGTTTTGGGACATGAGGTCCCTGTCGGCTGCGGCAGTTCCGCACCGGCCCATGATGGACCGGTGCGGTTCCAGTTTTAGATCAGTAGCCGAGGCCCTTCTTGGACTCGTAGACCTTCTTCGGATCGTCAGCCTGAGTGTAGAGCTTCGACTCCGTCTGGATCCACTTCGGCGGAGCCTTCTTGTCCTTGAGGTAGGCGTCGAGCGCGTCGAATGCCGGACCGGCCATGTTCGGCGTCAGTTCGACAGTCGCGTTGGCTTCGCCGGCTTCCATCGCCTTGAAGATGTCAGGAACCGAGTCGATCGAGACGACGAGGATGTCCTTGCCCGGCTTCAGGCCGGCTTCCTTGATCGCCTGGATGCCGCCGACGGCCATGTCGTCGTTATGGGCGTAGAGGGCGCAGATGTCCTTGCCGCCGTTTTCGGCCTTCAGGAAGCTTTCCATGACTTCCTTACCCTTGGTGCGGGTAAAGTCGCCGGTCTGGCTGCGAACGATCTTGAAGTTGGACTTGCCGGCAATGGCTTCCTCGAAGCCCTTCTTGCGGGCGATCGCCGGGGACGAACCGGTGGTGCCCTGAAGCTCGACGATGTCGCACTTCTTGTCGCCAACAGTCTTCACCAGCCAGTCGCCAGCAACCTTGCCTTCGTGCACCTGGTCGGACGTGACGGCCGTCAGGTAGAGATCCTCAGGTGCCTTGATCGTGCGGTCGAGCAGGATGACCGGAATGTCGGCTTCCTTGGCTTCCTTCAGCACGGCATCCCAGCCGGTTTCGACGACCGGCGCGAGCAGGATGGCGTTGACGCCCTGCGCGATGAAGGAGCGGATCGCCTTGATCTGGTTTTCCTGCTTCTGCTGCGCATCGGCGAACTTGAGGTCGATGCCGCGCTTCTTGGCTTCTTCCTTGGTGACGGTCGTCTCGGCGGCGCGCCAGCCGGATTCCGAGCCGATCTGCGAGAAGCCGACGACCAGTTCGGCGGCCTGTGCCGAACCGAACATGCAGGCAGCAATAACGGTTGCACTCAACAGTGCGTTCTTCAATTTCATGATTTCCTCCCAAAGCCGCCTCCTCGCGGCACACGTAAGAAAAATCATATAGTATTACTTTTGTAAATGGACATTCTGGCATGCAGCGCAGCAAAAAAAGGCGCCCAAAATGGGCGCCCTTTCGCACTTGCAAACTGGTGTCTGCCGGGATCACTTCGGCAGCTTGTCGTCCACGCCCTCGACGTAGAAATTCATGCCGAGAAGCGTGCCGTCATCGGCCTTTTCGCCAGCCTTCAGCCACGGGGTGCCGTCCTGCTTGTTGATCGGGCCAGTGAAGGGATGCAGCTCGCCGGACTTGATCTTGGCTTCGGTATCCTGGGCCATCTTCTTCACGTCGTCAGGCATGTTGGTGTAGTCGGCCATCTTGAGGATGCCGTCCTTGAGACCATCCCAGCTCTGCTCGGACTTCCAGGTGCCGTCGAGCAGTGCGTGAACGCGCTTGGAGTAGTAATTGCCCCAGGTGTCGACGATCGCCGTCAGCTGTGCCTTCGGGCCGGCCGCGATCATGTCGGAAGCCTGGCCGAAAGCGTGGATGCCGCGCTCTTCGGCAACCTGCATCGGCGCCGTCGTGTCGGTGTGCTGCGTCAGGACGTCTACGCCCTGGTCGACCATGGCCTTTGCGGCATCGGCTTCCTTGCCCGGGTCGAACCAGGTGTTGACCCAGATGACCTTGAGCTTGAAGTCGGGATCGATGGACTTCGCGCCCTGCTCGAAGGCGTTGATGCCCATGACGACTTCAGGGATCGGGAACGAGGCGATGTAGGCGGCGCCATGGTTCTTAGAGGTCTTGGCGGCGATCTGACCGAGGATGTAGCGGCCTTCGTAGAAGCGCGAGTTATAGGTGGCGAGGTTCGGGCCGGACTTGTAGCCGGTGCCGTGCTCGAACTTCACATCCGGGAACTTGGCGGCAACCTTGACGGTGGCGTCCATGAAGCCGAACGATGTCGTGAAGATCAGCTTGCAGCCGGAGCGGGCGAGACGCTCGATGGCGCGCTCGGCATCCGGGCCTTCGGGAACGTTTTCGAGGTACGGCGTGTCGATCTTGTCGCCGAATTCCTTCTGGATCTGCTGGCGGCCGAGGTCGTGCGCCTGCGAATAGCCCCCATCGGTGTGCGAGCCGACATAGACGAAGCAGACCTTGGTCTTGTCGGCAGCCTGTGCAGCCGAGCCGACGCTCAGGATGGCAGCTGCCGAAGCGGCAAATGCGAATGCTAGTCTTTTCATGATAACCCCTGTTGGTTTGAAATTTCGTATGACTGGTTGTTCTTGCTCTATCGTTCCGGGACGAACGGTTTTCCCAGGGACGCAGGCGTATTGATCAGCGTTGTCCGCCGATTATGAGAAATGATGACGAGAACCACAATAGTCGCCGCATAGGGCAGCATCGACAGGAACTGCGCCGGGATGCCGATGCCGAAAGCTTGGGCATGCAGCTGCAGGATGGTGACCGCGCCGAAGAGATAACCACCGGCGAACACCCGCCACGGACGCCATGATGCGAAGACAACCAGCGCCAGCGTGATCCAGCCACGGCCGGACGACATGTTCTCCACCCATTGCGGCGTATAGACCAGCGACAACTGCGCACCGGCAAGCCCCGCGCAGGCGCCGCCGAACATCACCGCGAGATAGCGGGTGCGGATGACGCTGATGCCGAGCGCATGCGCAGAACCGTGGCTGTCGCCGATGGCGCGCAGCTTGAGGCCGGCGCGGCTGCGGAACAGGAACCAGCTGACGCCGAAGACGAGCGCCAGCGACAGGTAAAAGGTCAGGTCCTGCTTGAAGAGCACCGACCCGACGAAGGGAAGGTCGGAGAGATAGGGCACGACGATCGGCGCAAGCCGAACGCCCGGCACGCTGACATAGCCCTCGCCGAGCATGCCCGACAGGCCGAGGCCGAGGATGGTGAGCGCCAGACCGGTCGCGACCTGGTTGGCGACCAGCGTCAGCGTCAGGAAGGCAAAGAGCAGCGAGAAGAGCGCGCCCATGGCGATACCGGCGAGAAGCCCGATATAGGGAGAGCCGGACATCTGCGCCCCGGCGAAGGCCGCGACGGCGCCCATGATCATCATGCCCTCGACGCCGAGATTCAGCACGCCCGAGCGTTCGGTCACCAGTTCGCCGAGTGCGGCGATGACAAGCGGCGTCGAGGCGGTGATGACTGTCAGCAGGATGGCTTCGAAAATGCTCATGCGACGCCTCCCCGAACACGCGACCAGACGATGCGGATCTTGTAATAGATCAGCGTGTCGCAGGACAGGACGAAGAACAACAACAGCCCCTGGAAAACGCGGGTGACCTTATCGGAGACGCCGATCGACAGCTGCGCCGCCTCACCACCCAGATAGGTCAGCGCCAGCACCAGGCCGGAAGCGATGATGCCGAGCGGATTGAGGCGTCCCAGGAAGGCGACGATGATCGCGGTGAAGCCGTAGCCCGGCGAGATCGCCGGCTGCAGGTGGCCGATGGAGCCCGAGACTTCCGAGATTCCGGCGAGACCGGCCAGGGCACCCGAGAACAGGAAGCTGAACCAGATCATCTTCTTCGACGAAAAACCGGCAAAGCGCCCTGCCCGTTCCGACTGGCCGAGCACGACGATCTCGAAGCCCTTCAGCGTATATTTCAGCATGAACCAGACGAGGATCGCGGCGATGATCGCGAAGATGAAGGCCCAGTGGGCGCGGCCGGATTCTTCCCATATCGCGGGCAGCACCGCTTCCGGCGAAAAGGAGACGCTTTCGGGGAAGTTGAAGCCGGCGGGATTGCGCCAGGCGCCACGGATCAGCCAGTCGAGAAAGAGCTGCGCGATATAGACCAGCATAAGGCTGGTCAGGATCTCGTTGGTATTGAAATGCGCCTTGAGCAGCGCCGGGATGCCGGCGAACAACGCTCCGCCAAGCGCGCCCATGATCAGCATCAGCGGCAAGACCAGGGGCGAATGCCATTCGGTGAACAGGATCGGCAGGATCGAGCCGGTGATCGCGCCCATGGTGAACTGGCCCTCGGCGCCGATGTTCCAGTTATTCGAGCGATAACAGACAGCGAGGCCCACTGCGATCATGATCAGCGGTGCGGCCTTGATCGCCAGCTCGTGCAGCGACCAGACTTCGAGCAGCGGTTCCAGGAAGAAGGCGTCGAGCGCCTCGATCGGATCCTTGCCCAGGATCTCGAACATGATGGCGCCGGCGACGAGCGTCAAGACAAGCGCCAGAAGCGGTGACACGAGGCCATAGAGCTTTGACGCCTGCGGTCGCTTCTCGAGTTCAATGCGCATGCGTAGTCTCCGATGCGGCCTTGCTTTCGTGCAGGCCGCCCATCAGCAGGCCGATCTTTTCGCGTGTCAGTTCGCCTGCTGGAAATGGCGAAGACAGCCGTCCCTCGGAAATCACGGCGATATCGGTCGCGACCTCGAAAATCTCGTCCAGGTCCTGGCTGATGACGACGACGGCCGAACCATTGCGGGCGAGATCGACGAGAGCCTGGCGGATGCGGCTGGCTGCACCGGCGTCCACGCCCCAGGTCGGCTGATTGACCACGAGGACGGCCGGCTGGCGATCGAGCTCGCGGCCGACGATGAATTTCTGCAGGTTACCGCCCGACAGAGAGCCGGCTGCCGGATCCTCGCCGCTCTTGCGCACATCCATTTCCTCGGAAATGCGCTTGGCCGCGTTCTTCACCGCGCTGCGGCGAATGATCTTCAGGAAGCCGCCGGCAAGAAACGCCTTGCGGTCCGATTGACTGCGCGCCAGCACGAGATTGTCGGAGAGCTTCATAGCAGAGACAGCCGCATGGCCGTGGCGTTCCTCGGGAACGAAACCGGCACCGATCATCCGACGCGCGGTGATGCCGAGCGTGCCGACCGGCTTGTTACGGATGACGACGGCATCCGGTGCCGAGACCGGATACTCGCCGGACAGTGCGTCGAACAGCTCGCTCTGGCCATTGCCGGCAACGCCCGCGATGGCGAGGATTTCGCCGGAACAGACCTTCAGCGCCACATCCTTCAGCGGCATGGCAAAGGGCGTGCGCGCCGCGACCGAGAGCCCGGAAACGGCAAGCTGCACCTCGCCCTTGCTGCCGCGCTCGGGATGCGTGACGGCCGCGACGTCGTTGCCGACCATCATGCGCGCCAGCGATGCCGGCGTTTCCTGCCTCGGGTCGCAGGACCCGGTGACCTTGCCGTGGCGCAGAACAGTTGCGCGATCGCAGATGCGCTGCACCTCTTCCAGGCGGTGGCTGATATAGAGAACCGAGCGTCCCTCGGCTTTTAGCTTGAACAGTGTCTCGAACAACTTGTCGGCTTCCTGCGGGGTCAGCACCGAGGTCGGCTCGTCGAGGATGATCAGCTTCGGGTTCTGCAGCAGCGCGCGTACGATCTCGATGCGCTGGCGCTCGCCGACAGAGAGATCGGCGACATGGGCATGCGGATCGAGCGGCAGCCCATAAGCCCGCGACAGCGCCCTCGCTTCCTCGGCAATCTTGCCGATCGGAATACTGTCGTCGAGCGACAGCGCGATATTCTCGGCCACCGTCAGCGCCTCGAACAGCGAAAAGTGCTGGAACACCATCCCGATGCCGATTTTGCGGGCATCGCCGGGAGATGCGATCGAAACGGGATTGCCGCTCCAGACGATCTGGCCATCCGACGGCTCGAGAACGCCGAACAGCATCTTCACGAGCGTCGACTTGCCCGCGCCGTTCTCGCCGAGCAGCGCGTGGATTTCGCCGGGGGCTATATCAAGATCGATATGGTCGCAGGCAGTAAAGCTGCCAAAGAGCTTCGTCAGCTTCTGAACCGACAGTAACGCACCGGCAAGCGGCGCATTCGATGACGACACGTTCCCTCATTTCCCCCCGCTGACCCTATCCTTTGCGGACTTTATGGGATCAGCAGCGTCGTTCCGGTAGTTCTTCTGGATTCCAAATCCGCGTGGGCTCGCCCGACCTCACGTAACGGATAGGTCTGATTGATATTGATACGCACTTTGTTGCTCAGCACAACAGCAAATAACGCGTTTGCACAATCCTTAAGCTCCTCGGCCGTGGCGATATAGCTGAAAAGCGTAGGCCGAGTGGCAAACAGCGAGCCGCGCTGCGCCAGCATTGCAAGCGAGAAGTCTTCGATGGGTCCTGAAGACTGGCCGAACGAGACGAACATCCCCAGTCGCTTCAGGCAATCCAGCGACTGCGGAAACGTATCGCGCCCGATGGAGTCATAGACGACATCGACGCCCTTGCCGCCGGTGATCTCGCGGACACGGTCGAGGAAGTTCTCGGTCTTGTAGTTGATGACGTGATCGTAGCCATGGTCGAGGGCGATCTTGACCTTCTCGTCCGATCCCGCCGTGCCGACGACGGTGGCGCCCAGCGCCTTCGCCCACTGCCCGGCGATCTGGCCGACCCCGCCGGCCGCGGCGTGAAACAGCAATACCGTCTCCGGCCCGACCTTGAAGGTCCGCCGCAGCAGATATTCCGCCGTCATTCCCTTCAGCATCATCGCCGCGGCCGTTTCCAGCGAGATGCCGTCGGGCACCTTGACCAGATGCTTGGTCTCGATGTTGCGCTCCACACTGTAGGCACCATCTGAACCGGCATAGGCGACACGATCACCGACGGCGAAGTCGGTTACGCCGGGACCGACCACGGTCACCGTTCCCGCTGCTTCCTTGCCCGTCACGAAAGGCAGATGCGGCGCCTTGTAGAGGCCTGTTCGGAAGTAGACATCGATGAAATTCAGGCCGATCGCGGCGTGACGAATCTGCACCTCGCCCGAAGACGGCGGCGGCAGATCGATATCGACAAACTCGAAGACCTCTGGTCCACCGGTCTTGCTGAACGAAACTGCCTGCGTCTTGCTCATGATCTTGTCCTAGTTCTTGCGCCCTAGCGATGGGAAAAGCTGCAGCACGGCGCCGATGCAATAGAGATAGATACCGCTGAGGATGAAGAGGACAATCGCCCATTGCGGCGTATTGAAATGCGCCAGCAGCGAATACATGCCGAGCGCCGACCAAAGGAAGAACACCGCAAGGTTCAGCGTCCGCAGTCGCTGCACGCGAACGGGATGCAGGAAGTTGATCGGCAGGAAGGTCAGGACGACCGAAACTGTAACCACGGCAAGCGCGGTGATGGCGCTGGCGTCGATGACGAACAGCGTAAACACGATCATGTTCCAGACAACAGGGAAGCCCGAGAAGAAATACTCGTCCGTCTTCATGCCCATGTCTGCATAATAGATCGCGCTCGACACCACGATCATGCCCGCCGCAACGAAGGACCAGGGTTCGCCGATCATGCCGCTCTGATATAGCGCGAAGGCAGGCAGCAGCACATAGGTGACGTAATCGATGATATTGTCGAGCGTGTCGCCCGACCAGTTCGGCAGGACTTCCTTGACCTGCACCTTGCGCGCGATCGGCCCATCGATCCCATCGACCAGCAGCGCGAGCCCTAGCCACCAGAACATGTCGATGAAGCGATGCTCCGCCGCCGCGACCACGCCGAGGAAGGCGAGGAAAGAACCCGATGCCGTCAGAATATGGACGGAAAAGGCGCGCATCTCCGCATACGGTACACGCTTGTAATTGAAAATCTTCATGTTTCCCCGACCTGCCGATGGCATCCGCACCCGGCAGGCGCGGTTTTGGCCTAATATGCATCCTTTGCTTCGCTTCGCCAGAGCAAAAGCGATTGGCCCACAAGGGCTAGCTGAATCCTGACGATGACACGCATATTTCGTGCAACTGGCGTCGGAAAGAATGGAATACCTTTAAATCAACACCTATTTGTAATATCTCGCTCGCATCCGAAAGTTCATCCGACGAATACGGGATCCGATACCGAAATGAACGCCCCTGCGAAGACCGAAGAATTTGCCTCCCCGATTCCCGCCGGCGTCTACGCCGAAACGGTACTGAGCGTGACCCATTATACGGATCACCTGTTCCGCTTCACGATGACCCGTCCGCAGGGCTTCCGCTTCCGTTCGGGCGAATTCGCGATGATCGGCCTGATGCTCGAGGGCAAGCCGATCTTCCGTGCCTATTCGATCGCAAGCCCCGCCTGGGCCGAGGAACTCGAGTTCTTCTCGATCAAGGTTCCGGATGGCCCGCTCACCTCCCATCTGCAGGCGATCAAGCCGGGCGACCAGGTCCTGATGCGCAAGAAGCCGACCGGTACGCTCGTTCTCGACGCGCTGACCCCTGGCCGCCGTCTCTACATGTTCTCGACCGGCACCGGCATCGCGCCCTTCGCGAGCCTGATCCGCGATCCGGAAACCTACGAGAAGTACGAGGAAGTCATCCTCACCCATACGACGCGCGACGTCGCCGAACTGAAGTACGGCTTCGACCTCGTGCACGAGATCCAGCACGACGAGCTGCTCAAGGAAGTCGTTGGTGACAAGCTGCGCCACTACGCGACGGTAACACGCGAAGACTTCGAATATCGAGGCCGCATCACCGACCTGATCTCGTCGGGCAAGCTGTTCACCGACCTCGGCGTTCCGCCGCTCGATCCGTCGATTGACCGCGGCATGATCTGCGGTTCGTCGGCCATGCTGAAGGACACCAAGGAACTGTTGGAAAAGGCAGGCCTCAACGAGGGTGCCAACAGCAAGCCAGCGGAATTCGTCATCGAACGCGCTTTCGTCGGCTGAATTCGAGCTGATTTCTGAAAATGTTCACGGCTCCGGAAACGGAGCCGTTTTCATGTCTGGCTGAGATAGTCGATCAACCTGCCCATTGCCACGCGCGCCGCGTCCGCTTCACCCTGCTGGATGGCGGTGATTGTCGCCACATGCAGCGAGATCGATCGCTGTGTGCGCTCGGCTTCAGCGTTCGAATACCAAAGCCTTCGAGAATGGGTCTGCACCGGTCCTAGCGCCGAGGTGATAAATGCGTTCGGGCAGGCCTCTTCGAGAATCTCGTCGAAGGTCTTGTCGGCAGCGAAGAAGCCCTCGAGGTCGCCGCTTTCAGCACTTTGACGCATGGTCGTGGCGCATAGAGCAAGTTGGTCCCGCTGCGCCTGCGTGGCGTGCTCCGCCGCAAGGGCCGCCGCGATCGGCTCGAGTTCGCGACGCACCTGCATGACATGGCCATGGTCGGTGTCTTTGATGAATGCCACCTGCAGGCCGACACGCGGTTTGACCAGCACGAGCCCCTGCCAGGCCAATTTCTGGATTGCCTCGCGCACCGGGGTGCGACCATGGCCGGAAAGCTCGATCAATTGCTTCTCGGTCACCAGCGCGCCCGGCTGCAGCGCCAGCGTCACGATCGCGTGCTCCAGCGCAAGATAGGCACGGTGGCTCAGAGAATCCTGCATCCCGAATCCATTCGCATTTTCTGATATATCTCAAATGCCATGGGGAGCTTGCGATGACAAGGTATCAAATGGTTGTATTGCAACCATTTTATGTCTCCACGCACGTCATGGATGCGAAGGTCTCCATGTCTCCGGCGGGCCTCTTCCGGCCCTGCCTATTCGTGGCGTAACGCCTCGATCGGGTTGAGCTGCGCTGCCCGGCGCGCCGGGAAATAGCCGAAGATCATGCCGATCGCCGCCGAGAAGGCAAAGGCGACGGCAATCATCATAGGGCTGACGACGAAGGGGATCTTCAATGCCGCGCTGGCGCCAAAGCCCAGTCCGAGCCCAAGCAGGATGCCGGCGATGCCGCCGAAAATCGACAGAGCCACGGCTTCGACCAGGAACTGCATGAGCACCTGCCCTTCCAGCGCCCCGATCGCCAAGCGAATGCCGATCTCGCGAGTCCGCTCCGTCACCGATACCAGCATGATGTTCATGATGCCGATGCCGCCAACCAGCAGACTGATCGCCGCCACCGCGCCGAGCAGACCGGTTAGAAGGGTCGTCGTTCCCGTCATGGCTTCAGCGATTTGCGTCATGTCGTTGACGTTGAAATCGTCTTCGCGCCCGGGAATGATCTTCCGCCGTTCACGCAGCAGGTTCTCGGTATCTGTCTGGATCTTGGCGGTCGAAACGCCGTCACGGGCCGAAATCACGATCATCTGCACATTGGCATTGGCTCGGCCGCCGACGCGACGCTGATAGACCTTCACGGGCATGATCACGACGTCGTCCTGGTCGTTGCCCATGCCCGATTGACCACGCTTGGCGAGCACCCCGATCACACCGCAGGAAACCTTGCCCACACGGACCTGCTGTCCTGTTGGATCGGCGGCGCCGAAGAGTTGCGAGCGCACGGTCTCACCGAGGATGCAGCGCGCCCTGCCACGCTCTTCGGCGGCATCGAACGTGCGGCCGATCGCCATGTCCCAGTCCTGCGCGATAAAATAGTCGTTGGTCGTGCCCATCACCGTCGTGGAGTGGCTCTGGCCGCCATAGATCACCGTCGCCGTCGTCTGGTTCAACGGCGCCGCGGCTCTGATATCGGGCACCTGTTCGCGGATCGCATCGACGTCCTTGGTCGTGAAACGCCGCGCTTCCGTGCTGGCGCGGCCGGGACCGAACTGGCCAGGCCGGGCAAACAGCATGTTGGTTCCAAGCCGGGAAAGCTCGGTCGTCACCTGTGCGGTCGTGCCGTTGCCGATCGTCACCAGCGCGATGACGGCCGCGACGCCGATAACGACGCCGAGGACCGTCAGGAACGAGCGTAGCATGTTGCGGCTGATGGCGCGTAGCGCCAGTTTTAGGGTCTCAAAGAACATGGTCGACCCTCCCCTTATGCTCGGCTTCCGTCTCCAGTTTGCCGTCGATGAAGCGTAGCAGCCGTCCCGCGTAAGCGGCGATGTCGGGTTCATGGGTAACCATCACGATGGTGATCCCCTCTTCCCGGTTGAGCCGCGTCATCAGGTCCATGATCTCGATGCTGGTCTTGGTGTCGAGATTGCCGGTCGGCTCGTCGGCGAGCAGCAGCGACGGCTCGGTGACGATAGCCCGGGCGATCGCCACGCGCTGCTGCTGGCCGCCGGAAAGCTCCTGCGTCTTGTGGTTCTCTCGCCCTGAGAGGCCAACCAGCCTGAGCGCTTCCTTGGCTTTCCGATGTCGCTCGCCGGCTGGCATGCCGCGGTAGACCAGCGGCAACTCGACATTCTCCACCGCCGAAGTGCGTGACAGCAGATTGAACCCCTGAAAGACGAAGCCCAGCATATGCCGTCGCAGCAAGGTCAGTTGCGCGCGGTCGAAGCCCTGTGTCGAAAGGCCCTGAAATACGTAGTCACCGGAGCTCGGTACATCGAGGCAGCCGAGGATGTTCATCGCCGTCGATTTTCCGGAGCCTGAAGGCCCCATGATGGCCACGAACTCGCCCGCGCGGATCGACAGATCGACTCGGTTGAGCGCATGGATCGTCGCCTCGCCGTGACCATAGGTCTTCGAGACTTGCCTGAATTCAAGAAGCGGCGGACTGGTCATCTCGTCACCGCCTACTTCATCTGCGCCGTCGCATCGACGATCAGGGCGGCATTTTCCTTCAGGTCGCCAGATGTGACCTGCGTGAACTGTCCGTCCGAAGATCCGACCTGGATGACGACAGGCGCGGGCTTTCCGGCCTGTAGAACCCAGATGCGACGCTTGCTGCCGGTGAGCGTCTCGCCGCCCTGTCTGCCGCCGCGCGGTCCCATGCGGGGCGGACGGAACAGCCCGAAGAGGCCGCCGCCGCGCGACGCTTCGGCCGCAGGCGGCGCGTAGCGAAGGGCTGCGTTCGGCACCATCAGCGTATCCTTGACGGCTTCGACGGTCACGTCGGCTGTGGCCGTCATTCCCGGACGCAGCAGCAGATCGGCATTGTCGACCGAGAGGATCGCCTTGTAGGTCACAACGTTGTTGGTCGTTTCCGAGGCAAAGCGGATCTGCTTGATCTCGGCTGGGAAGGTCCGGTCAGGATAGGCATCGACCGTGAACGTCGCCTTCTGCCCGACCGCGATCTGCCCGACATCGGCCTCATCGACATCGACCTGCAGTTCCATCTGCTTGAGATCGCCGGCGATGACGAAGAGCACCGGCGCCGAGAGCGAGGCCGCAACCGTCGCGCCCGGATCGACCGAACGCGTCAGGATCACGCCGTCGATCGGAGAAACGATCTTGGCCTTGGCGAGATTGACCTCGGCGAGCTGCAAGTCGGCTTCCGAGGAGAGCACGGTCGCCTCGTTGATGTCCTTGGTGGCAACCGCAGATTCATACTTGAAACGCGCATCTTCCAGGCTCTGCTGTGTGGAAACGTTGCTCTGCACCAGATTGCGATAGCGCTGGTAGGAGCTGTCGGCCGATTGCATGTCCGCCACGGCCTTGACGACGTTGGCTTTCGCGGAAGCAAGCTTGGCGCGGGAGCTCTTCACGTCAGCCTCGAGCTTGTTGGTATCGAGCACGGCCAGCACCTCACCCGCTTTCACATCGCTGTTGTAGTCGACGTTGACGTCGCGCACGGTGCCGGAAAGCTCGCTGGAGATATCCACTTGTTCGGTAGGTTGTACGGACCCGGTTGCCGTGACCAGCACGGTCAGATCGCCGCGTTTCACCGGCTGGGTGGTGTAGCTGTATTGGCTCTGCCTGCTGCCCGAATAGTAATAGTAGGCCGCGCCGCCCGCGAGTAGCACCAAGCCGAGCACCAGCAACCGCCCCCGCCAGCGCCGCCCTTTGCGCTGCGTTCCCGACGCGGCAAGGATGGTCGCGAGATCGGCGTTCCCGCTCTTCGCTGCTTTCGTCTCGGTGCTGGTTCCCGTGTCGTTCATTCATTCCTCGATCGGTAAGTCATTCCCGCATCGCGATAAATACGGGTAAGCCTTCATGCGACTCATCTATGGCCGAATTGCCACGGATTGAAGCGGGAGCGAAATGAAATCTTGGTAATGAGGGTATAGTTTTTGGCTGGGACGCGCCGTGGGGAGCAGTACCGCGAGCGAGTGTCGCGACCTTGGAATCGATGAACGCCACGGCCGCCGTCATATTGATCGGCGACGCAGCATGTCTGGCGATACTTAATTCTAAGTGCTTGATTTTATGGTGAGAGCGATGGGGCTCGAACCCATGACCTACTGATTAAAAGTCAGTTGCTCTACCAGCTGAGCTACGCTCTCCCTGTCACCGCGGCAACGCCCCGGCTGGAAGTGCGCGGAACATATGCAGGCACCCCATTGCGGTCAACAGAAAAATATTCGTTTCCTGTGCATTAGGCACATTTCTTGCGGAGGTTTGCGCCGGCTGCGGCGAATATAATCCTCCGCGTCGCTATCGCGGGTTCGTTCGACTTCGAGATGGGAACAAGGCAGAGGCCCCTTACGTCACTGGGATAACAGTGCCCGGAAGCCCGCGTGCCAAACGCGCGAGCGACCAAAATGTTCCAGGAAATATTTAATTAAATCAATCTGTTCACTAGGTTAAGCCGCGCTAGTTACTCAGTCAAGCAATAAGGAGCTTGCATCATGACCAGCGTCATCGAACATACCCTCGGCACCCGCAAGGTTCTGCGCGGGCGCGCATACGAACTCGCCGAGTTCACCCGCCGATACCGCCTCGACGATGAAGAGGCCAAGCGCCTCTATGACAAGTTCGGGCCGTCCGCCACGGAACTCGATCTTCTGATGGCCGCTAAGCGTCGCCAGCCGGTGACTTTGGAGGTCGTCGTGTCCTGACGCGTTTGTCAATGCGCCGTATTTAAGTGCCCGGAGCCTTGCTGAACAAGCGATTGCGGCGCCGGGCATTTGTTTTCGATCTGATAAAGTTAGCTGTCTAAGCTCGTTCACTGTCGTCGGCTAAGCCACACGGTGGCTGAGCCTTGTCAGTGCGCGGTCGCCTTGCGATTGGCGAGAAGCAGGATGTAATCGTCGGCTGCGTCGGCAATCGCCATCGCGACCTCCGCGGGCGCCCATCCGTTCTGCTGCGCATCCTTGATGATCTGGTGAAGTGCCGGCTCCACTTCTGCGCGGCAGTCCAGCAAGCGTTGGTCGTGAGTTGCGTCACTGCGAACCGACTGAAGATTGATCATGGCAGGTTCCCCTCATTTGCAGGCTGCTACCATGACATAGATTGCAGGTTGAGCAAGCGATTGCTGAAAGAAAAGCTAATTTTTGCCATAAATGATGTTTTTTAACGACACCCGGATGGCAAAAACGGCCTTTTCCTTAGCCTGTTCATCACAAGTCGGTGATATAAAATATGAGTTTTTCTCGGAATTTGGCGGCGATCGCCATTTTTCTCTCGGCGCAATAGTCGTCTGGCGACTGCGGATTGGTATTACTATTGTGTGCCTGCTGACGTTTGCGATTGCTAAATTGGTATTATTTTTGGCAATCCCCGACAATTGTTTCTTTTTCCGCTTGTGCTCATAAAAGGTGCGCCTCTGCTCCATCAAGAGCCCCATTTTGGGGCCGTAGCGGTGTGGTCGCTGTATCAGTCCCCCCACCTCATTCTGGTCGCGACACGACGCTATGTCGAATTTTCGCTAGGCAGTCCTCTACAGGTTGTATTTCTGTCTTGGGTTGAATGCGCTTGATGAGACCTCCTCGTTACCTTGCCGAGCGACGCGGCTCACCTATCTCCTTATTGGGACGAAGCCGGATTGCCCGATGTCGCGCCTATTCGCGAACGGGTGCCGCTGATGTCCGTCATTGAAGTCATCTCTATCGTTCACTTCGCTATTTCCCGGAAGGAAGATCATATGGAAGACGCAGGCGTGGGTTGGATCGCCGCCATAATCATCGGCGGTTTCGCCGGTTGGCTGGCGGAAAAGTTCATGAACAGCAACATGGGGCTGATCATGAACATCATTCTTGGCATCGTTGGAGCTATCGTTGCCAATGCCATACTGTCGGCTCTCGGTCTGACGCTCGGCGCCGGCTGGCTTGCCTATCTGATCGCCGGCTTCATCGGCGCGTGCATCCTGATCGCCGT
Organism: Hyphomicrobiales bacterium; assembly: GCA_900471485.1. GTDB lineage: Bacteria > Pseudomonadota > Alphaproteobacteria > Rhizobiales > Rhizobiaceae > Rhizobium. Next base: position 173,623 of record UCEU01000011.1, read on the forward strand.
CGGCAGGATCATACGGCGCTGATGCCTCAGCATAAAGAAAGGGACCGTTCGCCATCGCGATCGGTCCCTTTCTGATTCTTGGGGTGTTGACTATCGGCGGCTAATAAGGCCGAAAAGATAGGCAACCCCGGCGGTGACGGCGAGCGCGAAGATCGGCTCTTCGCGCACCTTGTCGCGCACCCGCTCAGTCATGACCGAGGCTTCATCGGCGACAGCGGTCTTGGCGCCCTGCCCCAGAGCGACGACGCTTTCCGAAAGCCGTGCGAGATCCTCGCGCAGGGCTGCGACCTGTGCGGAGAGATCATCTGCAGCAATGTCCGCCTTGACCCGCGCGGTTGTGGACTGGGCGGAGGCGGTTTTCATGTCGGCCATTGTTAGCTCCTCTTTTTCCGGATGTGGCACAACGATATTACCCTCAGAAAGGTTCCGGTCGGCGGCGTCTTTTGTGGTGCGGACCGGCCCGCGAATAGCTCCCGGTATAGCGCAGATGTTTTCGTGCGATAACCCTTCATTTCCTGCCGGCTTTGCTCTAAGGAACGTCAAATGCTTTGCCCGCGAACGGGCGAAAAGAATGCGAGGTTTGCGTTTCGATGTTCGATCTTCTGCGTAAAGCTGCCCACACCTGGGCCGCCAAGCTCCTGATGCTTCTTTTGGTTGCCTCCTTCGGCATATGGGGCGTGTCCCACTCGCTGCTGACAGGCAGCAGCAGCACGACCGTGGTTTCGGTGGGCGACCAGAAGGTGGATGTCGATGAGTTCCGCCTCGCCTATCAGCGCCAGGTCGCGAATGTGAGCCAGCAGTTCGGCATGCGCCTGACGCCCGAACAGGCCCGCGCCTTCGGCGTCGAACAGCAGGTTCTGTCGCAGCTCGTCGCCGGCGCTTCGCTGGACCAGCTAGCCGACGACATGGGCCTCGGCCTTTCTCAGGATCGTCTCGCCCAGCTGATCGGCGATGATCCGGCGTTCAAGGCCGTGAACGGCCAGTTCGACCGCAATCTCTTCACCTCGCGTCTGCGCAATGCCGGCATCCGCGAGGACGACTACATCAAGGAACGCAGCAAGGTCGCGGTCCGCAGCCAGATCGTCGATGCGATCTCCAACGGCTTCACGCCACCGAAGGCGCTCGTCGATGCCCTCAAGCTCTATGGCCAGGAAAGCCGCGGGATCGATTACCTGCTGTTGACCAACGCCAATATCGAGCCGATCAAGGCACCGGCCGACGACGTGCTCTCCAAGTGGTTCGAAGGCGCAAAGCCTCGCTACCGCGCCCCCGAATATCGCAAGTTCACCTATCTGAAGCTCCAGCCGGAAGACATCGCCGATGCGGCCTCCGTCACCGACGAGCAGATTCGGGAAGATTTCGACAAGCGCAAGGACGCCTATCGTACGCCGGAAGCCCGTACCGTCGAGCAGCTGACCTTCCAGAACAAGGATCTCGCCAACGCGGCCGCTGCCGCGCTGAAGACCGGCACCACCTTCGACCAGCTGATCACCGATCAGGGCAAGACCGCCAGCGATGTCCTCCTCGGCGAATTCACCAAGGACAAGGTTCCCGATCAGGCCGTCGCCGACGCCGCCTTCGCCGTCAGCCGCAATGGCGGCACGTCGCCGGTCGTTGATGGCTCCTTCGGCCCTGTCATCCTGCGCATCTCAAACATCAAGCCGGAGACCACCAAGACCTTCGACGAGGTCAAGGAAGACATCCGCAAGCAGCTGGCTGTCGCCAATGCCTCGCAGGAAATGATCAATGTCCACGACCAGATCGAGGATATGCGCAGCTCCGGCTCGACTCTCGAGCAGATCGCCACGCAACTGAAGCTCAAGGCCGTCGTCATCGATGCGATCGACCAGAGTGGCCTCGACAAGGGCGGCAACGAGGTCAAGGACATCCCGGCCAAGCAGCAGGTTCTGAGCGCCGTGTTCAGCACCGAGGCCGGCATGTCGCCGCCGTCGCTTTCTGTCGGCACCGACGGCTATCTCTGGTTCGACGTCAACGATGTCATCGCCACCCGCGACCGCCCGCTCGAGGAAGTCAAGGACAAGGCCGTGGCCGACTGGACGGCTGAGCAGCAGAAGGTCGAGCTTGCCAAGAAGGCCGACGAGCTGAAGCAGCAGGCCCAGAAGGGCACGTCGCTTGCCGATATCGCCGCCCCGCTCGGCATTACCGTTGAGACCAAGAGCGGCATCGTTCGCGGTCTTGATGACGCGGTTCTCGGCGCCGGCGGCGTGCGCGCCGCCTTCACCGGCCCGATGGACACGGTCGCCACCGCGATCGGCGCCGACCCGACCACGCAGATCCTGCTGAAGGTCACGGAAGTGAACACCGAGCCGACTGGCGATGTGCTCAACAATCAGGACCAGCAGATCGCCTCGCTCGCCAATGCGGCAGGTGATGACATTCTCGATCAGATGGTCAACATGCTGCAGACGCAGTATGGCGCGTCGATCAATCAGGCGCTCGCCGAGCAGGCGGCGGTTCGTTAAGGGGAGCGACAACGCATGACCGATCTGAAGCCGCTTTTGGCGAAGGCCGCGAGCCGCGAGCCCCTGACGCGTGACGAGGCCCGCCAGGCCTTCGATATCCTGATGTCCGGCCAGGCCACCCCTTCGCAGATTGGCGGCTTCCTGATGGCATTGCGCGTGCGTGGCGAAACCGTCGACGAGATCGTCGGCGCCGTCACCACGATGCGCTCCAAGATGCTGACCGTGGAAGCGCCTGCCGATGCGATCGACATCGTCGGCACCGGCGGCGATGCGAGCGGCACCTACAACATCTCGACGCTGGCGGCCCTGATCGTCGCCGGCGCCGGCGTTCCGGTCGCCAAGCACGGCAACCGGGCGCTCAGCTCGAAATCCGGCGCGGCCGACAGCCTCGCCGCCCTCGGCGTCAACCTCGAGGTCACGCCCGAGACCATCTCCCGCTGCATCCGCGAGGCCGGCGTCGGCTTCATGTTCGCGCAGCAGCACCATTCCGCCATGCGCCACGTCGGCCCGACCCGCGTCGAGCTCGGCACTCGCACGATCTTCAACGTGCTCGGCCCGCTCTCCAATCCGGCCGGCGTCCGCCGCCAGCTGCTAGGCGTCTATTCCCCGCAGCTGGTCATGCCGATCGCCGAGGTGATGCGTGACCTGGGCTCGGAAAGCGTCTGGGTCGTCCATGGCAGCGGTCTCGACGAGATCACCACGACGGGCACCACCGATGTTGCAGCGCTCGAAAATGGCCAGATCCGCACCTTCCAGCTCTCGCCCGCCGATTTCGGCGTCGATGCGGTGCAACTCGAAGCCATCAAGGGCGGCGACGGCGTCGTCAATGCCGCAGCACTCCGTGACGTCTTGAGCGGCGCCCGCAACGCTTATCGCGACATCGCGCTAGCCAATGCCGCGGCATCGCTTGTCATCGCCGGCAAGGCCGAAACCATTCGCGACGGCATGCGTCTTGCCGCCCAGTCGCTCGACAGCGGCGCCACCGCCGCGGCGCTCGACAAACTCGTCGCCGTGTCCAACGATATCGACTAGAATGAAGCCATGACCGACATCCTGAAGAAGATCGAACTCTACAAGCGCGAAGAGATCGCCGCCGCCAAGGCCAGCGTCTCGCTTGCGGATCTGAAGGCCATGCAGGCCGATCAGTCGGCACCGCGCGGCTTTCACAAGGCGCTGGTTGCCAAGCGTGATGCCGGACAGGTCGGCCTGATTGCCGAGATCAAGAAGGCAAGCCCGTCCAAGGGCCTGATCCGCCCGGATTTCGATCCGCCTTCGCTGGCCAAGGCCTATGAACTCGGCGGAGCAGCCTGCCTGTCGGTGCTGACCGATACGCCGAGCTTCCAGGGGGCGCCGGAGTTTCTCACCGCCGCCCGCGCTGCCTGCTCGCTGCCGGCGCTGCGCAAGGATTTCATGTTCGACACCTACCAGGTCCAGGAAGCCCGCGCCTGGGGCGCCGATTGCATCCTGCTGATCATGGCGTCGCTCACCGACGACGAGGCCGAACGCCTGCAGGACGAGGCTCTCGGTCTCGGCATGGACGTTCTGGTCGAGGTGCACGACGCGGAAGAGACCGAGCGGGCACTGAAGCTTTCATCGCCGATGATCGGCATCAACAACCGCAACCTGCGTACGTTCGAGGTCAGCCTGACGGTCAGCGAAACGCTGTCGGCCATGGTTCCGGCCGATCGCCTGCTGGTCGGCGAAAGCGGTATCTTCACCAATGCCGACTGCAAGCGCCTCCAGGCGTCGGGCATCAACACCTTCCTCGTCGGCGAAAGCCTGATGCGCAAGGATGACGTGACCGCTGCCACCAAGGCGATTCTCTTCGGCGAAGCCGCCCTGGCGGCCGAGTGACATGAGCGAAAAGGCCGGCCTGACCCACATCGATGCCTCCGGCGAGGCGCACATGGTCGATGTCGGCGACAAGGCCGAGACCGTCCGCGTGGCGACCGCCGAGGGCCACGTGAAGATGGCGCCGGAAACGCTGGCGCTGATCCGCGCCGGCGACGCCAAGAAGGGCGATGTCATCGGCACCGCCCGCCTCGCCGGCATCATGGCCGCGAAGCAGACCAGCAATCTCATTCCGCTCTGCCATCCGCTGATGCTGACCAAGGTGTCGGTCGATATCGAGGAAGACGGCGCCCTGCCCGGCCTGCGCGTCACGGCCACCGCCAAGCTCACGGGAAAGACCGGCGTCGAGATGGAGGCGCTGACGGCTGTCTCCGTCGCCTGCCTGACGATCTACGACATGGCCAAGGCGGCGGACAAGGCGATGGAAATCGGCGGCGTCAGGCTGCTTGCGAAGTCGGGCGGCAAGTCTGGCGATTTCCGCCACCCGGAGCATCGCAAATGAGCCTGCTGCCGGTCGCCGAGGCGCAGGAGCGCCTGTTGTCCCGTGCGCGACCGATCGCAGCAATGCAAGCCGTGCCGCTCGCTGAAGCCGAAGGTCGCGTGCTGGCCGCCGACCTCAAGGCAAGGCTGACACAGCCGCCCTTCAATTCCTCCGCCATGGATGGCTACGCGCTGCGCGGCGAGGATGCTCCTGCCCCCGGCGCCGAGCTGAAACTCATCGGGACGTCTTCGGCCGGCCACGCGTTCGATGGCAACGTGGGCAAGGGCGAGACGGTTCGCATCTTCACCGGCGCGCCGGTTCCAGAAGGCGCCGACAGCGTTCTCCTCCAGGAGGATGCGGAAAAGACGGCCGGTGGCATTCGCACCACCTTCCCAATTCGCCCCGGCCAACACATCCGCCCACGCGGGCAGGATTTCGTTGAAGGCGAAGCCGTGCTCAAAACCGGCACGGTGATCGATTTCTCCCGGCTTACGGTCGCCGCCGGCATGAACCACGCCACGCTCGACGTCCTGCGCAAGCCAGTTGTGGCGCTGCTTGCCACCGGCGACGAGCTGTTGCCGCCGGGAAGCAACCCAGCACCGGCGCAGATCATAGCCTCCAGCACCTTCGGCATCGCCGCACTTGCCCGCAAGGCCGGCGCCGACGTGCTCGATCTCGGCATCGTGCCCGATGATACCGATGCGATAACCGCCGCCGTGGAGCAGGCCCGAAAAGCTGATGTCGATGTGATCGTCACGCTCGGCGGTGCCTCCGTCGGAGATCACGATCTCGTCCAGGCGACGCTTCTGCGCGCCGGCATGCAGCTCGATTTCTGGCGGATCGCCATGCGCCCTGGAAAGCCGCTGATGGTCGGCAGCCTGGGGAATACGCATGTGCTCGGCCTGCCCGGCAATCCCGTCTCCAGCCTCGTCTGCGGACTGCTGTTCCTCGAACCGCTGATCCGCCGGCTTGCCTCCCTGCCCGCCGTGGATCGGATCACGACTGTCGAAGCGGCAACGACGCTCAAGGCCAACGATCAGCGCCAGGATTATGTCCGCGCGCGTCTTATGCGTTCGGCCAGCGGCAGACTGACGGCGGAGCCCTTCGGCAAGCAGGATTCGTCGATGATGAAAACCTTCGCCAACGCCGACTGCCTGATCATCCGGCCGCCCCATGCGCCGGAGCTTGCGGCGGGCAGTGCTTGCCCTGTCATGCTCATCCGCCCAGACCTGCTTGGTACGCAAGCGGACGCTTAGGCTGGCGGTAACGGTTTGGTAAATTCTGCCCTGGGCTGTTGGTTTCGATTTGTTCACCAATATATGCGACCAATTCTTATCTCAGTCCGCTAGGGAATGAAGACGTGGCAGTAGTGAAGGCATTCGGGAAGTCGTCGGAAGACGCGAAAAAGCGGGAAATGGAGCGCCTCGCGGCGCTTGAACAGCTGGATCTTCTCGATACCCCTCGCGACGACGGATTTGACCGAATCGTCCGCCTGATCAAACAGATTTTCACCGTCGACATCGGTCTCGTAACGCTGATCGATGCGCATCGCCAATGGTACAAGGCCTGCTCGGGCCTTTCGAACGAGGAAGTACCGCGCGAGGATACTTTCTGCCGCTACGTGGTGGATTACGAAGAGGCGATGGTCGTCCAGGACGCCACCAAGGATCAGCGCTTCGCCCAGCATCCGGCTGTCACGGGCGAGAACCATGTGCGCTTCTATGCCGGCGTTCCCCTGAATACCAAGGACGGGCACGTCGTCGGCACCGTTTGCGCGATCGACCGGACGCCACGATCCTTCAGCGCGAAGGATCTGGGCATCCTCCAGGAACTGGCGGGCGCCGCCATGGACCGGATCGAGCTGATGCAGTCGGCAGCCACCGATAGTTTGACGGATGCGCTGACGCGGCGCGCCTTCAAACAGGAGGCCGACCAGCTGATCTCCCTGGCGCTCCGGCACCAGCACAATCTCTCCTGCATCGTGCTCGATATCGACCACTTCAAGAGTGTGAATGATACGCACGGCCACGCCGCCGGCGACCAAGTCTTGCGCACCGTTGCGGCGACCTGCAGGGCCAATCTTCGGGCCGGCGATATCTTCGGCCGTCTGGGTGGCGAGGAGTTCTGCGTCGTTCTCCCACATATAGACCGCGAAGGCGCGCTTGCCGCCGCCGAGAAGATCAGGGCCGCCATCGCTTCGAAGCCGGTGCGCGGCGACTACGGCGCCTTGAACGTGACCGCGAGCTTCGGCATCGCGTCGCTGTCGATCGTCAGCAAGGACATCGAAACGCTGATCGCGCAGGCGGATGCCGCGATGTATCACGCGAAGAACCGTGGACGGAACCAGTGCATCGCGTGGAACGCGATCCGCACCGACCACGCAACAGGCGCGCGCCGCCGCGTGCTCAAGGCCGGTTCCATCGTCTTCAACGATCGCCGCTCGACGATCGATTGCACCATCAAGTCACTGGGCGAAGACAGCGCGGGCCTCTCGGTATCCAATTCGGCTGGCATACCGGCCGAGTTCATGCTGGCGATCAAGGGAGAGGGCTTCGAAACGATGTGCCGCGTGATCGCCCAGGATCGGCAAAACATCGAGGTCGCCTTCAGGGTTTGACACTTTGCCGAGCTGCCCGTCATAGCCTGAAGACTTCGCGCGGATCGTGGCTCATGCTATCCTTCTGCCATGAGCGATGGAGCGAGGAGCCATGAGGACGCCGGAACCAGTCCGTGATCGCAAGGCGATGCTGTCAGGCATGACGCCGATCCTTGCCGAGGGTAGCTTCGTCTTCTGCACCTCTAGAGACGAGCGCATCCTTGTTCGCGCACTCCCGCTTGCGCTCGCCTCTTTCCGGGAGGCGGAAGGCCTATCCTTCATCCTTGCTACGAGCACCGCCGCTGACCTCGGCCTTCCTTGCGATCTGCCGATGCGGCGCATCGTGCTCGAAGTCTATTCATCGCTGGAAGGTGTTGGGCTGACCGCCGCCGTCGCATCGGCGCTGAGCGAGGAAGGCATCCCTTGCAACATGGTGGCGGCCTACCATCACGATCATGTCTTCGTGCCCGCCGATAGGGCCGACCACGCACTCGAAATCTTGAAAGCCTTGCAGGCCAGCGCCGGTTGAGCCAATCGCCGGCTCAGGGGTCAATGCCGAACACACCGGCGACAACCTCGCCCGCGCCATGGCCGAAGTCAGGAACCGCGTATTCCGCGAATAATGTCAGCCGATCGGCCGGCAACGGCGCTCGGCGCGGATCTCCGATCAGAACTTCGATTTTCTTCTCTCTGCAGGCACGGAGAAATGGCAGCATTCTCTCGGCAAGCTCGGCGTCGTAGAACACATCGCCCGCAAGCACGATATCGACCGCTGGCGGTTCCGCCGAAATCAGATCGGCCCGCACGGCCCGGATCGCGACATCGTTCGCCGCGGCGTTTAGGTCGATCGCGGCAATCGCGTTGGGATCGATATCGACGGCCGTTACATCCGCGGCGCCGCATTTCGCGGCCGTGATCGCGACGATGCCCGCCCCCGCGCCAAGGTCGAGAACGCGGCGGCCCCGCACGATATCTGGATGCTGGAGGATGTGCCGCGCCAACACCGTTCCGCCGGCCCAGTTATAGGCCCAGTATGGCGGCACGTCGTCGCTTCCGCCAAGACGCGAAAGCCTGCTCCCCGCATGGGCGGTGTAGAGGTGAATGTCTGGAATGCCGAGTGCCGGCTGCAGCCGCAGATTGGCTGCGATGAACGCCTGCGCTGCGGCAAATGCAGGATCGTTCGGAGCCGACGCCTCGTCCAGCGGGATCGGGGCTTCAGCGGTCGTCGTTGAGCATGGCGGCGAGGATCGTCGTGTCATCGATCACACCCTCCCCGCCAGTCGCGCGTCGGCGCTATCAGCCCTTCTTCTTGGCGAATTTAGGCTTGGCGCCCGGCTTGCCCTGGGATTTTGGCTTACCTTCGAAATTAGGCTTGCCTTCGAACTTGGGCTTTCCCTCGAACTTGGCCTTGCCGGGCTTCTTGCTCCACGGCTTGGAATCGCGCTCGCCCTGATCGCCGGCACCTTCCGAACGCGGTCCCTTGCGGAAATCGTCGCGGTCGCCGAACTTCTGCTTCGGGCGGTCATCGCCATAGTCGCGGCGCTCGCCGAAGTTCTTCTTGGCGGCATAGGGCTTGGGGCTCGCGGAGCGGCCGACGAGATCGGGCGTTCCAGGCAGCTGCGTCACGCGGATGCCGCGCTCCAGCGCCTTGTTCGGGCCGATCGCCTGCATGAAGGCTTCGGCGCTGTCGGCGGCGATCTCGACGAAGGTCTCGTCCTGCTGCATCTTGATCGCGCCGATCTCGCGCTTGGTGACGTTGCCGTTGCGGCAAAGCATCGGGATCAGCCAGCGCGGCTCGGCGTTCTGCTTGCGGCCGACGGAGATCGAGAACCAGGTGCTGGCGCCGAAATCGTCGCGCGGTCCCTTCTGGCTCGGCTCGCGCGGACCATCCGAATGCTCGCGCGGCTTGCGCTGGCCACCCTGCAGCGTGATCTCGATCAATTCCTCGGGCGCCGACTGGTTGGCGCGATAGAGGTTGACGAAGGCGGTCGCCAGCTTGTCGGCGCCATGGGCGGACAGCAGGCGGGCGATCAGGTCCTGATCTTCCTCGCGCATCGCTTCCTCGAAGATCGGATCAGCGAGCAACCGCTCCTCGTCGCGCGCGATTACCTCGTCGGCCGACGGCGGCAGCGCCCAGGCCGCCGAAATGCCGGCGTTGTCGAGCAGGCGCTCGGCCTTGCGGCGAGCGCTGAGCGGCACGATCAGCGCGCTGACGCCCTTGCGACCGGCACGACCGGTACGGCCGCTGCGGTGAAGCAGGGTTTCCGGGTTGGTCGGCAGGTCGGCATGAATGACGAGATCCAGCCCCGGAAGGTCGATGCCGCGCGCGGCGACATCGGTCGCGATGCAGACGCGGGCGCGTCCGTCGCGCATTGCCTGCAGCGCGTGGCTGCGCTCGTTCTGCGTCAGCTCACCCGAGAGAGCCACCACGTTGAAATTACGGTTATGGAAACGTGCGGTCAGGTGGTTCACGGCTGCGCGCGTCGAACAGAAGACGATCGCATTGGTCGCCTCGTAATAGCGCAGCACGTTGATGATGGCATTCTCGCGGTCGCTCGGGGCAACGGCCAGCGCGCGATACTCGATATCGACGTGCTGCTTTTCCTCGGTCGTCGTCGCGATGCGCACGGCGTTCTTCTGGTAGCTCTTGGCGAGCTTGGCGATGGCAGCCGGAACCGTTGCCGAGAACATCAGCGTGCGGCGATCGTCAGGCGATGCCTCGAGGATGAATTCCAGGTCTTCGCGGAAGCCGAGGTCGAGCATCTCGTCGGCCTCGTCGAGCACGACGGCCTTGAGCTCGGACATGTCGAGCGCACGGCGGCGAATATGGTCGCAGAGGCGGCCCGGCGTGCCGACGACGATATGGGCGCCACGTTCGAGCGCGCGGCGCTCGCTACGGATGTCCATGCCGCCGACGCAGCTGACGATGACCGCGCCGGTCATCTCGTAGAGCCATTCGAGCTCGCGCTTGACCTGAAGCGCCAGTTCACGAGTCGGCGCGATTACCAGTGCCAGCGGTGCCGCGGCGGAGGGAAAGCGTTCCTCGTCGCCGAGCAGCGTCGGCGCCAGGGCCAGGCCGAAGGCCACGGTCTTGCCGGATCCGGTCTGCGCCGAAACCAGCGCATCCGATGCGGCGAGCGCCGGATCGAGCATGGACTGTTGAACCGGCGTGAGCGAGTTGTAACCGCGCTTTGCCAACGCCTTGGCGATCGCCGGAACGACGCCGTTGAAATCTGTCATTTGTCTGTCTTTCGGATTTTACACGCGCATGCTGCGCCGTGGCCGGAACCAGCCGGCTGAAATGTTGCGCCGTCTCTACTTCGTCAGGCCGCAAATGTCAAAGCGGATGTCCGCGCCAGAACCGAACCTCGATACTTTCCGCCCTTCCGCGAATTCTGGCGATCTCCGGTCCTTCAAGAATGCCGCCGGAGATGATACCCGCACCCGCCTCGCCGCTCGCCTGCAACAAGGCGCTGCTGAGTGCCAGTTCTGCGCCATGGGCTGCCGCCACTTCCATCAGACGGCTCGCCACATTGACGGTGTCGCCCGTCGCGGTGATCTGCTGTCGCGAGCCGGTTCCAAGCCGCGACGCGACCACCGGGCCGCAATGTGCCCCCACCTTGAAGCCGACCTTGCGCTCGGCAAGCCGCGGCTGCTCCGGCACCCATTTTCGCATCCGGTTGCACAGTCCGACGGCGCAGGCGACCGCGCTCGTCGCATCTTCTCCACCCGGCTTCGGCAGACCGAAGAGAATCATCGCGCCGTCCCCCATGAAGCTGGTGATCGTGCCGCCATGCGACCGCGCCTCGCCGCTGACGAGTTCGAAGAAGCCGCTAAGGATCTCGCGCACCTCGCTCACGCCGATCGCCTCGCTGAGACCGGTAAAGCCCGAGAGATCGATGAACACCACGCTTGCGTCCTGCCGCACCGGCTTGGCGAGAAAATCAGGATCTCGCGCTAGCCACTCCCCCAGCCCTGCCGCGTCGACCCGCTGCAGGAGATCGCTCTGCGCAGCCAGCCTTGTCGCCTGCCGCCGATCGTTCCACAGCTCATAGGCGCCGAACAGGATCACCGCCGGCAGTGCCGCCGCGATCGGCAACGCCGCGCTGAACCAATAGCCATGTGCGAAGGCCGCCATGTTCAGCCCTGCCCAGACGAGCACGATCGCCGCCATCGTGCCATATCCGACCACGCTGCGCCGCCAGGCGAGAAGAGCGATCAACGCTACCGGAAGAACAATCGCCGTCAGCGCATCGAAGCTGCGGATGTTGTAGTCGCGCACGATGCTGTCGCCGGCCACGAGATGGGCGATCGCCGTCGACATCACCTCGACGCCCGGCAGCACCGGATCGAACGGCGTTGGGAACACGTCGCCGCCGCCGGTCACCGTCGAGCCGATGACGACGACCTTGTCCTCCACAGCCGAGGTCGGCAGCTTTCCGTTTAGCACATCAGCGGCGCTGTAGGTGGAAATCGTGCCGCGCGGGCCGTAGAAGGTCAGCGGCAGCCGCTGGCCGCCGTCGGTGGGCAGCCTGTGATCGCCGAGCGCCAGTCCACCGGGCGAAAAGACCGGCTGGATGCCGAGCGCCAGTGACGCGGCCCGCAGCGGAAAGGATGCATCCACCCGCTTTTCCCCGCGCGAGATCATCGGGATGAAGCGCGGCGTGCCGGTCTGGTCCGTGGCGACGTTGACGACGCCGATGGCGGCGGCGTCGGCAAAGCGGGCAAGCGGCAGCAACACCTCGCTGGCAACGGGGATCGCGGCGAGCGGATCATTACTGTCGCGTGTCACCGACTGGGTACTTTCAGGAAATACGCCGGCCGCGGCAACCACGCTGGGAACCTCGCTCAGTGCCGAGGTAAGCGCCGCGTCACCCTCCTCCGGGCCCGGATCGACCAGCAGCAGGTCGAGCGCCACCACCTTCGGCTTCAGCGCCCCGATCGTGCGCACCAGCCTGGCAAGTGTGGCCCGCGGCAGCGGGTAGCCGTTCGTAGCGGCGGTGCGATCGTCGATGGCGATGATGCTCACGACACGAGGCGGCCGGCGCGCGCCGATCAGCGTGCTCCTGATATCGGTCAGCGACGCTTCCATCCTGTTGAGAAAGCCGGAATTGCCATCGACATGCACATAGCCGAGGAAGCCGCCCCACAGGGCGGCCAGAATGAGCGCAATGGTGACCAGGAATTGCCGTGGCGTCATCGTCGCCTACTGGCCGAGGCGGGCAAGGAGTGCGGCCGCGCGTGGTCGCGGCCAGCGCTTGACCGTCAACGGCTCACTGCCGCGCGTCACATCCACGCCCTCGCCCACCGAAAGGACAACCGTTTGCCGTCCTGTTGGCCGCCCGACGGCGACGCGGCCACGCACGACGAAGACCGAGGTCGTCCCGTTCTTGACGTCGACGGCCCAGCGCGTGCCTCGCACCGCGGCGATCGCCTGCGGCGTCACCACCTGAAAACCGCCCGCCCGCCTGCCGCTGTCGACATCGATCAGAACCGCCTTGTTCCTGAGCGACACAGCATCCGCGCGCCCATCGCCGTTGTTGTCCACGAGATTGAAACGCGCTCCGCCCTCGGCGGTGACGGTCACCCCGTCGGCGCAGCGCATGATCTGCCGCGACGTGCCGCGCACACGCTCCATCGCGCATCCCGCCGATTGCGCCTGCGAGGTGGTCGGGATCATCACGCATGTCGCGGTAATGATCGCGGAAAGCGCAAGAAGGCCGTTGCGGATCCTGAACATATCGATATCCCCCGTGCCGCGCGATGCGGCGCGACCAACATACTCCGATTGCTGCCGCACGCCCGCAAAAACGTCAACGCCGAATTGCTGGATGCCTGCCCTGCTCACACATCGATCGCCGGACCGGTGTAGCGCGCGCGGGGCCGGATCATCCGCCCCGTCAGAACCTGCTCCATGGCGTGTGCCAGCCATCCCACCGACCTGGAAAGCGCGAAGACGACCAGCGGCGATTCCGGTGGCAGTTCGAAGACCTCGGTCATCGCCACGAGCGCGAAATCGATGTTTGCAGCCTCACCCAGCAGTTCCTCGCCGGTTTCGGCCAACTGGCGGTAGAGTTGCGGCACCTCGAAGGCCGAGAGGATCGCTTTGGCCCTGACGTCCCCCTGCGGGTAGAGTTTATGCCCGAACGGTCGGACGACCCCGTCGCTTGCCAGCATCCCGCCGATCGCTTCCGCTGGCCCAACGGTGCGAGCGTGCTCGACAAGTCGTACAGCGCTTCGCCAGGCGCCGCCGTGTCGCGGGCCGGATAGTGTCGACAAGCCCGAGAGCGTAGCTGCCGAAAGCGAAGCGCCGGACGATGCCGTCACCCGCGCCGCGAATGCGGAGACGTTCAGCTCATGCTCGGCCGCTAGCACCAGCGCGCGGCGCAACACGTCGGCGGCGTCCGGTCGCTGCCAGCCGAGCGCCAGGCGCTCATGGATCGGTCTTCCCTCGTGCGCTCCGGGCGCCAGGGCGGCGGCCACGGTTGCGAGGACATCGGCCGCCTCTGCCGCAAGCGCAGACGGCGAGCGCCCAAGTGCCGGGAGATCGACCGCTGCTCGGCCAGCCAGATGTATGAAAACGTCGGAGATACGCGAGGAGGTGCCGCCGACAGCGACACCGTCATGAACGACGACAGGGCCACTATCCCAAAGCAGCGCCGCCGTCTCCTCCAGCGTCGCATGCGCTGACCAACGTTCGGCGTCTTCCTGCCGATAGTACAGGCGCCCGTTCACGATCGTGGAGATCGTTGAAGGCAGCATCGGCTCGCCCCACTGGATCGCCTCCGCGGCAACCGTCTCCGCCTTGCGCCGTCCGGCATGCCGTTCGGCCAGCCGCGCCACGTCGTCGGAATGATAGAGGCTTCGCCGCGGATCGGCGGGATCCGGCTTGGCGCGGATCCGGCCGCGACTGACATTGGCATAAAGCGTCTGCGGCTTGGTGCCGAGTTGCGCCAGCGCCTGCTCGGTGGATAGCCAGGACATGATCACTCACATGTTGATCGATTGCATCAAGATTGACGTCAATCAATCTAGGTCTGATCCTCGGTCCGGTAAAGGAGAAACATCATGAAGAATGGACTGGAAGATGTCATCGCCGCCGAGACGCAGCTGTCGGACGTGGACGGCGCGGCAGGCCGGCTGATCATTCGCGGCGTATCGCTGGATAACCTCGTCTACAACGGCACCTTTGAAAGCGTGGCGGCTTTGCTGCTTGACAGATTGGTGGAATGCCCGGTCGACCGCGATCAGTTGAAGACCTTGCTCGGTGCCGCGCGAAAAGATCTCTTCGCCTATGTCGCAAACGTCGATCCCGCAATCATCGCACTTCCGCCGGTGGATGCATTGCGCGCCATGATCGCGCAGTTGCCCGACGGCGAAGATTTCGACGCTGCATTGCGCCTGATGGCTGCAACTGCCGTTTTCCTGCCGGCGATCCTCAGGCTCCAGGCAAACAAGATCCCCGTAGCGCCTGATGAGACTCTCTCGCAGTCCGCCGATATTTTGCGCATGCATAGTGACCGGATGCCGAGCCCGGATCAAGTCGCGGCGCTCGATGCCTATCTCGTCACCATCTCCGACCACGGTCTCAATGCCTCGACCTTCGCCTCGCGCGTGATCGCCTCGACACGCGCCGGCCTGACGTCTTCGGTCGTGGCTGCCATCAGCGCCTTGAAAGGTCCTCTGCACGGCGGTGCGCCCGGCCCTGTCCTCGATATGTTCGATGCGATCGGCAGCGCGGAGAATGCCGAGAGGTGGATCATCAATGCGCTCGACGGCGGTGAGCGCCTTATGGGTTTTGGTCATAGGGTATATCGGGTCCGTGACCCCCGCGCCGACGCGTTGAAGCAGGCATTGAGGCGCCTCACCGCCTCCGGCGAGGTCGATCGCCATCGCATCGATCTTGCCGAAGCCATCGAAGGCGCCGCTCTGGCAATCCTGAAACAGCGCAAACCGCACCGGCCGCTCGACGTCAATGTCGAATTCTACACGGCATTGCTTCTCGATGCGCTCGGCTTCCCCCGCGAGGCATTCACCGGCGTCTTTGCCATCGGTCGTACGGTGGGTTGGATCGCCCATGCGCGCGAGCAGGCTCTGAACGGCCGTTTGATCCGCCCACGCTCGGTCTACATTGGTCCACTGCCGCAAGCGGCTTGATGGCGAGCTGACCCGCGATCATATCCGCCGGCTGCCCGCAAGGTGCAGCCGGTCTCTACTCAGGGGCGTATAACTGAAAAAATACAACACTAATAAACATTTAGCGAATATTTAAGCAAGATTCGCGATTGTCTCGGCCATTCGTTTTCACCGAAGAATAGTTGTCGAGGTTTTCAATGGTTGGAATTCTTTCAGGCATGGGTTCATCCAGCGCCGTGCTGGATGCACTCAACAAATCGCAGGCCATCATCGAGTTCGACCTCACCGGAAAAATTCTGACCGCCAACGAGAATTTCTGCAAAGCGGTCGGCTACGAACTGCGCGAAATCGTCGGGCAGCATCACCGGATGTTCGTCGAGCCCGCCGAGGCAAACTCCAAGGACTATGCCGATTTCTGGAAGCGTCTCGGCGAGGGACAATACGATCAGCGTCAGTACAAGCGCATCGCCAAGGGCGGCCGCGAGATCTGGATCGAAGCGACGTACAACCCGATCTTCCGCGGCAGTAAGCCGTTCAAGGTTATGAAGTTCGCGACCGACATTACCGCTGCGAAGAAGCAGGCGGCAGAAGACAAGGGCAAGCTAGAGGCGCTGTCGCGCGCTCAGGCGGTGATCGAGTTCACCCCGGACGGCCATATCATTACGGCCAACGAGAACTTCCTGGCTGCCCTCGGCTATTCACTGAACGAGATCGCCGGCAAGCATCATTCGATGTTCTGCGAGGGCGATTATAGCCGGACGCCCGCTTACAAGGCGTTCTGGGCCGACCTTGCGGCCGGTAAATTCGCAGCCGACCAATTCAAGCGGATCGCCAAGGGCGGCCGCGAAATCTATATCCAGGCGTCATACAATCCGATCCTCGACGACTCCGGCCGCGTCTTCAAGGTGGTGAAGTTCGCCACCGACGTCACCGAGCGCATGAAGGTCGTCAACGATCTC
Organism: Hyphomicrobiales bacterium; assembly: GCA_900471485.1. GTDB lineage: Bacteria > Pseudomonadota > Alphaproteobacteria > Rhizobiales > Rhizobiaceae > Rhizobium. The sequence continues at coordinate 190,129 of UCEU01000011.1, forward strand.
GGAGCCGGCCTCGCCCGCCTGTCGGAGTGCAATATCCGCCAGACGATCGACGAGCCATTCGTGGGCGAGTTCGAGACGCTGCGACGCGACTTCAATACCTCGATCGGCGCTTTCCAGGCGACGCTCGTCAAGGTCTTGCAGCAGACCAACGCGCTGAACGGCAACAGCCAGGAAATGCGCCAGGCTGCGGAACAACTCTCCGAGCGCACCAAGGAACAGGCGGTCTCGCTCGAAGAGACCTCGGCCGCGCTGGAACTGGTGACGGCGACGGTCAAATCCTCGACCGAGAATACACAGGAGACCCGCAAGCTCGTGCAGAACGCACGCGCGTCCGCCTCCTCCTCCGCATCGGTGGTGCGAGAGACCATCACCGCCATGCAGCGGATCGCTTCGGCGTCCAGGGAGATCGGCCAGATCATCGGCGTCATCGACGAGATCGCCTTCCAGACTAATCTCCTGGCGCTCAATGCCGGCGTGGAAGCTGCCCGCGCGGGTGAGGCAGGCAAAGGCTTTGCCGTCGTCGCCCAGGAGGTTCGCGAACTGGCGCAGCGTTCCGCCAAGGCTGCCAAGGAAATCAAGGGTCTGATCGACAACTCCGGCAAGGAAGTGAATGAAGGTGTCCGCCTGGTGGATGCCACCGGCTCGGCACTGAACGAGATCGAGACATATGTCGAATCGATCGACACGAACATGACCGCGCTCGCGACCGCCGCGGCCGAACAGTCGACCGGCCTTTCGGAAATCAACAACGCCGTCTCGCAGATCGACCGGATGACCCAGCAGAACGCCGGCATGGTGGAGCGCACCACGGGTATCAGCTCGGAACTCGCGGCGGGCGCCGCCCTGCTTGCCGAACTGGTCAACCATTTCAAGCTCAACCGGCGCGGCATGATTCGCGATCAGGCCGACACGCCGTCTCGGCCCCAGCGGGCTGCCTGAGGCGGATCGCCTCAACCGGTGAATGAGGGAGCCGCCGCATCGTTGAATGTCGGCGGCTTTTTGCGCTGCGAACTTGATCGATCGGGCCGCTCAGGCAAATCCCAGGAAAAGCGCGAGAAGACTGCTGATCGACAGCATCGCTTCGTCGTCAAGCTTGCCAAACGCTTGGCCGACCTTTTGACGCCGAACGGTCATCGTCTTGTCGATCATCACCTGCGATACTTTCCTCAATCCGTTCTCAGCGGTCGGGGCGATTGTTACGCGGACAAGCGGTGCGTCGATCAATGTGGCGGAGAGAAGCAAAACAGTGACGTTGAACGTGAGATTGAAGTCATCGGCTTGAACGATGAGCGCGGGACGAGGTTTTCCAAAGTCCCCTTGCATCGAAACGGTGACAAGATCACCACGCCTCATTCTTCGTCATCGATGTCGGCAAGTGCCTCGTCCATGAAGGAGCCGAGATCGGTATCGGCTTCGTCGGCTTGTGCAATCAGGAGCGATTGGCGGCGGCATTCCGCGGCAAATCCGGGCTGACGCGTATCAGGAACCCAAATCCGTACGGGACGCATCCCGGCGGCCTTGAGCGCTTCCTGTCTCTTGCGCGCTGCAGACGTCATCGTCGCCTCCTTCTGTCTTTGACAAAATGGAAGCGACGATGAAATTCGTCAAGCCTGGGTTCGATCAGACCAGCCGGCTCTGCTCTGTCGCAGCTTCGATGAAGCTCTTGAACAGTGGGTGCGGATCGAGCGGGCGGCTCTTCAGTTCCGGGTGGTACTGCACGCCGATGAACCACGGATGGTCGGGATACTCGATCGTCTCGGGCAGAACGCCGTCAGGCGACATGCCGGAGAAGACGAGGCCGCAGTCTTCCAGCCGGTCCTTGTAGTCGACATTGACCTCATAGCGGTGGCGGTGACGCTCGGAGATATCGGTCGAGCCGTAGATATCCGCGATCTTCGTGTCTTTCTTCAGCGCCGCCTTGTAGGCGCCGAGGCGCATGGTGCCACCGAGGTCGCCGGCCGCGTTGCGCTTCTCGAGCTCATTGCCCTTGACCCACTCGGTCATCAGGCCGACCACCGGCTCATCGGTCTTGCCGAACTCGGTCGACGAGGCCTTCTCGATGCCGGCGAGATGGCGGGCCGCTTCCACGACTGCCATCTGCATGCCGAAGCAGATGCCGAAATAGGGAACGTTGCGCTCGCGGGCGAACTGGGCGGCGAGGATCTTGCCTTCCGAACCACGCTCGCCGAAGCCGCCGGGCACGAGAATGCCGTGCACCTTTTCGAGATAAGGCGCCGGGTCTTCCTTTTCGAAGACTTCCGATTCGATCCACTCGAGATTGACCTTCACCCGGTTGGCGATGCCGCCATGGTGCAGTGCTTCGATCAGCGATTTGTAGGCGTCCTTGAGGCCGGTGTACTTGCCGACGATCGCAATCGTGACCTCGCCCTCGGGCGTGCGGATACGATTGCAGACTTCTTCCCAGGGATCGAGGCGCGGCTTCGGAGCCGGCTCGATGCCGAAGGCGGCCAGAACCTCGTTGTCGAGGCCTTCTTTGTGGTAGGCGATCGGCACGTCGTAGATATTGCCGACGTCGAGCGCCTGGATGACTGCGGATTCGCGCACGTTGCAGAACAGCGAGAGCTTGCGGCGCTCGGCTTCCGGAATTTCGCGATCGGCGCGAACGAGCAGGATGTCGGGATGAATGCCGAGCGCCTGCAGTTCCTTGACGGAGTGCTGCGTCGGCTTCGTCTTCAGCTCGCCGGCGGCCGGGATATAGGGCATCAGCGTCAGGTGGACGTAGACGGCCGTGCCGCGCGGCAGGTCGTTGCCGAGCTGGCGAATCGCTTCCATGAACGGCATCGCCTCGATATCGCCGACCGTGCCGCCGATTTCGCAGATGACGAAGTCGTAGTCGTCATTGCCTTCGGTGACGAAGTCCTTGATCTCGTTGGTGACGTGCGGGATCACCTGAACCGTCGCGCCGAGATAGTCGCCGCGGCGTTCCTTGTCGATGATGTTCTTGTAGATGCGGCCGGTGGTGATGTTGTCGGTCTTGGTCGCCGAGCGCCCGGTAAAGCGTTCGTAGTGGCCGAGATCGAGATCGGTTTCGGCACCGTCGTCGGTGACGAAGACTTCGCCGTGCTGGGTCGGGCTCATGGTGCCCGGGTCCACGTTCAGATAGGGGTCGAGCTTGCGCAGCCGCACCCGATAACCACGGGCCTGCAGCAACGCTCCGAGAGCCGCGGCCGCAATTCCTTTACCGAGTGAGGAAACCACGCCGCCTGTGATGAATACATATCGCGCCATGGGAGCCACCGGATACCTTTTCAAAAACGATTCCACCAGCCCTAAAATTCATTTCCTGAATTTTAGGGCTCTAATTTTCACAGCATTCTCTCAGGCATCGTCGATGCGCGCGCTGTGACAAGGAATCTGAACAAAAGAAAACCGGCAGACCCTGGGGCCTGCCGGCGGTTATGTTTTCGGCCTCTTACTGCCCGCTGGGGACAGTGGCCGGAGCCGGAGCGGCAGGCGTCGTCGCCTGCGGAGCTGCCGGAGCAGTTTCAGTCGTCGGTGCCGGTGCTGCCGGGGCTGCGGGAGCCGTGGCGGCAGGCGCGCTTGCGGCAGGAGCAGCCGGCGCGGTTGCGGCAGGCGCTTCGCCGCCGGTCGGTACGCCGTTGCCAGCGGGCGCCGCAGGTGCTGCCGGAGCAGCCGCGCCGTTCTGGCCGCCAAGCGAATCGAGAATGCCGTTGCCCTGCCCGCTCGTTGCCGGAATGCGGTTCAGGATATCCGTCGGACGGCTCTCGTAGCGGTTCAGGATGCCGAGGCCGAGCGAGGTGATGAAGAACAGCGCCGCCAGGATGGCGGTGGTGCGCGTCAGCGCATTGGCCGTGCCGCGTGCGGACATGAAGCCCGAACCGCCGCCGATGCCGAGACCGCCGCCTTCCGAGCGCTGGATGAGCACGACGCCGACAAGCGCCAGCACGATCATGAGATGAATGACAATCAATACGGTCTGCATGGGTCCAGTCCTGCCCACGCGACGCGGGCATCAAAGTAAAATTCTGGCGCTCTTTACATGAGGTGATCAGCTATTCCAAGCCCTTCGGCCCGGAATATACACGCATCTCAAGCAAGCAGCGCTTCGTATGCGCCGTAGATGGCGAGGAAATCGCTGGCTTTCAAGCTTGCGCCGCCGATCAGCGCGCCGTCGACATTGGCGACGCCCATCAGCTCCCTGGCGTTGCTGGGCTTGACCGAGCCGCCATAGAGGATGCGGAACTTGCGACCGTTCTCGCCGAAGCGGGCAACGAGCTCGGAGCGCATGAAGGCATGCGCCTTCTCCACGTCCTCGACGGTCGGCGTGACACCGGTGCCGATTGCCCAGACGGGTTCGTAGGCGATGACGGCGTTCTCGGGCGTCGCGCTCTCCGGAACGGAAGCGGACAGCTGGCGCTTGATGATGTCGAGTGCCTGGCCGGCCTTGCGCTCGTTGGCGGTCTCGCCGATGCAGATGATCGCGGTGAGATCGGCTGCCGAGGCCGCTTCCGCCTTGGCGCGTACCAGGTGGTCGGTTTCGGCGTGGTCGGTGCGGCGCTCCGAATGGCCGACGATGACATAGGTGCCGAAGCAATCGGCGATCATCTCTGCGGAAATATCGCCCGTATGGGCGCCCGACGGGTTCTGGTGGCAATCCTGGGCGCCGATCGCAAGCGGGCTGTCGGTGCAAAGCGCGGTGGCGACGTAAAGCAGTGTCGCGGGCGGGCAGATCAGTGCCTCGACCTTCGAGGAAAGCGGGCCTTCGACACCTGCGGCAATGGCCTTGATCTGATCAAGAGAGGCGCGAGTGCCGTTCATTTTCCAGTTTCCCGCCACCAGCGGGCGCACGTCAGGGGTCATGCCAGCTATCCCATTTTTTCCATATCCTGCGGCCATAGCAAAAGCCCGGCGCAATGAAAAGGTTGTGGACCCTTACGTAAGGGAGATAAGGCCGATTTAGAGCGCAAATGCTTAAAATTTGTTGGCAGCGCTGCCTAAACTCTGACGCTCAGGGCGACCGGCTTCGCAGTGAAGACACGCATGGGTTTTATGCGTTTTTTCTTTTGAATGCCGGACCTTGAAGCCGATGTCGTCAGCCGGCGAAAATCCAGTTCATGGTCTGCCGCCAATCGATCATGCGGATCGGCGTTCCGTGGTTGCCGGTCTGGTAGAGCGTGAAATGGGTGGGATAGCCTGCCTTGTGCAGCTTTTCGTAGAGCGCCTGCTGGTCGGCGGCGGCATAGACCGGGTCGCGGCTGCCATGCGCGAACCACAGCGGCAGCTTCGCCTTGTAGTATGGGCTCTTGACGAAATCGGGATCGGTCACGCCGCTGGTGACGATCATTCCCTTCAAGCGCTTCACGCTGTCGGGATCGCGGGTCACGCCCCAGCACACCTGGCTGCCCATGGAGGCGCAGGCGAGGATCACGGGCTTGCCGCCGGACTGTTCGCTCGAATAGCGGATGAGACCGGCAATTGCCGCGACGCCGTCGCTGTCGAATGTCTTGACCGTCGGTGAGTAGTAGACGCCGCCATTTCCGGCAGTGAGGTTCTTCAGGCGGTTGAAGTTGCCGCCGAACGTATAGTCGTTGGCGCCGAGCCGGCGGTCGCCGTTCCGCCCGTGGATGAAGATGACGGTGAATGCCGCCCCAGTGGATCGTCCCACCCTGGTGACATCGAGCCGGCGGCCGTCGAGCGACAGCGTTTCGTCCGTCTGGTTCTTCTTCACGCCCAGCGAAACATATTTCTGCTGCGCCCGCTTTTCCGGGATCTGGTCGCGGCCGTTGATGTCGCGCATCTCGTCATAGTCGATGATTTCGAAGTCGCCGCCATCGCCGCTCTGCAGCACTTTTTGTGTGGAAAACAGCTCGTCCTTGTAGGGCGGGAGAACGTCGGCCGCCCTGCCCTCGGCGGCGCCGAGTAGCAAAAAGGCCGCAATTGCGGTGATAATCGTGCAATGACTTGTGGACATTCGCATGCGCATGGTTCCCTGAGCCTCTTGGCCGCTTGCCATTCCTCGCCCGTCAACGCAAACCATTTCCTGAGAAAGTCCGCCGGACAGGGCGGCGTCGCGTAACGAGGCGCTTTCTGGCAGAATCTGCCTGATTCGCAAACGTGACATCAAATGCGGTGATTTTGGGTCATGCCCCATGAGGGCGACCCGCGACAAGATGAAGATCTGAACGGCTCCATGGACGACAGCAACGACCTCTTTTCCGCACAGCCCCTGGCACAGAAGCAGGAGCCCGCACCGAAGGCGCCAGAACCGGCGGCCAAGCCGGCCGTGGCCGTAGCGCCCGCCCCTGCAGCGGCGCGCCCCGGCCCGGCCAGCTCGACCTCCGACGATTACGGCGCCTCCTCGATCCGCGTTCTCGAGGGCTTGGAGCCGGTGCGCATGCGCCCCGGCATGTATATCGGTGGCACCGACGAAAAGGCGCTGCATCACCTCTTCGCCGAAGTCATCGACAACTCGATGGACGAAGCGGTCGCCGGCCACGCCAATTTCATCGAAGTGCATCTCGATGCTGAGGGCTTCCTGACCGTCATCGACAACGGCCGCGGTATCCCGGTCGAGAACCACCCGCAGGTTCCGGGCAAGTCGACACTCGAAGTCATCATGACCAAGCTGCACGCCGGCGGTAAGTTCGACGGCAAGGCCTACGAGACCTCGGGCGGTCTGCACGGCGTCGGCGTTTCCGTCGTCAACGCGCTCTCGGATGTGCTCGAAGTCGAGGTCGCGCGCAATCGCAAGCTCTACCGCCAGCGCTTTTCGCGCGGCATCCCGCAAGGTGGGCTCGAAGACCTTGGTGACGTTCACAACCGGCGCGGCACGCGTGTTCGCTTCCATCCGGATCCGCAGATCTTCGGCGATCACGCCAAGTTCGACGCCGGCCGTGTCTTCCGCATGGCCCGCTCAAAGGCTTATCTGTTCGGCGGCGTCGAGATCCGCTGGAGCTGTGATCCTAGCTTGGTGCCCGAGGGCGGCGAGATCCCGGACAAGGCGGTCTTCCACTTCCCCGGTGGTCTGAAGGACTATCTGCAGGCGACAATGGGCAAGGACTTCACGGTCACGCGCGAAATCTTCGCCGGCAAGACGGAGAAGACCAGCGGCCATGGTTCGCTCGAATGGGCGATCACCTGGTACGGCGGCGATCCGCAGGTTCACTCCTATTGCAACACCATTCCGACACCCGAAGGCGGCACCCACGAGGCCGGCCTGCGCATCGCGCTGACCAAGGGCCTCAAAGCCTATGGCGAGCTGACGCAGAACAAGCGCGCCGCGCAGATCACCACGGATGACGTGATGATCTCAGCCGTCGGCATGCTCTCGGTCTTCATCCGTGAACCCGAATTCGTCGGCCAGACGAAGGACAAGCTTGCCACCGTCGAAGCCCAGCGCATCGTCGAGAACGCGCTGCGCGATCCCTTCGACCACTATCTTGCCGACAACCCGAACGAGACGGCCAAGCTGCTCGACTGGGTGATCGAGCGCGCCGAGGAGCGCCTGCGCCGCCGCAAGGAAAAGGAAGTCAACCGCAAGACCGCCGTGCGCAAGCTGCGCCTGCCCGGCAAGCTTGCCGATTGCTCGCAGAATACCGCCCAGGGCGCCGAGCTTTTCATCGTCGAAGGCGATTCGGCCGGTGGCTCCGCCAAGCAGGCGCGCAACCGCGCCAACCAGGCGATCCTGCCTCTGCGCGGCAAGATCCTCAACGTTGCCAGCGCCGGTCGCGAGAAGCTGGGTGCCAACCAGCAGCTCTCCGACCTCGTTCAGGCGCTCGGCTGCGGCACCCGCTCGAAATACCGCGAGGAGGACCTTCGCTACGAACGCATCATCGTCATGACCGATGCCGACGTCGACGGCGCCCACATCGCATCGCTGCTCATCACCTTCTTCTATCAGGAGATGCCCGAGCTCGTGCGCGGCGGGCACTTATTCCTCGCCGTTCCGCCGCTCTACAAGATCACACAGGGCGCTAAATCGGCCTATGCGCGTGACGATCGTCACCGTCAGGAGCTGATGGAGACGGAGTTCAAGGGCAAGACGAAGGTCGAGATCAGTCGCTTCAAAGGTCTCGGCGAGATGCTGCCGGCGCAGCTCAAGGAAACCACCATGGATCCGAGCAAGCGCACGATGCTGCGCGTGCTGATCGACGAGGTGGATTTCGAAGGCACGCGGACCGCGGTCGACGATCTCATGGGCACGAAGCCGGAAGCCCGCTTCCGCTTCATTCAGGATCGCGCCGCATTCGCGGAAAACCTCGATATCTGAGGCTTAAGATCAGGCTCGGTCGAGCCTGATCTCGATTACCGTCTTTACCGAATTGGCAAGGAAGCAGAGTTCGTGCGCCTCGTGGTGCATCTTCTCCTCCAGCGCCCTTTCCGGCGCTTCTCCGGAATAAACGACGCGCGGCCTGAGCTCGACACGGCTCACCATCGTCTTGCCGTCGATCGTTTCCATCACGCCGATGGCATCGTCCACATAGCTGTCGATGCCGATCCGCTTCTTCGATGCCAGCCAGAGGTAGAACAGCATGTGGCAGCTCGACAGCGCCGCCACATAGGCCTCCTCGGGATCGACGTTTTCCGCTACCGCATAGGGCAGCGGCACGTTGTGCGGCGAGGCGGACGCCGGAATGCTGGCGCCACCGTCGAACGACCATTCATGTCCGCGGCTGTAGCGCCCGTCGGTGAAGCTGCCCTCGCCGAGTTGCCAGGACACGCGCGCTGAAAACGTGGTCATATCGATCTTCCTGCATTCACTGCCTGCGACAACAAAGTCTTCGGCTTTGTCATAATTCATTGCGGAAATTAACGTTATGGAGCCTAGTATGAAAACTGCGGCCACAGCCAGGGGTGGCGGCTCGCATAAATCGGCCACGACGCTTGCGCCAGGCAGGCGCATGGCCCATATGCGATAGGAAATAAAAAAGGGGGAAACAGAAGACGTGAGCCTTCCGAACAACAGCAATATGCAGCGAGAGTCGCGGTGGCTCGGCCCATCCGCATCCGCGCGTACGCCTCTGATCCCTTCGATCTCTGCCGCACGCTGGCTTTTGATCCTCGTTGTCGCTGCCGGTGTCTACTTCTTCTACGGCTTCGTCGTTCCCGTTCTCGCGGCTCTCGTCATCGGCTTCGCCAGCTGGCCGCTCTATCGCCGCCTTCTCTACCGCACCGGCGGCAACACCACGGTGGCAGCCACCATCGCCATCGTCCTCATTCTCACCTTCCTGATCATTCCGATCGTCTTCGCCATCACCTACACGACGGGCGAAGTGCGCGAATGGGTCGTCTGGATGGTCCATGCCAATCGCGATGGCGCGCCGACCCCGAAATGGATCGTGTCGCTGCCCTTCGCCGGCCCTTACTTGGACGAGGCCTGGAGCAAATATATCGGCAGCCCCGGCGCCATGGGCGAACTCATCCAGGCCGTCAGCGGCGCCAATATCGGCAATATCTACCGTGCCATACTGGCCGCCGGCGGCGGCGCCTTTCACCTGCTGCTGACGCTGCTCTTCATGTTGATCGCGCTGTTCTTCGTCTATCGCGACGGTGCCTCCTTCTCCAAGCAGATCGACATGCTCGGCGAGCGCATCCTACCGAACCGCTGGGAGCGCATCTCGCGGGTCGTTCCAGCCACGATCAGCTCCACCGTCATGGGCATGACGCTGATCGCCATTGGCGAAGGCATCGTGCTCGGCGTGGCCTATTGGGTCGCAGGCGTCCCCTCGCCCGTCACCCTCGGTGTCCTCACCGGTATCATGGCGTTGATCCCGGGCGGTGCACCGCTGTCGTTCACGCTGGTGTCGGTCTATCTCGTCGCCAGCGGCTCGCATGTCGCCGGCGTCGCGCTCTTCGTCTGGGGAACGGTCGAACTCTTCATCGTCGACAAGACGCTGCGCCCGAAGCTGGTCGGCGGCCCCATCAAGCTTCCCTTCCTGCCCACCTTCTTCGGCCTGATCGGCGGCGTGAAGACCATGGGTTTCCTCGGCCTTTTCATCGGCCCGGTGCTGATGGCTTTACTGGTGGCGATCTGGCGCGAATGGATGCACGAGGTGCGCAATGCCGAGCCGGTGGATGCCGGCCCGCAGGTCATCATCGACGAGCAGGCGCCGCCGCCCAAGCAGCGCACCGCCGAGGGCTGATCAGCCGATCCGCTTTTCCATGAAAAGGCTGAGCGGGTCGGGAAGATAGCTGCCGAAAGGCTCGATCTCGACATATCCGTATTTGCGATAGAGGCTGATCGCCTCGGGCTGGTAGATGCCCGTCTCCAGCCGGATGGCGGTGAGCTTCTTCTCGCCGGCACGCGCCTCCATTGCGTTCATCAGCCCGCTTGCCACCTTCAGCCCGCGCGCTTCCGGATCAACGAACATCCTCTTGATCTCCGCCGTGCCGTCGCCCGCCTCCACCAGCGCGCAGCAGCCGACGATCTCGCCACCATGACGCGCCACGAAGAAACTCACCGTTGGCTTTTCCAGCGTCGAGAGATCGACCAGATGGTTGCTCTCCGGCGGATAGAGCGATTGCGCATAGGCATCGGAAAGTTCGAGCAGGCGAATGACTTCAGGTTGGCGGGGAGATTCCAGGGCAATGGCCAGGGCAGTTGTATGAGACACGGTATTTCCTGCTGGTTTCTGTCGGAACGCTCGCCTGATGAAGAAAACTTAATGCGGGCGCCATTTTTCGGTTGGAATTGCTGCCTCTAAGGGAGGCACGACTGTCAGTATTGCAAAGGGCCGAATATGCAAGCCGTTCTCATCGCCATGACCATCCTCGGATGCAACGACGCCGTCACGCAGTGCAACTACGTCGCGACGGTCGAAAAGCACTGGGAGACGGTGGCACTGTGCGATGCCGATTCGGAAAAGCAGCTGCGGCGCTACGGCAATGTCAGCTATCCCACAGTCATCGCCGTCTGCGAGCCGCCGAAATCATCGCTGCCGCCCGAGCCGAAGGTGGCCGCTGCACCGGTCCCACAGCCCGAGCCGCAGCCGCCGGAACACCACAGCCGTTTCGCCGCCTTCGCCGACCGTATATCGCACGAGGTCCGCTCCTACCTGCCGACACGCGAATCTGTGCAGGCGACGCTTGAGAAGCCAGTCCATTATGTTTCGGCTAGCTATTCCTGGGCTGTCAAAAAAATCGAGAATTAGAGCTAGTTCCATCACGCCTTAGCTAGGTGTGGATAAATCGGAACATCACCTGCTCTGGCGTTAGATCACGTTCCCGCCGTTCCTTCATATTCCCAGTCGAAGCGCTTTCTGAGTTCTCGAACGCTATCATTCCAGGTCGCGCGCTCGCATTTCTCCAAGATGTTGCGAATGCTCCCCAACACTTCGCTCCATTCGAACACATCGAGATAAACCCAAGCATTTGAGCGCCGGGGCAGGTGCGATCTCATATCGTTGGTCACCACGTAGAAAGTGAAATCGTCTGCTCCGGCGTCGGTGTCCCAGCCGATTGAAAGACAAATGGCTAACGCCACACTTCTGGGATTGGCGGGTTCCCATTGCTCAAGAAGTTCGATCGAATCGAGTATCTTTATACCGGAATCTATCTCTTCCTGTGTGTAGCCTTCGCGAATCTGGCTTTCGGCAACATCACCGAGGTTTAGAGCATCGACGCTTCGCAAAGAGAGGCGTCCAATCGGGGAGACTTTCACAACCTCAAGCCCTTTCCTATTCGTTCGTGGCAATACGGCCTCCTGAGTCGCATCGTCGTGGAATTAGGTAGTGCGCCTATCACGGATGACAGCTTAGACTGGTGCATCCATCTCCTTCCCGCACAATCCCACGCCTTCACCATGAATTCACGCCCTGGCGCAGGAGTTCAACTACCGCGCCTTAAGCCGCGGCGGAAGCCAGATAGGCGTAGCTTCGTGCCGATTGCCGCTGCTCTGCGATGTGCAGCTTCTCGACCATCTCGAGCAGCTCCTGCACGGCCCCATGCGGCGTCTTGTGGTGCCGGAACTGGTCGAGCAGCCGTCCGCAGACATTGCCGAGCATGGTGCCCGACGTCTTGCGCGAAGCCTCGCGCCACAGCAACGTCGCCTCAACGAAAATCACGCTGATGTCGCGGGCCAGCCCGGCCGATTCGTAAAGCGCGCGGATCGCATGCATCCGCCCTGTCGCGAGAATGGAGCGTACACGCCGCTCGTCGCAGCCCGTGAGATTGACGATGGCGCTGGCGAAGAACTCGACCTTGCCGGAGCACAGCGCATGCATCAGGAAAGATGGCGTAAGCCGGCCGCAAACGCGCAGATGTTCGACGAGATCGGGAATTTCGCGCGGCGTTATCTCGCCCGCCATCGAAACGACGGCGGTTTCGGTCGCCTCGTGTGTAATCCGCTGCAGCCGCAGCGTTCCCACCGTCGCCTGCGCCAGCGGCAGGTTGAGCAGCGCGTTGCTGACATGCTGTGTCAGCAGCTGCCGCGCATCGGCCGGCAGGTCGTAGCGGTCGAGCAGCAGCGTGCGAAGCTCGCAGCAATCGCCAAGTCGCTCGGCGATTCGCTTCAGCGAGCATGGAGCGATCGATGCTCCCTCGTTTTCAAGCAGGCAAAGCACGTCTTCTTCTTCGCCGATCTCGGCAAGGGCGGCGCTGACGGCGCGCGAGATCGTCGGGCGCGCGGCGATCAGCATTCTCGTCACGGCGCTGCCGCGCGCCGCCAGATCCACCAGATCGGTATCCGCGAGAACAGGCGAGCAGGTCACTGCGTGGCAGGCGATTTCAGGCTGGTCGACGGCAAGCGAAAGAACCAGGGCGCGCGGCGCGTCGGGCGACCATGCAATGGCTTCGGCAAGCGCAAGGCGAACGTTCGGCGCGGGATCGTCGAGAAGGTAGGTCATCGCCATCTCGGCGGCCTTGCGCTCCTCGGGCTGCATGTCGGACTGCAGGAAGGCCCTGCCAAGCGCGCTCGCAGCCCGGGCCCGGTCGCCGGCCTTGGCTGTTTCCGCCCAACGAAGAAATGCTTCTACGATCACTCGCCTGCCCCATGCCCGAACGCGATTCTCTCGCGACAGGATCAGGCTAGGCCGAAATGGTTTACGATTGGTTCACCATGTTCTTTAGGCTCGCGTTCATCGCCGTAGCGCCCTTTCCGACGTCAGACACGCGGCCGCAGCATCTCGAACACGTCGCTGGCCTCGCTGTAGTCCATGTAGCCCATGCGCCCCACCGGCCGCGCGATCGCCATGTCGAGCCGTCCCTCGCGGATGATGGCTTCGTCGATATGGATGCCGACCACCTGGCCGAAGACCATGATGTTTTCGGACGCTTCGCCCGAGAGCGATTTCGGCTCGATGATCTCGGTCACCTTGCATTCCAAAACAGCGAAAGCTTCGGCGACATAGGGCGCATCCACCAGCTCGCCCTTGCGCGCCGTCAGTCCCGCGAGCGCGAATTCGTCGACGCCGTAATCGACGGCTGCCGACGATATGTTCATCTGCTCGACGAGATCGCGGCCCACGAAATTGCAGGTGAACTCGCCGGTCTCGGCTGCGTTGCGGGCGCTGTGCTTGCGGCCGGCCGAGGAGAACATCACCAGCTTCGGCCGGTCGGACACGGCGTTGAAAAAAGAGTAAGGCCCGAGATTGATCGAGTTGTCCGCGCCGCGGCTGCCGATCCAGCCGATCGGGCGCGGCGACACGATTGCCTTAAAGGGATCGTGCGCCAGCCCGTGGCGATTTTCGTCGGTGGTATAGAACATCAGTTCTCGCCGCCGACCCAGGTCACCGTCTCGGAAAGCTCCGGCCGCGGCCGTTCGACGGCGGGGAAATCGGTCGAGCCCATATGGATGAAACCGGCGACCTTTTCGCCCGGCTTGACGCCGAGCAGCGGATAGGCGCGCTCGTCATAGGCGAACCATTCCGTCAGCCAGTTGGCGACCCAGCCATGGGCGTTGGCGGCGAAAATGAGGTTGAGGCAGACGGCGCCGGCAGACATCAGCTGTTCCCACTCGGGGATCTTCACATGCGGGCCTGCCTTGCTGACGACGGCGACGACGACAGGAGCGCGGGTAAAGCGGGCACGCTCCACCTGGATCATCTCCTCCGACAGTTCCGGCTTGGCCGCCAGTGCAAGCGCGAGCAGCTCCTCGCCGATTCGCGCGCGCTCCTCGCCGCGATAGACGATGAAACGCCACGGCGCGATCTTGCCGTGATCCGGCACACGCGACGTCAACCGCAGGATCTCTTCGATCTCGGCCTTGTCGGGGCCCGGCTCGGACATCTGGAACGCGGGGATGGACCGGCGGACGCCGAGGTAGTCGATCAGCTTGATGTCAGACTTGGTAGACATTTCAATAACTTCCTATCGTGATTCACAATGGAGTCACGAATTGGATTTGTGACTCACTTTTCGATGGCCCGAAGCTTCTGAACTTGTGCCGTGCGGCGCTCGACGGCGGCAATCGCGTTCTCGGCCAAAGGCACCGCGTCGAGTTCGTTCAGGTAGATGGACGTCGTTTGCGGGGACTTGTGTCCCATGGCCTTCTGTATCGTGAAAAGATCGGCTTGGCCAAGTGCAAGTTCCGTCGCGAACGTCCGGCGCAAACCGTGCATCGTGTAGCCGCTCGATATGCCCGCATTCCGGCACCACACGGACATGCGCAAGGACAGAGAGTCCTCGCTATACGGTTTCCCGCGCGAGCTTTTAAGGATTTCGCCGCCCTTGCTTCGGTCGAGCGCGTTTAAGACGGCTTCAAGTTCGGGGCGAACGATCAGGGTCACGAGCGAATTACTCCCGCGCTTGGAGTTCTTTTTCGTCCAAAACTCAATGACTGTGACGACCCGGATTTCGCCGTTCGCGTCGATATAGCGGTGCGGGCGCAAGTGATCCCAACGGACAGCGGCGACGTCGCTCGCACGGTTGCCAAGAAACCGGGCAAGCGCAAAGCAGGTCCGGGCGCTGGTGCCGAGCGCATGGAAGGCTTCGAACTGTTCCATGATCTCAATGGGCCACTTGGCTTGCGGCTTGTGCTTCGGAAGCTTCACATTCTCGATATCGTTTCCAAGGTTACGCAAGGTCAGTTTCTGTTTGACCGCAATGGCGTAAATCTTGCGGATCACTTCCAAGACCTTCTTGCCCTTGTTCGGCTTCAAGCCTTCGACGAAGTCGCGCATCCACGGCAGGATATCGGCTTCGGGCGTATCGATTTCCAATTCCCCGAACGTGGCCGTCGTCGTCGGCACGACCGCAGCTTCAAGGAAGGCTTTGGAGTTGGTCTTGTAAGATCGCGTCGTGTTGATGGTGAAGCCGCGCCACTCGTCCGACCGCGTGAAATCGTCATAGACGTCTTGGAACGTTGGGCGCTTCGGTTGCGGTTTGGCGTCCGTCGGCACCGCGACGAGCAAGCGCAGCTCTTCATAGGCCCGGGCGAACTCTTCGGAGTCCATGTCAGCCGGAAGCGTCTTTTGGCCAAGTGCCGGGTGACGGAACACCAGCTTGCCGTTGGACAGTTGCCGGACGTTCGGGAAGTTCTCGAATTTCCCCTTACGAGCCATAACGGTGCTCCCATGCTTCGATCGCCAAGATCAGCATTTTCTCGCTCTTGAATTCGCGCCCCTGTTCGATGAACTGCAGCGTTCGAACCGGCAAGCCAAGTTCCGCCGCCGCCTTGGTTTGCGACAGCCCTGCCCGCTTGCGCCAAGCTTTGATGTGTTCGGGTAAACTGGTTTCCATGTCTTCGACTCCTTGTCTGCATTCTTCATATACCCATGACGAGTATTACTCAAGGCGAGCATGCAAAAGTGTGTCAAAAATCTTCGCTACCAGCGCGAGTTACGCGGCGCGTTACAAAGGAAAGTAGGTGCTTGAATTGCTTGGGATTCTTATGGAGTTTGTTGCGTGCCACGCAACAAGTTCATGAAATGACACGAGTTTTCGGCTCTTGCTATCCTCACCGGAAGGCGCAATCGTTGGCCTGTAAATGGAAAACCCGCCGAGAGGAAAACTCGGCGGGTTGAATTCCGGGGAATGTGCAATCTATGCCGGGAAACCATAGTTTGCACCAACCCCAGCGAAGTTTCAACGGGCGATCGGTCAACGGGGATGGTCGCCCTTGCGCAAGGGCACCCGCGTCTTGCGGGTGGTGCAATCTATATGTTCAAACCTGAAAAGGCGCTTACCCACACTCGGACTTTCAAACTGCCGCATGGCTTCACCGTAAGTTTCCGCCTTGGTGCGGACGGTATCGGCGCGGAATGGACGCCGTTCATGCCGACGAAGCGATCGTTTCAGTCGCTCAAGGCAGCACGACGCTTGTTCGACGCCTATGTCGACGCAAGAACCGATTTTCTTACCGATCTCGCCACCCTGAACGGTATCAACGTCTTGGTGATCGACCCGGACGAATTCACCGTCGTCAAGCCGGGGGTGCGCCAATGACGCGCGCCAACGGACATGGGCCGCACGGCTCCGACAGCAACCGATATTACACACCGCCCAAATTAACTCTCGACGAAGAGGACGAGGCCGAACAGCGGGCCTATGAAAACAGAGGCGGCAAGCCCGATCGGGCAAGCGTGAAATCCTACATTCTGCGCGAGGACAAGGTTATCCCGCGCCGCGACTGGATCGCGTCCGGCCTTCTGTTGCGTGGGTGTGTAACGGCGGTGGTGGCGGCGGGCGCGGCGGGCAAGTCGTCGTTCATGCTGGCGTTGTCGCTCCACCTCGCGGCAGGCAAGAGCTTCGGACGGTTCAAGATCAAGAAACGGTATCGCGTGGCGATCCTGTCAGTCGAAGAGGACGAGGACGAGCTTAAGCGGCGTATCAATGCCGCCGCTCGCCTGTACGGCTTCACCCGCGCCGATCTCGACCGGCACTTTTTTATAGTTCGGATCAAAGGCACGCCGACCCTCGCCAAGTCTGACAAGGATGGCAACGTCAAGCCGACCGCCCTTATTCGCGAGTTGGAACAGTGCCTTTTTCGCGAGACGATCGACGTCGTCATGATCGATCCGCTCGTCGAAGTTTGGGAGGGCGTGGAAAATGACAATCTGCAAATGAAAGCGGTGTTGGTTGTCTTCCGTGATCTCGCCCGCCGCATCGGTGGGGCGTGCCTGATCGCGCACCATGCCCGCAAGGGATTGGTGACACCCGGCGACGCGGACGCCGCCCGGGGTGGCGGTGCCCTCGTCAACGGTGCCCGCTTTTCCTTCACCCTGACACCCATGACGGAGGACGAGGCCAAAGAGCTGAAACTCCCGGACACGGAAACCATGCGCCGGAATTATGCCCGCCTGACGTCCGCGAAGGTCAACTATGTGCCGAAAGCCGAGAAAGGCGATTGGTTCGAATGGCACAATATGCAGCTCGACAATGGCGACGACGACGAGGCGGGCGATTTCGTCGGCGTGCTCGCGCCATGGATTAGGGAGCAACCCCGGGCCGGTGCGGATATCGGCAAGGCCGACAAAGCCAAGCGGGTGTTTCTGGATTTGCTACGTCTCCACCTGCAGCGCGATATCAACGTCTCGGCAAATCCGCAGGCCAAGAACTTCGCGCCGCTTATCTTCGCGGCTCACCCGAAAAGCGAGAATTGCGGGAAGAGAGCTTTCGCCGAAGCGATGGAAATATTGCTGGATGACGAGGCGATCACCCCCGCCACCTACACCGCTCACGGCAAAAAATACACACGCTTAGAAGTGGTAAAAAACACCAAATAGTTGACGGCAGTATCACTTCGCGCATGTTACGGCAGGTTGGCATGAAACGTAATGAAAACAGTAACTTAGTTTTCGCGCGCATCACACCCTATACCTAAAGGTATAGAAGGCGGGCTCTTCCGAGCCGCCCGCCTTCCTTTGATCGGCAAGGGTGGATCGCGGCGGACTGGATTAGAGGGAAAGGAAATGCAGGATTTGCGGCCCCGCCATGATGATCAACAGCGCCACGATTATCCAGAGCGCCCGGTTGATCGATTTGAGAATGATACTGATCCCGACGAGGTTCGTATTCGTCGTGTAGGCCGAACTGCCGCTTTCGCGCTCGTCGCGAAGGTAGCGGCGGTGATGGTCGGTTTGCTCGGCGGAACCAACGCTATCCTCGTGCTTCTTGGCCGGGTTGGCAAAAAGGCCGTAGCTCGCCGCCATGACCGCGACTATCCAAACTATGAATTCCGGCTTCATGTCGCCCCTCGTTCGCTTTGGCGCGATCATGCACAAGCGAGGTTAATGGGTTGTCCAAGACGTAGGCAAAAACGACTCATGAGTCGCATTTGTGATCCCCACAAATGGGGAATGAAATCCCGACGCAACGGGTCGCCGACGCCCGCGCGATCCTGCAGTTTCTCCCCGATGACGTCGAAGCGATAGAAGACGAGGCGAACCGCAAGCGCAGCGAGGCGGCAAAGGCCGGGAAGGTTGGTAAAGCGTCCAAGAAAATTAGTGGTGCCACAAGTAGTGGCAGCACTAAAGCAAAGCCAGATCACAAAGGGGCGGACGCCCTCGCCGCCGCGAGCAAGACCAATCGCGGTTCGCGATCGCGCATAAGTCGGCGCATGGTGTAAGCCGCGCCCCTGTCGTCGCTGGAAAAGGTTACATTGTCACCATTTCCGCTAGGCCTGCCACGCTTGCCGAGTGGCTGCAGGCCCACCGTCGCGCCCTTGCGCAATCGGGCGACGATCTCGGCATATCACCAGCCGGTGACACATAGCGCCGATCGTGGCAAAGTGGCCTTCCGAACCCGGCATGTCCGCCATCGATCCACCCCCGAATTTTTAGGGGGACGCATGCAAACCGTGATCTCACTCGACGACCGACGCCGCGATCGGTTCGCGACCTTCGATATCACCTTCGCGGACGGCTCGACGCATGAGGCAAGCTTGACCGTTCACGGCCTCACCCCCGGCCCCGGCGAACCCGACGCCGATTTCATCCGCCGGATCGTGATCAAGTCCCAACTGTGGATCGACGGCGTCGCGATCGCGCCCCGCCTTTCGCACATGAGCGACGGCGAGGTGATCGCCATTGCGTGGGCGATCGCCAACACCTACCGCGAACCAAAGGGCGACCAGCATGGCCACTGACACCGATGACCTGATCCTTTCGATCTCGGCGGATACCCGCCAAATCCGCAGCGCCTTGAAGCAGCTCGGGCAGGACTCGAAAAACACCGCCAAGGGCATCGAGTCGTCGTTCAACAACATCAAGACCGGCAATTTCGGCACCGACCTTTCGAAGAACCTGAAAGCGGCGCAGAACGACGCCAAGGTGTTGTCGTTCCAGATCAACGACGTCGTGACGGGCCTGCTATCGGGCGGCAAGGCGAGCCAAGTGTTCGCGCAACAGGCCGGACAGATCAGCCAGTCGTTCAACGGTCGCGGCCTCGTCGGCTCGGCGCAGTTGCTCGGCCAATCCATCATGTCGATGATCAACCCGATCAATCTCGCGATCGCCGCCTTCGGCCTCGCCACCGTCGCGGCGGGGAAGTATTTCAGCGAGACGAAGGACGGATCGGCGGAAACCCGCAAGGAACTGCAATCGCAGCTCGCCGCGATCGACGCCGTCGTTCAGCGTTGGGGCACCGCCGTTCCCGAACTCGCCAAGATCGCCGCCCAAACCAAGGCGACGCTTGAAGGCATGGATTTGTCGGACGCCACGCAAACCGCCGTGGAACAGCAGTTCAAGGCGCTGAAAGACGGGTTCGCCGATATCCAGACACTCGCCGCTGGCGTCACCCGCGATATGCAGGACTTGGGCGAAGTCGACCTATCCGACCAGTTGAACGCCGATCTCAAGAGCCTGAAAGAGCGGCTGGACGAGAACAAGGCCAGCGGCGCGGACGTGCAAAAGGTTCTCGACGATCTCAAGAAATCGTCGCTCGACGCCGCCAATCCCGGTGTCGCCGATCTCGTCGCCAAGCTCGGCGAGGTGATCCCGGCCTTCGACAAGGCGGCAAAGGCGGCGGGGAACCTCAACGATCAGGCGTTGCGGCTTTTGCACACGCTGAACGGCTTCGACAACATGGGGCCGTTCAACCTGCAGCTCCCGGACCTTCACCAGTTGGCGCCGCCGACGAGCGAGGAAATCGGGCTTGGCTTCGCCCGCAACGACGCCGCCGATCTCAAGGCCGCAGCCGCCGACGTCAGCCAAGCGGCGGTGCAGTTCATCCAAGCCCGGGAAAGCTTCACCGCCGTCGCCCGCAAGGATAACGACGGCAAGTTCCGCGTCGGCTGGTGGTCGGACACGATCCGCGACGAGGCGGGCAATGTGAAGCGTGTCACCGAAGGCATGACGACGACATTGGCGGACGCGAACCGCGATCTCGTCGCCCGCATCGCCGAAGGGCAAGAACAGATCAAGCGGGCGATCGGATCGGACGTTTGGGCCTCGCTCGACGAGAACCAGAAAGCCGCCCTGGACTCGATCGCGTACAATTACGGCACCCTGCCCGATCGGATCGTGAAGGCGTTCAACGAGGGCGGCGGGCGTGAGAAGATCGCAAAGGCGATTTCCGATCTCGGCACCGATAACGGCGGCATCAACGCCAAGCGCCGCGACATGGAGGCGAAGCTTTTCGGCGGGCAGGATTACACGTCCGGGCTCAAGGCGCAGTCGGTGACCCTCGACGACATATTGGCCAAGAGCCAACGGCAAATCGATCTCCTGACGGCGCAGAAGGAAGCCTATGAGTCGACCGCCCAAGGGGCGAACGATTACGGCTATGCGCTCGCCTATGCCGAAGAGCGCCAACGGTTGCTGAACGAAGCCGCCGAACACGGGATTACCCTTTCGCCCGACCAGATCGCGGCGATCGAAGGCGTCGCGTCCGCCTATGCGCGGCAGACGGCGAGCGTAAACGAGCTGAAAGACGCCCAAAGCCAGCACGCCAAGACGACGCAGGACGCCCGCAAGGAACAGCAGGAATTCGCGCGGCAGATAACCGGCGTCGCGCAATCCGCCGTCTCCGGGCTGGTGAACGATCTCCGCAATGGTGTCTCGGCTGGCGAGGTGTTCCGCAACATGCTGGACCGGGTGGTCGACGGGCTGTTGAACATGGCCGTGCAATCGCTGTTCTCCGAAAAGGCGCTCGGCGGATTGATCGGGCAACTCTTCGGCTTCGGTGGTGGCGGACAGCTCGGCATTGCCAAGGCGGGCGGGATCGGCCTGTATCATACCGGTGGCGTCGCCGGGTCGCCCTCGTCGCGGCGGACGGGTGTTTCGCCTTCCGTCTTCCTTGGGGCCGAACGCTATCACTCGGGCGGTGTCGCCGGACTGCAGGCGGGTGAAGTCCCGGCGATCCTGCAGAAAGGCGAGATCATCGTTCCCCGGCTGGCAGCGGCCAACGCCAGCAGCTCGACGAACAACAATTCGGTGTCGTTCAGCGTCAATGCGGGCGGCAACGCCAGTTCGGACGATCTCAAGCAATTCGCGGTGATCATGAAGAAACAGGCCGAACAGTTGCTTGTCAGCGAACAGCGGCCCGGTGGCCTGCTCAATCGGAGGCGCTGACATGGACGAGCTGACAGCCGCCGAGATCGCCGAAGCCCTCGTTCGTTCCGATCTCCCCGTCGACGAGCAAACCCGCGCCATGCGCGAATGGTGCAAGCATGGTGGCCGTGGTCATGTCGGGCATTGCATGCGGACATACATGCTTGCCCGCCGTCTCTTGCGGGATGAAAGGCTATCGGCATGAGGACGAGGACGGGAACCCAATCGATCCAGCGCACGACGAACGCCGACAGGCGGGAACCGCAAAGCTTTGCCACCCTTCGACAAGCCGAGCTGCAGCGTGCGGTTCAGGCCGTGCTTGATCGCTACCCCGGCGACAAGGGAATGCAGGACCGGGCGTTGCGCATGATGGCCCAACGCGATTGCGTCGATCCCTCGACGTTGCTCAATGCGCGCGACGTGCTGGTGAACATTCACAAGATGACGATCAAGCCGATCGGCTTCTACACCGCGAAGCATGACCGGTGACCGCGTGCTTCCTTCTCATGACGCTGGCGATCGTGGTGGCGTCCGTCGCCCTCATCCTCATAGTAAGGCCGTGACATAAGTTTTAGTTGTGATACTATTGGGCATTCAACCAAGGGGTTCGACTATGGACAGTGCGGACGTCTTGAAGAGGCTCGATGAGCGAATTGCTTTCCATCAGGCGAAGATAGCCGAGCTTGAATGTTCCCCTTTCGCCACGGACGATATCGAGTTGCAGCGGCACCAGCGCGTCAAGTCGATCCAACAACAGTTGCGCGCAATGCTAGCGCGCGACCTTCACCTGTTCAATTAGCCACCAGCACGCGCAAGCACCCTTGTCGGCATCATCAGCCATTCGGAGCGAGAACGCGCGTCCAAGGCCAACGTCGAGGCAAACGGGGGTTGGTTGCATGGCCGGGGGGGATTGCAACCTCTGGTATCCGTACCCCCCGGGGAACGGCGTGGGGAGTCGCGTTATAAAATCCGCAAAATAAAATTTCACCGGGACGCACGAAAATTGCGCACTCAACCCCTCCCAACCGCCGTTAACCCGCCTTCGTCCTCGCCTGTCCGGGCAAATGCTGAATTTATTCGGCTTTTACCAACCGGCGATTGCGGGCAAAAGCGAAACACGTTTCGTATTCGCAGGGTCGATATCAGGATCGCCGAACCATGTCGGCGCGGGCGGTAAATCTTTACCGATTGGGGGTTCTTTGGCCTTAGTTTCCGGGGGTGGTGGTGGCGTCTCTGGTAGCTTTTTACCATCCGCAAGGTCATTGATGATTGTCGGATGACTGACACCCAACGCCCGCGCGATCGGCCTTTTATGCGCGCCCGCTTCGGCCAACAGCCGCACCATGTCTTGGCGCTGTTCGATTCCCATGGGAAGCTATTGCCGGTTGCGGGCGCATGCCGGTCCCGCCCTTCGGTAGCACCTTGTGGAAAATTTCCACAACTTGCCATGCCCGGTTGCCTCGTCACCACCCGGTGACCGTCGGTTGCCCGTGTTCTTCACACGAAGAAGACGGTGTGGTATTTGGATACCGTTCTGCTATCATCGCCTTACCGTGGAGGGCGACAACCGGCGCTCATGTTTGGACCGTCCGAACCCTCCCCAACCGGAGGGTTTTTTCATGGGTGACGCCGTCAAGATCGCGGAACCGATCGTTACAGCACTTGCCGGGGCGTTCGGAGAATTCCGCGAAGCCCTTGGCCTTGATCTCGTCGAACACGAACAGCGCACCGCCGCCACGATCGACGAAATGGGCCGCGATCTCCGGGACGTGAAGCAAACCGCCGTTGCCGCCCTTCGTCCGCGCTCGGCACCCCGCCCGGTGCATCCGCGAACCCAAATCATCCGCGCCGCCGTTGCCATTCTCAAAGGCCATGCGTTCAACACCGACGCCGCGACGCTCGCCGAAAAGCTCTACACGTCCTCGACAGCCGACGTTGTCCGCGACTTCCCCGGCTTTATCGCCAAGGCTCAGACGAACCCGGCCATGACGTCGGTGAACGGTTGGGCGGCGGAACTCGTCGGGCCTGCCAATCTCTCGCCCTTGGCGCTTCTCGCCCCGGCAAGCACCTATGCGGCGCTGCAGGCGCGTGGCCTGTCGCTGAACTTCAATGGCTTCGGTGCCGCCCGTCTCCCGGCCCGTTCCGGCTCCGGTGATCTTGCCGGGGACTTTATCGCCGAAGGTGCCGGAATTCCGGTGAAGAAAGCGGCGCTCACCAGCGGCAGCATTTCACCGCACAAATTCGCCGTGATCAGCACTTTCACGAAGGAAATGGCCAGCTACTCGACGCCCGCCTTCGAAGCCGTGGTTCGCGACCTGATCACTTCCGACGCGACGACGGCGATCGATACCGCCCTTCTCGGCTCGGCTGCAGGCTCGGCGGTTCGGCCACCGGGCTTGCTCAATGGCTTGACCAGCTTGGCACCGACGGCGGGCGGTGGCGTCGCGGCCATCGCTGGCGATCTCGGCAACCTTGCCGCCGCGATCCCGAACGCCGTCGATCTCGTCTTTCTCATGGCCGAAGCCACCCGCGTCCGGGCTCTTGCCCTTTGCCCGGGCTTGGCGGGCGTCACGATCATTTCAGCGCCGCAAGTCGCGGCGACGAGGGTGATCGCGATCGACGCGGCGGATTTTGCCAGCGCCGAGGCTGACCCGTCGTTCGAAGCGTCGGAAGAGGCGACGATTGTCAGCGACACCGGAATGCCGGTGCCGGACATGATGAGCGCCGCGACGACGAGCCTTTTTCAGCAAGGCTTGATCGGAATTAGGTTCCTCGAGTCCGCCACTTGGGCCATGCGGCAGACGGGGCGCGTCGCCTTCGTCGACCCGATTTCTTGGTGATCACCACCGCGCCGCGTCTGGCCTTGGTGTGGTGCAGCGACGGGGCAGGACATTGCCCTATGGCGCTAACGGCGGGACGCACTTTCGCGCCTTGGTGCGTCCCGCTTACGAATTGCCGTTGCACTCAGCCCGTAACGGCATGAGCCACCCGCTCGGCGGCGCTCGCAGTGTTTCGAAAAGCCCGGGGAATTATTCCAGTTGACGACCGGGGAAAGTAGGGACCACGCGACCGTTATGTGTCCATTCGGCGGGTGGCTCGCCCTTATCGTTATCTTTAGGGGGGTTTTGTTCATGTGAGCCAAACCC
This sequence comes from Hyphomicrobiales bacterium, assembly GCA_900471485.1. Lineage (GTDB taxonomy): Bacteria > Pseudomonadota > Alphaproteobacteria > Rhizobiales > Rhizobiaceae > Rhizobium. The sequence continues at coordinate 214,682 of UCEU01000011.1, forward strand.
CCTTTGAATTCCTTGCCGAGATCGGCGGCGGTGGCTGGTCGTTCTATTTGGGAACGACCATGTTGATTGTCGCCAGCCGTGGCCACCTCACCCCGCTCTTGTGCTGCGTCACTTCACCGACGGCTCACCGGCAGCTTTCCAAACCCGTTCGACACGGTGGAACGTCTCGGCGCTCGGCGCTCGGCTTTCGCCGAGTTTGGCGCGGCTGATCGTCATGGGGGAAACGCCAGCGTCGCGGGCGACACCGCGCACCGAATGGCCGGTGGCGATAAGGCCGTGAACCATACTTTCGAAGCGGTGGGCGGCGGGCGTGTCGGGCATGCCGGGAACTATGCCACCGGATGCACACGAGAACAAACAGGAACGTCATTTTGTGACTCCCCGGAAAAACCGGGGAGCTTCATTTGTGACTCAGTCGCTCATGTCATTGAAAATCAAGCACCTTGGCACATCAGCTTGATATCGGATTTCATGCAGCGGAGACTTTCATTTTCAGGGGCGTATCGGGGATGGGTCTTGAATTTGCCATCGCATTGGTCTTGAAGTGGCCTCTGTGGTTTCAGATGTCAATTGGTTGCCAAAACACATGCCCGGCATAATGCCCATCGCGCGCTTGAGCCTAGCGGCCCTTCTGGTCGCCCTCGCCCCATTGGGCGCCCGGGCGCAGGATGCCTTCCAGGAATTCAAGCAGCTCGACACGACGGCGAAGATGCCGAAGCTCAACGCCTTCATCGCGCCCGGCAATGTGCCGGCGGGCTCCAAGCTGCACGCGGTTGCGCTGGAAGCTAAGCTGACGGCGTCGGGCGAGCCCGTGCAGGACGGACTGTCATGGTACGTCTTCAGCCCGATTGCCGGCACGGACGGCAAGCTGCCGCTGATCGCGAGTTCTAAGGGCGGCTCTGCCGATTTCCAGCTCGCCACCGGCGAATACTTCGTCAACGTCTCCTTCGGCCGTGCCGGCGTCACCCGGAAGCTGGTGGTGCCCGATGATGGCGTGGTGGAGAAGCAGACCATGGTGCTGGAAGCCGGCGGCCTGCTGCTCAACGCCGTCTCGGGCTCCGATGTCCGCATCCGCCCGGATCAATTGAGCTTCTCCATCTATTCGGCGGAAGTCCGCGGTGATGGCGAGCGTGGCCTGGTCATGGCCGACGTTCCTCCCAATACCGTCGTGCGCCTCAATGCCGGCACCTATCACATCGTCTCGGAATACGGCGAAACCAACGCCTCGATCCGCGCCGATATCCAGGTCGAGGCCGGCAAGCTCACCGAGGCGACGATCCAGCACAAGGCGGCGCAGATCACCTTCAAGCTGGTGTCCGACAAGGGTGGCGAAGCGATCGCCGATACCGCCTGGTCGATCCTGACGGCGGCCGGCGACAGCGTCGGCGAAAGCGTCAGCGCCTTCCCGACGCTTGTGCTTGCCGAAGGCGAATACACCGCCGTTGCTCGCAACAAGGATAAGATCTACCAGCGCGACTTCAAGGTCGAAGCCGGCCGCAACACCGATGTCGAGGTCCTGATGCAGGACGTCCAACCGGATGAGCCGGGCAATGCCGCCACGACGGTTGAAACCCAGGCGCCGCCGCAGGATGCCGCCACCGCTTCCGGCCAGCACACGCCTCTGCCGACCTTTGACCAGCTCGAGGGTGCTAGCGGCAACAGCCAGGATTCGGACTGACGGCAGTTGTCTAGTCGTCCCGCGAACGATAAAGAAAAACCGCCCGGCTGCGACAGCCGGGCGGTTTTCGTTTCGGGTCATGCCATCAGGCTCAGGCGGCAGCCTTGGCCCTCTTGGCTTCGTCCTTCCGGCGCACGTCCGGCGGCGTTGCCTCCAGCGACAGGCTGGCGATGGCGTCGTCGAGCGACATCGACGTCTGTTCCTGGCTGCCGAGGCGACGGATGTTGACCGTGCGCTCCTCGGCTTCCTTCTTGCCGCAGACGATGATGACGGGAACCTTCGTGACAGAGTGTTCGCGGACCTTGTAGTTGATCTTCTCGTTGCGGAAGTCGGTCGAGACGTTCAGGCCCGCTTCACGCAGCGCTTCGGCAACCTCGGCGCCATAGCCGTCGGCTTCCGAGGTGATGGTCGCCACGACAACCTGCTGCGGTGCGATCCACAGCGGCATATGGCCGGCGAAATTCTCGATCAGGATGCCGAGGAAACGCTCCATCGAGCCGCAGATGGCACGATGGATCATGACCGGCTGCGTCTTTTCGGAGTTGCTGTCGATGTAGAAGGCGCCGAAGCGCTCCGGCAGGTTGAAGTCGACCTGCGTCGTGCCGCACTGCCATTCACGGCCGATTGCGTCCCTCAGCGTATATTCGAACTTCGGTCCGTAGAACGCGCCCTCGCCCGGCAGGATGCCGGTCTTGATACGTCCGCCGGACTGCTCCTCGATCGTCTTCAGCACGTCCATCATCACGCTTTCGGCGCGATCCCAGAGTGCATCCGTGCCGACACGCTTGTCCGGGCGGGTCGACAGCTTGACGACGATCTCGCTGAAACCGAAGTCCTCGTAGACCGAAAGGATGAGGTCGTTGATGCGCAGGCATTCAGCGGCCATCTGTTCGTCGGTGCAGAAGACGTGGGCATCGTCCTGCGTGAACCCGCGCACGCGCATCAGTCCGTGCAATGCGCCCGAGGCTTCGTAGCGATGCACGGTGCCGAACTCGGCGAGACGGATCGGCAGTTCGCGATAGGACTTCAGGCCATGCTTGAAGATCTGCACGTGACCCGGGCAGTTCATCGGCTTCAGCGCGAAGACGCGGTTGTCCGCTTCCTTGTCGTCGGGGTGCGTGAAGGCATAGGCCGACTTCACCGCGAACATGTTTTCCTGGTACCAGCCCCAGTGACCCGAGGTTTCCCAGAGCGAGGAATCGAGCACCTGCGGCGCGTTCACCTCTTCATAGGTGCCGGCCAGGCGGCGGCGCATATAGGAGGTCAGCGTCTGGAACATGCGCCAACCCTTGCCGTGCCAGAACACGACGCCTGGGCCCTCTTCCTGGAAATGGAACAGGTCCATTTCGCGGCCGAGCTTGCGGTGGTCGCGCTTCTCGGCCTCGGCGAGAATGTGCAGGTAGTTGTCGAGCTCCGACTGCTCGGCGAACGCCGTGCCGTAGATGCGTGAGAGCATGGCGTTGTTGCTGTCGCCACGCCAATAGGCGCCGGCAACCTTCATCAGCTTGAAGGCCGTGCCGATCTGGCCGGTGGACGCCATGTGCGGCCCGCGGCAGAGGTCGAACCATTCGCCCTGATTGTAGATCTTAAGGTCCTGCCCTTCGGGAATCGCATCGACCAGCTCGACCTTGTAGCTTTCACCCTTGGCGGCGAAGACTTCCTTGGCCTTCTCGCGCGACCACACCTGCTTGGTGAACGGCGCGTTGCGGGCGATGATTTCCTTCATCTTCTTTTCGATCTTCGGCAGATCTTCCGGCGTGAAGGGTTCGTTCTTGGCGAAGTCGTAGTAGAAGCCGTTCTCGATCACGGGGCCGATCGTGACCTGCGTGCCGGGCCAGAGTTCCTGCACGGCTTCCGCCATCACGTGAGCCGCGTCGTGCCGGATCAGTTCCAGCGCGCGGCCGTCGGTGCGGGTGATGATCTCGATGGTGCCCGGAATGACGGGATCGGAAAGGTCGCGCACCGTGCCGTCGATCGCGATGGCGACGGCCTTCTTGGCAAGCGACTTGGAAATGGATTCTGCTACATCCTTGCCGGTTGCGCTGGCATCGTAGCTGCGCACGGAACCATCGGGAAATGTCAGGGAAACGGATTGGGACATTCAGAATTCTCCTCGTCCAGTCCCGCCAACGAATGCGGGTGGTTGCAATGATGCGTTTCGTCCGCACGAACACGCCGCCGCCTGATACCGGTATTCGCCGCGCGAGTAAAGAAAAAGCCTGCTCAGTCGAGCATCTGGGCAAGGCCGCGTACCGTGTTCAAGTTGCGCAGCGTGCCGATCCCCATGCGCTTCGTGGTCAGCGCCGAAAGCAGCTTCCATTCGCTCGGCTTGCCGGCGAAGTCGATCCACAGATCGCCCCCGATGATCGCCAGTCGCTGGCCCGGCGCCGCGTAGGACCGCAACGTCTCGAGCGCGGCCGGTGCGAGCGGCCTGCGCATGACCCGCAGGGTCACCTGGCTGCCCTCTCCGTCAGGGAACGGATTAGCGGACGCGATCTTGCGCCAGTCATCTCCCTTGCGCACCAGAATATCGACCTCTTTGCCGAACCGCATCTTGAATGCAGCCTCAAGCTTCGCCTCGATGTCACCGGTCGGTGTCTCCGGTCCCTCGAAGACGACATTGCCGGTCGAAACCAGCGTGCGCGGATGCTTGTAGCCGGCTGCTTCGACCATGTCGCGGAGGTCGGACATGACGACGCGACGACCGGGCGCCAGCACGATGCTGTGAAACAATGCGACGTAGACGCTCACGCCGTCTTCCGGCCAAGCGCGAGATACCGCCAAGGCGTCCACCAATGAAACCGGCGCTCCAGCGCCTCAGGCACCGAATCCAGCCCGCTCGTCCCTCCCGGCCCGCAGCGGCCGACGCGAAACAGCGTCATCCAGCCGCCGGCCCATAGGCCATGCCTGGCGATGGCCTCGTAGCCGTATTCGGAACATGTCGGAACGTGCCTGCAGGAATTGCCGATGAAGCCGGAAAGCGTCAGTTGGTAGAGCCGGATGAACCCCATGCCCAGCAGCCTGTCCGGTGTCTTGCGGAAGTGGCCCTGATAGTTGCGTGAAAAGCCCGACTGTTTCTTCGGCGCGGCGGCAGCACCGCCGTCCTCCTCGTCTTCATGGTCGGAAATGGAACAGAACTGGCACATGGCCGCTCACGCTTCCACCGGCTGCGCCCGGCTCGCCTCGATCTGGCCGATCGCATCGACGACCGCGTCGAAGGTCAGCATGGTCGAAGCGTGGCGCGCCTTGTAGTCCTTGACCGGGCGGAGATAGCGCATGTCCTCGAACCGTCCTGATGGTCCCTCTCCGTCCGCCTTCAGCATGTCGAGCATATCGGTACGCGCAGCCCGTACCTCGTCGGCGGTGGCGCCCACCACATGGCGGGCCATGATCGAGGACGAGGCCTGCCCGAGCGCGCAGGCTTTGACGTCGTGGGCAAAACCGCTCACCCTGTCGCCGTCCATCTTCAGCCAGATCTTCACTTTAGAGCCGCACAGCTTGGAGTGCGCCTGTGCACTGGCATCGGCATCGGCCAGGCTGCCGATCAGCGGGATATTGCCCGCGAATTCGAGGATTTTACTGTTATAGATGTCGTCCATCTCGAATTCCGCTCCGGATTCTCTGCGGATCGGCGCTCACCCCGGTGTCGTGTCTCAGACAAAAAACACATTGTCTCCTGTTCGAAGACTTACATAGGAGGGCCGGTTTCCTATATGTATGTCGTTCGAAGGCCAGAAAAATGCAATGGCCTCGTGTAAGTTTGATTGGGAAACCGTGCCGGAAGGGCCGCGAGTAAACGCCCCGAAAGCCCCGGAGCCTGCCAAAGGTGCATGAAATTCCCGTGAGTGGGATTTGCCAGTGGCTAGTCCGAAAGACGGTCCGCGATGCGGATCAGGAGACATTTGCAAATGGACGCCATCGTAAAGAACTTTCCGCAGACGGCATCTGATTCACCCCGCCCCACCCAGAAGGAAGCCGAAGACGCAGTCCGCGTCCTGCTCCGCTGGGCTGGTGACGATCCGACGCGTGAAGGCCTGCTCGATACTCCCGCGCGCGTGGCAAAGGCCTACCGCGAGCTTTTTGCCGGCTACGAGATGGATGCCGAGGATGTTCTTGGCCGCACCTTCGAGGAGGTCGCCGGCTACGACGACATGGTTCTCGTCAAGGACATCCCGTTCTTTTCTCACTGTGAACACCACATGGTTCCGATCATCGGCAAGGCGCATGTCGCCTACATGCCTGACGGCAAGGTGCTCGGTCTTTCCAAGATCGCCCGCGTCGTCGAGATCTTCGGCCGTCGCCTGCAAACGCAGGAAACCATGACCTCGCAGATTGCCAAGGCGATCGATGAAACATTGCGTCCGCGTGGCGTTGCGGTCATGATCGAAGCCGAGCACATGTGCATGGCGATGCGCGGTGTGCAGAAGCAGGGTTCCACCACATTGACGACAACCTTTACTGGGACCTTCAAAACTGAGCCGGCTGACCAAGCCCGCTTCATGACCATGGTTCGGAGCCGCTGATAAGGGGCTTCGCTTGAGAAAGCAGCACCGATGCCTTTTGCCTTCAATGCGCCGTCCGAAGACAAATCCGAACTTGAAGATGCCGGCGATTTCACGCCGCGCTTTGACGATCGCGGCCTGATCACGGCCATCGTCACCGACGCCAAGGACGGCGAATTGCTGATGGTGGCGCACATGAACGCCAAGGCGCTGGCGCTCACCATCCAGACCGGCCAGGCTCACTATTTCAGCCGTTCGCGCGGCAAGCTCTGGCTGAAGGGTGAAACCTCGGGCAATATCCAGACCGTCAAGGAGATACGCACCGATTGCGACCAGGACGCCATCTGGCTGAAGGTCGAGGTCGCCGGCCACGATGCGACATGCCACACTGGTCGCCGCTCCTGCTTCTACCGCACCGTCAACCTGGAGGACGGCAAGCCGATGCTTCAGATCGCCGACGACGAGCTGCAGTTCGATCCGCACGAAGTCTACAAGAAAGACAGCTGACACACGTATCCGCATCATATTGAAACGGAATTTTACGCGATACACCAATTGGAAAGGGCAAAAGGGGCGCTAGTATAGCTTATTGGGTGTTTACCGCAGGGAGGGCGGGCCATGCTGAATTGGAACTTGTATCGGCAGTCTCCCGACGTGGTCACCTCTGATCCCGGCGTCCCCGCTATACCTGACATGAGCATTTCCCCTCCTGCCCCCGCGCCCAAGAAAGCCCGCATAGCGCTCGCGCTCGGCGGTGGCGCCGCGCGCGGCTGGGCCCATATCGGTGTGCTGCGCGCCCTGGACGAGGAAGGCATCGAGGTCGGCATGGTCGCCGGCACCTCGATCGGCGCCCTTGTCGGCGGCTGCTACCTTGCGGGAAAGCTCGATGAGCTCGAGGAATTCGCCCGCTCCCTGACCATGCGCCGCATCGCCAGTTTGCTGGATCTCACGATCGGCGGCAGCGGCCTGTTCGGTGGCATGCGGCTTACCAAGCGCATGCAGGAACATCTCGAGGGCCTCACCGTCGAACAGCTGGACCGCCCCTTCGTTGCCGTCGCCGCCGAGGTCAATACCGGCCACGAGGTCTGGATCGGCAACGGCTCGCTGATCACGGCACTCCGCGCCTCCTACGCCCTGCCCGGCATCTTCGAGCCGATCCGCAGCAACCAGCGTACGCTGGTCGATGGCGCCCTGGTCAATCCCGTGCCGGTTTCGGTTTGCCGCGCCTATGAGCAACCGCTCGTGGTCGCCGTCAACCTCAACTACGATCTCTACGGCCGCTCGGCCGTCGTGCGCCACAATGCCAGCCTCTCGGCATCGGAAGTGCACAAGCGCGAGGAAGCGCCGACCACGCGGCTCGGCATGACTGGCGTGATGGTGCAGGCCTTCAACATCATCCAGGACCGCATCGCGCGTGCGCGCCTTGCCGGTGATCCGCCGGATATCTCGATCAATCCGCGGCTGAGCGATATCGGTCTGTCGGAGTTTCATCGCGCCGGCGAGGCAATCGCGCGCGGTTACGAGGAAGCCAAGATGCGGCTTCCCGAATTGAAGCGGATGCAGGATTTGGCCGCCGGCTCCGTGTGAAGCCGGCGAGGACGTCAGCCGGCGATGTAAGCCTTGATCTGCTCCGTTTCGAGCTCGACTTCCGCGATGCGGGTCTTCACCACGTCACCGATGGAAATGATGCCGGCGAGCTTGCCGTTGGCCTCGACGGGAACGTGGCGGAAGCGACGGCTGGTCATCAGCTCCATCAGCTCGTTCACCGTCGAATCTTCATGGCAGCGATAGACCTTGGCGGTCATCACGGAGGCGACCGGCTGGTCGAGACAGGCGGCGCCTGACTTCGCGATGGCATGCACCACGTCGCGCTCGGTGAAGATCCCGGAAATCTTGTTCTCCATCCCGACGATGACGATGGCGCCGATCTTCTTCTTGCTCAGAATCAGCGCGGCCTCGGATACGGTCGTCTGCGGGCCGGCGGTAACGACGTCCCTGCCCTTGCTGTCGAGTATGGCTTTGACTGAATTGGACATTTGAACCTCCTATGCAGTGAATAAATTCGGCTATCACAGGCATCCGCGGCGGCTTCTCCTCCCATCGCGGATCAGTTCGAATGGTGCACTCCAATCTTCAGGATTGCAATGTTTCAGTTTGTTCTGAAATGACCGGCTGGGCCGGCGGCGCGCGGTCGAAGAGCGGAAACAGCAGAAAGCCGAAGAGGAACCCGCCGATATGGGCGTCCCAGGCGATGTCTTGTCCCTCGCCGCCGAAGATCGGCACGCCTGATGCGATCAGGATATTGCCTGCGAACCAGAAGATGATGAACATCAGCACCGTGCGGCTGCGGAACGTTTCGACGACGGACAGCCGCGGATTGAGGTGCGCGGCTTGGTTCGCACGCCGCTCCGGCGGAAAGGCGAAACGGCATGCAGCGCCCATCAGGCCTGAAATCACGCCGGAAGCCCCGACGAGCGGCGCCGGGCTGCCCCAGTTGAGGCCGAGGTGAAGGGCCGCCGCCGCAGCGGATGAAAACACCCAGAAGATCAGATAGCGAGCAGTGCCGATGCGTCGCGCCACCGGCGTCCCGAACGCCATCAGCCAGAGACCATTGAAAACGATGTGCTCGATGCTGCCGTGCAGCAGCGAGTATGTGAGTGGCGTCCAGAACGGCTGCAGTCCCTGCTCCGCCAGGGAGGCCGCGTAACGCAGCGGAATGAAGCCGAAATTGAAGAACAGCCAGTCGATGGTGTTGTCCGAGAGCAGCAACGTCTGCACCGCGTAGATAGCGACCAGAATGGCAAGGCTCGCGAGCACCGATCCCGGAAGGTTGAACACAGGTTCCCGTTGGGGCTCCGCCAGGAGCTCCACTTCCGATTGCGGCTCGACCTTATGTTCGTCCATGCTCTGCCCCTTATTTGGTGCACGGTCCTTACACGACGACTACTCAAAAAAAAAGCCGTCCGGCTTGCGCCGAACGGCCTGTCGAGCGCCCCCGGGGACTTGGTCCCCGCACCCGATGAGTTGTGCTGAACTTCCGTGTCAGGAAGCGATGAAAGGAGAGTGCCACGCTGCGGCCGATCGTTCAATCGAAAGCCTTTTTTAACCTTAACTGCCCGGATCTGGCATGAAAAACGCAAGGTAGACCTCAAGACGGCCATGATGGCTGTCTGTTGATCCGGAATGAAACAACTGGTGCCGAAATGCGTCTCAAAACCACTATCGAGCTGTTTGACTATTGGAATCGCCTCCGCGGCGCGGAGATAGCGCCGCTCAGGACCGAGGTCGAACCGACGCAGCTGCGCAATATTCTCTCCAGCCTCTTCATGCTGGAGATGGTCGAACCCGAGCGCGTCGTCTTCCGTCTTGCAGGTACCCGCATCTGTGATCTCTTCGGCCGCGATCTCGGCGGAGCGACGATCGACAGCCTCTGGGCGCATGGCTGCGGCGATATTGGCAAGACGGCGGCCGGTGTCATGACGCATGCGCTGCCGGCCCTGTTCAACGCCACCGGTTACACTGCCGCCGGCCACCGCGCTGCCTTCGAGATCATCCTGCTGCCGCTGCGTAACGCGGAAGGCAAGTGCGACAAGTTGCTCGGCGCCATCGCGCCGACGACTTCGGCCAGCTGGCTGGAGGTGGTGCCGCTCGAATTTCTCGTCCTTGACCGCAGCCGCCTGCTCCATGAGCAGCTCGGCAAGTTTTCCGAGACGAACGAGCAGACGGGCAGCGCACCGGTCACGACCGTCCGCCGACCATCGCTGAGACCATGCGTCGGATGATGTCGCATCTATTCGATGCAAGGAATGAGGTAGGTGTCACGCCGCGGCACAACTGAAACTCTCAAAGTGCAGCCTTGAGACAACCTTCTGTTAAGGGATTGCGGGTAATGATCGGCTCGATTTATTTGATGAAGAAGCCCTTTGATGCACGCGTTCCAGCAAGTTCAGCCACAACGGACTGCGCCACGCCTCGAACAAGGTGCCTTTCAGCGCGTCCCGATTAATATGCAGGGCCGGCTGATGCTGGCCAATTACGAAGAATTCGAGTGCGTTGTGGTCGATATGTCGCCTGGTGATATGTATGTCACCTGCCTCGGACGTCCCCGCTCCGCCGAACGCGTCATCGCCTATATCGATCATCTCGGCCGCGTCGAAGGCTATGTGCAGACGGTCGACGGCCGCGGCTTTGCCATGTCGATCCACGCCACGGAACGCAAGCGCGAAAAGCTTGCCGCGCAGCTCACCTGGCTTGCCAACAAGCATGAGCTCGGGCTGCCGGAAGACCGTCGCCACGATCGTCTGACCCCACGCGAAACCACGACCGAGATTACCCTTGAAGACGGCAGCCGCTATACCTGCCGCATCATGGACCTTTCACTGTCGGGTGCTGCCGTCGACGTCGAAATGCGCCCGGCCATCGGCACGCCGCTTCGTCTTGGAAACATGCGCGGCCGCGTCGTCCGTCATTTCGTCGAGGGCGTGGCGATTGAGTTCCTGTCGGTCCAGTCGCGCGAGACGCTTCGCGAATTTCTCTGACGCCTGCCATTTCACTGTCACGAAACTGAGCGAAAAGGACCACCCTTTCAGGATCGGTCCATGACGTCTCTCTATCCACAATCAGAACCCCACGATCAGGGCCTGCTCGATGTCGGCGACGGCAATCGCATTCATTGGCAGGTCTTCGGCAATCCTGTTGGCTATCCGGCGCTCTACGTTCACGGTGGCCCCGGCTCAGGCAGCTCCGTCTCCGCCAGCCGGTATTTCGATCCTGCCGTCTACAGGATCATTCTCCTCGACCAGCGCAACTGCGGCCAGAGCCTTCCGCATGCCGGCGATTTCGACACCGATCTGACTGACAACACCACATGCCACCTCGTCGAGGACATGGAGCGCCTGCGGCGTCATCTATGCATCGAGCAATGGCTGCTCTTCGGCACCTCCTGGGGCTCGACCCTGGCGCTCGCCTATGCCGAAACGCATCGGAAGCGCGTGAGCGCCATGATCCTCGCCGGCGTCACGACCACGCGTCCGCAGGAGATCGATTGGCTGACGCGTGGCATGGCGATCCTCTTTCCCGAGGAATGGAACCGACTGCTCGCTGCCCTTCCGCCTGAATTGCGCGAGCTCGGCCCACTGGAAGGCTATCATCGCCTTCTCAATGCCCCTGATATGGAGACGCGGCTCAAGGCCGCCCGCGACTGGCATGACTGGGAGGCGGCTTCCATCTTGCTTGCTGATCCTGATGGCATGCCGCGCCGCTGGAGCGATCCGCACTATCTGCTGGCTCGGGCCCGCATCATTACCCACTACTTCCGCCACAATGCATGGCTCGAAGATGGTGCACTGCTGCGTGATGCCCACAAGCTCGCAGGTATTCCAGGTATGCTGATCCAGGGGCGTCTCGATCTCGAGGCGCCGCTGACAACCGCATGGGAATTGTCCAGATCCTGGCCGGGAAGCGAGTTGATCGTCATGGAAAAGGCCGCCCACTCGCCTTATCACGAAGAAATGGCCCGGGCGATCGTCGCTGCCACCGACCGATTTCGAAAAGAATCTCAAAAATAATTTTTGGCGTTCTTTGCGCGCAAACGCGAATGCAGCCGTTTTAGCCCAGGTATTTCAGCCCTTTCGCATCGAAAAGCGACGGCTTGCGGCGGAGCTGCATGGTAAAGCAATCGTTGCGGAAATGCGCACTTTTGCGACGGCGTTAACTTCCTGTCTCGAATCCGGCCGTTTCGCTACCCATCCTCTTTCGGCGAAAGAAACAATTTTAATCGAATTTGCCTCGAATTCGGTTCGAATTTTATGCGCATTCGATTTTGTTTTTAGTCGAATTCTCCGCTTGTTTGAATCAACTAAGCTCTTAATTTAACTGCGTAATTTTGCGTCGGATAAAAACGTCTGTGTCAATTTCTCCTCACAACGGGGAGACGACAAATGACGATAGCAACTTTCATCAAGAGCGGTCTGGTGGCCGGCGCGATGCTGATTGCAACGATGGGCGCGGGACAGACGACGCCTCTCAACATGACGGTTCTGGGCAACGCAAGCCCGCCGATCGGCGCCTACCAGTTCTGCAAGGAGATCCCCTCCGATTGCAAGAACCCGGCCGGCGACGCAGGCGCGCTCGTTCTGACCGAGGACCTTTGGAAGACGATCCTGAAGGTCAACTACGAGACCAATTCCAAGATCACGCCGATGACCGACATGGAAATCTACGGTGTCGAGGAACGCTGGGCCTACCCCACCACCGTCGGCGACTGTGAAGACTACGCGCTGCTTAAGCGCAAGCTGTTGATCGATGCCGGCATCTCGCCGTCGGACCTGCTGATGACCGTCGTGCTCCAGCCGAATGGCGACGGCCATGCGGTACTGACCGTCCGCACCGACCGTGGCGATTTCATCCTCGACAACATGCGCAACAAGGTCCTGCTGTGGGCCGATACCGAATACACCTACCTCAAGCGCCAGAACGCCGCCGATCCGGCGCGCTGGGTCAAGCTCCAGGATGGCCGCGCCGTGGCTGTCGGTAGCGTGAAGTAATCCCCTGCTTGCCGGAGTCATGCCGGCAGCAAGGTCAGGCGCCCCGGTCAACCCGCATCCCCGTGCCGACCGGCGCCCAGAGCCGCTCCTGCTGTCCCAGGGGCGGCTCGCCTGTTTTAAGGCTTCGCGCAAGCTTTTAATGCTTTCTTAACCGTAAGGGCCGGATGATTGCCGGCATCACTTCAGCACCGGCGGCTCCTGTATTTCCTGCGGCGGTCTCACACCCGAAAGCCGCCATGAGCCATCCCGCTCACCATCACGACGATATCGCGGAAACCCCGCTGCTCTCGACCGGTTTCCTTGTCCGCGTCACCGCCGTCATCGCGCTGCTCGCGGCGCTGACGCTGGTCATCAGCATCGGCGACCGCTGGCTCGGTTCGCGCGTCTCGCTCGCCGGAAACACCGCCAGCACTTCGCTCGTCACGATCACCATCGGCCGTGATACGCTCCGCCTGCCGGAAAATGTCCTGCGGTTCCCGAGCCAGAGACGCGACGGGCTCCTTGAGCGCGCCGATCTCTACCTCACATGGCCGGAAATGCAGGGCTACACCAACGAGCACCGCGCCCGCTTCGACGATGTCTCCCAGTCCGCCGGACTGATCTTCCTGCAAATCTCCCAGGGCACCATGTCGCGCGACATGTCCGGCCGATTCGAACCGATCTATTCGCACCTCCTGGAGGGTGATCCGGTACCCTACCAGAACGGCATGACGCTGCACCGCCTGCGCGCCGATGCCGGCTATGCCGACGAGGTGCTGCTGACGGCGCCCCGCAAGGATGGTCCCGATTATGTCGTGCGTTGCGTGTTGCCGACCACGCCTGCCCTGCAGAGCAGTGGCGATTGCCAGCGTGATATCCGCATCGGCAACGATTTAAGTGTGCTTTACCGCTTCTCCAGCCGGCATTTGCCCGATTGGGACCATATTGATGCCGCTATTCGCCAATTTGTAGAAACGCGCCTCGTGAGCCGTTCTGCGACAGGCCGCTAGAATGATCCGATATGCTGCAAGAAACGATTAATCATAAACGGATTGGTAACCCCGGGCGGCTAAATTCCGAAGAGAACGATTGCGCGAGAGGGCGCGCGGTCTCTCCGATATCAAAATGCAAGCGAAGAGTTGAATAGTGTCAAGGTCAGCCTCCTCCTCCGTATCTCAATCCCGGTCCCGGAACTTCCTTCTCAAGGCGATCATGGCGCTCAGTCTGGCGGCCGGCATCGTTGCGACCGAAGCGGTCAATGCCGAGGCCGAGGCGGCCAATCCCAAATATGCCGGCATCGTCGTCGACGCCAAGACCGGCAATGTCCTCTACAGTGAGAATGCCGACCGCTTGCAGTATCCGGCCTCGCTCACCAAGATGATGACCCTGTACCTGACCTTCGAAGCGCTCGAGCAGGGTCGCATTCGCCTCGATACCGCTGTCCCCTTCTCCGCTCACGCTTCCGGCCAGGCGCCGACCAAGCTCGGTGTGCGCGTCGGCGGCCAGATCAGCGTCGAGCAGGCCATCCTCGGTCTCGTTACCCTGTCGGCCAACGACGCCTCCACCGCTCTCGGCGAACTGCTTGGCGGCAGCGAGGATCGCTTCGCGCAGATGATGACGGCCAAGGCGCATGCGCTCGGCATGACCAGGACGACCTACCGCAACGCCAACGGTCTGCCGAACACCGCGCAGATGACGACGGCTCGCGACCAGGCCCGCCTCGGCATCGCGCTTCGTCAGCATTTTCCGCAGTATTACGGCTATTTCTCCACGCAGAGCTTCAAGTTCGGCAACCGCATCATTCGCAGCCATAACCGACTGGTCGGCTCCGTGCGCGGCGTCGATGGCATCAAGACCGGCTACACCCGCGCCGCCGGCTTCAATCTCGTGAGTTCGGTGCAGGTGGACGACAAGTCGATCGTCGGCGTCGTCCTCGGTGGCGCCTCCACCCCTGCCCGTGACAACCAGATGCGCAAGCTGATCGCGGCCTATCTTCCGAAGGCCTCCGGCCGCGGTAACGTCAGCGATCTCGTAGCAGAAGCGCCGAAGAAGGCTCCGGCACCGGTTATCCCACAGGAAGTGGCCGCCGCTGCGTCGCCCGATCTCGGCCTGCCGAACAAGGGTCCGAAGCCTGACGTTCGCATCCAGGTTGCCTCCGCGCAGGTCGCTTACGCCGACACCGCGCCGACCAAGTCCGCCAATCCGCTGCTGCAGCAGGAAATGCCCGCTCCGAGCCGGGTGAAGACGCAGACGATCAAGCAGGCTTCGATCGCCCAGCCAGCCGCGACGTCGCCCTATACTCCGCCGGAACAGGGCGACACTGCGGTCGATACGCTGACCACCGCCTCCACCAAGGAGCCGATGCCGAGCGGTTGGGTCGTCCAGATCGGTATTTCGTCCAGCAAGGATGGCGCGATGGATCTTCTCGATGGCGCCAAGGCCAAGGGCGGCAAGGCCCTGCGCTCCGCCAAGCCCTTCGCCGTCGCCTATGCCGGCGGCTACCGTGCCCGCTTCGGCG
Organism: Hyphomicrobiales bacterium; assembly: GCA_900471485.1. Lineage (GTDB taxonomy): Bacteria > Pseudomonadota > Alphaproteobacteria > Rhizobiales > Rhizobiaceae > Rhizobium. The sequence goes on from UCEU01000011.1 coordinate 229,904, forward strand.
GCTTCGACGAGCAGCGTGATGCCGTCAACGCCTGCAACGCTCTGAAGCGCTCCGGCGTAAAGTGCTGGGCTTCGGCTCAGTAATGACTGCCGGATCGCCTGCGCCACGCTGGCGATCCGTTCGAAATGCGGCCGCGATCGGTGTTCGCGATCCGGCCGATGTGATCAGACTCGATTTGTATTGCGTACGGGGATGACTATGACAACGAACGAAAATATGCCGGAATTTCCGGCTGTTGGCCGGCTGACTGGCAAGAACCCGCGGCTGGGTCTGCATCCGCTCCATGAAGCGGCGCTCCGCCTTGCGGAAATCGGGCTGCAGCGCCCGAAGCCTAAGGCCGCCAAGACCAAGGACCTCATCAATCTCCTGCTTTGCCACGGTGCCCGCGCCTGGCGCTATTCGCAGCCAGAGGCCCGCATCCACCTCAACGTAACCTGCGCCGGTCGCCGTTCACCGGTGACGTTGCGCCTGCGCTGATCCGTTCAGAGCAGTCCAAGTTCGGAAAGCTCGCGGCGCAGATCCGCGGGCATTTCCAGGACACCTTCGCCAAGCGTCGTGATATCGCGCGGCGTGTCGTCCTCAGGGTAATAGCGCCAGCCCTGGAAGGCGCGCTTCGGCTGCAGCGAGGTCTCGATGACCTCGGGTCCAAGCACCAGATTGCAGCGTGAAATTCCCTCTCCATCCGTGAAGGTGGTGATATCAAGCAGCTTCTGGCGCGCCTGCACCTGCCCCTTGATCACCCAGTAGAGAGACCCGCCGTCGAGCAGTTCCTCGACACGCTTCGGAACCATTCGGGTGGTATGCACCGAATGCGGCTCAAGCCCGGCGGCGATGGCGCGCAAAGACCGTTCCGCCACCCATTCGCGAAGGTCGTCGATCGAGTCGGCGCCGACGCACAGTTTGATAAGATGCAATGCCATGCTGCCGTTCAAATCCTTTTGCCCGGCAGCGTCAAGCGGGAAAGCAGGCCGCGCGCAGATGTGACGCAGCTTTGCGCGCGCAATATCAGCCGCAGGCAGCCGTCAACATTCGACGACGTTGACCGCGAGGCCGCCCAGAGACGTTTCCTTGTATTTCTCGCTCATGTCGTTGCCGGTCTGGCGCATGGTTTCAATGCAGGCGTCGAGCGGCACGAAATGCTGGCCGTCGCCCTTGATCGCCAGCGAGGCGGCGGTGACCGCTTTCACGGCGCCGAGCGCGTTGCGCTCGATGCAGGGAACCTGCACCAGGCCGGCGATCGGATCGCAGGTCATGCCGAGATGGTGCTCCAGTGCGATTTCGGCGGCGTTCTCGATCTGCTCCGGCGTGGCGCCCATGACGGCGGCAAGGCCGGCGGCGGCCATCGCCGCGGCCGATCCCACCTCGCCCTGACAGCCGACTTCTGCACCCGATATCGAGGCATTGTGCTTGATGATGCCTCCGACCGCGGCCGCCGTCAGCAGATAATCGCGGATGCCCTTCTGGTCCCAGTCGTCGTGGAAATGCTCGTAGTAGCGAATGGTTGCCGGAATGACGCCGGCAGCACCATTGGTCGGCGCCGTGACCACGCGTCCGCCGGCGGCGTTCTCCTCGTTGACGGCCATGGCGTAGACGCTCAGCCAGTCGTTGGCGAGCAATGGGTTGATCCGGTTGCTGCGCCATTCTTCCTGCAGCTTGTCGTGGATCGCACGGGCGCGGCGGCGCACATTGAGGCCACCAGGCATGATCCCATCCACCTTCAGCCCGCGCTCGATGCAGGAGCGCATCGCCTCCCAGATCCGGTCGAGGCCGGCATCAAGCTCCTCGGGGCTGCGCTGGCTCTCCTCGTTGGCGCGCTTCATCTGCGCGATCGAAAGCCCTGAGCGCGCAGCCATGTCGAGCATCTGCTTGGCCGTAGCAAAGGGGTAAGGCACCTTGGGGCCGCTGGCAGCGGCGGCCTTCTTGCCGCTGTTCATCCGCTCCAGTTCGGTATCCGTCACCACGAAACCACCACCGACCGAATAGTAAATTCGCTTCAGGAGCAGGCGATCGTTCTTGTCGTAGGCCGAAAAGGACATGCCATTGGCATGGCCGGGCAGCGGCGTCTTCTTGTCGAAAACAAGGTCGATCTTCGGCTGGAACGCGTAGCTGGGATGCCCGGGAGGCGTGATGCGGCCGGTGCGCTCCACCTGGTCGATGATAGCGTCCATCTTGTCGGGATCGACGCTATCCGGCTGCTCGCCCATCAGGCCGAGCACCACCGCCCTGCCCGTTCCGTGACCGATCCCCGTATAGGCAAGCGAGCCGTGCAGGCTGGACTTAATCGTGACGATCTGCGCACCCGATGATGGCCTCGGCCACTCGTCCGACAGAATGAGATCGAGAAAGCGGTTGGCCGCCGTCATCGGGCCCATCGTGTGCGAACTGGAAGGGCCAACGCCGATCTTGAACACGTCGAAAACGGAAAGGAACATGTGTGCGTCCTGTAAAGTTACTTGGGAGAGCCTAAGCCAAACCCGTTAGCGATCCCTTCTATTCCCCGACATCGCATTTCACGCGTGCGACACCGGTAGAACGAAGCCCGGCAAAACGAAGCGTGGAATCGTCGTGGTCATTGCGGCGCACGCTTGCATATGTAGAGTGGTGCGAAAATAGCGGAACCATGAATCGATATAGTAATGACGACGCCTGATTACATCGCGCTTGTTTTCTTCGCCGCCATCTGGTTCGGCTACGCCCGGCTGCTGCAGAGTGCGAGCCTGTTCGGCCGCACCAGCCTCACCCATGCCATGCGCGAACGCCGGCGCGAGTGGATATACAATTCGCTGCGTCGCGACCTGAAGATGATCGACACGCAGATCATGGCCGGCCTTCAGAACGGCACGGCCTTCTTCGCCTCCACCTCGATCTTCGCCATCGGCAGCTGCTTCGCGCTGCTCGGCGCCACCGAAAAGGTGGACGCCGTCTTTGCCGACCTGCCTTTCGTCTTTCACAGCGGCCATGCGGTTTTCGAGATGAAGGTCGGCGGGCTGGCGGCGCTGTTCGGCTATGCCTTCTTCAAGTTCGGCTGGTCCTACCGCCTGTTCAACTACTGCACCATTCTCTTCGGTGCGATCCCGATGGTGCGCGACGCGGAAGAGGACAATCTGGCCGCAGAGCGCGCGGCGGAACGGGTCATCCGCATGAACACGATCGCGGGTTCGCATTTCAACGAAGGCCTGCGCGCCATCTTCCTGTCGATCGGTTATCTCGGCTGGTTCATCAACCCCTACGTCTTCATGGCGACGACGACGATCGTCATCGTGGTATTGACCCGCCGGCAATTCTTTTCCGAGGCGCGGCTGGCGATCATGGACGACCGGGTGCCATCAAATCTCCACCTTTTACCTATTCCCCGCGGCGAGCCGTCCGAAGACGGCAGCGACTCACTCGGGGAAAAGTGAATGACCGTTCCGGCCACTGACATGACGGCGCAAACCGAATCGCGGCCGATCCGCCCGCCGCGTATCGGCCTGCTCGACACCGTTCGCGGTGCGGCGCTGATCGCCATGGCGACCTATCACTTCAGCTGGGACCTGGAATTCATGGGCTACCTGGCGCCCGGCACGGCCGAGACCGGCTGGCTGAAGCTCTACGCCCGCGCTATCGCCTCGACCTTCCTCTTCATCGTCGGCATCAGCCTGGTTCTGGCAAGCACGCCCGATATCCGCTGGCGCCCGTTCTGGAAGCGCTTCGCGATGATCGCGGCGGCGGCGCTGCTGATCTCGGTGGCGACCCTCTACTTCGTCCCTGGCGAGTGGATATTCTTCGGCATCTTGCATTCGATCGCAGTGCTTAGCCTCGTCGGCCTCATCTTCATGCGGCTGCCGCTTGTCGTCACCATCCTGGCGACGGCGGCGGTCACCATCGCCTGGCTGGTCGATACCTGGATTGCGCCTGGCGCGCTGCGTTCGGAAATCTTCAATCCGCGCTATCTCGCCTGGATCGGCTTTGCCGAAATGCCGCAGCGTTCCAATGATTACGTGCCGGTGTTCCCCTGGGCGGTGCCCTTCCTCGTCGGCCTCGCCGCCACGCGTATCGCCATGCTGACCGCGCTGCCGCAGCGGCTGGCGGCCTTGGGCACCGGAAATAGCCCGCTCGCCAGGATCGGCCGCCACAGCCTGCTTTTCTATCTCGTCCACCAGCCCGTGCTGATCGCGATCGCCTACGGCCTCACCTTCGTCGTGCCGCCACCCAAACCAGATTTTGCCGTGATGCATATGCGCCAGTGCAATCCCGGGTGGTGTGCGGACATGGACGCTAAGTCATGTCAGATCTATTGCGAATGTACGCTCGCTGAGATGCAGGATCAGAAGCTGCTGGAGCCCTTCCACATTGGCGAGGTCAAAGCCGACGACGATCGAGTGCAGGCAATTGCCAACCAGTGCAGTGTAAAGGCGCTCCCGTTCGTATCGCCGTGATCTATCAGGTGCCGACGCCGATATCGGCGAGGCGACCGAGGCAGGCCTCTTCGATATTGTCGAGCTCCGCCAGCGTGTCGTCGATATCCTTGCGCTTCTGGCGCAGGTCCTCGCGCTTCTCGTCCACGCGCTTCATCAACAGCTTGAGCTGGCCGAGTTCGCCCGGCGGCTCCTTGTAGACCTGAATGATCTCGCGGATTTCGGCGATGGTGAAGCCGATTCGGCGTCCGCGCAGAATCTCCTGAATCAAACGCCGGTCCGTCGGCCGAAACAGCCGTGTGCGCCCGCGTCGTTCCGGATGAATGAGGCCCTCGTCCTCGTAAAACCGGAGCGTTCGCGTGGAAACGCCGAATTCGCGTGTCAATTCAGTGATGCTGTAGTATTTACTGACCGGCATTGGCTCCCCACCATTCTAGCAAATGATAATATTGACTTTTACGTAATAGTCAATTTGCGCAGGGGTGTTTTTACGCCGGCTAAGCTAAAAGCGACGCGGCCGCGCAGCCGGTTTCATATCCCGAACCACCATGTGGCGATGCCGAGAAAGGCGAAGAAGCCGGTACAGTCGGTGACCGTCGTCACGAAGACGGAAGACGCAATCGCCGGGTCGGCACCGACCTTGTCGAGCAGCAGCGGCAGCAGGATGCCGGCAAGGGCCGCGGCAAAGAGGTTGATGATCATCGCCGCGCCGATCACGAAGCCAAGCTGATAGTCGTGGAACCATGTGGCGGCGATGATCCCGAGCAGGACGGAGAAGATCGCTCCGTTGGCGATCCCCACCCCCGCCTCCCTGCGGATGATCCGGCCCGCATTGTAGATATCGATGTCGCCGGTCGCGAGTGCACGCACAGTGACCGTCATCGTCTGCGTCCCGGCATTGCCGCCCATGGAGGCCACGATCGGCATCAGCACCGCCAGCGCGATCATCTTCTCGATCGAACCGTCGAACAACCCGATGACGCTTGCCGAAAGCAGCGCCGTCCCGAGATTGATCAGCAGCCAGAGAAAGCGCGAGCGGACGGTCGAGACGATGTTGTCGGACAGCTCTTCGTCGCCGACGCCGCCGAGGCGCTTGATATCCTCATCGGCCTCCTCGTGGATGACGTCGACGACATCATCGATGGTGAGCACGCCCACCAGCCGGTCGTTCTCATCGACGACGGCCGCCGAGAGAAGGTCGTACTGTTCGAAAAGCTGCGCTGCCTCTTCCTGGTCCATCTCGGCGGGGATCGGATGGTTGGTATCCCGCATGATGGTTTCGATCTTCATCTGCCGCTTGGTGCGCAGAATCTTGTCGAGGTCCACGGCGCCCAGCAGCTTGAAGGTCGGATCGATGACGAAAATCTGCGAGAAGGAATAAGGCAGGTCTTCCTCGTCGCGCATGTAGTCGATCGTCTGCCCCACGGTCCAGAACGGCGGAACGGCGACGAATTCCGTCTGCATGCGTCGGCCGGCGGAACTCTCGGGGTAATCGAGCGCGCGCCGCAGCCTTACCCGTTCGGTAAACGGCAGCTGCGCCAGGATGTCTTCCCGGTCTTCCTTGTCGAGATCCTCGAGAATGTAGACGGCGTCGTCCGAATCGAGCTCGCCGATCGCCGCCGCGATCTGCTCGTTCGGCATCTGGTCGACGATCTCGCGGCGGATCGCCTCGTCGACCTCGGTCAGTGCCGTCAGGTCGAATTCGTCGCCGAGCAGGCGCACGAGCGCAAGGCGCTGGTCCGGCTGGATCGATTCGAGGAGGTCGCCGAGTTCGGATTCGTGCAGGCGAGCGACGGACTGGCGCAGGAAGATCGTGTCGCGGTCTGCAATCGCCGCGCCGACCAGTGCCAGGAAGTCTCCGCGGACATGGCCGCTCTCGTCATAGATGTCGGCCTTGTCGTCATCCGGCCGCGCGCGGACGAGCTCTTCTGCGTCGTTCGTCATCTTGTGCCGCCCTCGCATCCTGTTTGAAGTTCAACGACTTCGCCTGCCCGCAATATCGTCTCGTGCTAACCGAAACAGCCTGTTCCGTCTAGCTGCAAACGCCCTGCCCGGATGACAACGCACGCCGGGAACGATAGTTTCCGCCGACCGAAATCAGGAAACCGCCACCGTGACCGTTCGCACCATTTTACGCTTCCCCGACACGGGCCTGAGAACCCGCTGTGAGCCAGTCGAAATCTTCGACGAAAGCCTGCGCGTTCTCTCGAACGATCTGCTGGACACGATGCGCGCGGCCCCCGGCGTCGGCATCACCGCCGCCCATATCGGCGTCTGCAAACGCGTCTTCGTGCTCGAGCTAAGCCGCGAGGATGGTGCGCGCGTCTACGTCAATCCGCAAATCCTCAGCGCTTCCCAGGAAACGATTCGCCATGCGGAGGGCAGCGTTTCGATGCCGGGCATGGTGGACGAGGTCACCCGGCCCAACTCTATCCGAGTCCGCTACCAGGATATTGAGGGCGTTTGGCATGAAGACGCCGCCGCCGGCTTCCTCGCCGTCTGCATCCAGCACGAGATAGACCAGCTCGACGGCATCTTCTGGCTACAGCGCCTCTCAAAGCTCAAGCGTGATCGCCTCGTCAAGAAGTGGGAGAAGGCGAACGGCTGAACGCCGCCTGCCCTCGTCGCCGTCTTTTTCTCCGAACCATTCCCGCCCCGGTGAGTTTACCGAGAACGATAAACGGATGGAGAACGACGATGCCCGTCAAAGACGAGAAGAATCCGCTGTCGCGCGAGGAAGACTATCGCGACTTCGAGGAGCGCGACGTGGAAGATGGATGGCCTTATGCCGATGGCGCCGGTGCGCGTTCCAGTGCGCCCGATAACCGCGCTTATGGCTCCACGGGCGCGAACTTCGACCGCGAACGCAACGGTGGCTTCCGGGTGGATGGTGTCGATGCCGATGGCAGCGAGAATCGGTTGCGCGATTCGCTGCGCCCCGATTCCATCGATCGTGAAGACAGCGACGAGCTGGAAGCCAAGGTTACCGAAAACCTCGATAACATTCCCGACGTTGATGTCGAGAGCATCGATGTCCATGCCGACGGCCATACGGTAACCATCGAGGGATCGGTTGAAACCATCGGAATGGCCCGCAAGGTGGAGCTTGCCGCTCTTTCGGTCGATGGCGTGCATCAGGTTCGCAACCGGCTGGAAACGATCGGTGTCGATTCGCATATCCCCAACGAGGACTGAGTGTCGGCGTATCGCGTCCCGCTTAATCACGATAGATTCGCAATCTGTGATTGCGGATCTCTGTCGGCGTCGTTCAGGGATTTAGTTTCCTGATGTTCCGTCACGAAACTGTCAAATCCAGTCGCGAAGCCGTGAATTTTCGTGAGTAAATCGCGTCTTCACTGGCGAAAAACTCTCACATTCTTGCCGCAATTCGAGCGCGGAATTGGCCTTGCCGGGGGGTAAGCAGCGTTGCTTCATGCAACAGAGGATTGAGGAGAATTCCTATGCGCTTTTCGTTTGCCGCCGCGTCCATTCTTGCCCTTGGCCTTGCCAGCTCGGCTTTTGCCCAAACGCAATATTCCAACGACTACACCAACGATAGCGACGGTTTCGCGCCCGTAAAGGTGGCGCCGGCCAAGCCTATTCACTACACCCAGCATGCCGCTCCGCAATATTCCAACGACTACACCAATGACAGCGACGGCTTCGCTCCGGTGAGGATGGCGCCGCCGGCGGTCGACAAGATGGCGACCGCCAGCATCAAGCCCTTGCCGGATTGCCACAGCATGATCCATGGCAAGCAGACCGTCCACACCCAGGGTGGAGACAGCGGCACCACACGGCCGACCGCCTGCCGCGAAACGCACTGACGATCGCTAGCGGAGCCGAAGGCCGGTCACGCCGGCCTTCGATTGTTCGGATTACGCGTCCTGCAAAGCGTCTTCGTCCACAGTCGCGCCGAACACGAGTTCGAACGCCCGCCGAAGACAGAGGTCCGCATCCGACATCGCGACCGGCAGGCCGAGATCGACGAGGCTGGTCACGCCATAGGCCGAGATACCGCAAGGAACGATGCCGCTGAAGTGGTCGAGATCCGGCTCGACGTTGAGCGACAATCCGTGAAACGTCACCCACTTGCGCAATCTGATACCAAGCGCCGCGATCTTGTCCTCGGCCATGGTGCCATCGGGCAGCAGCGGCCTTTCCGGCCGACGCACCCAGACGCCCACCCGGTCCTCGCGCCGCTCGCCGCGCACGTTCATGGAATCAAGTGCCTTGATGATCACCTCTTCAAGCGCCGCCACGAAGGCACGCACATCCTGACGCCGGCGCTTCAGGTCGAGCATGACGTAGGCGACGCGTTGTCCCGGCCCGTGATAGGTGTATTCACCGCCCCGCCCGGTCGCGAATACGGGAAACCGGTCCGGCTGCACGAGATCGGCGGAATCGGCGCTGGTGCCAGCGGTATAAAGCGGCGGATGCTCCACCAGCCAGACCAGTTCGTCGCCGCCCTCGGCGATACCGGCCACCTCCCGCTCCATGATATCCACAGCCTCCTGATAGGGAACAAGCCCTTCGGCGACGCGCCAGCGCACAGGACGCGTGCCTTCGGCGGGGAACATGGAGAAATCGATATCGTTGCGCAGCATGCTCAAATCCTTGGTTCCGTTTTTCCACACCCCGGAAAAGCGGCTGAGAGCGCCTATATGGCCCCGTTTGGCGCTCGATTCAAACGCTCTGATTTCTTTTGAAAAAAATCTGTCACATCGCACTTGTGTCCCGGAAATCCTTTTGCTAAATGCTGCGTCGCCGGCACAAACCGGCACCTACCACGATGCGGTCGTGGCGGAATTGGTAGACGCGCAGCGTTGAGGTCGCTGTGGGGCAACCCGTGGAAGTTCGAGTCTTCTCGACCGCACCATCCCTTCTTAAGGGAATTGATCGCGGGATCGCCAACGGCGATCCGCGCATCCCCCAGAAACAAGATCGCTGTTTCATTTCTCTCTCAGAGAGCCTGTTTTCCGATAAAGTCTCTTATCAACTAATGCCGACAGCGATTTGATTTGGCATCGCTATCAGCGATTCGCGATCGGCCGAAAATGTTCGCCGATTCTCTGCGTCCTGAAAAAAACCGCGATGAGATGATCTCACCTGCTTGCCTGCCTAATGCGACAGAGGCATTCGGAAGGTGAAGCGAGTCTCCGAATCGCTTGACGTTACGTAAATCTTCCCGCCATGCGCCTTGGCGATTTCCGAGGCGATATAAAGCCCGAGGCCGAGCCCCTGAACACCAGGTTTCTCCTCGCCGCGCCGGAATGGCAGGAAGAGTTTCGGCACCTGCTCGGCGGGGATCGCCTTGCCGCCGTTGCTGACGGAAAGTTCAAGTTCGCCCGCCGTCGTTCGTCCCTTGATCTGCACGGGATGTTCTCCCGCGCCGTGGGTGATTGCATTCGAGACGAGATTGGAAAACATTTGCGCCAGCCGCAGGTGGTCCACCCGTGCACGCCGGTCGAACACGAAGGAGCTTTCAAGGTGCCGGTCCTGGTGCGCCGCGCGAATCTCGTCCACGGCATGCTGCAGGGTCGCCGCGAGGTCCGCATCTTCCATTTCGAGCGAGATTCCGCTCCCAAGACGGGCGCGGGCGAAATCCATGACGTTGTCGACCAGCGCCTCCATGCGGGAGATGCTGGATTTCATCAGCTTGAGAATCAGCGGGCTGCGCTCCGTCCAGCCCTCCTTCAACAGCCGTGTTGTGCCGGCATCGACGGCCGCAAGGGGATTGCGCAGATCATGCCCGAGAACGGCGATGAACTGTTCGCGCAGTTCCGCCAGTTCGCGCTCCTGCTCCAGCGACGCCTGCGTTGCCTCCAGCCGCTCTCCGGCGCCGAGATGATGCGCGATCAATTCGGCGAACAGGCGGAAGGTCCCGATCACCTGCGGATTGTTGATCTTGGCCGGGTTGGCGTCGATGGCGCAGAGCGTGCCCCAGAACGTCCCGTTGGCGAGGATGATCGGAACGGAGATATAGCTGCGCAGGCCATATGTGCGGGGCGTGTGATGATCGCGGTATAGAGGGTCCACCACCGCATCGTCGAAGACGATCGCCTGCCGGTGGTCGCGGATCTCGTTGCAGAGCGTGCTCTCGATCGGCAACTCGTCGCCGGGCTTCAGGCCGAATCCGACATGATCGAGCGACTGGCAGGTGATCCAGCGTGTTTCCGTTACCCGCGCGACGGCGGCGAAGCCCATGCCGGTGGTGCGAAGCACGACGTCTAGAATGGTCGGCACGGCGGCAATGCCGGCGATTGCTTCGATGTCTCTCGCGAAGTCCGATGGTGAAGAGCTGTTGGAGGTACCCGGCCGGGTGAAATCGTTGGACAGCGAGGCGATGAAGCCGATGGTCTCGACCGCGGTGGTGGCTGCTTCCGCCAGCGCCTCCAGTGTCTCGACCTCCCATTGCGTCGGCTCGTAGGACTGCGACCAGTAGGCGCCGATGGCACCCACGGGGTCGTGCACCCGAACCGGCGCCATCGCCACCGCGCGCACGAAGGTCCCAGCATAGAGTTCGTAGGGAATGCGGTCGTCGATCGCGATATCGGGCACGACGACCGTCTGCCTGTTCATCATCGCCCAGCCGGAAATGCACGCCGCGGCCGGAAACTTCTGGCCCTTCCAGAGCGGTCCGATCGCATCCTCTTCCACGTAGTGGCAGAGATCGCCCTCCTTGCGGATGATGGAGATTCCCTCGCATCCGATCAGGCTGCGCGCGGTCGTGCGGATGGTCTCGATGACCTCGTCCATCGAGCGAGCGCGTGCAATAAGCGCCGTTGCCCGCGTGAGGCTTGCAAGCGGTGTGGGACGGCCCGAAGTCTGATCCAACGACATGGTCGCCCTATCTGCCAGGAACGATGGCCTTCGCGTTTCAGGGTCCCCACCTTCGCACATAGGCCTGTAAAATCAAGGCAGAACATGGTCATGCAACGGACGGTGCGCTTCGGCGCATAGCGTCAGTCGATCAGCGCCTTGAGCTTCTCGCGGCTCAGGATCCGGATGATCCGGTGCGAGCGCCCCTCCATCCTGATGGCACGGAGATCGGCGAGCTTGGTGAATGAACGCGCGACCGATTCGACGGCTAGACCGAGATAATCGGCCACATCGCGGCGCGACATGAAGAGTTCGTATTCCGGCCCGCCGAAGTGCTCCGCCATCTCCAGAACGAACCAGGCGACGCGGCCGATCGCGCTTTGGCACACCAGTGCCAGCTGCCGCTCGCGTGCCGTCGCCAGGTTTTCCATCGCAAGGCTGAGCAGGTTGACGGGAAGGACTGTCGGGTCGGCAACCGGAAATCGCGCCAGGTGACTTTCGCAGATCGCCTCCGCGAAATCGTCATGGCTTCCATTCGCCTGCAGGCCGAACCAATCGCCGGGCGAGTGAAAGGACAGAATATAGCGCCGGCCATCGGGCAGGATGCGATAGATCCGCACCGCGCCGTCATTCACCCGATAGATCGACGACGCCTGCTCGCCTTGCCGGTAGATGAGTTGCCCGCCTTCGAACGACAGGAGCCGCTGCACCGGAGTTCCCAGCCGGCCGATCTCGGCCGATCCGATCGGTCTGGATCCAGTTGTCGCGACATTGTTCGCAATGGTCATGGTCAGCCCTCCATCGAAGGAGAAGCTACGTCTTCACAAGGAGCCGGAAAATTCGCAACGACCCCTACGTGTTCCTACGAGGTTTTCTTCGCGTATCGGTCGAGGGGCGGTGCCGCGACCTCACGCCCGCCCCCCGCCTACGGAAAACCTGTCGGAGCGCCCGGCTATTCCGGCAGCGCGGTCTGCCGGAAGAAGGTCACGACCGGCTCGTCCGGCGGGCCGAACCACGTGGTGAACAGTGCAGGAAAATCGGGAGATGCATAGGTCTGGCTGAGCGCCCGGTCGACGGAGAGCCTGAAGTCCTCGTCGCCGCGCGCAAGCTCCAATCCCAGCGGCTCATAGGTGAAATGCCGTCTCAGCACAACGAGATTGCCGGCGTCGCTGCTACGCGCGACCGCGTCCATCAACAGTGGCATTTCACCGAACAGCGCCGGCGAACTGCCGTCCAGTATGCGGTCGATTCCCGCTTTGTAGCTTTCCACGGCGACCGACGAGGCCGCCAGCTGGAAGGTCTTGATCTTGTCGGCCAGCCAGTGCTCGCTGGTCGTCCCGGCGATCGAGAGGAAGGTCTTGTGCTCGAGAATGGTGCGCGCCGGGGAGCCACGCCAGACCGGACGGCTCGATGGCTCGCCATAGGCCAGCACTTCCGTCAGCGCGATCGGCGCGTTCTTGCTGACGACAACGCCGGTGCCGCTCGGAAAGATCGGCAGCGAGAAGGAAACGTCCTGCCGCCGCGTCAGCGTCACCGGCTCGGCGCCGCAGAGAATATCCACTGCACCGCTCTTGACGGCTCCTGCCTTCGCATCACCCTCCAGCGGGACCCATTCGATCTTCAGGTCAGCGATCTGCGCCTCAGACTTGATGCTGTCGGCGATCTTGTTGCAGAGCGCGACGGCATAGCCATCCGGCGCTCCCTGCTCGTTCTTGAACGAGAAAGGCCTGGCATCCGGCTCATAGCCGAGCTTCAGCGTGTTTGAGGAGCGGACGCGGTCGAGCGTCTGCGCTCCGGCCTCCGCCGAGAAGACGACACCCGCGCAGAGGGCTGCAACCAACGTCACCAGGCGATTTGCGTTGTACGACATGGATGATCCCTCCCCTTACTCGGCCGGCACGCGGTTGAGACCGCTGGCGAAACGCGGTGCGATCCGCCCGTAGATGATGAAGCTGATCCCGAGCACCAGCATGCCGCCCAGCACCGCGTCCTTGCCGGAGGCATAGATCGCATAAACGCTGTAGAGCATGCCGATGGTGGCGATCGCGGCATTGAGCCGATACTTCGCCTGCGGCACGCCGGCCTTCTTCATGATCACGAACAGCGCCGACAGCGCGATGATATAAGGCAAGACATTGGTCACCACGGCGAGGTTGACCAGCGCCGAAAACTGCTCGCTGAGCGTCGGCGAAATCGTCATCAACGCCAGCAGCGTCTGCACCACGCCGAGGATGATCATGCCCTGCACCGGCGCCCCAAGCTCGTTGACGCGTGAGAAGACCGCCGGGAACATTCGCTCCTGCGCGGCACTGCGCGCCGTCTGCGCAATGGTGAACTGCCAGCCGAGCAGCGAGCCCAGGCAGGCGAGCACAGCCAGCGCCATGATGATCGAGCCGATCGTCGGATTGAACATGGTGGCATAGGCGAGCGCGAACGGCCCGGTGGAGGCTGCCAGATCGGCGTTCGGCACGATGCCCTGAATGACCGTCGTCGACAGGATGTAGATGACGGCGGCGCCGAGCGTCCCGAACATGCAGGCGAGCGGCACGTCACGCTTGGGGTTTTCGACCGCATCGGAATTCTGCGCCGCCGATTCCATGCCGAGGAAGGCCCAGAGCGTCAGCGAGATGCTCGACCCCATCCCCTGCGCGAGGCTGAGCCCCTTCGGGTTCCAGGCCGCGCCGAAGGTGGTCGAGCTGAACCAGAACCAGCCGATGATCGACAGCAGCCCGACAGGGATGATGACACCCCAGACGGTGATCGAGCCGATCCGCCCGGTGATGCGCGGACCGCCGAAATTGGCGGCGGTGGTGAGCCAGAGGAGAACGATCAGCGCCACGCACGTCATCACGGGCGTCGAGGTCAGCACCGGGAAGAACCCGGCGAGATAGCCGACGGCCGAGATGCCGATCGCGACGTTGCCGATCGCCAGCGACAGGAAATAGAGGAAGAAAACAAGGAAGTAGCCGTCTTTGCCATAGGCGTCCTCGGCATAGGCCGACATGCCGCCGGGCCGCTGGTTGAACAGGCCGGCCTGCGCGAAGCCGTAGGCGATCGCCATCGAGCCTAGTGCGGTGACGAGCCAGGACAGAAGCGAGATAGCGCCCACCTGCGCCATGTTGGCCGGCAGCATGATGATACCGGAGCCCATCATGTTGACGGCAACGATGAAGGTCAGCTGCACCAGATTCATCTTCTTCTTCGCGGTCGTCTCGCTGACGACATGCAAGGTATTGTCGGTCATGATGGCACCTTCCCCTCCGGCTATTCGCGCACGACGTAGGTATGGAACTTGATGCGGCCTTCGACCCGTTCCTGGAACACGCCCTGGACCTCGTAGTTGAAGCCCGGGAAGCGATTGAAGGATTCTTCGAAGGCAAGGAAATAGTCGCGCATTGGCCGCGCGCGGTCGTCCCAGCGCTCGCCCGGCACGATGACGCCGATACCCGGCGGATAGATCAGCGCCAGCGTCGCCGAGATGCGGCCGGCCGCCTCGGTCAGAGGCACGTAGTCGACATTGTTGGTCACCAGCGCCTCGTAGGCCTGCTTCGAATGGATCGCCGGCTCCGGGAAACTCTCGGACCGGAAGCAGAGGCGCTGCAATTCCTTCACGCCCGCCTCACGGTAGAAGGAATGCATTTCCTGGCAGACCTGCCGGACCGTGTAGCCCTGGTAGCGCTCGCGATTGGCGGCAAATACCGTCGGCAGCACTTCCTGCAGCGGCGCGTCACGGTCCCAAAGGTTCTTGAACTTCACCAGCTTGGCGACCAGCGTGTTGAGCTTGCTCTCGTCTTCGGCCGGCGTCAGCAGGAAGAGCAGGCTGTTCAGGTCGCACTTTTCCGGCACCACGCGCTGCTCGCGCAGATAGTTGGCGACGACGGTCGCCGGAATGCCGAAATCGCGATACTCGCCGGTCTTGCGGTCGATGCCGGGTGTCAGCAGCGCCAGCTTGTTCGGATCGACCATCGTGTAGCCCGGCGCATAGCCGCAATAACCGTGCCATTTCGCCTGCGGATCGAAGCGCCAGCACTGCTGCTCGCGTTTCAGCACCTTGGTCGGGATATCCTCCCACCTGGCATCGGCGATATCGCCAGTATGCTTCGATCCCGTGACCGAAACCTTGTCCGGCACGAAGGGATCGAAGAACCATTGCTCCTCGGTCGCCGCCGCCTTCGTCTCGTAGTGCTCGACGAACCCGCGCAGCTTCTTGCGCACCTCGATCCCGAGCTCGATGCAGCGATCCCAAAGCATCTCGCCTGCCTTGCCTTCATGCACCTTGGCATTGACGTCGAGCGAAGCGAACAGCGGGTAGAAGGGCGATGTCGAGACATGCATCAGCAGGGATTCGTTGAACCGCTTGTGTTCGATGAACCGCCGCTGGCCGTTGATATGTTCGTCGCGCTTGTGGATCTGCGAGGCCTGCGAGAAGCCAGCGCCCTGCTTGTGCACCGACTGGGTGGAGAACAGGCCGGGCATGTCGGGCGGCAGGTCCTTCAGCCGCATCGGGCTGTGGCCCTCGAACAGCGGATGGAAGGCATTGTAGCCGATCCAGGCCTCGTCCCAGAGAACATAGTCGCAGAGATGGCCGATCTTCTCCATGACCTGGCGGACATTGTAGATGGTGCCGTCATAGGTGGCGAGCTGGATGCAGGCGAGCCGGAACGGGCGCTCGGCCTTGGCACGGCTCTTGTCCGTCACCAGCGGGTGCGCCTCGATCTGCTTGCGCAGCCAGGCCTCGTCCCAGGCCGCCCAGTCTACCGCGCCGATCATGCCGAAGGCGTTGCGGGCCGTCGGCAGGAAGATCGGAATGGCGCCAGCCTGCACCAGCGCACCCTGATGCAGGGACTTGTGGTTGTTGCGGTCGAAGAGGACGAGGTCGCCGGCCCGCAGCACCGCGTTGGTGACCACCTTGTTGGAGGTGCTTGTGCCGTTCAGGATGAAATAGGTCCGATCGGCGCCGAATATCCGCGCCGCCTGCTTCTGCGCCTCGGCCGCCGTTCCCTCGTGGATCAGTAGGTCGCCGAGATCGACGTCGGCATTGCAGAGGTCGTTGCGAAAAATGCTTTCGCCGAAATACTTGAAGAACAGCTGGCCGGCCGGAGACTTGCGATAGAACTGTCCGCCCTGGTGGCCGGGGCAGTCAAACGCGATGTTCGCCTCGCCGTCATAGGCCATCATGCCGCCGAAGAAGGGCGGCAGCAGCGACTTGCCGTAGTTGATTAGGCTGGAGACAATCTGCTTGGCGTAGAAAACGGGCGTCTGCTGGCCGAGATAGACGAAGCCATCCACCTCCCCCACGCCTTCGACGACATCGAGATCCGCGACCCCCAACGCATCGGCCAGAGCCCAGATCGGCGTGCGGAAACCGATATCCCTGACGGAGCGCAAAAACGTCCGCGCATCGTCCAGCCTTCCGCCCTCGACCGATCCGATATAGGCCCCGACCGAGGCGTCCTCGGACACGTCGGCCGAATAGTCGTCACGGATCTCCACCTCGAAGCCGTCGGCCGCAATCTGCGCCAAGAGTTCCTGCACCTGGCTGTTGCCACGATCGACGATCGCCACGACCTTCAGCATCTTGTGGAAGGGAATGGCAACGGTCGGCGATTTCACGTCGCGCGGGATCATCGCTACGCCCCCTCTGCAATGCAGTCGACAAGATAGCGGCGGCCATTCGGACCGGGCGCGAAGCGCAGGCCGTGGATGTCGGTCTCGAAACCGGGGAACTTGCTGTCGAATTCGCGGGCGTAGAGCAGGTAATCCTGGATCGACTTGGTCGACTGCGTGATCCGCTCGCCCGGCATGATCAGCGGAATGCCCGGCGGATAGGGAACGATCATCACGGCAAGCACGCGGTCCATGAGATTGTCGATCTCGACGCTCTCGATATTGCCCTTGACCAGGAGGTCATAGGCATCCGCCGGTCGCAGCGCCATGTCGGGCAGCACGGTATACATCTCGCGCTGCGCCTTCGGCACATCGTCCTTGCGATAGACGGCGTGGATCTGCTCGCAGAGATCCTTCAGCCCCATGTTGCCATAGGCTTCCGGATGGGCGGCGGCCAACGCCGGCAGCGCCCGCGTCAGCGGCGCGTTGCTGTCGTAGAGATCCTTGAAATTGAGGAGTTCGGTGATCAGCGTGCTCCACTTGCCGCGGGTGATCCCCATCGAGAACAGCACGAGGAAGGAATAGAGACCGGTCTTCTCGATCTCGATGCGGCGCGAAGACATGAACTTCGTCACGACAGCGGCCGGGATGCCATGCTCCTGCATGAAGCCACTGGCGGACAGGCCGGGCGACAGGATCGTGACCTTGATGGGGTCGACCATCACATGGTTTTCGGCAAGTCCGGTAAAGCCGTGCCACCCGTCGCCGGGTTTCAGCACCCAGTCCTCGTGCCGGTCGCTCGGCGTCTGCTCGGCAACGGTCGGTTCCCAGACGTCGAACCACCAGCTGCCCTCGGTCTGGCCGCGCACGCCGTTCATCGCGCGCCGGAAGCTGATCGCCTCGTCGATCGTCTCCTGCACCAGCGAACGTCCGGCCGGCTGCTCCATCATCGCCGCGGCGACGTCGCAGGAGGCGATGATACCGTATTGCGGCGAGGTCGAGGTGTGCATCATGAATGCTTCGTTGAAGCGGGTCACGTCCAGCCGTTTGTTCTCGGCGTGCTGGATATGGATCATCGATGCCTGCGACAGCGCCGCCAGAAGCTTGTGCGTGGAGTGCGTGGCAAAGGTGATCGCGTTCTTCGAGCGTGCCGGCTGCGTCGAGGAGATGCCATGGAAGCCGTCGTAGAACTCGTGGAAGTTCGCATAGGCGTACCAGGCCTCGTCGAAATGCAGCACCTCGACGGCGTCACCGAGCGATAGCTTGATCGCATCGACATTGTAGCAGAGCCCGTCATAGGTCGAATTGGTGATGACCATGAGCCGCACCTTGCCGCTCGTCTGCCCTGCAAACGGGCTGGCGGCGATCTTCTGCGCGATTGCCTCTGGCGTGAACTGGTCTTTCGAAATTGGCCCGATGATGCCGAGACCGTTGCGCGACGGGATGAGGTAGATCGGGGTGGCTCCCGTCATGATCAGCGAGTGCAGGATCGACTTGTGGCAGTTGCGGTCGCAGAGCACGAGATCGCCGCGCCCGACCATGCCGTGCCAGACGATCTTGTTGGCGGTCGACGTGCCGCCGACGACAAACAGCGTCTCGTCGGTCCCGAAGATGCGCGACGCATTGCGTTCGCCCTCGGCGATCGGGCCGACGTGATCGAGCAGCGAGCCGACGCTGCCGACCGACACAGAGATATCGGAGCGCAGCGTGTTCTCGCCGAAAAAGCTGTAGAACATCTGCCCGACGGGGCTCTTGCGGAAGGCAACGCCGCCGCCGTGGCCCGGCGTGTGCCAGGAATAGGCGCCCTCGAGCGTGTAATCCATCAGCGCCTTGAACATCGGCGGCGGCAGCCGGTCGAGATAGTTGCGTGCGGCCTGGACGATGGCGCGGGCCATGAACTCGGCGGAATCCTCGAACAGCCGCAGGAAGGCATTGGCGTGGCGCAGGACGCTGGCCGGCACGTCCTCTGCGGTCGTGTCGTCGCCGAACAGGAAGATCGGAATGCGATCGTTCTTCTTGCGCTTGGCGCTGAGAATCTCCTCCAGCACCTGCCAGCGCGAAGCCTTGTCCTCGCTGCCATCGACGGAAACCAGCCAGC
Source organism: Hyphomicrobiales bacterium (assembly GCA_900471485.1). Taxonomy (GTDB): domain Bacteria; phylum Pseudomonadota; class Alphaproteobacteria; order Rhizobiales; family Rhizobiaceae; genus Rhizobium. Next base: position 248,828 of record UCEU01000011.1, read on the forward strand.
AGGATTCCGTGTTGAAGATGTGCACCAGCCGGCGGGCGTCGTCATAGGTCACACCGGAAACAATGCGGAAGCCGTCGGCCTCGATTGCGGCCGCCAGATCGCGCATCCCGCGCCCGGCGGCACTCTTACCCTCGAAATCCTCATCGATGACGGTGACCGGAAATGCCTTCTGGAATTCCATGCATCCCTCCTCAGGCCACGGCAACAGGTGCTCAGCGGCGCTTCATCTCAGCTGGGAGGAGCCTACACGGCAGGCACACAGGCGTCGTTGATTGCAATCAACGTGCGGGCGAAAGGCTATTCGGCCCACTCGATATCGGCGGTAAAGGCGATGGTGAGCCAGCGATTGACGCTCTCGTCGCCGATCGCCGCGCCGATCTCGTCGCGCAGCGCGTCCCACTCCTCGAGCCGTTTGGGTGGCAGCCCCTCGGGAACGATGAAATAGAGCTCGATCTCGGTGGCCCTTCCGACGCGGGCGACATAGGCGCGGTAGGAGATGAATCCCAGGCGGCGAACGGTGTCCGACGCGACCCGATCGACATGCTCCTGCAGGTCGACAGGAGCGATCAGCAGAATCTCGCTCAGCGCCTTCCAGATCGTGGTGATCGGGATCGGGATCATGACCAGGCAGACCAGCCCCAGCACCACGGGGTCGACATATCGGGCGATCCACACAAGCGGCGTCGGCTGCACGGCAAGACCGATGACGAAGGCGACGAGCAGAGCGAAGGCGATGCCGCCGGACATGATCCAGGCCTTGATGTCGAGCGCGATGAAATCCGACTGCAGCCGCCGGTTCACGGCCGTCCCGATCCCCGCCATGATCGCGCAGACGACAAGCGTCGCACCGGAATAGAGGATCGCCGCCCCGAAATGCAGCTCGTGCCCGCCATTGATGATGCTGATGATGGCGTTGATCAGCGCGTAGACGGCGACCGTGACGAGCAGGCAGCCGTTGAGCAGCAGCACGATCGGTTCGAGGTGCCAGAAACCCATGGTGAAGCGGTTGCGGATGCGGCCCGACTTGGCGTCGTTGCGCGCCGATTGAACGATCAGGCTCGACACCCAGAGCGCAAGCCCGGTCATGGCGGCGTCTGCGAGCGAGTAGACGCCGTCGAAGGCGATCGAGAACGAGCCGGAGAGGATGCCGAAGAAGATACCGAGCGCCGCGACCACGACGGTAGCCGCGATCGAGATTCGCAGAAAACCTTGCTCGTTCGACATCGCAACCTCCCATGCATCGTCGTTCGCAGTAATACGCGCGTTGCTACGGGAATGTGAAGGCAGGGAAAACAGTCGGCAACTACGCATTGCCACGAATTGCGACCTTTGCGTTTTGAAGGGAAAATCGATCCGGCAATGGCGGTCCGACGGAGCTCCGTGTTCCGGCGTGGCGGCCTCGTGGGAGGACACCGGATGACGACATCGCCTGATGGCAAGAGCCTCGGACTTGCAGCCTGTACCGCCATCGTCGTCGGGAACATGGTGGGCTCCGGCTTCTATCTCTCTCCGGCCGCCGTCGCCCCCTATGGCAACCTGGCGATCCTCGTCTGGCTAATCATGGGCGCCGGCGCGATCTGCCTCGGCCTCACCTTCGCCCGGCTCGCAAGCCTCGTGCCCGCCGTCGGTGGCCCCTACGCCTATACCCGCCTCGCCTATGGCGATTTCGCCGGCTTCCTTATCGCCTGGGGCTACTGGATCTCGATCTGGACCTCGCTGCCCGTCATCGCCATTGCCTTTACCGGCGTGATCGTCGATCTCGTTCCGGCGCTTGGCAATCGCCTGGCGGCGACGGTGCTGACGCTTGGGGTGATCTGGGCGATCGTCCTCGTCAACCTTCGCGGCGTCCATGCCGCCGGCCTCTTCGCGCAAGTCACCACCTATGCCAAGTTGCTGCCTTTCGGCGCGGTCGCGATCATCGGCCTGCTTTCTGTCGATACTTCGCATTTCGCGGACTTCAACCCCAGCGGCCAGCCCATCCTGCAGTCGATCGCCGCCCTGGCGCCGCTGACGATGTTCGCCTATCTCGGCCTGGAATCGGCCACCGTTCCCGCCGGCGACGTCCAGAACGCGGAACGCACCATTCCGCGCTCGACCGTGCTTGGCATATCGATCGCCGCGACGCTCTACGTGCTCGGCACCATCGTCGTCATGGGTGTGCTGCCGCGCGAACAGCTGGTCCACTCCGTCGCCCCCTTCTCGGAAGCCGCCGGCGTCATGTGGGGCCGCGGCGGCGAACTGGCGATCTCGATCGCGGTCGTTGTCTCCTCCATCGGCGCCCTCAACGGCTGGACGCTGCTGATGGGCCAGGTGCCTATGGCGGCGGCCCGCGATGGGCTGTTTCCGGCACTCTTCGCCCGCCTCTCCTCGCGCGGCGTGCCGGCGATCGGCATGGTCGTCTCGGCATGCTTCGCGACGCTCCTGGTGCTCGTGCAGGCGATGGGCGGGGAAGGCTTTGCCGCCGTCTACCGGTTGATGGTCGGGCTGAGCACGATGACGGCGGTGGTGCCCTATGCCTTCTGCTCGCTCGCATCCGGCCTCGTCGCCGCCCGCGTCAAAGGTGGACGCATGCCGCGCGTCAGCCCGATCGAGCTCATCGCCTTCATCTTTGCGATGTTCACGCTCTATGGTTCGGGCGCCGAACCGGTTCTCTACGGCCTCGTACTGCTGATGCTCGGCATTCCCGTCTATGTGTGGCAGCGGAGAAACGGCGCTGCGGCACCGGCGGAACTGCCGGAAACGGCAACGGGCGCCATTACGCGCCCGGCCGTCCCCTCATGATCTGTCTCTGAACGGCCTCTGCGTCAGGCGTGCCAGCTGAGGCCCGAGAAGCCGCTGCTGATGATCGTCCCGCGCTCGCCGCGCACCATGCCGGCGATGTCGGCGAGCGAACCGATCGCTGCACTGCGCCCCGGACCTTCCGCGAAATGGCAGGCCGCATCGACCTTCGGCCCCATGGAGCCCGCCGGGAAGGAAAATTGCTTCATGTCCTCGGGGCGTGCCTTGTGGATCGACTTCTGCGACGGCTTGCCCCAATCGGTGCAGACAGCCGGCGCATCCGTCGCCATGATCAGCAGATCGGCGCCGAGCTCGCGCGCTAGAAGTTCGGAGCAGAGATCCTTGTCGATGACGGCCTCGACGCCGACCAGTTTGCGGTCCGCACCCTTCTCGTACATGGTCGGAATGCCGCCGCCACCGGCGCAGATGACGATGGTACGCTGCTCCAGCAGCCACCGGACAGGGCGCACCTCGAAGATGCGCTTCGGCAGCGGAGACGCGACCACGCGCCGCCACTTGTCGCCATCCTGCTTGAACGTCCAGCCCTTGTCGGCCTTGATGCGATCGGCATCCGCCTTCTCATAGACCGGACCGACGAATTTGGTCGGGTTCTGAAACCCCGGATCCTCGGCATCGACCTCGACCATCGTCAGCAGCGTCGCCAGCGGCTGCTCGAAGGGCAGCATGTTTCCGAGCTCCTGCTCGAGCATATAGCCGATCATGCCCTCGGTTTCGGCGCCGAGCACGTCCAGCGGATAGGCCTCGTCGGGCTTGTAGGCAGCGCCCTGCAGCGCCAGCAATCCCACCTGCGGACCGTTGCCGTGGGTGATGATCAGTTGATGCTCGGCAGCAAGCGGTGCGATCGCCTCGGCGGCGATGCGGGCGTTACGCCGCTGGACCTCGGCGGTCATCGCTTCCCCGCGCCGGAGAAGCGCATTGCCGCCAAGCGCGATAACGACACGCATGCTCAATCTCCCAGTGTCGCGACGAGCAAGGCCTTGATCGTGTGCAGCCGGTTCTCCGCCTGCTCGAAGGCGACGTTGGCCTCGGATTCGAAGACGTCGTTGGTGACCTCGAGGCCGTTGTCCATGCCGTAATCCTCGGCGATCTGCTTGCCCATCACCGTCTCGGTATCGTGGAAGGCAGGCAGGCAGTGCATAAACTTCGTCTGCGAATTGCCGGAAGCCTTCATGAGAGCTGTGTTGACCTGGTAGGGGGTAAGAAGCTTGATGCGCTCGCGCCAGACATCCTTCGGCTCGCCCATCGAGACCCAGACGTCGGTGTGGATGAAATCCACGTCCTTCACAGCCTCTTTCGGATCGTCCGTGACCAGTAGCCGGGCGCCGGAGCGTTCCTGCAAATCCCTGGCGATCTTCATGTATTCTTCCGAGGGCCACAGCGATTTCGGGCCGCAGATGCGCACATCCATGCCCATCAGGCAGCCGACGATCAAGAGCGAGTGGCCCATGTTAGAGCGCGTGTCGCCGACATAGGCGTATTTGATGTCCGAGACCGGCTTGTCGCTGTGCTCGCGCATGGTCATGACGTCGGCAAGCATCTGCGTCGGGTGATATTCGTCGGTCAGGCCGTTATAGACCGGAACGCCGGCATAGCGGGCAAGCGTCTCCACACCGGTCTGCGCCGAACCGCGATATTCGATCGCGTCGTACATGCGGCCCAGCACCCGCGCCGTGTCCTTGAAGGATTCCTTGTGGCCGATCTGCGAGCCCGACGGATCGAGATAGGTCACGTTCGCGCCCTGGTCCGAGCAGGCCACCTCGAAGGCGCAGCGTGTCCGCGTCGAGGTCTTCTCGAAGATCAGGCAGATTTCCTTGCCCTTGAGGTGCTGCTGCTCCGTGCGGGCATATTTCGCCCGCTTCAGGTCGCGAGCGAGATCAAGCAGGTAGCGAAATTCACGCGGGGTGTAATCCTGTACGGTCAGAAGCGAACGATTGCGCAGATTGAAGCTCATTTTCTTGCTCCGTCGGGTCTGTTTCGTGGGGTGAAGGCGTCAATACGCCGGGTCGCGCCAGATCGGGCACGTCATGCAATGGCCGCCGCCGCGGCCGCGACCGAGTTCCGAGCCGCGAATGGTGATGACCTCGATCCCCGCCTTGCGCAGCAGCGTGTTGGTGTAGGTGTTGCGGTCGTAGGCAACGACGACGCCGGGCTCGAGCGCCACGACATTGTTGCCGTCGTCCCATTGCTCGCGCTCCGCCTGATAGGAATTGCCGCCGGTCTCGACGACCCTGAGCATCGGCAAATCGAGCGCCTCGGCGACGACTTCGAGCATCGGTTTGCTCTCCGGGTGGATTTCGAAGGTACCGTCATCGTCCTTCGGGTACATGCTGTAGCAGCGGATCTGGTCCACCACCTCGGCAAACAGCGTCACGACATCGCGGTCGCAGAAGCTGAAGACGGTATCGAGGTGCATGGCAGCCCGGCTCTTCGGCATCAGGCAGCCGATCACGCGCTTCACCGCCTTGTTGCGAAACAGCGCCTGCGCCACCTGCCCTACCGCCTGGTAGGTCGTGCGTTCGCCCATGCCGATCAGCACGGTCCCGTTTCCGATCGGCATGACGTCGCCGCCCTCCATCGAGGCGTTGGCGAACTGCTGGTCGCTGTCGCCCCACCAGATCTTGAAGTCGCCGTCGCGGAAAGTCGGGTGGAACTTGTAGATGGCGCGCTGGATCAGGGTCTCGGCCCTTCTCGCCGGCCAGAACATCGGGTTGACGGTGACGCCGCCATAGATCCAGCAGGACGGATCGCGCTGGAACAGCGTGTTCGGGATCGGCGGAATGACGAATTCGCTTTCCGGCAGCGCGCTCAGCATCAGCGTCTTCGCCCGGACGTCGGGCAGGTCGGAGATGGAGATGCCGCCGATCATGTAGGCGGCGAGTTGAGCCGGGTTCATCTCGTCGAGCCAGGGACGCATGGCCTCCGCAATCTGCGAGCCCAGCACATTCGGGGTGATGCGCCGGTCGAGCACGAAGTCTCGCGCCTCCTTGTCGGTGAGAGTCTGGCCGAGCAGGTCGTGGAGTTCGAGAACCTCGACACCCCTCTCCTGCATTTTCAGCACGAAATCATAGTGATCCTTCTGCGCCTCGTGCACCCAGAGCACGTCGTCGAAGAGCAGGCTGTGGCAATTGCCGGGAGTGAGCCGCTGATGCGCCAGCGACGGCCGGCAGACCATGACCGTCCTGAGCTTCCCGACCTCGGAATGAACACCAAAACCACGCATGAAATCCCCCTCGCTTGCCTCGAATCCATCCGTGCCGTCGCGCTTGCGGGCATGACGTGCGGCTCTTCGACGTTAGGGCGGCGGGTCGGCGGTGTCATTGATCGCGCGCAATGCCGGGCGCTTTGTCGGTCACCAGGGCGTGACATGACCGCCGATCCGGTTGTTCGTTCACTCGACGTAGAAGACCATGTTGCCGTTGCGCGCTCTCATCACCCATTCGATATCATCCGGCGTGAGCTTCTTGGCTTTCAACTGGCCCACCAGCCACTTGTTTTGCCGCGCGGCGTCCCTGATTTGCTTCACATGCTTCTCATCGCCGGGCGACGGATGGGCGCCGGTTTCGACGGCGGTGCTGTAGCTGACCACGGAGATGCGCTTGCCGTGATAGGTACGGACATAATCGGGAAGGTTCTCGCTCCAGTTCATGCGCCGGTATTCCTGCCGGGTCGTCTGCGCATCCACGGGATAGGCCGACATGGCGGCCGGGATTACAATTCCTAGAACTGCGGCTAGCTTGATCATCGTGGCGCCCTCGAAAGGATGGAGTTGCGCTGGGAATCTAGCCGATCTGTACGAGCCGGGCATTGAGCGCAGTCAATGCCGGTGCCTTGCGGCGAGCGATGGGATAGCCTGGAACCTTTCGTTGACGTGCTCATTCCCTTTACGAGAGCGGGCCGTGTCAACCGGACGCGACAGGGATGGCGAACATGGCGGTTTTTCCGGTTTCCTGTCATGGCCAACGAAGCGGCAGACGAGCGCCCTACCTGTCCGGCACCGCCTCGCCCGGAGGGGAAACGATTGAAGGTCGCGACCTATAATGTGAACGGCATCAACGGCCGGCTGGACGTCCTGCTGCGTTGGTTGAAGACGGACAAGCCCGATATCGTCTGTCTCCAGGAACTGAAGGCGGCGGATGATAGGTTTCCAAAAAAGGAGATCGAGCGCGCCGGCTACGGCGCCATCTGGCACGGCCAGAAGTCATGGAACGGCGTCGCCATTCTCGCCCGTGAAAGGGAACCGCTGCGCACCCGCAAGGGCCTCCCCGGCGATCCAGATGGTACCGGCAGCCGCTATATCGAAGCGGCGATCGACGGCCTGCTCATCGGCTGCCTCTATCTGCCGAACGGCAACCCCGCGCCCGGGCCGAAATTCGAGGCAAAGCTCAAATGGTTCCGCCGGCTCAACGCCTATGCCGCCGATCTGCTTGATCTCGACATTCCCGTTGTTCTGGCGGGAGATTTCAACGTCATGCCCATCGATCTCGACGTCTACAAGCCGGAACGCTGGCATGACGACGCGCTCTTCCGACCGGAGGTGCGCAAGGCCTATGCGAACCTCATCGCTCAGGGCTGGACGGACGCGATCCGCCACCTGCATCCGCAAGAGCGCATCTACACATTCTGGAAATACTGGCGCAATTCGTTCGAGCGAGACGCCGGCCTGCGCATCGACCATGTGCTCCTCTCGCCCATGGTAGCGCCTTGGCTCAGGAAGGCGTCCGTCTGCCTGACGCCCAGGGGATGGGAACACACCAGCGACCACGCGCCCGTGATGATCGAACTCGAGCTGCCGGAGCGCTCTCCAAGTGCGTCTTGAGGCGCGGCACGCGCCATGTCACCGACCAGTTTTCTTTAGCTCCTCGGGCTTGTGTGCCGCCCGCTTTCCCGATTTGTCGCTCTCGACGATATATTCGGGATTATCCTTAGAGGCCTTCACCGCATGTCCCTTGATTCTCGTCGGCGTGGTCTGCTTGCGCACGACCTTGCCCCCCGTCCTGCCCTGACTGGTGTTCCAGGAAACCTTGTCGCCGTGTTTGAGTTCGTGCATCGCGGCTCTCCCGAATAAGAAGGAGCCGCGCGTGGCGGCTCCGGTCGTTCAGTTCATCGTTGACCACTGGCTGTGAACGTCGGCGGCGTTTTTCGTCAGATGCACGTGCGCATCAACATGGTCCACCCAATCGAGCGGAATGAGATGGTGCTTGCCGTCGTCGGAATCACCCTTGGTGAGCTTGATGCGTGACGATCCGTCCATGTGATCGACGGTGCCGACATGCGTGCCATCGGAAGCAATCACTTCCATATGTTCTTGAACCTGTTGTGCAGAGATCATCGTTTCCTCCTTGAAAGATGCCCTTGCCAAACATTGCGCGAAGTCGATGGTTCCCGACGAAAAGTCACCGCGAGGTGACTATGCGAAAGCAATTTCCTTGCCGTGATAGAGCTCGCGAAATTCGGTCGCCCGTTTCTTGTCGGGAACGGTGACGATCACGAACCGCTGGCCTTCCGTCGGCGTGTCCTGGTGGGCGAGATCGATCATCCAGGCCGTCAACGGCGCGCCTTTCGTTATCTCGACCAGACGCTCCATCGCCGGGTCCTCGTCGTCCTCGACGCCGAAGGCGAGTTCGTAGACGAAGGTCTGCTGCTGCGGCGATCCGCCCAGCTGTTCGCGTATCCACATCCAGACGCTTTCGAAATCGACGGGAAACGGTGGCAGTTCGAGGTTCAGCTGAACGACATCGCGCGCGAAGATCACCTCGCCGTCGAAGAAGGCATGCATGCCCAGGAAATACTCGGACATATCCAGATGGTTGGACAGGGATTCACGCAGGATTTTCAAATTCGAAGGTGTTTGAAACATTGGTCCTCCCTTGCGAGACCGAACTATTCAGGGCGCCTCTCTTCTAGCATGAGTCGATGACGAGGCGGTGTGGCCGTCTTAGAAGCGCGAAGCGACCTGATCGCCGGCGCGCGGACCCTCGCACGTCCGTCTCGGTCCGTCATAAGGCTGATAGCTGTTGTCTTCGACGCGATAGGACTTGTAGCGCGCCGCGCACCATGAGGCAGTCGCGGCATCGACCGAGGACGGTGCGACGGTCGGCTCGGGCGACGCCGCTTCCGCGACCGGCTCCGCACGATCGAATGGCGACACGCAGCTGCGCGTCTCGCCGCTGAATGAACGGTAGCTGTTCGTCTGCGGATCGTAGGATCGGTACTGGCCGGCGCACCAGGTCATGTGGTCGCTGGAAAATGCAGTCGCCTGGGGCGCAGGAGCCGACCTCGTTGCAACTACGTCTCGTGTGGCCTGTCGCGGCGGGACCGGCGTGTTGAGCGCATAAGTCGAAAGCACCGGCGGCAGCCGTTCGAATGCCTGCGCCGATCGATCGATCTTCACCGGCGTCGCCGTCCAAAGATCGGGGGCCGAGATGCCGTTAAGTCGCTGCGACGGCGTGTCGGCGATGACGACAGAGGCGACCGCTGCGGCGGCCACACAGGCGCCGATTGCGCTGGCAATACCGAATGCGATCGATCCAATGGTCTTCATGTTGTCCCCGCCAACCTTGCTGAACTCTCCGGCGGTTAAACGCCCGAAGTCGAGAAGGGTTCAATCCGATGCGAAGGCGTGACGAAACGGAAAGCCGGCTGCGACCGGTTGCCGCTGGAACCGCTGCCACGATCGGACGTTATGGGGCCAGGAGATACTAATGGCACGGCACCTTTATCCAAGGCACAGACTACCGACTTCGCGGCCGCGGCGCCTGCTGCCGAACGCCGAGCTCGACGCTCCGGTGAAGGAAATTCTCTACTCTCTTCTGGCAGGCGTCGCCCTGATGTTCGTGCTCGGGCTTATTCTGTCCCACATCGTATAGACCTGCCCACCTAGACGATCGCGACGATCTCCAGCTCCTGTTCTCCCGCGCTGACGACATCGCCGACCGCCTTGCCCAGCAGCCACCGGGCCACCGGCGAGACGAAGGAGATCGTTCCTTTCTTCGGGTCGGCTTCGTCCTCGCCGACGATCCGGTAGGTCTGCACCCGCCCGTCGTCGCGGTTGAAGGTCACCGTGCTGCCGAAGGCGACCACTTCGTTTGTTTCCGGCGGTGCGACCAGCTGCGCGGTGCGCAGGCGCGCCGTCAGGTATCGCGCGTCGCGCAGCGGACCGGCTGATTGGCGCCGACGCTCGTTGACGTCGTCGATCGCGTTCGCCACCTCGTAAGCCGCACGCGCCTCCTGCAGCTGATCCTCGAGCGCCTTCATGCCCGCCTCTGTCACCAGGTTGGGATGTGGCGAAATCGGCCGGTCGGGCAACAGCGTCTCCGACGCGGTCTCGAAACTCTCTTCCTTGGTGAAGGCTACAGCCAATCTCAGCTCCATGCGGTTTCGATGCGTTTGCTGCGCATCGTGTTATCCGGCCTTCATACACCTGCGGCCGCCGAACCGCCAATCATGCGCGATCGCTTATCCACGCGGTCGCCTCTTCCCGCGCATCCGGCTTTTCGCTATAGCGGTTGCACCCCCAAGCAGAAGTTCTCCCGCCATGTCCAAGCCTTCGGAATATCACAACCCGCTGCAGGGCATGGCCCTCATGGCCGGCTGCATGATGGTGCTGCCCGCCATGGATGCGATCGCCAAGTACATGGCGACCTTCGAGGCCATGTCGCCCGCGCAGGTCACCTTCTATCGCTTTTTCTTCCAGCTCGTCTGCACCGTGCCGGTGCTGCTGATCATTTTCGGCAAAGGCGCGCTGTCGGCCAAGCGGCCATGGATGAACCTCCTGCGCGGCGCGCTACATGGTGCTGCCTCGCTGCTGTTCTTCGCCGCCGTCAAATACATGCCGCTCGCCGATGTCTTCGCCATCTATTTCGTCGAGCCCTTCATGCTGGCCGGTCTGTCGGCGCTGTTTCTCGGCGACAAGGTCGGCTGGCGGCGCTGGGCGGCGATCGTCGTTGGCTTTGGCGGCGCCATGATCGTCATCCAGCCGAGCTACGAGATCTTCGGCGCCAAGGCGCTGCTGCCCGTCTTCTGCGCCTCCCTATTCTCGCTCTACCTCTTCATGAACCGCGCGATCGGCGAGGCCGACACCCCACTCACCATGCAGACCATGGCCGGCTTCGGCGGAACGCTGTTCATGTCGGGCGCCCTCCTCGTCGGCAACGGCCTCGCCATTCCGGATTTCGAGGTGTCGCTGCCGAGCTCGCTTCTCGGCCTCGTCCTGCTCCTCATTCTCGGCTCGCTGTCCGGCTATGTCCACATGATCGTCGTGCAGGCCTTCCGCATGGCGCCTTTGTCGCTGCTGGCGCCGTTCCAGTATTTCGAGATCATATCGGCCACCATTCTCGGCTACGCACTCTTCGGCGACTTCCCGACGCCTTCCAAGTGGCTGGGCATCGCCATCATTGTCGCCTCCGGCCTTTTCATCATCTGGCGCGAGCGCGTCCAGGCGCGATCGTTAGAAACGCCGTGATCGGATGAACAGCGCGTTAACTGCACTTGTTGAGGGATCTTCAATTCGCTGGCAGTAAAAGCGTTTCAGGCCTCATGATGAGGTCTGGAGATAAAAGATGAGCGAATTCCGCCTCGCTTTTCCGGCATGTGTCATTGCCGCAAAGCATCGGCTGGCCGTGGAAGATATCGGCCTGCTACGCAAGCATACGTTCCCGGATGGAATCCGGACCGCCGACGACGTGGTCACGATGCTCGCGCTCAATAATTCCTGCCCTGAAAAATGCCCGGAGTGGAATGCTTTCTTCGTGGAGCAACTCGCCGGCTTCATCGTCGATTACAGCTATCCGCAAGGCTCGCTCGACGACGTCAACGCAGCCTGGCTGATCCGCGTGGTCTCGACAGACGGCGTGATCAACTCGGCGCTTGAGCTCGAGCTGGTTCTGCATGTCATGGAGATGGCTGCCTTCGTGCCGGACGAGCTGCGCGCCTTCGCGCTCGATCAGCTTCGGCTGGCGCTTTGCGAAAGCATCGGCGGCTACAAGCTGTCGCGCGCCACCGACCGCGCGGGCATCACCCGCCAGGATATCGATTTCGTCATGCGCGTGCTGCGCGGTGTCTCCGACGGCGGTGTCATCAGCCTCTCGCGTGTAACCTACGATGTCATGATGCGGCTTGCGGAGGCGACCGACCCGGCCGCCAATCATCCTCGGTGGGCGCAGATTCTACAGGCCGTGCGGCTGGTCGAATTCGCACATGCCCCGCGCCGGAGCCGCTGGCTGAGGATCGTCGAGGACACCGCCGAGACAGAACACGCGGTCGCCTGATACCCTGGCATTCCGCGGTTTCTCCCGGCGCCGCCTACCCGATTGTTTCCCCACCCGTTTATGCGTAAAACTTTGATCGCATGTCACGGGTGGGAGTCTCCATGTTCAAGAAAATCCTGATCGCGAACCGCGGCGAGATCGCTTGCCGCGTCATCAAGACGGCGCGCCGCATGGGCATCGCCACCGTCGCGGTCTATTCGGATGCCGACAGGGACGCGCTTCACGTGGAGATGGCCGACGAGGCCGTGCACATCGGTCCGGCGCCGGCGGCAGAAAGCTACCTGGTGGCCGACAAGATCATCGCCGCCTGCAAGCAGACGGGCGCAGAGGCCGTCCACCCCGGCTATGGCTTCCTCTCCGAGCGCGCCTCCTTCTGCGAGGCGCTGGAAAAGCAGGGCATCGTCTTCATCGGTCCCAAGCCCAAGGCGATCGAGGCCATGGGCGACAAGATCGAATCCAAGAAATTCGCGAACGCCGCCAAGGTCTCCACCGTCCCCGGCCATCTCGGCGTCATCGAGGATGCCGAACAGGCCGAGACGATCGCCGCCGAGATCGGCTATCCCGTGATGATCAAGGCGTCGGCCGGCGGCGGCGGCAAGGGCATGCGCATCGCCTGGACCAAGGACGAGGTGCGTGACGGCTTTGATCGCGCTCGCTCCGAGGCCCGAAGCTCCTTCGGCGACGACCGGGTCTTCATCGAGAAGTACGTCGTCGATCCCCGCCATATCGAGATCCAGGTCCTGGCCGACGCCCACGGCAACGTGGTCTATCTCGGCGAGCGCGAATGCTCGATCCAGCGCCGTAACCAGAAGGTCGCCGAAGAGGCGCCCTCGCCCTTCCTCGACGAAGCCACCCGCGCCGCCATGGGCGCTCAATCCGTGGCGCTTGCGAAAGCCGTCGATTACCAAAGCGCCGGCACGGTCGAGTTCATCGTCGATCGTGATCGCAACTTCTATTTCCTCGAAATGAATACCCGTCTGCAGGTCGAGCACCCAGTGACCGAACTCGTCACCGACATCGACCTCGTCGAGCAGATGATCCGCGTGGCGGCCGGCGAAAAGCTGCCCTTCAGCCAATCCGATATCCGGCTCGATGGCTGGGCGGTCGAAAGCCGAATCTATGCCGAGGACCCCTATCGCAACTTCCTGCCCTCGATCGGCCGCCTGACGCGTTACCGTCCGCCGGCGGAGGGCAAGGTCGGCAACGCGATTATCCGCAACGACACCGGCGTCTTCGAGGGTGCCGAGATCTCTATGTACTACGATCCGATGATCGCCAAGCTCTGCACCTGGGCGCCGACGCGCGCCGAGGCGATCGAGGCGATGGGCGAAGCGCTCGACGGTTTCGTGGTCGATGGCATAGAGCACAACGTTCCCTTCCTGACCGCGCTGATGAAACACCCGCGCTGGCGCGAGGGCCGCCTTTCCACGGGCTTTATCGCCGAGGAATATCCCGAGGGATTCGCGCCCGTAGCGCCTGATGCCGGGCAACAGGCGGTGCTTGCCGCCGTCGCTTTGTCCGCCTCGCTGATCGAAACGGGACGCCGCGAACGTCTCGGCGACCGGCTACGCGCGCCGACAGGTGATCTGCGCCGCGACTGGACGGTCAAGCTCGGCGACGACTACATCCCCGCCGGCCCCGCCGATGGCCACCTCACCATTCCGTTCGACATGGATACCGAGATCGCAGGCACGCTCGCCAATGTCGTCACCGACTGGAGACCGGGTGATGCCGTGTGGCGCGGCAAGGTCGGACCACAAGCGATTGTCGCGCAGATCCGCCCCATACTGAACGGCATGAGGATTGATTGGCAGGGCCTTTCCGTCGCGGCCAAGGTCTTCGTTCCCCGCCACGCCGAACTCGACAGGCTGATGCCGGTGAAGTTGCCGCCGGATACGTCGAAGCTTCTGCTCTGCCCGATGCCAGGCCTTGTCGTCTCGATCGCGGTGACCGAGGGCCAGGAGGTCAAGGCCGGCGAGACGCTGGCGGTGGTCGAGGCGATGAAGATGGAGAACGTGCTGCGCGCCGAGCGCGATCTCGTCGTCGGCAAGATCAACGCCAAGGCCGGTGAGAGCCTCGCCGTCGATGCCGTCATCATGGAATTCGCCTGACCCGAAACGGCACAGGCCGATCGGCCGCCGCGCCGCGCTTTGTTAACGGCCGCTTGCTAATATGTCCCTGTCCGGCATCGACGGAATAGGCATATGACAGTCCTGCAATCGACCATCCTGCTGCTATCGATCAATCTCGGCTTGCTCTGGCTGATGATGCGCATGCCGCTCGGAAGCCGCACCATCCAGATAAGCCGCACCTACCGCTGCGCCCCCGATAAGCTGTGGAGCGCAATGGATCCGGTCGGTACCGCCGCGACATGGCATCATGCGGTGATATCGAGCAAGGCTGTCGCCGATCGCAACGGCGTCGTCGAGCAGACCTACAAGCAACTGGACAAGGACGGCGCCCCGATCCGCCGGCTGTTGGCGCTGGAACCGCTCGCCTCGGTCGCTGCCAATGCCCGCGGTTTCCAGTCCCGCATCATCGAGGACAGCACGCTCGACCCATCCTTCTGGTCGGACTACCGCGAGCGCCGCATCATCAGGCCGATGCCCGATGGCGCCGAACTGGAGATCGCCCAGACCGATCGCTATCGCGGCCTCGCCTTCCTGCTCTTCCGCTACTTCGCTCTCAGGCGTGAACTGAAGTCGTTGGACGGCTGGCTGAAAACCGGCCAGTCGCAGCCGCAAGGCTACTTCGAGCATCCGCTGGTGCAGGCTGCCCTCGCCGTCTTGTCGACGTTGCTGCTCTGGCCCTTCCTCGGCCTGACGATGCAGGGACTGATGCTCTCCACCTTCCTGACGCTCGTCATCGCTCTCCACGAGCTCGGTCACATGGCCGCCTATCGTATGTTCGGCCATGCCTCGGTGCGGATGATCTTCGTGCCGCTTCTCGGCGGCATCGCCATCGGTGGCAGGCCCTATCGCACGCTCTTCGAGGTTGCCACCTGCGCGTTGATGGGCGCTGGCATGTCGGCCTTTCTGATCCCCATCCTGGTCGTCGCCTACCAGATGACGGAGCACGATCTCTTCCCGGCCGCCGGAAAGTCGGTGCTGATCTTCCTCCTTATCCTCGGCGCCTTCAATCTCCTGAACCTGTTGCCAATGCATCGCTTTGATGGCGGCCAGGTGCTGCGCCAGATTTTTCGGACGCGCAGGTCGCAGATATTGGCCAGCTTCTTCGTTACCTTCTGCATTCTGGGCGTCGGTTTCGAGATCGGCCTGCCGGCCCGCTATCTCACTGTCGGCCTGCTCGTCTTCACCATCGTCAGCCTGATCGGCGCCGGTTCCGTCAAGCCGCGCCGCAAGCTCGATGAGATGAGCGAACCCGAACGCATGATGGTTGCCTTCGGCCTTTATGCGGCGATCGCGCTGCACGGCTATGCCATTATTTTCGCAACCGAAAAGCTGTTCTGACGCAAATCGTACAGCAAGCGGCGCAAGCGGCCCGCTTGCCCATGAATTTCATCCATCCTATCCGTTTTTCCTTGAGCCCGGCTTCGCCAGCGTGCAAAAGTCCGCCCGATCAAATCAGCATTGGAGACTAAAATGGACGTTCGCGCCGCTGTTGCCGTACAGGCAGGAAAACCACTCGAAGTGATGACCGTGCAGCTCGAAGGCCCCAAGGCCGGCGAAGTGCTGATCGAGGTGAAGGCCACGGGCATCTGCCACACCGACGACTTCACCCTCTCTGGCGCCGACCCGGAAGGCCTGTTCCCGGCCATCCTCGGCCATGAAGGCGCCGGTATCGTCGTCGACGTCGGCCCCGGCGTCACCTCGCTGAAGAAGGGCGATCACGTCATTCCGCTCTACACGCCGGAATGCCGCGAGTGCTACTCCTGCACCTCGCGCAAGACCAACCTCTGCACCTCGATCCGCTCGACGCAAGGGCAAGGCGTCATGCCTGACGGCACCTCGCGCTTCTCGATCGGCAAGGACAAGATCCACCACTACATGGGCTGCTCGACCTTCGCGAACTTCACCGTTCTGCCGGAGATCGCGCTGGCCAAGATCAACCCCGACGCCCCCTTCGACAAGGTCTGCTACATCGGCTGCGGCGTCACGACCGGCATCGGCGCCGTCATCAATACCGCCAAGGTCGAGATCGGCTCCACCGCCATCGTCTTCGGCCTCGGCGGCATCGGCCTCAACGTCCTGCAGGGCCTGCGCCTTGCTGGCGCCGACATGATCATCGGCGTCGACATCAACCCTGATCGTAAGGAATGGGGCGAGAAGTTCGGCATGACCCACTTCGTCAACCCGAAGGAAGTCGGCGACGACATCGTGCCTTATCTCGTCAACATGACGAAGCGCCATGGCGACCTGATCGGCGGCGCCGACTACACCTTCGACTGCACCGGCAACACCAAGGTCATGCGCCAGGCGCTGGAGAGCTCGCATCGCGGCTGGGGCAAGTCGGTCATCATCGGCGTCGCCGGCGCCGGCCAGGAAATCTCCACGCGTCCGTTCCAGCTCGTCACAGGCCGCAACTGGATGGGCACCGCCTTCGGTGGCGCACGTGGCCGTACCGACGTGCCGAAGATCGTCGACTGGTACATGGAAGGCAAGATCCAGATCGACCCGATGATCACCCACACCATGCCGCTCGAAGACATCAACAAGGGCTTCGACCTCATGCACAAGGGTGAATCGATCCGCGGCGTGGTGGTCTATTGACCACCGCACTGAACTACACGGTCGACGCGCGGAGGCTCGATGAGCTCTCCGCCGTCGAGCTGTACGCTATGTTGAAAATGCGCGTCGACGTCTTCGTCGTCGAGCAGAACTGCCCTTATCCGGAGCTCGACGGCAAGGATGCGGACGCCCTGCATCTGCGCCTCCTGCAGGACGGCGACCTGATCGCCGCAGCCCGCATCTTCGCCCCGGCAGACAAGGACGCACCCGCCAAGATCGGCCGGGTCGTCGTCTCGCCTGATCATCGCGGCAAACGCCTCGGCGACGCCGTCATGCGCGAGGCGATTTCCGTCTGCGAAGAGCGCTATCCGCAAGCCCCGATCTACCTCTCCGCCCAAAGCCACCTCTCCCGCTTCTACGGCAGCTTCGGCTTCGAGACGACCTCCGAGGAATATCTCGAGGACGACATCCCACATGTCGACATGGTCAGGGCGGTACGCTGACCTGACGACCCAAACCAGCGAACCCCACCTTGCGGATTCGCTGGTTTTCACAACGCCGGTTTGTTAGATTCGCATCCGACGTCCGACCCTGCCCAACAGGGCTCAGGGAGCGCCAGGACACACCCACCACGCAATGCGGCACGACTTTGAAATGGCCGGCGGCTTTTTCACAAATCGGTCCTGATTTGGGAGCCATCGGCAGCTGAGGAGGAGAAGCTGAGCATGGCATATCAGGTATCGATCCATCCCGCGCTCGATGGCGGGATCAAGAAAGGCCAGGCGAATTTCGGTGGCGGCACGCTCGTCTGCGCCTGCGCCAGCCGCCCGGTCAAGGTGGCGGTCAAGGGCACGGTCGCCCACAACCATGCCTGCGGCTGCACCAAGTGCTGGAAGCCCAAGGGGGCCGCCTTCTCCGTGGTCGCGGTCGCCTCGACCGACAACGTCACCGTTCTCGAAAATGGCGACAAGCTCGCGGTCGTCGACAGGGACGCGCTGATCCAACGCCACGCCTGCAAGGAGTGCGGCGTCCACATGTACGGCCCCGTCGAGCGCGATCACGCCTTCAAGGGACTGTCCTTCGTCCACCCCGAACGCTTCCAGGAACCCGGCTGGCCCGAACCGACCTTCGCCGCCTTCGTCTCCTCGATCATCGAGAGCGGCACGCCACCCTCCGCGATGTCAGGCATTCGCAGCCGCCTCGGCGAACTCGGCCTTGCGCCCTACGACTGCCTGAACCCGACGCTCATGGATGTGCTGGCGACCTTCGCCGCGAAGAAGGCCGGCACGCTGAAGGAAGCATGAGGATCGAGCGCAGCATCGGTAAAACCAGCGGTGTCACCGACCAATGACGTCGCTGGTTCCCCTCGCAAATGGTTGAAATATTTGGTACCAAGCCCCGCGCTCTCTTGTCGCTGCCACGTAGCGCACCGGGAGCGATTGTACGAGCGCAACGACAGGACACCGACAAACACCCATGCACCATATCTACGTTGACGCAGACGCCTGCCCGGTCAAGCCCGAGGTCCTCAAGGTCGCCGAACGCCTCGGCATCGAGGTGACCTTCGTCGCCAATTCCGGCTTGCGCCCCTCGCGCGATCCGATGGTGCACAACGTCATCGTCTCCAACGCCTTCGACGCCGCCGACAACTGGATCGCCGAACATGCCGGCCCGGGCGACGTGGTCGTCACCGCCGATGTGCCGCTCGCCGTGCGCTGCGTCGCGACGGGCGCGTTCGTCACCGGCCCCACCGGTCGCGTCTTCGACGACACCAATATCGGCATGGCCTCAGCCATGCGCGATCTCGGCGCGCATCTGCGCGAAACAGGCGAAAGCAAGGGCTACAACGCCGCCTTCGGCCCGAAGGACCGCTCCCGCTTCCTCGAAACGTTCGATCGGCTGTGCCGCCGTGCCAAGGCCGTCACCCCACCACCAGGAGAATAGAATGAACATCCTATCCCAGGCGACCGCCTTCGGCGGCATGCAGGGCGTATTCACGCATACGTCCGAGGCCTTGAAGTGCGACATGACCTTCGCGGTCTTCGTGCCCCCGCAGGCGATCGAAAAGCCCTGCCCCGTCCTCTGGTATCTCTCCGGCCTCACCTGCACCCACGCCAACGTCATGGAGAAGGGCGAATATCGCCGCACGGCGGCCGAGCTCGGCCTGATCATCGTCTGCCCCGATGTCAGCCCGCGCGGCAACGACGTGCCCGATGAACTGACCAACTGGCAGATGGGCAAGGGCGCCGGGTTCTACCTGAACGCCACCGAAGAGCCCTGGGCCGAAAACTACCAGATGTATACTTACATCACCGAGGAACTGCCCGCTTTCGTCAGCCAGCACTTCCGCATGGACATGAACCGCCAGGGCATTTTCGGCCATTCCATGGGCGGCCACGGCGCCATGACCATCGCGCTGAAGAACCCCGGACGTTTCAAGAGCTGCTCGGCCTTCGCACCGATCGTCGAGCCCTCGACCGCCGACTGGTCCGCGCCCGCCTTCGAAAAATATCTCGGCGCCGACCGCGCCGCATGGCGCCAGTACGACGTCTGCGCCTTGGTCAAGGATGGCGCACGCTTCCCGGAATTCCTGATCGACCAGGGAAAGGCCGACGGCTTCCTGGAAACCGGCCTGCGCCCTTGGCTGTTCGAAGAGGCGATCAAGGGCACCGACATCAAGCTGACGCTGCGCATGCACGAGCGCTACGACCACTCCTACTACTTCATCTCGACCTTCATGGATGATCACCTGAAGTGGCACGCCGAGCGCCTCGGCTGATCGTGAAAACACAATCGGCCCCGAAAAGGGGCCGATTGCTCAGCGCGTTCCGTCCCGAACACGCTCATATCTTGCGAGTGCTATGCGTTTCGCTTGTCGATCGCAAAGGCGCCTGCGCCGGCAAAGACCAGGAACAGGAAGACGAAGCAGTAGAGGATCGCTTCGCCGCCGCCGTTGACGGCCGGGAAGAAACCGCGCGGGTTGTGTGCCATGAAATAGGCCACGGCCATTTCACCCGACAGGATGAAGGCGACCGGACGGGTCAGGAAGCCGACGAGGATTGCAATGCCGCCGATCACTTCGAGCAGAGCGGCGATTAGGGCGATCGTCGAAAGCGGGCCTCCGTCACCTTGGGGAATCGGGAAGGCAAAAAGCTTCATCGTGCCGTGCTCGATGAAAAGCAGTGCGGTGATGATGCGGAGCGCGGCAAGCGCGTAGGGCTGGTACGCGTTGAG
The DNA here is from genome assembly GCA_900471485.1 of Hyphomicrobiales bacterium. GTDB lineage: Bacteria > Pseudomonadota > Alphaproteobacteria > Rhizobiales > Rhizobiaceae > Rhizobium. The sequence continues at coordinate 268,815 of UCEU01000011.1, forward strand.
GCGTTCGAAACTGGGCATAAGTCTCTCCTTAGGTCATAAGACAAAGGAGCGTTAGCGATGTGGTTGAAAACAAAGAAGTCACGTTTGCTCGAACTCCGATCACATCCACTTGATTTTCATCAATTTTCCACGATTTTTTCGTCTTAAAGGGGAATGTTGTCGTGTTTCTTCCAGGGATTGGTGAGGTCCTTGTTGCGCAGCATCCTCAATCCCCGCGCCAGCCGCCGCCGTGTCGAGTGCGGCATGATCACCTCGTCGACATAGCCGCGTTCGGCCGCCACAAACGGAGACAGGAACCGCTCCTCGTACATCCTCGTATGCTCGGCGATCTTCTCCGGCTCGGCAATGTCCTTGCGGAAGATGATCTCGACCGCCCCCTTGGCGCCCATCACGGCGATCTGCGCTGTCGGCCAGGCATAGTTCAAATCCCCGCGCAGATGCTTCGACGCCATCACATCGTAAGCCCCGCCGAACGCCTTGCGGGTAATCACGGTCAGCTTCGGCACGGTCGCCTCGGCATAGGCGAAAAGCAGCTTCGCCCCATGCTTGATCAGCCCGCCATATTCCTGCGCCGTGCCCGGCAAAAAGCCCGGCACGTCCACGAAAGTGACGATCGGAATGTTGAAGCAGTCGCAGAAGCGCACGAAACGCGCCGCCTTGCGTGAGGCGTCGCTGTCCAGCACTCCGGCCAACACCATCGGCTGGTTGGCGACGAAGCCGACCGTCGAACCCTCGATCCGCCCGAAGCCGCAGACGATATTCTTGGCGAAACTTGCCTGGATCTCGAAGAAATCCCCCTCGTCCGCCGTCTTCAGGATCAGTTCCTTGATGTCGTAGGGCTTGTTGGCATTGGCTGGCACCAGCGTATCCAGCGACGCATCCGTCTCGGTCACCGACTGGTAACATTCGATCTCCGGCACCGGAGACGTGTTCGACTGCGGCAGAAGATCGATCAGCCGGCGCACCTGCAACAGCGCCTCGACATCGTTGTCGTAGGCGCCGTCGGCGATCGAGGATTTCGTCGTGTGCACCGAGGCGCCGCCCAGCTCCTCGGCCGTCACCGTCTCGTTGGTCACGGTCTTGACCACGTCAGGGCCGGTCACGAACATGTAGGAGGTGTCGCGCACCATGAAGATGAAATCGGTCATGGCGGGCGAATAGACGTCGCCGCCGGCGCATGGCCCCATGATGACGGAGATTTGCGGGATCACGCCCGAGGCGAGCACGTTGCGCTGGAACACCTCGGCATAGCCCCCGAGTGCCGCCACCCCTTCCTGGATACGCGCGCCGCCGGCGTCATAGATCCCGATGATCGGCGCGCGGTTCTTCAGCGCCATATCCTGGACCTTCATGATCTTCTCGGCATGCGCTTCCGACAGCGAGCCTCCGAAGACGGTGAAATCCTTGGCGAAGACGAAGACCGTGCGGCCGTTCACCGTGCCCCAGCCGGTCACCACGCCGTCGCCGGCGATCCGGCTCTTCTCCATACCGAAGTCGGTCGAACGGTGCTCGACGAACATGTCGAACTCCTCGAACGAACCCTCGTCGAGAATGAGGTCGATGCGTTCGCGCGCCGTCAGCTTGCCGCGCTTGTGCTGCGCTTCGATGCGCGCCTGCCCGCCGCCCAGCCTTGCGATGCCGCGGCGTCGTTCGAGTTCTTCGAGAATGTCCTTCATCGATACTCCTCGCCGCGACCGCGCGGCCGGTTCACTCGCGTCCGCTGTTGCTGAGCGAGAAGACCGAGCGGATGCGCGCCGCGATGTCTTCCGCGAGAATTTCGTCAGCAGCCCCGGTCTTGGAAAAGCTTGTGACTTCCAAAGAACTGACGGCGATCACCGATCCGTCATCGACCGATGCCGCGTCGATGCGCACCTTGGCGACGTTGCGGCTCTTGTCGTAGCCCTGTCCCATCTCGACCGAGAGAATGCGGATCGTCAGCACCACGCGCGGATAGACCTCGGTGCGCACTGTCGCGTTGATGGCCGTGGTCATCCGGTCGGCCACCCCGTTCAGGATGGTCGGCGACATCTTCACGCTCGACAGCACGACGGCGCTGCGAACGTCATAGATCGGAGACGGCTCCTCCTTGGACGAGAACGTCGCGCATGAGGCAAGGGCAACACAAATGATTGCTACCCGACAAAAGCACGACTTGAGCCAATTCATTTCAAGAAATCCGCGTCCACCCCAATAAGAGTCGCAGATCATCGCATATCCGGGCCCAAAGCAACCCGTTTCAGGTCTTCAGCGCTGAAAAAACGTCTGTCGCGGCCTGGAAATCGATGAGACGCTGCGCGCGTCGCTCTTCGGCTTCCTCGTCGCTTCCCCAGTGCTCGATCGTCCAGTCCTCGTCGAGATGCGCGAGCGCCCAGACCTTGTCCATCGACAGTTCGCCCTCGGCGAATGCAAGCGCCAGCAAGGCCGAGCCGGTCAGCGCCGTCACGACATGCAGCGCCGCCAGCGCCATGGCGCTGTCATGCCGGCGCAGCGTCGCCGAGACGGCCGCGATCGCCTCTTTCGGCTGCTCGTGGTGCATGATGCCTTCGACCAGGATGAAGCGCGCGCCGAGCTTGTCGGCCGCCCAGTCGAGCACCGGGTCCCACTGCTCGGCCTGGCGCGCCACCAGCTCTTCCGGGCCGTCGGCGCGGTAGCAGAGCATGTCGGTGCCGGAAAAGCGCAGCAGGTCCTCGAATACCGCCTGCGGATCGGTGGCGATGCCGTCGATCGCGGTGTTGACGAGGCGCGTCACCGGCATGACGCCGGGATCGATCACCTCGGCCTGCGCGTCCCACTCCCGAGCCACCAGATCCGCCAGCGCCCGCGTCGGCACGACGAGCACGTTGCGCGCCGGCGTCCTGACAGCCTTGCCGTCAAGTTCGATCGCGAAACCGTCCTCGTGCTCCGCGACGGAAACCGCCTTGTAGAAGCGCTTCGGCAGCGGCTTGCTCATCTGGATCTGGGCGCGACGGATCGGATCCGGATGGCTCAGTCCTTCGGAAAGGTCGTTCAGCAGATCGCGCATGGCGTCACCTCAGGAAAAATGTCTCAGAATGTCGTCCGGATGATGGACGATCGCATCGGCGCCCGCACCGACGAGGTCCTCGACCGACGCGTAGCCCCAGGACACGCCGATCGCCGTGGCGCCGGCGGCCTTTGCCATCTGCATATCGTAAACCGCGTCGCCGATGACAATGGTGTCGGCGGGATTCATGCCGGTTTCGTCGCAGCACTCGGTCACCATGGCCGGATGCGGCTTCGACGGGCAATCGTCGGCCGTCCGCGACACGATGAAGTCGGGCGTGAAGCCATGAGTCTCGAGGATGTTGACGAGCCCGCGCCGCGACTTGCCGGTCACCGCGCCGATAAGGATGTCGTCGCGTCCCGCAAGGGCCGCGATGACAGGCTTGATGCCGTCGAACAGCGGCACGTCCATGCCCGGCTCGTTGCGGACATCCATGTAGATCTTCTTGTAGTGCGCCGTCATCGCGATCGCTTCGTCGTCGACGTGCGGCTTGCCCTGCATGCGGGCAATGGCGATATCGAGCGTCAGGCCGATGATCGACTTGGTGCTTTCGAGCGCCGGCCGGTCATGGCCGAAATGCACGAAGGTGCGCGCCATCACCTCGTGGATAAGCGCCGCGCTGTCGACCAGCGTGCCGTCGCAATCGAAGAGAGCGAGTTTCATTCGTAGTCTTCCCTGTCTGCGGATGCGAGATCGAGGCCGAGCAGGTTCCAGGTCTGGACCATGTGCGGCGGCAGCGGCGCGGTGACGCGCAGCCGGCCACCGTTCGGATGCGGAATGTCGATCTTGCGAGCATGCAGGTGCAGCTTTTTCTGCACCCCGCCGGGGAACGGCCAGTTGATGTCGTCGTCGAAATACTTGGGGTCGCCAATGATCGGATGGCCGATGTGGAGCGCGTGGACGCGCAGTTGGTGCGTGCGCCCCGTATAGGGCTCCATTTCCAGCCAGGCGAGGTTCTGCGCCGCCGTCTCGCGTACACGATAGTAGGAGATCGCGTGATCCGCGCCCTCCTCGCCGTGCTTGCAGACCCGCATGCGATCGCCATCGGGCGTCTGTTCCTTCACCAGCCAGGTCGAAATCTTGTCCTCGTGCTTGCGCGGCACGCCCTTTACCAGCGACCAGTAGGTCTTCTTGGTGTCGCGCTCGCGAAACGCCGCCGTCAGCTTCTGTGCGGCGCCGCGCGTGCGGGCAATCACGAGCACGCCGGAGGTGTCGCGGTCGAGGCGATGCACCAGGCGCGGCTTCTCGCCCTTGGGGCTCGTCCATGCCTCGAGCATCTTGTCGATGTTGCGCGTCACGCCGGAGCCGCCCTGCACGGCAAGGCCGGCCGGCTTGTTGAGCACGATCACCTTGTCGTCCTCGTGCAGCACCATGCGCTGCAGCAGCTCGTAGTCGCCGCCGTGCTTGAGGTCGTGGCTGGCGATCGGACCGCTCTTCGACTTAGCATCGACATCGAGCGGCGGCACGCGAACCACCTGCCCCGGCTGCACGCGCGCGTCGGTCTTCACGCGTCCACCGTCGACACGCACCTGGCCGGACCGAAGAAGCTTCTGCAGCGGACCGAAGCCAAGGCCGGGATAGTGGATCTTGAACCAGCGATCGAGCCGCATGCCCGCCTCGTCAGGTTCGACCGTGATATGTTCAATGCCAGCCATTCATGTTCTTTCGGAAAGAGTTGCGCGCGCCGGGCGCGGCCTTTGCCGGTGGCTTTAGAGCATTTTCGCCGAAAACGGAAACCTGAATCTCAGATCAGCGCCCGCGTCACCGCCAGCCCCGCCACCACCGCCGCCATCGAGAGCCCGACACTCACCACGACATAGACCGTGGCAGCCGCGAGCGCGCCGCGTTCGAACAGCGAAATCGCATCCAGCGAAAAGGCCGAGAAAGTGGTGAAACCGCCGAGAAAACCGGTGATGAGGAGCAGCCGCAGCTCTTCCGAAGCATTGAACCGCCGCGCGATCATCTCCGCGAACACGCCGATCACGAAACAGCCGACGATATTGACGACAAGCGTCCCCCAGGGAAAACTCGGCCCCATCAGCCGCAGCGCCCACTGGCCGGCATAATATCTGAGCAACGAACCGACGGCGCCGCCGAAGGCGACGAGAAGAGCTTGGATCATGCCGTTGTGTAGCGCAGGTGACGGGTGTTGCCAATCGACCGGTATCCTTCGCCTGCCCGCGCCTCTACCGATAGTTCACTCTAATCCAATGTGTTCATTGATCGAAGACACAGATGTGCCAACGTATGATTGCACACGCAGAGTCCCTTCAAGTTTCTGGGAGCCACGGTTGGCGATACGACGAAAATGGCTTTACGCTGTACTGGCGTGGCTCGCACTTGTAATCGCCTCGGTGACAGCGATGACGCTCTACGATGACGCGCCTGAGCGACTCCGTTCCATGCTCAAGATCAAGGAACTTCCCGCATCGGTGAAGAACATCAAATGTTCGGGCACGTTTGTCACAACGGACATTCTGGCTACCTGCGGCTTCGAGGTCGAGCCCGACGACATGATTTCGATGCTGGTTGGCTGGCGCTTTTCCGGCGAGAAAGCCGGGCGCAACACGCGCAGCGAAGATTACACGAACGACGATCACACCAATTTCACGCCATTCAAGGCGGACTACGTCTATCGCGCCGACGACGATCAGTTTGCCCCCGCTGGAGGACATCTCATTGTCGTCACGGATGAGGACAGGCGCAACGCGTTGGTAGATCTTTACATCGAATAGCCTACAGGAGACTGATCCTGCCGCCTCAGTAACTGCACGGCCGGTCGTTGTTGAAGCCAAGGGCGCAGGCCGAGTTCAGCGGCGCGTTACTGTCTCTCGTGGCTGTCGTTGATGTGCAACCGACGAGGATTGACACGGGAACGATAAGCACTCCGGCAAGGACGAGAATGCGAAAGCGGTGCATGTGAACTCCTCCGTGATAGATCGGTGTATCAGGCAGGCAAATCCGCAAGTTGCTCGCGAACGGGCGATCGCGGGAGCAAGAATAGCACAGGCCGAAAGACTTATCGCGGATTCACCGTGGCGTCATTGATCCAAATCCCCGCATCCCAGCAGCAAAATGCGACAAACCGCTAAAATGCTGGCGGTTTTCTTAGAAACTTGCCAACGCCGCGCGAATACGATCGCGCGATGTCAGTTTCAGTCGTCTCCATATCCGCCGACACGGCCGTCGCCGCTCTTGAAAGCCTCAAGATCCCGAAGCGCGTTGCTGCAAGCACCGCCGCCAAGGAAGCGCGGCGCCTCTCCGAGCGGCGCGAGAAGGTCGACGCCGGCCAGGATATCGACGACACCGCCTCGATCATCCAGTCGACGGAAGTGGCGCTCGACCTGATGACGATGGGGCAACGCCAGCCGCAGGCGAGCCTCAACCAGGCGCTGAAGTTCTACGAAGAAGACTGACCTTCACGTAAGTCCGCTCGCTCTAAGTCCGCGACAAAAATTTGTTCGGCGGCGACATTCCCACTTGCCAAGCAGCGTCATCGCCAGATAATTGCGCTCAACCTTGTTGGGAGAAGCCGGCTCGTCGCAGCTGGTGCCGAAGGAGCAACCGCCCCGGAAACTCTCAGGCAAAAGGACCAGCAAGGGGCAGACGGAACTCTGGAGAGACGCGTTCTTCGAAACGCGCGCCGAAGGGATAACAATCTCAGGCAAACAGACAGAGGGGGCTCGAAAGACAAGGCGCAGTCGCGTCTTCAGATTTGAGCCCGCGCATGGAACCCACGCGCAAACACCGGAGGCGTCCTTGGACGATACTGCTGCCCTGAAGAAAACCCCGCTGCATGACCTGCATCTGTCGCTTGGCGCCCGCATGGTACACTTCGCGGGTTACGACATGCCGGTGCAATACCCGGCCGGCGTCATGAAGGAACATCTGCAGACCCGCGCAGCCGCCGGTCTCTTCGATGTGTCCCACATGGGCCAGGTCGTTATCAAGGCGAAATCGGGCAAGTATGAGGACGTCGCACTTGCGCTGGAAAGCCTCGTTCCCGTCGATATCCTCGGGTTGGCCGAAGGACGCCAGCGCTACGGTTTCTTCACCGACGACAATGGCGGCATTCTCGACGACCTGATGATCACGCATCTCGACGACCACCTCTTCGTCGTCGTCAACGCCGCCTGCAAGGATGCCGACGTCGCGCACCTGAAGAAGCACCTCTCCGATACCTGCGACATCACGGTGCTCGACCGCGCGCTGATCGCGCTGCAGGGTCCGCGCGCCGTCGAGGCTCTCGCCGAACTCTGGGCCGATGTTGCCGCCATGAAGTTCATGGACGTGCGCCACTGCCGCCTGCACGACGTCTCCTGTCTCGTCTCGCGCTCCGGCTACAGCGGCGAGGACGGCTACGAGATCTCCATTCCCGCTGACAAGGCTGTCGATGTCACCAAGCGGTTGCTCGAGCATCCCGACGTCGAGCCGATCGGCCTCGGCGCCCGCGACAGCCTGCGCCTCGAAGCCGGCCTCTGCCTCTACGGCAACGACATAGACACCACCACGACCCCCGTCGAGGCAGCCCTCGTCTGGGCCATCCAGAAGGCCCGCAAATCGGGCGGCGCCCGCGCCGGCGGCTTCCCGGGCGCTCAGCGGATCCTCTTAGAACTCGACCACGGCGCCACCCGCCGCCGCGTCGGCCTGAAACCCGACGGCAAGGCGCCGGTGCGCGGCCACGCCAAGCTTTATGCCGACCAGGAAGGCAAGACCGAAATCGGCGAAGTGACCTCAGGCGGCTTCGGCCCCAGCGTCGAAGGCCCTGTCGCCATGGGCTACGTGCCAGTCACGTCTGCCGACGTCGGAACGGTCGTCTACGCCGAGGTTCGCGGCAAGTACCTGCCTGTCACGGTCGCCGCACTTCCCTTCGTCACGCCGACCTACAAGCGATAAGACCATGAGCGTGGCGGCGATCCATATCGTTGCAATGCCTGTTCAGGCGCACTGTTCGCAGGCCGCCGCCGCTAGCGTTGCGCGAGGATTACCCCCCTCTGCCCTGCCGGGCATCTCCCCCACAAGGGGGGAGATTGGCTGGGAGCACCCGCTCGCTCGACCTTCATTGTTTGGCGTAGACCTCACCGCTGGCCGATCTCCCCCCTTGTGG
>UCEU01000063.1:0-458 GCA_900471485.1 Hyphomicrobiales bacterium
GCATCCGCGCCGTGCCGATCTCCGGCCAGACCGGCCGCGGGCTCGACAAGCTGATGCAGTCGATCGTCGACACCGACATGGTGTGGAACAAGCGCGTCTCGACCGCCAAGCTCAACCGCTGGCTCGACGCGATCACCACGCAGCATCCGCCACCAGCTGTTTCCGGCCGCCGGTTGAAGCTGAAGTACATGACCCAGGTCAAGGCGCGCCCGCCTGCCTTCATGATCTCCTGCACCCGCGCCGACGCACTGCCGGAATCCTACACGCGCTACCTGACCAACAGCCTGCGCACGGATTTCAACATGCCCGGCGTGCCGATCCGCATCCACTACCGCGCGTCGGAGAACCCGTACGAGTCGAAGCGGCGGCGGACGTAGGTTGAGGGTTTTTGAGGTGGGCGGCGTTGGTCGCTCAGATCGCTGGCGCTGTGCTTAGTGACCCCTCATCCGCCTGCCGGC
>UCEU01000063.1:478-2063 GCA_900471485.1 Hyphomicrobiales bacterium
AAGGGTCGGATGAGGGGGCTATACGCGCGAACGATCACTATCAAGCTTCATCCACCAACCTAGACAAACAATCCCATCAAACCCCTGATTTCATCGGCCCCGCCGCATCGCCCGCCTTCCGGCGCGGCAGCGTCTTGGCGTATTGCCAGGCCTTCTTCCACTTCGGGGTGATGACGCCGTTGGCGGCGCGGATGTTGTTGATGAACTGCTGCGTGGCGGCTTCCCAGGAATATTGCATGGCGAGTTCGCGGGCCTTTTCACGCGAGGCGCCGAGCGCCGACAGGCAGGCGGCCTTCAGGTCGTCGTCGAGCGCGCCGACATCGCTGTCCTCGCCGATGATGTCGAGCGGGCCGGTGACGGGATAGGCGGCGACCGGGACGCCGGAGGCGAGCGCCTCCAGGATGGTGTTGCCGAAAGTGTCGGTCAGCGACGGGAAGACGAAGACGTCGGCCTGGGCATAGATATCCGCCAGCTCGCGGCCAACCTTCATGCCGGTGAAGAGCACGTCCGGATAACGCTTCTCAAGCTCGGCGCGGGCCGGACCGTCGCCGACCACGACCTTCGAGCCGGGCAGGTCGAGATCCAAGAAGGCCGGCAGGTTCTTTTCCAGCGCGACACGGCCGACGGTCATGAAGATGGGCCGCTGCAGGCCGAAGGGCTTTTCCTCGAGGTCCGCCGGATGGAACTGGCGGGCGTCGATGCCGCGGCTCCAGGGCATGAGGTTGCGGATGCCTCGGGCGGCGAGCTCGCGCGCCAGGCTCGGCGTCGCCACCATGCAGCCGGCGCCGGAATTGTGGAACCAGCGGACGAAGGCGTAGAGCCAGCTGGTCGGGATCGGCAGGCGTGCGGAGACATATTCCGGGAAGCGGGTGTGGTAGCTGGTGGAGAACGGCATGTGGTTCTTCAGGCACCAGCGCCGCGCGGTCAGCCCGAGCGGGCCTTCGGTGGCGATATGCACGTAGGACGGCCTGTGCTTCTCGATCTCGCGGGCGACGCGGCGATAGGTGGCGATCGACAGGCGGATCTCGGGATAGGTGGGGCAGGGGATGCTGGTGAAACCCTGCGGGGTCACCATCGCGACATCGACGCCCATGGCCGCCAACTCGCGGTTGGTGTTCTCGATCGAGCGGACGACGCCGTTGACCTGCGGGTGCCAGGCATCGCTGACGATCACGAGACGCTCCGGCTGGCCGCTACGCCTGGCGTCGGTGACTTCGCCGGAATGAGTGTTCGACAGACGCTGAAGCATGACCCGGTTTCCATCCGCGCCCTCGCTGGGCGCACCACGCCGGGCGGGCGCCGGCCATCGATTCCCGCGCTCCTATTGTCGCTGTGGTCGATGATGGAAATATTACAGCCCCTGCTACACGCGCGCACAACCGTTTCCGCCATTCCTGATTGTGGCCGATTTGTTGTTTGCAATCAGCAATCTGCTATCCCTTGGCGAGGTCAGGGGAACAATTCATGTTGAAACAATTGCGGGTGCTTGCATTGCTTGCGGCCACGGCTCTTGCCGGCTGCGCGAATATCGACGCCGGGGATATCCAGAAGTTCGGGGCGGCTACGACGGCGGTGGCGGCGGCGG
>UCEU01000008.1 GCA_900471485.1 Hyphomicrobiales bacterium
GGTTGGGAGGGGTCTTTAGGCGGTCACAAAGCGGCCAACAATCAAGTTCGTCAGCCCAAAGCCGCTGTAAGCTCCCGCTTCCCCCATCACGACGCCGGCGTGAACCTTGCCACCAGCGCATGGCGGTCGCCGGGGTAGGTGAAGCGGACGTGGGTAACCGGGCCGGTGTTGCTCCAGGTGCGGCGCTCAACGACGAGGCAGGCGGTGTTGCGCGGGATGTCGAGGGCAGCGGCCTCGTCGGTTCCGGCGGCGATGGCATGGATGCGGTGCTCGGCGGCACTCCAGGGGATCTGCTCGATCAGCCAGGCGCCCGGCGCGATCACCGAGAAATCGGCAGCGGCGGCTTCGGGCACGGTGGCAAGGCTGATCAGGCGCTCCTCGAGGCAGAAGGGCCGCCCGCCCGCCAGATGCACGCAGGTGGCCTCCAGCATCGGAGAGGATTGTTCCACCTCCAGCCGCCGGACGTCCTCGGCCTTGGCCTTGCGCTCGACCCGTTTCGAAAGCGTGAAGGCATAGGGCAGGCCGAGCGATTGCACCTCCGCCTTGATGTCGTGGATTTCGAGCACGGCCGATTGCGCCTGCGGCCGGGTGACGAAGCTGCCGGACTTGCGGCGGCGCTCGATCAGGCCGGCCTTGGCCAGCTGCGTCAGCACCTTGTTCACCGTCATGCGCGAGCAGTCATACTGCTTGGTGAGCTCGAGCTCGAAGGGAATCCGGTGCCCCGGCGGCCACTCGCCGGAGACGATGCGGCCTTCGATGTCGTTCAGGATCCGCTGGTGCAAGGTTTCGTCCCTGCTCTTTGTCATCGTCACGCTCCGGTTTCGCCTTCCGCTCTAGCCGGAATGCGCGATGCAGAAAAGCCCTCAGGCGGCCAGCAGTTCGCCCATCGCCTTCAGGAAGCGGCGGTTGATCGCCTCGCGGCCGAGATGGCGGCCGCCCTCGACCTGCTTGCGGCCGAGCGCCCAGACGCTGTCGATGCCGACGCCGCCGGCGAAGATAAAGTGGTCGAGCAGTTGGTCGCCGGAGAGATAGGGAACCGCCTTTGTGTCGAGCGCGACGATATCTGCGTTGTGCCCGGCCGCAAGCCCGCCCGGCGCCTTCAGCGCCGCACCGCCGCCTAAGATCGTCCGGTCGAACAGCATCCGCCCGGTCGAGCCACCGGGGGCCGCGACGACGTTGCGGGCCCGAAGCGCCAGGCGCTGCGAATATTCCAGTTGCCTGAGTTCGCCAGATAGCGAGATCAGCACGTTGGAATCCGAGCCGACGCCATAGCGGCCGCCTTCCTCTATAAACAGCGGCGCCTGGAATGCGCCGTCGCCGAGATTGGCCTCGGTGATCGGGCAAAGCCCGGCAATCGCGCCGCGCCGCGCCATCTCTCGCGTCTCCTCGTCGGTCATGTGCGTCGCATGGATCAGGCACCAGCGGTCGTGGACATCCGCGTTCTCCAGCAGCCACTCGACGGGACGGGCGCCGGACCACGCGATGCAGTCCTCGACCTCCTTCACCTGCTCGGCGACATGGATGTGGATGGGGCCGCTCCCCGCCATCGGCACGAGTTCGCGGAGTTCGTCGGGCGTCGCCGCCCGCAGGCTGTGCGGCGCAACCCCGAGTTCCGCGCCGTCGAGCCCACCGGTCACCCTGCGGCAGCCGTCCATCAATCGCGCAAAGCTGTCGAGCGAATTGATGAAGCGGCACTGGCCGTCGATCGGCGCGGCGCCGCCGAAGCCGGAATGGGCGTAGAAGACGGGCAGCAACGTCAGCCCGATGCCGGCTGTCGCACTCGCCGCCCCGATCCGACCGGCCAGCTCGGCGATATCGGCGTAGTGTCGGCCGTCCTTGTCGTGGTGCAGGTAATGAAACTCGCCGACGCGGGAGAAGCCGGCCTCCAGCATCTCCATGTAGAGCTGCGCGGCCACCGCCTCGACATGCTCCGGCGTCATAGACAGCGCGAACTTGTACATGACGGTGCGCCAGCTCCAGAAGCTGTCGCTGGCCGGGCCGCGCACTTCAGCAAGGCCGGCCATGGCGCGCTGGAAGGCGTGGCTGTGGAGATTCCCCATGGCCGGAACGAGCGTATGATGGCGCTCGTCGGCGGGGGAGGCGGCAACGCCGGTTTCCACCGAGGCGATGCGGCCGTCCTTTATCGTCAGGCGCACGTCCGCCTGCCATCCCTGCGGCAGCAGCGCCGCGCCCGCGTGTAGTGTGGTCGCAACCGTTCGTGCCATGGCGGTTTTTCTCCTCTTCGGTGCCGGCTCTCTTTACTCCCGAGAAAGACGCGCAAATTTCTTCTTGTCAGCGGTTTATTATGTATATACATGTTTAGACGTAAGGAAAGGCGTAAAGCTGATGACCGGGAACAATATTTCGCAGCATGAGCCCTCCGGGCAAGCCCGTCCGCAACTGTGGCGCAACGCCCGCCTGGCAACGCTGGATGCGAGCAGACAGGGCCTCGGCATCATCGAAAAGGGCGCCATCGTCGTCGAGGACGGCTGCATCGCCTTCTGCGGTCCCGAAGCCGAGCTGCCCGTCGCCGCCATCGAGCGGGCCGAGATCACCGACCTCGAAGGCCGCTGGATCACGCCCGGCCTCGTCGATTGCCATACCCACATCGTCCACGGCGGCAACCGCGCCCGGGAATTCGAGATGCGGCTCGAAGGCGCGACCTATGAAGAAGTGGCGCGGGCAGGGGGCGGCATCGTCTCCTCCGTCAAGGCAACCAACGCGCTCGATGTCGAGGGACTGGTGGCGGCGAGCCTGCCGCGTCTCGACACGCTGCTTGCCGAAGGCGTCACGACGATCGAGATCAAGTCGGGCTACGGGCTCAGCATCGAGGGAGAACTGAAGATGCTGCGCGCCGCCCGCCAGCTAGAACGCCTCCGCCCCGTCCGCGTCGTCACCTCCTATCTCGCCGCCCACGCCACGCCGGTGGAATACAAGGGCCGCAATGGCGACTACATCACCGATGTCGTTCTCCCCGGTCTCGATCAGGCCCATGCGGAAGGCCTCGTCGATGCCGTCGACGGCTTCTGCGAGGGCATCGCCTTCTCGACTGCCGAAATCGCCCGCGTCTTCGACAAGGCCAAAGCGCTCGGCCTGCCGGTGAAGCTCCATGCCGAGCAGCTTTCCGATCTCGGCGGCGCGAAACTCGCGGCCTCCTACGGCGCTCTGTCGGCCGACCATCTCGAATACCTGACCGCCGATGATGCCGCCGCCATGGCCGCGGCGGGAACCGTCGCCGTACTGCTTCCGGGCGCCTTTTACGCCATCAACGAAAAGCAGAAGCCGCCCGTCAAGGCGCTGCGCGAGGCCGGCGCCCACATCGCCATCGCCACCGACTGCAACCCCGGCACCTCACCGCTGACCTCGCTGCTCCTGACCATGAACATGTCCGCGACCCTGTTCGGCCTCACCGTCGAGGAATGCATCGCCGGCGCGACCCGTGAAGGTGCACGCGCCCTCGGGCTCATCGACGAAACCGGCACGCTCGAAGCCGGCAAGTCCGCTGATTTCGCCATCTGGGATATCGAGAGCCTCGCCGAACTCGTCTACCGCATCGGCTTCAACCCGCTTCACGCACACGTCTTCAAGGGCGAAAGGATCGACCGTTGACCATCACTCTCCATCCCGGCTCCGTATCGCTCAAGCATCTGGAAACGATCTACTGGACCGGCGAGCCTGCTGTGCTCGACCGCTCCTTCGACGCCGGCATCAACAAGGCCGCCGCCCGCATCGCCGAGATCGCCGGCGGCAATGCGCCCGTCTATGGCATCAACACCGGCTTCGGTAAGCTCGCCTCGATCAAGATCGACAGCGCCGATGTCGCGACGCTGCAGCGCAATCTCATCCTGTCGCATTGCTGCGGCGTCGGCGCGCCGTTGCCTGAAAACATCGTTCGCCTGATCATGGCCCTGAAGCTCGTCTCGCTCGGCCGCGGCGCCTCCGGCGTGCGGCTGGAGCTGGTGCGGCTGATCGAAGGCATGCTGGAAAAGGGCGTCATCCCCGTTATTCCGGAAAAGGGCTCCGTCGGCGCCTCCGGCGACCTCGCGCCGCTCGCGCATATGGCAGCCGTGATGATGGGCGAGGCAGAAGCCTTTTATAACGGCGAGCGCCTGACCGGCGCCGCGGCACTCGACAAGGCCGGGCTGACGCCGGTGGTTCTCGCCGCCAAGGAAGGCCTGGCGCTGATCAACGGCACGCAGACCTCCACCGCGCTGGCGCTCGCCGGCCTCTTCCGCGCCCATCGCGCAGCACAGGCCGCGCTCATCACCGGCGCGATGTCGACCGACGCCGCCATGGGCTCATCCGCTCCGTTCCACCCCGATATCCACACGCTGCGCGGCCACAAGGGCCAGATCGACACGGCCGCTGCGCTCCGCGCACTTCTCGACAACTCGGTCATCCGCCAAAGCCATATCGAGGGCGACGAGCGCGTCCAGGACCCTTATTGCATCCGCTGCCAGCCGCAGGTGGATGGCGCCTGCCTCGACCTGCTGCGTTCGGTCGCCCGCACGCTGGAGATCGAGGCCAACGCGGTCACCGACAACCCGCTGGTACTGTCTGACAACTCCGTCGTCTCCGGCGGCAATTTCCACGCCGAACCGGTCGCCTTCGCCGCCGACCAGATCGCCATCGCGGTCTGCGAGATCGGCGCCATCTCACAGCGGCGCATCGCGCTGCTCGTCGATCCGGCCCTTTCCTACGGCCTGCCCGCCTTCCTCGCCAAGAAGCCCGGCCTCAACTCCGGCCTGATGATCGCGGAAGTGACCTCGGCAGCGCTGATGTCTGAGAACAAGCAGATGTCGCATCCGGCCTCGGTCGACTCGACGCCGACCTCCGCCAACCAGGAAGACCACGTCTCCATGGCCTGCCACGGCGCCCGCCGCCTACTGCAGATGACCGACAACCTGTTCTCGATCATCGGCATCGAGGCGCTGACGGCCGCCCAGGGCGTCGAATTCCGCGCACCGCTCGCGACCAGCCCGGAGCTTTCTAGCGCCATCGCGGCAATCCGCACTGTGGTGCCGACGCTGGAGGTTGACCGCTACATGGCCGGTGATCTGCAGGCGGCGAGCGATCTGGTGGCCTCGGGCGGGCTCAATGCGGCGGTGTCTTCGGGCATTCTGCCTGGGTTGGAGGGGGGATGGTGATGATGAATATCGAGTTCTGGGCTTCAAACCCCTCCCCAACCCCTCCCCACAAGGGGGAGGGGCTAATCCGTGGCGCTGGTTTTGCCCGTTCGTTCAACTCAGCGTTTAAGGTTCCTGCTGCAAGGGCGAGGACGGTCTCGACTGGAAGTCCCTCCCCCTTGTGGNNGGGGTTGGGGAGGGGTCTTCACGATGACCACCCACGAAACGCGCCAAGGCACAACCCCCATCATCCTCGGCTTCCCCCACACCGGCACCGACGTACCGCCTGATATCTGGGGCCGCCTGAACGACAACGGCAAACTGCTCGCCGACACCGACTGGCACATCCACAATCTCTATGACGGCCTCATCGATGGCGTCACGACAGTCCGCGCCACCTTCCACCGTTACGTCATCGACGCCAACCGCGATCCATCCGGCACCAGCCTCTATCCCGGCCAGAACACCACCGGCCTCGTTCCAGAGACCGACTTCGACGGCCTGTCGATCTGGAAGGATGGTGCCGCACCCAACGAAGCCGATATCACTGAACGCCTGCGCGATTTCCACGCTCCCTATCACGCGGCGCTTGCAGCCGAGATCGAGCGGGTGAAGGCGATCCACGGCGTCGCGATCCTCTACGACTGCCACTCGATCCGCTCGCGCATCCCCTTCCTCTTCGAAGGCAAGCTGCCGGACTTCAATATCGGGACCGACATGGGCAAGACCTGCGACCATGCGATCGAGCAGGCGACCGTCGCCGCGACCACGTCGGCCACCGGTTACGACAGCATCCTCAACGGTCGCTTCAAGGGCGGCTGGACGACGCGACACTACGGACAGCCGGAGACCGGCGTGCATGCGATCCAGATGGAGCTCGCGCAATCCACGCATCTTCAGACCGAAAAGCCGCCCTTCGCCTACGACACCGCCAAGGCCGACCGCCTGCGCGTCCATCTGAAAGACATCCTGGAACGCATCGCCGCGATCGCGCCGAACCTGAAGAAACAAGCCTGAAACAACAAGCAATCCAACCCGGATAAGGGGAACGCAATGACCAGCAATCCACGCCACAACATTCGCGATGTCAGAAGCCCTGTTGGCCCCGAGCTCAACGCCAAGAGCTGGATGACCGAAGCGCCGTTGCGCATGCTGATGAACAATCTCGACCCCGACGTCGCCGAAAACCCGCACGAGCTGGTGGTCTACGGCGGCATCGGCCGCGCTGCCCGCACCTGGGCGGATTTCGACCAGATCGTCGCGACGCTGAAGACGCTGACGGAAGAAGAGACGCTGCTGGTCCAATCCGGCAAGCCGGTCGGCGTGTTCCGCACCCACAAGGATGCGCCGCGCGTCCTGATCGCCAATTCAAACCTCGTGCCGCACTGGGCGACCTGGGACCATTTCAACGAGCTGGATAAGAAGGGTCTGGCCATGTACGGCCAGATGACGGCCGGCTCGTGGATCTATATCGGCACCCAAGGCATCGTGCAGGGCACCTACGAAACCTTCGTCGAAGCCGGCCGCCAGCACTATAATGGCGACCTCAAGGGCAAGTGGATCCTGACGGGCGGCCTCGGCGGCATGGGCGGCGCGCAGCCGCTGGCAGCCGTCATGGCCGGCGCCTGCTGCCTCGCGGTCGAGAGCGACGAGACCCGCATCGACTTCCGCCTGCGCACCCGCTATGTCGACGCCAAGGCGAAATCGCTGGATGAAGCGCTTGCGATGATCGCCGAATGGACGGCGAAGGGCGAAGCCAAGTCGGTCGGCCTGCTCGGCAACGCCGCCGAAATCTTCCCGGAGCTCGTGGCCCGCATGAAATCAGGCGGCCCGCGTCCGGATATCGTCACCGACCAGACCTCGGCTCACGATCCCCTTAACGGGTATCTCCCGATCGGCTGGACCGTTGCCGAACACAAGGCCAAGCGCGAAA
Source organism: Hyphomicrobiales bacterium (assembly GCA_900471485.1). Taxonomy (GTDB): domain Bacteria; phylum Pseudomonadota; class Alphaproteobacteria; order Rhizobiales; family Rhizobiaceae; genus Rhizobium. The sequence goes on from UCEU01000008.1 coordinate 7,060, forward strand.
GCGATCCGAAGGCCGTCGAGGCCGCCGCTCGCGCCTCTATGAAGAAGCACGTCGAAGCCATGGTCGCCTTCTGGGATGCCGGCGTGCCGACGCTCGACTACGGCAACAACATCCGCCAGGTCGCCAAGGATGAGGGCCTGGAAAACGCCTTCGCCTTCCCGGGCTTCGTGCCGGCCTATATCCGTCCGCTGTTTTGCCGCGGCATCGGCCCGTTCCGCTGGGCAGCGCTTTCGGGCGATCCCGAGGATATCTACAAGACCGACGCCAAGGTAAAGGAACTGCTGCCCGACAACAAGCACCTGCACAACTGGCTCGACATGGCTCGCGAGCGCATCTCCTTCCAGGGCCTGCCGGCGCGCATTTGCTGGGTCGGACTCGGTGATCGCCATCGCCTGGCGCTGGCCTTCAACGAGATGGTCAAGAACGGCGAACTCTCGGCCCCCGTCGTCATCGGCCGCGACCACCTCGACAGTGGCTCGGTCGCCTCGCCGAACCGCGAGACGGAAGCGATGAAGGACGGTTCGGACGCCGTATCCGACTGGCCGCTCCTCAACGCGCTCCTCAACACCGCATCCGGCGCCACCTGGGTGTCGCTGCACCACGGCGGCGGCGTCGGCATGGGCTTCAGCCAGCATTCGGGCGTTGTCATCTGCGCCGACGGCTCCGACGATGCAGCGAAGCGCCTGGAACGCGTGCTCTGGAACGACCCGGCCACCGGCGTCATGCGCCACGCCGATGCCGGTTATGACATCGCGCTGGATTGCGCCAAGGAGAAGGGCCTGCGGCTGCCGGGGATTTTGGGGAACTGATAGAGCGAGACACCGGGCCTCAGAACGGTATGAGGCCCGGATATTGGAGAATGGTCGAGAGGCTGCAATCCGCGTCCTCTCGCAACGTCCCCGCTCACTCTTTGTCTGCTACGATTGGCGTGATTGGGTTTTCGGAAGGGAAGAGGTCACCGCCATAGAACATTTCTTCGATTTCCTTGGCCATCATCGTGTCGAAGTCATCCGGCGTGGTGAACATGCCCTCCATGAAACCAATGCGGCGCTTCTTCGGCGCCGTTTCCGGTTGATCGATCGGGGTGTCCTTTGCCATGTTGACGATATCCTTCACTCGCCTCCAATGCCCTGAGTGTCCTCCACTCCCCTCCCATTTGCAACCTCCGGAGATCCCATGCCCCGCGCCACAATCCTCACCGCCAGCAGCTACCGCCGCATGCCGTGGAAGAACGGTGGCGGGGAGACGGTGGAGATTGCTATTTCGCCGGAGCGCGCCGCACTATCCGAGTTCGACTGGCGGATCAGCATGGCGACGGTCGCGACCGATGGGCCGTTCTCGATCTTCCCCGGTATCGACAGAACCTTGTCTATCCTTGACGGCGAAGGCATGTCGCTTGCAATCGACGGCCGCGCGCCGTTGCTGTTGACGCAGGAGAGCGCGCCCCTCGCCTTCCCCGCCGATGTCGCGGTGTCCGCGACGCTCAAATCCGGGCCGATCACCGATCTCAACGTCATGACGCGTCGCGGTGGGCGGTGGCACCGGGTCGAGCGCGTCGTGGTCGAAAGCGAGGTCACATTCGGCGGCGCGGCCGGCACGCTGCTGGTGTTCTGCCATCGCGGCGCGCTTAATCTGACCTGGACGGACGGCCAGGCATCGCTTACCGAAGGCGATACGCTGCTGCTGCAGGACGCGGCAGGCATGTCGCTCGAGATGGATGGCAAGGCGCTCTGCTACCTCATCACCATGGATGCCGCCTGACGCGGCAACGACCGACAAGCCGCAATCGTCTGCCCGGCAAATCAGACGCAAAACAATATTGTCGCCATACTCTATAAAATAGATAGTTTTATCTATGTGCCGCGCATGGCCCGCCGTAGTGTTTTCCCGTCGAAACAAGTTGAGCCGACGCACAAGCGCGGCATTCGGGGGCGAAACATGAATATCAAGGGCATTATCGCAGGACTTACACTTGGCGTGGCCGCCGTGGCAGCGCCGTTGCTCGCGCAGGCAGCCGACAAGAAGGTTGTCGTTGCCTACCAGACGGACGCGCTGCCGTCGTCGGTCGCCATCGCCAATGGCGAGTTCGCCAAGGCGACAGGCTATGACATCGACTTCCGCAAGTTCAATTCCGGCGCCGAGATCTTCGCGGCGATCGCCTCGGGCGACGTGCAGGTCGGCTATGTCGGCTCCAGCCCGTTCGCGGCGGCCACCTCGCGCGGCCTTGCTGTCAAGGCCTTCTACCTGTCCTCGATCTCGGGCATCGACGAGGCGCTTGTCGTCCGCGACGGTTCGGGCATCAACTCGCTCAATGACCTCAAGGGCAAGAAGCTCGCCGCAGCGCCCGTCTCCACCGACCACTACCAGCTTCTGGCACTGATCAAGTCGCTCGGCCTCAGTGAAAAGGACGTGCAGGTCTTCGCGATCCCGCAGCCGGAGATCGTCGCCAGCTACAATCGCGGTGATATCGATGGCGGCTTCGTTTGGGATCCGGCGCTGACCGAACTGAAGAAGAAGGGCAAGGTGCTGGTCACCTCCAAGGACGTCGCCGACAAGGGCGCGCCGACCTTCTCGGCCTGGGTCGCGGCTTCGAAATTCGCCGATGAAAACCCGGCATTCCTGAAGGGCTTCGCCGGCGTCATCAATACCTATTACGCCTCCTTCGCCAAGGACAAGAAGGCCTGGGAAGCCGACAGCGAGAACGCCAAGCTGCTTGCCAAGGCGCTCGGCGGCACGCCCGAACAGCAGGCGGCGGCGCTGAAGAACCTGACGCTTCTGACGCCTGACGTCCAGGCATCGGAAGCATGGCTCGGCGGCGGCGAGAAGGCAGGTGCTGCCAAGATCCTCAAGGACACCGCCACCTTCCTGAAGGAGCAGGGCAAGGTCAGCGAAGTGCTGCCGAGCTACGCCGCCTTCGTCACCGCTGACGCGCTGACCAATCCGAGCAACTAAGCCAACTTCGGCAGAAACGCTGGCGCGACACCGCGCCGGCGTCCTCATTTTCAAAGAGACCTGACATGCTCAAAGTCGATCACGCGAGCGTCTATTTCCAGACACGAGACGGCCGGACAGTCCATGCGCTCGACCGCGTCTCGCTCGCCATTCCCGAAAACAGCTTCGTCGTCGCGCTCGGCGCGTCCGGCTGTGGCAAGTCCACGCTGCTCAATGCCATCGCCGGCTTCCTGCCGTTGTCCGAAGGCGCGATCACGCTGGACGGGCGGCCCGTTACCTCGCCGGGTGCGGATCGCGGCGTCGTGTTCCAGAAGGACACGCTGCTCCCCTGGAAGACCGTGATCGACAATGTCGCTCTCGGCCTGAAATTCGCCGGCGTGCCGAAAGGCGCCCGCCGCGAGCGCGCCGAGCAGCTGTTGCACTTGGTCGGCCTCAAGGATTTCGCAGCCGCCTTCCCCTACGAACTCTCCGGCGGCATGCGCCAGCGTGTCGGTATCGCCAGAGCGCTGGCGACCGAACCGGCCGTGCTTTTGATGGACGAGCCCTTCGGCGCGCTCGACAGCCTCACCCGCGAGCAGATGCAGGAGCTGCTGGTCTCGATCTGGAAGGAGACCCATACCCGCATCTTCTTCATCACCCACTCGATCGAGGAAGCGCTGTTTCTCGGCACGCAGGTCGTGGTGATGTCGCCGCGCCCGGGCCGCATCGTTGCCCGCTTCGACCTCGATTTCGTCCGCCGCTTCGCCGAGACGGGTGACGCCAGGGCGGTGAAGACATCACCGGAATTCGCCAATCTGCGCGAGGAAATCCGCGACATCCTGCATGGATCGGAAGAGCTGAGGAGTGCCGCCGAATGAGCGATTTCACCGAAACCGGCCGCGTCGTCATCGGCTCGCCTGTGGAACAGCCGAAACTCGTGAAGATGAAAGGCTTCGGCGCCGGCGAAAAGCCGACCGTGCTGATCAGCATTGCAACAGCACTTGTGCTTCTCGCCGTCTGGTGGCTCGTGGCCAAACTGGCGCTGGTACCGCATCTCTTCCTGCCGACGCCGCAGGAGGTCTGGACGCAGGTGGGGGCGATCTACAATGACGGCTATGCCGGCGCCTCGCTTTACGAGCACGTCTCCGCAAGCCTGTTCCGCATCGTCACCGCCGCTGCCATCGCCACCGTCGTCGGCATTCCCGTGGGCTTGCTGATGGGGCTGAGCCGCTGGGTCAAGGGCGTGCTGGATACGCCCATCGAATTCTACTGGCCGCTGCCGCCGCTCGCCTATCTGCCGCTGATGATCATCTGGCTCGGCATCGGCGAGACCTCCAAGGTGACGCTCCTGGTGCTCGCCATGTTCGCGCCGATCTGCCTCTCGGCGCAGGCCGGCGTCCGCTCGCTGCCGATCGAGCGCGTCAATGCCGCGCGGTCGCTCGGCGCCCGTCCCTGGCAGATCCTCGTCAGCATCGTGCTGCCCTCGGCGCTGCCGGAAATCCTGACGGGGCTGAGGATCGCGCTCGGCATCGGCTGGGGCACGCTGGTCGCAGCCGAGCTGATCGCCTCGACGCGAGGGATCGGCTACATGATCATGTCGGCGTCGCAGTTTCTTGCCACAGACGTGGTCTTTGTTGGCATCGGCATCATCGCCGCCTGCGCCTTCTCATTCAGCGCCGCCATCCGCATTCTGGAAGCCGTGCTGGTGCCGTGGAAGGGGAAAAGTTGAGTGCTCCGGCATTCAGCAATATCCCCTAGCGGCGCGGATAGGGTAAGTTTTCTGGATTGGGAAGGACGCCGATGAAGCAGATGCAGATTTACGCCTTTGACATGAACTGCATCGGCCATATCAATCACGGCATGTGGACGCACCCGCGCGACCGATCCCTGCATTATACCGACCTCGACTACTGGACCGACCTTGCCCGCACTGCCGAGCGCGGCAAGCTGGACGGCGTCTTCCTTGCCGATATCGTCGGCGTTTACGATGTCTACAAGGGCAGCCCCGCGCCTGTCATCGAGAGCGGTGCGCAGATCCCCGTCAACGATCCGGTCATCCCGATTTCCGCGATGGCCTATGTCACCCGCCACCTCGGCTTCGGCGTCACGGTCAACACCACCTATGAGCCGCCGTTCCTGCTGGCGCGGCGGATGTCGACGCTCGATCATCTGACGAAGGGGCGGATCGGCTGGAACATCGTCACCGGCTATCTCGACAGCGCCGCCCGCAGCATGGGCTTCGACAAGCTCCCCGAGCACGATGCGCGCTACGACGCGGCGGAGGAGTATCTCGAAATCCTCTACAAGCTCTGGGAGGGAAGCTGGGACGACGGCGCGGTGCTGCGCGACAGGGAGCGCGGTCTCTTCGCCAATGCTTCCAAGGTGCGCGCTGTCAGCCACGAGGGCAAGTATTACCGGATGGAAGGCATCCATCTCGCCGAACCCTCGCCGCAGCGTACGCCGCTGCTTTTTCAGGCGGGCGCCTCGGCGCGCGGACAGGATTTCGCCGCCCGCCACGCCGAATGCGTCTTCATCGCCAGCCCGACGCCTCAGGCGGCCCGACCGACGGTCGACGCGCTGCGCCGCAAGGCCTCGGAAGTGGGACGTGGGGCGGATGCTCTGCGGGTGCTCAATCTCGTCTCCATCGTCGTCGGACGCACGGAGCGTGAAGCGCAGGACAAGCTCGAGGATTATCGTCGCCACGCCAGCGTCGAGGCGTCGCTTGCGCATTACTCCGCTTCCACGGGGGTGGATTTCTCGAAGTATGGATTGGACGACCCGATCGAACAGACGTCGACCAATGCCAACCAGTCCGCGCTTTCGGCGATCACCGGCCAGGCCGCGAAGCCGGTGACGCTGCGTGATATTATCGACCAGATGGTGCTGGGCAGTCGCATGAAGCCGATCGTCGGTTCGCCCGAACAGGTTGCCGACCGGCTGCAGGCATGGGTCGAGCAGGGCGATATCGACGGGTTCAACCTTGCGCGCACCGTGGCGCCGGAAAGCCTGCGCGATTTCGTCGATCTCGTCGTGCCTGTTCTGCAGGAGCGGGGCCTCTTCAAGGCGGATTATGCCGAGGGACCACTCAGAAAGAAGCTTTTCGGCGGAGACGGCAGACTGCCTTCGCAGCACCCTGCCGCGCGCTTCCGCCGCTGATCAGCGGTGATCCAGCCTTGCGACCAGCCGGTCGCCGAGCCACTGCATGCCGCAGACAAGCACGATGAGGACGGCGACCACCGCGACCATGACGGCGGTCTCGAAGCGCTGGTAGCCATAGCGGATCGCGAGATCGCCGAGGCCACCGGCACCGATCGCGCCTGCCATGGCCGAGGCTCCGACCAGCGTGACGAGCGTGACGGTGAAGCCCGCCACGATCCCCGGCAGTGCTTCCGGCACCAGCACCTCGCGAATGATCGTCCAGCGATTGCCGCCCATGGCGCGCACGGCATCGATCAGACCGCGATCGACCTCGCGCAGCGACACTTCGGCGATGCGCGCATAATAGGGCGTGGCGGCGATGGCCAGCGGCACGATGGCCGCCCAGGTGCCGAGCGCGGTGCCGACGATGATGCGGGTGAGCGGAATGAGCGCCACAAGCAAGATGATGAAGGGCACGGCACGGAAGCCGTTGACGACGGAGCCGAGGATGCCGTTGATCCAACGGTTCTCGGCAATGCCGCCCTGGCTGGTGGCGATCAGAGCCAGGCCGAGCGGCAGGCCGAAGATCAGCGACAGCAGGCCGGATGCGCCGGTCATGACGATCGTCTCCCAGAGCGAGCGCATGAGCAGGTTAAACATGATCGGTGTCATAGCCGAGAACCTCCACCCGCGCCGAGCGGGCCTTCAGAAATTGCTGCACCTTGTCTTTAAGCGCCGGATCGCGCGTCGGGACGGCAATGAAGAACTTGGCCACCGGCTGGTTCTGGATATGGTCGATACCGCCGTGCACCAGCCGGAAGGAATAAGGCAGGGCCGCCGAGAGATCGGCAAACAGGGCGCCTTGCGCTTCCGGGCCTGCAAGGTCGATGCTCAGGATCGCCTCGCTTCCCGATGTCGGCGAGAGGCGCGCGGCGATGTGCTCGGGCAGTTGCGGCCGGTTGCCGGACAGCAGGCTTCGGCTGATCAACGTCTTCGGATCGGCGAACACCGACCAGACCTGGCCTTCCTCGACGATCCGGCCGGCATCGATGACGGCGACGCGATCGGCGATGGTGCGCACCACCTCCATCTCGTGGGTGATAAGCAGGATGGTGAGGCCGAGCTTGCGGTTGATGTCCTTCAGGAGCGCCAGAATCGACCGTGTCGTTTCCGGGTCGAGCGCCGAGGTGGCCTCGTCGGAAAGCAGCAATGCCGGGCGGGCGGCAAGAGCCCGGGCAATGCCGACGCGCTGCTTCTGCCCGCCGGAAAGTGATGCCGGATAGGCCCTTGCCTTGTCGGCGAGGCCAACGAGATCGAGCAGTTCATGCGCCCGCTTCAGCCGCTCCGCCCTGGCCACGCCGGCGATCTTCAGGGGAAGCGCCACGTTGTCCTCGACCGTCTTGGCGGCGAGTAGATTGAAGTGCTGGAAGATCATGCCGACCCGGCGGCGCAGCGGCTGCAGATCCTCTTCGGCAAGGCCGACGATGCTGCGGCCCTCGATCTCGATCTCGCCGCTGTCTGGCCGCTCCAGACCGTTCAGGCAGCGGATCAGCGTCGATTTGCCGGCACCGCTGCGGCCGATGATGCCGAGGATTTCGCCCTTCCTGACGGTCAGCGAAATGCCGTCGAGCGCGGCGGTTGCGCCGAAACGGCGCCTGACATCGACAAGTCGCACCACTTCATCGGCGGTCGCCTGCGGTGGCGCCCCGATCTGCGCGGCGGAAACGAATGAATTCATGCTTCTTCCCTTCGGAAACGTCCAAGGCGGCCCGGGCAAGGAACACCCGGACCGCCTCGTTCTTTGCGCTCAACCCCTCGCGCAAATCCTGATCAATAGGCGCTGATGCCCGTGCCCTTGTAGACCTTGTCGAACTCGGCCTTGACGACGTCGTTCTGGTAGGAGGAGACGAGCGTCTTCACCCAGGCCTCGTTCTCGCTGCCATCCTTGACCGCGATGAAGTTGCGGTACGGATTGTCGGCAACCGGCTCCTGCGCGATACGGTTGGCAGGTGTCAGGCCGCTCTTCAGCGCCCAGTCGGTGTTGACGACGGCCGCATCGAGGTCCTCGATCGCGCGACCGACGACGCCGGCGTCGAGTTCCTTGATCTCGACCTTCTTCGGGTTCTCGGTGATATCGGCGATGGTGGCCAGGATGCCGGTGCCGTCCTTGAGCTTGATGACGCCTTCGTTCTGCAGGACACGCAGCGCGCGGCCTTCATTCGACGGATCGTTCGGAACGCCGATCACGGCGCCCTCAGGGATCTCGGAAACCGTCTTGTACTTCTTTGTGTAGAGGCCGATCGGCCAGACGCCGGTGTAGCCGACGCGAACGATATGATAGCCGTTCTGCTTGATCTGGTTGTCGAGATAAGGCTGGTGCTGGAAGGCGTTCGCATCGACTTCGCCGCGCTCCAGCGCTTCGTTCGGCTGCGTGTAGTCGTTGAACACGACCGTCTCGATCTTCAGGCCCTTCTTGTCGGCCTCGGCGGTCACGACGCGCCAGACGTCTTCGTCCTCGCCGCTCATGATGCCGACCTTGATCGACTTGTCGGCGGCAAAGGAGGGAAGGGGGGCTGCAAAGACGGCGATGGCGGCTGCTGATGCGGCGATCGCGGCGAGGCTCGCACGGCGCGACAGGCTGAGGGTGGTGGATGTCTTCGTCATTGTGGTGTTTCCTGTCTTGGTTTTCTTAGAGGCGAACCTCGAACGCTGTCATCATTCCAAATGTGGCGGACGCAAACCAAGCACGCGCATCTCTAATCTGGAGCGGTGCGGAAAAACTCTTCGCCGGCTTTCGAGAGTGGCGATACAAAATTCTACTAATTTTATGGATAAAGGGTATTGCGACGGATGCCCGGTGATTTTAAATGAACGCGCGGCCTTTTCGACATAAGATCGGAGCGACCGGAGAATCGAGTTGGATCGGCGCCGAGCAATGGACAGTGAACGTCTCTCTCCCGACAACGTGGACACGCTGGAGCGGCATGCGCCGACGGTCGTCATCATCGGTGGCGGCGTCTCGGGCGGCGGCGTTGCCTATCATCTCGCCCTCGATCTCGCTGAGGAGCGGCCCGATATCGTCGTCTTCGAACCACGGGAAGAGATCGGCCGCGGCCTCGCCTACGATACCCGCGATCCAGCGCATCGGATCAATGTTCCCGCCGTGCGCATGAGCCTGCTGCCGGATCACCCCGAAGATTTCGTGGAGTGGATCGAGCGCAACGATGCCATTGCCGACGATCCGGAAGCTCTCCGGCCCGACGGTGCCGTCTTTCCACGCCGCGGGCTGTTCGGCGCCTATGTGGCTTCGGCGGTGAGGCCCTTCGTTGATGTCGGCGTCATCAAGCACTGGCGGGCCAGGGTTGTGCGTGTCGAGCGTGCCGGCGGCGGATGGATCGTGTTCGACAGCGCTGGACATCGCACCAAGGCCGACCTGCTTGTCATCGCGACCAGCCATCCGGCGCCGGATGCCCCCGGCAATCTGGTGCGGGCGCTGGAGGGACATCCGCGTTTCGTGACGGATTCCACGGTGCCGGGATCGCTCGATGCCATCCGCCCCGACGACAGGCTGCTGATCGTCGGCAATGGTCTGACGTCGGCGGATATCGTGGCGTCGCTCAGCCGCAATGGTCACCAGGGGCCGATCACCTCGATCTCGCGGCGCGGATTGCGCTCGCGCGGTCACGCGCCGCACCCGCAGGACCCGTTCGGCGATTTCGAGACGGTGCCCCTCCACAGCGCCAGCGGCCTGCTGCGCAGTGTTCGAAAGGCGATCGCCGAGGCGGCGTCGCAGGGCGTCACCTGGCATGCCGTCATCGACCAGGTGCGCGGCCATGGGCATGCGATCTGGCGCAACCTGCCGGTTTCCGAGCGCCGGCGCATCGTGCGCCATTTGCGCCCGTTCTGGGACGTTCACCGCTTTCGCATCGCGCCGCAGGTGGAAGAGGTTCTTGATAGCGCGGTGGCCTCCGGCCGCATGGAAGTGCTGGCCGCGTCCGTCGGCGCGGTTGCCCGTTCGGGCGAGGAGATCACTGTCACGCTGCGGCGGAAACATTCAGCGCCGCTCGAAAGGATCTATGACGCCGTTGTCGTCACGACCGGCCCGGCCCATGGCGGCATCCTGGACAGCCAGCCCTGGCTGGCCGCCCTGCGTGACGAGGGGCATCTGCAACTCGATCCCACGGGTCTCGGCCTTGCCTGCACCGAACGCTCGGAAGCAATAGGTGTCGATGGAAAGGCCGATCCCTCGCTGCTGATTTCCGGCCCGCTGGCACGCGGCACGTTCGGTGAGCTGATGGGCTTGCCGCAGATAACCGAGCATGCGGTCTTCGTTGCCGGCGAAGTCGCCGCCAAGGTCCGCGCCGTCAGGGGATAGTCTCAGCTGTTGCGCTCTGCGAAGGCTTCCAGCTCTGGATCGAAATCGACCTTCACGACATTGTTGAAGACGGCGGTTGCCAGCATGATGCCGGCGAAGGCGACGAGATCGACCAGCGTCTTCGCGTCGTAGCGCGCCTTCAGCTCTGTCCAGATATCATCCGGCACCGCATTGGAATCGGCCACGATCGCCTTGCCGAAGCGGTCGAGAAGCGCCTCCTCGTCGGAAAGCTGCAGCGCGTCGGGATCGAATCCGTTGTTGATCAGCGCGCGGCGGAAGAAGGTGATGGCGATCTTCGACTTGGCGGCCTTCGAGATCGCGTGGGAAAAGATCCAGATCGACCGGTCCGGGATGTGGGAAAGCTCTGCACGAAGCGTGAACCATTCCGCATAGATGCGATGGGCCGAGGGCGAATGAAGCAGCGTGCGCTTCATGTTGGTCATCCGCCCGCGAACCGCGACTTCCTCGTCGTGCGCAGTCTTGATCTCGGTGGAAGCGGTGGCGTAGTCGATCTGCGGAATATGGCTCATGATGTCGGCTCGTTCGGTCTGGGCATTGCGCGGCCCCGCCGGGATAGGCGAGACCGCCGAGTGTTACCCCAGGATGAACGATGCAGGAAGGATGAATGAGCGAGTTGGCTGTCGGCGATCCGGAGAATGGGGCGCCTTTGATGTCCTAGGCTGCGTGAATCCGCGACGCGTAGGGCGGATTGGCGAAGCGGTAGCGGTTGCGCCCGCCGCTCTTCGCGTCGTAGAGCGCGCCGTCGGCCGCCGCGAAGATATCCTTCGGCTCGACGTAGGCGTCGGCAAGCGCCACGCCCACGGAGGCGCCGATGCCGAGTTGCCGGCCGGTCTCGTCACATGCGCCGGCGATCGACATGACGATCGTGGCGGCGATCCGCTCCGCTTCGTCGGGCGAGGAGCAGCGATGCAGGACGGCGAATTCGTCACCGCCGATGCGGGCAATGAGGTCGGCCTTGCCGAGCGAGGCCTTCAGGCATCTGCCCGCGGCGATCAGGCACTGATCGCCTGCCTGGTGTCCCAGCCGGTCGTTGACCTGCTTGAAGCCGTCGAGATCGAGGAGGAAAAGCACCAACGTCTGTTTCGAAGCGGGCGAGGCGCAGAGCGCCTGGAACATGGATTGAAACTGCGTGCGGTTCGGCAGGTCAGTCAGCATGTCGAATTCCGCAAGGTGGCGGATTTCGTCGAACATCTTCTTCTCGGCGGTGATGTCCTGTTTCATGCCGAAGATGCGCACGGGTGTGTCGCCCTCGCATTCGACCGTGGCGGTGATCCTGATCCAGCGGTGGTTGCCCTTGGATGTGGTGATCTCGGCATCGAGGCTGAAGCCGTCGCGCTCGCGGATCGCCCGGCTGCGCCGTTCGGTGAGTTCGGCAAGCGATTTTTCGCTGTAAAGCTTGACGATCTCGTTGCGGTCGAGCGGGTGCCCGGGAGGAAGATCGAAAAGGTCGTAGACCATGTCGGTCCAGGCCAGCCGTTCGTCCTTGAGGTCGCATTCCCAGACACCGATCCGGGCGGCGCGCGAGGAGTGGTCGAACAGCTTCTTCATGTGGGCGAGTGCGTCGGCCGTCCCATCGACGGCTGGCCTCCCGGAACGGCGCGGCATCCCTCCAAACCGCGAGGTGACCTGACGAACAATCGCTGACAACATTTATCATTCCTGCATAAGCAAAAGGCCTTCATGCCTTCCAGTCTGCATCTTCTTCAGCAAAGGTTGACGTTGTGCTCTAGAATTAGCTTTCCCACTGATTTTCTAAGGGAAAGAGCGATCATGCCTAATGAATTGCTAAATCAGGAATCCCCGATTGATGGCGAGGTTCGGTCAGGATGCGGAACGCCGCACAACCGGCGTGTCGGTGGTTTCCAGGGGTGCCGATAACGCGCCGTCGCAGGCCCGAATGAGCCGCCCCATCGCTCGAAGCCGGTCGATCAGCTCGCTTCCGTCGTCCGACGCTCTGGTGCGCTCGAGCTGTTCGTATTCGAACGCCGCCTGTTGCCAGTGATCGCCGCTGCGGCCCTCGGGCCGACCCTCGGCTTCCCAGATTGCGTAGGCGCGTTGATTGATCCAATCGTCCTTGCTTCGAAACATGAATGACCCCGAACAATAGAAGAATGAAAACTATTCTTCGAGGTTTGCAGACACAGCTTAGCAAGTCGTTACCGCAGTGCAGCAATAACGCGGGGATTCAGCCAATCATCGTAACGTGCGACACTTAGTCCTGTTTGATCGGGCCTCGTTCCGCTTCCGGCAGCCAGGAGCGGTAAAGCGGATGACCTGGCTCGATCGGCAACTTGGTGGGTTGGCCGGTGCGTTGGGAATGATAGGCGGCCGTGACGAGTTCCAGCGAGTTGCGCGCATCCTGCAGGGTCACAGGCGGCTCGCTGCCATCGGTGAGAGCCTGATGGAACAGTTCGAACTGGCGGGTATAGCCGTCTTCCTTGACCTCGTAGCCCGCCAGCGCCGCGTCGACACGTTGCTGGTGCTCGTCGGTTCCGGCAATAAACGTCCAGGGGTCGCGCCCCATTGTGTAGGGCTCCAGAATGCTTTCGGCCACGAGATCGTTGAAGCAGAAGCGCAGGCGCGAGATCTCCTTGCGGGAACCCAGCGTCATCGACAGCGTCGCCAGCGAGCCGTTCTGCATCTTCACCGCAAGGGCCGCGGTATCCTCGACCTCAATCGGATTGACCAGCGTGGCGCCGTAGGAAAACACTTCGGCGCAGGCGCCCTGCACATAGTTCAGCATATCGTGGGCATGGATCGCGTGGCCGAGCAGGCCGCCGCCCAGTTCCGTCGCCCATTTGCCGCGCCAGGGAACGGCGTAGTAATCCGGCCCGCGCCACCAATGTGTTTCGATGGTGGTCAGGAACGGCGCGCCGGTCAGGCCGCGCTCGATCAGCATCTTCAGCTTCTGCAGGCCGGAGCCGTAGCGATACTGGAAGATCGGCATCAGCTTCGGCCCGGCGGCCCGCTCGACGATGCCTCGCATCTCATCGACCTCGGCGATCGAACCGAACAGCGGCTTTTCGCAGATCACGTGCTTTCCGGCCTCGATCGCCTTGCGGCAGAGATCGAAATGCGAACTCGGCGGCGTGCAGATGTCGATGATGTCGATATCCGGCCGGGCAATCAGCGCCTCGGTATCCTGCGTGTACTCGGCTATGCCGAATTCATCGCAGAGCGCTCTGCCGCGCTCCTCGTCGAGAGAGCAGAGAACGGGCACCTCGAACAGGTCCTTGTTCCAGGAAAAACCGGCGAGATGGCGCGAGGCGATGCCGGCTCCGATGACGCCGACGCGAAACTTCTTGGGCATGGCGGTCTCCTCAGCGATGGCCCAGGCGCGCGGCCTTGGCTTGTGCCTCGAGCGACAGGCGGCAGACTTCGTAGACATGTGCCTGAGGCATCGCCGTCTCGCTACGCGCCGTGACGTCGGCGACGAAGGCATCGAAATAGTCGAGCTTCTCGTCGCTGCAATCGATGTGGGTCATCTCCTTGCCGTTGACCAGGAAGAGGTGATCCTTGCCCGGTCGGCCGGTGATGTCGATGTACTTGCGAAGCTCGATATAGCCCTCGGTTCCGAGGATCGTCAGGCGCCCGTCGCCCCAGGTGGGCAGTGCCTCGGGCGTGAACCAGTCGACGCGGACATAGCCGGATGCCTTGTCGGAGCGCAGCAGCACTTCGCCGAAATCCTGGAATGCCGGTTTCTCAGGCATGGCGAAATTGCCGACGGAGCTTGCGACGACCTCACCTGATGTCGAGCCGGTGTAGAACAGGAACTGGTCCACCTGGTGCGAGGCGATATCGACGATGATGCCGCCGAATTTCTCCGGGTCGAAGAACCAATCGGGGCGGGTCGGCAGTTGCAGGCGGTGCGGGCCCATGCCGAGCGTCTGGATGACGGTGCCGATGGCGCCTTCGCGAACCAGTTTGCCGGCCTTGACCGCCGAGCGCACGCAATGCCGCTCGGAAAAGCAGATGGAGAAAATCCGACCGGTTTCCGCGACCGTCTTCTTGATCTCCTCGAGCTGCGCGAAGGTCGTGACACCCGGTTTGTCGGTCATCACGTCCTTGCCTGCTTTCATCGCCCGGATGGCGAGGCCGGCGCGGTCGGCGGGGACGGCGGCGATGCAGATCACGTCGATCGAGGGATCGGCGAAGATCGCCTCGCGGTCGATCTGCGGCGCATCCGGGTAGGTGGTCTTGAAGTTCTCCAGCAGCGCCGGGACCGACGTCTTCGGGCAGTAGCCCGCGAACTCGGCGCCGGCCGCCAGCAATCCCTTCACGTGATCGAACGTATGCCCATGGTCGATCCCCACGACGGCAAATCTCAGCATCGCGACACTATCCTCCTGATATGCTCCGGCGCTCGGACCAGCAGAATCCGGGGACGCCCTCCTGTGTTCGGAACAGACCGCGAAAGGGCTTGGCTGTCAAGGCCAAGGGGAGGATGGACTTGGTCGAAATGTAACTTAACTAATTGAAATATATATCGATAATTTTGTATCTAAATAGTTATTTAATTGCAGGCGCACCTAGCGATGCGCCTGCAATGATCCTTCAAGGTGGTCAGGCCTCCAGCCACTTCACCTGTTCCGGCGTCAGCTTGATGTCGAGCGCCGAAAGGCTGTCCTCCAGCTCGGCGATCGTGCGCGGCCCGATCAGCGGAATGACCGGGAAGGGCTGCGCGATGACATAGGCGAGCGCGATGTGGATCGGGCTGCGGCCAAGCTTATTGGCGAGCTCGATCGCCCGGTCGCGGCGTTCGAAGTTGCGGTCGGAATACCAGCAACGCACGATTTCCTCGTCGTCACGCTTGTCGCGTCCCGCACGGTCGGTGAAGAAGCCGCGACCCTGGCTGGACCATGCGAAATTAGGCACCTGCCGTTCGGCCAGCCACCGCTTCCACTCGTCGGTGGAGGACGTCACGCATCCGGCCCAGATCGGGTCGAGCATTTCGGCCAGCGAGTAGTTGTTCGACAACGCCGCGGGCGCGACCTTGCCGTTCTTCGCCGCATAGGCCGCCGCCTTGTCCATGCGTTCGCAGGTCCAGTTGGAGCCGCCGAAGATGCCGCGGATGCGGCCGCGCTTGACCTCTGCATCCATGGCATCGACGAACTCGCCAACAGGAACGTCGGTGTTGTCGCGGTGCATGAAGTAGATGTCGACATAGTCGGTCTTCAGCCGGTTCAGCGACTGGTCGAGCTGCTTGGCGATCACGTCGGGATAGCACAGAGGCGAGTGCGCTCCCTTGCCGATCAGCACGATCTCCTCGCGGTTGACGTTGCGGCTCGTGTGCCAGTCGCCGAAGATGCTTTCGGTCTTGCCGCCGCCATAGACGAAGGCGGTGTCGAAGACATTGCCGCCGGCTTCATAGAAGGCGTCGAGGGTCAGCGACGCGGCGGCGAAGTTCGGGAAGAACTCGAAGCCGAGGGTGACGACGGATGCCGGCTTGGAGATGCCGGGGATCCGGCGCTTCGGGATGCTGCTGCCGAGCGCGACCTTGCCGCCGGCGAGGTTGGACGTGCGCTTGGCGGCCTTCTCGACGCAGTATTCCAGACCGATCGACGCGCGCCATTGGTCGAGCACGCGCAGGTTTCCGATGGAATCGGCCCAGTTCATGCCAGGTGCCGTGAACTCCGTCTTGCCGGCGCGGATCGCATCGCCCGCCGCATCCACCTCGAAGGAGTAGAGCCAGCGCTCTTCCTTGACTTCGACGGTCTGCTGCTCGTTGCCCTTGATGATCTCGATCTTGCCGACGCCGCCCTTGTGGCCGGAAGCGAACCAGAAGTCCTTGACCTCGATGCGGCCGTCCGAGCCGATGATACGCAGCGTATTGTCCTGGTTGGCCATGATCGAGCACGAGACCTCGGCTATGATGCCGCCAGGAAACTGCAGCACGGCCGATGCCCATTCATCGACGCCGGACTGGCCGAGATGGCCGACGCCCGAAACCTTCGTCGGCTCCACGAACGGCTTGCCCTCCGCCGCACCGGCGATCAGACGTGCCATCGAGACGGGATAGCCGCCGACGTCGAGAATGCCGCCGCCGGCCGTCTCGTTGGCGAACAGCCGATGCTCCGGCCGGAAGGTGCCCATGTTGAAGCCGAAGCTGGAGCGGATGATGCGGACCGTGCCGATGACGCCGCTCTTGACCAGTTCGAGCAACTTGGCGGTCTGCGGATGCAGGCGGTACATGAAGGCTTCGCCTGCGAAGACGCCGGCCTTCCTGGCTTCATGGTAGATGGCGTCGGCGTCGAAGGCCGTCAGCGCGATCGGCTTTTCGACGAGCACATGCTTGCCCGCCCGGATCGCCTTGATTGCCCATTCGGCATGGCCGGTATGCGGGACGGCGATGTAGACGGCATCGATCTCGCTATCGTCAAGCAACGCGTCGTAGCCGTTGACGATGCGGGCGCCGGGGAAATTGTCGGCGAGACCCGGCTTGTCGGGATTGCGGGTGGCGATGGCGGCGAGCTTGCCGGTGCGCGAATGGGCGATGCCGTCGGCGAAGGTGCGCGCGATGGTGCCTGGGCCGATGATGCCCCAGCGGATCGGTTGATCTGAGCTCATGGAAATTCCTCTTTCATTGCTCTGTCTTGGGAGGGATCTGCGATCAGCGCAGCCGTTTGCCGGCGCTGTCGAACAGGAAGGTGCGCCGGGCCGGAAGCCCGACGGTGAGTTGGTCGCGATTGCCTGCCGTTCGCGATTCCGGTCTCTCGATGATCAGCTGCTCGCCCTCTGCCGTCGTGGCGTAGATATAGCTGGTATTGCCGAGATGCTCGGCGACATCGACCGCGACCGTCAGGTCAGCGTCGCCTTGTCCGGCATCGACGAAATGCTCCGGCCGCAGCCCGACAGTCACAGGGGTGCCGACATCGACCGGGCTGGTCAGCGGCAAGGCGAGGCGAACGCTGTTGTCGGCGGCAAGCGCCACGGTAGCGGTGGCAGTGTCGCGGGCGACGACCTCGGCCTTCAGGAAGTTCATCTTCGGAGAGCCGACGAAGCCGGCGACGAATTGGTTGGCGGGGTCGTCGTAGAGATCGAGCGGCGCGCCGATCTGCTCGATGTTGCCGGCGCGCAGCACGACGATCTTGTCGGCCAGCGTCATCGCTTCGGTCTGGTCGTGGGTCACGTAGATCATCGTCGTGCCGAGCTGCTTGTGCAGCCTCGAGATCTCGACGCGCATCTGCACGCGCAGCTCCGCATCGAGGTTTGAGAGCGGCTCGTCGAACAGGAACACCTGCGGCTCGCGCACGATCGCCCGGCCGATGGCGACGCGCTGGCGCTGGCCGCCGGAAAGCTGTTTCGGCCGGCGCTGCATCAGCTCGTTGATCTGCAGGATGTTGGCGGCGTGCTGCACGCGCTTTTCCGTGTCTTCCTTCGCGTTGCCGTTCATGCGAAGGCCGAAGCTCAGGTTTTCCTCGACGGTCATGTGCGGGTAGAGCGCGTAGGACTGGAAGACCATGGCGATGCCGCGGTCGGCCGGTTCGACATCGTTGACGACCTTGCCGCCGATGTTGATCTCGCCGCCGGAAATGTCCTCCAGCCCGGCGATCATCCGCAGCAGCGTGGACTTGCCGCAGCCGGACGGGCCGACGAAGACGACGAACTCGCCGTCCTTGACCTCCAGATTGGCGCCATGAATGATTTCCAGCGCGCCGAAGCGCTTGATGACGTTGGTCAGTGAAAGCTCTGCCATGCGGCCTCCGATTATTTGACTGCGCCGGCCGCGATGCCAGCGATGAAGTGGCGCTGCAGAGCCACGAAGACGACGAGGATGGGGGCGGTGAGCAGCACCGCACCGGCCATGATGCCGCCCCAGGACACCTTGGTGAGCCCGATCAGCGTGCCGAGCGCCACAGGTGCCGTGACCATGCCGGGCTTGGAGTTGATCAGCAGCGGCCAGAGGTAGTTGTTCCAGGACACCAGGAAGAGGATGATCGACAGCGCCGCCATCGTCGGCCGCGCCAGAGGCAGCGCGACGCGCAGGAAGATCTGCCATTCCTTCACGCCCTCGACGCGGGCGGCGTCGAAGAGTTCGCCGGGCATCATCGAAAACGCCTGGCGCATGAAGAGCACGCCGAGCGAGTTGAAGAGCGGCGGCACGATCAACGCCACCCAGGTGTTCGCCAGCTTGAACTCGCGGGCGACCATGATGAACTGCGGGATGACGACGACCGCAAACGGCAGGGTGATGGTGCCGAGAATAATGGCGGTGACGACGGAGCGGCCGGCGAAGCGATAGCGCGCCAGTGCCCAGCCGGCCATCGAGGTCAGCATCACCGAAAGCACGGTGTAGATGACCGCGACGGTGATCGAGATGAACATGGCGCGCAGGAAGTTGGTATCGGCCTGCAGGTTCTCGAAGTTGGCGATGAAGTTCGTCGATGGCCAGAGCACGATTTCCGGGCTGAAGATGCCGTAGTCGGGCATGGTCGAGAACACGAACATCATCCACAGCGGAAAGAGCCAGATGATCGCAAGCGGTGTCAGCACCGCATGCAGCGCGATCTTGCGGAAGAGCAGGGATTGCGACTTGGAACTCATTTCGGCTCCCTTCCGATCCACAGGTTGAACAGCGAGATGGCGATGGCCAGCGCCGCCATGGTGTAGGCGATCGCAGAGGCGTAGCCGAAGTTCAGCGACAGGAAGCCCTGCCGGTAGAGCAACAGCCCAAGCGTCTCGGTGCCGCCACCGGGGCCGCCGCGATTGGTGATGAGGAATGGCTCGGTGAAGAGCTGCATCGTGCCGATGACGGAGAGCACCACGCAGAAGAGAATGATGGGGCGCAGCAGCGGCAGCGTGATGTGGAAGAACTGCTGCGTCTTGCTCACCCGGTCGAGCGTGGCGGCTTCGTAGACGTCCTCGGGAATCGACTGCAGGCCGGCGAGAATGATGATGGCGTTGTAGCCCGCCCAGCGCCAGGTGACCGCGATGATGACGAGCGCCATCGCCGCGTTGGGGTTGTCGAACCAGGAGACGGCGGGAATGCCGACGGACGTGATGAGCTTGTTGACGATGCCGAAGTCGATGCTGAACATCAGCCGGAAGACCGCCGCATACGCAACTTCGCCGACGACGACAGGTGCGAAAAAGGCGAAGCGGAACAGCGGTCGCATCTTCAGGAGCGGCGAGTTCAGGAGCACCGCCATGACGGTGGCGATCGCGATCATCACGGGAACCTGGATCAGCAGGATGATCAGCGTGTTGTAGAGCGCGTTGTAGAAGGCGGGGTCGTGGAACAGGCGGCCCCAGTTGGCCGAAGCGCTGAATTTCCACGGATTGATGCGGGTGTTCTGAAACGAGATCAGAAACGAATTGATGATCGGCCAAATCCAGAAGGTCGCGAAGACCAGCAGATATGGCGCGAGGAACGCGTAGGCGCTCCGGGTCCGGATCGGCATGTCATTCTCCTCAAAGACGAAACGAGCCATCCACCAGGGATGGGGCCGGGCGCGTTGTGGCGCCCGGCTTGGTCACTCATTCCGCGATGGGGAGACCGGTCGCCGAAGCGATCTGGTTGGCGGCGTCGTCGAGAGCAGCCTTCGCGTCGGGATAACCGCCGGCGAAATACTTGGTCTGCGCGGCCTTGTAGATCGCGTCCGCATCCGTCTGGAACTGCGTGCCGCGGCTCGGCTTGATCTTCGGCAGGGTCGAGAGAATATCGGCCCAGACCTTCTGGCCGCCCCAATAGGGCTGCGGTTCGTTGACGAACGGATCCTGCACGGCGGAGAGCAGCGAGGGAACGAGACCGAAGGACTTCAGCATCGCGACCTGGCCCTCATTGGTGCCGAGCGCGTAATCGACATAGGTCCAGGCGGCTTCCTTGTTGGCCGAGTTGGCGGCGATGGCGAGCGACGAGCCGCCGAGGTTGGCCGCGTGCGGGCCGTCGGGCGTGAGGCTCGGCATCATGTAGACGCCCCACTTGCCGGAGAGATCGGGCGAGCCGGAGCGCACGGTGCCTTCATACCAGCCGCCATACATCTGGCTGGCGACCTTGCCAGCGGTATTGGCCTGGATCTTCTCGTCCCAGATCGCTGCCGTCAGCGTGCCGGCGTCCTTCATCTGCTTGACCTTTTCCAGGGTCGCGACGCAGGCGGGCTGATTGATGGTGATGTTCTGGCCATCCGTGGAGAAGTAGCCGCAGCCCTGCTCGTTGGAGATCATGCGGAACCACTCGCTGTCGCCGTTGAAATCGGCCTGCGCCATGACGACACCAGGATTGGCTTCGGAAATCTTCTTGCCGGCCGCGATGAAATCGTCCCAGCTCTTGATGGACGCCGGATCGACGCCTGCCTTCTCGTAGAAGTCGCGGCGATAGAACACGGCTACCGGACCGGAATCCCACGGCATGGCATAGGCGACGTCGCCGACTTCAAGCTCGGTACGCTTGAATTCCGGGAATTTCGCCTGGATATCGGCGTTGTAGCCGAGGTCCTTCAGGTTGGCGAAGCAATCGGGAAAGCGGTTCCAGAAAATCTCCGCCTCGAAGTTCTCGACGGTGACGATATCCGGCAAACCCTCGCCGCCGGCGGCGCAAGCGGCCAGCATCTTGTCGAACACCTGCTGGTTACCGAGATCCTCCACGGTGACCTTGATGTCGGGATGCTGCTTGTTGAAACCCTCGAGCGTGGACTTCAGCGCCGATGCGGCGACGTTCCAGCTCCAGATGGTGAGATTGGCCGACTGTGCGAATGCCGAGCCCGATGCCAGAAGCGCAACCGCGGCGGTCGCACCAATAAGTTTGAAGCGCATTGAAAATCCTCCCTTTTCAATTGCCGTCCCTTAGCGAACGCGGCTAGACTATCTGGAAGGGAGCCGCTGTCTCCTAAAAAGGGAACATGGATTTGGCGGAAAGTAAGATTGAAAAACGGGCTGTCTATCAGCCGGGAGCGAGCAGCATCGAAGGATTGCCGACGGCACTCCAGATGTTTCACAACCATCCGCCGCGGATGCTGATGCCGCATTGGCATGTGCAGGTGGAGCTGAACTATATCATGCGCGGCAATGTGCATTACCGCCTGAATGGCCATGATATCAGCATGAAGGCCGGCGACATGTGCCTCTTCTGGGGTGGTCAGCCGCACCAGATGGACGAGAGCAGCGACGATGCGATCTATGCCGGCGGGCATCTGCCGCTGGTCTATTTTTTCCGCCTGCGCCTGCCGATCAATATTTCCAGCCGCCTGATGAAGGGCGAGATTCTTTTCACCTCCGCCACCGATGCCGCCGACGTCGAGAACTTTCCGCGCTGGGTCGCCTACGCCAAGTCCGGCGATCCCGCCAAGGCGCAGCATGCGGTGGAAGAGATGCTGCTGCGGATCGAGCGCATCCTGCTCGATCCCTATTCCATGCTCGCGCCGAACGGCATGTCTGCCACCGACGATGTGGAGCAGGCCTATGCGCAGTCGTCGCGCAGCGTCGCGCGCATGTGCGATTTCATCGCCGCGAGCTTCCTGCACGAGATCGATTCGGTCGATATCGCTCGTGCAGCCGATCTGCATCCGAAGTACGCGATGAACCTGTTCAAGAAGACGACGGGGATGACACTGAGCAAGTATGTCAATCTGCTCAGGCTTTCCCGCGCCCAGGCGATGTTGATGAACGACGGCGCCAACGTGCTGCAGGTGGCGATGGACAGCGGGTTTGGCTCGATCAGCGCCTTCAACAAGTCCTTCCGCCACATCGCCGGCATGTCGCCATCCGACTTCCGGCGCGATGCGCGCATGCTCACGCACTACGCCCTTCAGGCCTGATCAGCCCGGTTGCCCACCGTCTCTTGTCGACGCGAACAGCCGGTAAAGCAGTTCCGCCGAGGCGGATAGCTCCCGGTCGCGGAGCTTGACGAGGCCGAAGCCTGGTACCGAGATGTCCCGCTCAACCGCCAGCCGGCGCAAAAGCCCGTGTTGCTCGAAGAGCTCGCCCACGGGTTCGGCGAAGATGCCGAGACGGTCGCTCTGCATCATCAGGAGAAGGGTCAGCAGCGCATCGGATGTGGAGACGACGCTGGCGGGCACGATGCCGTGGCGTCGGATATAATCGTCGGCGACCTGCCGCAGGAAGGAGCCGTGCGGCTGCAGCACCCAGCTGTGGGCGCGCATCTCGTCTTCCGTCACGACTGCCTTCGCCGCAAGCGGATGATTGGCAGCCGCGACCACGCGCAACGTCTCCTGGCCGATCGGCACGTAGTCGAAGAGCAGCGGGTTCATCCCGCTCGGTATGCGGCAGACGGCGAAATCGAGCCTCCGGCTGAGCACATCTTCCAGAAGCACGTCGCTGCTGCCGACGGAGATGCTGACATCGATGGTCGGGTGCGTCTCGAACATGCGCTGAAGGGCAGGCGCGACATAATCGGCGGCGGGTGTCATGATCGTTCCGAAAGCGACGCTGCCACCCTGGCCGGCGGCGGCGACGACCATTTCGTATTCGGCGCGCTGTGCCTCGGCGAGCAGCATCTTGGCGTGACGCACGATCACCTCGCCCTGCGGCGTCGGCACAAGGCCGCGGTTGTGGCGCTCGAAAAGCTGGTGGCCGGACATCTGTTCCAGTTCGTTCAGCGTGCGCGACAGTGCCGGCTGGGAAACGCCGAACATTTCGGCCACGACACCGAGTTTCCCATGTTCGCTGAGCGCCACGAGCATCTTCATGTGCCGCAGCTTGAAACCATCCAGTCCCATGATTTTCCCGCTTGATATAAATTATCCGCATATCAGAATGCGAAAGACTGATTAGAAATTCACCTGACGATCAGCTAAATGCATGACAGCAATCGCGTCAACGCAAGGAAACCAGCATGGCCGAGAAAACACCGTCTTCCCACAATCCAACCGCCGTTCAGGAGCAGGCCGACAAGCCGCAGCTTCGCTCGCGGGCCTGGTTCGACAATCTCGCCAACCCCGACATGACCGCTCTCTACCTCGAGCGCTACATGAATTTCGGCCTGAGCCAGGAGGAGCTGCAGTCCGGCCGCCCGATCATCGGCATCGCGCAGACGGGCTCCGATCTCTCGCCCTGCAACCGTCACCATCTCGAGCTCGCCAAGCGCGTTCGCGAGGGCATTCGCGACGCCGGCGGCATCGCGATCGAGTTTCCGGTGCATCCGATCCAGGAAACCGGCAAGCGCCCGACCGCGGGTCTCGACCGCAACCTGTCCTACCTCGGCCTCGTCGAAGTGCTCTACGGTTATCCGCTCGATGGCGTCGTGCTGACCATCGGCTGCGACAAGACCACGCCGGCCTGTCTCATGGCCGCGGCAACCGTGAACATTCCCGCGATCGCGTTGTCCGTCGGCCCGATGCTCAATGGCTGGTTCCGTGGCGAGCGCACGGGCTCGGGCACCATCGTCTGGAAGGCGCGCGAGATGATGGCGCGCGGCGAGATCGATTACCAGGGCTTCGTCAAGCTCGTCGCCTCCTCGGCGCCGTCGACCGGCTATTGCAACACGATGGGCACGGCGACGACGATGAACTCGCTTGCCGAAGCGCTGGGCATGCAGCTGCCGGGTGCCGCCGCCATTCCCGCGCCCTACCGCGACCGCCAGGAAATCTCCTATGAAACCGGTCTCCGCATCGTCGAGATGGTGCGCGAGGACCTGAAGCCTTCGGACATCCTGACCAAGGAAGCCTTCATCAACGCCATTCGCGTCAATTCGGCGATCGGCGGCTCGACCAATGCTCCGATCCACCTGAATGCGCTCGCGCGTCATGTCGGCGTGGAGCTGACTGTGGACGACTGGCAGACCTATGGCGAGGACATCCCGCTCCTGGTCAACCTGCAGCCGGCCGGCGAATATCTCGGCGAGGACTACTACCACGCCGGCGGCGTGCCCGCCGTCATGGGCGAGCTCATCAAGCACGAGCTGCTGAACACGAGCGCGATCACCGCCAACGGCAAGACGGTGGGCGAGAACTACACCTCCGCCATGATCGAGGACGAGAAGGTCATTCGGCCGTTCGAGCGTCCGCTGAAGGAGCGCGCCGGGTTCCGCGTGCTCAAGGGCAATCTCTTCTCCTCGGCGATCATGAAGACCAGCGTCATCTCGCCCGAGTTCCGCGACCGCTACCTCTCCAATCCGGACGATCCGGAAGCCTTCGTCGGACGCGCCGTCGTCTTCGACGGTCCGGAGGATTATCACCACCGTATCGACGATCCATCTCTCGGCATCGACGCATCGACGGTGCTGTTCATGCGCGGCGCCGGCCCGATCGGCTATCCGGGTGCGGCCGAGGTCGTCAACATGCGCGCGCCGGACTACCTGCTGAAGCAGGGCCTTTCCTCGCTCCCTTGCATCGGTGACGGTCGCCAATCCGGTACGTCGGGCTCGCCGTCGATCCTCAACGCCTCGCCGGAAGCGGCCGCGGGCGGCGGGCTTGCGGTCCTCAAGACCGGTGACCAGGTGCGCATCGATCTGAAGAACGGATCGGCCAACATCCTGATCAGCGATGAGGAACTGGCCGAGCGTCACGCCGCGCTGAAGGCGGCGGGCGGCTACGTCTATCCGGAAAGCCAGACGCCGTGGCAGGAAATCCAGCGCAACTATGTCGGCCAGATGGAGACCGGCGCGGTGCTCGAACCGGCCGTGAAGTACCAGCGGATCGCCCAGACGAAGGGCATTCCGCGCGACAACCACTAGGACTTCCAATTTCCATATTGGCCCGGCAATGGTTTTCTCCATTGCCGGGCCTTGTCGTTGCCGGACGAATATGATGGATTTTCGCCGCCGCTGGGTTGGAGGGCGGCGCTTCCCTTTCATACGAGAGCGCGTCCATCGCTCGCCGTGACGGAAACTGCTATGTCTCATACTCTTCTCGATGCCGCCGCCTCGGGTGGCCTGTTTGTCGGCCGCGCCTGGAACCCCGAAGCGGGAGGGCCGAGCATCGTCACGCTTCGCGGCGACGAGCTGATCGACATCACCTCGAAGGGCATCCCGACGCTGAGCGCGCTGCTGGAGCTGGACGATGCGGTGGAGATCGCGCGTGCGGCGACCGGCAAGAGCCTCGGCAAACTTGCCGAGATCGCGGCAAACAGCACCGGCGAGCCGGATCAATCACGGCCCTACCTGCTGGCGCCGGCCGACCTGCAGGCGATCAAGGCATGCGGCGTGACCTTTGCTCAATCGATGATCGAGCGCGTCATCGAGGAGAAGGCGGCCGGCAACCCCGATCGGGCCGCCTCGATCCGCGAACGTGTCAGCGACCTCATCGGTGGCAGCCTCAACAACCTGAAGGCCGGCTCGCCCGAGGCCGCCAAGGTCAAGCAGGCGCTGATCGCCGAGGGCATGTGGTCGCAATATCTGGAAGTGGGCATCGGGCCGGATGCCGAGGTCTTCACCAAGGCGCCGGTGCTCTCGTCGGTGGGCTGGGGGGCGGATGTCGGCCTGCACCCGATCTCGACCTGGAACAATCCGGAGCCGGAGATCGTGCTCGCGGTCAACAGTCGCGGCGAGATCAGGGGCGCCACGCTCGGCAACGACGTCAACCTGCGCGATGTCGAGGGCCGTTCCGCGCTGCTGCTCGGCAAGGCCAAGGACAACAACGCCTCCTGCTCGATCGGCCCGTTCATTCGCCTGTTCGATGCAGGCTACGGCCTTAATGACGTCCGCAACGCCGAGCTCGACCTCAAGGTCACCGGCGAGGACGGCTTCGTGCTGCATGGTAAGAGTTCGATGTCGAAGATCAGCCGCGATCCGACCGATCTGGTCAGGCAGACCTGCGGCGCGCATCACCAGTATCCCGATGGCTTCATGCTGTTCCTGGGGACGCTGTTTGCGCCGACGCAGGATCGCGACACGCCGAACCAGGGGTTTACCCACAAGGTTGGAGACACCGTGGAAATCTCCTCCGCCGGGCTTGGCGCGCTGATCAATACCGTCAGGCTTTCCACCGAATGCACGCCGTGGACCTTCGGCATTTCGGCACTGATGGCCAATCTCGGCAAGCGCGGTCTTCTCTAGCGTCAGCGGTTGAAAAATGATGCTCGCTCGCGCTGGCAAACAGGCGCGGGCGACCACATATCTCACGATATGTGTTGTCACGTCGGCAGGAGATCCAGATGAAGACGAAAGCTCTTGCATTTCTGTTCTGTCTTGTCGTGGTGACAGGCTGTACCACCGCGAAGGACTTCTCCTCTCCCGGCATCGAGCCGATCCCCGGCAGCATCACCTATGGCGGGCAGCCTCGGACAAAGCTCACGAAGTCGCCGATCGGGTCATCCTTCCCGCACAACTTCATCGACCAATACGGCCAGCAGGTGGAGGAAACCTATATCATCCAGCCCGACCGCTCGCTGAAGATCGCCCATCGCGAGATCAAACCCATACGCTTCGGCCGCGACTGACTATTTCTCGTTGCGATGGAACCGCAACGGTTGCGCTGCATTAATGATCAACTGGGTTCACGTTTTGGGTAGCGCGTATTGCGAAGCGGGCAAAAACTAATAATTGAATTCGGTACGTGACTGAGACACACTTATCCGGGTGTTATGCCGGTCGGCTGACCGGATTCCCATGCCTCGGATCGATACATGGAAACATTTGTGATGAATGCCAAGACACCGAATGCCATCGATACATATGTAGGTTCGCGAGTACGCATGCGCCGCCAGCTCCTGGGTTTGAGCCAGGAGAGACTGGCCGAACAGATCGGCGTCACCTTCCAGCAGGTGCAGAAATACGAGAAGGGCATGAACCGCATCGGCGCCAGCCGCCTGCAGCGGATCGCCGAGGTGCTGAGCACGCCACCAAGCTTCTTTTTCCAGCAGGACGAGTCCGCGCCGCTTTCGCTGGCGGGCCTGGAAATCACCGGCGCAAGCGATCCGGTGGCTGAATTTCTTCAATCGAAAGAAGGACTTGCGCTCAATCGAGCGTTCATGAAGATCACCGATACACAGCTTCGCGAAAAGATTGTCGCACTGGTCAAGGCAATGGCGAGCGCCCAGGAAGGCCGCGACGTTGCGACCGACGACAGCAAGCAGGACAGCTCGTTCGTTTAAGGAACGGCAGCATTGGCGTCGTCGCCGTCCATTCCCTGCGGACGGCAGCGACGCGCCTTTCGGTGTGGAAACGTGAAGAGCATGCCGGCGCTGTCCACATCGATTTCTCGCGAGGTACGGCGGGTCGCCGTCGGGGCATTTGGCCGATACCGGTGGAGAAATCGGGAACAACCATAGCGTTTGTCGCCGATGCCCGATTTGTGCGAAAACCCTCGTCACGCACTTGTCACGCCCGCGACCTGCCGAATTCCGCTACTGTCCTTGAAATGGACCGAAGAGGGGCGCGGAATGCAATCGAGGGTGGACGATAAAACGAAGGCGATGGCCTCCCTGGTGCGGCTGATTGCCTTCGCCAAGCAGAACGCCGTTGAGCTCGAGGCTGATATCTCAGCCTATTGCCTCGATCTGGCTCTGGATGCGCTGAAGCAGAAGCTGAGCGCTGCGGGTGGCGACGCACTCGCCGAGCCTAGCCTGAAATTGCCGAGAGCGGCCGTCCATTGAAGCCCACGCCGTTTGAAGCATCCCTTGTCCCGAAATCACGCGACTGCGATCTTGAAGTGGCGAACCCGCTCGGCTAACCATTATTTCATTGGCCGCTTGAAAGCCTGGGGACGACGATGAAGTTTACCGCAGTAAACTGGCATGAAACTGCTGCACCGGTTGTAGCCCATGGCGCCTAAAAACCCCTTCGCCGGATTGATGGGAGGCGTCAAGAAATCGGCGGCGATCGGCGAGGATGTGCAGCATTCCGTCGGCAGCGCCTCGACCAGAGACGCGATCGAAGACGGAGCGACGGTGATCGATCTCGATCCCGCCCTCATAGACAACTCCTTTGTCACGGACCGCCTTGTCGATGTCGACGCGCAGTTCCAGGAACTGGTCGAGGCCATCCGCGTTCGCGGTCAGGACTCGCCCATTCTGGTTCGTCCGCATCCCACCAGGGAGGGGCGTTACCAAATTGCGTTCGGGCATCGCCGCGCCCGCGCGGCACGGGAATTGGGGCGTCCCGTACGCGCCGTGGTCAAGAAACTCGACGATCGCGACCACGTCATTGCCCAGGGACAGGAAAATTCCGCGCGCGCCGATCTCTCCTTCATCGAGCGAACGATGTTCGCGGACAAGCTCGACAAGCTGGGCTTCGATCGCGAGACGATCATGGCGGCGCTGAGCGTCGAGAAGACCACCATCTCGAAGATGCTATCGGTGACCAAGCGTATTCCGGCCGACGTTCTGACGGCGATCGGCGCTGCGCGAGCGATCGGGCGTGATCGCTGGCACGATCTGTCGGTCACGTTCGAGACCGAAGACGTCGACGACCGCGCGGCGCGTGTCGTGGCGACGCCGGAGTTCGAGGCTGCGGAGCCGGACAAGCGTTTCGACATCTTGGTTGCATCGCTTGGTCGCGCCAATCCCACGGGCCGACCGGTGATGCCGCTCCCGGTCGAGCACTGGCGCTCCTATGACGGCGAGGCGAGAGCTAAGATCAAGAACGACGGCGCGCAGTGCACCATCACCCTACGCGCCGAACAGGCTTCGGCCTTCGGCATCTACCTGGCGTCCAATCTCGACGGCCTCTATCAGGCCTTCGAGAAGGCGCAACGGTCTCGCAAGGCTTGAAGGGCTTGGCGGCGGCCGGGCGTTTCTGGTAAGAGTTCGTTCTCTCAAGAAACGAAACTGAAATGAAAGCGTTGACGTCATGTTCCTGAGCGACCGCCAAACTGAGATCGTCGGCATGGCAAGGTCGCAAGGGCGGGTTTTCGTCGAAGACCTGGCGACGCATTTCATGGTGACGCCGCAGACCATCCGCAAGGATCTGAACGATCTCTGCGACGCCCAGGTTCTGACGCGCGTGCATGGCGGCGCGACCTTTCCGAGCGGCACCGAGAACGTGAAATACGAAGCGCGACGGCAGATCGCCGCCACTGAGAAGCAGGCGATCGGCATCGCCGCCGCAGAGCTGATCCCCGACAAGGCTTCTCTTTTCATCAATATCGGAACGACCACGGAGGCCGTTGGCGAGGCGCTGGCGAACCATCACGAACTGATGGTCATCACCAACAACATCAACGTCGCCAACCGTTTGCGCCTGCTGCCCACGATCGAGGTGGTGATCGCCGGTGGCGTGGTGCGCTCGGCCGATGGCGGCATCGTCGGCGAGGCAGCGGTGGATTTCATCCGGCAGTTCAAGGTGGACTACGCCGTGATCGGTGCTTCGGCGATCGATGAGGACGGCGCGTTGCTCGATTATGACTTTCGCGAGGTGAAGGTGGCGCAGGCGATCATCGCCAATGCCCGCCATGTCATCCTGGTGGCCGACTCGACGAAGTTCGAACGCACCGCGCCGGTGCGGATCGCACAGTTGCCGCAGGTCCATACCTTCATCACTGATCGCTGCATCACGCCTTCCATCCGCCGTCTCTGTCAGGAAAACAGCGTCAAGCTTATCGAGACCGGCACACCCTGAGGTCGTCCAAGAGACCGTATCATCCCTTCGTTTGGAGCAGAGTCCCGATCATGAGCCTTGAGAGTGTCCGCGCGTTCTTCAGCGCCAATGCCCCTGATATCGAGATCATCGAGACCGCCGAGAGTTCGTCCACCGTGGCGCTGGCAGCCGAAGCGCATGGGGTGGATCCGGCGCAGATCGCCAAGACGATCTGCCTGCGCGTCGGGGAAGAGATCATGCTCGTGGTCGCCGGCGGCCTCGCGCGGATCGACAACAGGAAGTTCAAGGATGCCTTCGGCGGCAAGGGGCGCATGCTCGGTGCCGAGGAGGTGGTCGCGGTGACGAGCCACCCGGTCGGCGGCGTCTGCCCCTTCGGCTTGCCGTCCGCGATACCTGTCTATTGCGACGTCTCGCTGAAGCAATTCGATGAGGTCGTGCCCGCCGCCGGCTCCACCAATTCGGCGGTGCGCATCTCGACCAGCCGTCTGGCGGAGTTGACCGGAGCCAGCTGGGTCGACGTCTGCCAGTAACGAATAAGACGGCTGCGCTTACAAAGCTGTGATTGGCTTCCTATATAGCGGATGAGTAAAGTTTCGCTGCCATAGGGGAGAAATTGAATGCCACGTGCCTTTTCGCGTTTTGCCAAGATTGCGGCGATTGCCGTTCTGACAGGCGCCAGTGTTTTCGCATCGATCAGCGATGCCGATGCACGACGGGCGGGCGGCTTCGGTTTCGGTAGCCGTGGCGCGCGTACGTTTCAGGCGCCGCCCGTCACCCGGACCGCTCCGGCACCGGCCGCCCCGATCGACCGCACGATGACCCAGCGTCCGCAGACCCAGGCGCCCGCCGCCGGCCAGCAGATGAACACGCCGCGTCCCGGCCTTTTCGGCGGTTTCGGCCGTTCGATGATCGGTGGTCTTGTTGCCGGCGGTCTGCTCGGCATGTTGCTGGGCCACGGCTTCGGTGGCGGCTTCGGTTTCCTCGGCATGCTGCTGCAGATCGGCCTGATCGCTCTGGCGATCTCGTTCGCCATGCGCTTCTTCGCCAATCGCCGCCAGCCCGCCTATGGGTCGCCGGCGCAGGGCGGCAACGCGTATAACATGGCGCCGCCGGCTGGAAATTCGTCATTCAAGATTCCGTCCATCGGCTCGGGCTCGGGCTTCGGCTCAGGTTCGTCGCAGCCGCAGCGCAGCACCAAGGCGGACGACGAAATCGGCCTGACGCAGGGTGATCTCGACCAGTTCGAAAAACTCCTGACCGAGGTGCAGACTGCCTATGGCGCTGAGGATTACGGTGCCCTGCGCCGCCTGACGACACCGGAAGCGATGTCCTATCTGGCGGAAGAACTTGGCGAAAACGCCACCAACGGCGTTCGCAACAAGGTGTCCGACGTCAAGCTGCTGCAGGGCGATATCGCCGAGGCCTGGCGCGAAGACGGCGCCGAATACGCAACGCTTGCAATGCGTTATTCGTCGGTCGACTCGATGGTCGAGCGTGAAGGTGGCCGGGTGGTGAGCGGCGATGACCGCGCGCCGACGGAAACGACCGAAGTCTGGACCTTCGTGCGACGCACGGGCAAGGATTGGACATTGGCGGCTATCCAAGGCACGGAGCAACGCGCCGCTTAAGCCTTGCGAATATTGTTCGGCGCTCCTGTTGGAGCGCCGTTGTCCGTCAAGGTGCGGGCTGTCCCGTGAGGATGAAGTAGCCCCACATCAGAAGAAATGCCGCGACGGCGGCAAGAATGACGATCAGCTTGCGTTGGCCGGGACGCGGCTGCTTCACGGGCTTGGGTTTGCGGAACTTGATGACATTGTCGCTCACCGGCGCACCTTCCTCGATATTTCCATTCGTCTCCGAATATTGCGCATTGCGCCCCATCCTTCAACGGCAAAGGCGCGTTTCGTCATGCGCAATCGTCCGTGGAATGACGCCGCTCGGCGGTAAACCGAACGGCGCCCGATCCTGACGAAGGTTTGTCGGCGGCCCGTCTCTTAGCGGGTTCCCGTGCGAGCCGGGAAGGCGGCGGAGAGCTGAGCGCCCATGGCACGGGCCGGCGAGGTAGATGGGCGGGATGCGGCTGATGCGACGCGGAGGCCGGTCTCGCCGACATCAAGCTTGAACTGAGCGAGTAACGCGTTCAGCGTGTCCGCCTGCGTCGCAAGGCTGTGGCTTGCCGCGGTGGTCTGCTCGACCATCGCTGCGTTTTGCTGCGTGCCCTGGTCCATCAGGTTTACCGACGTGTTGATCTCGGAAAGCCCGGTCGACTGTTCGCGGCTCGATACGACGATCGAGGCGACATTGGTGCTGATCTCCTGCACGTTGGCAACGATCGCCTCGAGAGCGGTCCCGGTCTGGCCGACGAGGTCGACGCCATCCCGCACCCTTTCACCCGACACCGTGATCAGCGACTTGATCTCGCGTGCGGCGGATGCGGAGCGCTGCGCCAGTTCGCGCACTTCCTGCGCCACAACAGCGAAACCCTTGCCTGCTTCGCCGGCGCGTGCCGCTTCGACACCTGCATTGAGCGCCAGGAGGTTGGTCTGGAAGGCTATGTCGTCGATGACGCCGATGATGTTGCCGATCTCGTTGGATGACTTTTCGATCGCCTCCATCGCGCCGACAGCCTGCCGGACGATGTCGCCGGAGCGCTCGGCATCCGTGCGCGTGTGATTGACCAGTTGCCCGGCTTCGCCGGCGCGCGTGGCCGAATCCTTGACGGCGCTGGTCACCTGCTCCAGCGCGGCCGCGGTCTCCTCGACGGAAGCGGCCTGCTGCTCGGTGCGCTTCGAGAGATCGTCGGCGGCGGCGCGGATCTCGTTGGCGCCGGCATCGATCATGCGCGCATTCTCGCCGACCGCCTGCAGGACGCTCTGCAGCTTGTCGACGGAATCATTGAAGCTGTGGCGCAAGCCATCGAGATGGTTCGCGAAAGGCTGGTGCAGACGGAAGGTCATGTCGCCATCGGCGAGATTGGTCAGGCCGTTGCCCAGTGCTTCGACGGCGAAGGATACTTCGGCGGCCTCGCGCGCCTTCTGGTCCTCGCGGGCAATGCGCTCGCGTTCGCTGAGCGAGCGGTTTGCCTCGGTTTCCTGCTCCAGCCGCTCGCGCTCCAGCGCGTTCTGCCGGAAGACGGAAACCGCTGCCGCCATCTCGCCGATTTCGTCGCTGCGCTCGGCATGCGGAATTTCGATGTTGTTGTTGCCGGCGGCAAGCACGTTCATTGCTTGCGTGATGATGCCGATGGGGCGGGTTACGCGCACATAGCTGAGAAGTGCCGCACCACCCGCAAGCGCCACCGCGACCGCGACGCCAGCGATTGTCGAGATCGAGATGAAGTCGCCCGCGTCCTGCGCATTCTGTCGGTCCTGCGCCGCCGAAACCTTGTTGTCGTTGATCAGTTCCTGCAAGACCTTGCCGATTTCCGCGCCCTTCGGGACCATCTGCGCGATCACAGCCTTCGCTTCATCCACTTTCGCGTTTGCCATCAGATCAACGAACCGCGTGCCGAACGCATCATATTCGTCGACCAGCTTCCGGAGCGCCTCGAATTTTCCCTTTGATGCCTGCAGGGTAATGGTGTCGCCGAACTCACGGAAAGCGTCGTCACGCTCCTTCGCCTTGGCGCGCAGTTGATCCAGCCAGCGCTGCTGGTCGTCGAAACCATCCGACGACAGCGTCATCAGATAGAGGCGTCGAACGTCGGACATCACGCGATCCATGTTGGCGATCATCAGCGAGCGGTCCATCCGCAGGCTGAGATTGTCGACCTGTCCCTCCAGCTGCCAGACCGAGCGCATGCCCGCGGCACCCTGAACGACCAGCATCATGACGATCATGGCGAAAAGGATTGGGAGAAGAATTTTGATTTTGACGGATGCCATGGGGAATACCAAAGGTTCAAACAGATGCAGAAAATACTGCGACCTTTATGGCATCCTTGGTTGAATAAAGCCTTACCACCATTGCATTTAATCGGATCGCCTCTGCAATTGACGATTGTCAAATTTTCATGGTTCTCGATGTACTTCACAGGCCGTTGGAAGCAGCCTGTGCTTTTTTGTTTCGAGCCGGTTGGCGCCGGATCAGCGAATGGAGCGATGCATCCTGGTGAAGGGCTGCAGCTGCTCTTTCGTCGGTGAGACACCGATGCCGTTGCCATCGGGAACCACGACACAACCGTCGCCGTCGAGCGCCGGCCGTCCGCAGAGGTCGAGCAGGGGATTGGGGCCGACGTCGTATTCCATGAACGGGAAACTCGCATGCCCGCCACCCCGGTGCGCCGGCAATGTGGCCGTCAGCTGCAGTGCCGCGTGGAAATTGACGGTGCTGCCCCAGACATGCGGGATCAGCGGCCTCTCGTGAATGTCGGCCAGCGCCTGCACCTGCCGGACACCGCTGAAGCCGCAGCATATCGCGAGGTCCGGCTGCAGTACGTCGAGGCTTCCCTTCGAGAGCAACGGCAGGAAGGTGGCCGCTTTCGTGAAGGTCTCGCCACCGGCGATGGCCGGAGTGAGGTGTCCGGCGGCGATGCCGTAGCCGGCGATGTCGTCCGGCCGGGTCGGCTCCTCGACCCAGAGCAGCCGGGCGTCGGATACGCGTTCGATCGTCGCGATGGCGCGGCGAATGCTGCAGGACTGGTTGAAGTCCACCATCAGGTCCCGCTCGTCGCCGATCGCCTTTCGGGTCTGAAGGATGATCTTCACGTCGTCTTCGACACCGTGGCCGATCCGGAGCTTGATCGCTCGGAAACCATCCTTCAGATAGCCGGCGATCTCGCGTTCGAAGTCGCGATAGGGGTGGCCGCCGGGCTTGAAGAAGGGGCCGCTGGCGTAAGCGGGGACGCAGTCCCGCCTGGCGCCGCCAAGCAGGGTGGAGAGCGGGACGCCATGGGCGCGCGCCGCCAGATCGTGCAGCGCCATGTCGATGGCGGCGATGCCGGTCGCGGCGGTGTCGCCCTCGGTGCCGCGGCGCATGTCGCGCCAGATCGACAGCGCATGCCTCGGGTCCCGCCCGAGGACATGCTTTGCCAACTGCACTTCGATGACCGCTGCCGCCGTCAACGGCGACAGCCATGCTTCGCCCCACCCCGAGAGATCGCCCGCGACGACCTCGACCAGAAGCGTTTCGCGCTTTGGAAACGAGACCAGGGCATTGCCGATCGGCTCGGGAAGCATCGCTTCCAGGTGATACAGGCGAATCTCGGAGATTTTCATGGGGTCAGGCCTTTACGCGTGTGTCAGTCTCGGCTGCACCGGCGCGGAGCAACCCTTTCATGTTGGCGCCGAGGACGAGGATCGCCCCGGCGGTTATCGCCATCACCACGGCCAGGAAGATCAGCGATCCCTGGAAGCCGCCGGTAAGATCGCGGACCCAGCCGATGATGGTCGGGCCAAAGAAGCCGCCGGTGCTGCCGACCGAGTTGATGAGCGCGATGCCAGCGGCAGCCGCGGTTCCCGTCAGAAGTGTCGATGGGAAGGTCCAGATGGTCGGCGATGCGCCGCCGATGCCGGCCGCCCCGATCGTCAGGCCGAAGATGGCGACCAGCGGGTTCGAGGTGAAGGCGGCGATCAGGAAGCCGATCGCGCTGGCGATGAACGGTCCAGCCGTGTGCCAGACGCGCTCGCCGGTCTTGTCGGAATGGCGCGCCACGAGGATCATGGCGATCGCCATGAAGGCCGATGGGATGGCGGCAACGAAGCTCGTCTGCAGGTTTGTGAGACCGAACTGCTTGATGAACTGCGGCATCCAGATCGCGATGCCGGTGGTTCCCATGACAAGACCGACGGCGATCAGGCACATGAGCAGAACGCGCGGATCGAGGAGCGCCTGCTTCACTGAGAAGCGTCCGGTCGCCTCCTGTTCCTGGCGATCCTCGTCGAGGCGGGCCGTCAGCCAGTCGCGCTCGTCGGCGGTCAGGAACTTCGCGGTCTTCGGCGATTCGGGAAGGCCGAAGAACACGACGAAGCCCATGATGACAGCAGGAACGGCTTCGATCAGGAACATCCACTGCCAGCCATGCAAGCCCGCCGCGCCATCAAGGCCGTCGACGATCAGACCGGAAACCGGCGCCCCGATCATCGACGAAAGCGGAACAGCGACGTTGAACATGGCAAAGGTCGAGCCGCGATAGGCGCGCGGGAACCAGAGCGTGATGAATAAGATGATCCCGGGGAAGAAGCCGGCCTCCGCCGCGCCCAGCAGGATGCGGACGATGTAGAAGCTCGCCGGCGACCACACGAAGGCGGTCAGCGCCGAGAGGATGCCCCAGGTGATGAGGATGCGTGCGATCCAGATCCGCGCGCCGACTTTCGCCAGCATCAGGTTGCTCGGCAATTCGCAGAGCACATAGCCCAGGAAGAAGATGCCGGCGCCGAAGCCGAATGCCGACGCGGTAAATCCGAGATCGGCGTTCATCGTCAATGCGGCGAAGCCGATGTTCACGCGGTCGAGAAACGCCGCGAAGTAGCAGACGAGCAGGATCGGAATGATCCGCCATCTCGCTTTTTTGATGATATCAGGGCCGTTGGCCATTTGCTCTCTCCTCCAGAACGAGCTTTTCGATGGCGCATCGTACTAATATTGAATTTTCTGATCAAATAAGTTTAATTAAGTTCATGATATAGGAAAATACAATATGAGAATTACTCTTGCCCAGCTTGAGGCTTTCTACTGGACGGCACAGTTCGGCTCGGTGCTCAAGGCGTCCGAGCATTTGAGGCTCGCGCAGCCCAGCGTGTCGTTGCGGCTCAAGGAGTTGACGACCTCGCTGGGTGTCGAGTTGTTCCATCGGGCAAGCCGCGGCGTGGAACTGACGGTGCAGGGCCGCGAGCTGTTGCCGCGAGCCCGCGCGGTCCTCTCCGAGGTGCGGGGGATCTATGAAAAGGAGTTCAACCCGAAGATCGTCGGGCCCTTGCGCGTCGGTCTCGCCGAGGGCTTCGCCGCGACCTGTCTGGCGCCGTTGCTCGAAGGGCTGCTGGAGGATCATCCCGGCCTCGAGCCGGAATGGATCGTCTCCACCAGCACCACGCTCGAGCCGGCGCTGCTCAACAACGAACTCGATGTCGCCGTGCTCCTCAATCCGCTGGGCAACGAAAAGCTCTCGCTGCGGCCTCTCGGCCAGCAGGAAACAAGCTGGGTGGCCCCGTCGTCATGGAACTTCAGCGGACCGGTCCGCCCGCGCGATCTGGCGACGCGGCCGGTCATCTCCAATCCGCCGCCTTCGGCAATGTACCGCCAGCTGATGCACTGGTTCGCGCTCGATGGCGTGCAGCCGGGCAAGATCAGGCTTTGCACCAGCGTCGCGGTGATCGCCGAGCTCGTGGCGTCCGGCCTTGGCGCGGGCATTCTGCCGACCTCGATGGCAAGACGTTATCTCGCTTCCGGTGACATGCAGCTGCTCTCATGCCTGCCCGTCATCGAGAATGGCCGGCTCTTCGTCGGCTCGCTCCGCGATGCCTCGGATTTCAAGATCATGGCTTTCGAGAAGACCACCCTGAACGTGCTGCGAAAGATTCACTATCTGCCTGATGAGGCGGAGTGATCCCATCTCGGATAGCACTGAATCATAGGTCGAAATCTGTGGTTCCCGCCTGTCGCCCAAGCCCTGTGGCTTGCCTCGGCGCGGGGCCGTCCGGTACTTATTGTGCGCTATTTTCATCCTTCGGCGAGGTCCGCGATGACTGGTCATGCAAACGTCTTTTCGTTGCCCGGAACACAGTTCTTCGATCTGGTTTCATCGCAAGGCGGCGAGCCGTATCGCATTTTCCTGTCCGTTCCGAAGGGCTCTCCGCCGGCTGAGGGATGGCCCTTGCTTGTCCTGACCGACGGCAACGCCACCTTTCCCTTCGCGGTCAGCAGCCTCGTCACGCAGGCGCCTTATCCGAACGCGACGAATGTCGGCTGGGGCGTGATCGCGGCGATCGGCTATCCCACCGACGAGGCTTATGACGGCATGCGGCGCTCCTGGGATCTGGTGCCGCCGCCCGGCCGTTCCTATCCGCCGTTCACCGAAGGCGGCCCGGAGGTGAAGACCGGCGGCGCCGACAAGCTGCTGCAGTTCATCGAGGCGGATCTGCTGCCCGAGATCGCGCGCAGGGCACCTGTCAACGCAGGCCGGCGGGCACTGTTCGGCCACTCCTTCGGCGGGCTGTTCACGCTCTTCGCGCTGTTCGAGCGACCGCACCTGTTCAGGAACTGGATCGCCGCCAGCCCGAGCATCTCCTGGGAGGATTCGCAGCTTCTTGAGCGTGAGGCGCGCCGCACGCACGGTTCCGGCGGCTTCGTGCACCTGTCCGCTGGCGAGTACGAGGGCGACGAGCTGGCGCCGTTCCAGTATCACAACGAGGATGCCGCCGAGCGCCTTGAGAACAACAAGCTGGAACGGACGGTGGCTCTCGCCCGCGAGATGGCGGAGCGGCTGGATGGCACGCCCGATGGATTGCGGGCGCGGTTCGAGCTCTTCCCCGGGGAAACGCACATGTCGGTGCTGGCCTCGGTCGTCAACCGCGCGCTCAACATCGCCTTCGCCATTCGCGAGTGAATGGCGCGGCTAAAAGTCAGGCCTTCCGGCGCAGCATCAGCATCAGGAAGGGCGCGCCGATCAGCGCCGAGACGAGACCGGCCGGGATCTGGTAGGGCGAGACGATGGTGCGGCCGACGAAATCGGCGGCGACCATCAGGCTCCCCCCGATCACCGCCGCGCCCGCCATCTGCGGCAGTGCGCGCCTCAATCCCGCTTCACGTGCGAGGTGCGGCCCCATCAGGCCGACGAAGGAAAGCGGCCCGACGGTGAGCGTCGCCGCCGCCGTCATCAGCCCCGCCAGGCCGAACAGCGCGAACCGTGATTTGGCCAGCGGCACGCCGATCGCGGCTGCCGGCGCCGGCCCGAGCGGCAGAAGGTCGAGCCAGCGGCGAGCCAGAAAGGCGACGGAGAGCAGGAGAACGGCGGCGACCGCCTCGATCCGCGCGGTCGTCGCGTCCACGAGATAGGTCGATCCGCTCATCCAGCGCATGAGGATCGCAGCCCGCGGATCTCCCGACGAACTCAACACGCCGACGACGGCATCGACCATGGCGCTCAGCGAGATACCGGCCAGCAGCACGCGTTCGGGCGCGAACGAACTGCGCCGCGAACTGACGACGATAATCGCTAGAACCCCGATCGCGCCGACCGCGGCGAAAGTAAATTGTCCGGTAATACCAGGCGAGACCGCGATCAGCGCGATGGCGACGCCGAAGGTCGCGCCGGCGCTGATGCCGAGCACCTCGGGGCTTGCCATCTCGTTGGAGGTCAGGCGCTGCAGGATGGTTCCGGCAACCGCCAGCATCGCGCCCGACGCCAGGGCGGCCACGACCTTGGGAATACGGATGGCGAGGATATCACCGGCAAGGTCGCCGGAGACGAGATGCCACCCCTCGGTCGCGTCCCGCCCGAGGAAGATGCCGGCGGCAAGCACGACGAGGAGGCAGGTGGCGGCGAGCGCCATGACGGCGGTCGTGGTCAATCCGCGCTGTCGCTGCCTGACGGGCGCCGGCTGGATGCGGTGGCGGATTTTCAGCAGCGGCAGCAGCGCAAGCAGCAGGGGAGAGCCGAAGATCGCGGTGACCGCTCCCGTCGGCAGGAAATCGCCAAGTTCGCCGGCGACAAGCTGCAGAACGGAATCGGCAAGCAATAGCAGGCTCGCGCCGATCAGGGGCGACCAGAAGATGAGTTGCCCCGGCCGACGCGCGCCCGCGAGACGCGCCAAGGTAGGCGCGACGAGACCGATGAAGCCGATCACCCCAACCGCGCTGGTGACGAAGGCCGCGAGCGCGACCGCCGCCGCGATGACGATGAAGCGCAGGCGGACAAGACGCACTCCAAGCGCCGCCGAGCCGCTTTCGCCGAGATCGAGAAGCGACAGCGGGCGGATGACCAGAGCGCAGACGATGGCGACGAGCGCCAGCCGCCATAGTAGTGAAAGCGGAATGACCCAGCTCTGCTGCGCCAGCGATCCGGCGCCCCAGATGAACAGGCTCGCGAGGCTCGATTCGTTGAGATAGGTGAGGATCGCGGCAAGGCCGCCGCACCAGAGGCTCAGCACCAGTCCCGACAGCACGAGCGAATAGGGAGAGAAGCCGCGCCGCGCGCCGAGGCCGACGACGATCAGGGCGGCGGCCGCGCTGCCTGACAGTGCGATGAAATCACGACCGGCGCCGAGCAGGCCGGGCACGAACAGGGAGGCGACCACAAGCGCGAGGTTTGCGCCGGCGGAGATGCCGAGCGTGGTCGGATCGGCGAGCGGATTGCGCAGCACCTGTTGCAGCAGCGCGCCGGAGAGCGCAAGCGCCGCGCCTGCGATCAATGCGGTGGCGAGACGTGGCAGCGTCGAGTAGTAAAGCACCATCCGCGTGATGTCGTAGCGCGGCCCGGCGACCGCGGAGAGCGGCGGCGCCACCAGGAACCAGCAGGCGATACCGGCCAGCGCAAGCAGCAGGATCGTGACTATGGCCGGGCCGATATTGTCGCGGCGGGATGCGATCATGCGTCTTTTTCCAGATGGTCCGTCAAGAGGCCGGCGAAGCGCACGGCCTCGTTGACCATGCCGAACATCAGCACCGGCGGAAGGACCGAGAGGTGGCCCGGTCGGGAGAAGGGAAGGCGGCTCCACAAGGGGCTCGATGCCAGCTTCGGCAGGACATCGCCCGGGATCGGATCGAAGGCGATCAGGCGGGCATCCGGGTCGGTGACGCGCGAAAGCTCCTCGATGCCGATGGTGTCGAAGCCCCAGTAGTTCGAGTCTTCCGTCCAGGCGTTACGCAGGCCGATGCGCTCCAGCGCGTTGTGGAAAAGGCCGGGGTTCGAATAGATGCGCGCGTGCCTGGCATCCATGAAGTTCACCAGGCCGATGGACGGCAGGTTCTTGTCCGCCAGCCGGGCGCGGCACTTCTCGAAAAACGCGTCGGAGCGTGCAAGGAACGCTTCGGCTTCCTTCTCGCGGCCAAGTTCGCTCGCCAGCTGTCGGGTGGCCGCGATGGCGGCGGGAAGAACGGGGCCGGCATCGGGCGAGAAGACCTCCAGCCGGATCACCCGCGCGACCGACTGCAGCTTCGGCAGCAGTTCGTCGAGAAACGGCGTCGTCAAAATGATGTCGGGCTTCAGCTGCAGCAGGATCTCGAAGTTCACCTCGAACGAATTACCGATATCGACCACCGACTTCGGCAGCGCCGGCTCCACCACCCACTTGTTCCAGTCGGCGAGATCGGACAGGCCGACTGGCGGCAGGCCAAGCGAGAGCAGCGTGGATGCGATGCCGTAATCGAGGCTGACGATCCGCTGTCCTGCCGCCTGCGCGAGCAGCGGCCTAGGAAACAGCGCGGCGGCCGCTGCGCAGCCGAGGAAGAAGCGGCGGGAGATGAGGTGCGAACGGCTTGCTTCAGGGGACATAGGCAAGCGGGTGGCTGAGGTTGGGAGCAGGGATGATCGCCATGTCGATCCCGTAGATGTCGTGCAGGGTGCCCGGCTGCAGGATGTCGCCGGGCGCACCGCTTGCCACGACGCGGCCGCGCTTCAGCGCGTGAATACGGTCGCAGAAGCGGGCGGCCATGTTGATGTCGTGCAGAACGATGATGACGCTCCGTCCGCCTTCATGCGCGAGGCGCCGGACGAGCGAAAGCACCTCGATCTGGTGGGCGATGTCGAGAGCGGCGGTCGGTTCGTCGAGAAGCAGGCATCGCGCATCTTGCGCGATCAGCATTGCGATCCAGGCCCGCTGCCGCTCGCCGCCGGATAATGTGCCGACGATGCGACCGGCCGAGCTCTCCACATGGGTCGCCTTGAGCGCGAGGTCGACCTTTTCGGCGTCGATCTTCGAAAAGCGGCCGAGCGGTCCATGCCAGGGGTAGCGCCCGCAGCTTACCAGCTCGCGAACGGTCATTTCCGAACCGGAGTTCACATCCTGCGGAAGATAGGCGACGGAGCGGGCGAAGGTGCGCTCGCTGGAATGCATCAGATCATGGTCGCCGTAGCGGATCGATCCCGATGTCGGCGCCAGCTGCCGGGCGAGCATCTTCAGCAGGCTGGATTTGCCGGAGCCATTGTGACCGACCAGCGCCACGACCTCGCCCGCGGGAAACAGGAGGTCGACATCCTGCAGGATGGAGGCGCTGCCGATCGAAAGGCTGACACCTTCAACGACGAACGACGCCGCGCCTTGGGACAGGTCCGTTTTATCGCTCAATGAAAGACCTCATTCTGTCATTGCCAATCCCCCGGTCGCCGGGCGACGCGGGGGATGTTTTGTGTCGATGCGGCTGGTGATCTCGCTAGAGAAATTACCAGCGATATTTCAACGACGCGGTGATGTTGCGGCCCTGACCCAGGTAGCAGTAGCCTTCGTTGCAGATCGTGTCGCGATCATCGGCGATGTTGCGGACGTTCACGGCGGCGACGAGACCGTCGTACTTCTTGTCGATGGCACCGAAATCATAGCCGATCGCCGCGTCGAAATAGACGCTGGCATCGTTCTTGGTGGTATTTTCGGTGCTGGTGTAATTAGCGCTCGCATAGCGGATGCCGGCGCCTGCCGACAGGCCGGGAACCGCGCTACCCTCGGCGAAGGTGTAGTTCGCCCACAGGCTTGCGACGTGCGGCGGCGTGACGGCGGGTTCGTTGCCGACAAAGTCGCCGCCGGTGATTTCGGCGTGCGTGTAGGTGTAGGCGGCGACCAGGTCCCAGCCGTCGGCGATCTGGGCGCGGGCTTCGAGCTCGATGCCGTTGTTGGTGACTTCGCCGATCGAGCGGTAGCTCTCGCCCAACGGATCGTCGGGATCGAGAGCGGGCTTGTTCTTCTCCACGAGATGGTAGGCGGCGGCCGATAGCAGGATATCGGTGCCGGGCGGCTGGTACTTCACGCCAGCCTCGGTCTGCTCGCCCTTGGATGGATCGAGGATGTTCCCGGAAAGCGAACGGTTGGTGACTGGCATGAATGAGGTTGCGTAGCTGACATAGGGCGAGATGCCGTTGTCGAAGGCATAGAGCGCGCTCGCCTGCATGCTGAAGGCGCCGGTGGCGAGATGATCGGAGATGGCTACCTGATCGCCGTTATCATCAAAGGTATGACCACCATTGTTCTGTTGAACCCAGGTCTGGCGTCCGCCAAGCGTAAAGTTCCACTTGTCCAATTCGATCTGGTCGATCGCGTAGACACCGGTCTGTTGCAGTCTCGCCCTCTGTCGATAATCCTCATAGCCCGCCGTCGGGCCGGAGACGCCGTAGGATGGGTTGGAAAGATCGAAGTCGAAGGCGGGCACGTTGGGGCCGCTGCCATAGCGGAACGTGGAGCCGGCCTTCATGTAGTCGACGCCGGTCAACAGCTTGTGCGACAGGTCCCCTGTATCGAACGTCCATTCCAGCTGGTTGTCGGTCTGGAAGACATTCATGTTTTCGCGGAACGCGTATGGAATACGATGATTGATCGTGCCGTCCCAATCGCCCAGTTCGAGGTAGCGGGCATCGAGACCAAGGTGGGAATAGCGGACGTTCTGGCGGAAGGTGACGAGATCGTTGAACTCGTGCTCGACCTGGTAGCCCACCTGCTGCTGCCTGATCTTCTGGTAGTCGTATTTCGGATCGCCCGCCCGCATGTCGCGAACCACACCATTCTCGTCAACGAGGGCACTGACGGATCCGTCCGTCTCGATATTCTGCGCAAGGCCATAGAGCGTGACCTTGGTCTGGTCGGACGGCTGCCATGTCAGCGACGGCTGCAGAAGATAACTGTCGTCCTCGATGTCGAAATTGGTCTCGCCTTTGCGGGCAAGGCCGACGAGACGGTAGGACAGGTCGTCGTTCTGCCCGATGGTGTCGCCGAAATCGAAGGCAACCTGCTTGCGGTCCTTGGTGCCGTACATGGCCTCGACTTCGCGAATTTGGCTGCCGTCGGCGAACTTCGATACCTTGTTGACGATGCCCGCGGGCGTCCCGGCGCCGTAAAGGATGGAGACCGGTCCCTTCACAACCTCGACGCGCTCCAGCGAGTAGGGCTCCGTTCTGAACATCGAGAAGTTCATGTAGGGCTGCTGCAGGCCGT
Source organism: Hyphomicrobiales bacterium (assembly GCA_900471485.1). Taxonomy (GTDB): domain Bacteria; phylum Pseudomonadota; class Alphaproteobacteria; order Rhizobiales; family Rhizobiaceae; genus Rhizobium. The sequence goes on from UCEU01000008.1 coordinate 51,026, forward strand.
CCTTGTAGTCGCTGGTAAACGTCGCTTCGGTGCCGCGGATATGAAGTTCGTCGAAGCGCGGGTCGAAGCCGCTCTGGCTCGTCGTCACGCCGGCCGAATAGCGGACGGCTTCGAGGATCGTCTGCGCGTCGCGCTGCTCGAGTTCCTTGCGCGTGACCACCGAGACAGATCGCGCCGTCTTGACGAGCGGCGTGTCGAGCTTGGTGGCGGCGCTGCTGAACTTGGCGGTGACGGTGCTGTTGTCGGCCTGCGCGGATTCCGAGGCGACGACGATCGGCTGCAGTACGGTCGAACTGTCACTCGTGTTGCCCGCCGCTCCGCCCGCAGTCGCGGAGATCGCGACCGTCGTGGCATTCGGAAAGGAGAAGAGGAGGCCCGATCCGGCGAGAATCCTCGCCAGCGCGGCCTGCGGCGTGGCAGAGCCGGAGAAGCCGGGCGATGTCTTTCCCGATGCGGCGGAGGCGAGATAGGTGACCTGCAGCCCGGCCTGGCGGCCGAAGGCGGTCAGCGCCTGGCTCAGAGGACCGGCGGGAACGGAGAAGGAGACCTGGGCTTGCGCCTGCGCGGACGCCTGCCGGCCACCGGCCGCGAGGCCGACGCTGATCGCCGTCGTCATCATCAGCGCCGTTACCAGTGCCTTACCCGTGCTTCTGAAAATCGTTTCGCCGGTCCCGCGCATCATACCCTTGGCCACTCCATGTCTGACTATATTCCGGAGCGAGCGGCCATTGCCGGACATGCTTTTGCCGTCGTCCCTTTAACTGTTACAAACGACCACGCGATTTTTTCACTTTTTCACTCAACTTTTTTCAGATGCTGGAAACAACGGTGACATAGGGTGTGACCTGGCGCACCCGCGCACCGGCCGGATGCACCACTGCCTGAAGCGCACGCAGCGGATCGTTGAGGTCGAAGACCCCACTGACGCGCTGCCGGCCGACAAGGCGGTCGGCGATGATGATGCGCCCAGGAAGCCAGCGGCCGATCCGGGCGGCCAGGGCGGAGACTGTCTCCCTTTCGGCGATAAGCAGCTTGTCGCGCCAGGACGCGATCTGTCCCGCCTCGCGCTGGCCGCGGTCGATATCGCCGGAAACAGGGTCGATGGTGATCCACTGGTTGGCCGTCAGCGACGCGATGGTCTCGGGAACGCCGGCCTCCGCACGTACGTCGACAAGACCATGATCGACGCTGGCGGAAAACACCCCCGCGTCATCCGAGACATCGAAGGCCGTGCCAAGCGCCGTTGCGCGCATCGTGTCGGACAGTACGGAAAAGGGGCGGTCGGCATCGCTTTCGACCTCGAAGAACGACATGCCCGCGAGAAGGTTCACGGTGCGGGCGTTCGTGCCAAAATCGAGCGCGATCGCGCTTTCGGGCCCAAGCGTGGCGACGCTGCCGTCGGGCAGATCGATACGGCGTATCTCGCCCTTGGCCGTCATATAGTCCGCGCGGGTTCTAAGCAGCAGGCTTGGGCCGAAGGTATAGGCGGCAGCGCCAAGGCCGAAGGTGGCAAGTCCGCCGATCATCAGGTTTCGCCGTGTCAGGCCAAGGCCGTCGCGACTCTCGATCTTGCGCTGTTCGCTGAGGATCAGGCCGGATGCGCCATGGATTTTCGACACGCGCTGCCACACCTCCTCATTGTCGGGGCCGCGGGCGCGCCAGGCGCGGATCATCTCCAGCGCCACGGGATTGTCGGGGTCGTTCTGATGCCGGATGATCAGGTCGATCGCTTCGTCCAGCAGACGATCCTGATCCGGTGTCGTCTCGTTCATGGTCATCCTTCCCAGGAGATCGGCCCTTAAATGCTCTATCTCTTATACAAACGAGCCGCGCGAATTTTCTCAAATAGTCCTGGGAAATATTCAGAATGTGCCGACGCGCAAGACCAGATGCCGGTAGGCGTCGCGGATCAGCGACCAGGCGCGGGTGGTGGAAATGCCGAGCTCCTCGGCCACCTCTGCGATGGTTCGTTCGCCCAGCCGGTGCATCTCGAAGGCCTGTCGGGTACGCTCCGGTAGTTCACCGAGCGCCTGGTGCGTCTGCATGAGGCACTGCCGCGAATAGACGATGCGTTCGGGCGACGGAGCGGGATCGACGATGTCGGCCGCCTGCTCGAGATCGACCGTCTCGATCAGCGCCTCGCGCCGCTGATGGTTGATCCCGAGATTGCGGGCAGCCTGATAGAGATAGGCCTTTGGATTGTAGCCTTGGCTCGCCTCGTCCGGGGGCTTCGCGATCACCCGCACGAAGGTATCCTGCGTGAGGTCGGCCGCGACATCCTCGCGGATGCCGTGCCGACGCAGGGAATGGGCAATGCCCCTTGCATGGTGTCGGAACAGGTTGTTGAAATCCCAACTCATCTGCCGTCCGCCTTTCGCGCAAAACCTTCAGGACAGACTGCCGGAGAGCCGACGGCCATCGAAGGCGCGGCGAAGGGGCTCGCGATATCTTCGATGAGGTCCGAGGTTGGTTTCAGCACGATGATGGTCCATTCCGCCGAGGCGGCTCGTTATGCGGCGTTCCGCAAAACTGGTGTTAAAATCTCACCTTATTCCTAACACATGCCTTTCTCGGCAGCGAAGTCCAAAAGAGGATGCGGAACGACGGTTCCTTGCGCTTGCAATATGTTTTGGGAGCGATGTTGTAAGGCGGCAACGCTATGAGCGTGGCCGGATAAAAAATGCCCCGCTTTCGCGGGGGCAAATTCTGAGAGACTCAGTTGCTCCGAGGGGAAACGGGCAACTGATCTACAATAGATTGTAAAAACGAACATCTCAATCGGAATCGACGATGCCGTTATGGTTTCGTGCCTGTATCCGTCGATGGCGTCTGCGGCGTTGCTGCCGGTGGCGTTGCCATCGGTTCGGGCGCCGGTTGTGTTATCGGCGGTTTTGTCGATGCGGTCGTGCTGGAATCGACACCGGCCGTTCCGCCCCACTGCATCCAGGCAAAGGCGGCGATGAGGACGACGGCGGCCACCGCGATCCAGGCGCCCCAGTTGCCGCGGCCGTTGGGGCGGGTACGAAGGTCAAGCTCACTGTTCCTGTTGGGGTCGAAAGACATGATCTTTCCTCCACGTTGACATGGAGGATGAATTCGAAAGCGCTAAAATTGTTCCATGACGGAACTATTTCGCCAGAAGCCGGGTCAGGCTCCGCTCGTCCTTCACGCCATCCTGGTAGAAGTGGAGGATCGAGGATGCCAACTGCTCCCTCTCTTCCTCCGACATGTGCTGCTGGGCGACCAGCGTCTCGAATACGCGCTCACACAAGGCGATGTCTTCATTTTGCAGCGGCGCCTTAACAGCCGCGACAAGCGTGCGGATCATGTCTGCCTTCCCTCGATACCTCCCTGAAATTACTAGGGGAGACCGCGACCGCTTCAAGACCGGCGGCAATGCGTAACGGCTATTTGATAACGATGCCGTTTTCCAACAGGCCCTGCTTCAGCCGCTCGATCAGGTCGCGCCGGGTCTCGGACCATTTGCGGGTCTCTGCCCAGTATTCCATCTTGAGCGTCGTCTTGTCGGCGGTGAGGTCGTCGGCGAAGACGCGGGGCGCGGGGCTGTGGCGCACCCGCTTGTCGCTGCTGATGATATCGAGCAGCGTCTTCTTCACCTTCGCCGTGTCCTCGTCGTTGGCAACGGCGATCGACAGTTCCTGCCGGCGGTCGGGCTCGCGGCTGTGATTGATGATCGGGGTATTCCAGAGCGTGGAGTTCGGGGCGAGGAGATAGAGGCCGTCGGGTGTCTTCATCTGCGTCGCGAACAGCCCGATCTCCTTGACGAAGCCTTTCACGCTCGCGGTTTCGATGTATTCGCCGACCCGCAGCGGGCGCAGCACGAGGAGCATGATCCCGGCGGCGATGTTCTGCAGCGTTCCCTGGAGCGCCAGTCCGATGGCGAGGCCGGCGGCGCCCAGCGCAGCGACGATCGAGGTCGTCTGCACGCCGAACTGGCCGAGCACGGTAACGAAGACGAGAACGAGAAGCCCGTAGTGGAAGACGTTCTCGAAGAACCGGGCAAGGGTTTCGTCGATGCCGTGAATGCGCGAGATACCCCTGTAGGCCCATCGGCTGAGAAGGCCGGAAAGCAGCCAGCCGCCGACGAGAAGGATGACCGCGCCAAGGATCGAGAAACCGTATTGAACGATAAGCGCCGTCGCCTGACTGAACGCCGTTCGCGTGGCGACCACCACGTTTGTAGCCTGATTTTCCATCGTCATCTCCGTATTCGACACTGAGGCCAAATAGGTCGCGAGGATTAATATTCCAATATTTTCATGCTGATACCGCACAGGAACAGCTGGCGGTCAGAGGTCGCCGGATCGTTCCGACAGGCACCTAAATCTGCCGGGACTGCTGTTCGGCCTGCGCCGAAATCCTCTGAAGACGCGCCAATTGCGCGGCTAGCCGACGGCTTTCGAGGTCCGGGGATTTGGGCAAATCGGGGTGATGCGGGCGTTCCGCGTCGTTGGCTGCAGGCGCAACGCTCATGAGTTCATGCATGTTTCGACCCTGAATTGGTGGGCATTGTCTGCCTCTTTGCAATGGACAGGCTCGGCATCGGTTACCAAGCCCGCAAAATCAGACGACACTGACGGAGGGGAGATGAGAGATAACCTCCGCTCGCTTCTCCCTGGGCAGCGTCTCGACCCGTCTTTCCCAAAAGATCTTGGCTTCGGCGCTGTCGGCTTCCCATTCTCGCGTCGATACGATGTTGTCGTCGTTCGCCGAGCGGCGCTTTCCGCCGAGGCGCAGGTATTCCCTGACAAGATTAAGCGCCTCGGTCGGCGCCGGAGGTGGTGGATTGGTCATCTGATCCTCCTTGTTCGCTGAACGCATCGTCGCGATTTGCAACGATGCGCTTGGGGTCATCGGCGAAGCAGGCGCATGGCGAGCGACACGACGAACAGAACGACAAAAATGAAGAACAGAACCTGCGCGATCGACGCGGAAGCGCCGGCGATACCGCCGAAACCAAGCACGCCAGCAATCAGCGCCACAACCAGGAACACGAGAGCATAGTAAAGCATTGTAGTCTCCTTTCTCCGTTCACTGAAAACGGCGATCGGTCGACTAAGTTCCATCGGCTGAGAAATCAGCGATCTAGGCGGCGGAGCCCAATGCCGAGCGGACGAAACGGTCGCCTTCGTCAGGCGTCGGCGGCTCGGCTGCGGCGAGATAGAACCGCAACGGCGCGATCAGCGCGAACCAGACCGAGGCGCCCAGCATGAAGGATGCTGTGACGCTGTCATCGGCGATGTGGGTGAAGGGGAGGAGGGCCGAGCCGACCACGACGGCCATCCGCAACGCCCATTCGTTCTCGCGCTTGCTGATCGCGGATGCGCGCAGCGCCTTGTAATCGTGGACGCTGTAGTTCGCATTCGCGGTGCCGAGCTTGACGAGGCGCCATGCGGAAGGAAGCGCAAGCGCGATCAGGCCACCCTGGCAAAGCATCAAGACCTCGCCCTGCATGAAGAGCATGCTGGCAATCATGAGGAAAGCCGCCGCGACAAGGTTCCAGGCTGGATCGAGTGCATCCGGTCGCTGACCGGTGAGGCCATGCCAGGTTCTCAGGAGCCTTGCCGCGCCCTGCAGCAATGGCTGGTCCACGTATCGATTGATCCAGTTCATGCGCCCGCCCAAGCCGCGTTGTCGTTACCTTCCATCATCATGAAAATGGGTCGGCATCGTGGCGCTGGGGCGAGCTTACATGCAGCCGCGCGCAATTGCCGCGGCTGACCGCGTCGGCACGTTTTAGTGGGACACGTGCTCCGGCTTGTTCTTTCGCTTGGTGGAAGCGAAGTCTTCGAGCTGCTTCTCGGTCATGGAATCCACCATTTCACGGGAGGCGCCCTTGAGCTTGCTCTTTGGCGTTTCGCCACGCTTGGCGGACAGGGCCGCGCCGGCGGCTTTCTGTTGGGCCTTGGATTTTGCTGGCATGTTCGCAACTCCTTCCAGCAAACCAACAGCGCATGCGCCTTAAAGTTCCAGAGAAGGCCGCTCATTTCTCCTTGACGAAGATATGGGCTTCGACTGCGGCTGCGATGAAGGCATTGCGCGCCTCCGATGGCGGCCTCTCGCCGCTCAGCACCTGGCGGCAGGTTCTCTTCGCACTTTTCAGGCTGCGGCCTCTGGCAATCGGCCACGCGTGACTAAGGACCGTCGCCGCTTCGCTCGTGTTGCTGATCGTTCGGAACTCGCCGGACCGGTTCACCTGAAAGGAGATCGGCCTACTCCATCGTTTCGGATCCATAACGCAATACCTCCGATACCGGTAAACGTTATTGGTGTGCGAGGCGTTCCCAAGAGCCACGTTTTTCTCGCAAAGCGCGAATGTTGAGGACCTTGCGAGGTCTATCGCGCGCGCGCATCCTTGGGTGAGAAGCCGAATACCTTGCGGAAGGCCGTGGCGAAATTCGCGGCGCTTGAATAGCCGGCCTCGAACGCCGCCTGGGCGATGGTAAGCTTGCCGGTCTCCAGCGCGACGCGCGCCTGATCGAGCTTGATCTTGCGGATGTAATGAAACACCGTCGTCCCGTAGGCGGTATGGAACAGGCGCTGCAGGGTGTTGACGCCGACGCCGACTTCGGCGGCAAGCGCGTCGACGGAAAGCGGCGGGCCGTCGATAGCGAGCAGGTCCTCCGCGCGCTTCAGGCGCCGGCGTTCGACGGGGCTCAAACTGTGAGGCTCGGGCTCGGCGCTGCCGGTATTCGTGACCTGGGAAAATGCATCCGCGATGATCTGCAGGATGCGGCTTTCCATGTAGAGGCGCGATAGATAGGTCTCGACACCGGTAGGGTTGATCACCTGTTCGGCAAGCGCGATCAGCGAGGCGCTCGGCTTCCAGGATTGGGCGGCCAGCGTCGTCGAGGTGAATTGCCTAAGCGCATCGGCGCCCGAGCCGCCGAGCACGTCGCCCGATTCCAGCCATTCCGGGAAAATCTTGATGGTGAGCTTTCGTACCCGATCGCCGATGGCCGCGCGCCGGCGGAAGACCTCGCGCTCCTTCTGATAGAACAGCGTGGCCGAGGGCACCCAGCGTCCCGAGCCGGACTGCTGCTGCGGCATCGGAATATCCTTGTCGCCGATGCTGGCGCTGACCCCTCCCTGGAAGAACAGCTTGATCCCGAGATGCGGTGGGGCTTCGGTTTCGGTGCGCAGGTCGCAAAGATTGGTGACGTCGGAAAAGTGAACGGTGAGCCCGCTGCGGATCTGGGTCTTTTGGAAGCGTCCGCGCAGAAGCCTATCTTCGCCTTGCCGGTTGGATGCCAGCAGGCGGAAGGATTGGTTCTCCTTCTGCAAGTGATCAAAAAAGTCCTGCGCCTTGACCAGGGAATTCATCGAACCAGTCCCGTTTCATGATGCCGCGCCGCCACCGTGTGTTCTGCAAACGATATTGAGGCTTTCTCAAACAAGTTCGCGGTGGCCTGACATCCCCTTCGCCGTATAGAGAAGAAACATGATTAATTCCATCATATTTTAAACGGGCACGTGTTTCCGGTCCTTGGACTGGACAGCAGATGCCTCGTGGGTGACTGAGGGACATGATGGCTTCTATTCGAATTCTCCTCCGCGCAGCGGCGATCACGCCCGCCATCCTCGGAGCGGCCACCGCCGGCGCGCAGGAACAGACGGCGACCGATCTGCAGAAGATCACGATCACCTCCGATGCGGCTAAGGACAAGGGTCCGGTCGCAAAGCGTTCGCGGTCCGGCACCAAGACCGACACGCCGCTGATCGAGACGCCTCAGTCCGTCTCCGTGGTAACGCAGCAGGATATCGAGAAGCGCGGCGCGACCAGCGTGGCTGCCGCATTGCGCTACGAGCCGGGCGTTACGACCGGGTCGCGACCCGGTGATCGTTTCGACAGCGTCTTCATCCGCGGCTTCGGCGGTTTTGGCGGCGCCGCCAACTACATTCACTATTGGGACGGCCTAAGACTGCCGACGGGGCTGAACTACAATGTGCCGTCGGTCGATCCGTATTTCCTGCAGCGTATCGACATCACCCGCGGACCGGCGTCGGTGCTCTACGGTTCCGGCAATCCCGGCGGTCTCGTCAATCTGGTCAGCAAGGAGCCGGAGGCGGAAGCCTCGCACGAAGTGCTGACGCGCTTCGGCGACAACGGCCGGGCCGAGGCTGCCTTTGATTTCACCGGGCCGGTCGCGGGCAACGACCAGCTTCTCTACCGGCTAACCGGCATCGCCACGCGCTACAATCTCGGCTTCGATTATTCCGACAGCTCGCGCGTCGCGCTTGCGCCATCCGTCACCTGGGCGCCGGACAACGACACGACCCTGACCGTGAAGACGAGTTACACGCACGATCCGAACGCCGCTTTGACGAACTGGATGCCGGCGCTCGGCACCCTGCAGAAGAACCCGAACGGTCAGATTCCCTACGATTTCTTCAGCGGCAATCCGAACTACAATCAGTTCGAGCGAACGCAGGCGACGCTGGGTTACGAGTTCGAGCAGCACCTGAACGACACCTGGACGGTGCGCCAGAACCTGCGCTTCATGCACAATGAGAGCGAGTTCAAGGCCTACTCGGTGGCGCCGGGCGCTCCATGGGCGAGCGCCGCGAGCTGCGGAGGTGTGAGCTACCTATGCCTGTCACGCCAGTCGACCCATTATGTCGAGCAGTTCAACGCGCTGGCCGTCGACAACCAGGCACAGGCGGACTTCAATACGGGTGCCCTGGAGCATACGGTCCTCTTGGGTCTCGATTACCAGCAGGTGGATGCGGACTCGACCTATGGCAACGGCGCGTCCACCCCGCTGAACTATCTCAACCCGGTGTACGAGGCTGCTCCGAACGTGAAGTTCACCGGGCATCAGGATCAGACGCGTCGGCAGACGGGTGTCTATATCCAGGATCAGATGAAGCTGGACAATTGGTCCTTCGTTCTCGCAGGCCGCCAGGATTGGGCCAGCATCGAGAATGCGACGACCACTCTTGCGTCGAATCTGACGACCAACTCCGAGACGACCGACAGCGCCTTCACCTGGAAGGCCGGTCTTCTGTATGAGTTCGACAACGGCATCGCTCCATACGCCAGCTATTCCACCTCCTTCGACCCGACGACGGGAACTGGTTATGGCGGCGTCAACTTCAAGCCGACGACGGGACAGCAGTATGAGGTCGGTATCAAGTATCAGCCTCGCGATATGGACGCGCTTTTCACCTTGGCGCTCTACGATCTGACCCAGCAGAACGTGCTGACGACGGACACCGCCCATCCTGGCTCCGGAACCACCATGGGCTGCAGCGCCGCGACATGCCAGACGCAGACAGGTGAGGTCCGCTCGCGCGGCGTCGAACTGGGGGAGAAGTTCGCGGTCACGGATAACCTCAACCTGATCGCGTCCTATTCCTACAACGATATCAAGGTGACGAAGAGCAACGTCTTGAATGTGGAAGGCAACACGCCCGTCGGTGCGCCGGAGCACATGGCGAACCTCTGGGCAGACTATACGCTGAACGACGGCGCGCTTGCGGGCCTCGGTTTTGGCGGCGGCGTGCGCTACATCGGCGGAACCTACGGCGACGCCACCAACACCGATGCGATGAAGGTGCCGGCCTACACGCTGTTCGATGCGGCTGTTCACTACGACTTCGGCCAGAACAACCCTGACTTCAAGGGACTGACGGCGGCCGTCAACGTGACGAACCTGTTCAACAAGGAATATGTCGCCGCTTGCGCGTCCTCCGCACAGTGCTTCTATGGCACGGGCCGGACCGTCATGGCGACGCTTGCCTATAAGTGGTGATGGAAATCGACATGGTGGCGAGGTTGGTCAATTCGATGAGGTGCGGCATGTTTCGCTTGTTCGCGGCGCTTGTCGTGTTCGGCATCGCGGGTACGGCGCACGCGCAGGTGACGCTCACCGATCTCAAGGGCCGCAGCGTCACGCTCCAGAAGCCGGCGAGCCGGCTGCTGGTTGATGACGGGCGGCTGATCATTGCGCTGTCTTTCCTGAGCGACGATCCGGTCAGCCTGGTTGCCGCATGGCCGCATGATCTCGATCGTTTCGGCCGTGAGCTCTACGCGACCTACCTGGCGAAGTTCCCGGCGATCGACGGCTTGCCTAAATCGACGAGCAACGCGCAGGACATGGCGGTGGAGCAGGTGATCGCCGCAAGGCCCGATCTCGTGGTCCTGTCGCTTCACTCGCGTCCGGCGGAGCAGCAGCTTGCGCAGCTCGACGAGGCAGGTATTCCCGTGATCTTCGTCGATTTCTCCGCCGATCCGTTCGTCAATACAGACAAGAGCCTCGATATCCTCGGTCAGGCGATCGGCCGCGATCAGCAGGCCAAGAAGGTCGTCGCGTTCCGCCAGGAGCAGAGACGCCTGCTGGCGGACAGGATCGGCAAAGCGGGCACCCTGCAAAAGCCGGTCGTCTTCATGGAAACGCATGCGTCGACGGAAGAAGCGTGTTGCAACACGCCGGGCTCCGGCAATGTCGGCCGCTTCATCGATTTCGCCGGCGGCGCCAACATCGGCGCGGTTCTGAAAGGAAAGCCGTCGGGGCAGATCAGCCTGGAATATGCGCTCTCCACCAAGCCGGATGTGTATATCGCCAGCGGCGGCCAATATATGGAGAAGCGCGGCGGGCTGCTGGTCGGTCCGAACTACAGTGCGTCGGAGACGCAGGCGTCACTGGATCGCCTTCTCGCGCGGCCGGGCTTCTCGTCGCTGCCGGCGGTCGACAAGGGTAATGTCCATGGCATCTCCCAGCAGCTGTTCAATTCGCCGCTCGATCTTCTGGCGCTGGAGCTGATTGCCCGCTGGGTGCATCCGGATCTGTTCGCCGATATCGATGTGGAGACCGTGCGACAGGGGCTGAACGGCTTCATGGCGGTGCCGCTCACGGGAGCGTACTGGACGAAATGATGGTTCGAGGCAACAGCATGAAAAGACGTCATGAAGACACGGCGGACTGTCCCGAGACATTGGCCCGAGCACCTTACGTCCTGCCCGGTTGCGAGATGTTTCGGCAGCGATCGGTCGTAAGCGGGCTCGACTACGAGATCTTCGTCTCCGTTCCAGACAGCGAGCCGCCGGCGTCGGGCTTTCCCGTCATCTATGTGCTCGACGGCAATTCCGATTTCTTGACCGTTTCGGAGACGGTGAAGCGTGTTTCGCGGCGGCCGCAGGCGACCGGGATATCGCCGTCGATCGTGGTCGGGATCGGCTATCCGGATACAGAGAGCTACAACATCGATCGCCGGCAATTCGACCTGACGCGTCACGCGCCGGATGAAGCAGCCTTGCCGGATGCCTCCAGCGGTGCCTGCGGCGGGCAGGACGCATTCGTGGAGTTTCTGCGCACGCAGCTGCAGCCGCATGTCGAGGCGGTCTATCCTGCCGATCCGGCCCGCCGGACGCTGATGGGGCACTCGCTCGCCGGCTATTTCGTCCTCGACCTCTTGAGCCGTCGCCCGGAGATGTTCTCGGGCTATATGAGCTTCAGCCCCTCCATCTGGTGGGATCGCGCCGGCCTGATGCAGGCGGTTGCCGCGATGGGCCGTGTGGCGAGCCCGCCGCGGCTTCATATCTCCGCCGGCCGCTGGGAGCAGGAGCTTGCGCCCTGGCAGGATCTGGAAGCGCTGTCGGATCGCTATCACCAGATACGCGAGGCGCGGCGGATGATCGACAATGCGCGCGAGCTTGCGGATGCCATCCGTCTCGTTGCGGGCGAGGAAGCGGTGAAGTTCGAACTGGGCGCGGACGAGGACCATTCCACGATCGTCACGGTCATGCTCTGTCGTGCTCTTCGTTTCGTCGGCGGCCGATAAGCGACAGATCGGATATCGATCCTTGCAAGAGGTTTGCATGGCGGCACCGCTCTGCCAGCGAATCCGGATGCCTCATATGCAAATTTCGCGCTGCTCGTTTTCGGTGCATTGCGCTATATAATTGTGCATCGCAAAAGGAGACATGCAATGAAAATAGCCAACCGGATCGTCGAATACTTCCAGCTCAACAAAGCCTACCGTGAACTGCAGCGCCTCGACGACGCAGCTCTCAAGGATATCGGCGTTAGCCGCTCGGACATGAAGCGTCGCGTATACGGCCACTGATCAAGACACGCATGACGACAGTATGTGAGGCTCGCTGACGCGGGCCTTTGTCGTTTCCGGCGGGTGAGCTGCGCTCTACCCGTGCAGGGCACCATCCACGATCACCATCGGCTTGCCCTGTGAGCATTGCTCGATGCGCGCATCGATCCTGTAGATATCCCGAAGCATATCCCTGGTGATAACGGACGACGTGGCGCCACTGGCGGCCATCGTGCCGTTGTCGATGACGATCGTGTTCTCGCAATAGTGCAGGGCATGATTGAGGTCGTGCAGTGCTATCAGCACGATCATGCCGTCACGTTTGGCGATATCGGTGATGAAGTTCAGGACTTCCACCTGGCGATGCAGGTCGAGCGCCGAGGTCGGCTCGTCCATCAACAGGACTTCGGGCTTGCGGATGAGCGCCTGCGCGAGCGCCACCAATTGCCGCTGGCCGCCCGACAGTTCGCCGAGGCCGCGAAAGGCGAGATTGTCGATGCGCAACGCCTTCAGCACCTTGTCGATCTCGATGAGTTCTTCGTCGGCGACCCGCCAGCCACTGCCCTGCTTCGCCGACAGGAGAACGGATTCGTAGACCGTCAGTACCGCATTGGCGCCGGTGTCCTGCGGCATGTAGCAGATCGTACGCGGACCGGCCTGGGTGCCGGACAGCTGCACCAGTCCCGGCCCCTTGATCAGCGATGCGATGCGCTTGAACAGCGTCGATTTTCCCGCCGCGTTCGGCCCGATGATGGCGGTGACGCTGCCGCCTTTCAGATCGTCGATGCTGACGTCGGAGAGAACCTTCGTCCGTCCATAAGCGGCGCCGATGCCGTTGAGCGCAAGCGCTACCATGCACGCCTCCTGTTGCTGAAGATGAGGACGAAGAAGAAGGGAACGCCGACAAGTGCGGTGATCACGCCGATCGGCAGGATGGCGCCGGGGATCAGCATCTTGCTGACCACTGAGGTAACCGACAGAAGCAAAGCGCCGCAGATGACGGACCCGGGCAGGAAGAAACGCTGATCCTCGCCCACCACCATGCGCGCGATGTGCGGGCCGACGAGGCCGACGAAGCCGATCGTTCCGACGAAAGAGACCGGGATTGCCGCGAGCAGGCTGACGATCATCATCGTCTGCAGGCGAAGACGGCGGACGTTGATGCCCATGCTGGCGGCCTTGTCGTCGCCGAGACGCAGCGCGGTCAGCGCCCACGCGTTCTTCATGAACAGCGGCACGGTGACAACGAGAACGGCGGCCGTGAACCACACCTTCGGCCAAGTGGCCTTGGTAAGACTACCCATCGTCCAGAAGACGACGGCGGCAAGCGCCTGCTCGGATGCGAGATATTCGAGAAGAGAGAGCGCGGCGTTGAAAGTGAAGACGAGCGCAATGCCGAGAAGCACGATCGTCTCGACGCTGACACCGCGCATCGTCGAGGCAAAATGAATGAAGAGCGCCGCCGCCATGGCCATCAGGAAGGCGTTGAGCGGCACCATGTACTGGATCGCACCCGGAAAGAGCGCGACGCCGCTCACCAGCGCCAGCGCCGCACCGAAGCTCGCCGCGGCGGATATGCCGAGCGTGAAGGGACTTGCCAGCGGGTTGGACAGGATGGTCTGCATCTGTGCGCCTGCGACCGACAGCGATGCGCCGACGGTGACCGCCATCAGCGCGATCGGCATTCTGATATCCCAGATGATCACGCGCAACTGCGCCGCCACGCCTGCCGGATCGGCCAGCGCCGAGAGGACGTCTGATAGCGAATAGTTCGCCGGTCCGAGCGCCATGTCCAGCGCGATGCTGAAACAGAGCGCCACCGTCAGCAGCACCAGGATAGCGATCCGCCGAAAGGCAAGGGCGCGATATTGCTCGCGCCCCGACAGGTTGGTTGCCTCGATCGAGGTCGTCGTCATGCCTCAGTCCTTCAGCGAAACGAAGTAGCCCTGCTTGTAGTCAAGCGGCAGGAAGCGGGCGTGCAGTTCCTTGAACGTCGCCTCGGGATCGAGGTCGGCGAAGAGATCCGGATGCAGCCACTTCGCCATCTCCTGAATTGCGACGAACTGGTACGGGTTGTTGTAGAACTGGTGCCAGATCGCATGGACGTTGCCATCTTCGACAGCCTTGACGCCGGTAAATGCCGGGCGCTTGGTCAGCGCTTCCAGCTTTCGGTGCGCTTCCTTGAGATCGGCGCCGTATCCGACACCGACCCAGGCTCCGCCGGGAACGAACTTGTCCCAGTTGCCGCCCGTGATGATGATCTGATCGGGGTTCGAGGCGATCACCTGCTCGGGATTGACCGTGCCGAAAGTGCCGGGAATGATGTCCTTCGCCATGTTGATGCCGCCGGCGATCTCGACCATCTTGCCGAAGTTCTCGTTGCCGAACGACATGCAGCAATCTTCGGAATAGCCGCCAGCACGTTCCACGAACACCACCGGCTTCTTCGGATCGTTCTTCTCGAGCACGTCGGTAACGCGTTTGATGCTGTCGGCGCGGAACTTGATGAAGTCCTCGGCAACCGCTTCCTTGCCCATCAACTGGCCCATGATGCGCATGCTCGGCTCGGTGTTTTCCATCGGCTTTTCGCGGAAATCGACGTAGACGAGGGGGATGCCGACCTTGGCGAGCTTTTCGATGTAGCCGGCTTCCTCGGTCGCCGTCTTCGCATCGACATTCATCAGGATGACGTCGGGCTTCAGGGCGACCGCCTGTTCGACGTCGAAGGTGCCATCCTTCATGCCGCCGAAAGTGGGCAGCTTGGCGATATCAGGATACTTGGCGAGGTAGGCTTCGTAGGATTCCGGATCAGCCTTGGGCAGGTCGTCCCGCCAGCCGACGACGTGTTGGAACGGCGCGTCCTTGTCCAGGGCTGCGAGGAAATAGATCTGACGGCCTTCGCCGAGAATCATGTGCTTGACAGGCGTGTTCACTTCGACGCTACGTCCGGTCACGTCCTTGATTGAGATCACCTCGGCAAAGGCCGGGCAGGCAATGGAGACAAGGACGGCGGCTGCAAGTGCGTGGACTTTGCCGGAGAAGCGCATCGGTATATTACTCCCTTGAGATTTTCACCTCGTCTAGGATTTTATGACTTAAATAGTCAAGTTCTATCTATTAGAACGGCTCAAAATACAGTTGATGGGAAATGGCATAGATGGAAATGGATACCCGGGTCGGCGGCAATTACGGCCTTCGCGACGAGATCAAGGCCTATTGGTCGACAAGGGCGGAGACGTTCGATCTGTCTCCCGGACACGAGATATTTTCCGATGATGAACTGGCTGCCTGGCGCAGCCTCATCGTCAAGCATCTCGGCAAGGGGGAGGGGCGTCGCGCGCTCGATCTGGCGAGCGGCACCGGTGTGATTTCGCATGTCATGGATGGGCTTGGGTTCGAGGTCACCGGCCTCGACTGGGCCGAACCGATGCTGGAGAAGGCTCGCCTGAAAGCAAAGGCCAGGAAGCGCCCGATCCAGTTCAGGATGGCCGACGTGGAAAGCACCATGGAGCCGGACAACCACCACGACGTCATCATCACGCGCCATCTGGTCTGGACGCTGGTCGATCCGGCGGCGGCGTTTTCGGAGTGGTTGCGCGTTCTGAAGCCGGGCGGGAAAATCCTCATCGTCGATGGCGATTTCGTCAATGTCGGACGCACGGAGAGGATGCTGAAGGCTCTCGCAAAGGGCTTGGAGCGACTGGGCTTGCTCAAGTCCGATCCCATGCATGCGCCGCCGGGCCTTGCGCAAACCCATACCAGCATCGTGTCCCGCGTCTATTTCTCGGGCGGCGCGCGGGCTGACCTCGTGGCCGATCTGCTCGCTAGATCCGGCTTTACGAATGTTACGATCGACACGAATTTGCGCGAGATCCACAAGGCACAATCGAAACATTGGAACTACCTCAAGGCGCTCGCACGGGGAACCCAGCATCGCTTCGCGGTGAGTGCCGTAAAGCCCGGCGGCTAAGGCGAAAGTCGCCAGCCAGATGCATGCCCCACGGCGTCCTCGGCGTGGCTAAATTATCCTGTTCGGACAAACACGAAATTGTGTGGCTGCCGTGACTGGCGGTTGGCCTTCTCTGGGTTATGTTGCCACCGCAAGGCGAGTGTGATCAGGCATGGATGCTGCAGCTTGATCGACCGCCAGAGAGCGAAACAACCGTGTGGCTGGGACCGACACGCAAGGATGGAGGAAAAGGCATGACCCGTCTGACGGCAAAGGACTTTCCGCAGGAACTGCTCGAACTCTATGATTATTATGCGCACGGCAGGATAACCAAGCGCGAGTTTCTCGATCGCGCTGCCAAGTACGCCGTCGGAGGCGTAACGGCGGCAGCCATTCTCTCCTCGATGAGCCCGAACTACGCGCTCGCCACCCAGGTCGAGTTTACCGATCCGGATATTGTCGCCGAGTACATCACCTATCCCTCGCCGAAGGGTAATGGCGATGTCCGTGCCTACCTCGTTCGTCCGGCGAAGGCTACCGGCAAGGTGCCGGCCGTGGTCGTGGCGCACGAGAACCGGGGCCTCAACCCGTATATCGAGGACGTCGCCCGCCGCGTCGCCAAGGCTGGCTTCATCGCGCTTGCCCCCGATGGGCTGACATCGGTCGGCGGCTATCCGGGCAATGACGAGAAGGGCCGCGAACTGCAGCAGAAGGTCGATCCCGAGAAGTTGATGAACGACTTCTTCGCGGCGATCGAATTCATGATGAAGAGCGACATGACCACAGGCAAGGTCGGTATCACCGGCTTCTGCTATGGTGGTGGCGTCGCCAATGCCGCGGCGGTTGCCTATCCGGAACTCGCCGCCGCCGTGCCCTTCTATGGCCGCCAGCCCAAGGCGGAGAGTGTGCCCAGCATCAAGGCGCCGCTGTTGCTTCATTACGCCGAGCTCGACAAGGGCATCACCGACGGCTGGCCGCCCTACGAAGCGGCCTTGAAGGCAAACAACAAGACCTACGAGGCCTATGTCTACCCAGGCGTCAACCACGGCTTCCACAACGATTCCACGCCGCGCTACGACGAGGCTGCCGCCAAGCTCGCCTGGGACCGGACCATCGACTGGTTCAAGCGCTATCTCGCCTGAGTGCGGCCGCCGGTATAGCTTCAACTCAAAATGCCGCCCCGAAAGGGCGGCATTCGTGTCAGATCGCGGTCGCCAGCTTGGCTTCGATATAGAGCTGGCGAAGCTTGGCTGTGAGCGGGCCGGGCACGCCGGTGCCGATCGGCTGGCCGTCGATGCGGGTCACGGGAAGGACGAAACTGGTCGCGGAGGTGACGAAGGCTTCCGCGGCGTTCTTCGCTTCCTCGGGCGTGAACGCCCGTTCCTCGACTTCGATGCCAGCCTGTCTTGCGATGTCGAGAACGCTGAGGCGCGTGATGCCGTGCAGGATGGCGTTGGACAATCCGCGGGTCACGAGCTTGCCGTCCGTGGTGATGATGTGGGAGGTCGCGGAGCTGGCCTCGGTCACGAAGCCGTCCTCGACCAGCCATGCGTCATCCGCGCCGACCTCGGCGGCCTTCATCTTGGCCATCGAGGGGTAGAGCAGTTGTACGGTCTTGATGTCGCGGCGGCCCCAGCGCTCATCGGGCACGAGCGCGACGGAGATGCCGGTCTTCACCTTGGGGTTATCGAGCACGGCCTTTGCTTGCGTAAAGAGAACGAGCGTCGGCTGGGCATCGACGGGGAAGGCGAAATCGCGATCGGCGGCACCGCGCGAAATCTGCAGGTAGATCAGGCCTTCGTTCAAGTCGTTGCGGCGTACGATCTCGCGATGAACGGCGAGCAACTCTTCATCCGTCAGCGGGCATTCGATGCCGAGTTCGGCCAGGGACCGCTTGAGGCGGGCCGTGTGGCCCGAATATTCCAGAAGCTTGCCGCCGATGACGCCGGTCACTTCGTAGATGGCGTCCGCGAAGAGAAAGCCGCGATCGAAGATGGAAACCTTGGCATCGGCTTCGGCGAGCCATTCGCCGTTCAGGTAGACAGTGCGGGGCAAAGTGGTTTCCTCGTTCAATTCTGCTGAGTGAATCACCTGCTGACCATAGCGACAGCCGGGTGCGCTTTCCATCAGCAGGTATCGAGGCGAAAACGATTCTCGCCCGGCTATCAATGGGCGGACAACGGCTCGCCTTCGCAAGCCGTTGTTCTTTTCCGATTATCGCGTTGCCGCGACCGGCTCCGCCTCGTCGCCATCCGTGCGGTTCGAGAAATAGTTGGCGATGAGCGCGCCCGAGATGTTGTGCCATACGCTGAAGACGGCGCTTGGAACGGCCGCCAGCGGCGAGAAGTAGGCGGTGGCAAGCGCCGCGCCGAGGCCGCTGTTCTGCATGCCGACTTCGATCGCCAGCGCCTTGCGCTTGTATAGGTTAAGGCCGAAGGCCTTGGCGGCGAAGAAGCCGAGCAGATAGCCGAGACCGTTGTGCAGCACGACGACTGCAAAGATCAGCAGGCCGGACTGCGCGATCGCACCCTTGCTGGCGCCGACGACGGCGGCGACGATCAGAACGATGCCGACGACGCTGACCAGCGGCAGCACCGGGATCGCGGCGGTCACGAGGCGCGGCAGCGCCTTCTGCGCGATGAAGCCGAGCGCCAGCGGCAGGATGATGACCTGCAGGATGCTGACGAACATCGCCCAGGCGTTGACCGGAAGATACTGGCTCGCGAACATCCAGACGAGGAACGGCGTCACGATCGGCGCGGCAAGCGTGGTCACGCTGGTGCATGCGACGCTGAGGGCCACATCGCCCTTGGCAAGATAGGTCATGACGTTGCTCGACGTGCCGCCGGGGCAGCAGCCGACCAGAATGACGCCGGCGGCGACCTCAGGCGGCATCGGGATGATGCGGGTGAGGAGCAGCGCCAGCGCCGGCATGATGACGGAATGGGCAACGACACCGATCGCCACTTCCACCGGGCGGCGTCCGAGTTCCCTGAAGTCGTCGATGGAGATCGTCAGGCCCATGCCGAACATGATGATCCCCAGCAGGGTGACGATGTACGGCGCGACGTGTTTGAAGGTCTCGGGGAAGAAGAAGCCGAGCACGGCGAACAGGATGACCCAGAGTGCGAACGTCTTGCCGACGAACGCTGAGAATGATGCAAGCGCTTTCAATTTAGTCTCCTAGAATAGTCTGTGCGGCGCAATATTCCCCACGGTCAGGGAGTCAAGCGCAGCTGGGGCCGTGAACGTCCACTCCCGGTGCTTTTTGCCGGAAAGTCGTGTCGAAGGGTTGCATCGGGCTTGCGTCGGCGATGGTTGTTGGGGATAGAGGCGAGGACGATCGGGCGAGGCCGGTTGCGCCTCGTCAGCCACGGAGTGCTTGTTTTGATGGTGCAGAGTTCGCGCGAGCGATCCGACGAGGAGCAAGCCGTGCCGCGATCTAGATCCGTGCGGATATTCTATCTCGTGCTCGGTATTCTGATGCTGGTGCTGGGCTTTATCGGCGCGCTCCTGCCGGTCATGCCGACCACCATCTTTCTGATCCTTGCGGCATGGTGCTTCGGGCGATCTTCGCCCCGGCTGGAGGCATGGCTGCTCGATCATCCCCGTTTCGGCCCGACGCTTCGTGCCTGGCGCGAGAATGGCGCCGTTCCGCGCCGGATCAAGCTTATCGCGGTGTCGGGAATGCTCGCGGGTTACGCGATCTTTTTCATCACCGTGGTGCCCGGCCTTTGGCTTGCCCTGACAGTTGGCGCCGGCATGCTCGCCTGCGCCGTCTACGTGCTGACCCGTCCTGACGGATAGCGCGTGAAAGGGCGGCTGTTGCCGCCCTGTCGCTGTTCATTTTCTGCTCAGGCAGCCTGCTCGGCCGCGAAATGACCGCACCAGTCATTTGCCGATACGACCGGCCACAGACCGCGCGCGTTGGCTTCCGGCTGGGAAACTGGCGGGTTGAAGCGACAGAGACCGGCGTTCTCGGCAGCCTTGCCGGTGTTGGCGACGTGGCTTTCGTAAAACGAGCAGGCTTCGCAAGCGGTGTTGTTCGACATGATGTTTCCTTTCTTGGTCGTATTCCCGAGGCTTAAAGTTGAGCCTCGAATTCATGAAATTAGAATGATTCTAAAAAGAAAATCCTCAACCAGCAAGAGAAAAAAATCGCGATGACACAAAGTCGCGCAATACCGGTCTCGGAAGGCTCACCGTCGACTGCAGGCTTGACCCGGCGCATCAAGGCTGACAGGTCATCCGTCACGAGATGAAATTGGAAGCGGAAAGAGGCAATGGATCAGAAACTCTTCAAGAGCCTGTGCAAGGACGGCAAGTTCAAGGAAGCCCTCGGCCTGGCCACACAGGGGCGGGAGCAGGAGAAGTTCACGCCGAGCCGGTTCTCCATCGACAAGAAGACCGGCCTGCCGATCTTCTATCGCGGCAACAAGCGGGTGGAAGCCGATGAAACAGGTGAATGGCACCTGTCGAAGAACACCAAGTTCTAGCGGCGCTCCCCGGCGGCTGCGACATGATTGCGATAAAAGGCGGTTGGCTTTGGCGTCGGCATCGCCCTATGTTGCCCCCACAGTTAGTGGAGGAGAAATGCCATGGAATATCGTCGCCTCGGAAAATCCGGCCTGAAGGTCAGTGAGTTCTCGTTCGGGTCATGGGTCACTTTCGGCAGGCAGGTCGAGGGCGACGATGCCGTGAGCCTGATGGCGCATGCCTATGACAACGGCATAAACTTCTTCGACAATGCCGAAGGCTACGAAAGCGGCAAATCCGAGATCGTCATGGGCGAAGCGCTGAAGACGCTGGGCTGGAGCCGCGATAGCTTCGTCGTTTCCAGCAAGGTCTTCTGGGGCGGCAGCAAGCCGACGCAGCGCGGGCTTTCACGCAAGCATGTGACCGATGCCGCGCATGCGGCGCTGAAGCGCCTGCAGGTCGATTATCTTGACCTCTACTTCTGCCACCGGCCGGATATCGATACGCCGATCGAGGAAACGGTGCGCGCAATGCACGATCTCGTGGCCCAAGGCAAAATCCTCTACTGGGGCACGTCGGAATGGTCGGCGCAGCAGTTGACCGAAGCCTATGCCGTTGCACGCGACCTGCGGGTCACTCCGCCGACCATGGAGCAGCCGCAGTATAACCTCTTTGAGCGCCAGAAGGTCGAGGGTGATTACCTGCCGCTCTACGATCTCATCGGCCTCGGCACGACGATCTGGTCCCCGCTCGCCTCGGGCGTACTCACCGGCAAGTACAACAACGGCGTCCCGGACGACAGCCGCATGAACCTTCCCGGCTACGAGTGGCTGAAGGAGAAGTGGACGAGCGATGCTGGGCGCGCGCAGCTTGCGAAGGTGGCCGAACTCGCCGCCCTCGCAAAGGAGATCGGCCTGTCGATCACGCATCTTGCGCTGCTCTGGTGCCTGGCCAACCGCCACGTCTCGACGGTCATTCTGGGCGCCTCACGCAAGAGCCAGCTTGAGGATAATCTTGCGGCGCTCGCTCATAAGGACAAGCTGACGCCCGACGTGCTTGAGCGGATCGAGGCAATCGTCCAGAACAAGCCGGCGGGCCCCGCGCGCTTCTGACATGGCAGCCGCACTGATCACCGAAAGTTGAAAGCTCGCGGGCAGCGGGCGGTCGCGGTCCTGTGAGGCTGTGTTACAGTCTTGAGACTTGGATAGCGCAGGTCGGTTGATGCTCACAACGCTCGCGGTGCTCATGAGTCTTACCGGCGTCGCCGCAACGGCGGCGCCTTCAAGCAACGAAGTCGATGTCGCGCTTGTCCTGGCGGTCGATACGTCACGCTCGATGGATTTCGATGAGGTGCGCATCCAGCGCGAGGGTTATGTCGAGGCGCTCAAGCATCAGGAATTCCTCAACGCGGTCAGGAACGGCCTGACCGGCCGTATCGCCATCAGCTATTTCGAATGGGCGGGCTATGTTGTGCCCGATTCCGTCATCGACTGGACGGTGATCGAAACGCAGCAGGATGCCGATGCCTTTGCCGACAAGCTCGGCGCGCGTCCGATCATCACTCAGCGTCGGACCTCGATTTCGGCTGCCGTCGCGCAGGGCGCCACCATGATCGTCTCCAGCCCCTACAGCGGCATGCGAAAGGTGATCGACGTCTCGGGCGACGGGCCGAACAATTCGGGCGATCCGGTCTTGCCTGTAAGGGACAAGGCGGTTGCCGCCGGTATCACGATCAACGGTCTGGCGATCATGCTGCGGCCATCGGAAGCGCCGGGCGGGCTTGATCGCTATTATGCGGATTGCGTGATCGGGGGACCGGGCTCGTTCGTGCTGCCGGTTCACAAGGTGGAGGATTTCGCTGTCGCGATCCGCCGCAAATTGGTGTTGGAAGTCAGCGGACTTGATCCGCTCGTCAAGAAGATCGCAGCCACTCAGGCAGGAAGCGATTGCCTCATCGGCGAAAAACAGTGGCAGAATCTCTTCGACCGCTGAGTGAAACAGCCGCATCGGTGATGCGGCTGTCGCAGGGTATCAGAGCGCGCGCAGATCTTCTGCGGCGGTCTTGCCGGATCGGCGATCCTGCGTCGGCTCAAAACTGACCTTCTGGCCATCATTCAAACCCTGAAGGCCCGAGCGCTGAACGGCAGAGATGTGCACGAACACATCAGGCGCGCCGTTATCCGGCTGGATGAAGCCATAGCCTTTTTCAGAATTGAACCACTTAACTGTACCAGTTGCCACTTTGTATCCTCGGTTGTTTCCCAGCGTCGCCAACATAAGGTTGGCGACTTGTTTGGCAAGAGGGAAACGCGAAGATATATGCGCGATATCGAAAGTCGTTCCGGCAGGCTCCTCAGGAGCGATAGTCGGGCACGGTCTGGCCAAGAACGCGATGAAGGCTCTCCAGATGCATCCGGGCGCTTTCGGGATCGCCCTCGCGCATCTGTCTCGCGGCCGCGGCGGCGATGTGATCTGGCACGGGCAGCAGCGAACGTCCGGTGC
This sequence comes from Hyphomicrobiales bacterium, assembly GCA_900471485.1. GTDB lineage: Bacteria > Pseudomonadota > Alphaproteobacteria > Rhizobiales > Rhizobiaceae > Rhizobium. The sequence continues at coordinate 74,022 of UCEU01000008.1, forward strand.
TCATCGCCTTGATCTGCACCTCGGCGGCGCGCTCGAGATAATAGAGATCGTCCCAGGCCTCGGCGATATTCGGCGCGCAGACCATGACGCCGTGGTTGCGCATGAACAGGATATCCTTGTCGCCAAGCACGGCCGCGATGCGGTCGCCTTCGCTTTCGTCGAGCGCGAGGCCGTTATAATTCTCGTCGACGGCGACGCGGCCGTAGAACTTCAGCGCCGTCTGACCGGCCCAGACGAAAGGATCGCCCTCGATCATGCTGAGCGCCGTCGCATTCGGCATATGCGTGTGAAAGGCAGCGCCAACCCTGGGCGACATCTTGTGCAGGCGCGCGTGAATGAAGAAGGCGGTCGCCTCAGGCATACCGTCGCCTTCCACGACATTGCCCTCGAAGTCGCAGATCAACAGCGATGATGCCGTCGCTTCCTGAAACGCCCAGCCGAGACGGTTGACGAGAAACAGGTCGGGATGTCCGGGCACGACCGCGGAGAAGTGATTGCATATGCCTTCCTCGAGGCCAAGTTTCGCTGCCGTCCTGAGACAGGCGGCGAGATCGACGCGCGCCTGCCAGACCTCTTCGGTATCGAGCGAGACATTGCGCAGAATGGCGGGCTGTCCCTTGGTGAGATTGAGTTCGTGAGCCATCAGGTCCTCTGCAGTTAAATCCAGCCGGCCGTCGAAAACAGGCCGGGCACCTTGTCGAGCGTCGGCACCGTTTCGTCGGGACGATAGTCGCTCAATGGCTTGCGCCCCGTTCCGCGGTCCACCCAGATCGTACGAAAGCCGAGTTCGCGCGCCGCCGCAAGGTCGAGATGCGGGCTTGCGCAGATATGCACCAGCTCATTCCTGTCGATACCGAGCGTCTTCCAGGCGAACTCGAATGTCTGCCGCGAGGGTTTGTAGGCGCCAGCCTGCTCAGCCGTGATCACGCGATCGACATTGCCGCCCAGTTGGGCCACGTTTCCTGCGATGATCGCATCATCGGTGTTCGAGATGATCGCGGTCATGAAACCGGCCACCTTGAACCGGGCGAGCGTTGCGACGACCTCGGGAAAGGGCGGCATCCTGCCGATCGACGATGTCAGGAGTTCGGCGTCGGCCTGACTGAAGGCGAGGCCGAATTCAGTCATCGCCCGTTCCAGCGCCAATGCGCTCACATCCTTGAACGTACGATGCGGCCGTTCCTCTTCCAAAGCATGCTCGTGGCGGTCGTAGACGGCGATGAATGCCTGTTGGTCGATCTCGCGATGCTTGGCGGAAAGTATTTTCTCCATGGCTGCGAGCAGGCCTTCGTCCCACTGGATGAGGGTTCCGTAGCAATCGAATGTCAGCCACCGCGGCCGCGGTCCTTGTAGTGTCATCACATATCTCCCTTCTGGTGGGTCAATATTGACAATCTCCCGGACATTTGGAAATTAAATGATGTGATAGCAGTCAGTGGGAAAATAAATGAATGCTCTTCCTGATCTCGAACTACTCAGAACCTTCGTGGCGGTGGTGGATTCCGGCGGCTTCACCCGGGCTGCCGATCGGGTTCATCTGACGCAATCGACGGTGAGCCAGCAGATCAAGAAACTCGAGCTGACTGTCGGACACCAGCTGCTTTTTCGCGACAAGTCCACGGGCGGCGTGACGACGACGGAAGAGGGGGAACTGTTGCTCAGCTATGCGCGCAGGCTGCTCGCCACCGCCGCGGAGGCCATGGAGGTGCTTCGCCGGCCCGCAGCGCCGCGCACCATCAGGCTTGGCGTGCCCGAGGATTTCGCCGGACAGCGACTGATCGATCTTCTCTCCGGCTTCGCCGGCGCATCACCCTCGATCCGGCTCGATACGGTGAGCGGATGGAGCACGGAGCTACGCAAGCTGCTCGATGCCGACGGGCTCGATCTGGCGCTGATCAAGCGTGAGCCGGGAGATGGTGCATGTCTGGCGAGTTGGCGGGAAGAACTGGTCTGGGTCGAGAGTGCCAGAGCAACAGTCGAGCTGGACCCCGTGCCGCTTGCGGTGTTCCCGACCGGTTGCATCTACCGGGACCGCGCGATGCGTGCAATCGAACGATCGGGCAGGACGTGGCGCATCGCCTATTCGAGCCAGGGGCTGATGGGCGTGCAGGCGGCGGTAGCATCCGGTCTCGGGGTGAGCCTGCTTCCGGCCAACGCAGTGCTTCCCGAGCACCGGGAGCTTGGGCCTGAGCAGGGTTTCGAGCGACAGCCCTGTGCGGAACTCGCTCTGGTCAAGGGACGATCGAACCTTTCCAATGAAGCAAAGTTGCTCGCCGAGTTCCTGATGGCCAATATCTCGACCGACCAGCCCAACACCGCTCACGCGGGTTCGTAGCGGCTGACTTCGATGCCACTGCCCACTGGTAGAAGCACGCTTGTCATATGGGGTTTCCTGCGGATGGATTCGCCGTAAAGCTTCACGTTGTCGTCGCCCGGGCGCAACATATTGTCGGCCACGATGATCGCACCGGGGTTGAGCTTCGGATAGAACGCTTCCAGGCAAGGAAGGTACAAGTCCTTCCAGAGGTCGACGAGCACAAAGTCCACGCCGGTTTCAAGCTCAGAGATCATCTGCACGGCATCTCCCACCCGGAAGTCGATGTAGTCGGCAAGGCCGGCCTTGTTTGCCATATCGCGCGCATAGGCGGATTTATAGTCGTGCAGTTCCATCGTGATCAGGCGACCACCCGAGGCTCTGGCGGCTTCCGCCAGCCAGATGCCGGAGTAGCCGAAGGACGTGCCGAGTTCGAGGATCGTCGGCGCCCTTAGGCTCTTTGCGAGGATGTTGAGCAGTTGGCCGGTTTCCGGGCCTACGGCACGCAGCCGGCGATCCTGCCCGCCATCGCGACCGCCGGGCGGCATTTCGCGCGGGCTGGTGCGCTCCTTGTGAATGAGTTCGTGGTAGATATCGAGTACGGCGGCGATCTTGCTGTCCATGGTGTCCTCTTCGTGTTGCCGTATCTAACGCCCGGCAGCCCACGGCTCCCAGTTAAATTCCTGTAAGCATTTGAGATCTCTTATGAGCGGCGACATAGAAACCGTGTGTCCCGATTCGCGTATCGCGCGTGTCACGATGAAGTCACAACATTTTCTGGCAAGCCTGTGTTTAGCTGCTGGTCGGCGCGTTGCGGCGGAGTGGCAGGCCAAGCACCGATGTCGTGGCGCCATGGTTGGAGGAGAGAGCAGCTACCGGCCGCTCTTTGACGAAATCCAGCAACTATCGCGGCGTCAGGGCAGGGGCGCCGACACGGGGCATTCGAAGGTGATCTTCGCGTGCCTATCAACTAGCGGCAGGTGTGAATGTCAGTCCACTTTAGAGCAATAACGCCGGATGAGGCGATCGACAGCGCGCAGATCATAGTCCAGGCATACGCGGAACCGCCATGGTTCGAGCAATGGTCCACGGAAAACGCCGTAGCTCGCATAAATGAGCTGATAACAACGCCGGGCTGCCTGACCATCGGTGCTGTTCTGGACGACAGCGTCATCGGCTTCGGCTTCGCGCTACCCCATACGACAGTAAATGGTCGAGGCTTGGTGCTCGCGGAAATCGCCTTCCTGCCGCGGTATCAGCGCAAGGGTCTGGGTTCGGCGCTCCTCAAGCGCATCGAGCACGAAGCGAGGAACGCGAACTACCTTCATGTCTGGCTCGTCTCGCAACGCGCGGGAGGCGTTGCGGATTACTACAATGGCAATGGCTATACCCAATCCAGCAAGCTCGGCATTTATACCAAGCTGCTGGAATAGCCCCGCCTGTCGGGCGCTCAGTGCGCCTTCAGATGCGCTGCGGCGATAAAGGGTACGACATCCCGAACGACCGAGTTCGGCATGTCGACAATCTCGCGATTGATCGCCTGAAGTGCCAGGTCGAGCCAATGGATCGCGCTCGCGAGCTCAACATCCTGAGCCACGCATTTGGCATAAGTGACCATCCGCGCAAGTGCCGCCAATTCGTCGAGATCGTCGATCGATCTTTCGTTGGAACTCTCGCCGGCTGCATTGTTCACGTATGTCGCACTCATGGTCGGTCCCCTACTATTGCCGTGGATCATACCTGCCGCGAGTGTCGCGGGCGCGTGAATAACGCGTGACACAACTTTGAAATGAATGGCGAAGCGACCGTCAGGGCGTGTCGGAGCCCGCTCGAAAAAGGAATGTATGGTGCATTTTCCAGGAGATGGCGTGCGAAGCATAGTCATCCGGCGCGGCCCGCACGGCTTCCATTAGCGCCATTGCATCAGCCCGCTTCTGATCGACTGTTTGTGCGACGAGCAGGCCGAGAAGCTCTTTTGGGTTGGGGATATTGGTCGTGTCGCAATTGGCGATGACCGAACGCCAGGTCCGCTCCTTGAAGAAGAGGCGTCCGGCGGCGGCTCGCAGGTCTCGGCATAACACGCCGGAAAGGCTTTGCTCCTTTTCGAGATGATCAAGCGTCGCCCTGACGTTCACGAGCGGCAATGTCAGCGGCTTGTAGTTCAACTCCGCGGGACCGTGTAGCAGCGCGACATCCGCGTCATCGACAGTGATCCCGCTCGCATACTCGTCGAAGATGCGTCCGACGCCGACCATCCCGAAGGTCTGACACTCGACCGCGCGCAACGCGCCCATGCTGGCCGCGCCGTAGACCCGGACACCTCGCGAAAGCGCGTACAGGATCTCCTTGTGCCAGATCGGTGCCGTATACTCGAAGCCGCCATCGACGATACCGATCGCCGTCGCGCCATCCTTCACGGCCTCGAGCACGTCGCCCTGTACCGCCGGCGCACGGACATCAATGCTATTCTTCGAGAACGAGATGGCATCGGGCAGGCTAGGTCCCACGAAGACGACCTTCATGTCAGTATCGCCGCTGATATCGCCCGGCCGCCGAAGCGCCGTGCCCGTTTGCCGGCAGGGTTCTCAAGGGCGGGGATGAATATCTTGGCGACGCTGAAGGGAAGCGATGGGTCGCTGAGCGGCAAGGCTATCACGGTCCCGATCCTCTGCGATCTCAACGCGCCAAGCACATGGTCAAGATATTGGCCGAGCGATGCATGTCCTTGCTGGCTTTGTAGAAAGAGCCGGCGCGGCGTCGCGGAGAAAGCCGCTCTGGTCTGTTCCGGCAGAGGTGCCGTGAAGGTTGCGGGCGCGATGTCGTCGCGCGCGCCGCTGATATAGGTCAGGCGGGACTGGACGGCCTCCGTGATCGCGCGGATGGCGGCGCGGACAGGGGAGGGATGTGCACCGCTGCCGCCGGTTACCTCCACGAAGCGGACGTTCGGATCGCGAGAGACTGTCTCGGGCGCGAGCATGGCTGTGAAGCACGGAATGCCGATGTCACTGGTGATGTCGAACAGTTTTACTGCGAGGCCTGCCGAGCGGATCTTTTCGAGCAACAGATCGACCTGCGGATCATGGAAGGCAGTCGGGTCGACGCATCTCGCATAGCGGCGCTCGTCGCTGCCAACCTGCCAGAGAACATAGGCATCGCGCTCGATCCGTTCGAGTATTCCGTGAAAGATCGCCTCTTCGAGCGTATTGCCCGAGGCGAGGCCGTCGGATGACATCCAGAACCGGTTGTCGCGTGTCTGATCGAGGACTGCGGCCTCGAAAGGGACGTGAACGGAAGAACCGGTGAGGAGTTCCCGGCCTGCCGCCCATTCGACATCGTCGTCCGGCGCAATGTCGTCCTTGCCAAGCCCGATCAGGCTTTCGAGCGTATCGAACGCCAGTCCCCTCTCGCGCAGCGATCGCGTGGTTGTAGAAAACGTTGGCACGGCCGGTTCCGCCGCGACGGCCCGTTCCAGCGCCTCCATGACAGCTGACACCTTTGCGTCATCGTCGGTCAGACCCTTGCCCTGCGCGACCACGATAGATTGCGCATTGGGTGCGTAGGCGCACCAGACAGGGATGCCGATCCGATCGAGGCCGGTATGGCGGGCAACGCGGGTTATGCCAAACGACGGCAATAGCGGCGTGACCCGCTCAAGGGTCTTCGCCGGCGACATGGCGCGATCGGAATATCCCGCGAATGAACTGTCGGTCAGGAGACGAACTCAGCCCACGACGTGACCGGAGAAGGCTTCCTTCGCCGAAGAAACAGCGATCGCGAAGTCGACCTTCTTTGCAAAGGTGCCGCCCGCCTTGCGGATTTCGGCCACCCTCGCGAGGTCGCCTGTCACGTCGATCGGCTTTACGGTGCCGGATTCCAGATCGGCGACCCAAAGCCCCGCCTCGCCTTCAACGCCAAAAACAACTGCCTTTGCCATGAGACTTTCCCTCGTGTTGTCCATCAGAAGCCTGCTTTCAGCAGGCCTTCCCGATAGAGATCCTTCTGCCAGGATTCCTTGAACGGTACGACCGCAAGCCATTTCTCGACATCGAAAACCGGATTGAGGGCTTGGGACCGCTGCCGGTAGAGCTGGGCGCGTTTCTTGTCGCCCAGCATCGCGCAACTCGCTGCCGCGATACGGTGGGCAGGCGCCTTGTCCTTCATCGCGCCGACGTAATCCATCGCCTCTTCGTAGCGTTCGAGGAAATAGCTCGCACCCGCCGCGCACCAGAGATAGGAGTCCGGCGAGATCGGATTGAGCGCTATCGCCTTTTGTATCTTGGCAAGCGCATCGGCCGGCCGCGATGCGTGGACGAGCGTATCGGCATGGCTGTAGATGACGTCGGCAAAGTGCGGGCTCAGTTCTTCGGCCAGCTGAAGCGCCTCGACGCTTCCATCGACATCGCCGAGATAGAGCTTGGTTACGCCGAGCTCGCGGAAACCACCCGGTGATCCTTCATCCCTCTCGATCGCCCTCGCGGCGCTCTGCTCGGCCATGCGAAGCAGTTCCTCGTCCCCCTGCGCGGTCACCAGCCATTCACTGGTATAAGTACGAGACAAGCCCGTAAACGCGGGGGAGAAATCGCCGTTGTGTCGCAGCGCTTCCTTGAAGGCGGCGCGCGCGCGACGAATATGGGGCAACGTCAGCTTGCTGACGAGGCTCGCGCCGATGAGATAGGAGTGGTAGGCCTCCGGGCTTGCCTCCCAGCTCAGGCGCTGCTGCTCCTTCTTGGCGAGTTCCGTGACCACGGAGGCCGTGAGCTGCTGCGCGATCAGGCGCCGTTGCGTCGGCAAGGTCGCCGCGGTCATGGAAAAGCGGGTGGCCCAGATGATCTCGTCGGTCGGGAAGTAGATCAGCTGCGCGTAGAGGCCCTCTCCGGACAATCTCGTATCGAGCAGGTAGGAAATGGAGTACCGGCCCACCACCGTGGACTTGTCGGAATCGCGCCGAATCTGCTCGGCGGTGTGCGGTGCGACGATCGATATGTTTCGAAGCGCGCAAAGCTCGATCGTCACGTCCTCGATCAGCGCGCCGGCGAGCGGCAGGCCGGCCTCGTTGCCTTCGGACGTTGGAGGAAGGAGCACCATGCGGGGAAGCGCGGGCGCGGAACCTGTTTCGAGAACGCTGGCGTTGCGCGCTTCATAGGGGCCTTGCGGTCGAGCGAAATGCTTCGTTGCAGAACCCATCGGCTCGACGTTCTCTCCACCCCGGTTTGCGCCGGGCAGATCACGCAGCATCGCCCTGACCTGCTCATCGCCGGAATCTTTTTCCAGCAGGTAGAGCCCGGCGGCTGAAAGCGCGCGAAAATCCTCCGCGCTTTCAGCCTGCGACACCGCCGCCAGCAGCGCCTCGCGCATCTTCAGGTGATGGTGATGCCGCTCGCGCTCGATCCATGCCTCGATCAATCGCGTCGCCGGCCGGATACTGCCGGCGAAGTCACGCTGGAGCAGATCGGTAATGGCCTTCAGTTTCTCGAGCGGCGGTGTCGGCGCGTCGATGACCTGGAGATCGACCGAAATCAGTTCTGACTGTAGCTTTATCGCGGTCGATGTGATGGCAAAGGGCACTTCATTGCTGGCGCCGTCGGCCTGGCGAATACGCGAAATCAGCTTGCGTAGATTGAGACCGGCCAGTTCGGCCTCCGCATCGGCCCATAGAAACTCCGCCAGTTCGTGACGGCTTAGTTCCTGTTGCTTGCATGTAAACAGATAGGCAGCCATGAGCACGGCCTTGGCCGGGTAGCGCATGGCTTCGCCGGTCTCGTCGCTCAGGCGCAGGTCGCCGAATGTTTGCAGATGGAGCACGAACTATCCCCTGCCGGTTTCCAACTGCTCCCAGCTGTTGCCGGAGAGGCTTGAGGAGCCAAGGCTACGCGCAAGCGCAAGAAGCTTTTGCCGGACGTTCGCGTCCTCGATCGCAAGGAACGCCTTGCTGAGCGCTATCCCTTCCTTGGAGGTTATGAATTGCGCGATCTCATCGGACTCCGCTCTCACGCCTGTCATTTCCGAAGGAGCGGCATTCTCGAAAAAATAGCCGACCGGAACGGCGAAGATATCCGCGATCAACTGCAGGCGGCTCGCCCCGATACGGTTGATCCCCTTTTCGTATTTCTGGATCTGCTGAAAGGTAATGCCAAGCGATTCAGCCAGGTTGCTCTGGCTCATGCCGAGCGCCTTGCGCCGCAGTCTGACGCGGCCACCGACGTAGACATCAACGGCATTCGCAGATTTTGCCTTCATCGTCCGTCCATCCCACGTTGCGAAGAGAGCGTCATCATGACGCTTTCTTAAAAAAATGCAACCAAAAGTACATTTTGCAGGTGCGTATTATGGCGCCGACAACGAATGCGGTTTCGTGGGCGTTGCAGGCCTGCCGGAATACATAGTGAGCTTTGGATGGGACGGCGTCCGAAGCGATCGTTTGTGGCTGATTTGTCGGTGTTTGGCAGATGGAATTTACCCAAATATGCGACCAAGGATTGTGTCACGTCGATTTCACGCATGTGCTTGCATGTTTGCGGCTATTGTCCAACCATCGAAGTTCTAGGCATGGCACGGGTCGTCAGTTCGACAATCGCCACCCACGAACCGATGATTTGCCACTCAAGAAAAGATTTTCATATGCGATCCGATGAGTTCGACGACCTTTGCCAAGAGTCTGGAGAAACAAGCGCCATGGAATTGCCCAGCATAGAAATCAGTCACGCCGATAGGCTCTTCGCCTGCCGACAGAAGGTCGAGGAAGCCGTCCACCGGATCATCTTCGGCGAGGAACTCGTGCAGTTCTCCTCGGCGGAAATCGCCATGGCGATCGCCGACGTCGCCGATGATTACATCCTGACCGTTGCCAAGCAACAGGCAGCGAGACACTAAGCCTCGCTGCCTGACGCGAGCCGACGGACTGGAGAGCGCCGTCGGCCGAATGAAGCCTGCGCTCTCGCGCAAGCGCCCAGCCCTTCCCTGGGATGCTGCATTGATGACAAATTGTCAGCGAGTTTACCAGCAGCGCGATCCTGCAATGGACGGATCGGACCAAGGTGGAGCGGCACTGCATCGCACCGGGTAAACCGATCCAGACGCCTTCATCGAAAGCTTCAATGGGCGATTGCGAGACGAGTTCCTGAATAAAACGCTCTTCTCGTCCCTGACCCATACTAGATCAGCGCTTTCAAACTGGCGCAGCGATTACCGACCTCACTCTGTACTCGGTTGGATGACATCTGCCGAATTCGCTCAGACAGTCAACTCGCGACGTGATGCGGTGCGCAGCCTGAATGGCTCCGCACCGCAACCTGCCGCTATCGCGCTAATACAGCTATCCAAAACCGCTGAAGCGAACTCAAAACTGGATAAAACTTGGAGGCAAGGTCATCAAAAGAAATGCAAGTCTATCGTTGACGCGATCCGAGGTTGTAAATTAGCTATTCAACATACCGTAGCCAACGTTTGACAACTCTTCGAACGGGATGAGGGCAAACAGGGCGCAATGGACCACGCATAAGCGGTGCGCCGTACATGAAATAAAAAGGAGCGATGTTAGTGGTTGGGGATAACGACATATTTTCCTTGGTTCGCAACGCTCACAAAGAAGAAGATCGACGAAATGAAGTCGCAATCAGAAATATTGTCATAACAATATCGGCAATTTTTGCATTGTCACTTGCTGTTTCATGGCTCGTCATCAGTTATTTTCCAGAATATTCCTGTAGTGTCGCGACGTCTTCGTCTTTAAAGACAATTTGGCCAGCGAATGCGCCACTAAGTGAGCGCCTGACAGAACTGAACGCGCCTCATCAGAAAGTTTGTGACCTCGTTTCCGCAAGATCGATCATGAGCGCTTTCTTGGCTACATATGTTGTTGCTCTTGGCATTCGAAGCCTGTTCTCAAAGAAGGCGATTAATTTTCCGGGATCGATGCTTCCACTAGTGGTTCTGGCGCTTGCATCGCTCGCAACGTCATTCCTGCCAATTTCCTCAGATGTGTCGCTGTTCCGAATGTCGATTTACTCGTCAACCACAGCGAACATTCTCAATAGTTCAGTGAATATATTTTGCTTTTACTTTTTTGCGGCCTTCGTGATGCTTCGCGCGCGTGAAGCATTGCGATCAAGGGATAGCTCGTCACGAAACTAAGGAGACAATCACACTCATGTTATTGTTGATCTGGTCTTGGTATCCGTGCAAGAGATAGGCGGGCGCCGCGATGCGGGCCTTCCATATCCACGGATCATCGGTCCAGCCGGTTCAGGCCGGACAAATCCGCTGATTGCTTCCTGCTGTCGCCCCCCCCCGAAAACCTCAAGTGGAGCGACACCGGGCAGTCGGCGTCTCAGTGCAGGGATTGCAGGGCATGAGCAGGACATTTCATCAGGTGACCGTCGCCGATCGCCGGATGCTGACACCAGGTATGGTGCGATTGACCTTCGCCGGTGACGATCTTGCCACCTTCCGCTCCACAGGTATCGGTGACGAATATCTTCGGTTGTTTTTTCCCGATGAGGAGACCGGCGAGCTGGTCTTGCCGATCATCGACGAGAACGGAAGCTGGACCTATCCGGAAGGCAAACCTCCGGTTCGTTGCGCCACCTATACGGTTCGCCGCTTCGATGCCGAGGCCAGACGGATGGATATCGATTTCGTCGTGCACGAGGGCGGTACTGCCAGCGAATGGGCGCAATCGGCTCGGCCGGGCGACCAGATGGTGATCAACAGCCCACGCGGGCTCTACGTGCCGCCCGCCGACATGCAGTGGCAATTGCTGATCGCCGACGCCACCGGCCTCCCGGCACTCGCCCGCCTGCTGGAGCAGACGCCGCCCGAAATCAAGTCGCGGATCTTCGTTGAAGTGGCGACTGCCGCCGACGAACAGCGTCTTCCGGAGCATCCCGGCGCGACCGTCACATGGTTGCACGGCTGCGGCAATGGGATTGCACCGAGCCGCCTGGAAGAGATCGTGCGATCGGTGCAGCTACCGGCCACTCCGGGCTATATCTGGGTTGCCGGGGAACAGAAGGCGGTGCGCGCCATCCGCAAATATGTTCGCCAGGAGCTCAAGCTCCCCGCCGATCGCTACAAGCTGGTCGCCTACTGGATTGAAAAGCGGCAGGAGTGGGCAGCCGGTTGGGAAGCGCTTGATCCTGACATCCGCCAGAAGATCGAAGCAGCCTGGAGTTCAGGCCGCGACGAGGAAGAGGTTCGCGACGAGGTCGAGGCGACGTTGGAAAAGTTCGACCTTTAGGGTCGGCGGATGCGTTCCGGTATACCCCAACCGGAACGCTCTTGATTGCCTCAGTAGACGTCGCGAACGTAACGCTTTTCGCGCTTCAATCCGTTGACGTAATCGGCCGCCGCCTCGGCGGATCTGCCGCCATGCGTCGCCACGATGTCGTGCAGCGCCTGGTCCACGTCCTTCGCCATTCTCGACGCGTCGCCGCAGACATAGAAGTGGCCGCCGTCTTCCAGCCATTGATAGAGCGCCTTGCCGTTCTCGCGCATGCGCGTCTGCACATAGACCTTCTCTGCCTGGTCCCGCGAGAAGGCGAGATCCAGCCGGGTGAGCACCCCGTCGCGGCTCATAGCAGCCAGTTCGTCCTCGTAGATGAAGTCGGACGCGCGGTGCTGGTCGCCGAAGAACAGCCAGTTGCGCCCCTTGGCGCCCCGCGCCTGCCGCTCCTGCAGAAAGGCGCGGAAGGGAGCGATGCCGGTGCCGGGCCCGACCATGATTGTGGGCGCGTCATTATCGGCGGGAACGCGAAAGGCCTTGTTCTGCGAGAGGAAGATGCCGGCCTTGTCGCCCATTGCGATTTGATCGGCAAGATAGGTCGAGCACACGCCGCCGCGATCGCGGCCGTTGTTGCTGTAGCGCACGCTGGCAATCGTCAGGTGCACATGGCCATTGGCGGCAAGCGGGCTCGAGGAGATGGAATAGGCCCGATGCTGCAGCGGCTTCAGGAAACCGACGAGCTCGGATGCCGTCATCGATGCGGCGGGCAGCATCCGCAGCAGGTCGAGAATATCCTTGCCCCAGAGCCAATGATCCAGCGCTTCCTTGTCGCCATGCCGGATGATGTGGCTGAGCTCGTCGTTCGCTGCGCGCCGCTCCACTTCGGTGATGAGATCGCGCGAGGGTGTCGAGATTTCGAAGCCCGACGTCAGCGCCGCGCCAAGGCCCTGCGGCAGGCCATCGATGGTCGTGTCAGCATTGGCGCCGAGCTGCCGAAGGATGGCGGACACCAGGGTGGGGTTGTTGACCGGCATCACGCCCAGCGCGTCGCCCGCTTCATAGGATATGCCGCTATCGCCGAGATCGAATTCGAAGTGCCGGATTTCCTTGGCTGAGGCCGCGCCCGAGAGGATCCGGTTGACTGCGACGGTAGACGGATAGGGCGACTTGCGGTTCCAGGGCGACTTTTCCTGGACCGAGAATGTGACGGCGGCGGCCGGTGCAGCGGGCTCTCCGGCGCCGGCATCGATTGCCGCCGCGAGCGGCATCGTCTCGCCGATCCAGTTGCCGGCGGCAGTCTCGTAATCGACGTCGCAATCGACGCGCGGGGTCATGCGCTTGGCGCCAAGCTGCTCCAGCCGCGTATCGATGAGCTTGCCCGCCTGGCAAAAGCCGTCGTAGCCGGTGTCGCCGAGAGCCAGGACGCCGAAGCTCATGGCCTCGAGCCGTGGCGCCGTATCGGCCGACAGCGCTTCCCAGAAGAGCTGCGCATTGTCGGGCATCTCGCCTTCGCCATAGGTGGAGGCCACGACGATGACGCGTTTCATGGTCGCGAAGCGCGCCATGTCGACGTCGTCTAGCGCCTCGACGGCCGGCTGCATGCCGGCGGCGCGCGCGGCGGCGGCGGCATCCATGGCCACGGCTTCCGAGTTGCCGGTCTGCGTGCCGTAGAGAATGTGCAGCGGGCTTGCGGCCAGCTGCTGCGGCGCGCTTGCCACGGCGCCGCTCTCGCCATCGATCGCAAGGCGCGAATGCAGCCCGGCCAGGAAGCCGGACAGCCAGGCGCGCTGGTCGCCGTTGAAGGGAGCATCTGCGGGAATGTAGGGTATCTTCATCTTATACTCGGCTGCGTGCTGTCGTCGCGAGGTCGGCGAGGGCGTGCTTGGCAAAGAGCTCCTCGAAGCTCGGCAGGCGGCCGATCTTCTCGATGTTCGCCGCATGCCTGAGAATGATCCAGCCATAGGTGCCGGGGCTGTCCATGGAGAGGATATTCCGGCGCGCCAGGGCTTCCTTGTAGTCGGCGAGGCGCTTGGCGGCGATCATGACCGCCAGCTGCTCGTCGGTATGGCCGCTGATCGCATCGCGGGCATGGCGCATGAGCTTGCTCATCAACGCGAAGTCCTCGGTGAGGATGAGATTGCGCACCGCCTTCTCCACGGCCGGATCGGATGGGCCGGGCGCGTTCGGCACGCGCGCCATCGCCAGTCCCTGCGCCATCGAAAGCACCGTGTAGTTGTTCAAGAGCGCGAACATCTCTTCCGTATCGGTGTCGCCATAGCCGGGAACACTGCCGTTCAGCACCGGGCGACGGTCGCGATAGGCGAGCTTGAACTTGCGGAGCTGGTGGGCGGTCAGCGCCGATGCCAGTTCCTCGAGCAGCTCCTTGCGCACCTTGGCCTTGAGGATCGCGTCGCTGTCCTGATAGAGCAGCAGCGCGCGCGGCATGCCGTAGACGAAGTTGTGCTGTTCGCTCTCCCAGTTCTCCAGCAGCCAGCGCGCCTTCGCCGATCCCGTCTCGGCAAGATGCCAGGACAGCAGCAGGTGGACGGCGTCGTTATGGATCGCCGCCTGCTCGCCATCGTCGGTGATCGAACCGAGCAGGATGGAATCGTGGCTCACCTTCTTCGGCAGGTCGCCATACGGATCGTACTGGTAGACGAAACCGCCGCTCATGCCGTTGCCGAAACCCTTGCCGAAGCTGCCGAGGTTGAGCACGGCGCCGTTGGTCATGTATTCGCAGCAGAAATCGCCGACACCCTCGATGACAGCGGTGGCGCCGGAGTTGCGCACCGCAAAGCGGTCGCCCGCCTGTCCCTCGACGAACGTCCGGCCGCCGGTCGCGCCGAACAGCGCGAAGTTGCCGATCAGCACATTGCCGCCGGCCTCGTCGGAGCCGCCGCCCGGCGAACGAACGATGATCGTGCCGCCGCAGGCGCTCTTGCCGACACCGTCGTTGCAGGTGCCCGTATGGGTCATCACCATGCCGGCGTTGCAGAACGCACCGTAGGACTGGCCGGCAGAACCCGAGGTCGCGATCCGCACGCTGCCCGGCTCCAGGAACCGGCGGCCGCGATGATCCTTACGCACGGAGGGGAGGTCGTCCGTGCTGGCGTCGTCGAGTTCGTGGTTCAGGATGCGCTCGATATCGACCGCGAGCTGCCCGCCGACGCTCTTGTTGCAATTGTTGAGGAACAGGTTGCCGCCGAGCTCGACGCTCTCCTTCCTTCCGTCGAGCAGCGCCGAACGGACCAAGTCGAGGAAGCTGTCGTCGACGGCATAATCCTTTTCCATGTAGACGGGATCGGTGATCTTGACCTCGTCGATCACGGCCAGCATGGCGCGCAGATCCAGCTGGCCGACGCTGGAGGGGTGGTCGAGCAGATGCAGCAGGTCGGAACGCCCACGCGCCGCGCGCAGCGACGGTATGCCCAGCGCCGCAAGCAGTTCGCGTGTCTCATGCGCGATGTTGAGCAGATATTGCGCGAGCGCCCGCGGGTCGCCGTTGAAGACTTCCTGGTTGGTGGTCAGGCCGGCGGGGCACTTGATGTTGCAGTTCTTCGCCATCACGCACTTCAGCATCATCAAGGCTGTGGTGCCGAATTCGAAACTGTCTCCGCCGAGCAGCGCCGACTTGATGACGTCGCTCGCCGTCTGGTGCGCGCCCGAGCAGCGCAGTGTCACCTTCTCGCGCAGCCCGTTGGCGCAGAGTGCCTGATGAACCTCGGCAATGCCGATCTCCGCCGCGCGGCCGGTATATTTCAGGCTGGTCACGGCCGCAGCGCCGGTTCCGCCGGTGTTGCCGGCAACGTTGATGACATCGGCGCCCGCCTTGGCGACGCCGACGGCGATGGTGCCGATACCCTCCGATGAGACGAGCTTGACGATGACGCGGACGCGTGCGGCTTTGGCGTCATGGATGAGCTGGGCCAGATCCTCGATCGAGTAGGTGTCGTGATGCGGCGGCGGTGAGACGAGCTCGACACCCGGCGTGCCGCCGCGCGCGGCCGCGATCTCGACGGTGACCTTGGGTGAGGGCAGCTGGCCGCCTTCGCCGGGCTTGGCGCCCTGGCCGATCTTGATCTCGATTTCCTCGAGCATCGGATCGGCGAGATAGCCGGCCCATATGCCGAAGCGGCCCGAGGCGAACTGCTTGATCTTCGAGGCACGGATCGTGCCGTAGCGCGAAATGTGTTCGCCGCCTTCGCCGGAGTTGGACATGCCGCCGGCCATGTTCGTGCCGTGCGCAACCGCCTCGTGGGCGGCGGCGACAAGGGCGCCGTGGCTCATCGCGCCGGAGGCGAGAAGCGGCGTGATCTCGCTCGCCTTCTGAACGTCGGCGAGCGGTATGCTTTCTGGTGCCGCGCGTAGCAGCGAGAGGTAATCTCGTGCCTGCCCGACCGCATGAACGACCAGCGCGCCGCCTTCCAGCCAATGGCCGACGATATCGGTCTTGAAGCGGATGACCAGTGACTGGCCGAGCGCCGAGAGCAACGACAGGGCGTTTGCCGATGATGTGAGGCGCAGGCGGAACTCGTCCACACCAGTCGCCTCGCAGGTCAGCCCGCGAACCATGAAGGAGTTGTTGCCCTTGCGCGAGAAGCGTCCCATCTCCCGAACAAAATCGGCGGGAGAAACACAGAAGCTGACGTCTGCGGGCAGTTCCAGCACGTCACGCAGGGCCGCCGGGCGGCGCATGCGCTCTTCCATCATCATCCGAGCGAAGGCCCGATAGCCCGGCGTGATCGCGAAGCGGTCGATCGCGTCCGGCGTCAGCTTCTCGAAGCTCGTTGCGTAATAGGCGGTGTCGTTAAGGCCGAAGGCATCCTCGAGGCGATTGAGCGGCAGCAGGCGCAGGAATTCCGCGCCATCCTCATCGCCGTTCATCCTGGCAAAATCGACCTTCTCCTCGGTCATGTCGACGAAGCCGCGCACCGCGGTGGTGCCGTAGGAATGCCCGGCACCCTCGGCGCGCTCCTTGAACAGGCCGAGCAACGGAATGCCGTTTTCGTCCATGACGGTCATGGCCCGCGCATGCCAGTCGGCCACGGCCTGAGCGATGACGCGGAAGTTCACCCCGCCGACAGGCGTCTTCACGTTCGGGAAGTAGCGGCTAAGGACCGGATCGTTGGTGTCGAGGAAATTGGGCTCGAAGAACTCGCCGCCGATATAGCTTTCGGCGGTGCAGAGCCCGACCTTGCCCATGGTCTTCATCAGCGACTTCTCGGCGGCCTTGGCAAAGCGCTTGAATGCCTTGTCGGCATCGGCGCCGAACTTCTCCTCGGCGCGGAACTGTACACCCAGCGGATAGACCGCCGATGCGCCAAAGCCGAGGGCTGCGGCGACATGATGCGAAGAAGAGATCTGCCCGCTCTCGGCGATAAGCGATACCCGCAGGCGGAGACCCGTTTCGATCAGCCGCTGGTTCAGCGCCGAGATGACGATAATCATCGGCAGGGCCGCACGCTCGCGAGCAACATGGCGGTCGGTGATGACGGCGATGCCGCCATCTTCTGCGGCGAAGGCTTCGACCGCGTCGCAGAGGTTCGATATGGCCGCCTCAAGCGCCGCCTCGTTGGTCGGCGCATTGTCCTGAACAGGAGTGTAGAGCATCTCGAAACGGCGGAGCGGCGTTTCCGTTTGTTCACGGATCTTCAGCATGTCGAGATGCGTGAGGATCGGGGATCTAACGACGATCTGGCGCGCCGTCTTCGCGCCGATGTTCGGCTTTGCGCCGAGCGCCACGCGCAACGTCATACCGTCGGCCTCGCGGATGCTGTCGAGCGGCGGATTGGTGACCTGGGCAAAGCGCTGCGAGAAATATTTGGCGACGCCGCCTTCCTGGTCGGAAAGCGCGTTGATGGCATTGCCGTAACCCATGGCCGAGATCTTCTCGGCACCGGTCGCCAGCATCGGGTCCATCAGGAACTTGAAGCTCTCCTGGTTGTGCGAATAGGCGACATAGCGTTGGTAGCGCTCGAGATCTCCGTTGTAGCGCAGCGGCGACCCCTGCTGGTCGGCGGGGATATCGGGCAGATCCTCGAGCCGAATGCGGGCTTCGGTCAAAAGCGTCTTGTAATCTCGCTGTGCCGCAAGCATTTCCAGCGCTTCGCCCGTTGCGAAAGAGCGGCCTGCGACATGGTCGTAATAGAGCATGCCGCCGGCCTCGATGCGGCCGCGACGGAGCACGCTTTCTGGCGGAAAGGCGATCTGGCCGGCTTCCGACATGACGCAGAGATAGTCCGAGGTCTCGACGGTGCGCAGCGGCCGCAGGCCGAGGCGGTCGAGCCTAGCGCCGATGATCGTGCCGTCGCCGAAGATCAGCGCCGCCGGACCGTCGTTCTTCTCCTCGTAGAGCGAGAAATACTCGAACATCGCCCTGACGTCCTCGGAGAGCGTTTCGTCGTTTTCCCAGGCGGGCGGCATCATCGAGACGACCGCGGTCACGAGGTCGAGCCCGTCTTCCATCACGCGGCTCTGCAGCGTCTGGTCAAGGCGGCAGCTGTCGGACTGGCCCTTGGGGCGGACGATCGAGGCATTGCGGGCCAGCGCGATCGCCGCTTCCGACAACCGGTTCTTCTTGTCGGTGTTGAGCTCGCCGTTGTGCGCCATCAGGCGGAACGGCTGGGCCATGGATGGGTGCGGATCGGTGTTGGTCGAAAACCGCGTGTGGAAATACATGGTATGGATTTCGTGCGCGGGATCGACGAGATCGAGGAAGTAGGGCAGCACCTCGTTGGAGTTGAGACGCCCCTTGAAGACCTGCGTGCGGGCGCTGAGCGACAGCGGATAGAAGCCGGCAAGCGCGGGATCGGTATAGGCAATGGCCTCGATCGCCAGCAGCGCCTTGTGGATGCGCCAGTCGAATTCGCCGGCGGTGCGTGTTTCCTCAGGCGCCGCGAAGACCCATTGGCGGATCGGCAGCTGGTGGCGCGCCGCGGCTGGGCGGATGATGTCGTTGTCGACAGGGATGTCGCGCACGAGAAGCACGGGCAGCTTCTGCTCGGCAAGCGCTGCTTCGATGATGCCGGCCGCGCGCTCGTGCTGTGCAGGATCGTTGGGCAGGAAGAAGTTGCCGACGCCGAAGCGGCCGGGCGCAAGCGCAGGATCGCCGGTCAGGCCGCGGAAGAAACCGAGGGACAGATCGACCGAGATCCCGGCGCCATCGCCGACGCCTTCGGCCGACATGCCGCCGCGATGCGGCACGGCACAGAGCGCCTCGTGCCCTCGTTTCAGCACATCGTGGGTCTGGATGCCGTCTTTGCGGGTGATGAAGCCGACGCCACAGCTGCTCTTGTCTTCGCTGATGTCGTAAAGGCCGGTAACCTTGTCATTGGCACTCATCTAACCGTCTCCCTTGCCGCGCCGCAGCGCGCGTGTCACCTCACCCGCGGTCGGAGCCGCAGGTGACCTTGCACGCTCCTCCGTTGTCGGCTTACTGGCGTTTTTTATCGGCTTTGCGCATGGGCGCACGAACGGCGACCGCCTGCGTTTTCGCAGCCGTGGCGGTAATCGCGTCAATGTTCGTTCGTGCCGTCATGTCGATAGAAACCATCATCGAAGCGCGCCGTCCCCGCGAGCTTCCAAATTATGTCAGCAGACCTTACTTATTATGATTTAAATAGTCAAGTTTGAGTCGTTCTAAATCTCCTGCATCGAACGCCGCCGCCGGGCCGCTCACGGAAGCAGGGCGTTTTCCGCGGTGAAATGCGTGGGGATAAGCTTCCGTGAGCCGTAGGGGGATCGGCGAATTGCCTTATATTCGGCGCAACGGATTCACGGGTCCGTGGCCCCCGATGCAGAGATGCCGCAGCGTTTGCCGCGCGGCAGTGGCGAGCCGCCACGAACGGACGGATTTGATCATGCGCATTCTTCACACCGCGGACCTGCATCTCGGACGCCAGTTCCACGGCATATCGCTGGAGGAGGATCACGCCGTCATTCTCGAGCAGATCCTCGACGCGATCAAGGAACATCGGCCGGATGTATTCATCATCGCCGGCGACATCTTCGATCGCGCCGCGCCGCCAGCCAGTTCGGTGCGCCAGTTCAACAATTTTCTCCGCCGGGTGGCGAGCGAAACGGATGCTGCTGTCGTCATGATCGCCGGCAACCACGATTCCGGCGACCGTATCGGCTCGATGTCGGTCATGACCGACGCGCGACGCGCGCTGATCCGCGGCGCGCTGCTGGTCGAGGAAGTTCCGCTCATCCTCAACGATGCTTCAGGCCCGGTCGCCTTTTCGGCGCTGCCGTTCGCTTATGAGTTCGCGGCCCGCGATTGCTTCGGCGACGAGACGATCGCCATTCCGGAGCACGTCATCCGCGCCCAGATCGCCTCGGCCCGCCGCCATGTGCCTGATGGCGCGCGCTGGGTGGTGGTGGCGCATGCCTTCGTGGAGGGGGGAGCGACCAGCGACGCGGAACGGCCTCTGGCACGCGTCGGCGGCATCGAGACCGTGCGTCACGACACATTCGACGGCGCGCATTACGTGGCGCTCGGCCACCTACATCTGCCACATCATGTCGGGGAACCGCATATCCGCTACTCCGGCGCACCGCTCGCCTTCGGTTTCGACGAAGCCGGTGGTACGAAGGCGATGACGCTTGTCGATCTCGATGGTGACGGCACAGCTGCAATCACCGCTATCCCCTTTGTGCCCGCCCGCGGCGTTCGAATCCTGCGCGGCAAGATGGAAGACCTCCTCAGCGGCGAACCGTCGGACGATTTCATCAAGGCGGTGCTGATGGACGAAACTCCGCTGATCGATCCCATGAAACGCCTGCGCGAGCGCTATCCGAATGCCTGCCAGATCGTCTATGCCCGCGACGAGCGCGCGCCGGAGATCAAGTCGTTGGCCGGGCTGCAGCCCGCCGTGCATGATCCCGCACAGGTCATCCGCGACTTCCTTCTGCAGGTGCGCAGCGAGGACCCTGCCGAGGCGGAACTGGACCTGATCGGGTCGGCGCTTGCGGATCTCAGCCAGGTCGAGGTGGACGCATGAGGCCGGTCAGACTGACAATGCAGGCCTTCGGGCCTTACGCCGGCCGTGCGGTGGTGGATTTCCGCGAGGCGATCGCTTCCGGCCTCTTTGGCATCTACGGCCCGACCGGCTCAGGAAAATCGTCGATCTTCAGCGCCATGACCTTCGCGCTTTTCGGGGAGGCGGCCAAGGCCGAGCAGGACACGACGTCGCTGCGCTCCGACCACGCCGCCGCGACCTTGCCGACCGAGGTGGAGTTCGTCTTCGACATCGGCGCGAAACGCTATGTGCTTCGCCGCCGCCCGGAACAAACGCGGCCGAAGCAGCGCGGCGAGGGCGAGACGCGGGACGCGCACGAGGCTTGGCTGTTCGATGCCACGGGACTTGCGCTGGAAGAAATAACCGAGGCCAATCCGGGCAAGGTTATCGCCGAGAAGAAGACCGGTCACGTGCGAGATGCTGTCACCGGGTTGCTCGGCTATGGCGCGGAGCAGTTCCGGCAGATCGTGCTTTTGCCGCAGGGCAAGTTCGAGACCTTCATGGCCGCCAAGACGGACAAGCGGCTTGAGATCCTGCGCGAACTCTTCGACGTCTCGATGTATCGCCGCATGGCCGCGAAGTTCAAGGAAGATGCCGCCGCCGCCGAGAAACAGGTGCGGCAGGAACGCGAGATTTGCGCCAAGCGGCTCTCCACGGCCGGCTTCGAAAGCCCCGATGCGCTGCATGATGGCATCGAGGCGGCGCGGGCGGCGCATGAGGCGGAAGCGCTGAGGGAAGCCGAAGCGTCGCAGGCGCTTGAAGCGTCGCGGTGGTATTTGGCCGACGCGCGGAAGATAGAGGATCAGTTCCAGGCGGTCGAAAAGACCGAGCGTGAACTGGACGCGCTGGTCGGTCGGGAGGAAACCATCCGCCTGCTGCAGGAGCGCATGGACAAAGCGCGACACGCGCAGGCATTGCTCGATGTGGAGCGCCACGCGCTTGCGGCTCAACAGGAAGCGGGACAAGCGGCAGCGGATATGAATACCGCGATCGCCAATAGCGCTGCCGCTACAGATAAGGCCGCAACAGCGGCCGGCTTGCACGAAGCGGAGTTGGTCCGGTCGTCGGAAGTCGAAAGTCTTCGTCAAGAGATAGACGAGTTGCAACGTCATCAGAAGACCCTGGGCGATGCGGATGGTCATGCCAAGAAGGCAAGGGATGCCCATGCCGCGGTCGGCGAGGCGAAGCGGGAGTTCGACGCGCTTGAAACGCGGCTGGCCGACATGCTGGCGCGGAAGGCGGACGCTGAGCGGGCGCTGTCACTTGCGCGGGAAAACGACGTTGCGCGGCAGAGGCTGCAGCACGCGGTTCTGGCCGCGGAGAGCGCGCTGAAAATCGCTGAGAGCTACGGCGCAGCCATCGGCGCGACGGAGAAGGCCGCCGTCGAATTGCAGGAGGCCAAGGACATCGATGCGGCGGCAACGCGGCAACTCGCCGACGCCAGGGATCATTTCGAGGCTGCCGAGCGCGCGCTGGCCGATGCGCAGGCGGTGCATCTCGCCGCCAAGCTGTCGCCGGGCGATGCCTGCCCGGTCTGCGGCTCGGTCGAGCACCCCCTGCCTGCCGCCGGCGGCGTCGGCCATGCCGGCTTGGACCAGACGTTTCGGCAAACAAAGGTTGCCCGCGACCAGGCGCAGGCCAGGCAGCAGGAAACCGCGCGCCAATGCGCATCCGCCGAAGCGAGATGGCAGGAGCGACAGGATCGGCTAGATCAATTGCCGAAGCCCGAACAGGCCGTGGGCGAACTGCGCGAGACGATCGTCAGCCTGAATGATGAGATCGCGGCACTCGGCCGAACTGTGGATTTTGCCGCTGCGGAAGCGGGACTCGCTCGAATGTCGGAAGAAATCCGGTCGACGGAAATGGAGCGGGATGCGCTGCGTGCTTCCTTCGATGGGGCTAGGACGGAAGAAGCGCTTGCCCGGGATCGGTTCGAACAGGCGATCGCGGTGATTCCCGAGGAATTGCGGTCTGCGAGCGTGCTCGCCGGACGGCTGGCGGAGAAGGTGCGGGAGCTGACGGCCCGGGTGGAAGCGGCGAGAGCAGCCGAAGAGAATGCCAGGACCTCGCGCGAGGCGGCGATTGTCGCGAAGATCGCGGCGGATGCGGCAAGGCAGGCGCACGAGAAGGCGGAGCTTCGCCGGGAACAGGATGCTACGGAATTCCAGCGTCGCCTGGAAGCAAGCGGCTTCGGGCTCGAACAGTTCCAGCAGCTCAAACAGTGGATCGAGACGATCGAGGCCGATGCCGCAGCAATCGCCGAATACCGCAGTGCGCTCGCGGTTGCTCGAAATGGGTTGGACGCTGCCAAGCGTGCCGTGGAGGGCAAGGAGCGCCCGGATGTGGCGGCGTCGGAAGCAGCGCATCAGCTTGTCGAACAGGCGCTCGACCTGGTGAAGACGGCGCGCGCGGAAGCGCAGGCGCATTTGCGGCAACTCGAAGCGCTGAAGCTCGACATCGCCAACGAATTGCGGAGGCTCGAGCAGATCGAAACCGAAACCGGCGCGCTTCGCACGCTTGCGGCTCTCTTCAATGCCGACAATCCGCTGCGGCTCGATCTCGAAACCTATGCGATCGGCGCGATGTTCGATCAGGTGCTGCTTGCCGCCAACCATCGGCTTGGCCCGATGAGCGGCGGGCGTTTCAGCCTGGAGCGGGAGATCGAGGGCGGCAGTGGCCGTTCGCGGCGCGGCCTCGGCATTCGCGTCTTCGACGTTCATACCGGCAAGGCGCGCGCCACGGCGACATTGTCCGGCGGCGAAACGTTCATGGCGGCACTGGCGCTCGCGCTTGGGCTCTCGGATATCGTCGAGAGCACGAGCGGTCAGGTGCGACTCGATACGATTTTCATCGACGAAGGCTTCGGCAGTCTCGATACGGAAAACGAGTCAGGAACGCTTGATCAGGTTCTGCAGGTCTTGAGCAATCTGGCGGGCCAGAGGCGCGTCGTCGGGCTGATCTCGCACGTGCCGCTGGTACAGGAAACGATCCCGAACGGCTTCTACATTCGCAAGCAGCCGCTTGGCAGCGTTATCGAAGCACGCGGATTGGCATAGATCTTCACCGCGCGCCCTCCGATGGGGCGGCGCGCGGTGTCTTTGTAGTTGAGAGTCCTAGAACTCGTCCCAGCCATCGACCGAAGGCGCATAGGCCACGGCGGCATTGCCGGTGTGGCGCATCTGCGGGATCGGTGCGTGTCTGGCTGCCGGAGCGCGCTCGACGCGCGCTGCAGCCGGGCGGCGGGCTTGCTGGGCCGACCGGGTCTTGAAGCCGGCGACCATGTCGGCGAGGTTCTGCGTTTCGCGCGACAGGCTCTGCGTGGCGGCGGTCGTTTCCTCGACCATCGCCGCGTTCTGCTGGGTCGCCTTGTCCATGTGATCGGCGGAGCTTGCGACTTCCCGGAGGCTGACGGCCTGTTCGCTGGTGCTCGCCGTGATCGTGTTGACGAATTGGCTCATCTGAACCACTTCGGCGACGATCGCATCGAGAGACTGGCCCGACGCCGTTACGAGGTCCACGCCCTGCTTGACCTGGGCGGCCGAGGTGGAGATCAGCGTCTTGATCTCCTTCGCGGCATCGGCGGAGCGTTGCGCCAGTCCGCGGACTTCCTGGGCGACCACCGCAAAGCCACGGCCTGCTTCACCCGCGCGTGCGGCTTCGACACCGGCGTTCAGCGCGAGAAGGTTGGTCTGGAAGGCGATGTCGTCGATGACGCCGATGATGGTGTTGATCTGGTTCGACGACTGCTCGATCGCGGCCATCGCGCCGACGGCATTGCCGACGATCTCGCCGCCACGCTCTGCCTTCTGCTGGGTAGAGGCGGCGACGACCTTTGCCTGGCTGGCACCCTTGGCGCTTTCGTTGACGGCGGTCGTCACTTCACCGATCGCCGCGACTGTTTCCTCCAGGCTTGCCGCCTGCTGCTCGGTGCGTTTGGCGAGATCGTTGGACGCGCTCGAAATCTGCTGCAGCCCGGCGCTGATGGTTCCGACGGCACTGACGACGGAGCTGACGGTTCCCTCAAGAGACGAAATGCTGTCGTTGAACTTGACGCGAATGGTCTCGAATTCGGGCGCGACGGAATTTTCCATGCGAACCGTTAGGTCGCCGGCAGACAGCGCGCTGAAGCCCTGGTCGATGGCGTGAACGAACGCACGCAAATCCTCGGCCTTGGCGTTGTCGATCTGAAGCTGGCTGTCTCGTTGCGCCTGCTGGGTCGCGCGCGCTTCGGATGCCTCGCGTTCCAGGCGCTTGTTTTCGTTGGCCGCTTCCTTGAAGACCTGGACGGCTCGCGCCATGGCGCCGATCTCGTCGGCACGTTCCTGCCCACGGATGTCGGCCTGAAGGTCGCCGATCGCCAAACGCCCCATGGTGACGGCGATACGTCGGATCAGGCCGGCGAGCGAGCGGGCGAAGATCAGGAAGCCGAACAGCGACAGCAGCGACACGACGATGGTGCCGATGAGGGTTGCCGTCAGCGCCTGCTTGCTGGCGACGACGATCGGCGTGACATCGGATGCGATTTCGAGAACGCCGATCTTGGCGCCGGAGAAGTCGGTGAACGGCACTGCCTCGACGACGAAGTCCTTGCCATCGACCGTGGCGAAGCGCCGTTCGTTTTCACCGTTATAGGCACCTTGAACCTGTTCGGGCGTCAGGATGGACTTGCCGCCGAAGGTGGAGGCCTGCACGTCGAACTTGCCATCGACCATGATGTGAATGGCAACGGCCGCGTCGACCGATTTCGCCAGCGGTGCGAAATAGTCGTTGGTCAGCGCGGTTCCGACATCGACCACGCCGACCGTCTTGCCGTCCTTGATGACCGGTGCGGTCGCAAACATGCTGACCGCGGTGCGTCCGGGCTCGGTGCCGGCAACGAGGTTGCCTTCCTTGAGGGCGGCCACGATGGTCTTGCGGCGGCTGGTCAGGTCGTCGCCGAACTTGTCCGGCGTATGGATACGGGCGACAGCCACGCCTTTGGCGTTGCTGAAGGTGATGAGCTGCAGGCCGTTGGC
This sequence comes from Hyphomicrobiales bacterium, assembly GCA_900471485.1. GTDB lineage: Bacteria > Pseudomonadota > Alphaproteobacteria > Rhizobiales > Rhizobiaceae > Rhizobium. The sequence goes on from UCEU01000008.1 coordinate 99,591, forward strand.
GATGATCTTCGGCATGTTGGCCGCGTATTTCGCCACGATGGCTTCGCGGGCATTGCTTTCGATCAGGCCGGCGGTGTCCGATTCGCCGGCGAGCGCCAGCGCCATAGCGGCGGCAGCGCGCTTCTGTGCCTGCATGTCGGTCTGGATCACGGCGAGATCGCCTTCGAGCTCCTTCTGAAGCGCGCGGTCGTTCATTTCCGACTGGCGGTACCAGCCGAGGCCGCCGATGGCGGCGCTGGCGAAGAGTACGGCTGCAAAACCATAGGCAGTAATGCGGATCCATAGAGGCCGCTTAATATTGAGTTCATCCATAAAAAATCACCACTGAGAATAACAGCCGCGGCCGGAAAGTGTTGCACTGCCGGCAAGATGGGGAGAACTCTTAAATTTTATGTAAAATGTCCACGAACATTTATGACGGGCAAAATGCCGGAAGATTATCGCCTCCGGCTTTTTGCATTGCAGCAATAACGTTCAGTTTAGCGCCAGCCGAGCGCCGGCGCGATGTGGGTCATAATTGCTTCTATGACATGGGCGTTATAGGCAACACCGAGCTGGTTGGGCACGGTCAACAGCAGCGTATCCGCCTCGGCTATTGCCTCGTCCTTCTTCAGCTGTTCGATGAGCGCTTCCGGCTCCGCGGCATAGCTGCGGCCGAACACGGCGCGTGTCTTCTCGTCGATGAAGCCGATCTTGTCCTGGCTTTCGCCGCTGTGCCCGAAATAGGCGCGGTCGCGATCGTCGACCAGCGCGAAGATGCTGCGGCTGACGGAGACGCGCGGTTCGCGGCTGTGGCCGGCCTCTTTCCAGGCCTGCCGGTAGGCGCGGATCTGATCGGCCTGCTGCACGTGGAAGGCTTCGCCGGTCTCGTCGTCCTTGAGCGTCGAACTCTGCAGGTTCATGCCGAGCTTGGCGGCCCAGATGGCGGTCGCGTTGGAGCTCGCGCCCCACCAGATGCGCTCGCGCAGGCCTTCGGAGTGCGGCTCGAGGCGAAGCTTGCCGGGCGGGTTGGGGAACATCGGACGCGGGTTCGGCTGCGCGAAACCTTCGCCACGCAGCACGTCGAGAAACACCTCCGCATGGCGGCGCGCCATGTCGGCGTCGCCCTCGCCTTCCGGCGGCGCATAACCGAAATAGCGCCAGCCGTCGATTACCTGCTCGGGCGAGCCGCGGCTGATGCCGAGCTGCAGGCGGCCGCCGGCGATCAGATCTGCGGCGCCGGCGTCCTCCGCCATGTAGAGCGGGTTTTCATAGCGCATGTCGATGACGGCGGTGCCGATCTCGATCCGGTTGGTCTTCGCGCCGACGGCCGCCAGAAGCGGAAACGGCGCGGCAAGCTGGCGCGCGAAATGGTGGACGCGGAAATAGGCGCCATCGGCGCCAAGCTCCTCGGCCGCGACCGCGAGGTCGATCGACTGAAGCAAAGCGTCGCCTGCCGACCGGGTCTGCGATTGCGGGGAGGGCGTCCAGTGCCCGAAGGAGAGAAAGCCGATTTTCTTCATGGTCGCGCCGCTTCGAGATGAAATGTTGATCGACGTGCTTCATCGCACGATTGACGTGCTGCGGATAGGTGCGAGCGCGTTTTTGCGCGCCCGCCTGGAGTCTCAGACTTCCTTGAGCAGCTGTTCCGCGATACGGACGCTGAGTGCTGCACCCGTCAGCGTCGGGTTCATGCAGGATGCCGAGGGCATGACGCTGGTGCCGGCAATGAACATGTTCTTGTGATCATGCGTCCGGCAGTCGCGGTCGACGACGCTGTCCTTCGGATCGTCGCCCATGCGGGTCGTGCCCATCACGTGCTGGCGGTTCTGCCATTTGACGTCTGTCGACAGTACTTCGGCGTCGAGCAGCTGAGCGATCTTGTTCAGATCCTCCAAGCCGCGGTCGCGCCCGGCGTTCCAGTAGTCGGTAACGCTGTAGTAGAGGACTGGGACCGGGATGCCCAGGGCGTCGAACTTGGTCTTCGATGGCGTGACACGGTTTTCGGCGAGCGGCAACGGTTCGAAGTCGATCGCCCAGTTCAGCGAGCGCGCCGAGTATTTGCGGATCTGCTCATCCAGCTTCGAGCCGAGGATGCCCTTCTTGATGAAGCCTTCCGTCATCTGCGCCGTCGGCACGGTGTTGCGCACCTTGATCTTGTAGCTCGGGTAATCCTTGCGGAAGGCGCCGTCGCGCTGGTTGAGGTAGACCAGCAACTCGGTCGGGCCTTCGCCGGGCCACATGTCCTCCTTGGTCAGCATGTTCATGCTGATGCCGGTGTGGTCCATCAGGTTGCGGCCGACTTGGTCGGATGAGTTGGCGATGCCATTCGGATACTTGTCGGAGGTCGAGATCAGCAGCAGCTTGGCCGATTCTATGCCGTAGGCGGCGAGCACGAAGTATCTCGCCGTCAGCTTGTGCTCCGAATTGTCCGGCTTCTTGTACCAGATCGCGGTGATCTGGCCGTCGTCGCCCGCCTCGATCTTGTAGACCACCGAGTTGTCGAGAAGCTTGGCGCCGTGCATCTCGGCTTCGTCGATGTGCATCGAGCCGTCGTATTTGGCGCCGATCGGACAGACCGGGTTGCAGTTGTTGTTGCCGGCGCAGACGGGGCGGCGGCCATAGGGGCGCGAGGCGCGGCCATGCGGCTCGAGCACCGGATTGAAACCGCCGACGCTGAGCTTCTCGGCAAGCGTCTCGAACATGTAGCTGGAGTTCAGCTGCTTCATCGGGAAGGGCATAGAGCGAGGCGGCATCGGACCACCGCCCTGGCCGCTCTCATCCTGGCCGTCGAGACCAGTGACGCCGAGCTCGAGTTCCGCCTTGTTGTAGTAGTCCTCGAGGTCGTCGTAGCCGATCGGCCAGTCGCGGCCGCGGCCGTAGAGCGACTGAATCTTGAAGTCGTTGGGGATCATGCGCCAAAGCGCCGAACCGAAGTGCCAGGTCGTACCGCCGACGACACGCAGATAAGACGTGTTGTACTTCACCGGGCCTTCGTACTGCAGGTAGTCGCCATAGGTCGACGGCGCATGTGGCAGGCTCGGGAAGGGAGAGCCGGCGCCCTGCAGCTTGGCGTTGGCGAGCGAAAGCTTGACGGGCGCGTTGCGGAAGGTCTCGACGATATCGCGGCGATTGACGCGCGGACCGGCCTCCAGAATGATCACCTTCTTGCCGGCCTTGGCGAGGTTCGCCGCGATGATCCCGCCCATCACGCCGGAGCCGATAACGATTACATCCGCATCATATGCGTCATTTGCCATTGTCGTGGTCCTGTCAAATCTTGCTGTCGGGCTTCGGTCCCCAGGCGTTCGGGCCGGGACCGTAGGTCGGAATGGGGAGAATGCCCTGGGTCGGCCGGTACATCAGCGACTCGGCGTAGGTGATGAGCTCGGCATCCTCGGGATCGCCGACGACGCCGAGATACCAGGCCGATACGATCTTCGTGGCGGTCTTCATCAGTTCCGGATCAGTGCCGGTCAGCGCCAGGAAGCCGTCCATGTCGGGAACGCCGGATTGCATGATCCGCTGCTGAAGGGCAGCCAGATCCGCGCTCAGCGTGGCGTTGCGCTTGCCGAGTGCGGCCAGGAAACGCCCGCCGATCACTGGGTCGAGCTCGTAGCCGGTCAGGAATTCGGACAACCGGGTGAAGGTCGCGACCTGATCGTCGGCAGCCAGCACCGATGCGGGGCCGGCCAGATCCGCGATGAGAGCCAGGCCGCCAATGGCGACCGTGCTGCGGAGCAGGCCGCGCCGCGACAGGCTGCGGCCGAGGACTGTGGGGGAGGAAGAATCGAAAGTCATTGGAGGTCTCCAGGGGAGCGTTCAATGGAGAAGGGGAAGCAGGCTTCGGCTCAGTTGAGGGCTGCTTTCGGCCGGCGACGCAGGACGAGCCAGGCGATCAGACCGAGCACGATGACCACAACGGCCGCCGCGGCGGGCGCCGCGAAGGGTGCGAGCTTCACGATCAGAGGCTTTTCGCCACCTTCGCGAATGCGCAGTACGTCGGCCTCGGAAACCTTCAGCGCGGGATTGCCGTACTGGGCCAGCACATAGTTGCTGACATCGGCGATGTCCTTGTCCGACAGGCGATCGGTCGGATAGGCGACATCGGTGCCGAAGCCCGGCATGAAGGCCGTCTGGTCGCCCACGGTGCGATGCAGACCGTAGACGATCGTCGAGATCAGGTTGTCGGGGCGATCACCGCCAGTGGCCGTGTTGTGAAAGAGTGACGGATAGGCCTTGTTGCCTTGCCCCTCGGCCTGATGGCAAGCCGCGCAGGTGCCGCTGAAGATCGCAAAGCCGTTCTGCTCGGGCCCCTGCCCCGGTAGGCCGCGTAGCGTTGCTTCGGCGTTTTCCGAAGGTTGGCCGAAATCGAAGCGCGCCTTGGTTTCTCCTGTCGATACCGGCTTGATGTCCTTGAGGTAGGTGACCATCGCGCCGATGTCGTCGTCGTTGAGATGCTGCAGGCTGTTCTCTATGGCTTCGGCCATCGGGCCGGCCGCCTGCGCCTTGCCGGCGACATGGCCGGTCTTCAGATACTGCTTGAGTTCGTCGTCGGACCAGCCGCCGATGCCTTCGAGCTTGTCCGAGGTGATGTTCGGCGCGTACCACGAGCCCAGGGAGCCGCCGCCCAACGCCTTGCTTCCCGCTTCCGCCATCAACAGGTTGCGCGGTGTGTGGCAGGTGCTGCAGTGCTCCAGCGCCTCAGTGAGATAGGCCCCACGGTTCCATTCAGCCGATTTCGATGCGTCCGGCTTGAAGCGATCGGCGTCGAGGAAAAGCAGGTTCCAGGCCGCCATCGAGGCGCGGATCGAAAAGGGGAACGGCAGTTCCGTTTTCTGCGAAGCCTGATCGACGGGCTTCACTTCATGCATGAAATAGGCATAGAGCGCCGAGATGTCCTCGTCGGTCAGCTTTGCGTAGGCCGTATAGGGCATGGCGGGGTAGAGATGCGTGCCATCCTTGGCGACGCCGTCACGCACCGCGCGCGCGAAATCGGCCTCGCTATAGCTGCCGATGCCATCTTTCGTCGATGGCGTGATGTTGGTCGAGAAGATCGTGCCGAGCGGGGATTGGATGCCATAGCCACCCGCGAAAGGCTGGCCACCATGCGGCGTGGTATGGCAGGCCGCGCAATCGGCTGCTGTCGCGAGATAGCGCCCCTTGGCGGTCAAGGCTGCTTGGTCGCCGTTCGACGCGTCCTGCGCGCTTGCCGTGCCCGCGCCGACGGCGAGCGTAGAAAGACAGAGAAACCCGAAAGCGGTCTGGCGACAGTGCGATAGAAACGAAGAGGCAAGGGAGCGTTGAGTGGGAGTGGCATGCGGCGGCATATCGACTGCTTTCATAAAGCATGAACAATAGTCAACAGACCATGCTTCGACCTCCCACGAGCAAGGCTGATCTGCTTCACCGTCGTGCGCATCGGCATATCTGACCCGATGTGCAAAGCAAATTATTGATATTGCTTGGCTGTGATGATCCGGATAGAGGATCGAAAGGGTGTGTCGATGCGTCGCGATTGCGGCTTGCGTTTCGTCATATCCGCACGGAGCAGGGGTTGAAATCAGTTTGTTCTAGAAGCAGATTTCACGAAAAGTGAAGGGTTTCGATGAAGTTCGATCTAACGGATCTGAGGATATTCCTGTCGGCTGTCGATGCGGGGAGCCTGACGGCCGCGGCCGCCCGCAACAATATCGTCGTCGCCGCTGTCAGTGCGCGGCTGAAGCGGATGGAGGCTGCCTTCGACCTTGATCTGTTCGAGAGAACCGGACGGGGCATTCGGCCCACGCTTGCGGGAGAGATGCTGGCGCGTCACGCGCGCAAGATCATCGGGGATGCCCGGCAGATTGAAGCCGAGCTGGACGAATTCGCCGAAGGCAGAAGTGGCCGCGTCCGCATCCTGTCGAACACCAACATCCTTGCCGAACATATGCCGACCGCACTCGGCACATTTCTGGCGGCCAATCCGGATATCAACGTGTCGATCAGTGATCGACCGAGTTTCGAAGTGATCACCATGTTGAAAAACGGCGATGCCGATGTCGGCATTGTTGCCACGTCAGCGGATATGAGCGGTTTGGAGCGCACCCGCTTCGTGCCCGACCGGCTGGTGCTCGTCGTGCCGCCGGCTTTCGATCTGCCGCAGGGACCGATCGATTTCGTCCGCATTCTGGATTTCCGGCTGATTGGTTTGCAGGAGAAAGTTGCTCTGTCGCAATTCCTGCGTCGCGCCGCCGGCGAGCTTGGAAGGGAACTGAATATTCGCATGCGGATGGATGGCTTCGAGGGCATCTGCCGGATGGTTGAGTGCAATGCCGGTATTGCCATCATCCCCGAAAGTGCGGCGCGGCGCTACGAGACCTTCATGAAATTCAGGATCGTGGCGATCGAGGATTCTTGGGCGGAACGGGAACTCTATCTCTGCGTGAAGAGCGAAGCCCAACTTCCGCGCTATGCAAGAGCATTGGTTGCCCATCTGCGGGACTATGCGGTCTCCTTTGCCGATAGCGATCCGGCGAGCCGCTAGTCTTCCGCAGTGGCATCTTCAAAGTGCGCCCGCCACCGCGGGCGCCCTTGAATGCTTCGCGCTCAGGCCTTGAAGAAGGAGAGCAGGTCGGGATTGATCACGTCTGCATGGGTGGTTGCCATGCCGTGCGGCAGGCCCTTGTAGACCTTCAGCTCGCCCTTCTTGAGCAGCTTGGAAGAGAGCAGTGCAGAATCGGCGATCGGCACGATCTGGTCGTCATCGCCGTGCATCACCAGGACGGGAACGTCGATCTTCTTCAGGTCGTCGGTGAAATCGGTCTCCGAGAACGCCTTGATGCAATCGTAATGCGCCTTCGCGCCGCCGATCATGCCCTGACGCCACCAGTTGTCGATCACGCCCTGCGATACTTTCGCGCCCGGGCGATTGAAGCCGTAGAAAGGGCCGCTTGGAATGTCGCGGTAGAACTGCGCGCGGTTGGCGATGAGTGCTGCCCGGAAGCCGTCGAAGACTTCAAGCGGCAGGCCGCCGGGGTTCTTCTCGGACTTGACCATGATGGGCGGAACGGCGCCGATCAGGACGGCCTTGGCTACACGGCCCTTGCCGCCATACTGGGCAACGTAGCGGGCAACTTCGCCACCGCCGGTCGAGTGGCCGACGTGAATGGCGTCCTTCAGGTCCAGATGCTTGGCGAGTTCGGCAACGTCGGCGGCATAGGTGTCCATCTCGTTGCCGGTCGCCGTCTGGCTGGAGCGGCCGTGACCGCGGCGGTCGTGAGCGATGACGCGGTAGCCTTTGTCGAGGAAGTAGAGCATCTGCGCATCCCAATCATCGGAGCTCAGCGGCCAGCCGTGATGGAAGACGATCGGCTGACCGGTGCCCCAATCCTTGTAGAAGATCTGCGTGCCGTCCTTGGTGGTGAACGTGCTGCTGCTCATGGTGCTCTTCTCCTTGGAAGACTTCGTCTTGGTGGCCGCTTCGGCGGAATTGGCGAAAGGCAGGGCTGCGGCTGCCGCAGCAAGACCCAGACCGGCAGTCATCACGCCCCTGCGGGTGGCTTGGCTGTTCGACGCGTTCATAATGATCTCCTTTGTCGATTTCGCGATAAACAATATCGCGATAAAAATACGGCTAAACCCATTTTTGCATCGTGTCTACAAAAATCGTTATCGCGATACTATTTTGTGATAATGAGAAATGATCGATCTAGGGAGACAGCCATGTCTGCTTCGCAAACCGTCCCTTTGGACAATCAGCTATGCTTCTCGCTCTATGCTGCGAGCATCGCGATCAACCGACTCTATAAGCCCATGCTCGACGAGATGGGAATAACCTATCCGCAATATCTCGTGCTGAGCGCGCTCGGCGAGCAGGATGGGCGGACGGTGGGCGGTATCGCGGAGCGCCTCGCGCTCGAATCCAGCACCATCACGCCGCCGGTCAAACGGATGGAGGAGGCCGGTCTCGTGACGCGCAAGCGCAGCACGGTCGATGAGCGCCAGGTTCATGTATGGCTGACGGACGCCGGGCGAAAGGTGTTGGTGAAAAGCAATTGCCTGGGCCAGGCCCTGGTGGAGCGTTCGGGCATGGACCTGAAGCAGTTCGATGCGTTCAATGAACAGGCCAAGGCGTTGCGTGCGGCACTGGAAGGATGATGCCGCCCACGCTTTCGTTGGCCGGCGCCATATGCCAGATAGAAAACCAATGACAACGGGATTCGCGTTTCTTTGACCATAGGATTTGCCCATGCGGAGCTGATTGCCGTGCTTGCCGCCGTCACCGGCGGCGAACCGCGCGTCATGACGGTTCGCTCCGGCGACGCGCTTCCTTCTGGCCCTTTCGAAATGGGCCACCGGACGCTCCAGAGCGGTCTGCGCGAATGGGTTCAGGATCAGACCGCGCACCCGGTCGGCTATCTCGAGCAGCTTTACACCTTTGCCGATCGCGACCGGAACAATGATATTCTCGGCGGGCGAACGATTTCCATCAGTTATCTCGGCCTGGTTCGCGAACAGGCAGCACCCGGCGGCGGTCGGCCGGGCTGGCACGGCTGGTATGAGTATTTCCCTTGGGAAGACAGGCGCTCCGGCTCGCCGGCTATTCTCGGCGATATCGCCGGGAGGCTGCTGCGCTGGGCGGAAAGCGATCCGCTGAAGAATGAGGGTCGTCTGCGCCGCGTTGTCTTTGCCTTCGGTCTCGAGGGCGCCTGGAACGAGGACATGGTGCTGCAGCGCTATGAGCTGCTTTACGAGGCCGGACTCGTCGCCGAAGCCGGCGCGCCGGCCGAAACCAGCCCGGGCCGGGCGATGTTCGCCGACAACAGGCGCATTCTCGCCACCGGCATCGCGCGGCTGCGCGCCAAGATAAAATATCGTCCCGTCGTTTTCGAGCTGATGCCCGAAAGCTTCACGCTGCTGCAGCTGCAGCGCACGGTGGAGGCGCTGGCGGGGCTGACGCTGCACAAGCAGAACTTCCGCCGGCTGATCGAGCAGCAGGAACTGGTCGAGGAAACCGGCGAGAGCGAAAGCGAAACCGGTGGCCGTCCGGCCAAGCTGTTTCGTTACCGCCACGCCGTACTGGAAGAGCGTGCGCTCTCGGGGTCAAAGCTTCCACTCTCCCGCAATTGACATATGCTCGATCTGAGAATATCTATTTGCCCATGAAATGCTCAAGTCGAGCATAATTGGGAGATCAGCCATGAACCGCGCCGTTACCGCAGCCTCGCTCTATGATCGGGTCAGCCGCGTGATCCCGAAGGCGGAATGGATGTCCTACGAGGCGGATGTCGAGGCGATCCTCGACCTCAAGCGCCGTCGCAATGCGGTGATCCTCGCCCATAATTACCAAACGCCGGAAATCTTCCATGGCGTGGCCGATATCGTCGGCGACAGTCTGGCGCTGGCGAGAAAAGCAATCGATGTCGATGCCGATGTGATCGTGCTGGCGGGCGTGCACTTCATGGCGGAGACGGCCAAGCTCCTCAATCCCGGAAAGACCGTTCTGATCCCGGATATGGGTGCCGGTTGCTCGCTGGCGGATTCGATCACGCCTGAAGACGTCGCCCTGTTGCGCCAGGCTCATCCCGGCGTCCCGATCATCACCTACGTCAACACATCCGCGGCGGTGAAGGCCGCGTCCGACATCTGCTGCACGTCGGGCAACGCCAAGAAGGTTGTCGAGGCGCTCGGCGTTCCCCGCGTGCTGATGATCCCCGATGAGTATCTGGCGCGCAACGTCGCCCGCGAAACGGATGTCGAGGTCCTGGCGTGGCATGGGCACTGCGAGGTGCACGAACTCTTCACCGCTGACGATATCCGCCAGCTGCGCGAGAACTACCCAGGCGTCACCGTTCTCGCCCACCCGGAATGTCCACCCGATGTCGTAATGGAGGCTGATTTTGCCGGCTCCACCGCGGTGATGTCCGACTATGTCGGCGAGAAGCGGCCGGCGCGGGTGGTGCTGCTGACGGAGTGCTCGATGAGCGACAACGTCGCTGTCCACCACCCCGACGTCGAGTTCATTCGCCCCTGCAATCTCTGCCCGCACATGAAGCGGATCACGCTCGCCAACATCCGCACGGCGCTGGAGGAGAACAGGCACGAGGTAACCGTCGATCCCAGCATCGCCGGCGCGGCGCGGCGGGCGGTCGAGAGGATGCTTGAGATATGACCGATATCCTCAGCCAGTATGATGGCCGCATCGTTGTCGTCGGCAGCGGTCTTGCGGGGTTGATGACCGCACTGACGCTCGCACGGCAACCGGTCGTCCTCATTACCCGCGCGGCGCTTGGTTTCGAGACGTCGAGCGCCTGGGCGCAGGGGGGCATCGCCGCCGCGCTTGGTTCGGATGACGATCCGCAGATCCACCTGGCAGATACGATCGCCGCCGGCGACGGTCTCTGCGATGATGAAGTCGCGCGTGTAATCACGGCGGAAGCTCCCGCTGTGATCGCGACCCTCGAGAGGCTGGGCGTTCGGTTCGACCGGGACGCGACGGGTGCATTGTCACTCGGCCTGGAGGCGGCTCACGCGCGTCGACGTATTGTCCATGCCAGCGGCGATGCCTCGGGCGCCTCCATCATCGATGCGCTGACGCGAGCGGTGGCAAACACGCCATCGATAGCAGTATTGGAGCGAGCCGAGGTTCGCGAAGTGCTTGTCGAGCAGGGCGCCGTTGCCGGCCTTATCGTGGCCAGGGACAACGGGCTCTCCACGATCCGCACATCACGGGTCGCTCTGGCGACCGGCGGCATCGGCGGGCTCTACGACTACACCACCAACCCGACCTCGAACTTCGGCCAAGGGATCGCGCTCGCGGCAAGGGCGGGAGCCGTTGTCGCCGACATGGAGTTCGTGCAGTTCCATCCGACCGCTCTGGTCTCGAACAGCCGGCCGCTGGCGCTGGTCAGCGAAGCCGTGCGCGGGGAGGGGGCAATCCTTGTCAACGACAGGGGTGAACGTTTCATGGCCGGTATCGACGGCGGCGAACTTGCGCCGCGCGATATCGTCGCCCGGGCGATCAGCGCCGAGATTTCTGCCGGGAGGCGGGTCTTTCTCGATGCGCGGCAGTCGCTTGGCCCGCGTTTTGCCACACGGTTTCCGACCATCCACCGGCTCTGCCGCGATGCCGGGATCGATCCGGCGCGCCAGGCCATTCCGGTCTGCCCGGCGGTTCATTACCATATGGGCGGCATCGTCACGGACCTTCGCGGCCGCAGTTCCGTTCCCGGCCTTTGGGTCGTGGGCGAGGCGGCATCGACCGGGCTGCATGGCGCCAACCGGCTTGCCAGCAATTCGCTGCTCGAGGCGGCGGCCATGGGCCTGCGCGCTGGCAACGATCTCGCTGGTACGATCGCCGGTCCCGTCGTGGCCGTTTCGACGAAGCGCACTCTTTCGCTGGCGGCGGATGCATCGATCGTACGCCCGCTCGTCTCCCGGCATCTCGGCGTCCTGCGCAACGCGGCATCGCTGCGTGCGGCCATTACCGATTTGCTGCCTCTTGCCGAGGGCGACAGCACTGCCGCCGATCCGGCCTGCGTCGGTCTGCTGATGGCGGTATCGGCACTGCTCAGAACGGAATCGCGCGGCGCCCACGCCAGAACGGACTTCCCATCGAAACACGCAATCGCCCGGCGATGCACGATGACGCTGGCCGAAGCGCTCGACTTTGCCCGCGACCACACGCAAACCCTTGCACGGAGTGCCTGACATGACGCTTGCCCCCTTGCCCCGCCTGATGATCGAGCCCGCCGTGCGCGCGGCACTCCTCGAAGACCTGGGTCTTGCCGGCGATATCACCTCGGCCGCCGTCATTCCGGCGGAGCACCGCTCGTCGCTGGTCGTGGCCGCCCGGCAACCCGGCGTGATCGCCGGGCTCGATGCCGCCGAGCTGGCATTTCAACTCGTCGATCCGGCGATCTCTATCCTTCGCCATCTCCCGGATGGCGCCGCCGTCGCGAGCGGCGATGTGATCGCGACGATCACGGGACCATCGCGTGCGCTGCTGACCGGCGAGCGGACGGCGCTGAACTTCCTTGGCCATCTCTCCGGCATCGCGACGGTGACCGCCCAGCTGGTCGATGCGATCAAGGGAACCAGAGCGTCGATCGCCTGCACGCGCAAGACGACGCCCGGCCTGCGGGCGCTGGAGAAATACGCCGTGCGTGCCGGCGGCGGCATGAATCATCGTTTCGCGCTGTCCGACGCCGTGCTCATCAAGGACAACCACGTCGCCATCGCCGGCGGCGTCATGGAGGCGGTGCGCCGCGCCAAGGCCGGTGTCGGGCACATGGTCAAGATCGAGCTGGAGGTCGACACGCTCGAGCAGCTTCGCGAGGCGATGGAAATCGGCGTGGACGCCGTGCTGCTCGACAACATGACGCCCGAGAAGCTTCGGGAAGCGGTGGCGATCGTCGACCGCCGCGCGGTGACCGAAGCCTCCGGCCGCGTGACGCTCGAAACGGTCGCGGCAATCGCCGCCGCCGGCGTTGATCTGATCTCGGTGGGCTGGTGCACGCACAGCGCACCGACGCTCGATATCGGGCTGGACTATCTCAGCTGACCGGGCACCCGGTTCACCCTATCGGTGGATCGGGTCGATCCAGGGCACGTTCTCCGGTTTCTCGACGGGTTCTATGTCGAGGTTCACCACGACGGGCTCCTGGCCGGAGCGCATCAGCACGCATTCCAGCACTTCGTCGGTGCTGGCGTTGATTTCCTGGTGCGGCACGAAAGGCGGAACGTAGATGAAGTCGCCCGGTCCCGCCTCGGCGGTATATTCCAGCCGTTCGCCCCAGCGCATGCGTGCCTTGCCCTTGAGCACGTAGATGATGCTTTCGAGATCGCCGTGATGATGGGCGCCGGTCTTGGCGTTGGCATGGATCGTCACGGTGCCGGCCCAGATTTTTTCGGCACCGGCTCGTGCCTCGTTGATCGCGGTGGCGCGGTTCATGCCCGGTGTCTGCGCGGTGTTGGGATCAAGCGCGTTGCCCGGGATGACCTTGATCCCGTGCTCTTTCCAATCGACCGGCGCGTGTTCATGGTCGTCGTGGCTGTGCTCGGTGGTCAAGGTGTTCCTCCCTATGTTGCAGTCATCGCGGCTAGAGCCGCCTGATTTCCGGGCGGTCGGCCAGCTTGTTGCGAAGCCTGCGTTTCACCTCGTCGTCCTGCTCTTCCATCGCGGTGACGAGCTCGCGCAGCGTCGAGCGCAGGCCGTGGATCTGATCGACGAGGTCCATCATCAGGTCGACACCGGCTTCGTTGACGCCGAGATCGCGGGTGAGGTCGAGGATCAACCTGCCGCGCGCGACATCGGCGTCGCGAAACTCGCGGTTGTTTCCGCGCGTTTCCGGCAACAGCCAGCCCTGCTCGACCCAGACGTCGAGAACCGTGCCTTCGATCTTCAGAAAGTGGATGAGTTCAAGATCATTCATGGTCATTCTCCCATGCTCTTTCTTGGCTCCTGCGGATGCTCGGGCGCCCAGCTTTCCATGAACTCCGTCAATTTCTGATCGGGCGCGTCGGGCAGGACGATCTTCAGCGAGACATAGATATCGCCAGCGGCGCCGCCGCGCTTCGGCGCGCCCTTGCCCTTCAGGCGGAGGACCTTGCCGGTGTTGGAATTCGGCGCAAGCGTCACGTTGACCGGGCCTGACGGCGTCGGCACGCGCACCTTGCCGCCGAGGACTGCCTCGCTGATCGAGATCGGCAGATCAAAACGGATGTCGTCTCCATCGCGAATATAGAAGGCATGCGGGCGAACGCGGATTTCCACCAGCGCATCACCGGCCGCCGCGCCGCCTATTCCGGGCTCGCCCTTGCCTTTCAGGCGCAGCGTCTGGCCGTCGCGGGTTCCCGGTGGAATCTGAAGATCGATCGCGGGGCCATCGGGGAGCCTGATCTGCGTTTTCGTGCCGTTCACTGCGTCGAGGAAATCGACCTCCATGGAAAAGCGGCGATCCGACCCCTGTGCGCGAAACCCGCCGCCCTGGCGGGTGCGCTGCGAGAAGAAGTTGGAGAATATGTCGTCGCTGTCGCCGAAATCGGCGAAGCCGGAGCTGTTGTGATACGGATTGCCAGCGCCCGCTCCAGCCGCGTTCGCATAGTCGCGATAATAGTTGCGCTGCGGCTTCTCGGCGCCGGTCATGTCGATCTCGCCGCGGTCGAAGCGCTTGCGCTTGTCCTCGTCGCCGAGGATTTCATAGGCCGAGGAAATCTCCTTGAAGCGCTCCTCCGCCTTCTTGTCTCCCGGATTGAGATCGGGGTGAAGTTTCTTTGCGAGCTTGCGGAATGCGCTTTGAATATCCTTTTGCGAGGCGTCTTTCTTCACGCCCAGAAGCTCGTATGGATCGGTGCTCATACATATCTCCGGTTCGCCGGGCGGAGATCGCCGGCCTTGTTGCCTGCAATATAGGTTGTGCGATCAGGGCAGACGAGGGGCGGAACGGGTCAGTTTCGCCGCAGATTGATTTCGCTGGTCACCACCTGCTTGCCGGATGCCGGATCTTTGTCGATCGTCTTGATCCGGATGGCATTGTTGCCCAGGCGCTGGATCGTCATGCTGGCGGTGCGATCGCCATTGATGATCTTCGACCAGCGAACGGCGAGGTTGATGGCGTCGCCGCTGCGCCCGCCGTTGAGCTTCGAAACGCCGCCGGAGGGGCCGACATAGCTGCCGCTATATTGCTTTCCCCTCGCGGTTACGGTGGCCGAGACTTCGCGCGAGAGCACGATCAGGCCGGTGCAGGTGCCGTTCATCGATAGCGCCTCGCCACTGACCTTCGACTGGAACGTGCAGTCGAGATTGACGGGCGACGATGCGGTCGTTCGCTTCATCATGCCGCTGCCGGTCCAGCCACCGGCGAGCGTTTTCAGGAAACCGGCCTCACTCGCCGACACGGTGCCGGCGGCGAGCGAGAGCAGGGCTGCAAGAACCGGCGGATAAAGAGTTCGCATCGCATCCTCCCAGATCACGGCGATAGCTCAACAATGCATTTGCTCCGACCAAGGTTCCCGTCTGCGTGGCTGCGGTCAGCCCACGGTCAGTTGCAGGCGGTCGGCTCCGAGCGAAATCTCGATAAGGCCGGGGCCAGACAGTTCGATCGCGCCACAGAGCGTGCCCGTGGTGATCAGCGCGCCGGCCTTGAGCGAACTATCGGGCCGCTGCTTGTCGTTCGCATAGGCGGAGAGCCAGGTGAGGACATCGCCTTTGGGGTGGCCAGCCGGGCCGTCGTAGATGCTTGCGCCGTTCAACGTCACCTTCAAGGGCGTGCCGCCCACAGTGTCGATGACTGTCTTCGGCAGGGCCGGGCCGAGCACATAGCCGCTGTTGCCGAGTCGATCGGCAAGGAAAAGCAGGAACGACAGGGCGCCGCTCTCCTTGATGCCGCTGACAAGCAGTTCGGCCCCGAGATAGGCGGTGTCGATGGCGTCGATGATCTCGGCGCGGCTGTAGGGCGTATCGCGATGCGGCAGGTCCTTGCCCAGCCGCACGGCGATCTCGGCCTCGAATTTCATGCCGGCATGAAACGGGATCGTCGCGCCGGAAACGGCCTCGTGATAGGGCGAAAGCGGCGCCGTCACGGCCTGGCCGTCCGGCGAAACCGTGACCTTCCACGCGTTGCTGGAGATGGTCTCGGCGGCAGCCAGGAAATTCTGCGCATCCATGGCGTGGCGCAGGTCCGTCGGCAGCGCGAAATCCGCGGTCGGCGCCCGCTCGCCTGCGCGGCGCAGGCTGTGCAGGCGGGACGCAAGGGCGCGAGGGTCGAAGGCCGCGGCGGCGGAATCAGTCATGTCAGTCTCCAGCTTGTTCGGAACGCCACTCTATCGGCAACGTTAAGATGGAGCGAGTGGCTGCGATGGAAAGAGTGCTATTCCATCGCCGCGTACCAGGCGCGGCGATAATCGCGCAGCCCGGCGATCTCGGTTGGCGCGAAGTGCCGCTCGGCGCCGGGCTTCGGCCGGATGCCGGTTAGGTAGGCCGCACCCTGGCTGGTACCCGTCGAGCCCGGCAGCGCGATCACATCGCGTCCGGTCAGCGCCGCCAGAATCGTCATGTAGGTCTCGTTGAGCGCGAAGGGGCCTTCGACCACGATCGGACCCTTCGCGCCGATCAGGTCGAGGCAGGCCTCGTTCATGAGCGCGAGATAGAGACAGACGGCAGCGTAACGCTCGGCGGCGCTGGCGCCGTCGGCATTGATCCAGCGGGATTTTCTGCCGGGGAATGGACCGGAACCGGGTGCGATGTTCGGCAGAAGCATCATGCCGCGTGCGATGACAGGTTCGACGGCGACGTTGGCGGCATCGGAGCCGACAGGACCGATTTCCTCCGAGAGCGTCGAGAATTCTCGCCCGCCCATGAAGCGGGAAGAGGGGACGGCGCGGCCATAGGCATCGACATTGGCGAGCGCGTCGCGCTTGGGGTCGAGATGGTCGAGATCGCCGCCGACGCCGAAGTTGATGACCCATGTGCCGGTGGAGACCACCGCGAAAGGGGCGGGCCTCGTGACCAGATGCGGCAGCAGGGAGGCGTTGGAATCGTGGATGCCGCAATAGACCGGAATGCCCGCAGCCAATCCGATATCGTCGGCGATCGCGTGCAACACCGGGCCAAGCGCGTCGAAGGACGAGCGGACGGGCGCCATGAGGTCTCGGATGCCGAGCCTGTCGACCAGTGAGGAGTAATCGCCGGTGCGCGGGTTCCAGAGGTCCGTATGGCAACCGAGTGAGGTCGCCTCGTTCGCCTCAACGCCCGTCAGCCGCGCCGCCCAGTATTGCGGGTAGGTGACGATGCTGGCTACTCTTGCGAAATCGGCGGGAAAGGCGGTCTTCTGGTAGTGAAGCTGCGCGCCGACATTAAGTCCCATCGTCTGGTGAGGGGAGAAGGTCTCCTCGAAACCGGGTCGCAGGGCGGCGTAGGCATCCCGGATCTCCTGCGGGTATTCATGCTCGTAATCCAGCACCGGCATCGCGAGCGCGCCGGTCTCATCAAGCAATGCCGCCGATGCTCCATGCGTGGTAATGGAGATCGCATCGAAGCCGGGCTGTTTCGCGAAGCCCTTGAGCGCATTCAATGTGAACGACCAAAGACCCTCCACATCGTAATGCGGGTAGGGACCGTCCTTGAGGACGGTGTTCGGCGTCTTCACCACCGCGATTTCGGCGCCGGTGGCGCTATCGAGCACCACCACCTTGGCGTTGGTCTTGCCGATGTCGAGAACGGCGATGCGAGCGTAGTTGGGATGCGCGGTCATGGCATGTGAAAGACGGTGACGAGGTCGCTCTGGACGGGCGAATTGTCGGGGTTGGTCGCCATGATGTCCCCCATGTGCGCCCACCACTTCTTCATGACCGGATGCTCCGGCAGGCTCGCCATGGTGTGATCCGTCGGTCGGGTCAGCACGCCGAACAGCGTATTGGTTTCCCGGTCCAGATGGATCGAATAGTCGCTGGCGCCTGATTTGTGCAGGAGGTCCACCAGTTCCGGCCAGATTTCGTCATGGCGCTTCTTGTACTCGGCTTCCATGCCGGGATTGAGCGTCATCTTGAAAGCGTGTTTCTCAAGGGTCATCAGGAACTCATGGCTTTGATGCGGCGGGCGATGATCGGGATCGCGATGGTGATGATCAGCAGCAGGCCGATGAAGATCGACATGACGATGCCGGGTACATTGAGGAGCCCGAGGCCGAAGGTGACGAGGCCCATCACGAAGGCCGCGATGACGACGCCGCCGATCTTGCCGGAGCCGCCGAGGATCGAGACGCCGCCGAGAACGACCATGGTCACGACCTCGAGCTCCCAGCCCTGCGCGATCGACGGGCGCGTCGAGCCGAGCCGCGAAGTGAGGCAGACCGAGGCGATGCCGCTCATCACGCCTGTCAGCACGAAGAGAATGAACTTCACGCGCTCGACCGGGATGCCGGAGAAGCGGGCGGCGAAATCATTGTTGCCGATCGTGTAAACCTGACGGCCGAAGTTCGTGGCGTGCAGGAGAATGGCGAACAGGACCGCCAATACGATGAAGAGCACGAACTCGAAGGAGAAGACCCAGACGACGTAACCCTGGCCGAAGAAAGCGAAGTCCTCTGGGTAACCACCATAAGCCTGGTCGCCGAGGACGATGTAGGAAATGCCGCGAAACAGGCTCATCGTGCCGATGGTCACGACAATCGACGGCAGTTTCAACACCGAGACCAGGAAACCGTTGAACATGCCGCAGAGCAGGCCGACACCGACGCCGATGGCGACGAGACCAGGCGCGCCGACGCCAGCCTGGGCAGCGGCGCCCATGGCGGTCGAGGCGAGCGCGATGATGGCCGCGACCGACAGGTCGATCTCGCCCGAGATGACGAGCAGCGCCATGGCGAAGGCGATCATCGCCTTTTCTGTGAAGTTGAAGGTCGCGTCGGAGAGGTTCCAGGCATCCAGGAAGTAGGGCGATGCCAGGGAGTTGAAGATGAAGATCAGGACCGCGACGCCGAAGAGCAGGACTTCCCAACTCGACATGATGCGCTTGAACGGAGTTCCCAAGCGGTCCGGAATGACGCGCTTTTCGGTGTGCGTGGAAACGACGGTGCTCATGCTGCCACCTCTGCTGGGGTCTCTGCCGCGGCCTTGTCACGCAGGATGATGCGGCCGCGATTGCGCTCGCGCCTTGCGTTGAAGACGACGGCGAGGATGATGACGGTGCCGGAGATCGCCATCTGCGTGAACGGCGAGATGCCGATGACAGGCAGTGCGTTCTTGATGACGCCGAGGAAGAGGGCGCCGAGCACCGTGCCGATGACTGAACCCACGCCGCCCGCGATCGAGATGCCGCCGATGACGCAGGCCGCAACGCTGTCGAGTTCGAAGCCGTTTGCGATATCGACATAAGCGACGGCGTAGCGCGACACCCAGAGATAGCTTGCAAGACCTGCCAATGCGCCTGAGAGAACGAAGGCGAGGAATTTCGTCCAGCCAACATCGATACCGGCATAGACGGCCGCGGTCGGATTGCCGCCCGCCGCATAGGTCGAGCGGCCGAACTGGGTGTATTTCAGCAGCATGTAGATCAGCGCCACGATGATGATCGCGGCCCAGCTCAGGATCGGCATGCCGAGGACGACAGTGCGTGGAACGTTGAGGAACGTCGGCGTCATCTGGTGCGCGTTGACCCATTCACCGCCCGACAGCACGAAGGCCATGCCGCGATAGATGGTCAGCGTACCTAATGTCACGACGATCGGCGGAATTTCGAGTGCCCAAACCAGGAAGCCGTTGATCGCACCGAGAAAGGCGCCGATCAGCACCGCGGCAAGGATCAGGACAATAAGGGGCAGATCCGGATGCGCGGCGTTCAGCATCGCGATCGCCATGCCGGTGAAGGCGAGGTTGGCGGCAACCGAAAGGTCGATCGACTTCGTCAGGATAACAGTCATCTGCGCAAGCGCCAGGATGATCAGGATCGACGTGTCGTTGAAGATGCCGGCGAGGTTAGCAGGCGTCGCGAAGCCCTGGGCTCGCGTCGAGAAGACCGCGATCATCACCGCGATGATGATGAAGAGCAGCGTTTCGCGTTTTTTCAGGAGTCTGGACATGCTGGTACCCTCAAGCGTTACCGGTGGCAGCGCGCACCAGCGTTTCCGGCGTCAGGTCCCTGCGCTCGAAGAGGCCGGCAGACAGGCCCTCCTTCATGACAAGAACCCGGTCGGACATTCCGATGATCTCCGGCAGTTCGGACGAGATCATGATGATGGACAGGCCCTCGGCGGCGAGCTCGCTGATGAAGCCATGCACGGCCGCCTTCGAGCCGATGTCTATGCCCTTGGTCGGCTCGTCGAGAATGATGACCTTGGGCATGGTCGCCAGCCACTTGCCGATAACCACCTTCTGCTGGTTGCCGCCCGACAGCGTGCCGACAGGGACGGAGAGAGCCGCGGCGCGCAGATCGAGCCGTTCGGCGTATTTGCGGGCGAGCGCGAACTCGTTGGCCGCCTTCAGGAAACCCTTGCGCGAGGTGCGCCCGAGCGACGGTAGTGTCATGTTCTGGTAAATCGGCATCGGCAGCGCCAGGCCATGGCGCCCGCGCTCTTCCGGTACATAGACGATGCCGGCCTTGATCGCGTCGAGCGGCGAGTTGATGCTGATCTCCTTGCCGTCGAGCGTCAGCTTGCCGGATAGAGGCTTGGTGATACCGAACAGCGACTGGCAAAGCTCGGAACGACCGGCGCCGATCAGGCCGTAGATGCCGAGGATCTCGCCCTTGCGCAGCGTCAGCGAAATGTCGCGGAATTCAGTCTGGTGACAGTACTTCTCGACCTGCAGGACCGGCGCGCCGATGGCGACATCGATCTTCGGGAACGCATTCTCGACGTCGCGGCCGACCATAAGCCGCACGATGTCGTCCTGCGGTGTGGTCTTCAGCTTGCCGTGGCCGACAGCCTTGCCGTCGCGGAACACGACGAAGTTGTCGGCGATCTCATAGAGTTCGTCGAACTTGTGGCTGATGAAGAGGATCGCCTTGCCCTGCGCCTTGAGGCCCTCGACGATGCGGAAGAGATCGTCGATTTCCTTGCGCGACAGGGCGGCGGTCGGCTCGTCCATAATGACGATGCGGGCCTCGATCGACAGTGCGCGGGAGATCGCCACGAGATGGCGTTGCGCGATCGAGAGGTCCTTCAGGCGGATGGTCGGATCGATATTGCTTTCGAGCGAGGTCAGCAGCGCCTTGGCGCGGCTGTTCATCAGCGTCCAGTCGATCGTGCGGAATTTCGTTCTCGGCGCATGGCCGAGGAAGATGTTTTCGGCAACCGTCAGCTCGTCGAAGAGGACGGTTTCCTGATGGATCGCGGTGACGCCGGCATCGATCGCGGCCTGCGCATTGGCAAACGTCGTCGGCTTGCCGTCGACGATGATCTCGCCTTCGTTCGGCCGGTAGATGCCGGTGAGAATCTTCACAAGGGTCGACTTGCCGGCACCGTTTTCGCCGATCAGCGCGGTGACCTTGCCGGGATAGAGCGCGATGCTGACGTTATCGAGCGCCTTCACGCCAGGGAAGATCTGCGAGATGCCGCGCATCTCGAGAATTGCGGGTACGTCGTTTGTCGCGACGCTTGCAACAGGGTGTTGAAGGGCGTTGTTCATCAGCGCTTACCAGTGTTCATTGGGAAGGGCCCGGCGGCAGTGCCGCCGGGTTTTGTCTGTCCGCGAAAGGCTTAGAAAACCTTCGAGAACTGGTCGATGTTCGACGCGTTGTAGATGAACGGGTCGGCCATCGCGGCTTCGCCCTTGTCGTCTACCTTGATCTTGCCCATGCGGCCGGCTTCGATTTCGGTGCCCGGCGCTCCGGTCGCGTCACCCTTTACGAGGTGATAGGCGATCTGCGTCGCGGAGTAGCCGAGGTCGATCGGGTTCCAGATCGCGAATTCCTTCGTCGCACCCGACTTGATCGCACCGGCCATTTCGGACGGCAGGCCAAGACCCGTGACATAGACCTTGCCGACAAGACCCTTGTCTTCGACAACCTTGGAAGCGGCCAAAACGCCGACCGTCGTCGGAGCGACGATGACCTTGACATCAGGGTTGGACTTCAGCAGGCCTTCTGCTTCACGATAGGACTTGTCGGAGAGGTCGTCGCCGTAAACCGTGGTGACCAGGTTCAGGCCAGCGAAGTCCTTGAGCTGCTTCTTCATCTGGTCGATCCAGATGTTCTGGTTCGTCGAGGTGGTGGTTGCAGACAGGATCGCGAAGTCGCCCTTGCCGCCTTCAAGATGATCCTTGACGAGCGTCAGGCACATCTTGCCGATCAGTTCGTTGGACGACGGGTTCAGCTGCAGGATGCGGCCGTCCTTGTTGACGCCGGAATCCCAGGAGATGACCTTGATGCCGCGCTGCTTGGCCTTCTTGAGGGCCGGGATGACAGCGTCGGGATCGTTGGCGGAGATCGCGATGGCGTCAACGCCCTGCGCGATCAGCGAGTTGATGACTTCGATCTGGCCTTCAGCCGTCGTCGAGGTCGGGCCGGTGTAGATGACTTCCACGCCGCCGAGTTCCTTGGCTGCTTCCTGGGCGCCCTTGTTGGCGGCTTCAAAGAAGCCGTTGCCGAGCGACTTGACCACCAGGCCGATCTTGATGTCCTTGGCGCTTGCAGCACCTGCCATCAAGGCGACGGCAAAGGCGACGCCCACCGCCAGTGTTTTTGCGAGTTTCATGCTTTATTCCTCCCACGTTGTTAAGACTTGACTACATCCTGCCGGCGCCAATCACGCGACCGACGAGGAATCCTCCTTCACTTGCGAGACCGTGCTCGCAACGACGAGCTTGATGCCCGCATCCTCGATCATCCGGGCGGCTTCCTCCGGAATGCCGTCATCGGTAATCACAGTAGAAACACGGTCGAGCGGGCACAGAATAAGGCTCGACCGGCGGTTGAACTTGCTGGAATCGACCATGACGACGAGTTCGTCGGCCTGGTGCATCAGCTTCTGCTCGCTCTGAATGATCTGCGCGTCGGCCTCCATGATGCCGAGCGGACCGACGCCCTGGGCGCCAATAAAGAAGCGGCGGGCGTAGAAATTGCGGATCGCATCGTTGTCGAAAGGCGACAGGATCAGGCTCTGCTCGCGATAGATCACGCCACCCGGCACGGTGACCGTGTTCTTCGAGTGCTTGACCAGATGCTCGGCGATCGCAAAGGAGTTGGTCATGACCTGCATGCGATGCGCGGCCATGAAATGCACCATCTGGAAGGTGGTCGTGCCACCATTGATGATGATCGCATCACCGGGATCGCACAAATCGACGGCCGCGCGAGCGATTGAGCGTTTTTTATCGATGTTGACTGATTCTGAAACCCGGAAAGGCCGCCCGGCGAGATTCCCAAGCTGCGGAGGATGCACAGCCTCGGCGCCACCCCGCACACGGCGGATCTTTCCCTGCACATGAAGGGCCGCGATGTCACGCCGGATCGTCGCCTCGGAAGCCTCTGTCAATTCGGAAATATCCTGAATCGTGACGACAGACTTTTCCTGAACGGCGCTCAATATGATGCGATGGCGTTCGCGTTCGTGCATGGGGTTCCTCCTAGCTTGCTTATTTCGCAGTTGTGACAATGTGTCAATCAAAAACGATCAAGAAATTTCATATTGCGCTGCACAATAATCGGTTTTGATCGTTTTCGATTGACAATGTCCATTTCTATGAGCGATACCGTCACCGCAAAGGGCGCGGAGTTCGTTCGGGCGTCCAAGAAATTTTACATGGGAGGATGACATGGCGGCAACCGTCCGGCTTCTGGATAATCGTTGGGACGAGACATATGCGGCAGGCCTCGATGAGCCTGGAAAGCTGCTTTATCGCTCGAATCTGCTGGGTGCCGACAAGCGCATCACCAACTATGGCGGCGGCAACACCTCTGCCAAGGTCATGGAAACCGACCCGCTGACCGGCGAAAAGGTCAAGGTTCTCTGGGTCAAGGGTTCGGGCGGCGACGTCGGCACCATCAAGCTCGACGGCTTCGCCACCCTCTACCAGGAAAAGCTGGATTCGCTGAAGGGCATCTACAAGGGCGTTGAAGACGAAGACCGCATGGTCGGCTTCCTTCCGCATTGCACCTACAATCTCAACAGCCGCGCCGCTTCGATCGACACGCCGCTGCATGGCTTCGTGCCCTTCACGCATGTCGACCACATGCATCCCGACGCGATCATCGCGATCGCCGCTTCCAAGAACTCCAAGGAATTGACGCAGCAGATCTTCGGTGCTGACATCGGCTGGCTGCCCTGGCGGCGCCCGGGCTTCCAGCTCGGCCTCGACCTCGAAGCCTTCGTCAAGGCGAACCCGAATTCGAAGGGCGTCGTGCTCGAAAGCCATGGTCTCTTCACCTGGGCCAACGACGCCAAGGCCTGCTACGAGCTGACACTCGATATCATCAACAAGGCGATCGTCTGGTTTGCCGAAAAGACCGAAGGCAAGACGATCTTCGGCGGCGCGGCCACGGAGAGCTTGGCCGCCGAACAGCGCCGCGCCGTCGCCGCCCGCCTGATGCCCGAAATCCGCGGCCGCATCGGCAAGGCGGAGCGCAAACTCGGCCACTTCGATGACCAGGACGCCGTTCTCGAATTCGTCAACTCGAAGAACTTGGCACCGCTCGGCGCGCTCGGCACCAGCTGCCCGGACCACTTCCTGCGCACCAAGATCCGCCCGTTGATCATCGATTTCGACCCGGCAAAGCCGGATGTGGATGCGATCGTGGCCGGTCTCGACAAGGCGCTCGAAGACTACCGCGCCGACTACGCGCGCTATTACAACGACTGCAAACATGACAATTCGCCCGCCATGCGCGACGCGAACCCGGTTATCTTCCTCGTTCCCGGCGTCGGCATGCTGTCCTTTGCGCGAGACAAGGCAACGGCGCGTATCGCCAGCGAGTTCTACGTCAACGCCATCAACGTCATGCGCGGCGCGTCGACCGTTTCGGAATATCAGGGGCTCCCCGAGCAGGAAGCCTTCGATATCGAATACTGGCTGCTCGAGGAAGCCAAGCTTCAGCGCATGCCGAAGCCGAAGAGCCTGGCCGGCAAGGTTGCCTTCGTCACCGGCGGTGCCGGCGGCATCGGCCGTGCGACGGCTGCCCGTCTGATCGGCGAAGGTGCCTGCGTGGTTCTGGCCGATATCGACCAGGAAGCGCTCGACAGCACGAAGGCCGACTTCGCAAAGCAGTTCGGCGCAGATGCCGTTCGCGGCGTCAAGCTCGACGTGACCAAGGAAGACGGCGTGATCTCGTCCTTCGCGGAAGCCTGCGTCGAATTCGGCGGCGTCGATATCCTCGTCTCGAACGCCGGTATCGCCTCGTCCGCTCCGATCGAAAGCACCGAGCTTTCGATGTGGAACAAGAACATCGATATCCTGGCGACCGGCTACTTCCTGGTTTCGCGCGAAGCCTTCCGCCTGTTCCGCAAGCAGAACCTCGGCGGCAACGTCGTGTTCGTCGCCTCCAAGAACGGCCTGGCATCGTCTCCGAACGCTGCCGCCTATTGCACGGCCAAGGCTGCCGAAATCCATCTTGCCCGTTGCCTGGCGCTCGAAGGTGCGGAAGCCGGCATTCGCGTCAACACCGTCAACCCGGATGCGGTTCTTCGCGGATCGAAGATCTGGAACGGCGAGTGGCGCGAGCAGCGTGCGGCTTCGTCGAAGATCGAGATCAACGAGCTCGAGGAGCACTATCGCAAGCGCTCGATGCTGAAGCTCAACGTCTTCCCTGAAGACATCGCCGAAGCGATCTACTTCCTGGCGTCCGATCTCTCGGCGAAGTCTACCGGCAACATCATCAACGTCGATGCCGGCAACGCGCAGAGCTTCCCGCGCTGATCGCTACCGCCGGAGGATCACCCATACCGCATGGATGATCCCCGGCACGTAGCCGCACAGCGTCAGCAGTATGTTTAGCCAGAACTGCAGGCCGATTCCGACCTGCAGGAATACGCCGACGGGTGGCAGGATGATCGCGAAAAGAATGCGTATGATGTCCGAGGTCGCCTCGTTATTGATTTAGGTATTTCACGCATCGAAACGCGGACAGGAGCCGTTTGGTTCGATGCGAAGAGGGAGGAACTGATGGCCGAAACCAAAATCGCGCAGGATGTGATTGCGCAGGAAAACGACAAGCGCGCATCCGCGCTCAAATCCGATTACGAAGCGCTCGGCGCCAACCTGTCGCGCCGTGGCGTCGACATTGAAGCGATCACGCGTCGCGTCTCCGAATTCTTCGTGGCCGTGCCCTCCTGGGGCGTCGGCACCGGCGGCACGCGCTTTGCCCGCTTCCCCGGCACCGGCGAACCACGCGGGATCTTCGACAAGCTGGACGATTGCTCCGTCATCAACGAGCTGACACGTGCCACGCCGAACGTCTCGCTCCACATTCCGTGGGACAAGACCGACGTCAAGGAATTGAAGGCAAAGGGTGATCAGCTCGGCCTCGGCTTCGACGCGATGAACTCCAACACATTCTCCGACGCGCCCGGCCAGGCCCATTCCTACAAGTATGGATCGCTTAGCCACACCGACGCGGCAACGCGTGCGCAAGCCGTCGAGCACAACATCGAATGCATCGAGATCGGCAAGGCGATCGGCTCCAAGGCGCTGACCGTGTGGGTTGGCGACGGTTCCAACTTCCCGGGCCAGAGCAATTTCACCCGCTCCTTCGAGCGCTACCTCGCCTCGATGGCCGACATCTACAACGCGCTGCCTGACGATTGGAAGCTGTTTTCCGAGCACAAGATGTACGAGCCGGCCTTCTACTCGACGGTCGTACAGGACTGGGGCACGAATTACCTGATCGCCCAGACGCTGGGACCGAAGGCGCATTGCCTTGTCGACCTCGGCCATCACGCGCCGAACACCAATATCGAGATGATCGTCGCCCGCCTGATCCAGTTCGGCAAGCTCGGCGGTTTCCATTTCAACGACTCGAAGTACGGCGATGACGACCTCGACGCCGGCTCGATCGAGCCTTACCGCCTGTTCCTCGTCTTCAACGAGCTGGTCGAGGCCGAGCAGCGCGGCGTCAACGACTTCAACCCGGCGCACATGATCGACCAGTCGCACAATGTGACCGATCCGATCGAAAGCCTGATCAACAGCGCCAACGAAATCCGCCGCGCCTATGCGCAGGCGCTGATCGTCGACCGCAAGTCGCTGGCAGGCTTCCAGGACGAGAACGACGCGCTGATGGCGACGGAGACGCTGAAGCGCGGCTATCGCACCGATGTCGAGCCGATCCTGGCCGAAGCCCGCCGTCGCGCCGGTGGCGCGATCGATCCGGTCGCGACCTACCGCGCCAGCGGCTACCGCAAGAAGGTTGCCGCGGAGCGTCCGGCGTCCGTCGGCGGCAGCGGCGGTATTATCTGAGCCTCCCAAGACGAAGCTTCACGGGCCGTCGGATTGTTCCGGCGGCCCGTTCGCACTTCAGCGCTTTACGAATGCGAAAAGGCCGCCGCTTCATCAGCGACGGCCTTCAGGGGCAGGGAAGCCCGAAGTCTCAGCAAAAGCTGCAGGTCGCAGCCGGGTTGCTCTGAATGATATTAATGAACTTCTTTACCGGGTTTGGGCGTTGCGCGCGTTTCACCGCTGCTGTCTCCAGGAGTTGCTTGAAATCTTCAAGCTTTACGCCGTCGGCGCGCATCACCATGGCGATTAGCGGGTCGCGAAGCGCTTCGGAAATGGTCAGGTCGTCTCTGGTCTTTGTCATGGTTCAGTCCTCCTTTCGTGGGCAGCTGCCCGTGTTCCACTCCCGCGCGTCGGCATTGACTTGAGCGAGCAGTGGTGTTACCGGTAAGTAACAATGCATTTGTTACCGAGCGGTCACATCTATGTCAAGGACGCAGTCCTCAAAAATATCAAAAACTTCCAGCGAATTTTCACCTGCTATTACTGAGGCGAGTCTCCCTCCCAGGGAGCGTATCGTCTCGACTGCGGCTGAACTTTTTCGCGAGCACGGCATTCGCGGTATTGGCGTGGACGCCATTGCCGACGCGGCGCTGACCAACAAGATGACGCTATACCGTCACTTCGGCTCGAAGGACGAACTGGTGTGCGAGACGCTGCGTCGCGCCTCCGACAAGGCCGAGGCGATCTGGCGCGATCTGGAAACAGCCCATCCCGGAGATGCGCGCGCGCAACTGGTCGCCTGGGTCGAAGCGCGCACGCAGAGCCTCTGCGGCGAGCATGTCGGTTGCGATCTCGCCAATGCCGCCATCGAGCTCAAAGGCGAGGGGCATCCGGCTTACTCTCTCATCGAGCGTCACAAGGCCGAGCAGCGCGACCGGCTGGAAGCGCTCTGTCGCGCGGCCGGTGCGCGCGAACCAACTCTCCTTGCCGACACGCTGACGCTGCTTCTCGAAGGCGCGCGCGTAACCCGTCAGGCGATGGGCAACGACACCTGCTGCAGCCATTTCTCCAAGGCTTGCAACGCGGCGATCACGGCCTTCGCCTAAGCCTCCGCCGGCACTCAAGGAACTTTTCGCCACCCGCTTCGTTTTCCACCTAATGTGGAAGGCGACGCGAAGTGTCGAAATGATCTACGGTTATCTCCAGCGTCTGTATGCCAAACGCGCCCAGCTCGAGGCTCAACTCGAGCTTTACGAGGCGAGAAGCTGTTTTGGCGAAGAAGAGGTCAGCGACGGTACCGATGTCGACCTGCGTGATCGTATCGATGAAATCTCGTCGGAGATCGAGGCGCTGGAACACAGCCACAACACCTAGCTGCCGGCGTCCAGCAGCTCGATCGTGCGCCGATCGAAACCCTCCTCATAATAGCGGTCGATCGCCTCGTGAAACGGCGAGCCGTGATCGCTGATGGCAGCAAACAGTGTCATTGATGAACGGAATTTCGCATCGTCTGGTGAGCCGAAAATCTCGTGGGCGGTTTGATTGCGTACCGCCAGAACCGCCTCGACGCATCGCAGCAGCCTGCTGCCCAGGATCGGCTCTGCCAGATAGGCCATAGCCTCTTCCGCAGAACGGATCGCATACTTTTCCGCCATCGGAGAGGACCCGAGGCCGGCGATTTGCGGGAAGATGAACCACATCCAGTGGGTCCGCTTATGCCCCGCTTTCAGTTCGCGCAGTGCATGGTCGTAGCTACCCTGTTGCGCCTGCATAAAGCGGTCGAGATCATAGTCGATCGGCGCGGCCATCTGTTCTCCCCGGTGGTTGCAGCCGCATGCGGCCTTCTGGCTTCGAAGTTACATAGGCGGATCAGCGGCGCGTGCCAGAGCGGGTCTCACGCGACACGCGTCACGAAGCAGCGTCCGCACTCTCGTCCATAAGCTCCAGTGCCGCGACAAAGCGCGTCCCGCGCGTGCCCATGTACTCGTAAGTGCCCCGCATCTGGTTGACGAAGGCGGCGATCAGGCGCGTGCCCATGCCGCTCCTG
The DNA here is from genome assembly GCA_900471485.1 of Hyphomicrobiales bacterium. Classification (GTDB taxonomy): domain Bacteria; phylum Pseudomonadota; class Alphaproteobacteria; order Rhizobiales; family Rhizobiaceae; genus Rhizobium. Next base: position 128,464 of record UCEU01000008.1, read on the forward strand.
GCGCCCGCATCGGGAAGCCCGATACCGTCGTCGGCGACGACGAGGCGCGCGGCAGTGGGGGAAATCTTTCGTAGCTCTATCCAGATGTGACCGCTGTCTCGACCGGTGAAGGCGTACTTCATGATGTTCGCGAGCAGTTCGTTCAGCATCAGCGCCAGCGGCGTTGCCTTGTCTGGATGCACGATGAGGTCGTCGATGTCGAAGGTGAGTGTGATCGGGCGTTCGTGGACATCCACCAGCGTCTTGACCAGCGAAGGGATCAGCGCCCTGGCGGAAACGCCGGTGAACTCATCGAACCCGTACATCTGCTCATGCACCGATGACATCGCCATGATCCGGTCGTTGAGCTTCTGAACCGCTTCCGGTTCGAAGTTCTGCATGCGAACCAGGGCCATCACGGTCTGCAGGTTGTTCTTAACGCGGTGGTGGATCTCCCTCATCAGCACCTGGTTGGTATGCAGCGCATCTGCCAGCCGCTGCATGTTGCGCGCTTCCGCCCGCATGAGGCTAAGGATCCACCGGGCCGCCGCCAGCGCACCACAGAAGGCGAAGAGCACCAGCAGTGTGGCCACCTTCGCATCGTTCCAGAATGGTTGCAGGGTTGCCGCCAGTTCCGCCGACGCGATAGCCACGAAAGGCGTGCGCTCGACGATGCGGTAGGCAACGAGACGCGTCTGGTTGTCGACTGGCGACTGGGACACATAGGTTCCCGACGTCCACTTCCGCATGTAGTCGTTGAAAAGCACATGATTGGCCATATCCACCGGTCCGCCCGGCTCCGGATGCCGGGCAACGAGCTCTCCATCGCGGCGGATCAGGCTCACGGTCGAGTTGCTTCCCAGCGCCACCGCATCCCAAACCTGGCGCAGGATGTTCGCATCGAAGGAGATCACGGCGACGCCCGCGAAGGCGTTGTTTCGTTCCAGTCGCCGGCTGAACACAAAAACCTGCCTGCCGGAGAAGCGGCTGATCATCAGCGCGGAGGTGTACTCGGGCGCACCATTGGCAAGTCGCGTGAAATAATCCCGATCGGTGACGTCGATCGGCTTCATGTCGCGGTCGTTGGAGAAGAGGGTCTTGCCATCAGCGCCGATCACGAAGGCAGTGACATTGCCCGGCAGGTCGGCAACGGCGAGGTTGAGGTCGTGCACGCTCCGGGGACCGGCCACCACCATTTCCGGCCCAAGCGAATCGTCGATGCGATGCAGGGTCTCGCGCGCCAGCGACGTCAGCCAGTTGGCATTGGCCGCGACGATCTTCGACGCGGCGACGACCCGGTCCACGCCGCCCTTTGCCGCGTTCTGGTAGCTGGAATAAAGCCAGACGGCCAAGACCGCGGTGAGCGCCAGGAACATGAGCGCGATGACCGATATCGATGCTCTTCCGGCGGCACGTACGTTCTTGCCTGCAGGGGCCATTCGTTGAACCTGTTTCCGGCGAGTGAGGGTATCTGGTCTCGGTAAGCGCGATGGAACATTTATGCGAAGCGGCTCAGATACCATGCCGTCTTTTTCGTAGTCGCGAAAGACGGCACTTCAGCGAATGGTGAACTGGAGGTTGAATTTCCGGGAAGCAGTCGCCCATGGCGAACTGGCTGGGCCTGCGCCTCTCCCGCCGGATCATCATCGGGCGGATATGCGCGCAGCGAAGAGCCGGCGCTCTGTCGTTTGACCCCGGGGCAAATGCCCGCGGGATCAAAACCAATCTTGCTAGCCGATCAGGCGGCCTTGGCAGCGGCGTCGAGCGGAATCTCGACGTCGATCTCGAGGATCGACATATGCTCGTCGCGATCCATCTTCACGCGGACCCGCTCGGCATCGACATCGACGTGCTTGGCGATGACCGCGAGGATCTCCTCACGAAGAACGGAAACCAGGTCGGAACCGACCGATGACCGTTCATGAGCGAGAAGGACCTGAAGACGCTCGCGGGCGGCGGGCGCCGTCCGCTGTTTGCGGAATAGGGTAAACAGGCTCATGCTGCCCTCCGTCCGAAAATCTTACCGAAGAAGCCGCGCTTCTCGCCGGGAATGCTGATCTGCACCTCTTCGCCGGCCAGGCGGCGGGCGGCGTCGAAGTAGGCCATTGCCGGTGCGCATTTCGTGTCGGCCAGCGTGACCGGCGCGCCGATGTTGGATGCGCGCAGCACGTCCATGCTTTCGGGAATGATGCCGAGAAGCGGGATCGACAGGATCTCGAGAACGTCGTCGACCTTCAGCATGTCGCCGCGTTCGGCGCGGTTCGAATCGTAGCGCGTCAGCAGCAGGTGCTTTTCCATCCGCTCGCCGCGCTCGGCCTTCGCCGTCTTGGAATCGAGCAGACCGATGATGCGGTCGGAATCGCGAACCGAAGACACTTCCGGGTTGGTGACGACAACGGCGACGTCGGCATGGCGCATCGCAAGCGTTGCGCCGCGCTCGATACCGGCCGGGCTGTCGCAGATGATCCAGTCGAAGTGGCGCTTCAGGTCGTTCATGACGCGCTCGACACCCTCGGCGGTCAGGTTGTCCTTGTCGCGGGTCTGTGACGCCGGGAGCAGGAACAGGGTCTCGAGACGCTTGTCGCGGATCAGAGCCTGCGGCAGCTTGGCGTCGCCCTGGATGACGTTGATGAGGTCGTAGACCACGCGTCGCTCGGCGCCCATGACCAGGTCGAGATTGCGCAGACCGACGTCGAAATCGACGACGACGACCTTCTCGCCGCGCTGTGCGAGCGCTGCCCCCAGCGCCGCCGTCGACGTGGTCTTGCCAACACCCCCTTTACCGGAGGTGACAACGATCACTTTCCCCATCTTCTTCTCCTGTGTCCTGGCCGGGTCGCGGCTCAGATAAGTTTCTCTGCCCTGATAGTTTCGTCTTCGAGCCATAGCTGAACCGGCTGTCCGCGCAGGTTCGTAGCCATGTCTTCGGCCGTCTTGTAGATGCCGTCGATGGCGACCAGTTCGGCTTCGAGCTTGCGGCAGAAAATGCGCGCCGACGCGTTGCCGAGGGAGCCTGCCATCGCCCTGCCGCGCAGCGTGCCGTAGATGTGCACCGAACCGCCGGCGATGATCTCCGAGCCGGAAGCGACCGACCCGATGACGGTGACGTCGCCTTCCGGGAAGATCACCGACTGGCCGGAGCGGACCGGCTCGCGGATGACCATTGACTGGAGCACCTGGCGCGGCTCAGCCTCGGCCGGCTTCTTCTGCAGCTCGATGATAGGCTCGGCCTGAGTCGGCTCGAAATCCGATACCGGCTTGCCGCCCCTGAGCGCCGGCGGCATGCCCGGACCGAGCAGCGACGGCCGCCCGCCTTCCACACCCATGATGGTCACATTGCGGCTTGCAAGTTCCGCGATCAGCTCCGCCAGTTGCGCGCGGTCGATCTCCAGGTCGGTCACGTCGAGAACGACGGGACGTCCGAGGAAGAAGCCCGCCGAGCGAGCGGCGAGATCGTCGAGCCGGACGAGCCAGTCGTCGAAGGGCAAATCTGGAGAAAGCATGACCGCGAGGAACGAGCGGCCCTTGATGCGGATCGAGCGAGCGTCTGTTAGCACTTTGGTCATCTACGTTAAGAAATCGTTGATTATTTCTACCTTCGGGATGGTTAACAAATGGTTAACACGGCCCTCGAACGGGCCATCTCGCGGTAACAATTGACTAGATTTCAAGATGCAGATCGCCGCCCTCGGCTGGCACCGAAGAGCAGATCAGGGCCTCGCCATTTTCGACCGGAAAGCTCGGCGTCGCAAGGTAACTGACGGCTCCCTTGAGGATCTTAGTCCGGCAATCGCCGCAGCTTCCGGCCCGACAACCATAGGCCGGCAAGAGCCCGCGCTGCTCCGCCAGTTCGAGCAGCGACCCGTCGCCCGGCTTCCAGCGGGCTTCCTTGGCCGACTCGGTGAAGATCACCCGAGTCGGGCCGGTCGCGGCGGGTGCGATCGCGGCCGGCGGAGTGGTCTCGGCCGAATCGTCGCGTTTGAGCGAAGAGGGACCGAAGGCCTCGGCATGGATTCGATTCTCCGCCACATCGAGCGCCCTCAGGCCGGCGTGAAGCTGCTGCATGAAGGTGGAGGGGCCGCAGAGGTAGAAGTCGTAGTCGCCGAAGGGCAGGGTCCGCTTGAGCAGATCGATGTCGATCCGCCCCGCTACGTCGAAGCGCGTATCGTCGCCCGCCGACGCCGCGCTCACGACGCGAATATCCTGCACAGAGCCTTGTGCGCGCTCGACCAGTTCGGCGATCTCGCGATCGAACGCCCGCTCGGCAACGCTGCGCGATGACCTGAAGAGCCACACGGGCCGCCGAAAGCGGGTCCTGTCACCTTCATGGACGATATGGCGCAGCATGGACAACAGCGGCGTTATGCCGATTCCGGCTGCCAGAAAGACGGCCGGCCGCCTGCGTTCCATCGCCTCTATGATGAAGCGCCCTGTCGGAGCGAGTACTTCGATCTCGTCTCCGGGGTGCAGGCCGTGAAGGCGTTGCGAGGCCTGGCCTTGGCGCTTGATGCTCAATCGGTAGTAGCCGTCGGAAGGCGCGCTGGAGATCGTATAGCTGCGCCTCAGAGCTTCGCCATCGTCGCCCGCGACCCTGATTGGCAGATGTTGCCCGGCCAGATGCGGTACCAGAGGTTCGCCATCGACAGGCGCGAGATGGAGTGAACGGATCGCGTTGCTCTCGTCGACAGTCCGTTCGATACGAAACCGCCGCCATTCCCGTGCCTTGGACGCGGCCCGCAGGCGCCGCTCAGCCTGGTCCCACGTACCGGTCATCAGGCTGCTCGGCGAAAAGCCGTTCTCCGCGAAGGTCCAGCGAAGCGGAAGGGCATCGGGCCGGAGCACGACCTTTTCGGGGATCACGCGCCACAGCCGTTCGGCGCCTTCGAAGGCGGCGATCTCGGGCGAATCGAGGATGATCTCGACTTTGCCTGTCAGTTGAAGCACGTCGCCGGTTTCATGATCGACGAAGAGCAGGCCGGCGCGCGGGTTGACCGTGAAATTGCCCAGCGTGTTGAAGAACAGATTGCCGTTGAAATCGGGTACGGTCAGCCCGCCGTCGGCATCGATGCGGACAAAGCCCGGCCTGCCGCCGCGATGCGACGCATCCACCTGCCGGCCCACGTCGGGGCGATCGACATAGGACGCGACGAAGAAGGTGTCGGCCTCCGCGATAATCCGGCGCGCCTCGTCCGTGAGCCCGTCCGAGATAATCGGCTCTGCCGAAGCCTTGCTCCTGGGATCGCGCAGGAATTCAAATTGCCGGTTCTGGATATAGCGCGGGCAGTTGCCGAAGCTCTGTCCGACACCCACGTCGAAGCGGTCGTCGCTTGTCCTGTTGATGGTGCCATTCAGCCGGTTGCGCCGGCGCGTGATCAGATCGACGCCGACGAGCCCGATAGGGTCGCCATCCTCCATCCCGCTTTCGGCCGGATCGGCGTGGTCGCGCATGGTGTCGATGGTGAGCGTCAGTGGATCCGGAGAGTGCAGGAACCCCGGCACGCCGGCGCGGATGGTCGCCCACGGCGCGCCATCGGGGTCCACCGCGCCAATGATGATGAAAGGCAGCAGCGGATAGAATTCCCGGTGCTGGTCCAGCAGGAAGTTGCGGAGCACCTTGCGGCCAACCGGCGCCATCTGCTCCGCCACGCCAAGGCGGCGCTGCAATTCGAGCTCGCCTTCGTGCCAAGGGGACATCGGGGTATCGACGTCATCAAACATTGTCGTCTCCCTGTAAAGATGCGGCCGCCTGGGCGGCCGCGCTTTGTCGTCACGCCGAGAGGCCGGCGGGGGTCTTTGTAAAGGCGACGAAACCTGGCAGGGCCTCGATCCTCGCCAGCCAGTGGCGCACATCAGGATAAGGCTGAAGGTCGACATTCCCCTCCGGCGCATTGACGATGTAGCTGTAGAGCGCGACATCGGCGATGGTCGGACGGTCGCCGACGATGAAGCGGTGTGTGGCGAGCTCCGTGTCGATCAGCTTGAGAATGCGATGGGCGCGGCCAACAACCTCTTCCGGGCGGAAATCGGCTCCGAAGACTGTGATCAGGCGCGCCGCAGCGGGTCCATAGGCGATTTCGCCGGCGGCGACCGAGAGCCACTTCTGAACCTGGGCGGCGGCCCGTGCTTCGTCCGGCAGCCAGTCCTTGCGGCCAAGCTTGGTGGCGACATAGACAAGGATGGCGTTAGAATCCGTCACCACACCATCGCCGTCTTCGAGAACCGGAACCTGGCCGAACGGGTTGAGCTTCAGAAATTCCGGCGTCTTGTGCGCACCCTTTGCAAGATCGACTTCGACGAGTTCCGCCTTCACGCCAAGCAGCGACAGAAAGAGTACGGCGCGATGTGAATGGCCGGAGAGTGGGTGGTGATGAAGTTTCATGGTCGGTTCCTTTCCTGTGATTGGGACGCTTCAGTTCGAAGACATGAAAGGACGGTATCTGTTTCCGATTTTCTGTAGTAGATAGCAATTTCTGTAGCCACCATACCGAAATATGGAATGAGAGAATGGATCGTCTCGATGCAATGCGGGTGCTTCTTGCGGTGGTCGATAGTGGCAGCCTGTCGGCCGCCGCCCGTGCGCTTCGCTCGCCGCTGCCAACGGTCAGCCGCAAGATTTCGGAACTCGAGGCGCATCTTGGCACCCGCCTGCTGACGCGGACCAATCGCAAGGCGCTGCTGACGGAGGCGGGCGAGGGCTACATCGTCGCCGCGCGCGAGATCCTTGGGCGCGTGGAAGAGGCGGAGCGGCGCGCCTCCGGCGAATATCTGGCGCCGAAGGGTGATCTCGTGATGACGGCGCCGATCGTCTTCGGCCGGCTGCACGTGCTGCCCGTGATAACCGATTTCCTGAAAGCCTTCCCGGAGATCGACATGCGGCTGACGCTGAGCGACAGGTCCGTCAGTCTTGCCGACGAGCATATCGATGTCGCGCTGCGCATCAGTGATCTAACCGAGGGCAACCTGATCGCCACGCGATTGGGGTCCGTGCGCAATGTCGTCTTCGCTAGCCCCGATTATTTGCAGAGACATGTGGCACCGTCCGATCCGCACGAATTGGAGGGGCATGCATGCGTGGCGTTCGAGGGCGTGCGGTCAGCCCGCTCGTGGAATTTCCGCGATGGGGAGAAGCCATTCTCCGTGCCGATCCGTCCGCGCCTATCGGTCAATACCGCCGAGGCGGCGATCGACGCGGCGGTTGCCGGCCTCGGGATCACCCGGGTGATGTCCTATCAGGCGAAGCGCGCGGTGGAAGCCGGCCTGCTCGTGCCTCTGTTGGAAGCGTTCGAGGAGCCGGCATCACCGGTTCACCTCGTTTATCTCGCGCAAGGCGCCTTGCCGCTGAAGCTCAGAGCCTTCGTCGATTTCGCCGCACCACGCCTGCGGACGATCCTGCGGTGATCTGGTGATCTCTTGAGCAGCCTGGCCGGCCGTCAACCGACTTCCGTCTTGGCAAACACCTGGCTCACATCCGCCGTGTCGCCGGCATCTGGATGGTAGTGGGCAAGCCACTTGTGCTGGGCGGCTGCGCGGCGCAATGCGGACGTCGTGAAATTGCCTTCCTTGAACAGAGCGACCAGCACAGCGCCAGCAATCGAGGCATCGGGCGAGACATGATCGATTCCGTGCTCGCTGCACCATTCTCCGAGCACCGTCTCAATAACCGTCAGTTCCTCGGACCCAAGCGTCATGTTCAAGTGGAATGTCATTTTAATGCAAACTGCTCCGTCGCCGCGTCCTTACGGCGGAGCGGTAGTTGGAGGCTGGTGCCGATTTTTCAAGCGCATCCATGGTGAATTGTTCGTGACGATCGTCGCGCGCAGCGCCGGGCCGCTTGCGGCCTTTCTGTCCGGTCAGCCGCCGGGATGAGATCGAAGGGTGACAGCGAGCGATGCCTTCAGCCAAGCGATCGATTGCCGCTTGCCGGCAGATGAGGCACTGGCCGGAGTTTCCTGAGGTCGTCCAAGGTTTCGATCGAGAGCAGCATCCCGATCAGCGCGTCCGCCTTTTCCTTCCCAAGGACCGGCACGATCAATCCGGACGCCTTGTCCATGACTTCGTCCGTGTTCATTGGGTCCTCCGGTTGTCCGCGAACCGTCTCCGGCTGCTTCAGAAAAGTCCTGCCGTCCCGCAGCGTGAGCGTTATGATGGCGTGGTCGCGGCGGTGCGCCCCGGGTCGTGCTTCGATACGAACCCGGCTACGAAGCGCGAGCACTGCCGGATCGGTCATGCGGGCGTGATCGTGGACGGACGCGAAGGTGACGCCGCCATCGACGATGAACAGTGCCAAAAGATGCGAAAGATTGAGGTTTGGCACCTCGCTCCTGGTTATCAACACCCGCCGTTCCGGCAGGGTGACATGTATATCGGCGACATCGTCGGCCCTGAAACGATGTTCTCTCAGGAGCGCCTCTATTGAATCCAGCGCCGCCTGGCAGGGTGAGCCCACCGACCATTTCTTGATTGCCGTGCGTTGGACTTCGAAGCGTTCGCCGAGCGCCTCGACGGCGAGCTCCGGCTTGGCTGTTTCCGCGTAGCCGGCAAACAACCCCGGTACCCCCTCGAGTGGTGCAGTCGATGTCGGAATGCCTGTCCTACCGAACAACGCCGCCTTGACGCCATTGTGCGCCGGCAGGCCGCCGAACACGAAGCTCTTCTCTACATGCGCCGGATCTCGCACCCAGCATGTACTTCCCGAGGCGAGATGCGTTGCAAAGGTAAGCGTGTTGGAAGCGCCGGCGGGATCAAGGCCGAGCATGGCGGCGGCCGCTGAGGCGGCGCCAAAAATGCCGCCGAATGAGCAGTGATGATAGCGGACCATGAAGTCGCCGCCGCCGATCGCCGCGGCCACCCGCGTGCCGACATCGTAACCGGTGACGATCGAGCGCAGCAGTATCTCGCCAGATGTGCCCAATCTCTCCCCGATTGCGAGAGCTGCAGGGATCACCGAGCATCCTGGATGCGTGACGGAGAAGCCGTGCGAGTCATCCGTTTCATCGGCGTGGGCGAACATGCCGTTTGCCAGTGCCGCCGCTTCCGCCGAAACCGTGAGATCGGTTCCGACGACGGTTGCTTCCTCGCGGCCGGAAATTTCGCGCGCAAAGGCGATGGCGCCCGCGCGTGCCTCCAGCGTACTGCCGGATATCATCGCGGCCATCGTGTCGATCAGGTGGTGAACCGCTGCAAGGCGTACGGCCTCGGGAAGCCGTCGGCTGCCGGTCGATGCGATATACTCGGCCAGTGTGTTGGTGATCATGTGAAGGAGCCGTCCCTGCGCAGCTATGAAGGGTCGCCCGACCCTCCGATCGGGCGACGCCAATGGTCGTGTTGCGCGCCGCTTATTCCCGACCCGCCAGACGTCGCCCGTTTTCGAGCGCCGGGAAGGACCGGGTCGGCGATGCGAGAAGCAGATCGAAGCCTTCGCCGATGACGCGTTCGACATTCTTGGAACCGACATGCGGATGCCCGACGGCTACGCCGCGCGCTTTGCAGATGCGGACGATCTCGGCCATGTGCCTGACGACCTCGGGGTGCTCGTATTCACGCGGATAGCCGAGCTCCTGGCTCAGGTCGCCTTCGCCGATCAGAACGGCGCCGATCCCCGGAACCCTGCTCAGCATCTCGTCGAGATTTTCGATCGCCAGCGTATCCTCGATCATAAGGACCACCAGGATTTCTCCTTCGGGATTGAGCGGCCAGACGTCGGCCTTCTTGTAATACTCGCCCGCCGAGAGTCCCCAGAAACGCGCCGCGGTCGTGGGGCTGTCGCCGCGGATGCCGGCCGGTTCGTAGCGCTCGGCCGTCTTCAGGCGCGGATAGCGGCAGGCCGCGACGGCGTTATAGGCCTGTTCGGCGGTGCTGACATGCGGCCAGACCACGCCGAACACGCCGACATCGAGCGCCTGCTTGGCAAGCCACTGGTTCATCTCTCCGCCGTTCGCCGGGATGCGGCACAGGGGCGTGACGGCCGGGCCAGCCTCCGACGATGCGCGGATCTGCTTGCGGCTCAGCATGTGCTGAAGCGTGTCGCGAAGCTCGGCCGGGTTCCACGGCCGATGCTCCATTTCATAGATGACGCCGTCGTAAGGAGCCGAGGATACCCACAAGGCGGACTCCAGGCTTGCCGGCGCGAAGGTTCCGAACGCTTTCTGGCCACTCTCCAGGGCTTTGATGATGCCGTTCAGCCGGGTCATGCTCTCAGCTCCTGACGTTCATGCCCTGCAAGCGCCTTGCCGAGGCGAGGGAAGATCTTGCGCGCGTTGCCTTCGAATATCTTGTACCGGTCCTCGTCCGAGAGATGCGGCAACTGGTCGACGTAGCGCTTCGTGTCATCGAAATAGTGGCCGGTATCGGGATCGACGCAGCGCACCGCTCCGATCATCTCGGATGCGAACACGATATTGTCGACCGGGATCACGTCGGCCATCAGCGCGACGCCGGGATAGTGGTACACGCAGGTATCGAAGAACACGTTGTTGCGGATCATCTCTGTCAGCGGCGGGCGTTTGAGATCGTAGGCGAGCCCGCGATAGCGTCCCCAATGGAAGGGCACGGCGCCGCCGCCGTGAGGTATGATGAAGCGCAGCGTCGGGAAATCCTTGAACAGATCCGAGGTCAGAAGCTGCATGAAGGCGATCGTGTCGCCGGCCAGATAGTGGGCCCCCGTGTGGTGAACGGCCGAGGTGCAGGTCGAACTGACATGGATCATCGCCGGCACGTCGAGCTCGACCATCTTCTCATAGAGCGGATAGAAGGAGCGATCGCTGAGCGCCGGGCCCTGCCAGTGGCCTCCCGACGGATCGGGATTGAGGTTGCAGCCGATAAAGCCGAGTTCGGTGACGCAGCGCTCCAGTTCCCGTGCCGAACCTTCAAGAGACGCCCCCGGAGATTGCGGCAATTGGCAGACGCCGACGAAACTCTCGGGAAAAAGCTTGCAGACCTGGTGGATCAGGTTGTTCGACAGGCGGCTCCAACGCTGGCTCATCGCCTCATCGCCTTCGTGATGCCCCATGAGGCCGGCGATGGGCGAGAAGATGGTGACGTCGGTGCCGCGTTCCTTCTGCAGTTTCAGCTGTGCATCGACGAGCGTTTCGCGAACCTCCTCATCGGCAAAGACCGGCGCGTCCGGTTCCTGCCCGCCGTTCTTGAAGGCGGCGATCTGGGCCTTGCGAAATTCCCGCAGCTTGACCGGCGCCGTCGTGTAGTGACCGTGGCAATCTATGATCACGTTCGTTCTCCTCTTTCTCAGCCGCCAAGCGCGCGCGTCGTGTCGTCGAAAAGTTCGTCGACGGTGAGCTTGCGTCCGATGACTTTCTGCTGAAACGCGTACTCGATGATCATCTCGAGTGACGGGCGCACGGCCTCGACGCCGAACGGCCGCATTTGCATCCCGTTGACGGGCTTCGTGTCGAGATCGCGGCTCTCCAGGAGCAGACGATAGATCTCGCGCACGACGTCCGGCCTCTGCTGCGACAGTTCGGACCGGACGACGACCATGTGGTTCATCGGAATGACGCCGGTCCGCTCATGCCAGGCGAGCGCATCCTTCTTGGGGTCGGGAATGACCGTCTTGATCCGAGGATCGTCGGGCATGTCGCTGCCGATCATCGCGGCATCGATTTCGCCGTTGAACAGCATCTCCTTGAGTTTCTTGCCCTTCGGCGCCAGATGGACGTTCGAGGGTTCCTTGTATTCCGCCAGATGGGCGTCCTCAAAGACGACCCATTCCACATTGGCGGGATCCACGCCGTATTCGTTCTGCAGGATGCCGCGGATCCAGACGCCGGTGGTCTGGGTATAGGACCGCACGCCGATCCTCTTGCCGTTGAGATCCGAAGGCGCCAGCGTCGCGAATTCGCTGTTATAGGCAACGCACTGATGCTGAAAGCGACCACCGATGATCGCCGGCAAGAGCACGAGTGGCTTGCCGTAGAATTTCGCCTGGAGGAAGGTGACGATCGCCAGTTCGCCCCAGTCGAATTTGCCGTCGCGGACCATCGGCTTGAAGCCGTTGTGAATGAGCTCGGGCGCGTCGAAATCGAAGCCGACGAGGTCGCTTCCGATGGTGCCTGACGTCAGGGACTTGGTACTGGCATTCTTTGGCGCCAGAAGCGTGTGCAGCCTGACGGGTCCCGAAGCTGGGTAGGTGTGGGTCATGATTGGGTCCTCCCGGTCAAGCCAGTTTCGGATAAAGGGTTTCCGCGGTGCGGCCGAGAATCCAGTCCCGGTCTTCCTGCGACAGCGACTTCAGATTGTCCTTGGCGCGCTCGACGATTTCCTTCAGCGAGCCGGAGGAGGCCGGGTAATTCGAGCCAAAGGCGATGCGATTGGCGCCGAATTTCGAGACGAGCTTCGCGAAGAAGGTCTCGGGCGAGGCCTTGCCGGAATTGGCGAGATCGAAGGATCGCGGCGTGACCTTCAGATAAATGTTGGAGAACTCCGCAAGCGCGAACAGCGGCTCGGCATTGGCGTAGGGCGGGCCGTCGGTGGTGTCCATGCGCGCGAGGTGGTCGATGATGATGCGCGCGCCGGGGAAGCGCCTGGCCATTTCCGTGACGATCGGAAAGGCCGGTGCCCTTGCCTGAATACACATCGAGACGCCGTTCTTCTCGGCATATTCCCAGACAGGGAAGGATTTCGGATCGTTGAGCCAGCTGAAGTCGAACTCCAGCTTGCTGCCGCCGGTATAGAGCCGCAGCCCGGAAATGCCGCGCGCGATCCAGCCTTTCATCGTCTCGACGGCATCGCCCTGCAGCACGTCAATCGTGCCGACGCCGGTGAAGCGATCGGGGTAGCGTTCCACGGCATGCGCCACATAGCTGTTGTTGTAACCGTAGCATGTGGCCGACTGGACCAGCGCGGAACTGGCGATCCCGGCCTCGTCCATGGCCTTCACCATGTCCTCGACGGTGACCTGGTGTTCCTTCGACCAGTCCGATTGCGTGCCGCCGAGCGGGGAACGCGGGAAGCGCGTGTCATCCGTCGAGATGACATGCGGATGGATGTCGTGAATCTTCTGGGACATGTGGTTCCTCCCGTCGTCCTGTTGGTTCTCAATTCTGCGTGGGGTCGATGAAGAGCTTGTCGAGGGGCAGTTCGCCCGGGATCAGGCCCTGATGCCTGGCGTAGCGTTGCAGGGCTTCGATCGAGGCGCGGTTCTCCGCCACGCCGTAGGGAAGCGGGTCTCGGCCAACGACCTCGGCAAGCTCCAGATACTTCTTGTCGTCCTTGCCGGTATGCTCGCCCGCATGCAGACGCTCGACATAGCGGTCCTTCGACTGGCTGAAGGCCTTGTAGAGAGCGCCGGCGACCCACGGATGCGCTTCGAGCACCTCGTCCCTGACGGCAAGCAGACCATGCATCGGATAGATGTCCGTGCGCCCGTACCAGTCGGCCGCCAGCTTGTCGGCATCGGCAAGCAACTCGCGATATTCCATGGTCTTCGCCGGGTTGGTTTCGGACCAGTTCTGGTCAGGCTTTCCCTCGCGGCCGATGCCGGCATTCGCTTCGAAACCGGCCTGGATTTCGCCGCTGTCCATCAGCGAGGCGAGCGATCGTCCCTCCGGGGCGTGCACGACATTGGCGGGCAGCTTCAGCGCCTGAACATGCTCCTCGTCATCGACGACCCAGGTCACTTTCTTGTCATCGAGGTCGTATTCGTCGACCAGGATGCCGCGCGTCCAGACGCCCGTGGTTACCGAGTAGGCGCGCACGCCGACCTTCTTGCCTTCAAGATCCTTGGGTTTCTCAATCCCCGCGTCGGGACGCACCAGCAATCCGTTGTGGTGGAACCGTCGGGATACGAAGACGGGAAGCGCCGTGAACTTGACCCCATAGGCCTTGGCGATGATGTAGGTCGTCGGCGCGAGCTCGCAGACATCGAATTCCAGGTCACGCACCATCCGCCGGTAGGCAGCGATCTGCGGCTTGACCTCGATCCATTCGGGGGCGACGCCGTCGATGGGGATTTCGCCGCTTTTGACGTCGGCGGTGTGCCCGTAGGTCCGGACGGCAAAGGAAAGGGAAATGGGTTTTGAATCGCTCGCCATGGGTATCCTCTCTAGGCTTATGGCGGATATTCAGATCCTTCGATTTTCGCCCTGCCTGACGGCTCCGATCGCAAATCGAGATTGAAATATCCTTTTGACTTTAAAAGGAAAAGTAGAAGATGTGGTAGCCGGTTGCCAAATCGTAAGGCTGGCATTGTCCATAAGAAAAGGCTAAAGGCATGCTGTGGATGCGATCTATCGCTTGGCCGATCTTGCGGTTTGAGCACGACGGGTGAACGGCTGGATTCAGCCGTTCTGGGGTTCGATCAGACGGTCGCGTTTGCGAAGCGGGGGAAAGGCGAGCGCCCAGATCGCCGAGACCGAAACAGTGCCGACGCCTCCGATCAAAATGGCTGGGACAAGACCGAATGCCGCTGCGGTGACACCCGATTCGAACTCGCCGAGCTCATTCGACGCGCCGACGAACAATGAGTTGACGGCGGCGACCCGCCCGCGCATCTCGTCCGGCGTGTCGCTCTGGACCAGCGTCTGGCGAATGACGACGCTGAAGACGTCGGAAGCGCCGAGCACCCAGAGTGCGACCAGCGAGAGGTATAGATTTTCCGAAAGACCGAGAACGATCGTCGCGAGGCCGAATATGGTCGTTGCCAGGAAAAGCTTGCGGCCGGCCTGCCGCTCGATCGGCCAGTAGGCGAGCGCAAGGCCGAGCATCAGCGCGCCCAGAGCCGGCATCGAGCGCAGTGCGCCGAGCCCCATCGGGCCGAGATAGAGGATCTCGTTGGCGACCATCGGCAAAAGTGCCGTGGCTCCGCCGAGCAGTACGGTAAAGAGATCAAGCGAGATCGCGCCGAGAATGACGGGTTTCCTTCGAATGAAATGAAGACCTGCGAAAGCGTCGCTCAACCGGACGGGCCCCTTTGCATTGCCCTGTGGCCTCTTCGAGATCAGGAGATTGAGGACCGACGCCGACAGGAAAAAAGCTGCGGAAACGGCAAACGGCGCCCATACGCCCACAACGTAAAGCAAGCCGCCAAGCGCCGGGCCGACGATTGTCGCCATCTGGCCGGTCGATGACGAAATTCCCATGACCCGGCTGAATGCCTCGCGCGGTGTCAGGTTGGCGATCATCGCCTGGGCGGACGGTGTCGCGAAGCCGCGCGCGGTGCCGAAAACGATGAAGAGGACGTAGACGCTGGCAATCGACACATGATCGCGGGATGCGACGACAAGAAGACCGATCGTCACAAGGCCCATCACGAAGAAGGAGACGGCGCAGACGAGGCGCCTTTCGAACCTGTCAGCGACGATCCCCGAAAGGAAGGCGAGCGCCAGCTTGGGCAGGAACGCCGCAAGGCCCACCATCCCGAGCGCCAGCGCGCTGCGGGTGACATCGTAGACCAGCCATCCGACCGCGACGTTCAGGATCTGCACCGCCGAGACCCACATGAAGCGGCTGACGAGATAGAGCAGGATGTCTTTTTGAAGCAATACCGACACGCGGCTTCCGCCGCGTGTCGTCTCCTCTTTGGCTGTTGAACTCATCAGAAAGCGTCCTTCCTTATTCTTGGCCAGAGCCTTTCGTTCCGGCCCCTAGCGAAGGGTCGGGACGAAAGGTTGCAGGGCAGGGAACAACGTGCCCAGGAAGGTCTGCGGCCACGCAATCATCAGCAACTGGTCGAAGACGATGTAGACGAACGACGATAGCCCGATGGCCATCGGCAGGACGAGGGTCCAGCGTTCCCGCCCCTCGAAGCGCATGTAGGCGATGACGAACCACAGAATGGTCGGGACGATGCCTATCGTTGCCATGGAGAGCAGGAAGGCAAGCATCCAGCAGATGAACCCACCGGCGCGCAACCCGATCTCCCTGTTCGTCAGATGTCCGCTCTCGCCGACATTGTCCATGTAGAGCGGCTGATCCTCCTCGTCGTCATCGCATTTCGTCTCCACGACCCCACGCGTGAAGATCGAGTTGATCAATGAGAGCCCGACCGCCGCCATCGCGGTGATCGTGACAATCCGCGGCACCAGCAGCGTGGTGTAAGGCCAGCCGATCGTCAGGATCAGCAGATAGCCGAGCCCCAGCAGCAACGCGACCGAGAACAGATCGCTCGGCGCGAAGGTCGGTTTTCCGAACCTAAGCCCGCTCACGCCGCGGCGACGGTTGCGCATCACACTCTGGATCATCGGTCGCAGGATGCCGTAGAGGGCGACAAGCAGAATGACGAGCACCATCGGGTGCAGCAGCCAGTCGGCGCCGTAGAGCCGGATCGAAATGAACAGCTGCCGTTCGATGGTATCCCCTAGGACGACACCCAGGATGAGCGGCGCGCGGGGCCAGCGGAAACGCTTCATGGTCCAGCCAACCGTGCCGAAGCAGAGCAGCGAGATGAGGTCGCCCCACTGGCGCGAACCTTCGAAGGCGCCGATGAAGATGATGCTGGCAACCATCGGCAGCACCAGAGTGTAGCGCAGGGTAGCGATCTTGGCGAACTGGCCGCTGAAGGCGTAGCACAGGCCCGCGCCGACGATGTTGGCGAGCGCGATGCTCCAGACCATCGAATAGGTGACGCTGAGGTTCTTCGTGAGCATGTCGGGACCGGGGACAAGCCCCTGCGACAGGAACGCTCCGAGGATGATTGCCATGCCTGCGGTGCCGGGAATGCCGAACGCGACGGTGGTGATAAGCGATCCGCCCTCCTTGGCGTTGTTGGAGCTTTCCGAGGCGATGACGCCGCGAACGTCGCCGGTGCCGAAGGTCTTCTGCCCGCCCTTGACGCTGCGTGCAGCGTGCGCATAGGCGACCCAATCGACGACAGAACCGCCAATGCCAGGGATTGCGCCTAGGGCCGTGCCGATCCAGCTGCAGCGCATGATCAGCCACCAGTGTTGGAAGCAATCGACCGCACCCTGCCAGATGCCCTTGTTCACATCGTATTTCTGGTCTGTGCTGAGCTTCTGTCTAGCGATCGCCATGTCGCAGAGCTCGGGCAATGCGAACAGGCCCAAGGTAATGGGGACAAGCGGAATTCCTTCCCAGAGATACAGATTCTCGAACGTCCAGCGGAAGGTGCCGGTGCGTGGCTCCGAGCCGATCATGGAGATCATGATGCCGATCGATGCGGCGGCCAGTCCTTTGAGCGGTGCGCTGCTCGATAGCGCAGCCACCATCGACAGCCCGAGAATGGAGATGGCAAGCATCTCCGGCGTGCCGATGAACAGCATCACCGGCCTCAGGATAGGAACCGCGAGACCCAGCAAGGCCGCACCGAAGAGGCCGCCCATCAAAGACGACATGTAGGCGGCGCTGAGCGCACGTCCCGCTTCGCCTTTTCGCGCCATCGGCAGGCCGTCGAGTACCGTCGCCGCCGAACTGGCGCCGCCGGGGACGCCGAAAAGGATCGCGGGGATCGGATCGCCCGTCGAGGTCGTGGCGCTGAGCCCCAGCAGGAAGGCGAAGGCGGTATATGGATCCATGGAGAACGTGAAAGGCAGGAGCAAGGCCGTGCCGGCCAAGCCGCCGATGCCTGGCACGATGCCGAGGATCACACCGAGCAGTGCCGCAAAGCACAGGATCGCGAGGCGCATGGGGTCAAGTATGATGAGCAGCGCATCGCCGGCGGCGTTGAGCATGCCCATGGCTGTCGAGGCATCCATGAGGCTTCCTTCCGGAAGAAAGAGAGATCGTGACGGGCAGGAGAGGGGTGTGGCTGACCACACCCCGTCGATGTCATTGCGGCTTGAGCAGAGCCTTCACCGCGTCGATCGTTTCGGGAGGCGTCGCGTATAGCGTCTTGACGATCTCCTCGGTCTGCTGGCCGTTCAGCAGCTCGACGGTGGCGTTCTGCTTGACGAGCTCGTCCTTGAACGCCGCGTCATTGGCCGCGTCCTCGAACGCCTTGCGAAGGGCTGCAAGGCGATCGGCGGGCACTTCTGGCGGTGCCGCGAAAGGCCGGCCGGTCTGCAGCGGCAGGAACATGAAGTCGAACAGCGCCTTGGCCTGCGGTTCTTTGACGTAATCGAGAATCAGAGGAACGTCCGGGATAGCCGGATTGGGCTCGACACCCATCTGCGCGATGACGTGGATTTTGCCATCCTTCAACCAGCTCGCATCGTTGCCGCTGACCAGGCTGGTGACGGTGAGAAAGCGGCCCTGAACCTCGCCGCGCTCCATGGCGAGCGCGATTTCGTCATTGCCCTTGTACCCCGCGACGATATCCATCTTGCCGCCGAGATACTGGTTGATGATGGCGGGAAAGGTCCGGTTCTCGTTGTTGAAGGATGTAGAGCCGACGGTCAGCGGCTGCGCGAAGAGATCGTCGATCTTCTTCACGGGCGCGTTTTCCCAGGTGGCGAGCGCGTAGGTTTCCTTGTTGAGGCTGCCGAGCCAGCCGACCGTGCGCGGGTCGAAGGCAATCTTTTCTTCCGAGACAAGCGGAAGATAGAGATTGTTGCGCTGAAGCATGGCGATAACTGTGCCATCGCGAACTGCGGAATTCTGCAGTTGTCCCGCCGCGGTCAGACCGCCGGCGCCGGGCAGGTTGTTGATGATAACGTTCGGAGTTCCCGGAAGATACTTGGAAAGGTATTTCACGAAAGAGCGGGCATAGAGATCGGCGCCACCGCCGGGTGCCGCGCTGACGATCAGCGTCACCGTTTTCCCCTTGTAGAACTCCTCGGGCGATTGAGCGTTGACCGCGTGCAGTGCTGTCATCGAGAATACAAGGGCCAAAGCGGCCTTTGTCAGGCTACGTCTAGTCGTCATGTCTTCCTCCCATTTTTCAACGACGCTTGTGGAACTACGAAGCGGCTGAACGGATCACCTGGAAACGGCGCCGGACAGCTTGCCCATGATCGGCGCAATGGACGCCGCATGACGAAGGCTCAGGAGACCCTGGATGAGCTCCTCCTGCTCACCGCTCGTCATGAATTCACCGGTTATGGTCCTGAATTTTTCGACAACCGGGCCCTCGTTCAGGCCGCGATCGGGGAACGAGTGGCCCGGCGGATGAAGGCATTCGGTCTCGACGATCTCTCCGCCCGCCATGCGTATCTTGAGATTGCAGGGCATCGCCGTCGGCGCGCGGTCACCGAGTTCCGCCGAGACGGCGAGGCGGACCTTCGCCGTCAGGGCCTTGGTGACGGGCTCGTCCCAACGGCGGTTCTCGAACTGTTTCTTGGTCAGTGTCCCGTCGATCAGTACGACCGCGGGAAGGAACGTGAAGCTGTGATCCGCGGTTTCGCGGGTGGATGGCGTCAGCCGGTGCACCTCGGCCTGCTGCTTCCTGATGATCGGCAGATCGGCCATCGTCACATCGATCGCCTCGATGTCTTCGATGCGGCCGGCGACCAGCTTGTGGGCCTCAAGTGCCGCGACGACCTCGGATTGCGCCGTTCCGATGCAGGCAAAGGTCTTCACGTGCGAGTTCAGGATGTAAAGCGTGTCGGTGATCGGCGCCCAGAGATCCTCGATGCCGAGCGATGGATCGAATACCGAGGTCAGGCCCCACTTGTGATCCAGGATCTGCTTCGGTCCGGTCATTCCCTTCGATGCGAGAAGCGCAGCCTGGACACCTTGCTGCGCCGTGAAGGCACTGACCATGTTCTTGGCGCCTGAGAGTTCGCCGTAGCGAACGATCGATGGCGTGGCGCATCGCGCCGCTGCAAGCGCAAGCGCGTTTGCCTGTTGGGAAACGTCGAGCTTCAGGATGCGGCCAGCCATGGCGGCGGCGACAAGTCCGAGCGCGCTGGTCCCATCCCATACCGAGGAATACGGCATCAGGTTGCGCAGACGCCGGAACAGTTCATAGCCCATGATGATCGATGTCAGGACGTCCTGTCCGGCGGCTCCGGCCATTTCTCCCACCGCGAGAGCGGAGGCAAGCGTATCGCTGCAATGGCCACCGACATGCAGCTTCCCCTCCTTCATCATGAACTGCACGTCGTTGAAGTCCAGCGAACGGACCAGGGCACAGTTCAACAGGGTTGCATTGAGAACCGATGTCCGGAAGCCCTGACCGATCGCGGCGCATTGAGGGTTGCCGCCAAGCTCCTGGACCAGTGCGGCCACACGCTGCGGCGAGCCGGCATCGTGGCTTGCGAAGGCGCAGCCGATGGAATCGAGCGCCAGCAGCTCGGCCTGCCGGAGCGCGAGATCCGTGGTGTAGGCCTCATCCGTCCGCAGCGTCCAGGCTGCGAGGGATGCGATCGAAGAACCGTTGAGATGAGAAACGTGCTCGTTCATAGATATAGGAATCCTCCATCCGGACGCGGTGGCGCCCATCCTGTTTCGACTGGTATTTTGCACAATGGCTTGGGGCTAATGGCCCATATGCGCGCGCATCACCGGCGTCGTCACGTTGTCGGCGATGTGAATGTCCCAGAGTTCGGCACCTGCGCCGGCGCTTTGAAAATCCAGGAATGCTTGATCAAACTGTTCGGGGCTGTTGAGCGTCCTGCCGCGCAGGCCGAAACCGCGGGCAATGGCGGCGAGGTCGCCACGACCGAACGTCCCTCCTTCGTCGCTGATGCCGTCGGCGTGCATCTTGTGAATTTCCGAACCATAGGCGCCGTCATTCAGGATGCAGATCAACAGTTTCAGCCCGTGGCGACGCACCGTCTCCAATTCCTGCGCATGCATCAGCAGGCTGCCGTCGCCCTCGATAAGCACGATCGTTCGTTCCGGCTTTCCGACGGCCGCGCCGATCGCGTAGGAGAGGCCATTGCCGATCGCTCCGAAATCGCGGATCACACCGAAGTTCTCCGGCCTGCGGCCTCGCATCTGTGCCGCGAAGTAAGCGCAATGGCCGGAACTGTTGACGATTTCCCAGTCTTTCGGCACGACTCGGTCGATCGCTGCGACGGCATCGCGCGGGTCGATGAGGTCAGGCTGAGCCGGGAAGACGGCGCCGTCCGCCGGCCCGCCGGATATCTCCCTGGCGACCGCATCACTGCGCCAGCCGTGATGCGCGATGTCCTTTGGCAGTCTGTCGAGAATGGCGCGAACCCCTTCACGTGCATCGGCTTGTAGAAAGATATCGGCCGCCTGCCTGCCGTGCTTCAGCCCAAGCGGACGCGTTTCGATCTGGATCTTGCGCGCCTTGCCATAGAGCTTGGCTCCATCCGTGGTGAAGTGCGCAAGGCTCGCGCCAACAGCGATGAGGAGATCAGCCTCCTGCATCAATCGCCGGCCCGCTTCGCGGGCATAGCCGCCGGAAATGCCGATCCCGAAGGGATGGTGGTCGAACATGCCGCGGACCGGGAGCGTTGTGGCGAGCATCGCACCACACGCATCCGCAAGAGCCTCGCAGTCAGCCACGGCGCCAGCTTGAAGCGCGCCGAGCCCGGCAACGAGGACAGGTCTTTGCGATGACCGGATCGCCTCCACCACGCGATCGACATCGGCGTCGTTCGGGACCATGCGACCCACATTGGGAATGCTCGCCGACGACGGCAGATACTGGGTCTTGGCCGGCATCGCCTGCTTCTGCAGATCGAGTGGAACGCCGAGTACGACCGGAATCTGTTCGGTTCGCGCCTTGAAGAAGGCTTCACGCACGCAGTCGGTCATCCGTTTCAGGCTGTGGACCGCGATGTAATGGGCGCCGGTCGCGACGACGAGGGGACGCTGGTCGATGTGCTGGTTGTAGAAGGCCGCATCAAGCGGGCTCTCGCCGGCGAATATCACAAGCGGCACGCGCGCCTGTACGGCTGTCGCAAGCGCGGTCATGATCTGCGTCAATCCCGGGCCGCAGGTCACGGATGCGACGCCAACCTTGCCGGTCCTGCGCGCATACATCGTTGCCATGGCGCAGGCTGCGTGCTCGTGCCGGGCGTAGACGCCGCGCACTCCCAGGCTCGTGAGGCTGGCGGCCCAATGCATGTTTCCGTCGCCGAGCAACGCGAAGAGAGCCTCGGTTTCCTCCGCCTTGAAGGCGTCGGCCAGCGCGCGGTAAGCGGTCGGATTGGCGTTGATTGAGGTAATGGAGTTCATTTCGCGATACTCTCCAGCTTCTTGTGCTTCCTCTTCGGGAGGAAGGGGATACAGAAGACGACGACGCTCGCGAGCAATAGCGTTACCGCGATCGGGCTGCTGACGAGGATCCCCATGTCGCCGCCGGAGATGGTCAGGGACTGCCGGAAGGATTTCTCCAGTAGGCCGCCGAGAACGATCGACAGGACAAGGGGAGGAATGGGAATGGAGAACTTCCGCATGAGATAGCCCAGAACCCCGAAGCCCAGCGCGAGATAGAGTTCCACGACGCTCTCGTTCATCGAGTAAACGCCGATGCTGGCGACAACCAGAATGAGCGGCAGCATGATGCCGGCCGGGACATAGAGAATGCGGACGAACAGCATGATGAGCGGCAGGTTGAGAATGAAGAGGATCACGTTGCCGATGTACATGCTGTCTATCAGCCCCCAGACGAGGTCCGGTTCCTTGATCAGCAGTTGCGGGCCTGGCTGAACGCCGTAGATCATGAAGGCGCCGAGGAGGATGGCGGTCGAGGCCGATCCCGGCAGGCCTAGGGCGAGCAGCGGAACGAATGCTCCTGTCGCCGCGGCGTTATTGGCGGATTCGGGGCCTGCCACGCCTTCGATCATGCCTGTGCCGAACTTTTCCGGCTCCTTCGACAGGCTGCGCTCGAGGCTGTAGGAAAGGATCGTGGCGATCGTCGCGCCGCCGCCCGGAAGAATGCCCTTGAAGAAGCCGAGGAAGCTGCCGCGCAGGATCGGCATGCGGGCGCGGCGCCATTCCTCGCGGTTGAGCCACAGGGTTCCCTTGATGCCGATGATCTCGGTCTTGCCCCGAAACATGTCTTCGAGCGTGACGAAGACTTCCGAGATCGCGAACAGGCCGACTGCGGCGACGATGAAGCCGACACCGTCCTGGAGTTCGGTCACGCCGCCCGTAAAGCGCGCCGTACCACTCTGCAGGTCGATGCCCACCGTCGCGATCATCAGGCCGACCATCACCGCGAAAGCGGCCTTGGGCAGGGACGAACCGGTCAGCGACGTTACCGACGACATCGAGAAAAGCAGAAGCGCGAAATATTCCGCAGGGCCGATCTGAAGTGCGAAACGCGACAGCGGCACGGCGAGAACACTCAGCAGGGCGACCCCGATGGTTCCGGCGATGAACGAGCCGATCGCGGCCACGGCCAGCGCCGCTCCCGCCCGCCCGGAGCGTGCCATCTGGAAACCGTCGAGCGTGGTCATCACCGATGAGGCCTCGCCGGGCGTGTTGATCAGGATCGAGGTGGTCGATCCGCCGTATTGTGCGCCGTAATAGAGGCCCGCGAGCATGATGATGGCCGAGGCCGGGTCCATGCCGAAGGTCGCCGGGATCAGCAGTGCCATGCCCGCCGCCGGGCCAAGGCCGGGCAATACGCCGACGATCGTGCCCATGACGCAGCCGAGAAACGCGTACCAGAGATTGGCCGGCTCTAGCGCGACGGCGAAACCGCCGATGAAGTGTGAGAACTGTTCCATGCGATCTATCCGAAATCGAGGATGCCGGCCGGCAGACGGGCGCCGAAGAGCGTGTCGAGCAGGAGGTATGCCGCGATCGGAAACAGCAACGCGACGATGATGTTCGTCATCCACTTGCCGCGGCTACTGTAACTCAGAAAAGCGAGCAAGAACAAAGCGGAGGCGACGAGGAAGCCGAGATACTCGAAGACGAGGTAATAGACCGCCAGCATCGCCAGCGCGATCAGCGAGACCTTGGTGATCCCGCCATTCTCCTCTGCTTGCTCATGCACCTCTCCTCGGGCAGGCCGCCTCATGTTGAGGTGTTCGACAATCAGACAGAGCGATGCGATGAGAAGACCGGTTGCCACCATGTAGGGGAAAAGACGGGGGCCGATCGGGTCGCTGAAAGCCGGTATCGACAGCCGGCTCGCGGCGGCGCCGTAGGTTACGGCAGCCACGAAGCCGAATGCGGAGATGTACAGCCGTGAATTATCGATAAGCCTGGACATGCCCGAGCTCCTCTTCCTCAATATGCCGAGTGTGGATTGCGGGGACGCTAGTTGGATTGACCGGCGGTGACCAGCGCGAGGTAGTTTCGGAATTGTGCGTCCATGTCGCCCATGAACTTGGCGCTATCGGCAGCGTTGAGATAGCGGGCCTCGAAGATTTCTTCCTTGGCGCTCTTCTTGTATTCGTCAGACGCCATGAAACCCTGGAAGGCTTTTTGCCAGAAATCGATCTCTTCCGGTTTCAGGTCCGGTGGGCCGATGATACCGCGCCAGGCGGAAACTGACACGTCGTAGCCCATCTCTTTCCAGGTCGGGACGTCGGCAAGCGGTGCCTCCGCGCGGTGGTCCGATGCGACGGCGATAAACCGTAGCTGCTTGGTCTCGATAAACTGCATCATCGAGCCCGGCGGCGTGACGACAACATCGACATGGCCGCCGAGCACCGATGTGATCCCTTCATTGCCGGATTCGAAGCTCACCGCCTTCACGGCGCGAATGTTGGCGCCGACTGCCTTGGCAAGCAGGATTGCCGCCATGTGATTGGCTGTGCCAAGGCCGCTCGAAACGGAGAAGCTGACCGACGAGGGGTCGTCCTTGAGGCGCTTGGCAAGGTCGGCGCCGTCCTTGATCGGCGAGTCATACTTCACGGCGAACATCATCGGCTCCTCGTAGAGGATCGAGAGCGGGGTGAAGTCGCTATACTTGAGTTCGGAACGTCCAAGCAGGTTGTTCGATATCAGCAGCGTGTTGACCGCCATCAGCCGTGATGGGTCACCGGCATGCGCCTTGATGTAGGCCATGGCCAGCGCATGGCCGCCGCCGGGCTTGGGCAGGACGATGCTTTGCGAGGGGATGAGATTTTCGGATTTGAGGTAGAGATCGGTCAGGCGCGCCAAGCGATCCATGGCGCCGCCGGGAGCGTTGCCGATGACCATTTCCAGGGGCTTGTCGAGTGTAAAGTCGGCGGCGACGCTGCCAGGGGCCGAAACGGCCAAGCCGATCATCGCGATGGCTCCAGCGGCCATCCATCTGGTTTTTCTTTCCCAGGACATCTGCGTTTCTCCTCCCCAGAATATCGCTATGTCAGGCAAGGCTCCCATCCCAACCTGTGTCATTAGAGAACGCTGCCGGCAGAGTCATTGCAAATTAAAACTGCGCGGAACGATATAAGTTTATGCTGAAGTCCTTCACTTTTGCGGGAGGCCGGGCGGTCCCGGCGCGGCAAGGCGGTCACGCTCCTGCCGGGCCACTTTATGGTGGATTCGTTTTGCAAAATGCTGTTCTTTGAGGATGGAGGAGATCAAAGGTGCTCAAAACGACGCGGACCGTAACAGGGTGCTGCTTCGAGCCGCGCCATTGATACTAACTAATGAGCGAATTTTTCGAAGACGAACATGCGGAGTTCCATAGCCTAACGGTCCCGAACATCCGTCACCTTCGTGCCATCGACGCCGTGGCGCGCAATGTCAGCGTCAGCCGCGCATCCGCCGAGATCAATCTCTCGCAGCCGGCGGTGACGCAGGCAATCGCCAAGATGGAGGGCACGATCGGGCGCACGCTCTTCGACCGTCGCCAGAATGGCTCCTATCCGACGGCCGCCGGCGAAGTCTTCCTGCATCGCGTCCGGAGGTTTCTCGATCAGATCGACCGCGCCCTGTCCGACGTCAAGGCGAATGACGGCGCGCAGCCGCTTTCGTGGCATGTAACGAGCGCGCAGATCCGCTGTCTGCTGGCAATCGCAAAGAGCACGTCCTTTTCGCAGGCGGCACGTTCGGTCGGCATTTCGACCGCATCGCTGCATCGCGCGGCGCGGGAGATCGAGGCGACACTGCAGCGCCCGCTTTACCAGGCGACGAAGTATGGCTTGGTGCTGTCGCCGCTCGGCATGGAGTTCGCCCGCAAGATCGGACTGGCAATCCGAGAAATGGAAGCCGTCGATGACGACATCCGCTACCTCGATGGCGTGGAAAGCGGCCGCATCGCCATCGGCACGCTGCCGATGTCGGGCGCCTATCTGATCGGCGCGGCGATCGCCGACCTGACGCGGCAATTTCCCGAAGCGCGGGTGTCGGTGACCAATTCGCCATACAACATCCTGCTGAACAGCCTGCGCACCGGCGCGGTCGACGTGATATTCGGCGTTTTGCGAAAACCGGAATGGGCCGTCGATATCGAGGAGGAAGCACTCTTCTCCGATCCCTATTGCATCGTGTCGCGGGCCGGTCATCCGCTTGCGTCGCGCTCGGAGATATCGATCTCGGACCTGACCGACTACGATTGGATCGTTCCGGGCGAGGGCTCGCCCAGGCGGCGACAGTACGAGGCGGTATTCGAGGGCGCCCAGCGGCGGCCGCGCGTGGGGATCGAAACGAGCTCGCTTTCGACGATCCGCTCGATCCTGATGTACAGCGACCGGCTGACGCTGGTGAACCGCCATGAGGTTGAGACGGAAGAGCGCCTGAAGCTGCTCTCCGTCTTGAACTGGACGCCCAACCTGCCGCCCATGAGAAAGGGCATCACCACACGTTCCGACTGGTTGCCGACACCCGTCCAGTCGCGGTTTCTCAATCTGTTGCGGGGGCACGCGCGCCGCGCCGATTGACGAGGAACGCCAGCGCCTACGGTCAATGCCCCTCGTTCATCATGCGCCGCTCCCGGGCGTATCGGACCAACGCCAGGAAGCGGTAGATGCCGTGCATGAACTTGCCGTAGGGCATGCTGAGGAACAGGCTGAACACCACGCCGAGATGGATGGCGAGCAGCAGGCCCATGGCCGGTGTCGTGCGCAGGGCCATGAGCAGCAGACCCGTCAGCCCCGTCAGGAAGAGCATCAGGATGAAGGCGATGTCCATGCCCAGGCGCGGCGCGTCGAGAAGCTGCGGATCGCGGCGCCACTTGGCGTGCAGCAGGCCGAGCGGCCCGGTGACCAGACCGATACCGCCGAGCGTACCGAGAACCACCGGCAGATCATACCAGGGATAGGGTGCTTCGATTCCGAGCAGATAGTGGTATCCGGTCGCCATGCTCGTCGAGAGAAAGCACAGGGCGAAGCCGTAGAACGTCAGGTGATGGTAAAGCCGGCGGCGATCCGTCGGGGTGTCGTCATCGTTCATGCACCCGACGCCGCCGCCGTCCAGATAGCGCAACGAGCCGGCATCCCGGATCGCCTGCCATATGGAACCGGGTTGCCGAAGCGTCGCGAGGGGCTCGCCGATATCGAGCCAGAACGACCGCACGCCCATGGCTGCGGCAACGGCGGCGTAGAGCGTGACCAGAAGGAAAAGGCCCGCCATCGCGTTGTGCGGCATCAGCCTGTAGAACGCCCCGGCGCCCTCGTGACTGCCGAACAGGACGGCGGGATCATTCCACATCACGAAGCCGCAGATGAACAACGCGATGGCGCCGGCCGTCATGACCGTCATCCAGACGCCGTTTCGCTCGAAGGCGACAGCCATGGATTTCGGCCAGACATAGGCCTGATAGGTGTCGCCGCGCAGCCGGGCTAGTGTCTGCGGAACGTTGACGTCGAATTCGTGCGGAGGGGCGAACTGGCAATCCGAGAGGCATGCGCCGCAGCCGTGACAGAGGTTGGCGAGATAGTTGAGATCGCCGTCGGAAAAGGCGCGTCGCATCTCCATTGCCGGGAAGACTGCGCAAAGGCCCTCGCAATAGCGGCAGGAATTGCAAACCGTCATCAGTCGGTCGGCTTCCTCTAGCGTAGCGCTCGCATGGATGATGCTGTCGCCGATATGAATGTTCATACGTCCTCCAGCACGGGTGTTGTTGCATCGCGGGCCACCGTTCCTGCCCGTGCCGCCTCCGCGGCATGCCTGCCTGCGAGCCGCCCGAACACGCTGCCGATCGTCATGCCGATGCCGGCGGCATATCCCTGGCCAAGCACGTTTCCGGCCATGATCTCGCCGGCCGCGAACATGTTGTGCGCGGCCGTCCCATCCGCCATGAGCATCCGCGCGGTCGCGTCGACCTTGAGACCGAGATAGGTGAAGGTGATGCCGGGACGGACGGGGTAGGCGTAGAAGGGAGCCTTCTCGA
Organism: Hyphomicrobiales bacterium; assembly: GCA_900471485.1. Classification (GTDB taxonomy): domain Bacteria; phylum Pseudomonadota; class Alphaproteobacteria; order Rhizobiales; family Rhizobiaceae; genus Rhizobium. The sequence goes on from UCEU01000008.1 coordinate 156,485, forward strand.
TCCGGCGGGCCCAGTGGCTTTTCGGCGGTTCCAGGCCCTGCGTTCGACAGTCGTCGAGGATCGTGTGGTCGAACCGGCCGGGGATGACCGCCTTGTTGAACGACGAAACGGTTTCGGACAACGCCACGGGATCGAGCCCGAGCTTGGAGGCCAGTTCCTCGATGCTGCCGCCCCGGATCGCCGGGTAAAGCGAAGGCATGAACATCTCGAGCGAGTCCGCATCGAAGATGATGTAGGCGATCTGCCCAGGCTGGTTGGCGACCAGCCGGCCCCAGATCGCGTATCGCTTCGGCCAGACGTCCTCGCCCTCGTCGTAGAAGCGCTTGGCCTGCTGGTTGACCACGATACCGAACACCACGCAGTCCAGCCGGGTGATGATCCCACCATCATATTTGGGCGCCCGTGCATCGATGGCCACGGCGTGACACTGGGTCGGATCGCCGATCTGCGTCACACCCTGATCGATCAGCATCCGTGTCACCGTGCCGCGATTATAGCGTGTCCCCCGGATGAGGAAGTTCTCGGCGATCTCGCCCCATCCTTCCTTCAGCCATTCGAAATTCGATTCGAAACCGCCGCACGCGGCCACAAGCGCTTTCGCCCTGATATCGAGATCGGCGCTGCCGTGGCGAACGAGCGCGGATTCGAAATTCCCCCTTGAAGTCTTCAGGCTCACCACCTCCGCGTCGTAGACGATGTCGACGCCCAGCCCTTCCGCAGTTCGATAGAGCGCATTGAGCATGGCCCGACCGCCGCCGAGGAAGAACGAGTTCGTCCTGCCGAGACTGAGGGTACCCCCGAGCGAAGGTTGAAACCGGACGCCCTGTTCGGCGATCCAGTTCAGCATGTCCTTGGATTCGCGGATCATCATGCGTGAAAGCGCCTGGTCCGTATTGCCCGACGTGACCCTTAGGAGATCGTCGAAGAACTCTTCTTCGCTGTAGGGGCCGGAAAGCGTGTCGGTCGCCGCATCATGCGCGCAGCGCATGTTGCGCGTGTGGCGGGTGTTGCCGCCGCGATAGAATTTCGGGGCGGCTTCGACGACCAGCACCGTGGCACCATCGCGCGCGGCGCTGATTGCCGCGCACAGAGCGGCGTTGCCGCCGCCGACCACGAGAACATCGTAGAGGTTCGATGGATCAAACATATTGCATCCTATTGCATACAAATGTGTGCAAATTGTTAGGACGCAAATCTGCCTGTGTCAAACGGAAGGCTTCAAAAAGCTATTCGGCTTGCGCGCTTGTGATCATCAGGCGGATCTTGAGAGCTTCGCGGATGTGGTCGATCGCGTGCCGTTCGGCGTCGGCGGCGTTGCGCCGGCGCATGGCATCGAGCAACCGTTCATGTTCCTCCGCCGCCACCGCGATCCTGCCGGGGTGGCTGAAGGTCGTGTCGGAGAGAAGGGCGATCGTTTCGTGAAGGTCTTCCACCGCCTGCCGCAGGTAGCGATTGCGGGCGGCGTCGTAGAGGCGTGCGTGAAACTCGCGGTTCAGCCGGGCTGCCGACACCGGATCGTCCACGGTGGAGAACAGGGCGTTGATACGCTCGAGATTGGCGATCTCAGCCGGGGTCGCATGATGCACGGCATAGCGCGCGACGATGCCTTCCAGCTCTTCGCGAATGGCATAAAGCTCGAAGATCTGGGCGGTCGACAGGACGGCGACGGCAAGCCCGCGGCCGGGGGCTGCCTCCAGCAGGCCTTTTTCCTGCAGTTTCCCGAGCGCTTCACGCACAGGTGTCCGGCTGACATTCAGGCGTGCCGCGACTTCCTCTTCCCGCAGCGCGCTCCCCGGTCGGTAGATGCCGTCGCGGATCGCGGAAACGATCGCGTCATACACGTTGCGTCCCAGGGATCTGGGTTCGTTCTCCGATTTCCGTGCCATCCGTCCCGCCTGCCAGCCGTGCCATCAACTTCCTCTTTACTGACACCGGCTCCGCTGGGGAAGGCCGGTGTCGCTGGCGGGGTGTTTTTCAGGCCACTGGTTTCATGATCAAACCGAAGGCGATCCCTCCAGCCAGGCCTGCTTGAGGGCGTTGACCGGGGCAAAGCTGCGCGGGGCGGCGCACATCAGGAACTGGAACCCCTGTTCGATCAGCCTGCCGGCATTCGATGCGCTGGCGTGCGGATGGCCGGCGACGACGCCGTACTCCTTGCAGATCCGCGTCACCGCTTCGATCGCCTCCAGGACAACGGGGTGTTCCGTCTGGCGGGGGTAGCCCAGTTCCTGGCTGAGATCGCCCTCGCCGATCAGGATGACGCCGATGCCAGGCACGTTGCGCAGCATGTCTGGCAGGTTGTCGATGCCCTTCGTGTCCTCGATCTGCAATACCGCCAGGATGTCGCCTTGCGGCGCCAGCGGCCAGACATCGGCGCGCTGGTAATATTCCTGCTGCGAGACGCCCCAATAGCGTGCAGCGACAACGGGACCATCGCCGCGAATGCCCGCCGGCTCGTAAAGCGGCTTGTCCTTGAGCCGCGGATAGCGGCAGGCGGCAACGGCGTTATAGGCCTCCTCGACCGTGCTGATATGTGGCCAGACGACACCGTAGCAGCCGATATCGAGCGCCTGCTTGGCGAGGAACTGGTTCTTCTCCACGCCGTTTGCCGGAATGCGCGCCAGCGGGGTGGTCTTCGGCGACGGCGTGCCGCGGTCGATGATCTGCCTGCGATTGAGGAGATATTGCAGACTGTCCCTCAAGCCATTGACGTCCCAGCCGCGATGCTCGCCTTCGAAAACCACGCCGTCATAGGGCGAAGCCTGGAGTTCCACGGCGACTTCGATATTGGCGGGCGAAAACAGCGAGAACACCGGTTCGCCGGCGGCGAGCTTGGCAATCATTCCATTGAGATGCTGAAAACTCATCCTTCGGCTCTCCTCGGTGCGGACGATCGTTCGAGTTCCGCCAGCCGGCGGTCGAGCCTCGGATAGACACGCCTTGCATTGCCCTCGAAAATCTTGTGACGCTGATCGGCCTCGAGGAAATCGAGCGCGTCGATATAGCGTTTCGTATCGTCGTAGAAATGCCCCGTCTCCGGATCGATGCCCTTGACGGCCCCGAGCATTTCGGAGGCGAAGAGGATGTTGTCGGCGGGAATGACCTTCGCCAGCAGTTCCATGCCGGGCAGGTGGTAGACGCAGGTGTCGAAGAACACGTTGTTCATCAGATGCTCCGACAGCAGCGGTTTTTTCAGTTCCTGCGCGAGGCCGCGATAGCGGCCCCAGTGGTAAGGAACCGCACCGCCGCCATGCGGGATGATGAATTTCAGCGTCGGGAAATCGGCGAACAGATTACCCTGGATCAGCTGCATGAACGCCGTCGTGTCGGCATTGATGTAATGCGCGCCGGTGGCATGGAAGTTGTGGTTGCACGACGATGAAACGTGGATCATCGCCGGAATTTCCAGCTCGCACATCACCTCGTAGAGCGGATACCAGGATCGGTCCGTCAGCGGCTCGCCCTGCCAATGACCGCCGGACGGGTCGGGGTTGAGATTGACGCCGACGAAGCCGAGTTCCTCGACGATCCGGCGCATCTCCGCAATGCATTCGGATGGCGGGCGGCCGGGAAACTGCGGGAGTTGTCCGACCGGTGCGAAATTATGCGGCAGAAGCTCGCAGACCCGGTGGATCAGGTCGTTGCAGACCGATGTCCAGGTGGCGGAGATTTCCGCCGATCCGACATGGTGCGCCATGCCGGAGGCGCGCGGAGAGAAGATGGTGAGATCGCCGCCTCTCTCCTCCTGCTTCCTGATCTGAGGCTGGACGCTCTCGATCAACTGCTCGTCGGTAATCTTCAGGCTTGCGGGCGACGGTTTGCGGGCAGGGTCTGCAAGTGCCGCCAGCTGCTTGTCGCGGAAGAGACCCAGTGCCGCGGGTTCTGTCGTGTAGTGGCCGTGAATATCGATGATCATGTCTCAATTCCTCCCTTGCGCCTATTCGTCATCCGTGAAGCGCCAGGGCGCGACCCAATGCTCGAAACGCAGCGCGATCGTGGTGTAGACGACACCCATCAGCATCAGGCACAGGATGGGCACGAACATCGCGGCGGTCTCGAACTGGTTGCCGTACTTGATGATGAGTGCGCCGAGGCCGTTGATCGCGGTGAAAAATTCGGCGACGACCATGCCGATGATCGCGCGGCCGATGCCCAGGCGGATACCGGTCATCATGAAGGGCAGGGCTGCCGGCAGGATGATCTTCGTGAAGATCTGCCGCTCGTTCGCGGCAAAGGCTGTGCCGACATCCACCAGCTGGCTCGCCACGTTGCGCACGCCGCTGGCCGTGTTGATGAGCACCGGAAACACCGCCAGGATGAAGACGATGAACAGCTTGGCGGCGAAGCCGAGGCCGAACCACAAGATCACGAGCGGCGTGATGGCGACAAGCGGCGTGGCGTAGAGCGCGTTGACCAGCCAGTCGCTGGCGGCGTCGACATAGCGATAGCGCCCGATCAGCAGACCGAGGACGACGCCGACGACGCAGGCGATGACGAAGGCGAGCGTCAGCGTCTTCATGCTTTCAAGAAACGCCGACAGCAGTTCGCCGCTGACGCTCATGCGCCAGGCCGCCTGCACGATGTCGCTCGGATAGGCCATGAAGAGCGGATTGACCTGCCTCCCGGCGACTTCCCAGATCGCAAGCACGATCACGATGGAAGCGAGCCGCACGAGCCAATAGCGCCGGACGGGCGCCGTCGGCTCCAATTCCTCGATGGTGTCCGGTTCGTTGGCGGCGGAAAAAGTGGTGCTGACCATGTTGATCCTCCCAGATCGAATGTCGTTCAAGACGCCGATGGCGTGCTGCGGATAAGCTCCCAGATGCGGGCACGGATCGCCTGGAATGTCGGGTCGCCCCGCATCTCCGGCAGTTCGGGCCGCTCGCGCGAGAACGGCAGCTCGATGACTTCCTTGACCCGCCCCGGCTTGGCGCCAAGCACGATGATGCGGTTCGACAGGTAGATCGCCTCGTCGAGATCGTGGGTGACGAAGAGGATCGTCTTTCGCGTCTCCGCCTGGATGCGCAGCAGTTCCTTCTGCAGGACTTCGCGTGTCTGCGCGTCGAGCGCGCTGAACGGCTCGTCCATCAACAGGATCGACGGGTCGATGGCGAGCGCGCGGGCAAGACCGATGCGCTGCTGCATGCCGCCGGAAAGCTGGTGCGGAAACTGCTCGGCCGCATGTCCAAGCCCGACCAGCTTGAGGAGCTCCTTGGCTTTCTCGGCCCTTTGTGCCGCAGCCATTCCCTGCAGCTCGAGCCCGAACTCCACGTTTTCACGCGCTGTCCGCCACGGCAGCAGGCTCGGCTGCTGGAAGACGAAGCCGCGGTCGCGTCCGGGGCTGTGAACCTCGGTACCATCGACGCTGATTGTCCCGGCGTCGTGGCGGATCAGGCCCTGGACGATGCGCAGCAGAGTGGTCTTGCCGCAGCCGCTCTCGCCGATCAGCGATACGACCTCATCCTCGTAGACATCGAAGCTGATGTCGCGAAGAACCGGCAGCAATCCGCCTGGCTGTCCGCCGAGGCCGCGAACCCGGAAGGTCTTGCTGATCTTCGAAACGCCCAATCTCGCTCGCCTGACAGGTGTCTCGGTCATGTCTTCCTGCTTTCTGACTATGGACGGCTTCATTCCCCCAGCTCCCTTGTTGCGTCGTGAAAGAGTTCGTCGACGGAGATCCGCCGGTCGATGAGCCGCTGTTCCAGGCAATGGTCGATCACCGTTTCCAGCGAATGGCGAAGTGCGCCGATGCCCAGCGGATTGATGTCGATGCCGGCCTCGGTGCTGCCGTGACCTGCCGCCTTGCTGGCGGAGAGCATGTCGACGAACTCGCGGACGATGCCCGGCCGCTGTTCGATGAGCGCCTCCGACGCGACGATCATGTGGTTGATCGGGATGACCTTGTTCTTCTCGTATCCGGCCATGGCATCTCTCTCGGGATCGGCGATCACGGTGACCAGCCGCGGGTCGTCCTTGGGCAGGTCGTTGCCCATGATGCCGGCATCGATTTCGCCGGCCTGCAGCATCTCCGCCACGTTTCTACCGGCAGGCGCGCGACGCGCGTTGGACGGTTCGGCATATTCCGCCAGATGGCCATCCTCGAACGTCACCCAGTCGATCTTGTCGAGGTCGACGCCGTATTCGGCCGACAGGATGCCCCGCGCCCACATCACCGTCGTCTGCGAATAGGAGCGCACGCCGACCGTCTTGCCTTCGAGATCCTTGGGCCGCAGCTTCGAATATTGAGAGTTGCAGACGATCGTCCGGTGCTGGAACCGCGCCAAGAGCGCGGCGGGCAACAGCCAGATCGGCTTGTTGTAGGCGCGGGCCTGAACGTAGGTCGCGATCGCCATCTCTGAAATGTCGTAGGCACCCTGCCGGATCATCGGCTTGAACGCCTTGGTGATCGGGGTGATCTCCTCGAAGCGGTAGCGTCCGGCCGTTCGGCCCGAGAGACCGCGCTTGATCGGGGCGGTGATCGGATAGTCTCCCAGCGCGACGCGGACGACATCGGTCGATACGGTGTCAGCCATGGCGGGCCTCCTTCGCCGAGGTCGATGCGAGGCTCGGATAGATCGTCTCGGCCGTGCCGCCGAAGATCCAGGCCTTGTCCTTCTCGCTCACCGAGGCCAGCGCGGCTTGTGCTGTTTCGATGAGGTGCTTCAGGCCGCCGGGCGAGGCGGGGTGGTTGGAACCCCAGGCGATGCGCGACGCGCCGAAGCGTGAGACGAGCAGCGGGAAGAAATCCGAGGCCGAGGCGTTGGCGGCCTTCAAGGCTTCCACCGCGCGGATGGTGAACTTAAGATAGATGTTCGGATTATCCGCCAGAGCGAATAGCTTGGCTGCGTTGGGGAAATCCGGGCCGCCGGAAAGGTCGGGTCTCGCGAGGTGGTCGAGCACGAGCCGGATCTTCGGAAAGCGCGCTACGATCGCCTGCAGGTCGGTCAAACCGTCCTGGGTCATCTGCATGCAGACCGGCAGCCCGATCTCTTCGGCATAGGCCCAGGCGCGAAAGGTTCTGGGATCGGTAAACCAGGTCGCCTGGCCGGGCATGGTGCTGCCGGTGGTAAACAGCCGCAGCCCCGTCATGCCCTTTTTCATCCAGTGGTCGATCTTCGAGACGGCGTCTTCCGCCAGGATGTCGACGGAACCGACTGCCGTAAAGACGTCGGGATGAGCGGCGACGGCGTCCAGAACATAGCTGTTATCATGTCCGTAGCATGTCGATGCCTGCACGATCGCCGCCTTGTCGACGCCGGCGTCTGTCATGTCGGTCAGAAGCTGCTCGTATGAGACGGGCCGCGCGGCCGACCAGTCCGACTGATGCCCGCCGAGCGGGGCCTTGGGGTAACGGGACGTGTCCGATGCAATGACATGCGGATGAATATCAATGACGTTGAAACGCATTGCTTGCTCCTGGGATATTGGAATTTCGTGTTAGGCGGCGTGCGCCTTGTTGACGTCGAGGAAGAGTTCTTCGATCGGCAGGCGGCGCGGGATCAGCTTTTGCTGCCAGGCATAATCGACCAGCGTCTGGATGGTGGCGCGGTTGGCCGCCAGCCCGTTCGGCAGCGGATCGCGGCCTACGAACCTGACGATGTCGGCATATTTCGTCCGATCGAGAACATCGGGCGTGCCCGCTTCGAGCTTTGCCAGCCAGTCCTGCTTGGCGGCCTCGAAAGCCTCATAGAGCGAGCCGGCCAGCGACGGATAGCGCCGCAACACGTCGTCGCGCACCACGATGCAGCCGTGCACCGGATAGACGCCGGTCTTGCGGTACCAGGCGGCCTCCAGCTCGCCGGCCTTTTCGAAGAGTTCGCGATAGCGCGGCAATTCCTGATTGGCGGCTTCCCAACCTGCCGTCGGCGCCCCGGTCCGGCCGATGCCGGCGCGGCTGGCGAAGCCGGCCTGGATTTCCCCACTCGCCATCATCCCGGCCAGCGATTTGCCGGCCGGCGCGTGTGACACGTTCGCGGGCAGTTTGAGCGAGGTGACGTGTTCCTCGTCATCGACCACCCAGTTGATGCGGTCGTTGTCGACGCCGTACTCGTTCATGAGGATGCCGCGCGTCCAGACGCCCGTCGTCACCGAATAGGCGCGAACGCCGACCGTCTTGCCCTCAAGATCCTTCGGGTCGTCGATGCCCGCATCCTCCCGCACCTCGAACCCGGAATGATGAAAGCGACGGCTCAGAAAGATCGGCAGGGCGGTGATCGGTACACCCGCCGCCTTGGCGATCACATAGGTCGTCGGCGCGAGCTCGCAGATGTCGAATTCCAGGTCACGGACCATGCGGCGGAACGCGGCGATGATCGGAGACACCTCGACCTGTTTGATATTGACGCCGGCGACCGGAATGCTGCCATCCTTGATCGCTGCCGTGCAGCCATAGGTGCCTATGGCCATGGATAGTGTTTCGTTGCTGCTCATCCGTTTGCCTCCACGAGCTTGACGGCCTCCTTGGCCATGGACAGATCGACGACCTTGTCGAAGGGAAGCTGGGCCTTCTGGATTCCGAACTCGAGGTTCAGTCCCTGCATGTAGTCGATCTGGGTGGGGGTAAGGATCAGGTCGCGCGAGTAGGTCTTGTTCTCTCGCGTGAACTTGATCATCATGCGTCCCTGCGCTTCCTCTGACGCGCCGATGGCGGTCTTGTAGGCCTGCATGAAGGCCTCCTCCGCATTCGGATCGTCCATCATGAAGCGATACATCTTGCAGTAGGCGGCGAGGACTCTGACGAGGCCTTCCTTCTTCTCATCGATGGCGGTCTGCGACGCGTAGGAGCCCTGGTAGGGGTATTCCGGCAGTTCCGACCAGAAATCGGCAACGGCATGCACGCCGTAGGCCGCCTGCTGGTCATAGACGTCGGTCATGGCGGGGCCGGCATCGACCTTCCCGGCGGCAACCGATTTGAACACCGCGGCGCTGCTGCCGATATTGACGAACTGGACTTCGCTCGGATCGACGCCGTGCTTGCGCAGCAGCGCCACCATCATCTGATGAAGCAGGGCGCCGAGAGCACCCGTGCCGACAGTCTTGCCCTTCAGGTCCTCGACGGTCTTGATGTCGGGATTGCTGCTGTAGAGCGCCTGGGCGATCAACTGGTTGGCGGCGGCGACAACCTTCAGTTTGGCGCCTTTCTCGATGGCAGGAAGCACCTGCGAGAAGCCCGACAGAACGCAGATGTCGCTCTCCGCGCTGATCAGGCTTCCCATCAGCTTGGTGCCGTCGGCGACGTTCGTCGTGGTCGTCTTGACGTTGAATTCGTCGAGATAGCCGAGCTGTGCGAGAAGCGCCTGCTGAACGAGCGTGGAGTTCGAGCTCGTGTTGACGATGTTGACGGTATAGGGCAGATCGGCGGGTTTCGTTGCCGCGAAAGCCGGACCAAGGCGACCGGTTGCGGCCAGTGCCAGCGCACCGCCGCCAAGGCGCAAGGCATTGCGCCGACTCATTCTAAAGCCATCAGTTATCATTTGATCCTCCCTTTTTTGACGGAACCAGACGGCAAGAGGGTCGTTCCCGTTGCCGTATATTTCTGGGGTGTCTTCCCGCCGGTCGGCTGCCCTCCTCAAGGCGCGCCGTGGCGTATTCGGCAGGTGTTCTGCCATTCCTCACAGGTTGCAGGTTGCCTGATCGCATCCCTCTTGCAAAATTAAATGCATGCTCACAGATATAAGTTTTGGCTACAAACGGGTTTTGTCATGGTTGCTTGGGAGCCCAGTCTTCGTCATCTCCGCGCCTTTGAAGCCACCGCTTCGCTGGCAAGCGTCAGTCGCGCCGCCGAAAAACTTCACCTGTCGCAATCGGCGATCAGCCAGTCGATCGCCAATCTGGAAACCTCGCTCGGCGCAACTCTGTTCCAGCGCGGACCGAGCGGCAGTTTCCTGACGCGCGAGGGCGAAACATTCCTGCTGCGCGTATCCCGTGCTCTCACGCGTATGGAAACGGCGTTGGCGGCTGCGGTCGATACCGGCAGGACTGCCAGAGGGCGGATCGGCGAGCCGATGCCGGGAAATGTCACCTCGGCGCAGATCTCGGCGTTGATCGCCATCGATGACCACGATTCCTATTCGGCGGCGGCCCGCGCGCTCGGCGTCACCCAGCCGTCCCTCAATCGCCATGCGCGCGATATCGAGACGATCCTGCGGCGCAGCCTGTTCCGGCGGACGTCCAAGGGCAAGACGACGACACGGCACGGACGCGACCTGGCGCGGCAGCTTCGGCTGGCGATGAACGAGGTTCGTGCCGGCCAGGAAGAACTGGCGTCGATGTCGGGCGACAGCCACGGCACGATCGTGATCGGCATCCTGCCGCTGGGCGCATCCCTTCTTGTCTCGCAAGCCCTCGGCTTGCTGTCGAAAGCCTACCCTCGGCTAAAGGCACAAATCGTGGAGAGCCCGTTCGAGGCGTTGCTTTCCTGGCTGCAGTCGGGAAGGGTCGACGTCATCATCGGCACGCTTCGCTCAAGTCCGTTCTCCGACGAGTTCAGTCAGGAACCACTCTTTCCCGATCCCTATTGCCTTGTCGTTCGCAAGGGGCATCCGCTATGCGCGGTGGATACCATCGCGGAGGTCGACCTGCGGCATTACGAATGGATCCTTCCACGCGACGGAACACCGCGGCGTATCGCGGTGGAGGCGTTGTTCAGATCCTTCGACCAGCGCCCGCACACGATCGTCGAGACGAGCTCCATGGGATTGACGCGTGACCTGCTTCTGAACGGCGACAGGGTCACCTTGCTGTCTCGCGATCAGATCATCTTCGAGGATCGCCTGGGGTTGCTGAGCACGCTGGATTTCGCGCTACCGAGATCGACGCGCGTGATCGGCTCGATTGCGCGCTCCGACTGGCTTCCGACCGAACTTCAGAAGCGTTTCCTGGAGACCTTGGCCGAACTGTCGCAGCAGCACTCGCCGCAGGGCCAGGGCGCTGCCTAGCGCGGAGCCGCCGACACATGGCACGCGATCGATTTTACTATTGGGATCGCTCGCGCTAGCATGATCGAAGTCTGGGAGGACTGGCGACATGCTGGAGTTGGATTTCGGGCTTTCCGAAATGGCGGAGACAATCCGCGAGACGACGCATCGGTTTGCGACTGACCGCATTGCCCCACTTGCATCAGGGATCGATCGGGAGGATCGGTTTCCGATCGAACTCTGGCCCGAACTGGGGTCGCTCGGTTTGCATGGCGTGACGGTCAGTGAGGCCGATGGCGGGCTGGGGCTCGGCTACATCGAACATGTCGTCGCCTGCGAGGAAATCAGCCGCGCCTCCGCATCGGTCGGCCTGTCCTACGGCGCTCACTCCAATCTTTGCATCAACCAGATCGCACGCTGGGGATCGCCCGAGCAGAAGCAGCGATACCTTCCGGCGCTGATATCGGGTGCGCATGTCGGAAGCCTCGCCATGTCGGAGGCCGGCGCCGGCTCGGACGTCGTGTCGATGCGGCTGCGCGCCGATAAGGTGAGCGGCGGCTATCGCCTGAACGGAACCAAGTTCTGGATCACCAATGCCCCCTATGCCGACACGCTGGTGGTCTACGCCAAGACCGTGCCCGATGGCGGCTCGAAGGGGATCACCGCCTTCCTGGTCGAGAAGGGCTTCGAGGGTTTTTCGATCGGCCAGAAGATCGACAAGGTCGGCATGCGGGGATCGCCGACCGCCGAACTGGTTTTCGACGATTGCCATGTCCCGCAAGAGAACATCATGGGCCCGCTTGATGGTGGTGTGAAGGTGCTGATGTCCGGGCTCGATTACGAGCGGGTCGTCCTGTCGGGCATCCAGCTCGGCATCATGCAGGCATGCCTGGACGTGGTGCTTCCCTACGTCAGGGAGCGCAAGCAGTTCGGAACGCCGATCGGCAGCTTCCAGCTGATGCAGGCGAAGGTCGCGGACATGGTGGTGGCGCTGAATTCCGCCCGCGCCTACGTCTATGCGGTAGCGAAAGCCTGCAACGCAGGCAGGACGACGCGGCATGATGCGGCGGGCGCAATCCTCTACGCGTCGGAAAGTGCGGTCAAGGTGGCCGAGCAGGCGGTCCAGGCGCTGGGTGGCGCCGGATATACCAGGGATTGGCCGGTGGAGCGCTACTGGCGCGACGCCAAGCTTCTCGACATTGGCGCCGGCACCAACGAGATACGCCGCATGCTGATCGGCCGCGAGGTCATCGGCGGCGAAGGGAGAGGCTGATGGCAGAGCTGCAGACGATGCTCGACCGCGCCTCAGGCAGTTTCGCAGCCAATCGGGTCCACAATCTCGCCCTGGTCGAAGAGCTTCGCTCAAGGGTCGCGGCGGCCGCGCGCGGCGGCTCCGAGAAGCATCGCGAGCGCCATGTCGCGCGCGGCAAGCTTCTGCCCCGCGACCGCGTTCAGCGGCTTCTCGATCCCGGCTCGCCGTTCCTCGAAATCGGGCAGCTCGCCGCCAACGGCATGTACGACGACGAGGCGCCCGGCGCGGGCATGATCGCGGGCATCGGCCGCGTCTCAGGCGTCGAATGCATGATCGTGGCGCACGACCCGACCGTGAAGGGCGGCGCCTATTTTCCGATGACGGTGAAGAAGCATCTGCGGGCGCAGGAAATCGCCTGGGAAAACCGCTTGCCTTGCATCTATCTGGTGGATTCGGGCGGCGCCAATCTGCCGCATCAGGCCGAGGTGTTTCCCGATCGCGATCATTTCGGGCGCATCTTCTACAATCAGGCGCAGATGTCGGCGGCGGGCATCGCCCAGATCGCCTGTGTCATGGGAAGCTGCACGGCGGGCGGGGCCTATGTGCCTGCAATGTCGGATGAAACCGTGATCGTGCGCAACCAGGGAACGATCTTCCTGGCCGGCCCGCCGCTGGTGAAGGCGGCGACGGGGGAGATCATCTCGGCGGAGGAACTCGGCGGCGCCGACACCCACGGTCGCAAGTCCGGCGTCGTCGATCATGTCGCGGAAAACGACGAGCACGCGCTGCTCATCGTCCGCGACATCGTCGCCACGCTCAATCGCCCGAAGCGGGTCGATATCGACGTGTCCGAGCCGCGGCCGCCGAAGTTCGATCCGCAGGAGCTCTACGGCATCGTCCCGCGCGACGTCCGCACGCCCTATGACGTTCGCGAGGTCATCGCCCGCATTGTCGATGGTTCGGAGCTGCAGGAGTTCAAGGCGCTCTACGGCACCACGCTGGTCTGCGGCTTCGCCCGCATATGGGGCATCCCCGTCGCCATTCTCGCCAACAACGGCGTGCTGTTTTCCGAGAGCGCGCTGAAGGGCGCCCATTTCATCGAGCTCGCTTGCCAGCGGCGCATCCCGCTGCTCTTCCTGCAGAACATCTCCGGCTTCATGGTCGGCGGGAAGTACGAGGCAGAGGGGATCGCCAAGAACGGCGCCAAACTGGTGACCGCTGTCGCAACCGCATCGGTGCCGAAGATAACGATCTTGATCGGCGGCAGTTTCGGCGCCGGCAATTACGGCATGTGCGGCCGCGCCTACCAGCCGCGCTTCCTGTTCACATGGCCGAATGCGCGCATCTCCGTCATGGGCGGCGAGCAGGCCGCATCGGTGCTGGCGACCGTGCACCGGGATGCCGAGCGCTGGAGCGCGCAGGAGGCGGAGGCCTTCAAGGCGCCGATCCGGCAGAAATACGAGGACGAGGGCAATCCCTATTACGCCACCGCGCGGCTCTGGGACGATGGCGTCATCGACCCCGCACAGACGCGCGACGTGCTCGGCCTGGCATTCGCCTCGACGCTCAAGGCGCCGATACCGGAGCGGGCGCAGTTCGGCCTGTTTCGCATGTAGCCGGGGAGCCAGGGAGAGGAGAGATCGTGATAGACAGCCTGCTGATCGCCAATCGCGGCGAAATCGCGAGACGGATCATGAAAACGGCGCGACGGCTCGGCATTCGCACGATAGCCGTGCACTCCGATGTCGATGGCGGCATGCCCTTCGTGCGCGAGGCCGACGAGGCGGTCTGCATTGGCCCCGCCGCCGTTCGGGACAGCTATAACAGGCAGGACCGGATCATCGAGGCGGCGATCAGGACGGGTGCAAAGGCGATCCATCCGGGCTACGGCTTTCTCTCCGAGAACGCCGAATTCGCCGATGCCGTCATAGCGTCCGGCCTGAACTGGATCGGCGCGCCGGCGGCGGCGATCCGCACCATGGGTCTCAAGGACGCGGCCAAGCAGCGGATGATGGCGGCCGGCGTCCCGGTCACGCCCGGCTATCTCGGCGAGGACCAGACCGACTCGAGGCTGCAGCGGGAGGCGGACGCGATCGGCTATCCTGTCCTGATCAAGGCCGTGGCGGGCGGCGGCGGCAAGGGCATGCGCCGGGTCGAGCGCGCGGACGAGTTCCTGGCGGCGCTCGCCAGTTGCCGGCGCGAAGCCACTGCGGCCTTCGGTGACGACCGCGTGCTTCTCGAGAAGTATGTCCTTTCGCCGCGACACATCGAGGTCCAGGTCTTCGGCGATACGCATGGAAATGTCGTACATCTGTTCGAGCGCGACTGCTCCCTGCAGCGGCGTCACCAGAAGGTCATCGAGGAAGCGCCGGCGCCGGGCATGGATGCGCGCACGCGCGAGGCGGTCTGTGAGTCGGCGGTGAAAGCCGCGCGGGCGGTCGATTATGTCGGGGCGGGAACGATCGAGTTCATCGCCGACGCCTCGCAGGGGCTGAGCGCCGACCGCATCTGGTTCATGGAAATGAACACCCGGCTGCAGGTCGAGCATCCCGTCACCGAAGCGATCACCGGCCAGGATCTGGTCGAATGGCAGATCAGGGTCGCGTCGGGCGAACAATTGCCGCTGCGGCAGGAGCAGCTGTCGATCGACGGCTGGGCGATGGAGGCGCGGCTCTACGCCGAGAACCCCTCCACCGGCTTCCTGCCTTCGATTGGACGGCTTGATCATCTCCGGTTTCCCAAGGACATCAGGATCGATAGCGGCGTCGAGGAAGGCGACGAGGTGAGCCCGCACTACGACCCGATGATCGCCAAGCTGGTCAGTCACGGTGCCACGCGGTGGGACGCGGCGCGGAAATTGGCGCGCGCGGCCGCTGGCGTCGAGGTCTGGCCCGTTCGAACGAACGCCGCCTTTCTCAAGCGAACGCTCGATCATCCCGATTTTCTCGAGGGCGCGGTCGATACCGGCTTCATCGAACGGCATGCGTCCGATCTCATCCCGCCGGCCGATCCCGGCAGGCATGTGCTGCAGGCCGCCGCCCGGGCGGTGCTACCGGAGCCGGCAGGCGATATCTGGACGGCGTCGACCGGCTTTCGGATGAACGCGCCCGCGTACCGCGAAGTCGGCGTCGAGGTCGGGAATAAGCCTTATCGGGTCGAGATCGAGGACGGCGGCCGGCCGGTCGCGACAGCGCCAGGCGTTCTCTTCATCGATGGGGAGGCGTGGCCTTATGGGCTGCCCCGTGCCGGCCATGCAAGCGTCGGCGCCGGTCACTCCGATGGCGCCATCATCGCGCCGATGCCCGGCAGGGTGATCGCGGTTACGGTTGCCAGGGGAGACCGGGTCAAGAGAGGGCAGGCGCTTGCCGTCATCGAGGCGATGAAGATGGAACAGACGCTGAGCGCCCCGTTCGACGGGATTGTCTCCGAGTTGACGGCCGGCGAGGGTGCGCAGATTGTCGAAGGCAGCCTTCTCATGCGGCTGGAAGGAGAACAGTGATGACCGGGCGTCACTTCGAGGACTGGTCGATCGGCGACAGGATTTCCCACGAGATCCGTCGCACGGTCACCGAGACCGACAATCTCCTGTTTTCCGCCATGACGCACAATCCGCAACCGCTGCACATCGATGCGGAAGCGGCAAGGGCCAGCGAATTCGGGCAGATACTCGTCAACGGCACCTTCACCTTCGCGCTGATGGTCGGGCTATCGGTCGGCGATACGACGATGGGGACGTTGGTCGCCAATCTGGGCTACGACAAGCTGGTGATGCCGAAGCCTGTGTTCATCGGCGATACGATGCGCGCCGAAACCGAGGTCGTCGATCTCAGGGAGAGCCGGTCGCGGCCCACGGCCGGCATCGTCACCTTCCAGCACGAACTGATCAACCAGAGAGACGAGGTGGTCTGCCGGTGCCTGCGCACGGTGCTGATCCTGAGGAAACCGGCATGAGGCTGCGCTCGCTGCTCTTCGTTCCCGGCGATCGGCCCGACCGGATGGAGAAGGCGCTCGGCCTTGGCGCCGACGCCCTGATCCTCGATCTGGAAGATTCCGTGGCGCTGGCACGCAAGACCGAAGCCAGAAAAGCCGTCGCCTCGTTTCTCGGATCGGCGGTGCGCCGAGCGAGGCTCTTCGTCCGCATCAATGCGCTGGATAGCGGCTTGCTGGAGGACGATCTCGCGGCTGTTCTCGATGCGCGTCCCGACGCGCTGATGCTACCGAAAGCCGAAGGCAGCGGCAGCGTCGAGGCGCTGGCGGCGCTCGCGCCCGGCGTGCCGATCCTGCCGATCGCCACCGAAACGCCGTCGGCAATCTTCCAGCTCGGCAGCTACGCGGCGGTCCGCCACCGGCTTGTCGGCCTCACCTGGGGCGCCGAAGACCTGCCGGCCGCCATCGGTGCCGTGAGCGCCCGCAATCCTGATGGCAGCTACACCAATCCCTATGAGCTCGTGCGCTCGCTCACCCTGTTCGCCGGTCACGCGATCGGCGCCGCCGTGATCGATACCGTCTATCCCGATTTTCGCGATCTGGAAGGCCTGCAACGCCATGCGGAGCGCGCCCGCCGCGACGGCTTCACCGGGATGATGGCCATCCATCCCACGCAGGTGCCGATCATCAACGCATCGTTCACGCCGACGCCGGACGAAGTCGCCAAGGCAAGGGCGATTGTCGATGCCTTCGCCGACAACCCGGACAGCGGCGTATTGCAGCTGGATGGCAGGATGATCGACGCGCCTCATCTGCGGCAGGCACAGCGAATATTGAACGCCGATGCGGCGGATCGGTCAGGACCTGCCACGGGTACGCCGAAATCACGTTTTTGACAGCACCCCGGGAAAACCGGAGCCTTTGATGATCACGCCCGTTCGGTCAAAGCCGTGGGCGCCACTGCGGTCGCATCGAGCACTTCATCGTCCGTCGGCATTGTCTCCACCTCATTCACAGCCACCCGATAGGCCGAGGGCGAGCTGCCATTCACCCGCTTGAAGGCGTTGCTGAAGGCGCTTTCGGAGGTGTAGCCCAGCGAGCGGGCGACGGAGGCGATGGGAGTGCGGCCTTCGCGCAGCGCCCGCTCGGCAAGGCGCATGCGCCATTCCGTAAGGTAAGCAAGCGGGGCGACGCCGGAGACGGACTTGAAATGGACGGCAAACGAGGTACGCGACATGGCGCAGGCGCTGGCGAGCTCCTCAAGGTGCCAGGCGCGCGAGGGTTCGCCGTGCATCAGGCGCAGCGCGGGCGCGATCCTGGGTTCGGCCAGCGCCTTCAGCCAGCCGGCGGGCATGCGGTCGGCGGCGCTCAAGTGCGAGCGCAGGATTTCGATGAAGAGCAGCTGGGTCAGCTGCGCGGAGGCAAGGGCTGCGCCCGGCTGGCCGACGTCGCGCTCCTCGATCAGCCGGTCGAGCAGCCAGCGGAAGATGGCGGCCTGCGGTGAGGCGGCGCGGGTGTGGATCCAGGTGGGCAGGATATCCGACAGCAGGCCACCCCTTAGCGGATCGAGCGCGACATGGCCGCCGATGTGGGCGAAATCATTGCCATCACCAAGCGTCATCAGCCGCCGCCCCGTGCCCGTGAAGATGCTCATGGCGTCGATCGGCTGAAGCGATGGATCGCTTGACAGCACAAAGCTGCGCTTCTTGGCGAGGAGGCCGACATCGCCCTCCTCAAAGCGGATCGACTCGGCCTCGCCCTCCAGCGTCACCCAGCAGCCACCCTTCACCACCGCGAAGAACTTGATCTTGTCACGCCCCGGAAAGGCGATCGACCACGGGCCGCCCGCGGTAAAGCCGCCGGTAACGATCGCCTCGGCTTTCGTCAGGCTCAGGACATCGGAGAAGGGATCGGCCAGCATTATCGAACTATCGCGCAAGTCATGCGGATTTTCAAGCATTCACAGTACGGACCGGGCTGCTTACCTTCCCGTCATCGAAGTTCGCCGCGATCCGATGCGGCGGCAGAAGCATGAGGCAAGTTATGACGACTGACAATGAAGACACGCTCGTTCTCGTCACCGGCGGCACCGGGTTCATCGCGCAATATTGCATGCTGGCGCTGCTGAAACACGGCTATCGCGTGCGCACCACCATCCGTTCACCCGGGCGGGAGGACGAGGTGCGCGCGCACCTGAAGGTCGGCGGTGTCGATGCCGGTGACCGGCTGTCCGTCGCGATCGCCGATCTCGATCATGACGAGGGTTGGGCGGAGGCCGCCGCCGGCTGCACCTATGTGATGCACGGCGCCTCGCCGACGCCATCGGGCGACCAGACGCGCGAGGAAGACTGGATCGAGCCCGCCGTCAACGGCAATCTCAGGGTGCTGCGCGCCGCGCGCGATGCCGGTGTCAGGCGGGTCGTGCTGACCTCGGCTTTCGGGGCCATCGGCGTTGGCCATGGGCCGGACCACCGGCGGCCGTTCGACGAGACCGACTGGAGCAATCTCGAAGGCAATGTCGCGCCCTACCAGAAATCGAAGACGCTGTCGGAGCGCGCCGCCTGGGAGTTCATCGCCCGCGAGGGCCAAGGCATGGAGCTTTCGGCGGTCAACCCGGTCGCCGTCTACGGCCCGGTTCTCGGCGCCGACTATTCGCACTCGATCCGGCTGATCGCCAACATGCTGAAGGGGCAGCCGGGCTGCGTGAACGTCAACTCCTGCTGCGTCGACGTACGCGATGTGGCTGATCTCCACCTGCGTTGCATGACCGACCCCGCGGCGGCCGGCGAGCGCTTCCTCGCCACCGTCGGTGACAGCCTGTGGATGGTCGAGGTCGCGGAGCTGCTGCGGCAAAGGCTTGGTGCGGCGGCGGCCAAGGTCTCGACCGATGTCTGGCCCGACGAGAAGGTGCGCATCGCCGGCGAGACGAATGCGCAGCTGAAGGCGGTGGTGCCGCTCCTCAATTACGACATGAACGCGACGGGCGAGAAGGCCAAACGCCTGCTCGGTTGGGCGCCGCGGTCAAGGGAAGAGGCGATCGTTGCCTGCGCGGAGAGTTTGGTTCGGCTTGGTCTGCTTGGACAGTAGCTGGCCTTCCGAGGTCGCCTGTCACGCCATCGCGAGCTGGTTGGCGCAGCCGGAAGGGCGCGTGATCGTCGGAGGGTAACTGTTCAGAAGTTAGAAATTTAGTTAATCCGAAAACACCAAATGAACCCGGCTGTGGCAAGCTGCTGCAATCAAGGCGGGTAGACATATGCTTCAGTTCCAGAATGCCATTCTTGAAATGATCGCCAGGGGCGAGGAGTTGTCGGCGACCATCGAGCGGCTATGCCGACAGGTGGAGACGCGTATTCCGGGAATCGCCTGCTCCGTGCTCGCCGTAAAGGACGGGCGGCTGTTTCCGATTGCCGGCCCCTCCTTGCCGGAGCAGTATTCTCGTGCGCTCACCGGCATCGCCATTGGCCCGCTCGTCGGTTCCTGCGGCGCCGCGGCCTATCATGGCGCGGATGTTGCCGTCACCGACATCGACCGGGACGGCCGCTGGCAGCACTACAGGCATCTGGTTACGCCGCTCGGCTTCAAGGCATGCTGGTCAACACCGATCTTCGCCGGCAACAGGGTGGTAGCCACCTTCGCGTTCTATTTTCGGGAATCGCGCGGACCAAGCGACGCGGAAAGGGAGATCGTCGACGCCTGTGTCCATCTGTGCGCGATTGCGATCGAACGCGAAGAGCGCGTATCCGAACGCGAGCAACTGACTTATACGGACGCGCTGACCGGATTGCCCAATCGCGCCCGCTTCAACATGATGCTCGCCGAGCAGGGGAAGGGTGGTGGCAAATCCTGGGGTTTGCTGCTGGCGGATGTCGACAATCTCAAGCTCGTCAACGACACGTTCGGCCATGCCGCCGGAGACGCCCTGATTCAAACGGTCGCCCGCCGCATGGCGGTGGCGATCGCCAGCGAGAAGATCTTCCGGCTGGGCGGCGACGAATTCGCGGCCATCCTCGACGCGACGGAGATGGCGGCGCTCGGCCGGCATGCCGACGCGCTGATCCGTGAAACCAAGCGCCCCGCGCAGTGCGACGGCCATGTCGTGTTTCCGGCAGTCACCATCGGCGGCGCGCTCGCCGGGCAAGACATGACGCCCGGCGAGGTGCAGCACAATGCCGACATCGCCCTCTATCACGGCAAGGAGCGCAACCGCGGAGAGTATACGAGCTATTTCAAGGGGCTCGGCACGGCGCTGACCCGCCGGTTCCGCGCTATCCGGGACGTCGGCGTCGCGCTGTCGGAGAACCGCATCGAGGCGCATTACCAGCCGATCGTCAGGCTCGACACGCGCGAGATCGTCGGCTTCGAAGCCCTTGCGCGGATGCGCACGAGCGGCGGCGAGCTGATATCTGCCGCCCATTTCCACGAGGCGACGCTCGATGGCCATATCGCGGCGCAACTGACGGACCGGATGATAGCTCTGGTTTCGGCAGACATGCGGCGCTGGCTGGACATGGGGCTGCCACTGCAGCATGTCGGCATCAACCTTTCCGCTGCCGATTTCCGGGTCGACGATCTCCAGGGGCGGCTTTGCGAGGCGTTCATGGCGGCGGGCGTGCCGCTGGATCATCTGATCATCGAGGTTACGGAATCCGTCTATCTCGGAAAGGGCGACCATGTCGTCGCCGACGAAATCAAGGCGCTGAGGTCGAAGGGGCTGAAGGTCGCGCTCGACGATTTCGGTACCGGTTTCGCCTCCCTGACGCATCTGCTCACGGTTCCTGTCGATATCATCAAGATAGACAAGTCGTTCATCGATCGGCTCGCTCCGCCCGACGCCGCCGCCGTCATCGTGGAGGGGGTGATGGCGATCGCCACCAAGCTCGGCATTCGCGTGGTTGCCGAGGGCATCGAGACCGAGCGACAGGCCGAGCATCTGCAGGCGCTCGGCTGCATGTTGGGGCAGGGCTATCTGTATTCCAAGGCGGTCGACCGCCATACCGCGACCGACCTGCTCGCGACCTCCGCCCAGCGACTGGAGCCGGAGCAGGCAATCTCGGATCGCGTCAAGGCGGGGGCCTGACCGCGGTCAGCTACTTGGCCACGGCCTTCGCATCGCTGCCATGCGGCCTGTGCCGGCGCTTCACGAGGCGTGAAATGACGTTGCGTTTCTTCTTGCGCGGGACAAGATCGACGTCGCTGACAAGCCGCGCGCCTCCCTCGCGGCGTTCGAGCGTGATCTTGCGGCTGTGGAACGCTTCCAGTTCGGCGCGGTGCCCGACGCTGATGATGGTGGCCTTCGGCAGGTCCTCGATCAGCATCGCCATCAGGTGGTCCTGGCTCTTTTCGTCCAGCGCCGAGGTCGCTTCGTCGAGCACGATGATATCGGGCACGTGCAGGAGAAGCCTTGCGAAGGCGAGGCGCTGCTTTTCACCGCCCGACAGCGTCTGGTCCCACGGCGCATCTTCCTCGAGCTTTTCCCTGAGATGGCCGAGACCGACCTTTTCGAGCGCGGCGCTCATCTCCTCGATCGTCCAGTCCTCCGCGTCGCGCGGATAGGCTACGGCGCGGCGCAGCGTGCCCGAGGGGATGTACGGCCGCTGCGGCAGCATGAACAGGCGCATGTCGGGATCGAAATCGACGCTGCCTTCGCCCCAGGGCCAGAGCCCGGCAATGGCGCGCACCAGCGTGCTCTTGCCCGAGCCGGACTCGCCGGACACAAGCACGCGCTCCCCCGGCTCGATCTCGACCTGGGTTTCCTTGACCAGCGCCGTGCCATCACCGAGCGACACCGAGAGGTCGTTCAAGTTGAGAATGGCTGTACCCTTGGCCTCGCCCCGCTTGATGCGGCCGAGTGTATCGCTCTGTTCGGCCCGCTCCAGTCCGTCGATCGACATCATCAGCGAGGCGACGCGGCGCGCGCAGGCGTTCCAGTCGGCGAGACGCGGATAGTTGTCGACCAGCCATCCGAACGCGCTCTGCACGATGGTGAAGGCCGATGCCGCCTGCATCACCTGTCCGAGGCTCATGCTGCCATCGAGGAATTTCGGGGCACAGAGCAGCACGGGAACGACAGGGGCGATCAGCAGCGATCCATGCGACACGATCGTCGTGCGCATGTACTGGCGGGCAAGCAGCGCCCATTGGTGCAGCACGTTGCCGAAGGTCTTGTCGAGGTCGTTGCGCTCCTCTTCCTCGCCGCCCAGAAGCGCGATGCTTTCGCCGTTCTCGCGCACGCGGGTCAACGTATAGCGAAACTCCGCCTCCACCTGGTTCTTCACTTCCGAGACCTGAACGAAGTGGCGCGCGATGAAGGCGATCGAGCTCGACGTGATCACCGCGTAGAGCACGGCAGTGACGACGAGGAAGCCCGGTATGGTGATGATGGTGCCGCCGATCGGCAGCGAAAGCGCGCCGCCGATCATCCATAGCACGACGATGAAGGTGGATGCCGATACGAAGGCCGAGATCACGCCGGCGACGAAATCGACGGGAGACTCGGTCGCGATCCGCATGTCCTCGGAGAGGCGCGCCTCGGGGTTCTTGTGATCACCGTCGATCAGGTTCAGCTGGTAGTATCGGCCATTGGCAAGCCACCGGCCGATCAGCGCCTTGGTGAGCCAGGCCCGCCAGCGCCGCTGCATCTTCATGCGCATGTAGACCTGGATGGTGACAAGCGCGACGCTGCCGAGAACGAGCGGCGGAAAGAGTGCGCCGAAGAAATAGACTGTGGGAGCATCGCGCCGCTCGATGGCATCGAACAGGCCGCGGTTCCAGACGTTGATGCCGTACTGGAAGCCGACATTGAGGCCGATCATCACCAGCAGCCCGATCGAAAGCGGCCACGCCAGCGTGTCGCCATGCCGCGCCCAGTAGCCGCGGGCGCTGATCCAGAAGCGTTTGAGGAGATAGGCCTTGCGCGCCCGCTCGAATTCCTCGGGCGTCATGTCGGGCTGCGGCTCGACGGCCTCCGGCGGCGGCACTGGTTCGGCCGGCGGCGCCTTGTCTTCGGTCGCTTCGTCAACGCCTTCAGCTTGCTTGCCGTCTGGCGATTTCGCTCTGGTATCGACATCCCTCATCTTCGCATAACGCCTTTAAAATCAGAAAGTTTCACGGCGGCGGGATCGGGACAGGAACGGCCTGAGGCCGTGTCGCACCAAGGGCGGACCGGCCGGATATGCCTGATGATGACGCAGCCATTCGATATCTACGTCACGCGGAAAGCACGCCTATCCGACCTAAGTCCGATACCGGAAACAATCGGTTTGCGCCGGGCTTTTCCCTGCAGCAATCACAAGGAGAATGAAAAAATGAAACGCATTATTCTCGCAGCAGCAATGACCTGTCTCGCCGCCTCGGCCTATGCCGATGGCGCGGTTACGGGAGCGGTTGGTGGTGCTGCCACGGGCGCCATTGTCGGCGGTCCCATCGGTGCTGGTGTCGGCGCGGTCGTCGGTGGCGTTACCGGCGCGGTCATCGATCCTCCGCCCGCCGAAGTCGTCACCTATGTGCAGCAGGCACCCATGCCGGCACAGCCCGTCATCGTCCAGGAACGGGTCGCGGTTGGCGCAGCCCTTCCGGCCGACGTGGTGGTGACGCCGGTTCCCGACAATCCGCACTACGGCTACGTGGTGATGGGCCAGGAGCGCGTCATCGTCGAGCCGCAGACGCGCAAGGTCGTCCAGGTCATTCAGTAGTGGCATTCGACGGCTAGGCCCACCCACCGTCGAATGATCGCAGGCGCCGGCTCGAGCCGGCGCCTGTTTGCGTTTTGGGATCGAGATCTCCACACGCGTGGATAACAATCTTGCGCGGCGAAAGATATCGACGCGATTTCAGCAGCTTGAGAATTGTATCGTCCCCGCCCATCCCCGTGTCCGCAGGCGCTCCCATACTGATGTCGTCATTGGACAGGGAGCCGGGTCGCGAACCGGATCTGACACATCAGGGCGCAAGCCCGGCGTCCGGTGATGGTTGTTGAGAGGTGGATGTCGAGATCGTCAGGATCTGCCATCCATCCGGAAGCGAAAGGCCGAGAGACGCTCCTGTCGGCCTGGATATCCGGAAGCCTCGATATGATCGGGCAGGCGATATTGCCTGACATTACTACTTCATACCGACCTTCGCCTGCCCATTCCCATCCTGTCATGCCGTCGCGGAGAACTTTCCGGCGCGGGGTTTTGTGCTGTTTGGTGGATGGTCGGCTTGAGCGGGCTATTGCCTGGACTGGGCAGGTGCCCCTACTCAGGTCGTTCCGTGGCATACCACACACCAAAAGATCGGCGACACTCAAACCGCCGATCTTCCCGCTAGACTTGATTACCCCCTGACACCGCCAGCCGACGGTGTCAGCCCTATCGCCCCACATCCCGGTCAACGCTTACAAACACCCTGACACGGTCCTCACCCTCGCTCGCTGCATTCGACAGGAGAAACAGAACGATCCCGGCCATGGCCATGAGGATGACGATGACAGGCGTTGCGAGGCTGGCGGGTTTGGGGTCCTTGTAGATCATTCCGCTTCTCCCGAAGCCGGCGGCGCGAGCGCCGCCGGGCGGCCGTCAGGCCGCGATGATGTAGACGATGGTGAATTCCGTCGGATCCACGATCACGATCCGGCCGTCGGCCAGGATGAAGAAGCGGTAGGTCTTGTACTGCGGCACGATCTCGATGATGCGCGGCGGCAGGGGCTCCAGGCGAATCTTGCGGGGGATGGTGGTTCCGACCGAAACGGTGAAGTTGGTTTCGCGAACCGGCTCGACGTGGACTTCCCTGATCACCTGCCGGACTTCCGTCTGCTGTTTGACGGAGATGTTCACGTTGGTCGTGTTGGTTTCGGTCTTGCTTTCAGTCTTGCCTTCGGCCTTTGCCTTGCCTTCTGCATTGCCGCCGTCGGCCGTCGCGTCGCCTGATGTCTGGCCTTGCGGCGTCGCAGCGTCGTTCGTCTGCGGCTTGTCGCCTTTGGTTGCTGGAGCACTGGTGCCACCCTCCGTGGATTTCGTGTCTGCTGCCTTCGGAGCTGCCTGTTTGGAACCCTCCGCCTTGGAACCATCAGGCTTGGCGGTCTGATCCGCGCCAGTGGGCGCCGTCTGCTCCGTGGGCTTCATTGTCTTTTCGGTGGACGAGCCGCGCTCGGTGCCGCCGTTCGAACCCGCGGCCGGCGGTTGCGCCTGCGTGCCGTCGCCGGATTGCGCCGGTTGGTCTGCATTCGGCTGTTGCGTTGCGTCGCCGCCGGGCTGTTCCGTCTGGGGAGCGCCCTTCTTCTTGATGATCGGCTCCTCCTGGGCGGAAGCGGCGGCGAGGCCGATGGATGACACACCGATCGACAGGGCCGTCATCAGCACGGCGAGGGTCTTGGTTTTCATGACATTCTCTTTCGGTTTTCAGGTCGCGCGAGGCCATGCCTGCGGATGCGCGGCGAGAGTGCTGTCTGGATCTGAAAGGGTGGGGGACGCGGCTCGGCCGCGTCCTGATCCGGGTCAGTTGAGGACCTGGATCACCTTGCGGGACGAGGGTTCGACGATCACGCGTTCGTCGTTGACGATCGCATAGGCGTATGTCGGGTCTTCCGGGACCGGCGTGACGACGACGGTCTGGGGCAGCGGCTGGCCGACGACGACCCGCTCCTTGACGACGACGCGTGTGGTCGGCGCCGGGGCCTGCTGGACGTAGGTGATGACCTTGCGCGGCGGCGGATCGATTGCGGTGCCGACAACGGCGCCGGCAACGCCGCCGACCGCCGCACCGACAGGGCCGCCGACGATGGCGCCCGTGACGGCACCGCCGGCGGCGCCATTCACCGTCGACGACTGGGCGAAGGCGACGCCCGACATGAGGGTCGCGGCAGTCGCCGCGCCGATGATAACCTTGGAGAGCATTTCTTCCTCCTTTTCTCAAACGACCTTGCTGGCCGCCGACCACACAACGGGTGCGGTCAGTCGCTGTTCCCGGCTTCGGACCTCAGTCGGGGGCGCGCTCGGACCAAGGTCCGGGATGGGGAACAGCCGCCCGGCAGGTCCGTTGCGATGATGAAACACGAATGGAGTTTTGATCATGAGCAACAATCACGAGACGCCTTCGATGCCGTTTACGGTGAACGCCTCGGTCGTCGCACTCGTCATCTTCCTGTGCGGCGCCCTCTACTTCTTCGGCCACGCGATGTCGGGTGATACGAACCAGATCAGCAAGAGTGTCGCCGGCGCCGAGATCATCGATTCCCGCGAGGTCGCGAATTGAGGCCGCCCGCGCTGAGTTCTGGAATTTTTCCAAGCTGGTCTTATGTTTGTCGGATATCGATTCGACAGGTCGCATATGCATTGGCTTCCCCACTGGAACACCCGTTCGCTGGCCGCGCAGTTCTTCATCGCGGGAGGCGTGCTCTCGGTCGGGACCATGATCGCTATCGGCGCGCTGCTGACGCATGTGATCGAGGACGCGGTCATCCGTCACACCGGTGCGACGACGGCGCTTTACGTCGATAGCGTCGTGGCGCCCATTCTCCCAGACATGCAGACCGAAGACCTCCTCGAGGAGGGAAGCGCGCAGGCGCTCGACGAAGCGCTGACGCAGGGAGAGCTCGGCAAGCGGCTGGTGTCGTTCAAGCTGTGGCGGCGCGACGGGACTATCCTCTATTCCAACGAAAAGAGCCTCGTCGGCCGCAAGTTCCCCGTCAACGACAAGCTCCGCCAGGCTTTTTCGGGATCGCTGGTCGCGCGCTACGAGGTGGCGTCAGACCCGGAGAGCCAGGAGGAGCGAAACCTCGCCACGCCGCTGATGGAAATCTACAATCCGGTCCTGCAGCCCTGGTCCGGGGAGCCCGTCGCCGTGCTCGAATTCTACGAGACCGCGGAAGGTCTCGGCGACAGCCTGACGCGGGCCCGGCTCTGGAGCCTGGCATCGGTGGCCGTGCTGACGGCGATCTTCTTCCTCGCCCTGTCCGCCATCGTCTTTCGCGGCAGCCGGCTGATCGAACGGCAGAGGCGAGACCTGAAGGGCAAGGTCGCCGAGCTGTCCGGGCTGCTCTCGGAAAACCAGGCGCTGCAGCGCCGCCTGCAGCGCGCGTCGCAGCGGGCCGCGGAGCTCAACGAGAGCTATCTGAGACGGGTCGGCGCCGATCTTCACGATGGCCCGGCCCAGCATATCGCTTATGCCTCGCTCCGGCTCGACAGCGAAATGCTCGTCGATAGCAGTACGACGACCGACGAGCGGGAAAAAGAGCTATCGTGGATCCGCTCCAGCCTCGCCGAGGCGATGACCGAGATCCGCACCATCTGTCGCGGGCTGGTGCTGCCGCAGATCGAAAGCGCCTCCTTCGCCGAGATCGTCAAGCGTGTGGTCGATGCGCACGAGGCTCGCACCGGGACCACGGTGGCGACCGATGTCGACGGCGATGCCTCGGAGATCCCGACGGCGGTCAAGATCTGCATCTATCGCTTCACGCAGGAAGCGCTCAACAATGCATACCGCCATGGCGGCGGGCTCCGCCAGTCGGTCGACGCCAGGCTGGAGAATGGCAGGGTGGTGGTCGAGGTGCGTGACCGGGGCGAAGGCTTCGACCCCAGCGAGGTGCGCCCGACCAGCATCGGCCTGGCCGGCCTGCGCGAACGCATCGACAGCCTCGGCGGACGATTTGAGATCACCACGGGCGAGGAGGGAACGGTCGTGACCATGACGCTGGAGCCGGTGGCAATGGAGGAAGCCTTATGACCGCGATTACCATCGGCGTGGTGGACGACCATCCGCTCTTTCGCGAGGGCGTCACGCGCAGCCTCGCAGAGGTCAGCGATTTTTCCGTCGTCGGCGAGGGGGCGAGCGGCGAGGACGCGATCAATCTCGCTGCCGCGAGCCGGCCGAACGTGCTGCTGCTCGACGTCTCGATGCCCGGCGGCGGGCTGGATGCGATCGGCGAGATCCTCTCCCGCAGCCCGGAGACCAAGGTGCTGATGCTGACGGCCGACGAGGAAGTGGATACGCTCTCCTCGGCGCTGCAGCGTGGTGCCGCCGGCTACGTGCTGAAGGGCGTCGGGTCGCGGGCGCTCGCACAGGCCATCCGCCAGGCGCTGCAGGGCTCGCGGGTCATTTCGCAGGCGATGTCGGCGAAGCTGGTGGAGAGTTCGCTGCGCAGCGTGCAGTCGCCGGCGGGTCAGCTGACACCGCGCGAAAGGGAGGTCATGGAGCTGGTGGCGGAGGGGCAATCCAACAAGCATATCGGCCTCAGGCTCGACCTGCAGGAAAAGACCGTCAAGCATCACATGACGCAGATCCTGCAAAAGCTCGGGGTGACGAACAGGACCGAAGCGGCCATCAAGTGGCGGGATCGAAACTAGCGCAGATACTTGCTC
The DNA here is from genome assembly GCA_900471485.1 of Hyphomicrobiales bacterium. GTDB lineage: Bacteria > Pseudomonadota > Alphaproteobacteria > Rhizobiales > Rhizobiaceae > Rhizobium. The sequence continues at coordinate 184,915 of UCEU01000008.1, forward strand.
AGCCGGCTGATGTCGGCCTGCTTGACGGGACGGTTGCTGATCGTCCGGCCCTTGGAATCCTTGATCACATAGCGGCCGGCGGCAACCGTCTCCGTTATGCCGTTGCGGTGGCGCACGCGGATCGATCCGTCGGTGCTTCGCGATGCCTGGACGCCGGCGCTGGGCGCGGTTCCCGGCGCGGCCGAAGGGCTGCCCGAAGACTTCGAGCCATTGGCGCCGCCATTTCCGTTGCCATTGCCATTATTGCCGTTGCCATTCCCGCCGCCGTTGTTACCGCCGTTCCCGTTCCCGTTCCCGTTCCCGTTCCCGTTCCCGTTCCCGTTCCCGTTGCCATTATTCGCCAAGGCATCGCAAAGCGGCAGCAGAGCCGCGGTCGACAGGCCGATCGCGATCACTCGGAGGAAGGCACGTCTGGAGGAGGTCATCCCGTCAATCCCGTTGTTGACTGCACCTACGTACAGCATGACGCATAAGATCTACACTTGTTCGGAAAAAAGCGCGATCCGGGACCTAGGTCAGGGGCGGCATGGGACCAAAGGCGGGGTTTTCGACCTGATATAAGCAAAAAGCTCCCGCAGAGCGGTTCTGCGAGAGCTTGATCGATAAGCTGCGATGCTGCGATGCTTCAGAGCCCGTGCGTGCCGTCGTAGCCGTTGATATCAGGCGCACTCCAGCCTTCCGGAGTACGGGCCGGCTTGTAGATTTCGACTACCAGCGGATAGCAGGCAACCGCATCCGAGGAATGCTCGGAGGAGCAATCGCCGCCGGGGCAGGCTGACATGCAGCCGAGGAGATCGATCTCGGCGAAGAATTCGAGATAGTCGCCGGGGCGGACCGGGCTTGCCTTCATGAAATACTGGCCGGTATCGCGTGTGAAGCCGGTGCACATGAAGACGTTGAGCACGTCGTGAATATAGGTGCCGGCTTCCTGCAGCGACTTCCCGGTCTTCGCGGCGAAGGCGCGCGTCAGGTTGGAGTGGCAGCAGTGGTGATACTGGCCGCCATTGCTGAGCAGATTGTGCGTATAGGGGTCGCAGCGCGTGCCGATGACGTCGTGCACCGAGCCGCCGAATTCGTCGAAGCCATACCAGTCGAGCGTGTCGTGGGTGATCGTCGCGATCGGGCGCAGATAGGGCATGTTGGAGAAGAGCTGGTCGCCGAGGCCGACATGGGTACCGTTCAGCGCCCGGGTCTTGCCGGTGAAGAGGCGTTCCTCGAGATTGTTGGCGTTGAAGAGATTGAGATCGCCCACCTGCGAGCCCTCGCTGGAGAGGATGCGGCAGAAATGGCCGGCCGGCACGGTCCAGCACGCCGCATCACGCGGCGGCACAACCACGCGCTCGACGAACTCAAGGTCGTCGCGCAATGCGCGGTATGCTGCAAGGTCCGGGCGCGGCAGCGTCTCGACGGGATAACAGATAACCGGCTTGATCGCCTTGCGGCTTGCTGCGTCTTCCGGTGCGCTGGTAATCGGCTGGGGCTTCATTCCTCATTTTCTCCTGATATGCCGGGCGGGCTGCCGTCAATCGGCGGGCGCCGCCAATGTCTTCTTGGGGCGGGGCAGGTTCTGGGCGCGGGCGGCTTCCAGCACCACGCGTTCGGATTCCTGCAGATAGAGTTCGAGTGCGCGGGTGGCTGCCGTGCGGTCGCCGTCGCAGAGCAGGCCGCAGATTTCAACGTCGCGCGCCACCCACGGTTCCTGGAATCGGCGGGCATCGGGCGCCATCGAGAAGGCGAGGCGGGCCTGGGCGGCGACCGTTGCGAACACGTCGTTCAGCCGCGGGCTGCCGATGAAATCGACGATCTGCTGGTGAAACTCCAGCGATGCGGTACCGCACTGCTGCCAGTCCTTGGCAAGGGCGGCGCGCTGCACAGCTTCGACGCGGGCGACGAGTTCCGACATGGCTTCCTGCGAGGCATAGGCGCTACAGGTGACGCCGCGCAATTCGAGCGTCATGCGGATCGCGTAGATCTCGCTGATCTCGGTCGAATTCAGCGCCCGCACCGTCGCGCCGTAATGCGCGCGATGTTCGATCAGGCCTTCGGCAACCAGATCCCGCAGCGCCTCGCGCAACGTGTTGCGCGAAACGTTCAGCGCTTCCGCCCACACGACCTCGCGCAGCGGCGCGCCGGGCGCAAGCTCGCCACGCAAAATCTTGTCGCGCAGCAGGCCAGCGGCGGTCTGCGTCAGGACAAGAGGTCGGTCGGGGGGATTCTGGTTGGTCAATATGGTCTCCTTGGTGATTTATTTTTGTTGAACAACTTACGCATGTCAAGATAGGTGAAGTCCGCATGTCGGGATGCCGGCGATGAGGTGAGGGAAGTTCCGAGGCACCATGCGCTGGAGGTCTCGCTTTCCATGATTGCCAGATCCATGTGCCTCCTGCTTCGGAACTGAATATGCCGTTACAGCGTGTTTTTCGGCTCATCCGCATGCGGTCATTGGGACGTCTCGTTTTATCCCGTTATTTCAGTCGCTTGTCCGCTGCCCGTCAAGCGCCTTCGCCGGGATGCCGATGGTCGATCTGCTCGAAATCCGCCCCTTGATGAAACTTTATGCATCGAGGGGGATTGCAATCTCATAATTGTTCAACAAAAATGAGCCATCAATCGAGAGGAACAGTCCATGAAAAAACTCCTTGCCGGTCTCATCATGTTGGCGGCGCCGCTGACGGCGGCCCATGCGGAAACGCTGAAGATCGGTGTCGATCTCACCTATCCGCCCTACAACTACTTCGACGATGCCAACCAGCCCGCCGGCTTCGACGTCGAGCTGATGAAGCTGATCGGCAAGAAGACCGGCAGCGATGTTTCCTTTCATGACACTCGTTTCGAAAACCTGATTCTCGGCGTCTCCAGCGACCAGTTCAACGTCATCGCCTCCACGCTCTACGTGACGGCGGCGCGCGCCAAGCAGATCGACTACATCCCCTACATGAAGACGGGCGTTTCGATCGCGGTTTCGGCCGCCGGCGGCCAGAACTTCACCAAGCCGGAAGAGCTTTGCGGCAAGCGCGTCGGCTCGATCAAGGGCGCGGCCTGGATCCCCGAGCTTGAGAAGCTGAACACGACGGTTTGCGCCGCCAGCCCGATCGATTCCCGCGAATTCCCGACCTCGCCCGAGGCAACGCAGGCCGTCATGTCCGGCGGCGTGGACGCCCAGCTGGAAAACTCGGCGGTGCTCGCCGATGCCGCCAAGAAGCTGAACGGCCGCCTGAAGGTGACCTCCACCGAACAGCTCTATCCCGTCATCGTCGGCTTCGGCGTGAAGAAGGGCAACACCGAGGTCGCATCCTTCCTGCGCGATACGCTGGCGAAGCTCGATGGCGATGCCGACTACGAGGCGCTGTTTGCCAAGTATGGCGTGGCGAAGTCGACCGAAACCGAATTCAAGGCGGCTGTCGGGCAGTAAGCGTTCCGGGCGGGCGCCGGTGAGGCGCTCGCCTGACTGATCAACACAGGAATGCGCGGCGCTTCGGCGCCGCTGCTCTTTTGGGGATACCCGCCCATGAACTTCGACTGGAATTACCTTTTCAGCCTCGTGCTCTATCCGGACTTCTGGCGCGCGACGGCGCTCGTCGCCTGGCTCGGCGTGCTGACCTGGGTCATCGGAACCGTGCTCGGCTTCCTGCTCGCGCTCGCCCGGCAATCGCGCCTGCGCGCGGTGCGCTGGTTCGCGAAGACCTATATCTGGCTTTTCCGCAGCCTTCCGCTGCTGGTGCTGCTGATCTTCGTCTACAACCTGCCGCAGTTCATGCCGGCGCTCGGGCCGGTGCTGTCAGTGCCCTTCTGGGCCGGGCTGATCGCGTTGGTGATATCCGAAACAGCCTATCTCGCGGAGATCCACCGCGCCGGCCTCATCGCCGTCGATCAGGGGCAGCATGAAGCGGCGCACGCGCTCGGCGTCCGTCCCGTCGGCAAGTACCGGCATATCATCCTGCCGCAGGCGATCCGCGTGGCGCTGCCCTCGCTCGCCAACGAGTTCATCACCATCGTCAAGCTGACCTCGCTCGTCTCGGTCATCTCGCTCGCGGAAATCCTGCTCGTCGGCCAGCGGCTCTACACCCGCAACTTCATGGTCATCGAAACGCTGGTCGCGGTGTCGTTCTATTACGTGCTGGTCGTCTCGATCTTCAGCTTCTTCCTGGCGCGCCTCGAAGGGCGTCTCGATATATCGAGGATGACCGGCGCCGAGATCGCCGTGCCGGCAGCCGCCGCTCAGGCAAGCGTCGCGAGTACGGCACGCCGTGTCGGTGAAGAGATCGTGGTCGGCATCGATGGCATAGCCAAGAGCTTCGGCGACAAGCGGGCGCTGGCGGACGTGTCGCTTCAGGTGCGCAAGGGCGAGGTGCTGAGCATCATCGGCCCCTCGGGCTCGGGCAAGACGACGCTCATCCGCACGATCAACGCGCTGCAGGACATCGACGACGGCCGCATCACGCTCGACGGAAACGAGTGGATCACGGCCGACGCGAAGGGATACCGCATGGTTCCCGACTTCCATCACCGCGTCACCTGTCTCGGCATGGTGTTCCAGTCGTTCAACCTCTTCCCGCACATGACGGCGCTGGAGAACGTGACCTTCGGTCCGCGCTATCACGGCAATCGCGACAAGCAGGCGGTGCGCGCGGCGGCGATGAACCACCTGGCCCGTGTCGGCCTGGCGGCACACGCCGACAAGTACCCGCACCAGCTCTCGGGCGGCCAGAAGCAGCGCGTGGCGATTGCCCGCGCGCTTGCCATGGACCCTGAGATCATGCTGTTCGACGAGCCGACTTCGGCGCTCGATCCGGAACTTGTCGGTGAAGTGCTGCAGGTGATCGAGGGCCTTGCCCGCGAAGGCATGACCATGGTTATCGTCACCCATGAAATGCGCTTCGTCAGCCGCGTCAGCGACCGCGTCGTGATGATGGAAAACGGCCACGTCGTCGTCAACATGACGGCGGAGGAGCTGGAGAGCTCCCCGGCCGACAGCCGCATCCAGCAGTTCATGCGGCAGAGCTGACCGCTCTTTTATCACCTGAACAAAAGAAAGCCGGCGGATCGCAAGACCCGCCGGCTTTATTGTTTGAGCTCTACTCTTTCTCTTAAGCGATGATCGCCAGCTCGGCGCCAAGAGCGACGCTGTCGCCCACCTTGGCACTGAACTTGATCGTGCCGGCCCTGGGCGCGGCAACGCGCGTTTCCATCTTCATGGCCTCGATCACGGCAACGATCTCGCCCTCGGCAACCGTCGCATTGTCCTCGACCAGCCACTGCCGAAACGTGCCTGGGATGGGCGCGGTAACGGCGCCTTCGCGCTGTTGGGATGCTTGTGGAGCGGATGCCTGTGGGGAGACCGCGAAGCCGGAAAACAGCGCCGCCGGCAAGCCGATCTCGTGGCGCTTGCCGTCGATCTCGATGAAGCTGCGGATGAGGTTGCCGTCGGCGGGCTCGATCCTCGGCGATGAGGCGACGCCACGGAATTCGGTCTCGATCCAGTTGGTGAAGACCTTGAAGCCGTCTTCGCCGGTAAAGTCCTTTTCCTCGAGAACCGCCCGGTGGAACGGCAGCACGGATGCCACGCCCTCGATGCGGAACTCGGCGAGCGCGCGTCGGGCGCGAACAAGCGCCTCTTCGCGGGTTGCGCCTGTCACGATCAGTTTAGCCATCATGGAATCATAGAGGCCGGGGATCTCCGAGCCGCTTTCGACACCGGTGTCGAGGCGGATGCCTGGACCTGATGGTGCGCGGAAGCGGGTGATGAGGCCGGGCGTCGGCAGGAAGCCACGGCCCGGATCTTCGGCATTGATACGAAACTCGAAGGCGTGGCCGCGCGGCTCGGGCGTTTCCGTCACCGAGAGCGGCTCGCCATCGGCGATCCGCAGCTGTTCGATGACGATATCGATGCCGGTGGTCTCCTCGGTCACGGGATGCTCGACCTGCAGGCGGGTGTTGACCTCGAGGAAGGAGATCGTGCCGTTCTGCGAAAGCAGGAACTCGACCGTGCCGGCGCCGGTGTAGCCGGCCTTGGCGCAGATTGCGCGGGCGGCATCATGGATGCGCTGGCGCTGCTCCTCGGTGATGAAGGGAGCAGGCGCCTCTTCGACGAGTTTCTGGTTGCGGCGCTGCAGCGAGCAGTCGCGGGTGCCGAGCACGACGGTATTGCCGTGGCTGTCGGCGATCACCTGGGCCTCGATGTGGCGCGGTTTTTCGAGAAACTGCTCGGCGTAGCATTCGCCACGGCCGAATGCTTCGACGGCCTCGCGAACGGCGGAATCGAAGAGCTCGCCGACTTCGTCGATATGGTGCGCCACCTTCATGCCGCGCCCGCCGCCGCCGAATGCGGCCTTGATCGCCAGAGGCAATCCGGCTTCGCGGGCGAAGGCGACTGCCTCGGCGGCAGAGGCCAGCGGGCCGGCGGAGCCCTTTACGAGCGGTGCGCCGACGCTTTCGGCGATCCGCCGCGCCTCGACCTTGTCGCCGAGCGCCGTGATGACGTCAGGCGCCGGGCCGACCCAGAGCAGGCCGGCATCGATGACGGCTTGCGCGAACTCCGCGCGTTCGGAAAGAAAGCCATAGCCAGGGTGGACGGCGTCAGCGCCGGCGCGCTTGGCGATCTCGAGGATTTTCTCGATGTTCAGATAGGTGTCCGCAGGGCGACCGGCACCGAGGCCATAGGCTTCGTCTGCAAGTTCGGCATGCAACGAGCTGGCGTCGGCATCCGAATAGATCGCGACCGAGGCGACGCCATAGTCGCGGGCGGCGCGGATGATGCGGATGGCGATTTCGCCGCGATTGGCAATGAGCAGCTTCTTCATGAAATCAGTGTCCTGTTCGGCTCGATGCCGGCGATGACCTCGCGCGGCTCGAAGGCGGAGATCGGATTGAAACGGATGCGGGCGCCGATCGGGATCTGGCCGGCGAGGTCGAGATGGTGGCTGGCGACGACCCCGATGACCGGATAGCCGCCTGTCAGGGGGTGATCGGCCAGGAAGAGCACGGGCTGGCCGCTATGCGGCACCTGGATCGCGCCAAGTGCCGTGCCCTCGGAAGGCAGTTCCGCATTGTCCGAACGCTCGATCGCCACCTTGCCGTCAAGGCGCATGCCGACGCGGCTGGATTGAGGCGTCACGTCCCATTCCTGCGATGTCAGCGTGGCGACGCCCTGTTCGGTGAACCAGTCCGTACGTGGACCAAGCACGACATCGAGCGTCACGACTTCGCCGGCACGCGGCAGGCGCCGCATCTTGGCGGCGGTCGGCATGACCGCAAGTGATCGCCGCTCGGCCGGAGCCAGTATGTCATCGGCCGCGATCGGCGCCGGGCCGACCTTGGCGAGCGTGTCTGTCGCCGCCGATCCGAGAACGGGTTGAACCTCGAACCCACCGCGCAGGGCGAGGTAGCTCATCATGCCCTCGGGCGGGATACCCAGAACGAGCTCGTCGCCGGCATCAAGGGCGATCGGGCTTGCGAGATTAGCGTTGACCTCGCCACCAGCCGCCGTGCGGATCGTCAGCGGGCAGGGAGCGCCGGTTACCGCGACGGTGACCGGCCGATCGGCCTTGAACGCGAAGCCGCCGAAGAGCACTTCGATCACGGCGGCATCGCGCGGGTTTCCGAGGCGGCGGTTGGCCGCGATCAGCGCCGTGCGGTCAAGCGCGCCGGATTCCGAGACGCCCTGGCTGGCAAGGCCCGGTCGGCCGAGATCCTGGAAGAGTGCCGGACGATCCGCGCGAGTAACCAGCAATCCGGCTTTCTGTACCGGAGCGTCATCGATCGACGGCTTGGGTGAAAAGACCGGGACGACAGCGCCCTTGGCGATGTCGCGAAAACGCACGCGATCACCTGGCGCGAGCAGTGCGGCCCGTTCCCGAGTCGTGTCCCACATCGCGAGCGGCGTCTTGCCGAGCAGCTGCCAGCCGCCGGGGCTGTCTGATGGGTAGATACCGCCGAACTTGCCGGCGATGGCGACCGAGCCGGCGGGGATTTTTGCTCGTGGACTCTTGCGGCGGGGTACGTCGAAACGAGGGTCGTCGCAGGTCATATAGGCGAAGCCGGGGGCAAAGCCGGTGAAGGCGACTGTGTACGTCGCCTCGGTGTGGCGCTGGGTCACCTCTTCGATCGTGCAGCCGAGCATCTCGGCGACATCGCCAAGGTCTTCGCCATCATAAGCAACCGGGATCTCGAACAGCTCTCCGCCTCGGGAGGACCGCGTGGAAAGGTCGAGGGCGGCGATCTTTTCGTAGAGCGCTGTGGCACTCGTCAGCCACGGATCGAAGCGCACCATGACGGTGCGGGCGCCCGGGATGACTTCACGCACGCCTTCGAGCCCTGCCGCCAAAAGGGCATCGAGCAGGGTCAGGGTTGCGGCTAGATCGTCGAGTTCGACGAGGAAACTGTCGCTGCCTGAGGGCAGGAAACGCAGGCGCTCGCTCATGACGACATATCGACGAAGGACTTGAGCTCGACGCCGCGTGCTTCCAGCGTCTGCCGAAGCGTGCGCGCGATCGCGACGGCAGCCGGCGTGTCGCCGTGAATGCAGATCGACTGCGCGTCGAGCGCGATCTCGGTTCCGTCGATCGCCACCACGCGCCCATCGTTGACCATGCGCAGCATGCGCTCGGCGACGGCTTGCGGATCATGGATCACGGAACCGGCCAGGCGGCGGCTGACGAGGCTGCCGTCGATGTTATAGGCGCGGTCGGCGAAGGCTTCGCAGACGACGGTGATCCCGGCCTCACGCGCTTGTTCCACGATCGGCGCGCCGGCCAGCGCCATCAACACGAGGCTCGGATCGACAGCCTTGATGCCTTCGATGACATCGGCGGCCTGGCGGGCGTCATGGGCGATGGTATTGTAGAGCGCACCATGCGGCTTCACGTAGCGCACTTTCGTTCCCGCCGCCTTCGCCAGCCCCTGCAGGGCGCCGATCTGGTAGATCGTATCGCCGACGAGCTCGGCGCTCGAGGGATCCATGTTGCGGCGGCCGAAGCCGACCAGGTCGCGGTAACCGATATGGGCGCCAACGGCGACACCGCGCCGCGTCGCTTCCTTGAGAACCGTCAGAATACCGGCCGGATCGCCGGCGTGAAAGCCGCAGGCGATGTTGGCGCTGGTCACCGTCGCCAGCATGGCCGCGTCATCTCCCATCGGCCATGGGCCGAAGCCTTCGCCGAGATCGCTGTTCAGATCGATTGCCGCCATGGTCCATCTCCATTGCAAGTGCTGTCGTCACGGTTTATTGTTCAATAAACGAATATGGATTGTTGAACAATATGTTTCGAGCGCTTTTTCGAAACGAGCCTTTGGGCCGCGAAATGGTCGCTTCACAAGGTTCGATTCGATATGGCGTCTCGAACGAACGAAAAAAGGGCATCGATGATAGGCGGGGCAATTGCCGAGACCGAGGACCAGCCGCTGACGGAGCAGATTGCCGGCAAGATCCGCGAGATGCTGATCTCGGGCGAACTTTCGCCCGGCGCCAAGCTCTCCGAGCAGCAGATCGCCGGCCAGTTCGGGATCTCGCGCAACACGCTTCGCGAGATATTCCGCCTGCTGACAAGCCAGAACCTGCTCGTCCATTTGCCGAACCGCGGTGTCTTCGTCGCGACTCCCGGCGAAGCGGCGGTGGTCGATATCTACCGCGTCAGGCATGTGATCCAGAAGGGCGCGGTTCAGGCAGCCGTGCCATCGCACCCCGCCCTGCGCCGCATGAGGGAGCAACTGGCGCAAACGGGGCGCGCCCGGGAGGCCGGCGACTGGCGGCGGGTCGGGACCATCAACATGGAGTTTCACCGCTCGATGGTGGAGCTGTGCGACAGCGCGAGGCTGAGTGCCTGTTTCGATCTGGTTCTGGCGGAGTTGCGGCTGGTGTTCGCTCAATTCGAGGATACCGCCCATCTGCACGAGCCTTACATCGCGCTGAACGCCGAGCTTCTCGCATCCCTGGAAGCGGGCGACATCGATGCCGCGTCGCGACAGCTGGATACCTATCTCCTGCGGTCGGAGAGATCCGTACTGGCGGCGCTGCAGCGCCGCCAGGTCAGTGGGGTTGGAGGATAAGCAGTCCGCCGACGCTGATCAGGGCGAGCGCGACTATGGACAGGGCGCCCGCAAGAAGCACGCGCCCGCCGGAAGAGAATACGGTTCGCATGTTGACCGATAGTCCAAGCGCCGCCATCGAGACGATCGTGAGATAGGTCGAGCCGGCCCTGGCGAGACTGAGCGCCGTCGCCGGGATCAGGCCGAAGGACGATAGTGTCATCGTGGCGAAGAAGCCGATGATGAACCACGGCACGAGGTTGACCAGCGACGGCGTTGCGGAGCCCCGGCTTCCTCTGCGCAGCCTCAGAAGCAGCACGACCGGCCCGAGCATCAGAACCCTCATCAGCTTGACCAGCGTGCCGATCTGCACGCTCGCGGCGCCAATCGGCGCCGTGGCCGCAAGTACCTGGGGAACGGCGTAAACCGTCATCCCTGCCAATGCGCCATATTGCCATTGGCTGAAATGCGTGGCCGGGAAAAGCGGCGGCAGAACGAGCACGACGACGATTCCGAGCGCGGCCGTAAAGGCGATCGACGCTGCCACATCGTCCGAACGTGCACCGATCACGGGAGCGGCGGCGACAATCGCCGAGTTTCCGCAGATAGAGTTGCCGCATGCCACCAGCGTGGCCAGCTGATCGTGAAGGCCGAGCAATCTGCAGATGGAGTAGCTGATGACAAGGGAAAGAAGCACCGTTCCGGCGACCAGGAGGACGACATCGAGCCCAGCGTCGGAAATGGTTGCGGCACTGACGGATGCGCCAAGCAGAACGATTGCCAGTTCCAGCAGGAACTTGCTGGAGAAGCTGACGCCGGGCTTCAGCCACGGCCGCAGACCGAATGCGGTGTGGAAAGTCGTGCCGAGAATGATGGCCACGACGAGTCCGTCCAGCAACTCATAGCCGATGATGTTCCGCTCGCCCAGAACGACGAGTTGCGCCGCAACCGTAATGGCGGCGGCCGCCAGAAGCCCAGGAAAAATTTCCAAAGATCGAGAGAACGGCAACATGAAAACCCCAATACTGAATGTACTGGGAGGCTAATCCTCCGAACTGTTTGCATCCATAGAATAAAAGTGGACATTCTGTTCGTTGTATAAGAATGATTTTAGATGACATTCGAACAGCTCTCGATTTTTGTCGCCGTTGCCGAGCGCGAGCACCTCACTCGTACTGCTACGGCACTTCGCCTGACGCCCTCGGCTGTAAGCGCCTCGATCAAGGCGCTCGAGAGCTTCTATGCGGTTGCCTTGTTCGACCGGGTCGGTCGTGGCATCCAGTTGACCCGGGAGGGAAGGGTGCTGCTCCGCGAGGCCAAGGAGACACTGGCGCGTGTGAAGGCGACGGAAGCGGTGCTGGCGGAACTCGGCAACCTCAAGACAGGAAGGCTCGACGTCCATGCGAGCCAGACGATCGCCAACTACTGGCTACCCTCCCGCCTGCTCGGTTTCTCCCGAAACTACCCTGGCGTGGACGTCAACCTGACCATCGGCAACACGACCACGGCCGCCGAGGCGGTGTTGTCGGGGGATGCCGAATTAGGTTTCATCGAGGGAATGCTGGACGAGCCGGCGCTCTCCACGTCGATCATTGCCACTGATCGCCTCGTCGTCGTTGCCGCGGCAGGCGAGCGCTTTGAAACCGGTGCCGAAGAGATTGGCAATCAGCCGTGGATCATGAGGGAGGCGGGATCGGGCACGCGTTCGGTCATCGAACAGGCGCTGGCCGAAATGGGTGTCGATCCGGCCCGATTGCGGATATCACTCGTCCTGCCGTCGAACGAGGCCGTGCTATCCGCCGTTCGCGGTGGCAACTGCGTCACCGCTCTTTCGGAGGCGATCGTCGCTCCCTTTCTCGAAAACGGCCAGTTGCGCTCGCTTGACGTGGAACTTCCGCCGCGAAAATTCACGCTGCTTAGACATAAGGAACGTCATCGCACCGCGCCGGCCAGGGAGTTCGAAGCATTTTGCCGGGCGCATGCCTGAGCAGACCGCGGGGCGGGCGCAGCCGAGATCTTCGTTCGGTGGCAAGGCAGCTTCTTTCCGCCAAACCGGGCCGGCTGCATCGCATTATTCGAACAGGTCGGGATGATCGGCCTCGATCTGCGGAAGGTCCGAGAGGATGCCGTTCAGGTGTGCCCGCATGGCACCCACGGCGGCGTCCGCGTCGCGTCCGTCGATGGCGGTGATGATCGCCTCGTGTTCGGCGATCAGCCGCATCATGGAATCCGGGTGGCGAAGCTGCAGGTTGCAGACGCGGTCCATGTGGGCCTTGATGTCGGAAATGGCGTTCCAGGCAAGGCCGCAACCGGCGCCTTCAGCGATCGCGATGTGGAACTGCTCGTCCTCGCGCCGGAATGCGTTGTGGTCGTGCGCTTCCATGGCGGCCCGCTGCCTGCCGATGATCGTATCGATCCGGCGGCGTGTCCAGCTGTCGAAGCTCTCGCTGGCGCGGCGGGCAACGGCCGTCTCCAGCGCCTCGCGCACGAACCGCGCCTCCATCATCTGCCGCGCCGAGATCCGGACGACGACAGTGCCTCTGTTGGGGCGCACATCGACCAGTCGTGATTTTCCGAGTGCGATCAATGCCTCTCGCACGGGCTGGCGCGATACGCCCATGCGGGTCGCGATTTCCTGCTCGGAGAGCCGCGTGCCGGGCGCCAGTTCCAGCCGGATGATCTGCTCGCGCAGGTCGCGTTCGACCTGCGCCGCAGCGGTTTCGCCGGTCTCAATCTTCAAGGATTCGAGGTTCATGTCTTTCGTCGCCGTCATGCGTTGACATCCAATTTAAACCACCATACAGTACCATACAATTCAAACGCAACATAAATCCGGTGGTCTGAAACCGGGTAAAAAGGGAGGGCCGGCACGATGTGTCGGCTTTAAGGGAAACGTGCTGTCCAATTTCATTGCGCCTGATTCCAATGATCCGCGGCTAAACATTAAATCCCGCTACCAGATGCTTGTCGATGGCAAGTCGGTGGATGCCGCATCCGGCCGCACGATTGACCGTGTCAGCCCCGGTCACGCGGGCGTCGTGGTCGGCACCTGGCCGGAAGCTTCGGCAGATGATGTGCGTTTGGCGGTTGCCGCCGCCCGCCGCGCCTTCGACACCGGCCCGTGGCCGCGTATGTCGGGCGCGGAGCGCTCGCGCCTGATGTTCAAGGTGGCGGACCTGATCCTCAAGCATCAGGAAGAACTTGCGCTGGCGGAAAGCCTCGAAGTCGGCAAGCCGATTGCCCAGGCGCGCGGCGAGATCGGCTTCTGCGCCGACCTCTGGTCCTACGCCGCCGGCCAGGCGCGTGCGCTGGAAGGACAGGCGCACAACAATATCGGCGACGATCGGTTGGGTCTGGTGCTGCGCGAAGCCGTCGGTGTCGTCGGCATCATCACGCCCTGGAATTTCCCCTTCATCATCGCCTCCGAGCGCGTGCCGTGGGCGATCGGCGCCGGCTGCACCGTCGTCCTCAAGCCGTCGGAATTCACCTCCGGCACGTCGATCCGCATGGCGGAACTGGCGCGGGAGGCCGGCATTCCCGATGGCGTCTTCAACGTCGTCACCGGCTACGGCGATCCGGCCGGCCAGGTGCTCGCCGAAGACCCCGGCGTCGACATGGTCGCCTTCACCGGTTCGGTGCGCGTTGGCACCAAGCTTGGCGAGATCGCCGCGCGCAGCGTCAAGCGCGTCGGGCTGGAGCTCGGCGGCAAGGGGCCGCAGATCGTCTTCGCCGATGCGGACCTCGAGGCTGCCGCCGATGGCATCGCCTACGGCGTCTATCACAATGGTGGTCAGTGCTGCATATCCGGCAGCCGGCTGCTGGTTCAGGAAGGCATTCGCGACGCATTGATGGAGCGCCTGCTCGACATCTCGCGCAAGGTGACCTTCGGCGATCCGCTGAACGACCGCACCAAGATCGGCGCGATGATTTCGGAAGCCCATGTCGGCAAGGTCCATTCCTATGTTGAAGCCGGTATCGCATCCGGCGCCGAACTGCTGCTCGGCGGCGAGCGCGTCGGCAAGGACAAGGGCATCTACTACGCCCCCACCGTCTTTGCCGGCGTGAAGCCCGAGATGTCGATCGCCCGCGAGGAGATCTTCGGGCCGGTGCTCTCGACCTTGAGCTTCAAGACCGCGGACGAGGCCGTGGCGCTCGCCAATGCCAGCGAGTTCGGCCTGTCCGCCTCGGTCTGGTCCACCAATCTCGAAAACGCCATGCAGAGCATCCGCCGCATTCGCGCCGGCCGCTGCTGGATCAACAGCGTCATTGACGGCACGCCGGAACTGCCGATCGGCGGCTACAAGAAAAGCGGCCTCGGCCGCGAACTCGGCCGCTACGGCTTTGATGAATATTCCCAGTTCAAGGGCGTGCACGTGACGTTCGGGCGACCGGCGCCGTGGTTCGGCTAAAGCATGTCTCCCGAAAGTGGTCACCGGTTTCGGGATAAAGACATGCGACGAAACAAGAAGCTGAAGCGCATGAGCGAATCTGAAAGATCGCGACGCGCTTCAGGGAAATAAAGGGATAGGGCGTTTCCGCTTTTGGGAGAAGGCGGGACGTCTGGGAGGAAAATCTCGGCCGGCGTGATCTTTGGTCGGAGCCCGCCAGCCGAGACTTGGGTCTTTCGACCCACATTGCACATCCATAAGGGAGGATACGCAAATGAAATTGACCAGGTTGAAAACCGCAGCACTTGCCGCGGGTATCGCCACGATGATGACATCTACGGCATTGGCCGCCGACGTCAAGGCAACGATGATCATCTATCTCGATCCGAGTGTCCAGTTCTTCAACCCCGTGGTGAAGGGCGCCAAGGATGCGGCGGCACAGTTCGGCGTCGATCTCGACGTGCAATACGCCAACAACGATCCGGTCCGCCAGAACGACCTGATCGAGAGCGCGACCGCCGCCGGTGTCGATGGCATCGCGGTTTCCATTTCCTCGTCGGATGCCTTTGACGAGAGCATCTGCTCCGCGGTGAAAGCCGGCATCGTCGTCATCGGCTTCAACAATGACGATCTGGAAGGCGCCAAGGGCAATTGCCGCCAGGCCTATGTCGGCATGAACGAATTCTCTTCCGGCTACGAGCTTGGCAACCGGATGATCAAGGAATTCGGCCTGAAGTCCGGCGACGTCGTCTTCAACCCGCGCGAAATCCCCGAAGCGAGCTTCGCGGTCGCGCGTGGCGGCGGCATCGAGAAGGCGATGAAGGAAAATGGCATCAAGGTCGAGACGGTTCGCGCCGGGCTTGATCCGGCCGAAGCGCAGAACATCATGGCGCAGTTCCTGATCGCCAACCCCAACGTCAAGGCGGTGTTCGGCACGGGCTCGGTCACCTCGACCGTCGGCGCCGGCGCCATCAAGGATGCGGGCGTGAAGGTCCCGTTCGGCGGCTTCGACCTCGCGGTCGAGATCGTCAATGCGGTCGAGTCAGGCGCGATGTTCGCGACCATGGACCAGCAGCCCTATCTCCAGGGCTATTACCCGATCGCCCAGATCGCGCTCTCGAAGAAGTACGGACTGACCCCGACCGACGTTGACACCGGCCAGGGCGCCTTCCTCGACAAGTCGCGCATCAGCTCGGTCAAGCCGCTGATCGGCAGCTTCCGCTAACCGCGTTTCGTGGGAGCCTGCCGGCACTGTCGGCAGGTTCTCCGTCTCCAATCGATCGAGTACCAGACCGTGACACCAATTCTTGATACAAGTGCCGCGCCCCGGTCGCGGACGCAGAAACAACCGATGATCCGGCAGATCATGGCAATGCCGGCAGGCGCGATCTTCCTCGTCTTCATGACGCTGCAGATTGTCTGCATCGCAGGCGCGCTTCTCTATCCCGATCAGTTCCGCTACCTCTCGCCGCAGAACCTGACGATCCTGATGAAGGCGATCCCCGTGCTCGGCTGCCTGGCGCTCGGCGCCGGCGTGCTGATGATCGCGGGAGAATTCGACCTTTCCATCGGCTCCGTCTACACCTTCACCGCCATCCTGATGGCAAGCCTGGTCGGCGCCGGAATGAGTGCCTTCGTCGCCGCGCCTCTCGGCGTCTTGGCCGGCATCATGATTGGCCTGCTCAACGGGCACATCACGCTGCGCTTCGGGCTGCCGTCCTTCATCGTGACCCTGGGTGGTCTGCTGTTCTGGCGCGGCGCGGTGCTGCTCTATAACGGCGCGGTCCAGGTTCGCTTCGATCCGGAGCCGATCTTCACCAGCCTGTTTTCCGGCACGCTGCTCGGCATCAACGCCGCCTTCATCTGGATCGTGCTCTTCGTCGTCGGCTTCCACTACCTCGTCCACCGTCACCGCTTCGGCAACCATGTGTTTGCGACCGGCGGCAATCGGGGTGCTGCGGAAGCGATCGGTATCAACACCAACCGCGTCAAGCTGGTGGCCTTCGCGATTGCCGGCGGCATGGCAGCCGTGGCCGGCATCATCGCAACCGCGCGCGTCGGCAGCGTGCAGCCGGGGCAGGGCGCCGGACTGGAGCTTCAGGCGATCGCCGCCTGCGTTATCGGCGGACTGTCGCTGCGCGGCGGCCGCGGCTCGATCATCGGCATCTTCCTCGGCGTGCTCCTCATCCACACCATCACCGACGTGTTGCTTCTCCTGCGCGCGCCGGGCTTCTATCTCGACATGTTCATCGCGACGCTGATCGTGCTGGCCGCCATCTTCAACCATCTTATCGAGCGGCGAGGTCTTGCGTGATGTCGGCCCCCAATCTTCTTGAACTGCACAACATCTCGAAAAGCTTCGGCGCGCTGACCGCGCTGCGTAATCTGAGTTTCCACATCGGCGAAGGCGAAGTGGTGGGGCTGCTCGGCGACAACGGCGCCGGCAAGTCGACCACGGTCAACCTGATCTCGGGCATTCACAAGCCGACGGACGGTTATCTCAGCGTCGACGGCAAGAAGACCGCTTTTACTTGCCGGTCGGACTCCGCCGATGCCGGTATCGAAACCATCTATCAGCATACGGCGCTGGTGGATTCGCTCTCGATCACCCGCAACATCTTCATGGGTCGCGAACTCACCGATCGCTTCGGCTTCCTGCGCCAGCGCGAAATGCGTGAGATCGCCATGGAGGTGCTGCAGAACGCCGTCCACATCTCCGGCATCGACAGCCCAGACACGCTCGTCGGTAATCTCTCCGGTGGCCAGAAGCAGGCGGTCGCCATCGCCCGCGCCGTCTATTTCAAGAAGCGCGTCCTACTCCTCGACGAGCCGACCTCGGCGCTGTCGGTGCGCGAGACGGAGGCGCTGTTGAACCAGGTGCTGAAGCTCAAGGCGGAGAACGTCTCGAGCGTGCTTGTGACCCACAACATCTACCACGCCTATCAGGTCTGCGACCGCTTCGTCATCATGAGCCACGGCACCAAGGTGTTCGATGTCGACAAGGCGGACACAACGATCAACCAGCTGACCGAATATGTCGTCCTCACCTGATCCCACCCAACAGACAGAAGGGGCATAGCCCGTGACCATTTCAGTATCAGTACGCCAGGTCGTCGGACCTGAGGATGCCGCAAGGCGCGACACGCAGGGCCTGCGCGACGGCTTCGTGATTGAAGAGTTGTTTCGTCCAGGCGAGGCCAATCTCACCTACAGCCACCTTGATCGGATGATTGTCGGCGGCGTGGTGCCGGACAGCAAGCCTATCGAGATCGCCGCCATCGCCCAGACCGGCACGGAGCGCTTTCTCGACCGGCGCGAGGCCGCCATCGTCAATATCGGCGGTGCCGGCACCGTCAGCGTAGGGGTTAAGGCTTACGAACTCGGCTTCCAGGAAGCGCTCTATATCGGAATGGGCGAGGGGGCCTTGAGCTTCTCCAGCAAGGACCCGGCCGCTCCTGCGCTCTTCTATCTGCTCAGCGCGCCAGCGCATCGGACCTGCCCGACGGTGCACATCACCCGTGAGATGGCCAAAAAGGTGGTCGTGGGCTCGCCGGAAGAATCCAATGCCCGCACCATCAATCAATACGTCCATCCGGATGTCTGCGACAGCTGCCAATTGCTGGTGGGGCTGACCATGTTCGAGCCGGGCTCCGTCTGGAACACCATGCCGGCGCATGTGCATGATCGGCGCATGGAGGTTTATCTCTACTTCGGTATGCAGGAGCAGACGCGTATCTTCCACTTCATGGGAGAGCCCAGCGAAACGCGGCATGTCGTGCTGAAAAACCACGACGCCGTGCTGTCGCCCGGCTGGTCGATCCATTCAGGTGCCGGAACCGGCCGTTACGCCTTCATCTGGGCGATGGCCGGCGATAACATGAGCTTCACCGACATGGACAAGGTGCCGATGGAAGACCTGCGATGAGCCTTTTCGATCTCACCGGCCGCTGGGCCATCGTCACCGGCGCCAATACCGGCATCGGCCAGGCCATCGCGGTTGGCTTGGCTGAAGCGGGCGCCGACATTGTCGGCGTCGGACGCTCGGCGATGGACGGCACAGCTGATGCGGTCACATCGACGGGGCGCCGGTTCGTATCGCTCAAGGCGGACCTGTCCGATACCGGAGAGGCGAAGGCCGTTGTCGAACGCGCCCTTGCCGCCGGCGCCTCGCCCGACATCCTCGTCAACAATGCCGGCATCATCCGCCGCGCCGACGCGCTGGAGTTTACGGAGGAGGATTGGGATGCGGTGCTCGACACCAACCTGAAATCCGTCTTCTTCCTCTGCCAGGCCTTCGCGAAGGCCGCGGTCGCGCGCCAAGCGCCGGCAAAGATCATCAACATCGCCTCGCTACTCTCCTTCCAGGGCGGAATCCGCATTCCGTCCTATACGGCCTCGAAGAGCGGGCTTGCCGGGATCACAAGGCTGATGGCGAACGAGTGGGCGTCGAAGGGCATCAATGTGAACGCCATCGCGCCCGGCTATGTCGAAACCAACAACACAGAGGCGCTTCGCGCCGATGCGGAGCGCAGCGCCGATATCCTCAAACGCATCCCGGCCGCCCGCTGGGCCAAGGCCGAGGATATGGTGGGCACGGCGGTCTATCTGGCGTCGCGCGCTTCCGATTATGTTCATGGCACGGTACTGCCGGTCGATGGCGGCTGGCTTGCCCGATAGGAGATGATGATGGCCGATCACTACACGCTTCCCGATGACATCACCTGGACCGAAGTCGCGCCCGGCAACCGACGCGCCGTTCTCTCGCACCGCCCGGAAATGATGCTCGTCGCCTTCAGTTTTGAGCCCGGCGCGATCGGCGCGCCTCACTCGCATCCGCATACGCAGGTGAGCTACGTCGCCGAGGGCGCATTCGACGTCACCGTAGATGGTGTGACAACCCGCCTCGACGCCGGCTCCAGCTTCATCGTCGCCCCCAATCTGGTGCACGGAGTCGTTGCCGTCGAGAAGGGACTGCTGATCGACACCTTCACGCCGAGACGGGATGACTTCCTCTAAGGCAAGGTGATTGCTGCGTGGGCTGGCGATCTACAGGTCGCCGGCGCCTTGCGGATATTTCAGAGGTGACGTAGACCCGTTGTGGCTGAAACGTGGTGCCCGCCGGTAATTGTCTCCCCTGAAAGAACACCCTCCATGCTCGATGATGGTCCGTCCGATATTTATGCGATTGCCGACATTCACGGACGTTCGGACCTGCTGGAAGTCATGCTGCGCCATATCGCCGACATCTCCGCCGAGCGCCGATCGAAACCGACGGTGATTTTTCTGGGCGATCTGATCGATCGGGGACCGCGCAGCCCTCAGGTTCTCGATCAGGTGGCATCCACGCTCGACCTTTATCCCGGCTCGCAGCTGATCCTCGGAAATCACGACTTCTACCTGCGTTCACTGCTGCGCGACGAACTCGCTCCCGAGGACGCGGTCAACTGGATGGATTGGGGCGGCGTGGCAACCGTCAGCGCCTACTCGCGTCGTCCGGTGCCTGACTTCAAGGGTATCGCCGCGGATATACGCGACGCTTTCCCGCATCATGCCACCCTCCTGGATAACGCACTGACCTACCGGCAGATCGGCAGCTTCTGTTTCGTGCATGCGGGAGTCCGGCCAGGCGTTTCGCTGACCGAGCAGACCGATTATGACTTGAGATGGATCCGCGCCGGCTTCCTCGACCATGTCGATGCCTTCGAACATATCGTAGTGCACGGCCATACGATCACCAACTCCCTGCGTCCCGAAGTTTACGACAATCGCATCGCCATCGATACGGCGGCATACCGAACCGGTCGCCTGAGCGCCGCCGTGATCCGCCACGACAAGTTGTCGCATTTCATCTGCACGGCACTGACGGCGACCGGCGAGATCACGGTTGAAAACTGGCAGGCCGATTGATCCGGTCCATAATCGAGCCGTTAGATCCCGGATCCGTCGAGCAGGAGAACGTCCTCGTCCGCCCAGGGAGAGGGCATTGAGGCGCGGCTAAAATTGGCCGACGGCATCGGCATCCAACACTTCAGTTCCGGTTCGGCATAGGCAATGATGCGACCGGGCGAGGAATCCGAAGCGCGCCAGCCCTCGGCACCATACTGGTCGCCATGCGACCAATATGCGAGATCGACTTCCCCCGCCCCCTGTTCCGAAGGATAGATCGTGACAAGAATCCGGCTGCCGTCTCTTGGTGCGTTTGCCATGTGGCGCCAGCGGTCTGGTTCGGCCATAAGCTCTCCTCCTCCTTGTGAGACTTCAAGTGTCGCCTTCCCGTGGAGAACGGTCAACTCAAACTTTCCGCAACCCAAGCCGCGTGGTTTGAGCGGTAGTTTGTCCCGGAGGTTAAGGTTTAACGCCTGGCCAGCGCACGTTCCATTCGGTCAAGGCCATCGCTCAGCAACGATCGCGGGCAACCGAAATTGACACGGACATAGTCTCCATAAGAGGCGCCGAATTCGGAGCCGGCGCTGAAACCCACCTTGCCGTGTTCGAGGAAGAATGCCTGCGGGTCCGGCGTCAGGCCCATGTCGCCGCAGTCGAGCCAGGCAAGAAAGGTGGCTTCCGCCTTCACAAGCCGGATGGCGGGGAAACGGGATGCGATTTCTTGGGAGAGATAGTCTCGGTTGGCCTGGATATAGCCGAGCATCTTCGCTTTCCAGGCAGAGGCATGTGTGTAGGCCGCTAGCGTCGCCTCGAGGCCGAGGACGTTGACGCTGTCCACCATTCCGAGCTTCGACTGCACGAAGCGTTCGCGGATCTCTCTGTTCTGAACGATCGCGAACGCGGTCTTGAGGCCGGCGATGTTGTAGGTCTTGCTGGCGGCCATCAGCGTGATGGTGCGGTTCGCCGTTTCCTTGGAGAGCGTTGCGATCGGAATGTGGCGGCGGCCGTCGAAGAGCAGGTCGCAATGGATCTCGTCGGAGATGATCAGCGCGTCATTCTTTTCGCACAGCGTGGCGATCGCGGTGAGTTCGTCTCTTGTGAACACCTTGCCGGTCGGGTTCTGCGGATTGCAGAGAAGCAGCGCGCGTGATCTGGCAAGCGCGGAGGCCAGCGGTTCGACATCCATCACGTAGCCCTGCTCGGTTGCCCTGAGCGGCACTTCGTTGCGAACCAGACCCCAATGGCCGGCTGCATTTAGGATGGGGCGGTAGACAGGCGTCTGCACCAGCAGCCCGTCGCCGGGCTCCAGCATCGCCTTCAATGCCATGTTGAAGCCGGGCTCGACGCCCGGCAGGAACACGATGTCGTCTACTGTAATCGACCAATCGTATTTCGAGGCCATGTCCTCGACGATCCGGGCGCGCAGCTCGTCGCGGCCGACGCCATAGCCGAGCATCGGATGTTCGAGCCGGTTGCGTATGGCGTCGACGATCTCAGGTGCCGCCGGAAAGTCCATGTCGGCGACCCACATGGGGAGGATGTCAGCCGGGTATTTGCTCCATTTCGAGCTGCCAGTGCCGCGGCGCTCGTGCACAGCATCGAAATCGGTCATCGCTTACAGTCCCCTGATCATGCCGCCATCGACGCGGATGGACGATCCCGTGACATAGCTCGCCTGATAACTCGCCAGGAATACGGCGACGGCCGCGAATTCCTCGGGCTTGCCGTAGCGGCCGACCGGAATTTCGTTGCGCGATGCTTCCTGAACCGCTTCGAGCGAGGCGCCCGTCTTCTCGGCCTTGATGCCATCGAGCTCGCGAACGCGGTCGGTGGCGATGCGGCCGGGGAGGATCATGTTGACGGTGATGCCGTGGCGGGCGACTTCGGAGGCGAGCGTCTTCGACCAGCCGGCGACAGCGGCGCGCACGCCGTTCGACAAAGCGAGGTTGGCGATCGGCTGGACGACGCCGGAGGAGCCGATGGTGATGACGCGGCCCCACTTGCGGGTGATCATGCCCGTGAGCATGGCGTCGGTGATCGAAAAGATCGAGGTTGCCATCGACTGGAAGGCGGCAACCCAGTTCTCCGAGGACTGACCGAGCGCCGGACCGGCCTTCGGACCGCCGGAATTGTTGACGACGATATCGACGCCGCCTTCAGCGTTGAGCTTCTCGATGAGCGCTGCGACCGAAGCGGCATCGGAGAGATCGACGGCCACGGGAACGATGTTGTCGGTCGCCTGGATCTTGTCGGCGCTGCGGGCGGCGGCGAAGACCTTGACGCCTTCGGCGGCGAGGCCGGCCGCGATGGCGGCGCCGAGGCCGCGGCTGGCGCCGAGAACGAGTGCCTTTTTACCAGAGATCTGCAGGTCCATTAGTTCAAAGCTCCTAGTTTCTTTTCCTGGCGGGCAATCAGCCGCTCGACTTCGGCCACTGCCGCTGCATTCAATGCCGCACCGGGGCGGCGCTGGGCGGCGCTGGCGATCGCGCCGCGCTTGGCCAATACATACTTGCGAACGGCGAGGCCGAGACCCGGTTGCTGCTCGTAGCGCATCAGGGGGAGATATGCGTCGAAGAGATCATGCGCCTCCTCATGCCGGCCTTCATTGCTGAGTCGGCAAACGTTCACCATCATTTCCGGATAGGCGAACCCCGTCATGGCGCCATCGGCGCCGCGCTGCATTTCCTCCGGCAGGAAGACGCCGGCATTGCCGCACAGGATCGAGACGCGCCGACGGCCCTTGGCTTCGGCCGCGCGCAGGTCGGCGATCTTCTGCAGGCCGGGCCAGTCCTCGTGCTTCAGCATGACGATGCTCGGATGTGCCTCGAAGATCACCCCGAGGGTTTTCGAGCTGATCTGGACGCCGGTTGCCAGCGGAAAGTCCTGGAGCACGACGGGAACGTCGGTACCGATCGTTTCAACGACGTTGCGGTAGTAGGTGATGATCTGGTCGTCGGTGCGCAGGCTGGACGGCGGCGCGACCATGACGCCGGCGGCGCCGATATCCATCACCGCCTTGGTCAGTTCGCCGATCGCGGCAAGGCCGGGCGCGGAAACGCCGACGACGACGGGCTTGCCGGCCGAGCGGGCGAGCGTCCGGCGCGTCACGTCGATCGATTCCGCCTGGGTCAGCTTCGGCGCTTCGCCCATCATGCCGAGGATCGTCAGGCCGTCGGCGCCTTTTTCATAATAGAAATCGACCATGCTATCGATGCTGGCTGCGTCGATTGCGCCGCTCTCGTCGAAGGGGGTGCAGGCGATGACGAAGACGCCCGAGGTATCGGCTGTGATGTGTGACATGTATTATCCTCGCGATAGCATTCAGAACCAGGCGGAATTGCCGCGGCCGACATACTGGCCGTCGCCGGGGGCGTTGACGATCTCCGTCCCATCATAGGCGAGCTTTCCGCCGACATAGGTGCGGGCGACGCGAACACTGAATTCGCGACCGTCGAATGGGCTCCAGCGGAGCTCGTCATGCGCCTTGGACGAATCCCAGACCTGTGTTTCCGACTTGAGAATGGCGATGTCGGCATCCGCGCCGACGACGAGCGCGCCCTTTTGCGGCCACAGGCCGAAGAACTTGGCGGGGCGTTCGCACAGCTGCTCGACAGTCAGGGTCACGGCGTCGAAGCCGCGTTTCTCGGCACCGGTGTAGAAGGCGGGCAGCAGGGTCTCAAGGCCCGGAACGCCGGCGCCGGCGTCGAAGATCGATGCCGTGAACTTGTTGTCGATCGGCCAGCTGGAATGGTCGGAGCTGACGAAGGCGACACGACCGGACACGACGTCGTCCCAGAGCAGTTCGATCTGGCCGGGGCGGATCGGCGGGTTGACCTTCATCTTGGCGCCGAGCGCCGGCCCGTCGATTTCGGGGTCGAGCCAGAGATAGTGGACGCAGAGCTCGCCGGTGGCGCGATAGCCGTCCGTCAGATAGTTCTCGACCAGGTCGAAACCGCGCGTCGTCGTCAGATGCACGATATGGGCGTGCGCGCCGGCGGCTGCTCCGAGTTCGAGGAACTGGGCGGTCGCCGCCATTTCGGCAGCCGGCGGCCGGCTTTCGGAATGGGCTTCGATGCCATCGCGGCCGGCGGCCTTGGCGGCGGCGATATTGGCGCGAACGATTTCCTGGTCTTCATTGTGCACGCCGAGCGGGATCGCGGTCTCGGCCAGCGCGGTGAATATCTCCAGCGTCTGGTTGGAGGAGATGCGCGGGAAGCGGGTCGGGCTGCTTTCGAAGGTCGAGATCTTGAAGGCGACGACACCGCCGGCGATCAGGCCGTCGATCTCGTCGGTGGACTGGCCGGGCATGACCGTGCCGTAAAGGGCGACGTTGGTGTGGGCGTGCTCGCGGATCGCCGCGACCTTGGCGTCCAGCTTAGCGACCGAGTTGAGCGGGTCGGGATTGTCGTAGGGCATGTCGACGATGGTGGTGATGCCGCCGGCAACCGCCGAACGCGTCGTCGAGCGGATGCCGGGCAGGCCGCCATAGCTGCAGGCGTGGGTCTGGCCATCGATGACGCCGGGGATGATGAGGTCGGCGCCGGCATCGAAGCTATGGGCCGCATCGGGGGCCTCACCGGTGCCGATCGCCGCGATCTTGCCATCACGGATGGCGATCCAGGCGTTGTCGAGCGGTCCCTCAGGCAGGACGGCGGTGCCGCAAATGACGATGTCGTAGGTCATGATGCTTGCCTTCCATATTGCAGGTCGAGAGTGGTGCAGGCGAGCGCCACGCCGGCCTGCACCGGATCGATGACGGGAATGCCGAGCGCATCCTGCATCGCTTGGCGATAGCCGCCGAGGCCGGCGCAGCCGAGGATGATGACGTCGGCGCCGTCCTCGTCGCGCAGCAGGCGCGCCGTGCGGGCGACAGTTTCGACCACGTCGCCGGCCATGAGCTGGACGACCGTCATATCGATGGAGCGATCGCCGGCAAGCCGCCCGTCGAAGCCAAGCACCTTGAGATAGCGTAGGTGGCGGTCGATCGAGGATTGGCCGAGCGAGACGATGCCGAACTTCTGTCCAAGGCCCAGCGCTGCGAGATAGGCAGCCTCGGCGATGCCGACGACGGGACGCGTTGTCGCCTTTCTGACGGCGGCGATGCCGGGATCGGAAAAGCAGGAGAGGACGAAGGCATCGGCGTCGGAGATGGCTACCGCCTCGAGAATGTTGGGGATCACCTCGGCGACATGCGCGTCGGTCTCGATCCCGGGCGGGGATTTCTGCAGTTCCGTGCAGTGAATGTCATGGCGGCTGGCGTCGCGAACGATGCCCAGGCACGTCTCCATCGACCGGGTGACCGATACGGAACTGTTGGGGTTGATGACGAGAATTTCTGACAAGGCGATACCTGCTGGGGGACAGCATTGCGTCCAATAAATATATTACGTAGTATATCAGAAAATTTGGCTTGTCAAAGTTCTGTTGGCGCAGGCCTGATGATGCGAAGTGTCCGTGGAAATTGGCGGATTGCTCGCCTATGTTGATGCTCGGCTCGACGGATGAAGCCGCCGGAATCGGAAACTGGAGATTGATTTTGATTAAAGCGGACACGTCGAGCGGCAAGCGTGGAAAGTCGCTGACGGAGACGGCCTATGCCATTCTTCGCGAGCGCATCATCACTGGCGACCTGGCACCCGGCGTGGAGGTTTCCGAACCGGAACTGGCCGAGCAGCTGTCGGTCAGCAAGACGCCGGTGCGCGAGGCGCTGGCGCGGCTCTGTGTCGAAGGCTTCATGGAGGCTTATCCCCGGCGCGGCTATCGCGTGACGCCGGTGACGGTGAAGGACATGAACGATCTCTTCGCCATCCGCGGAATGCTGGAGGGGACGGCTGCCGCACTTGCCGCCAAGAACCTTAGTGATGCCGATCTCGATCTTCTCGATCAGCTCGCCGATGTCAGCTACGTGATCGGCGAAGAGGTCAGCACCAAGACCTTCGTCGATTCAAATCAGGAATTCCACTCCGCGATCGCGCGCGGTTCACGCAATCCGCGCCTCTATGCGCTGGTCATGAGCCATCTCGAGGAATGCGCGCGGCTGTTCTACATGGGCGCCCGCGTTCGCGACATCAATCCGGAGACGAACGACGACCATCATCGCATCGTGGCGGCGCTGCGCCAGCGCGATGCCGACAAGGCGCGCGACGCCGTGGTCGAGCACAACGAGAATACGCGCCAGGGAATACTGGGCGCGCTCGTCGCGACCGGGCAGGTGGGGCTGACGCTTTAAGTCAGCGCCCGTCGTCGCGTCAGGCGACCTTGACGAGGTGGCCGGGCGCCGGTTCGTCGTAGCGGGCGACAGGCGGCTGGTAGTCGGCGGGCCTCACGGCGCTGCCGATCTCGCCGCCGGGTGTCGTGCGGCGGATGTGACGGCGCGCCGGATCGGCGATCGGGACCGCGCTCAACAGCTTGCGCGTATAGGCGTGTTGCGGATTGCTGAAGATTTGCTCGCGCGTGCCGATTTCGACGATCTCGCCGAGATACATGACCGCGACGCGATGGCTGACGCGCTCGACGACGGCCATGTCGTGGCTGATGAAGAGATAGGCGATCTTCAGCTGCTCCTGCAGCTCCATCATCAGGTTCACGACCTGCGCCTTGATCGATACGTCGAGTGCGGAGACTGCCTCGTCTGCCACGATCAGGCCGGGATTGAGCGTGAGCGCGCGGGCGATGCTGATGCGCTGCCGCTGACCACCAGAGAATTCATGCGGGAAGCGCCGCGCCATGTCGGCCTGCAGGCCGACGCGCACCATAAGATCCGCCACCTTCTCGCGCGCTTTCTTGGCCGTCGCCAATCCGTGCGTGACCATCGGTTCCATGATGGCATCACCGACGCGCATGCGGGGATTGAGGCTCGAAAACGGGTCCTGGAAGATCATCTGCATGTGCTGGCGCTGCTTCGTAAGCTTCGCGCTGTCGAGTGCACGGATGTCCTGGCCATCGATATGGATGGAACCGCTGACCGGCTCGATGAGGCGCAGCACCGAGCGGCCGGTGGTCGACTTTCCGCAGCCGGATTCGCCGACCAGCGAGAGCGTTTCCCCTTCGTGGAGATCGAAGGAGACGTTTTCGACCGCGTGCACACGGCCGCTGACGCGCCCGAAGAGGCCGGACTTGATGTCGAAACGGGTGACGAGATTGCGAACCTCGAGAATGGGGCGCTTGCCGGTCTCGACGGTGCCGGCGATCTCGCGTTCGGGTGACGCGATGCCGGTGTCCGTATCCGTCAGCGGCAGCGTGGCCGGGAAGGCGCGGCCTTCCATCGAGCCCAGCCTCGGGACGGCGGAGAGCAGCGCCTTGGTGTAGACATTGGCGGGCGCTTTGAAAATCTGTTCGGTCTCGCCGATCTCCAGCGCGCGCGAGCGGAACATCACCACCGTGCGGTCGGCGATTTCGGCGACGACGCCCATGTCATGGGTGATGAACAGAACCGCCATGTTCTCCTCATCCTGCAACGACTTGATCAGCTGCAGGATCTCCGCCTGGACCGTGACGTCGAGCGCGGTGGTCGGCTCGTCGGCGATCAGGAGCTTCGGTCGGCAGGCGAGCGCCATCGCGATCATCACGCGCTGGAGCATGCCGCCGGAGAGCTGGTGCGGATATTCGTCGTACCGGCTGGCGGCGGCCGGAATTCTCACGCGTTCGAGCAGGCGCACGGCCTCGGCGCGTGCTTCCTTTTTCGAGCAGCCGCGATGGCGGATAATGGCCTCGGCGATCTGGCGCCCGACCGTCAGGACCGGGTTGAGCGAGGTCATGGGCTCCTGGAAGATCATGGCGATGTCGTTGCCGCGCACGTCCTGCATCTGTCGCTCCGGCAGCGACAGGATGTCGGTTCCGCCGAGCGTGATCTTGCCAGATACGCGCGACGTGCGCTCCGGCAGCAGGCGCATGATCGACATGGCGGTGACGCTTTTTCCTGAGCCGGATTCGCCGACGATCGCGACCGTCTCGCCTGCCGCGATGCTGAAGCTCACGTCGTCGACGACAGGCGTCCACGCGCCATTTCTGCGGAAGGACGTGGTGAGATTTTCGACCGAAAGGACTGTCAAGCGCGGATACTCCGGGTCACGGCAAAGCTGGCAGGTCGATATTGCAACGCGTCAATGAACAAATGTCAATAAAAATACCTCGTGGAATATCACGTAAGATATTTTAAGCTTGCGATCCTTTTCCCAATCGACAAATCTGCCTCTGACGTAGATGCAAACAGGTGCCTCACCGGATCAATCGGAGACCGACATGACAGACGCGCAGCGCGAGACCGTTTTGCTCACCCCCATGCAGCTGCAGGCGATGCGCGCATCGGGCGCGGATGTGACCGTCATCGCCGTCCACTCGATCAATCCCTATACGAGGCAGGCTTCGTTCAAGGGTGAGCGCATCGAAGGGGCGATCGATACACAGGCCTATGAGGATTTTCAATCGCCGGCGACAGTCGAGGGCGGGCAGCGGCCTTTGCCCGATATCGCGGTATTGCAGGCCAAGGCCCGCGCCTGGGGTCTGCGCCGCGAGAGCACGATCGTCATTTACGACGCCGATCGCAGCATGACGGCGGCGCGGGCCTGGTGGGTGTTGCGCTGGGCCGGTCTTCCCGATGTCAGGGTGCTCGACGGCGGCTTTCCGGGCTGGCTCACCGCCGGTCTTCCCGTCACCGAAGCGGTTTCTCATCCAGCGCCCAGCGATATCACGCTGACTTCGGGTCACATGACCGAAATCGGGCCGGACGAGGCGCTGCGTCTCGCTGTCGATGGCGTGCTCCTGGATGCGCGCATCCGCCCGAACTATATTGGCGGCGCGTCGCTTCCCGGCCAGCCGCCGCGCGGGCATATCCCGTATGCGCTCAGCGCGCCGGCGCCCGACAACGTCACCGATTACGGCAACTTCACTGATGGTGCGACGCTGAAGGAGATGTATCGCGCGCTCGGCGCCGATGGCCAGAAGCCGGTGGGCGTCTATTGCGGCGCCGGCATGTCGGCCGCGCACACGGTGTTGGCGCTGGCCTCGATCGGCATCGATGCGGCGATGTATCCGGGGTCGTGGTCGTCCTGGGTGAGTGACCCGACGCGGCCGGTCGTAACGGGAGCCGACCCGGCGTAAGTTGCGGGTAGCCCGAATTTTTCGCATGAATGCTGCTATGCAGAATAATCTTTTCGCAATTGCACAATAATTAGGCCATATTCGCTACTTGTTCAAAACGCTGGCAGCCAAGGCTTTACAGTCGGAAAAGCGATGATATATTTCGTGGAATATCAGAAGGGGAAGGCCTTGATAGGCTGACAATGAGAGGCTTCGGACGACGTTGATCGCGTCCCGGCAGACCATGAAAGGGTCGTGCGAATGAAACTGCTTAAAGGACTTGCCGCCGCGGCCGTTGTCGCCTTGCCGATCTTTTCCGGATCGGCCCATGCGCAGAGCGACGATCAAACAAAGACGCTGGTCGTTGCCGTCCCATCCGATCCCGTCAGCCTCGAGCCTGGCACCAACAAGGCCGAACCGATCGGCAGCGAGATCATTCTCAACGTCTTCGACACGCTCGTCGCCTGGACCGCGCCTGACTTCAAGCAGCTCGAAGGCCGTCTCGCCAACAGCTGGACCGTTTCGGCCGACGGCAAGGAATTCGATTTCAAGCTGCGGGATGGCGTGAAGTTCCAGGATGGCACTCCATTCGATGCGGCGGCCGTCAAGTTCTCGCTGGAGCGCACCAAGGCCACCAACTCCTACGTCAAGGCGACCTTCGACCTGATCAAGGACATCGCCGTCGTCTCGCCGACCGAAGTCAAGATCACGCTCTCCGAGCCCTATCCGGCGTTCCTGTCGATCCTGGCGCAGCCGCAGTCGGCGATCGTCAGCCCGGCTGCCGTCGCGAAGTACGGCGACAAGTTCGCGGCCAATCCTGTCGGCACCGGACCTTTCTCTTTCAAGAGCGCGCAGGCCGATACCAACGTCGTGCTTGAAGCCAATCCCGATTACTTCCGCGGCGCGCCGAAGCTCTCGCGCATCATCTACCGCGTCATTCCCGATGCCTCGACGCGGCGCCTGGAGCTTGAAAGCGGCGGTGTCGACGTCGTGCAGCAGCAGGGTCAGCTGTCGGCTATCGCGGCTGAGGACATCGAAGCGCTCAAGTCCAACAAGGACGTCAAGATCATCGAGGCGTCGAGCCAGATCATTCGCCAGCTGGAATTCAACAACAGCAAGAAGGATGGCCCGTTCGCCAATATCAAGGTCCGCGAGGCGGTTGCGCATGCCATCGACTATGACGGTCTTCTGACCGGCGTATTCGGCGGTACGGCCGAACGCGTCTACGGCCCGCTGACCTCCAACAGCTGGGCGTTCGACCCCAAGATCAAGGACATGGCGCCCGCTTACGATCCTGAGCTTGCGAAGAAGCTTCTCTCCGAAGCCGGCGTCGATCCGTCCACCATCAACCTGAAGCTCTACAGCTTCCAGGGTCCGCTGTGGGGCGCCGTCGCTACCTTCGTTCAGGCCAATCTCGCCGATATCGGCATCACGGCAACGATCGAGCAGACCGAATTCCCGGCCTACCGCGCACTGCAGACCGCCGGCCAGTTCGACGCCGCACTCGATGGCCGCCAGCCCTGGTACAACGATCCCGACGCGCATATCACCATCGGCTATCTCTCGTCGCTCGCCGATACCGCGATGACCTTCCGCATGCCCGAGGACAAGGCGCTTGACGACCTTATTCTGAAGGCGCAGCAGACGGTCGACATGGATGCCCGCAAGGCGCTCTATCAGCAGGTGCAGGAAGAGATCGTCAAGCGCGTGCCGGGCGCCTATCTATTCAGCCCGAAGCTCATCGTCTTCACCCGCGCCAATGTCGAGGGCTTGGTGGTCAACAGCGCGCCTCCACTCAACGAGTATTGGGGTGTGTCCAAGAAGTGAGGCGCATCGCGTCTTACTGACGAAAAAGTCGATCCGCGGCGGTTCGCCGCTGCGGGTTCTTTCCCTAGGATGTGAGTAGAACTGGGCATGGCGACCTTCATCTTGCGCCGATTGATCGCGTTGATACCCGTCATGTGTATCGTGCTGGTCATCGTCTTTTCGCTGGTGCGCTTCATTCCCGGCGATCCGGCCGT
Source organism: Hyphomicrobiales bacterium (assembly GCA_900471485.1). GTDB lineage: Bacteria > Pseudomonadota > Alphaproteobacteria > Rhizobiales > Rhizobiaceae > Rhizobium. The sequence continues at coordinate 216,311 of UCEU01000008.1, forward strand.
CACCCTTCTGGGTCCCGGAGCGACGCAGGCGCAGATCGATGCGCTGCGGGCGCAGCTCGATCTCGACCAGCCGTTTCCGATCCAGTTCCTGAATTATGTCGGCGGCCTGCTGCAGGGCGATTTCGGCATCTCGCTGAAGACGGGCCAGCCGGTCGCGCATGAAATCCTGCTGCGGTTGCCGGCTACCATCGAGCTGTCGGTGCTCGCCGTCATCGTCGCCGTCATCATCGGCATCCCGATCGGCATCCTGTCGGCCACCCGCCCCAATTCCATCTTCGACCATGTGACCCGCGTCGTCTCGCTCGTCGGCGTTTCCATGCCCGCCTTTCTGCTGGCGCTGATCCTGCAGCTCGTCTTCGGCACCTATCTCGGCTGGCTGCCGGTCTCGGGTCGCATGAGCTCTTTCATCGTCGCCGAACCGGTCACCGGCTTCGCGATCTTGGATGGCGTGATCACCGGCAACTGGGCGGCCGCACTCAGCGCGCTGCAACACCTGATCCTGCCCACCGCCGTTCTCGCCGCCTTCCTCGCCGCCACGCTCGGCCGCTTCGTGCGCAACACCATGCTGGAAGTGATGGGCGAGGATTTCATCCGCACGGCCAAGGCCAAGGGGCTGCGACGCAGCGACGTGATCATTCATCACGGGCTGCGCAACTCGCTTTTGCCGGCAATTACCGTCATCGGCCTGAAGTTCGCGGAGATGCTCGGCGGCGCCATCCTGACGGAAACCATCTTCGCCTGGCCCGGTATCGGACGCTACATGTTCGAGGCGATCAAGAACCGCGACTATCCCGTCATCCAGGGCACGACGCTGGTCTTCGCGCTGCTCTTCGTTTTCACCTCGATCGTGGTCGACGTCCTCTACGGCGTTCTTGATCCGCGTGTCCGCAAGAAGATGAAGTGAGCGCGATGTCAGAGTTTTTCAGCTTCCTGCGCAAGAATACGCTGGCCATGGCCGGCAGCCTCATCCTGCTCGCCCTCGTGCTGGTGATCGTCTTCGGGCCAATGATCACGCCCTATTCGCCGACCAAGCTCGACGTGCTGCACAAGCTTGCGGCGCCGAGCTTCAGCCACTGGCTCGGCACCGATGCCTTCGGCCGCGACGTCTTCACCCGCATCATGCATGGCGGACGCGCGACGCTTGCGATCGGGGTCGGCGTGGTGGCGATCGCCTTTGTCGTCGGTGTGTCGTTCGGCATGCTCGCCGGTTTTGCCGGCGGGTGGACGGATAGCGTCATCATGCGCATCGTCGATGCGATCCTGGCGTTTCCGGCGCTGGTGCTGGCGATTGCGCTCGCGGCGGCCTTCGGCCCGAGCCTTGAAAACGCGATGCTCGCGGTGGCGATCACGCTGGCGCCGCAGTTTGCCCGCGTCGCCCGCAGTCAGGCGCTCAGCATCTCGGTGAAGCCCTATGTCGAGGCCGCGATCTCGCTCGGCCTGCCGACGCCGCGCGTGCTCTTCCGTTATGTATTTCTGAACGGCCTGGGGCCGCTTTTGGTGCAATCGACGCTGGCGCTCGGCAGCGCCATCCTGCAGACGGCCAGCCTCGGCTTCCTCGGCCTCGGCGCCCAGCCGCCGATGGCGGAGTGGGGGGCGGATGTCTCGGCCAACCTGCAATTCGTGCGTGGTGCCGCCTGGGTGGCGCTGGCGCCCGGCATGGCGATCCTGCTTGCTGTGCTGTCCTTCAATCTGATCGGCGATTCCCTTGCGGACTGGTTCAATCCGCGCCGACGCAGCGAACTCGACTGAGGCCTATCATGTCCACACTGACGATCAGCCTCGAGAAGGTCGATTTCCTGCCGCCGACGCGGGTGACGGACGATACCAGCGTGCTGACGCTGAAGAACCTGGTGTTCGAGCCGCTGTTGAAATGGCACGACGGGCAGGTGCTGCCGGCGCTGTTTTCCGATTGGACGCATAGCGACGATGGTCGCGAATGGCGGTTTACGATCCGCGAGGGTGCGGTCTTTCATGATGGAAAGCCCTGCGTCGCGGGAGACATCATCGCGTTCATCGACGGTATTCTTGAAGCGGTCGATACCTTCGGGATGAAGTGGTCCTATGCGCGCTATCTGGCCGACGCGAAGATCACCGCCGAGAGCGACACCACCGTCGTCGTCCGCAATCCCCGTGCCTTCGCCGACATCCTCGACATTTTTTCCGAGTTCTACATCTGCCGGCTGACGCCCGATGGACAGCCAAGCCTCGGGACCGGGCCTTTCCGCGTTCGCTCGTTCGAGCCCAAGGCAAAAGCCGTGCTTGAGCGTGTCGCCGGACATGCCGAGCCGCGCGAGATCGTCGCGATCGCCGAACCCTCCGCCGACAAGCGTCTTGCGATGCTGACATCGGGCACGGTCGATGCCGCGCTCAATCTCGAGCGCGTCGAGGAACGTCTTGAGATGGACAGTCGCTTCCAGTGGGGCAAGGCGGTCAATACGCTGTCGGTGATGTTCTATCTCAATTGCCAGGAGGGCGTCTTCCGCTCGCCGGAAGCGCGGCTCGCGGCCAATCTCGCGGTCGACACCGCCCGTATCGCCGACGAGATTTTCCACGGCCTCGCCGTGCCGTCATCGAGCATAGTCAGCCCCTATCATCTCGGCATGGCGCGCGCCGGCCTGTCGCCGATCCCCTACGATCCCGAGCGCGCGCGGGCACTGCTCAGTGAGGTGGAGGGCAGCAAGCGCGTCAAGCTGCGCACGCCGACCTTCATGCCGGAGCGCGCGCCCGAGGTCAGCCAATTGGTGGCGACGTCGCTGGAGGCTGTCGGTTTCGAGGTGGAAATCGAGATCGAGACCGATCGGCCCGAATATGCGCGCCAGATCGGCAGCAAGGAGATGGGCGATCTGGCGATCTTCGATTCCTCGCCTCACAGCACCTACCGTATCCTCAACGACAAGATTTCCAGCGTCACCAAGGCCGTGTGGTGGCAGGGCTATGACGACGCCGAGGCCGAGCGCCTGATCGCGGCCGCCAATGCCGCCGTCGAGCCTCCGGCGCGCGAGGCTGCCTATGCCGCGTGCCTGACCTATCTCAACGCCAATCCGCCCTGGCTCTACCTCGTGCATCCGGTCGATGTCTTCGCCGCGCGCAAGGAGATCGCCGGCCTATCCATCGATCACAAGGGCACCTTGAGCATCGCCTGAGCCTGTGAGGACAGACCATGAAAAACGACTATTCGATCACCTTCTTCTACTATGACGATATCCATGCCGTGGTGCCGTTCTACGAACAGACACTCGGCTTCGAACTCGTCCTCGACCAGGGCCTCGCGCGCATCTACCGCATTGCCGAGAACTGCTATTTCGGCATCGTCGACGGCAATCGCGGCCACCTGAAGCATCAGGAAAAGAGCGCGGTGCTGCTGACGATCGTTTCGCAGGATGTCGAAAGCTGGCATGCGCGCCTCAAGGAAGCCGGTGTCGCCGGACAGTCCGAGATGCTGCGCGGCCGGTTCTGTGAGCATTTCTTCTTCGAGGACCCTGCCGGCTACGCGATCGAGATCCAGCGTTTCCACAATCCCGACGTCGCGAAGCTGTTTCAATGACCACCCCGAACGAAACGTCGCTAGGTCCCGCGCTAGACGCGATCTTCGCGGAGGCACGGGCTTTCGCCAGCGCGCCGCTGCTTGGCTTGCCTGATGGCTCCGTGGCGGATCTCGCGACGGGCTATATCCCGCTGCTGGTCAACTTCACCTTCGAGGACAAAGCCGCCAAGGGGCTGCGCAAGCTCAAGGATCAGGCTGAACCCGAACCAGCCGTCTATTTCACGGCGCTGGAGATGGTTCGCGACAATTCGGCGGTCATCCTGACTGGAGAGACCGGCAGCGGCAAGACGAGTTTTGCCCGCAACCTCGCTTCCCGGCTGGCTATGGGCACATCAGCCTTTCGGCCGCAGCCGGTACCGCGAAACGATCTCGGGGCCGTGCATGAAGAGCGCTGGGACCTCGATAATGTCGTTCCCGTTTACATAACCGTGACCGGCCCGCAGACATTCGGCGATTTGCTTGAACAGACCGGTGCGCACGTTGTGTTCGACAATCAGGCGCTCGCGGACGTCGGTGCCACCGTGCTCATCATTATCGATGCGCTCGAAGCAGCCGGCCCGGACGGTCCGCGTCTGCTCGCCGAGGCGCTGGTGTTCCAGAAGACACATCCTCGAGTTCGTCTGTTGGCGCTTGGTGAAATCTCCACCGTCAAGAGTTGGCCGTTGCCCGCCGATTGCGTCCGCTACGATCTCCTGCCGCTTCTGAAGACCCAGCGCATCGACGCCGCCGCCCGATTGGCCGGGCTCGACCTTGCTCGGTCAAACGTCGCGCTTGGTGCTGCGGCCGGAAACGCGGCGCAGTTCGCCATGGCCCTGGCGGCGGGCGATGCCGGCGAAACCGCCGAAGCGATCACAGACGGCTGGGTTGCGCGGATCGCCGGCGACGACCAGACGGTCGGTCTCCTCTGCGGCCTTGCATTCGATGCTCTCGCCGGCAAAAGCGACGATCCCGCGCTCTTTCCCGTGACCCGCGTGCGTCAATTGCTGGCGGCGCGGCATCTCGCATCGCAATCAGCCGACAAGGTCGTCCTGCTGTTCCAGAAGCAACCGGCGCTCTGGGCGCCGGTGCTCCGGGGGCTTGCCAAGCGTCTTTCCGGCACAGCGGCAGCCGATCGGCTCATCGAGGCGCTGCTTGCCGGAGAGGGCGAAGACGTCCTGCGTGGCGCACTCCTTGCCGCCGACCTTGTGACCGAAGCCAGCCCGCTTCGTGAACGCATCGCCGCACATCTGCTTGCCATCGTGACCGACGGCGCGCTGCCAGCACCGCAACGCGAGCAGGCGGCTCGCATCCTCTCGCGCTGGGGCGATCCGCGTGACCTGCAGGCGCTGGCCGAAATTCCCGCAGGCACCTTCACATTCGGCTCCGACACGCATCCGAACTCAGCGCCGCCGCATGCGGTGACGGTCGGCGCGTTCCGGATCGGCATCTACCCCGTCACGAACCGCGATTATGGCGCCTTCGTCGAAGAGACGAACCGCCTCTGGCGCAGCCCCGACGGCTTTGCCGAAGACCGCCGGAACGCGCCCGCGACGGACCTGACCTGGCGCGATGCGCGGGCCTATTGCGATTGGCTGACCGAACGCTGGCGTGCCGAGGGACGCATCGCTGCCGACGAAATCGTGCGCCTGCCGACGGAGCCGGAGTGGGAGCGCGCCGCGCGCGGCGATCAGCCCGATGAGGGGCCAGAAACAATCGTCTATCCCTGGGGCGCCGAATGGCAGGACGACGCCTCCAATTCCGAGGAAGCCGGGTTCAACACCACCTGCGCCGCCGGTCTTTTCCCGAAGGGCAAGTCGCCCTACGGCTGCTATGACATGGCCGGCCAAGTCTGGGAGTGGGCGACCACACTCTGGGGCGACGACATGGCGACGCCGCATTACAAGTACCCCTACGCCGACGATGGTCGCGAGGCGCCGGACGCCGTACCATCCATCCGCCGCGTGCTGCGTGGAGGATGTTTTTCCAGCGGCAAGCTCAAGGCCTGCTGCACCTATCGCGGAAGCCTGGAGCCCGATGGCTTCTGGCGGGGCAATGGTTTCCGGGTCGTGGTCGCAGCAGTGAGAATCGACTAGACAAGGACCCATCTTCGACGCGAGCGGAAAGCGCTCTTCCAAGAGTCGGAAAGGAAAACATGAGAATATTAGACATGTTTTCCTTTCATTTCCTGGCGAATTCGATAAAGATGCGCCGTCTTCTTGACGGCGCCCTGTTGCGCCAAGCAGCGATCGACCATTCCGAATGTTCACAGGCGCCTACGAGATAGCGAGCTTATACGACACCGAGCGTCAACGTCTCCTGTCGTTTGTTCGCCGGCTTGTCGGCAGTCACTCAGTCGCTGAAGACCTGGTTCATCAGGCCTTTGCAAATCTGATCGGCAGCAGTGAACGCGAGGCGCGTACCAACGCCGCTTTCATCACCCAGACGGCCCGCAATCTGGCGCTCAATCACATCAGGGATGCAAAGAGACGCCAGCGCTTCGAGCTTGCCGGTCAGGACGTGAATGTCGTCGCGGATACGTCTCCCACGCCTGAAATGACGGCGCTCCATCGCGATGAATTGCGGCGGCTGCTGCAGGCAATCCACCGCCTGCCGCCGCGCCGGCGCGACGCCTTCGTGCTCAGCCGCATAGAGGGACTGAGCTATCGGGAGGTCGGGCAGCGAATGGGGATCGCGCGCAGTTCCGTGATTACGCATGTGCTCGCCGCCGTGCAGGATCTCGACAAACTGCTCGCCTGATGGCGAGGTTTCACGATAGTAACCGGCTACCCGATGCCAGCGGAACGATGTGAATGGCCGCCAATGCGACAGATGACGATCCGCTTTACCAGCAGGCGCTGGCGTGGCTGGTTCTGCTTTCCGACAAGGAAGCCAGTTCCGAGGACCGTGCAGAGTTCGAACGATGGGTCGCGACCGATGCCCGGAACGCGGAGGCTCTGTCCCGTGCGCAAAAATTCTGGCAACGCTTCGAGATCATCAAGCCGGAATACGAGCGGATGCAAAAGCGCTCGGCCCTGGTCCAGCGACGCAATATCCTTCTGGGTGCCGGCGCGCTCCTGACCGGAGGGATAGGGATGTATGCGATTAACCGCATGGCCTTGTTCGCCGACTACACGACCGATGTTGCCGAGCGGAAAACCTTCTCCCTACCGGACGGCAGCACGGTCGAGCTCGGGAGTTACTCCGCACTGTCGGTCCACTTCGGAGAAAGCGAGCGACGCCTGATGCTGCATCGCGGCCAAGCCTATTTCACCGTGGCGCCAGCCGCTTCGCGCCCCTTCATCGTCAAGGCGGGCAATGGCACCGCGACCGCGCTCGGCACGGTTTTTGACGTCAAGATGCTGGATGATCGCGTCACTGTTTCGGTCGTCGAGCACGCGGTATCGGTCGAGGCGGCGCATCAACCGCCGGCGGTCATCGAAGCGGGATGGCAAATATCCTACAGCGATGCCGGCCTGGAACAATCGCAACGCTACGATGCCGCAATTTTCGATGCGTGGCGGCAGGACCGTATCGTCTTCGTGGACCAGCCGTTGCGGCGTGTTCTTCTGGAGCTCGAGCGTTATCGACGCGGCCGCATCGTCCTGATGAATTCCGCGATCGGCCATATTCCCGTGACGGCGATCCTGAAAACCAACGATACCGCCGACGCGCTGCAGATCATCGCCAGCGGACTGCCGATCAAGATCATCGACGGCGCCGGTATCGTTACCGTCGTCACCTCCCGATAATTATTTCACGCATCGTTCCATACCCCCTGATGTTGCTGGTGTTAAACCCAGTGAGGCTGCATGCAAACGCGGTCTCATGAAAGGGCGCTCCGAGTTGTTTGGGGCGGCGATATGTGAGGCGGGGCATGAGCATGGACTGGGCAAGACTGACACGGCATCGGGCTGACGGTGACGCGTGGCGATACACGCTGCTGGTAACGACAGCACTTTTTTGCGTCACAGTGCTGGTTCCTGGTATCGCTACGGCCCAATCGGCTCCGTCCGTTACGGGGAGCCGGTCATTCAGCATTCGTCCGCAGGCGCTGGCGAGCGCTCTGGTCCAGTTCTCGAACGCCACGGGCATTCAGCTCTTCTTCTCGGCCGATATCGTGCGCGGCAAGAATTCTCCCGGCGCGAGCGGCCGGCTGTCCAACGATGGGGCGATCGCCGCCTTGTTGTCCGGTTCCGGTCTTTCCTACCGCTACTCCGGTGACGCCGTCGTCATCACGGCTTCGGGGGGCGGCGCCGGGCCGGGTGCCACCAATGATGGCTCCACCGTCCTTCAGCCGATCACTGTTCAGGGCACCGGAGCACTTCCGCCCGAATATCCCGGCGGCCAGGTCGCCAAGGGAAGCCGTCTCGGTATTCTCGGAAATCGGGACATCATGGACACACCCTTCAACGTGACGAGCTACACGTCGAAGACGATCGAGAACCAGCAGTCACGCTCTGTCGCCGATGTCACCAAGAACGATCCGTCGGTGCGCTCGACCTGGGCCGACGGCAGCTATTCCAACCAATTCTTCGTTCGCGGCTTTCCGCTGGCCAATCCCGATATTTCCGTGGGCGGGCTCTACGGATTGGTACCCTTCCAGATGTCCGGAACCTCCTGGGTGGAGCGAGTCGAGGTTCTCAAGGGACCGAGCTCGCTGCTCAACGGCATGCCGCCGCAGGGAAGCATCGGCGGCGCCATCAACCTGGTGCCGAAACGTGCGGCCGACGAGCCGCTGACACGAGTGACGGGGAGCTATATCTCGCAGGGTCAGCTTGGCACAAAGGTCGATATCGGCCGCCGTTTCGGTGATGCCGGCGAATTCGGTGTTCGCGTCAATGGTGGCTTCATGAAGGGGGATGCGCCGGTCGATGGCCAGGCGAACGAACTTGGCGAAGGGTCGATCGGCCTCGACTATAGGGGCGACCGCGTGCGCCTTTCGGCCGATCTGGTTTATCAGAAGAACTACTCCGACAATCCCGCCCGGCCGATCTTTCTGAACACTGGCGTACAGGCCCCTCGGGCGCCCGATGCATCCAGCGATCTTGGCCAGGATTGGTACTATTCGGACGGAAAGGATGTGCTCGGGATTGTACGGGGAGAGGTCGACATCACAGATGATATCACCGCTTATGCCAGCCTCGGAGCGCGCCACAACGACTTCCTGGGTCTCTATAACTTCTCCTACATACAAAATTCAGCGGGTGATTTCGAGGCCCGCAACTTTTACCAGCCCACCTACAACGATTCCGTCACGGGAGAAGTGGGCGTTCGGGCAAGCTTCGAAACTGGTGCGGTGCGCCATGAACTTAATGTTGGCTTCACGGGTCTTTACAACGAACTTGGGGCGTTGAGCCAAAGCGTACTGACTTACTCTTCAAACCTCTATGACCCGGTGGCGGCGGCAAAGCCCGACCTTTCAGCTTTCAAATCCAAGGCACCGAAAACAAGCGCCTCGACGCTGACAAGCTTCGTGATAACCGACAGCCTCTATCTGCTGGACGATCGGCTTCAGCTCATCCTCGGCGCTCGCCATCAAAATGTGCGCCAGAAAGCTTGGAATCCGACAACAGGGCTCCAAACGGCCGATTATGATCAGAGCGCCATTACGCCTGCCGTGGGCGTGGTCGTGAAGCCGTGGGAGAACGTGTCGTTCTACGCCAACTACATCGAAGGGCTCAGCCAGGGCCCCATCGCGCCCGGCGCTGCGACCAATCACGACGAGGCCTTTCCTCCTATCAAGTCAAGGCAATATGAGGCCGGCGTAAAAGTCGATTTCGGTACCATCAGCGCGACGGCGAGCCTTTTCCAGATTGAACAGCCAAGTGGTTTCCTCAACACGACAACGACCATCTACGGTCTCAACGGAGAAGTCCGCAACCGTGGTCTCGAACTCAACGTCTTCGGCGAGGTAGCGGACGATGTCCGGCTTCTCGGCGGCGTCACCTTCATGGATGGCGTGCAGACGAAGACTGCCGGAGGCGCTCTGGACGGAAAGAAGGCGGTCGGCGTTCCCGATGTCCAGCTCAATCTCGGAGCCGAGTGGGACACGCCTTTCGCCGAGGGGCTGACGTTGACGGGGCGGGCCATTCACACAGCCTCGCAATATGCCAGTGCCAACAACACGCAAAGCATTCCGGATTGGACGCGCTTCGATCTTGGCGCGCGCTATGAGTATGTGCGTGAGAACGGCAAGCCGATCACGGTGCGCGCCTCCGTCGAGAACGTGTTCGACAAGAGCTACTGGGCGGCTGCTTCCTCGAATTTCGGCCTGGCGCGTGGCGCGCCGCGGACTTTCCTGGTGTCGACGAGTTTCGATTTCTAAGGGCAGTCGGAATGAAAGTTGCCATCGGCCGCCGTAGCTTCATGACGATCGCCGCGCTCGGGTTGCTTGGACCCCGCGTGGGGCAGGCGAGAGCCAGCGCCGAGCCGCGTCTCGTCGCCATCGATTGGGCCGCGGCGGACACACTTCTGGCGCTCGGCATCGTGCCGCTGGCGGTCAGTGACGTCGAGACATATCGTCAATGGCTTCCCGGTAGTGCGCCGAAGGAAATGCTCGACCTCGGTTCGCGCGCCGAGCCGAACATGGAGCTGATCGCGTCGCTGAAGCCGGATGCGATCCTCATCTCGAACTGGCAGGGCAATCTTGCCGAACAATTGCAGCGCGTCGCGCCGACGCTCGCGGTCACAATCATCGCGCCGGGAGCCGATCCGCTGCAAAACAGCCAGACTGAACTTTTCAGGCTGGCGAAGCTACATGGCCGAGAGGAGCAAGCGACCGCATACCTCGCTTCCTTCAATGCCGGCCTATCCCGGCGCGCCGCCGAAATTTCCGCCATTGGGATGCCGCCGGTCTTTGTCGGCGTTCTGCACGAGAACGGCTCCCAGCTGTTTCTCTACGGCGAGGGGAGCTGGGTGCATTCGCTGCTTCGACGAATGGGCCTGCGCAACGCACTGTCGCGTCCGACATCGGCCTTCGGCAATGCCCTGGTCGATCTGGCGGAGCTCGCCGCGAGCCCGGACGCCATCCTGCTCCACCTCGATCAGGGCGATCGCACGCGCCGTGCCGCACGGTTGCTCGGGCGAAGCACGCTGTGGCGCAATCTGCCGATGGTGCGGGCGGGAAATGTATGCCCGATAGCGCCCTTCTACCCGCTTGGCGGCATGCTGTCCGTCGAGCGAGCCGTCGGCGTGATCGCCGATGCCGTTCTCGATATCGATCGCCGCCGGCATGGTTGAGAGGGCGTCCGGAGCAAGAGGGCTTGCAGCATGCATCGTCACCCTGTTCGTGGCCGCGGCTGTTGCGAGCGCTTGGACGCTCGGCGGGCTGTTGCCGGTAAGGCAGTGGTTCGATCTGTCGTCGCTGCCCGAAAGCAATATCCAGGCGCTGATCTTCACGCAGATGGCATTGCCGCGTATCGCCGTAGCGTTTCTGGTAGGCGGCGGACTGTCGTTCTCCGCCGTTCTCATCCAGCAATGTCTGCGCAACCCGCTCGCGGACGCGACAACGCTCGGTCTTGCGTCGGGGGCCTATCTCGCCATCGCCGTCTGCGCGGTCTTTGCTCCAACCCTGCTCGACCGCGGTCAGCCAGCGGTGGCGCTCGGCGGCGCGGCGCTTGTCGCCTGCGCGATCCTGTCGATCGGCAAACGCACGGATTTTTCGCCGACGGTGGTGCTGCTGACCGGCCTGACGATCAATCTCATGTGCGGCGCCGCCGCAAGCGCGCTGACGGTGCTCAATCACGAGTTCCTGAGCGGTCTGTTCGTCTGGCAGAGCGGCAGCCTTGCGCAGAACGGCTGGACGACGGCGCGACAACTGGGCTGGCAATTCGGCATTCTGACCGTGCTCGCGCTCTTTTTCGTCCGGCCGTTGAAAATCATGGAACTCGGTGATGCCGAGGCCAGGAGCATCGGCGTTTCCGCATCTGTCCTGCGCGCATCGACGCTGGGTATCGCCATCAGCATCGCCGCGTTGGCGACCAGCGAGGTCGGGGTCATCGGCTTCCTTGGACTTGCCGCGCCGAACCTCGTGCGCATGCTCGGCGCGCGAACGTTTCCTGCCAGGCTCTTTTGGGCACCGTTGCTTGGAGCCGGATCGTTGTGGCTTGCCGATCAGCTCGTTCAGCATGCAACTCTCTTCCGTAATGTCGTCTCCACCGGGAGCGCGGTCAGCATGCTCGGCGCTCCCATCTTGCTCTGGCTGCTTGGGAGGACGAAACTCCAGACGTTCGGCATCGAAGCGATTGCGGAGGGTTTGCGACCGCGAGGGCGCGTTGGATCAATCCTGTGGGTCCGCGCGCTGCTTCCGTGCGTGCTGGTCACGATCGCCTCGATCTTCATCGGTCGCAGCGGCAGCGGCTGGCATTGGCTGGCGCCTGCCGAGTTCGCCGCCGTCTCTCCATGGCGTCTTCCCCGTATCGCCGCGGCGGCCTCGTCGGGTGCGCTTCTGGGACTGGCCGGCGCAATCCTGCAGCGGATAACCGCCAACCCGCTCGCGAGCCCCGAAATGCTCGGCATCTCCTCCGGTGCCGCCATGGGTGTCATCGGGCTGCTGCTGACCCTGCCGACGTTCGGTCAGGGCGAGATGATCGCGGCGGCAGCATCGGGAGCGGTGATGGCGGTGGCGGCAATCGTTCTTCTCAGCCGGCGCTCCGGTTTGGTGGGAGGGCGCCTGCTGTTGAGCGGAGTAGCCCTGGCAACCCTGTTCAGCGCTCTTGCGTCCGTCATCCTCTCCGCCGGCGATCCGCGTTCGGCGGTGCTGCTGGCCTGGATGTCGGGATCGACCTATCGTGCGACGGCGACGCTGGCGATCATGTCGGTTGTCTTGACGGCCTGCATAGTGGCCGTCACGCCGTTCACGGCCCGCTGGCTGGAAATATTCCCGCTCGGCGAGGCCACGGCCCGGTCCCTGGGCGTGAATGTCGTGTTCGGGAGATTGGCGCTTCTGGCGATCATCGCGATCTCCACTGGAATAGCGACGATCACGATCGGGCCTTTGACCTTTGTCGGCCTGATTGCGCCTCATATGGTGCGATCGATGGGGATCGGCCGACCTCTGCCTCAGGTGCTGACGGCGAGCGTCATGGGCGCGCTTCTTCTCGTGCTCGCGGATTGGCTTGGGAGAAATCTCGTCTACCCGTGGCAAATACCTGCGGGTTTGGTTTCCTCTCTTGTCGGTGCGCCTTTTATCCTGTTCCTGCTGAACATGCATCGCGGGGCCTGAGGTGCCCGGCCGACAGGCGCGGCATGCTGTTTTGGTGCGATTTCAATAGTGGAAACGCGTCGTTTGAAAATTCCGCATTG
>UCEU01000009.1 GCA_900471485.1 Hyphomicrobiales bacterium
GTATGTCTCCGGGCTTTACAACAAGGCCGAGGATGACGTCTCGTTTTGATTTTCTCTTCGCAAACAAATGGTTGGCGGTTTGGCATTCGTTTTGTCATACCGTCACGCCACCCTCGACGTCATGCTCGGTCTTGTGCCGAGCATCTGCTGGTCTCTCCGCTTGCTCCACATCAGTGGATAGCTTGCGCGACGTGGGCAGCACACGCGACCTGATCCGCACCCGGCATTCTCGACGACGTGCCAATCGAGAACGCTTTCGGCGGGCGGCTCAGAAACCGATGGTTTCCTCGAAATTGTCCCAGGAGCGGTAGACGGCATAGCGGCTGAAACCGGGGATGGCGAAGTGGCCGAAATAGGGGCTGAGCTGGAATTCAGCGAAGGCTTCGCTGAACTTGCTGACGGCGCCGACATAGATGGCGGAGGCAAGACCCGTACGATTCGAGCCATGTTCGCAGTGGATCAGCAGCGGCTTCGGGGCATCGGCCATCAGCTTGGCGAGGCGCTGCGCGTCGGGGATGGGCAGGTCCTTCGAGGACGAGATCGGGAAATCGATCAGCGTGATGCCGTTGCGGGCCGCCGCTTCGGCCTCTTCCGTGTACCAGCCGGTGCGTTTTTCATCGCGCAGATTGAGGATGGTCTTGATGCCGTAGGCGTGCGCGTAGGTCTGCACGTCCGCGCCGGTCGGCTGGGCGGAGCGATAGAGTTCGCCGGGGATCACTTCGTGAAAATTGCCGGACAACTGGCCGATGCCGGCATGCGCCAGCACAAGCAGCGCGAAGCCGCCGACAAGGCCCACCGGCCATTTCAGAAATGCCAAACGAGGAAAACGCATACGCCTCTACCTACTACCCTTGATGCGCCCGAGATGAGGGATAGGGGCGCTCGATACCAGTATCTCACGGAAAGATGATCGCGTAACGCATAATAGCAGATTGCTGCAAACTTGTGATGGCCTCTCAAAAAGCCGGTTCAAAACGTGACGCGTGCCAACCTTTCGGAAAGGATTGCGCGGCGATAATTGCGCGTTCACGGGATTAAGAGATATGGCCAAGACACCGACACGCCGCCGCAAGTCAACGGCACGATCGAAATCGGGCGGAAGCGGCAGCGCGCTTTCCTGGGTTGTGATCGGTGGATTGGCGCTCGGCGGTATTGCCGTCTACGACAACTGGAAGAGCGTGAAGCCGATGCTTTCGGCACGCGCACCGGCTTCCTCGGCAAGCCGTGGCGTTACCGTGGCGAAGAGCGAGCCGGCCAAGGTCGTGAGCCGCGACAGCGCCCGGGACAATATTCGCGATCCGGCCCCGAGGCAGACGGCCTCGATCTCTTCTTCCTCACGCATGCTGCCTCCGGAGACCGTGCCGCTTCCGGCCAAGGCGCCTATCGTGCAGGCCAAGGCGGTCATGCCTGCGCTGTCGCCGGCGCAGGGCCAGACCGGCAAGGCGGCCTTCGGCTATTGCGGGCAGGGCGAGCATATCAACTGCGTCGCCGATGGCGGCACCTTCTGGTACAAGGGTGAGAAGATCGCGATCGCCGATGTCGTCACGCCCGGCATCGAGACCGCCCGCTGCGATGGCGAGAAGCGGCTGGGTTTCGCCGCCAAGCTGCGGCTGCTGAATATCCTCAACGCCGGGTCGTTTTCGATGAACGTTGCCGGCCAGTCGAGCAAATCAGGCGTGCCGCATGTGGTATCGCGCGACGGCAAGTCGATCGGCGTTCAGATGATCAACGAGGGGCTTGCCCGCAAGCCGGGCGCGCCGGGAGCCTGGTGCGCCTGAGCGCGACCAGGCCTGTTCTTCAATAGATATTATTTCTGTTTCGGCGCCTTGCCGTTGGTGCGGAAGTTGCCGCTGAAGGCGGTGTCCTTGCTTTCGGCGGTGCATTCGATCGCCACAGGCTTGCCGCTATAGGGATTGCCCATCGTGCAGGTGCCGGCGACCTTGACCTGGCCGGTCATCTTCTGGCCGGCGCCGGTGACCACGAGGTTGAGGGGAAGGCGGACGTTGCCGTTGGAGGCAGGCTTGATCGCGGTGCCGTCGCCCTGGAAGCCGAGCATCTTGCCGCCGGAGGTGAAGATGAACGTCACCTGGCCGTTCATCAGCGTCACGCTTGCCAATTCTCCCTCGCAGCCCTTCGTCGCGTCGACCTTGCCGACGACCAGCTTGGCGCATTTTCCTGACAGCGTCAGCGCGCCGGGAGCGCCCGGGAAATTCTGTGATGCCGCGCCGGCTGCGGATGCAGCGGTAGCCGTCAAAAGCGATGCCGCGGCCAAAATTACCAATTTCATATGTCTTCCTCGCAATGCACTCGATGTCGGCGCCGCTCGCGCCTTTATATCGAGCGGCTTGCCATTCTTCTGTGTTCGAAATTGGTCAGATCGACCGGAAGTCAAACGCTTTTTCGGGCCGTGGGGGTGCAGGCTGGCGCGCTTGTGACTTGACGGGCACAGGCGCCATTGCGTAACTGCCGATGACGGTTCCCCGACGAAGACTCGGAGGGGATTAATAGGGAACACGGTGCGTACGACCCAAGAGGGAACAAGACCGTGGCTGCCCCCGCAACTGTAAGCGGATTGCCGATCATCCTCGTGGCCTCCTTTTGGAAGCCATGCCACTGCGAACGTTGTTTCGCGGGAAGGCAGATGAGACGCCGATATTCGCGAGCCAGGAGACCTGCCGTCGAAGAGAGATCCCATCACCCGGGCGGGGATGCCCGGAACAGGAGCGAAGATGACGATATTCGACAACGGCGCGAAACCCCTTGCCATCGGCATTGCCTGCCTTGGCTGCGGCCCTGATCGGGCCATTCACCTCTAGACACGGTCACGCAGGTCATCCGTCACGCGGGCAGAAGTCCCGTGCCGGTTCGGCTGCGCCCGTCCTATTTGCATCGTGTCGCCGCGTTTAGCCGCGGGCGCGAGCGTCCTTTCCATTTTCAAGGGTTCATTCATGCGCCAGTCTCTTCAGGCATTCAGCCTCATTGCTTTCACCGCCGGTCTTTCCGCGCCAGCCATGGCGGCAACGCAGTATCCGCTGACGATTTCCAATTGCGGGCAGACGGTCACCTTCGACAAGGCGCCGGCGAAAGTCGTTTCGATCGGACAGGGGATGACGGAGATCCTCTTCTCGCTCGGTCTCAAGGACAAGATCGCCGGCACGGCCGTCTGGGTCGGTCCGGTGCTGCCGCAGTTCGCCGCCGATAACGAAAAGATCAAGCGGCTTGCCGACAACGATCCGAGCTTCGAGGCGGTCGTCGGGCAAGAGCCCGATCTGGTGGCCGCCGAGTTCGAATGGCACGTCGGCGTGCAAGGGTCGGTCGGCAAGCGGGAGCAGTTCTCCGAACTCGGCATCAACAGTTACATCGCGCCGGCGGATTGCGTAGCGAAGATCAACGCCGATGGTGGTGACGGCGTGCGCAAGGAGTTGTTCACGATGGAGCTGATCTACCAGGAAATCCGCGAGCTCTCCGCGATCTTCGACATCACCGAACGCGGCAACGCGCTGATCTCGGAGCTCAAGGCGCGCGAGGCGAAGGCGACGGCGTCGATCGCCGGTGCTGCAGCCAAGAACCTGCCCGTCGTCTTCTGGTTCTCCAGCAAGGAAGTGAACGGCGATGCCTTCATCGCCGGCAAGAACAGCGCGCCGGCCTATATCCTGAAATCGATCGGCGCGCGCAACGTCGTGACCACCGAAGAGGAGTGGCCGCTGGTCGGCTGGGAAACGATCGCCGAGTCCAATCCCTCGGTGATCGTCATCGCCACCATGGACCGTCGCCGCTACGCGGCCGACGATCCGGCCGTGAAGATCGACTTTCTTGAGAGGGATCCGGTGACGAGCCAGCTGGATGCCGTGAAGAACAGGCGCTTTGTGATGATGGACGCGCAGTCGATGAACCCGACGATCCGGACCATCGACGGCATCGAGGAACTCGCTAGCGGCATCAAGGCGTTCGGGCTGACGCAGTGAGTGGAGTGACCGTCCTTCGCGAGAGGTGGTGGGCGCTCGGTGCGCTCATCGCCCTCTCGCTTGTCCTCCTGGCCTTCATGGTCAGCCTTGCCGTCTCGATCGGCGAGATTTCGATTCCGCTATCGACCACGGCGAAGGCGGTTGCCAACCGCTTGTTCGGCGCGTCGTTCGAGCTCAGCCGTATTCACCAGGGGATCATCTGGGACTACCGGCTGAGCCGGGCGCTCGTGGCGGCAAGCGTGGGGGCGGCGCTGGCGCTCTGCGGCGTGATCCTGCAGGCGCTGCTGCGCAATCCGCTGGCCGAGCCCTATGTGCTCGGCATTTCCGCGGGCGCCTCGACGGGCGCGGTGGCGGTGATGATCCTGGGGCTCGGCTACGGCGTGCTGACGCTGTCGTCGGGCGCCTTCATCGGCGCCATTGTCGCGTTCCTGTTCGTGGCGGTGCTGGCGGCGGGTACGGGCGGCCAGAGTGACCGTATTGTGCTTGCCGGCGTCGCGGGCTCGCAGCTCTTCAATGCGCTGACGTCCTATATCGTGACGACGTCAGCCAATGCCGAGCAGGCGCGCGGCGTGATGTTCTGGCTGCTTGGAAGCCTCGGCGGCGTGCGCTGGCCCGACGTCTATCTCGCCGCACCGATCGCGCTTGCGGGGTTCATCGTTTGCATGCTGCACGCCCGGGCGCTGGATGCATTCGCGTTCGGGTCGGATGCGGCGGAGACGCTCGGGATTTCGGTGCGTCGCGTGCGCGTCGTGCTGCTCGTGCTGACGGCGCTGATGACGGCGGCGGTGGTGAGCATCGTCGGTTCGATCGGTTTCGTCGGGCTGGTGATTCCGCATGCGGCGCGCTTCATCGTCGGCCCCTCGCATCAGCGGCTGCTTCCCGCCGCGACGCTGATGGGGGCGATCTTCATGGTGGCGGCCGATATCGTCTCGCGCATCATCATACCGCAGCAGATCCTGCCGATCGGGGTCGTGACCGCGCTGTTCGGCGCGCCGGCCTTCGCGGTCATTCTTTACAGAGCAAGGACGGCTGCATGAGCATCAGGGTCGAGAACGTGCAGTGGGCGGCCGGCAACCGGCTGATCGTCGATGGCGTGAGCCTCGACGTGACGCCGGGCAAGATGCTGGGGCTGCTTGGCCCGAACGGGTCCGGCAAATCCAGCCTGCTCAGGCTGATCTCGGGATTGCGCAAGGCAAAGAGCGGCATGATCCGGCTCGGCGACACCGATATTTCCTCGATGCGGCGCATCGAGATCGCGCGGCGCGTGGCCTTCGTCGAGCAGCAGAGCGGCACCGATGTGCAGCTCACCGTCGGCGACGTGGTCAAGCTTGGCCGCACGCCGCATCGCGGGCCGCTCGCGGCCTGGAGCGCTGACGACCAGCGCGCGGTGACCGATGCGCTGGAGCAGATGGACATGGCCGAGCGCGCCGCGCAGCCGTGGCATACGCTTTCCGGCGGCGAGCGGCAGCGGGTGCAGATTGCTCGCGCCTTGGCACAGAAGCCGAGCGAATTGCTGCTCGACGAGCCGACCAACCACCTCGATATCCAGCATCAGCTGGAAATCCTGTCGCTGGTTTCCCGGATCGCGGTGACGAGCGTGGTGGCGCTGCACGACCTTAACCTTGCGGCGATGTTCTGCGACAGCCTGGCGGTGCTGCATCGCGGCCGGTTGGTGGCTTCGGGCAGGCCGGACGAGGTGCTGACGGAGGCGCTGATCCAGGACATTTTCGGGGTGCGGGCCCGGGTGACGCGCTCGGCGTTTCATGGCCGCCTGCACGTCGAGTACCGAATGGCTTAACCGCGATGCTTGCGGCCGCTGCTCAGGGCTCGCCGGGCGTGCGGCGGCGGTCGGAGACTGCGGTGCGCGGTCACTCCTGAAGCGGTAGTGTTTCTTCTCCGAACTTACCCCATTGAGGGTGCAGACAGAGAAGTAAAAGGATGCAGCAGTGCATTTGATACCCTCGCGACTGCTGATCGGGGTGTCGGGTGGCGCGGTTTACAGTGAAAGATCACTTAAAAACATTAGTTACTACTGATGTAGTACGTCCTAACTTAAAAGATATGTGGAATGTATGGGGTGAGTGTAGTAACAATATCCACATACAAAGAATTGGCAGGGAATTCGAGTGCCTGAATTGGCCGTTCACTGTCAATCTCCCCGAGGCAACTACGTCCTGTAGAGTATAGTTTGCGTCCAGGACGAAGTTTCTCCGAGGGGTGCGGCCTTTCAGCTTGAAGTACATTCGTCCGCAGTTGACCTGGCGTTGCCTCGTCTGGCTGGGAAGGCGTGTGCTTGTCGAAATAACGAATTGCATGGAATGACGAACGGGATGCAGACGCTGCGGGCTGGATGCGCTCGCGTGCCGTCGCGGCAGACTAGAATGTTAACGGGGAGGGCAGCCGCCGGTGCGGACGGCTGTGATGCCAGGTAGGGAGTAAGTCCGATGATCAACATCTTCGGTGACGATGCGTATTTGTCGCTTGTACAGTCTATCTATGAAACGGTGGTCGATCCCCGCGAATGGGAGAAGGTAATTGCCGAAATCGTGAATATCACCCATGCCTCGGCCGGCGCCGTCGTCGGCTTCAAGGGAAAGGACGACCGGCGCGTCAGCGGCCTTGCCAAGGGCATTTCGAAGACATTGCTCTGCAGCCCTCAGGTCGTCAGCGCGCTCTATGCCTGCACCATGTCGGTGGGGCAGGGCGCGGTGGTCAATATCGACTTCAAGACCAGGCTCAGCCCCGAATGGGGGCCTTCGCTGCACGAGTGTTTCGGCAATGAGGGAACGCTGCTGGTTCTGGTGGTGATGAAGGAGGCGGGACGGCAGATCTCGCTGCTGGTTCACTTCAACCATACCCACCGCAACGAAATCGAGTATGCGACGCAGGCGCTGATGAAGCTTCTGCCGCATTGCCAGACGGCAATCGCGATCCAGAAGGCCAATCTGCAAGAGCGGGAGCGCTCCTCGCAGATGGAAAGCGCCTTCTTCAGCTCGCCGGCGCCTTCTGCGATCATCACTGCCGATTATCAGGTGCGCTGCGCCAACCAGAGCTTCGAGAAATTCGCCGAAGCGTCCCACCAGTTGCTTGAGTATCGCGACTCGGCGCTCGATTTCATCGATCCTATGCTGGAGGACGCGATCTCCCAGCTTCTGGGCCTGGCCACCTCGCACAGCCGCATGCGGCACATTGCCTGCGCGGAAGACCGCACGAAGAGCGTGAGATGGCTGGTGAGCGTCGATGCGCTGTCCGGGCGGGGCGCGTTCGGAACGCAGTTCAAGAGCGTGTTTGCGAGCAATGAAGGGGTGTTCATGCTGACCATCCGCGAGCTCGGCAAGAACACGCTGCTCCGGCCGGAGATGATCAAGTCGATCTTCGGGCTGACTGCGACGGAGGCCAATCTGGCCCACAGCCTCTTGAACGGCGATACGGCTTCGGAAATCGCGCGCCAGCGCGGCGTATCGAAGAACACCATCCATAACCAGCTGGCTTCGGCGATGGCGCGAGTGGGGGTCAACCGGCAGACGCAATTCATGCACTGCCTCGCCGGGCTTGCGAACTTCACACACTGAGAAGGAAGCCGGCGCCACCAACGCCGGCAACTCATCATCAGAAGCGCCAGGTAATGTTGGCCTTGGCGGAGAAGTTGATCGCGTGGCTCGTGTCGACCGTCGGCGTCGTGCCGCCGCCGCCATCGGCCACGTACTTGATCGTCGGCACCTTGCTGGTGAAATCGATCCCCGTGGTGAAGCCAACGGCGACGTTCTCGCTCGCGTCGTAGCGGATTCCGGCGTTCAGGCCAGCAAGGACGGCCACGTCGTTGCGCGTCTCCGAGATGGCGTCGAAGCCGGAAACGGATACGCCCGGGATGATCGCCGAATACTGGCTGCGATAACGCGAATGCAGATGCGCGGCGCCGAGCGTGGCGTCCAGCGTCAGCGCGAGATCCGGCTGGATCTGCTTGCTGACCGACAGCCCGGCAATGGCGCCGATATAGCGGGCGTCCAGCTGGTCATTCTGCGCGACGCCGACGTCGGGTACATCGACACCGGGAATGCTGGCTCCGATATCGAGCGTCTGGGTGAAGTCGACATCGCGGTCGATCGAGCGGTAGGTCGGGCCGATCTTCGGCGTGACCGTCCAGCCATCTGAAAGCGTGATCGGGGCGCCGAGAAGAAGCGTTTGGTCGAATGCGGTGACGTCTTCGGAGCGGGATGAGACGAGGGCGCTGCCGCTGAGGTCGCCGATTGCAGCTAGAAAGAAACCGGTGTTATCGCCAAAGGCGCCGACGGACGTGGCACTTCCTGTCGCGCCATTCGTGGTAAGAGCGGTGAAGACGCCCCCGGTTGTGGAGCTGCTGGAAGCGAACTGGGTTATTTGTCCGCCAGCGGTGGAATCCGCACTCGTGGAGATGCCAGCGGTTCCTCCGGCACTATCGGTTAAAGTGACCGTCGCATCGGCATAGGCCGGCAACACGTTCAAAGAAACATTGCCGCCTGAGGTGTTGCCTAGCTCGAGTGTAAAGGGACTTCCCCCCGCCAAACTCGTCCGGCTGGTCGAATCCGTCGAAAGCCCGGCAATGCCGCCGCTCCATTCCAGAACCAGCGGCTGTTCGCCGATCTCGCCGAGCGGGAGGTTGAGTGTGTAGCCGATGCCAAGACCGATATCGGTCACGCGGCTGCCGGCGCTGCCGGTGAAGACGTCAGTGTCCCTGGCGTCCCAGCTTGGCAGATTGAGCCAATTCACGCCGGTCTCTAGCTCGAAGGATGGCGACAAGGCGTCGCCACTGGCCGATTTAGCCGAATTGTCCTGCGCCAAGGCGCTGGAACCGGTGAATGCCGTCAACACGGAGGCGGCAACGATTGCCAGCCTGCCCGAACGAATGGATACAGAACTCCCCATTCTTCTCCGCTACCCCCACTGTCGGCCAACCCCTCGGCCGAATCCTGAGTGAAACGGTACATTATATTAGAATATAATCAATCGCCTGTCGGTTGACGCTACTGTGACAGGTCAGAAGCGATGCAGAAATGTCACGGGACCGATATGCGGCAAAGCGTTTCGCCGGTCGGGCCGTAAACCGTCAGGCGCGCGCTCCAGCCGTTGTCGGAGGCAGAGACGACGACCTGAGACAGGGACAGACGCCCGGCTTCGGTCTTTTCGAAATCACCGCCCTGCATGTTGCTGGAGGTGTTGCCGCCCGAGTTGGAGACGATCTCGAACTGGTAGCTTCCCTGGCCGCGGCCATCGCCGCTGATCATGGGGACGAGGGTGAGCATTCCGCCCTTGTCGTGATGCTCGATAATGCATTCCACCGGGGGTGCCATCGCCATCATGACGAAGCTCCTTCCAAAAAAAAGGAGGCCAGCGTTGTCAGCGCTGGCCCTAGGTACGTCACCGAACTAGTACTGAATGGTGGTCGAGCTGTTGCCGGCGCCCTGCTGGACGGTCGTCGAGTTGTTGCCGAAACCATACTGGAAGGTACCCGAAACATTGCCCCAGCCGTCCTGGACCGTCAGCGAGTTGTTGCCGAAGCCAAGCTGGGTCGTGCCGGACATGTTGTACTTGCCATACTGAAGGGTATTAGCATTGTTGAAGAAGCCGGTCTGGCTGGTGCCGCTGAAGTTGTGCTTTCCGGCCTGGCCGGTGCCGGCCTTGTTGCCGAAGCCGGACTGCTGCGTGACTGCATGGTTGCCGCCTGCATAGGCTGCAGTGATCGACGAGAGAACAATCGCTGCGGTGAAAATTACGCCCTTGATCTTCATGGTTTTCTCCTCTTCCTCCGCCGGATTGACGGTAAGGAGACACTAGCTCAGAGCGCCGATGGCGGGGCCTTCAAAGCTTACCTAAGGGAAGTGTGATTTCCCCGATGCGGATGGTCCGATCGGCGGTACCGGGAGGGCATCGATCAAACCGAATTGCCGTTGGCGCCAGAAAAATAGCGAAACGTACTATGCAAATGATGCTTCGAATTTGGCGGATCGATCGAAAAAGGCGATCTTGAATTGGGTGGAACTGGAGTTTTGCACAGCCTGTCTGCGACGGATATCCTCGTCGCAATAGCAGCGTGTTTTCCGACGCTCAAATCGATGCCAGCCTATGCGCTCGCCATGTCTTGCGACAAAGATCCGTTTCTGCGACCGTCTTAAAATGACATTTGAAATCAAGGAGATCGAATGGTGGGCGTGACAGGGATTGAACCTGTGACCCCTACGATGTCAACGTAGTGCTCTCCCGCTGAGCTACACGCCCATCCGATGTCGGCGCATAGACCACAAACCCTTTTGGCCGTCAATAGCCTTTTTCAGATTTGTGACACGCGCCGCCGGAACGCCTATGCGGCAAGCATTTTGTTCACTTCGTCGACGAGGTCGCGCAGGTGGAAAGGTTTGGAAAGGACCTTTGCATCCTTCGGCGCCTTCGAATCGGGGTTCAATGCAACGGCGGCGAAGCCGGTGATGAACATGACCTTGAGGTCCGGATCGAGTTCGGTGGCGCGGCGCGCCAGTTCGATGCCGTCCATTTCGGGCATGACGATATCGGTCAGGAGAAGCGAGAAGGGTTCTTCGCGAAGCCGGTCGTAGGCGCTGGCGCCGTTGTCGTAGGAGAGAACCTTGTAGCCCGCCTTTTCGAGCGCCTTTACCAGGAAGCGACGCATGTCGTTGTCGTCTTCGGCGAGAAGTATCTTTTGAGTCATTATCCAGACCGCTGATCAGTGGGAATTATGTGTAGGCTTTAGCCATCTACACTAGGTTTCCTCGGGTAAACAACCGATGAAGAGCTTGTGCCAGCCTTCATCCCCATGAGATAGTATGGACTTGGCGCCCGGCAACTGGCAACATGCACGCCACAGTGGCCTCTTGGCGGACAAAAGAGGGAAGAAGGTGCAGGAAATCCCCGAATACGCGCTTTTCGAGATCCGGGAGCCTGCCTCGCATGCCATTCCCTTCGTTTATAACTCCCCGCATAGCGGCCGGATCTATCCGCCCGAGTTCGTGGCACAGTCGCGGCTGGAAGGGATTTCCATCCGGCGCTCCGAGGATCATTACGTCGACGAACTCTTCGCCGATGCGACAGCGCTCGGCGCGCCGTTTCTGGTCGCCAATTTTCCGCGCGCCTATCTCGATGTGAACCGCGAGCCTTACGAGCTCGATCCGAGAATGTTCGACGGCATCCTGCCGCCCTATGCCAACATCAATTCACTGCGTGTCGCCGGCGGTCTTGGCACCATTCCGCGCATCGTCGCCGAGAACATGGAGATCTATGCGCGACGACTGCGTGTCGAAGAGGGGCTGGACAGGATCGAGAGCGTCTACAAGCCCTATCACGCGGCGCTGAGGCGGCTGATCGCGCGCACCCACGTGCAGTTCGGCTTCGGCGTGCTGATCGACTGCCATTCCATGCCTGGTAGTATCCGCGTTGCCGGCAGCAATGTTCGGCCGGACTTCATCATCGGAGACCGCTACGGGACCAGCGCTTCGGCGGAGTTGTCGCGGACGGCTGTGGGGCTGTTCGAAGAGATGGGCTTCACCGCGATCCGCAACAAGCCATACGCCGGCGGCTTCATCACCGAGCATTACGGGCGTCCGTCACGCGGGCTGCACGCGCTTCAGATCGAGGTGAACCGGGCGATCTACGTGGATGAGGTGACGCTCGAGAAGCGCGTCGATTTCCCGCTGGTGGCAGCGGCGCTCTCGTCCTTCATGCGGCAGATGGCCGTCTATGTCGCGCAGTTCGCGACCGACACGGCGCTTGCGGCCGAATAGCACCCTAAATCGCTTCAAAAAAAGACCGCCTTGCGGCGGTCCAAGTCTAGGGAGGAAACACCCAAGGAGGGTATTTACAGTCAGAAGACTGTAAGATGACCCTACTATTGCATTGCACAATTGTCAATCATTTTATTGCGCTGCAAAATAAATGGGCAATTTGCCAAAGATTGCTTGTCTCGTTTGCATCGGGCCGCATTTCGGCTATGAAAAACGCCATTCCCGCCAGCCGATCGGATCTCCCCATGCTTCCTGACCGTTCCTTCTTCAACCTGCTTGCCGAAGCCGCAAAGGCCGAGACATTGCCGCGTTTTCGCTCGGGTCTCGATGTCACCAACAAGCTGTCGAGCGGGTTCGATCCGGTGACGGAAGGCGATCAGGCAGCCGAGGTGGCCATTCGCCGGCTGATCGAGGCGCATTTCCCCGATCACGGCATTCTCGGCGAGGAGCATGGAAGCGTCGGGCTCGATCGCGAATATGTCTGGGTGATCGACCCGATCGACGGGACGCGCGCGTTCATTTCCGGCGTGCCGGTCTGGGGGACACTGATCGGTCTGTACAAAAACGGCCGGGCGATCATGGGAATGATCGAGCAACCCTTTACCGGCGAGCGGTATTTCGCCGACGAAGGGGCATCCTTCTATGCCGGCCCTGAAGGCGAGCGCCGGCTGCAGGTGCGCGATTGCGGCGCGCTTTCGAACGCGATCATGTTCACGACTTCGCCGCATCTGTTCACCGGCACGGAGATGGAGCGCTATCGCGAGATCGAAAGCCAGGTGCGGCTTTTCCGCTACGGCACGGATTGCTACGCCTATGCGCTGCTGGCCGCCGGCCACGTCGATCTTGTGGTCGAAAACAGCCTCAAGCCGTATGACGTCGGCGGGATCATTCCCGTCATCGAGCGAGCAGGCGGCATCATCACGACCTGGGATGGCGGCAGGCCGGAGAATGGCGGTTCGATCATCGCGGCGGGCAGCCCTGCCGTCTACGAGCAAGCGGTTGCCATTCTGCGTCGACAGTAGAACGCATCGACACATAATAAATATCGACGTTGCTGCAAGGGGTGTACGTACCTCTTGCCCTTATGTTGTGCAATCTATGATTTATTGGCTTTACCTATGTTTTTATAAGTTGTGCTTTCTGGTGAAATAATCATGCCAATCGCACCTTTGAGCGGTATTTCACGTGCGAATTAAGAGAGATGCAATGTTTCGCTGCAAACGATTTTGGCGAAATTATCTCGGCTAATACGCTATACTTATTGAAGGCACTTTGATCATGTCTCTTTTCCCCCTGACGAGCGGCGCCGATGCCAAGGCCGTGCTCGAAGCCGTCAATCGTTCCCAGGCCGTCATCGAGTTCGATCTGACCGGCAAGATACTCCGAGCCAACGAGAACTTCTGCGAGGCGCTCGGCTATGACATTTCAGAGATCGTCGGTCAGCATCACCGGATGTTCGTGGATCCCTCGGAAGCCCGGGGCGACGGATACCGTCTGTTCTGGGAGCGGCTGGCTCGCGGCGAGTTCGACCGCCGCCAGTACAAGCGCATCGGCAAGGGCGGGCGCGAGGTGTGGATCGAGGCGTCATACAATCCCGTCATGCGCGGCGGCGTGCCCTACAAGGTCATCAAGCTCGCGACTGTCATCACCGACATCAAGCTGAAGAGCGCCGAAGATTCCGGCAAGCTCGATGCACTGTCGCGGGCGCAGGCGACGATCGAATTCACGCCGGACGGCCACATCCTTGGCGCCAACAGCAATTTCCTGGCTACGGTGGGCTATACCGCTGACGAAATACGCGGCCGCCATCATTCGATGTTCTGCGATCCTGCCTATGCCGCAACGCAGGACTATAAGGATTTCTGGAAGAACCTGTCGGACGGAAACTTCGCGGCCGACGAATTCATGCGCATCGGCAAGGGCGGGAGGAAGGTATTCATCCAGGCGTCCTACAACCCGATCTTCGACATGAGCGGCAAGGTTTTCAAAGTCGTGAAGTTCGCGACCGACGTCACCGAGCGCGTGCGTGCCGTCAACGAACTCGGAGATGGCCTGCAGGCGATGGCCGAGGGTGATCTGCATTCGACCATCGAACGGCCGTTCATTCCCGCGCTCGAGAAGCTGCGCACCGACTACAACGCCTCGGTCGGTCGCCTGCGATCGGCGATGCATGCGATCCGCCAGAACGCGACGCTGATCGCGTCCGGTTCGCGCGAGATCCAGCTTGCTTCCGACGATCTCGCTCGCCGTACGGAAACGCAGGCCGCTTCCGTCGAGGAAACAGCGGCGGCTGTGACCGAGATATCGACCACGGTGACCGATTCCGCGCGCCGGGCGACGGAGGCCGGAAACCTGGTCGAGGAAACGACCCGCAGCGCGCAGGAATCGGCGAGCGTGGTTCGGCAGACGGTCGACGCGATGTCTAAGATCGAAGCATCCTCGGCTCGTATCGCCGGCATCGTCGGCGTGATCGACGAGATCGCCTTCCAGACCAATCTGCTGGCGCTGAATGCCGGTGTCGAGGCGGCACGCGCCGGCGAGGCGGGCAAGGGGTTCGCGGTGGTGGCACATGAGGTGCGGGAACTCGCCCAGCGTTCGGCCAGTGCGGCCAAGGAAATCAAGACGCTGATCCAGGACTCCGAGCGCTTCGTGAAGGATGGCGTAGTGCTGGTCGACAGGACCGGAAATGCGCTGGAGGCGATTGCCGTACAGGTGCTGCAGGTTCGCGAGAACGTGTCAGGGATCGTCGAGGCGGCCAGGGAACAGTCGTCGAGCCTCAACCAGATCAACATCGCCGTGATGTCCATGGATCAGGACACGCAGAGAAACGCCGCCATGGTCGAGCAGACCGCTTCGGCCAGCCGTCGCCTTGCCTCGGAAGCGCAGGGCTTGTTCGAGCTGATCGGTCAGTTCAAGGTCGATGAGAATTCCGCTTCGACGCCCACGCGTCTCGCGACTGCGGCCTGAAGCGCGTCGCGATCTTTCAGATTCGCTCGTTGCGCTTTAGGTCTTTGTTTTCTTGCATGTCTTTATCCCGAAACCGGTGACCACTTTCGGGAGACATGCTTTAGCCGCTATCAGGTGCCGAAGCCTTCGACTTCCTCGACCGCTTCGGCATCGCTGCCCGGAATGAAGGCATGGAAGGCGGCAAGTGCTGCCTTCCGGTAGATATCCCGCTCCTGCAGGACCTCGTGACGCGCGCCGTTGATCGGCACGAACTGGGCCGCGCGGAAGTAACGCGACAGGCGCTCCTGCGCGATGTAGGGCACGATCGCATCGCGCGTGGGGGCGATGACCACCGTCGGGATGGTAATCGAGAAAAGATGGTTGGGAGACGTCGCGCGATCGATCGTGCGGAAAGACTCGACCAGCCAGCGTGCCGTGGGCATGCCAAGTGTCAGATCGGGGTAGGTCTCGGAGATTGCGGCATTGCGCTCGAAGCGGACCTCGTCCGAGGTCAGTGGATTATCCCTGAAGGACGATTGCTTCATCTTGCGGCTGAGCGGAAACGAGCCGAGGCCGAGCGAGCAGGCAATGGTCGCCAGACGGCGGATCGTGCCCTCGGAGGCGGACTGGCCGGCAAGGCCTATGAAGGGCGCCGTCAGCACCATGCGCTCGATACGGGTCGAGAGGTAGGGCGCGGCCGAAAGCGCGATCAGCGCGCCGGTCGAATGCGCGAGCAGATAGAAGGGCAGACGGGTATCCGGCAGCACGATCTTTTCGAGGAAGGTGTCGAGGTCGTGCTCGTAATCGACGAAGCGCCTGACATGACCGAGATGCGGCTTCTTCAACATGCGGTGCGAGCCGCCCTGGCCGCGCAGATCGAAGGTCGCGACCCACAGCCCCTTGTCCGTCAGGTCGCGGATCGTCTCGAAATACTTCTCGATATATTCGTTGCGACCGTGCAGCAGCACGACCGTGCCCTTGGCGACCGGGGCGCTGGAACGAAACACCGCGTAGCGCAGCTGCAGGCCGTCATGGGTCTCGAAGAAACCTTCGGTACGGTTCTCCGGGATCGGATTGTCCGGCGTCGAAAAAAGAACCTGTTCCATGGCGGGCGATCGTTCCCTTGGGGCGATTGGCAAATCAGTAGAAGGGATAGGGGATCATGGTGTCAAATCAAAGAAAAAAGCGGCGGCGCGAGCGGCCGTGATACGGCGAGGCGGCCCTGAAAGGCCGCCGCCGGATCCGCATCGATTTGCCTGATATCAGCCGCCGACCTGGTAGAAACCGCCGCGCAGCGAGGCGCTGTCGACTTCATCGGGGCGAGGGGTGGGAACGACGACCATGGTGGGAACCTGCGGCAGTTCCACCTCAGGGAAGGTATCGGTCGCGACGTCGGGAACGATGGCGGCCGCGGGCATGGACGGCTGCGTCGGAACGGGGACAGCTTCCGGAATGAGAATGCCGAACTGGGTCGGCGACGGCTGCTGGACGCCGACGTAATTCATCGCCACTTCGTAGGCCGGCAGCGGCGCCGGGGTCTGCAGTTCGCCATCCGCGCCGCGCTTCTCGTAGAAGGCGTTACCGCCGGCAACAGCCGTGTAGTGCATGTTGTTGTAGGGGAATTTCAGGCCGTCCGTGTGGAAGAACATCGCTTCCTTGACGTCGGCATTGCGGTCGCCCTTGACGAGGATGGCGTCGGCCGCGGCGTTGAGGTCCGGCTCGGCCATTTCCTTCACTTCGCGGGTCATAACGCCGGGAGCGAACTGCTTTTCCTGGGAGACGATGCCACAGATCGTGGGCGGGTAGGCGCCCGAGGTCAGGCGGTTCATCACGACCGTGCCGACGGCCATGTAGCCCTGGTGATCGGAATGCTGGGATTCGAAATACATCGCCCGCTTCAGACAGGAGCGATCCTCGGAGGTGTAGCTATAGCTTACCTTCTTGGTGCCGATTGGCTTGGTCGAATGAGCTACCGTTTCCAACGATGATGTGGACGCACTTGTGCATCCGGTAGCCGCCAAACCGACGAACAGAATCCCTGAAAGGGATATCCCCCACGTTTTTTGCGCCCTCAACGCCAGGTGCCTCCTATTTGATTAGTGCAGCCCTTAACCCATCAAGAGTGAACAAATTATACGACATTTGAAAGAATTTCAAACGCATAGCGCTCAAAAACCGCCAAGCGGCTGATTCGCGGGCGCGAAGTGCCTGTTTTCTCGGCATTTGCCATACAAAAAATGTGACGGTTCGACATGTTTCGATGGTCGTTTCGCGAATCGCTTAGCTATGGTTCGCCTCGGCCAAGGGTCTGATTTTGGTGACATCGTCGCCGGCGAAGACAATCACATAGCCGCCATCGTGCATTGATTCGGCGGCCCAGCGGCGAAGCTGGGTGAGATAGGGCTCCCTGATCCATGTCGCGGCGTGATCGGGATCGACCAGGACGGTGATTTGTTGGCCTTGCCGATAGACCATCATGTTGGATATCGAGGGTTCCCATTCCAGGCCGAGAGTCTCGTCGGTCATCCACTGACAGAGGAAGTCGCGACAGAGCTGCGGCCTGTCGGTATAGATCGCACAGCCCCGGCCCTCCACGCAGTTTTCGCACCATGCGTTGGCCGGCTTGTCGAATTCCTCGATTTCGGGCAGCCGACAGCACAAGGTGCAGGTGCCGCAGGCGCGGTTCGGAAGGGGCAATGCTGGTGCGGGGGCGACGGTCATCGTCCCGGTCTTATCAGAGACCGGGTTTCGGCGCGATCGTCATCTCGGCGCCGTAGGCGTCGCGGAGTTCCTCCTCGCCCTCTTGCCGGTCGGCGGCCTGGTGCAGCAGGGTTGACGTGTAGCCATGCGCATGGCTGCCCTCGATGAGGGTGATATCGGCATTACCGGGGTTGTCGGAGCGCTCGAACCATTCCACCGGATGCTGCAGGAAATTCATCTCGAAGGCGCGGTTGGTGACGCCGTGGCCGATGATCACGACGTTGTCGTTGCCGTTGCCGACGTCGTGCATCACCGTCTGCAGGAAGAGCCGCACCCGTTGCGCCACATCGGCGCGGCTTTCGCCATCCGGCGGGCGGGCGTAGAACTTGCCGCTGTTGCTGCGCAGGCGCGCCCACTTTTCGAACTCGTCGGGAAATTTCTGTCGTTGCTCGGCGCGGTCGTAGATTTCGGTGAAGAGGCCGAAATCCTGCTCGCGCAGCAGATAATCCTCGCTGGCGTGGCCGACCAGGTCGGGCGGCAGGACGCTGAGCAGCGCATCCCTGGTCTGGCGCGTCCGCAGGAACGGCGAGTACCAGATGCGCAGCTTGCGCAACTCATGGCTCGGCAGTGCGGCGAAATAGGCGGCGATTGCCTCGCCGGCCGTGATCGCCTGGCGGTGCCCCCATTGGGTCAGCGGAACATTGTGGTCGCCGAACTGGCCATAGGCGCGTTCGTCGATGTTGCCGAGGGATTCGCCGTGGCGAACGAGAAAGATGCGCATCGGGCATTCCGGATTGGGCGACAGAAAACGACCGCATCATGGACGCCTGGGGTCCGGGTCGCAACATGGAGCGCGATTGCTGTGCATGGCAGGCAAGCTGTCGTCGGAGCGACCCCGAATCGCGGTAGGAAGAGATATTGCGGCCATGCAGGCGGCCAGTCGAGATATTCGGTAGAGTGATGGACCAGGAACTGGCGAAGAAGCGTGTCGTGGATCAGATCTCCGAGGTCGGCGAGCTGACTAGGCAGGTGTCGCAGCGCTACGAGGCGATCTTCTCGGGCTTCTACGGCGTGCTGGTGGAGACGCTCGACGATGCCACGAGCATGGCGGATGCCGCCCGCTTCACCATGGAGATGGCCGATACCGCGGTCGAGGGCTTCCGCACGAACTTTGTCGGCCAGCCGCGCTTTGCCTGCGCCAAGGGCTGCAGCGCCTGCTGTCACTTGATCGTCGCCATTCCACCCGGTGTCGCCGAGGCGATGGCCGAGCATATCGATGCGGCCTTCAGCGGCGAGGAACGGGACGCATTGATCCTGCGGCTTGAGGAAGCGATCGCGCGGTTCCGGGATGCCGAGGATCCGCAGGCGGTGCGCGCGCCCTGTCCGCTGCTCAACGACGAGGGTGGCTGTTCGGTCTATGAGGTCCGTCCGCTTTCCTGTCGCAGCTTTACCTCGACCTCGCTGCCGCGCTGTCAGCAAGTCGTGTTCGGGCCCAATCCCACCAATGCCGGCGTCGACCAGAACCCGGCGCGCTACCGCATCTACGAATATGCAACGAGGGCGCTGGAAGAGGCCGCTCGCCGGCGCGGTTTGCCGGGCCAGCAACAGGCGCTGTCGGCGGCGCTTCTGGCGCAGCTCAGCCCGTAAGACGAAGAGATAAAAAGAGGCCGACATGCGAGATCGAGGGATGTCGCGATGCCGGCCGTAGATCGGGCTGAAGACGAAGGGACGATACTCTCCAGCCATCAGGCCAGTGAACCCGATGTCCGTATCTTTACGGCCAAGCGTCTGAATGCATGCCGAACCGGCCGTTCATGCGGGGTTCACGCATGCAGGCGCGGGCTTTCGAAAAGGCCCTTGAAGTCGCAAAAAACCATCCCCATCTCATGGTAGCGGACGCCAGAACGGGTCCGCGGAACCGTCCCGAAGCTGCCGATCAAGGGGTTTCAGGGACAATTATCGCTAACAGTCGCTTCCTCAGGAGGACACCATGCGTCACGTAGACTTTACCCCCCTCTATCGTTCCACCGTCGGTTTCGACCGTCTCTTCACTATGCTCGACAGCCTGGGCCAGCCCGATCAGGGCCAGACCTATCCGCCCTACAATATCGAGCGCACCGGTGAAAACACCTACCGCATCACCATGGCCGTCGCCGGTTTCGACGAAACCGAAATTTCGATCGAAGCGCAGGCCCATGCTCTCGCCGTCAAGGGCGAGAAGAAGGAAGACAATGCGGATAACAGCGAATTCCTCTATCGCGGCATCGCCAAGCGCACCTTCGAGCGTCGCTTCCAGCTTGCCGACCATGTCGAGGTGACGGCTGCTTCGCTGAAGAACGGTCTGCTCCACATCGACCTTCTTCGCAGCATTCCCGAGGCCATGAAGCCCCGCAAGATCGCGATCGCCGCCGAGCCCGTGAGCGCGCCGAAGGCAATCGAGGCTCAGGTCACCAACTAAGTCACCAACTAACCAATCCCTCCCAGGATATGGCAGCAAGGCGGCGTCCCGATGGGGCGCCGCTTTTTTGTTGTCGGATCACGCCGCATCGGCGGCGCGTAGGGTCACACCGCATCGGCGGCGCGACTGATCACGCCGGGTTGGCGGCTTCCTCGATTTCGGCGGCGGTCGCGCGGCGGTGGTGGGCGGCGGCGTATTTCTGGGCGATGACGGCGCAGACCATCAGCTGGATCTGGTGGAAGAGCATCAGCGGCAGGACGATGGCGCCGATCGCCTGGCCGGCGAAGATGACGTTGGCCATGGGGACACCGCTGGCCAGGCTCTTCTTCGAGCCGCAGAAGGTGATGGTGATCTGGTCGGCTTCGTTGAAGCCCATGAGGCGGCTGCCGAAGGTGGTGGCGCAGAGGACCAGCGCCAGCAGCAGCATGTCGGCGACGATGACGACGGCGATGTCGGACAGCGAGAAGGTGTGCCAGAGACCCTCGACGACGGCGGTCGAGAAGGCGAGGTAGACGACCATCAGGATCGAGCCGCGATCGACAGGCATCAGGATCTTCTTCTTGGCGCGGATCCAGTCGCCGATCCAGGGCTGCAGCGCCTGGCCGACGATGAAGGGCAGCAACAGCTGCGTGAAGATCTGCAACAGCGCATTCCAGGAGAAGCCGCCATGGCCGCCGACCGAGAAGAGCAGGCCGACGAGAAGCGGAGTGAGGAACATGCCGAAGATGTTGGACGCCGAGGCCGAGCAGATCGCGGCGGGCACATTGCCGCCAGCCATCGAGGTGAAGGCGATCGACGACTGGACCGTGGATGGCAGCACGCAGAGAAAGAGAATGCCGAGATAGAGCGGGTGCGGCAGGATCGATTCCGGCACAAGGCCCAAGGCCATGCCGAGCAGCGGGAAGACGCCGAAGGTGGTGAGCAGGATGACGAGGTGCAGCCGCCAGTGGAGCAGGCCGGCGATCACCACGTCGCGCGACAGGCGCGCACCGTGCAGGAAGAAAAGAGCCGCGATTGCAATCGTGGTCGCCGTGCCGAAGTAACCGGCGAAGGCGCCGCTTGCCGGCAGGATGGATGCAAGGATAACCGTGCAGACCAGGAGGATCGTGAAGGTATCGGGCAGGAAGCGGCGCATGCGACTATACTCGGCTGTTCGGCTTTTGATGGATCAATCCTGTTTCTTCCATTATGATACGCGATGCAAGGAATAACAGTTATCGCGAAGCGGGATGACGATGCTTGATCTTACACAATTGCGCAGCTTCGTGGCCGTCGAGCAGATGGGCAGTTTCACGCTTGCCGCCGAGCGGCTGGGGTTGGGGCAATCGACCGTCAGCCAGCATATCCAGCGGCTGGAGGCGGCGGTAGGGCGGCGGCTCCTGGCGCGTGATACGCACAAGGTGGTGCTGACGACGGATGGCGAGGCGCTGCTCTCGCATGCGCGCGCCATGCTCTCGATCGAGGGTCAGGTGCAGTCGCTGTTTACCGGGCGCAGTCTGCGCGGCAAGCTGAGGCTTGGGGTCTCCGAGGATTTCGTCACCAGCCAGCTGCCTGCCGTGCTCGAGGATTTCGTGCGCTCACACCCGTCGGTCGATCTGGAACTGACGGTGGCTCTTTCGGGTGCGCTTTATGAAATGCAGGACAATGCCGAGATCGACCTGGTGCTCGCCAAGCGCCGGCTCGGCGATGCGCGCGGGCGTCTGGTCTATCGCGAGCCGCTGGTGTGGCTGGCGCGCGATCCGGAACATGTGCTGAAAAGCGTGCCGCTGCCGCTGATCGCCTTCCCGCCGCCGAGCGTCACCCGCAGCATCGCGCTGGAGGCATTGGGGCGGCAGCAGATCGCCTGGCGGATCGTCTGTACCTGCGGCAGCCTTAGCGGGCTGACGGCGGCGGCGCGTGCCGGCATGGGCGTTCTGGTGCAGCCGCGCAGCATGGCGCCGTCGGGGTTGAAGGAGATCGGCAAGGGCAAGTTGCCTGTGCTGGAGGATGTCGAGTTCGTGCTGGTGCCGCGCAAGGGCGCGGACCAGGCGCTGGTGCAGGCGCTGTCGGACGACATTCTCGCCAAGGTCAGGAGCCTGAGGTCGAACTGAGGCCAGGACCTGGTCACGACTTCAGGATGGTTAATCCGTTCCGTAGAATTTTAAGGGTCTCTCAACCCTGTCGCTTAGGCTTCTGGTTACCCCACGGGCCTAGTTTTAGCACCGGCTCATGGTCGACGTTCGGGGCTACAGGGAGAACGGACCGATGATATATGGAGCACTCTTCGTTTCCGGGCTGGTTGCCTGCGTGATGCTCATCGTCGTGGCTGGCCACGACGCGAAGACGACGGATAGCGGCGCACCGCCGTCAGCCGTCATGCTACATCAGAATTGAAAGAGAAAGCGAACGCGCTGGCCGGCCATAACGAGGCCGCACAGCGCGTTCGTCGCATGCGCTGCCGCCAGCCGCCATGTGGAACTTTTCGATCGGCCGCCTCCCAAAATGTCGCAGCAAATCTCGGGGCTCGGAGCGGACGATTTGATCTATGTCAAAGCTGCCGTGCGGGCCGCGACATAGTTTCCGGCCATGCGCCAGAAAACATTCACAAATCGATACTTTCGCTGGTTCGTCGCGCCACTTGCACTCACTCTCTTGAGCGGTTGCAACATGGTGGTGATGAACCCCACCGGGGACATCGCTCTTCAGGAGCGTAATCTCATCCTTGTCGCACTCGGACTGATGCTCATCGTCGTCGTTCCGGTGTTGACCCTGATCGTGGTCTTCGCCCTGCGATACCGCAAGGGGAAAGCGCCCGGCAGGTATGATCCGAACTTCACTCATTCGACGCCGATCGAAGTGGTGGTCTGGTCCATACCGCTGCTGATCATCGCGTCGCTGGGCGTGGTCACCTGGATCACCTCGCATACGCTGGATCCCTTCCGGCCGCTCGACCGCATTTCGGCCGACAAGCCGCTCGCGAAGGATCACAAGCCGCTCGACATCCAGGTCGTGGCGATGGATTGGAAGTGGCTCTTCATCTACCCTGAACAAGGCATCGCGACCGTCAACGAGTTGGCACTCCCGGTCGATGTCCCCGTGCGTTTCTCCATTACCTCGACAAGCCAGTTCAACACGCTCTCGATCCCAACGCTGGCAGGCATGATCTATGCGATGCCGGGCATGAAATCGATGCTGCATGCCGTACTCAACGAGCCCGGCGACAGCTGGGGCTACTCGGGCAATTACACCGGCCGCGGCTACTCGGACATGCGGTTCCAGTTGCATGGCCTCGACCAGGCGGGCTTCGACCAGTGGGCTGCGGGGGTAAAGGCCGCAGACGAGACGTTGTCGAGGGATCGCTATGTCGCGCTCGACCAGCCGAGCGAAAAGGTGCCGGTCATGCACTTCTCGTCGGTCGACACCGGACTTTTCGACAAGGTCGTCAACCGCTGCGTCGCCGCAGGCAGCGAATGCATCGCCGACATCATGCGCAAGGACCGGGCGCTCGATCGCGACAATGGCGGTCTGTTCGCGCCGCCATCGATGAACCACGGGTCCATGACGATGAGCGAGAGCATGCCGTCCATGGCCGAAGGCGCCGCTCTCGATACCCCGGCCGCTCACGATCACACCAACATCGGCGCGCTGGCCGCGCCTGAACAGCAGGGCAACCATGCAAGACCATAGTTTTCTCACGACAGTGTTCGGGCGGTTGACGCTCGATTCGCTGCCGATCCACGAGCCGATCCTGGTCGGCACCTTCATCGCGGTCGCGGCACTCGGACTGATCGTTGTCGCCGCGCTCAGCTACTTCAGGCTCTGGGGCTATCTCTGGAAAGAGTGGTTCACGACCGTCGATCACAAGAAGATCGGCATCATGTACATCGTGCTCGGCATCATCATGCTGCTGCGCGGCTTCTCGGACGCCGTGATGATGCGCCTGCAGCAGGCCGTCGCCTTCGGCGGCAACGAGGGCTTCCTGCACTCGAGCCACTACGACCAGATCTTCACCGCCCACGGGACGATCATGATCTTCTTCGTGGCGATCCCGCTGGTCGTCGGCATCGTCAACTTCGTCATGCCGCTGCAGATCGGCGCGCGCGACGTCGCCTTCCCCTACCTCAACAACCTCAGCTTCTGGCTGACGGTCGCGGGTGCGGTGCTGGTGATGATCTCGCTCTTCGTTGGCGAATTCGCCCGCACCGGCTGGCTGTCCTATGCGCCGCTGGCGGAGCTGGATTTCAGCCCTGACAGCGGGGTCGACTACTATCTGTGGTCGCTGGAAATCGCCGGCATCGGCACGACGCTCTCGGCCGTCAACATGGTGGCGACAGTCGTCAAGATGCGCGCGCCCGGCATGAGCCTTATGAAGATGCCGGTCTTCGCCTGGACGGCGCTCTGCAGCAACGTTCTCGCCATCGCCATCTTCCCGGCGCTGACGGCGGCCTTCTTCCTGCTGCTTCTCGACCGCTACGCCGGCACCGCCTTCTTTATCAACGATCTCGGCGGCAATGCCATGCTCTACTGGAACATGGTGTGGATGTGGGGTCACCCGGAGGTCTACGTTCTCGTCCTGCCGGCCTTCGGCATATATTCGGAAATCACCTCGACCTTCACCGGCAAGCGCCTGTTCGGCTACGGCTCGATGGTCTACGCCACCGTGGTCATCACCATTCTGTCATACCTGGTCTGGCTGCACCACTATTTCACCATGGGATCGGGTGCGAGCGTCAACGCCTTCTTCGGGATCGCCACGATGGTGATCGCCATTCCGACCGGGGCCAAGGTGTTCAACTGGCTGTTCACGATGTTCCGCGGCGAAATCCGCTTCGAACTGCCGATGATGTGGGTCGTCGCCTTCATGCTGACCTTCGTGGTCGGGGGCATGACCGGCGTTCTGCTCGCCGTACCGGCTGCCGACTTCGTGCTGCACAACTCGCTGTTCCTGGTGGCGCACTTCCACAACACCATCATCGGCGGCGTTGTCTTCGGTCTCTTCGCCGGCATGACCTACTGGTTCCCCAAGGCCTTCGGCTTCAAGATGGACGAGTTCTGGGGCAAGGTCGCCTTCTGGGGCTGGGTCATCGGCTACTGGGTCGCCTGGACGCCGATCTATATCGTCGGCCTGATGGGCACCACCCGCCGCGTCAACCACTTCGACGATCCGACGCTGCAGCCCTACTTCGTCATCGCGCTGATCGGCGCCGTCATCATCCTCATCGGTGTGCTCGGCTTCGTCATGGCGATCATCATGGGCATCGTGAAGCGGAACAAGCTGCGTGATGTCACCGGCGATCCCTGGGATGGCCGGACGCTGGAATGGTCGACCACTTCGCCTCCGCCTGCCTACAACTTCGCGATCACGCCGGTCGTCCACGAACTCGACGCCTGGTACGACATGAAGCAGCATGGCTACAAACATCCAACGGAGGGCTTCCGCCCGGTTCACATGCCGCGCAACACCGCAACCGGCATCCTGGTTTCGGCACTCGCCGTGACGCTCGGCTTCGGCATGGTCTGGTACATGTGGTGGCTGGCGGCGCTGAGTGCCGCGGGTATCCTCGTGGTCTCGATCGTCCACACCTTCAATTACAGCCGCGACTACTACATCCCGGCCGATGCGATCGCGCTCACCGAAGGCAAGCGCGCGCGGCAGCCGGCAGCGAGGGCCTGACATGACCATCCAACTCGTCAACAAGGACGCCCAGCGCGTCTACCACCTGCCGGACGCCGAAGAGCATTATCACAGTGGCGGCGCCACGATGCTCGGCTTCTGGATCTACCTGATGAGCGACGCGCTGATCTTCGCCTCGCTGTTCGCCGTCTACGGAACGCTCAGCCGCAACTATGCGGGTGGGCCTCCGCCGCAGCACCTGTTCGAGCTGCCCTTGGTGGCGCTCAACACCGGCTTCCTGCTGGCGTCGTCGATCGTGCTTTCGATCGGCATGCAGGCGATGGCGGCCGGGCGCACCACGGCGATGTGGCGGCTGCTCGCCGTCACCGGCCTGCTCGGCGCGGCGTTCCTGTCGGTGGAACTCTACGAGTTCGCCACGCTGATCTCCGAGGGCGCGACGCCCCAGCGCAGCGCCTTCCTGTCGGCGTTCTTCACGCTGGTCGGAACGCACGGCATGCACGTGCTGTTCGGCCTGATCTGGCTCGTCACGCTTCTGGTGCAACTCGCCAAGCATGGCCTGACCGCTGACAACAAGCGCCGGCTGATGTGCCTGTCGATGTTCTGGCACTTCCTCGACATCATCTGGATCGGCGTCTTCACCGTCGTCTACCTGTTTGGAGCACTCCGTTGACCGCACATCACCACAGCAATACCGGTCACGATGCCGGTCATGGCAGCAAAGGCAGCCTCTGGACCGGGTCGATCCTGTCGATCATCCTGACGGTGATACCGTTCTGGCTGGTCATGTCGGGAGCGCTGGAAAGCGCGATGGCGACCACGGTGACGATCTTCATCCTCGCCATGGTGCAGATCGTCGTCCACGTCGTCTGCTTCCTGCATGTCGACAGCCGCTCGGAAGAGGGCTGGACGCTGATCGCCTTCATCTTCACGGCCATCATCGTCGGCATCACCATCGTCGGCACGATCTGGGTCATGTACAACATGAACGTCAACATGATGCCGATGACCACGGGTGAAATGCGCAACATGTAAAGAGAGAGTGCGCGCTGCGTGCAGGGGCGCGGCGCCTCAATGATCGGCCCGGTGATCTCGATCGCCGGGCCGATCCCGTTTCATAGGCTCAAGATGCCAGGCAGTTCAGGAAGCCGTCGACGTCCTTCTTCTGGGTAGCGAAGCTGGTGACGAGGCGGATCAGGATTTCATCGGCGCCGACGAGATCGGGGGTAGCTGCGGGGATAGGCCATTCGTAGAACTTCGCGCCCTTGTCCTCCGCGGTCTTGCCGGCGCTCTTCTTTATAATCGCGAAGACTTCGTTTGATGTCGTCGACCAGGCGAGGCGGGCGGAATTGCTGGCGCCGATGCCCGTCCGCAGGCGGTCGGCCATGGCGTTGGCGTGGCCGGCGAGATCGAGCCAGAGGCCGTTCTCGAGATATGCGTCGAACTGTGCGGCGATGAAGCGCGACTTGGAAAAGAGCTGGGCGGCGCGCTTGCGGATGAAAGGCATCTCCTTCGCCTGCTCGGGATTGAAGAAGACGATCGCCTCGGCGCACCAGCAGCCGTTCTTGGTGCCGCCGAAGGAGAGGATGTCGACGCCGCGTTTCCAGGTCATTTCGGCAGGAGTTGCGCCAAGCGCCACCAGCGCATTGGCGAAGCGGGCGCCATCCATGTGGAGCGGCAGCTTGCGCTCCCTGCATATGGCGGAAATGGCGTCGATCTCATCGAGTGTGTAGACTGTGCCGATCTCGGTTGCCTGGGTGATGGTCACCGCCGTGGCGCGACCGTGGTAAACGGAGTTTTCGGGGAAGGCGGCGACTGCCTTTGCGAGGTTCGCGGGATCGATCTTGCCCAATTCGCCATCGACAGGCGCCAATCGGGCGCCGCTGAAGAAATCCGGCGCGCCGCATTCATCGGCGATCACATGGGCTTCGGAGTGGCAGAAGGAGATGCCGCCGGGGCGCTGGACGCTGGCAAGAGACAGCGAGTTCGCGGCCGTGCCGGTCGCCACGAAGAACACCGAGACCTCACGCTCGAAGATTTCGGCGAAGCGAGCCTCGACGCTGCGGTCGAGATCGCTGGTGCCGTAGGCGGCGGCGAAACCGGCGGATTCCTGCAGCAGGCGTTCGGCAATGGAACGGTGGGCGCCAGCCCAGTTATCGGAAGCGAAAATCATGGAAAATGCCTGGGAAAAATGGAGGTGGGGGCGGGTTCGGACGGGAGCTTAATCCAAAGCTTCACCGGATCAAGCAATTGAGGCGCGACCCATCACAAAAATTGAATTCCGCAATCAAGAAACAATATAATAGTGGATCGTGTAATTTTATGTCGCGCTGCCAATCAATTCGGCAATCTTCCGTCGTTAATTGACGTTTTTTTAATCCATGGGCCTTGCGAAGCTGTCACGTTTCTGGCATAGAACCGATGAATTAGGACAGGGTTGCTGTCCTATTTTGGCCGCTAAGGCCGAAGATGCGCCGAAAGACCTTACACTTGTTGGGTTTCACGCTATAGTTCACGGAGCGCGGACGAAGTTTCCCGCACGGACCTATGGCAGGCGCGGAGCGCAACGGCTGCTTTGTCGGGAAAGGCTCTGCCTTCCCGGGGAAAGCCTGCCGCCGGCGACCGGATCTTCGATAATGCAACAGCGCTGTCATGCGCCGAACCTAAGATCGGGGTCGGTGTGCGACGAAGAGCCGCCCGCACAGTCGCGGGCTCTGACAGGAGGCAAAACGATGACGAAGAACACGCCATCCACGGGTATCGACCAGTTCGCAGCAGCAGACATGCGCGCGGTGGCCAATACGCGCAAACCTGCCACCGGTCTGCCGACCAAACAGGGGCTCTACGATCCGCGCAACGAGCATGATGCCTGCGGCGTCGGCTTCGTCGCGCATATGAAGGGCCAGAAGTCGCACCAGATCGTCAAGGACGGTCTCTTTATTCTCGAGAACCTGACGCACCGCGGTGCCGTCGGCGCCGACCCGCTGATGGGTGACGGTGCTGGTATTCTCGTGCAAATTCCCGATCGCTTCTTCCGCGAGGAAATGGCCAAGCAGGGCATCACCCTGCCGAAGGCCGGTGAATATGGTGTCGGCCATATCTTCATGCCGCGCGACGAAAAGCAGATCGCGCATTTCAAGAAGGTGATGCAGGACGTCATCTCCGAAGAGGGCCAGGTTCTCCTCGGCTTCCGTGACGTGCCCGTCGACAACGCGTCGCTGTCGAAGGCGCCGGATATCGCCGCGACCGAACCGCATCACTGTCAGATCTTCATCGGGGCCGGCGACAGCGCCGCGACCACCGATGAATTCGAACGCCGCCTGTTCACGCTGCGCAAGGTGATCTCCAACCGCATCTATGACGAGTTCGACGGCGAGGAGAGCCACTTCTATCCGGTGTCGCTGTCGTCCTCGACGATCGTCTACAAGGGCATGTTCCTGGCCTACCAGGTCGGCGCCTATTATACGGACCTGTCGGACCCGCGTTTTGAGTCCGCTGTCGCGCTCGTGCACCAGCGCTTCTCGACCAACACCTTCCCCTCCTGGAAGCTGGCGCACCCGTACCGCATGGTCGCCCATAACGGCGAAATCAATACGCTGCGCTCCAACGTCAACTGGATGGCGGCGCGCCAGGCGTCGGTCTCGTCGCCACTCTTCGGCGAGGATATCTCCAAGCTCTGGCCGATCTCCTATGAAGGTCAGTCGGACACGGCCTGTTTCGACAACGCGCTCGAGTTCCTCGTGCGCGGCGGCTACTCCATGGCGCATGCCGTGATGATGTTGATCCCGGAAGCCTGGGCCGGCAACCAGTCGATGTCGAAGGAGCGCAAGGCGTTCTACGAATACCACGCAGCCCTGATGGAACCGTGGGACGGTCCGGCCGCCGTTGCCTTCACCGATGGCAAGCAGATCGGCGCGACGCTCGACCGTAACGGTCTGCGTCCGGCCCGCTATCTCGTCACGTCAGACGATCGCGTCATCCTCGCCTCGGAAGCCGGCACGCTGCCGGTGGCCGAAGAGGACATCGTCAAGAAGTGGCGCCTGCAGCCGGGCAAGATGCTCTTGATCGACATGGAGAAGGGCAAGATCGTCTCCGACGAGGAGCTGAAGACCGAGCTCGCGACCAAGCATCCCTACCGCAGCTGGCTCGATCGCACGCAGCTGATCCTCGAAGACCTGAAGCCGGTGGAGCCGCGCGCGCTGCGCCGCGACGTCTCGCTGCTCAACCGCCAGCAGGCCTTCGGCTACACCACCGAAGACACCAAGATCCTGATGTCGCCGATGGCAACGACGGGCCAGGAAGCCGTGGGTTCGATGGGCACCGATACGCCGATCTCGGCCATGTCGGAAAAGTCGAAGCTGCTATACACCTACTTCAAGCAGAACTTCGCGCAGGTCACCAACCCGCCGATCGATCCGATCCGCGAAGAGCTGGTCATGAGCCTGGTGTCCTTCATCGGCCCGCGCCCTAATATTCTCGACCATGAGGGTGCGGCCAACGCCAAGCGCCTGGAAGTGCGTCAGCCGATCCTTACCAATGGCGATCTCGAAAAGATCCGCTCGATCGGCCACACGGAGGACCGTTTCGACACAAAGACGCTCGACTTCACCTATGACGTGGAGCGTGGCGCCGAAGGCATGCCCGAAATGCTCGATCGCCTCTGCGAGCGCGCGGAAGCGGCCGTCAAGGGCGGCTACAACATCATCGTGCTCTCCGACCGCCAGATCGGGCCGGATCGCATCGCGATCCCGGCGCTGCTCGCGACGGCCGCCGTGCACCATCACCTGATCCGCAAGGGTCTTCGCACCTCCGTCGGCCTCGTCGTCGAGACCGGCGAGCCGCGCGAAGTGCACCACTTCTGTCTTCTCGCCGGTTACGGCGCGGAAGCGATCAACCCGTACCTGGCCTTCGACACGCTGCTCGACATGCATGCCAAGGGCGAGTTCCCGAAGGAAGTGGACGCGTCTGAGGTCGTCTACCGCTACATCAAGGCG
Organism: Hyphomicrobiales bacterium; assembly: GCA_900471485.1. Classification (GTDB taxonomy): domain Bacteria; phylum Pseudomonadota; class Alphaproteobacteria; order Rhizobiales; family Rhizobiaceae; genus Rhizobium. The sequence goes on from UCEU01000009.1 coordinate 30,441, forward strand.
GTCGGCAAGGGCATCCTCAAGGTCATGTCGAAGATGGGCATCTCGACCTATCAATCCTATTGCGGCGGCCAGATCTTCGATGCGATCGGCCTGCAGCAGGAGCTGGTCGACAAGTATTTCTTCGGCACCGCGACGATGATCGAAGGCGTCGATCTGAAGGCGATCTCGGAAGAGACCGTTGCCCGCCACAACTCCGCCTTCGGCAAGGATCCGCTGCTCGCGACCACGCTCGATATCGGTGGCGAATACGCCTACCGCATGCGCGGCGAAAGCCATGCCTGGACGCCGGATGCGGTGGCCACGCTGCAGCACGCCGTTCGCGGCAACTCGGAGGACCGCTACCGCGAGTTCGCCGAGATGGTGAACACGTCGGCGCTGCGCATGAACACCATTCGTGGTCTGTTCAAGATCAAGACCGCTGAGCAGATCGGCCGCAAGCCTGTTACGCTCGATGAGGTCGAGCCCGCGGTCGAGATCGTCAAGCGCTTCTCGACCGGCGCCATGTCCTTCGGCTCGATCAGCCGCGAGGCGCATACGACGCTTGCGATCGCGATGAACAAGATCGGCGGAAAGTCCAACACTGGCGAGGGCGGCGAAGAGAGCGACCGCTACTTCCCGCTGCCGGATGGTTCGGCGAACCCGGAACGCTCGGCGATCAAGCAGATCGCATCGGGACGCTTCGGTGTGACGACGGAATATCTGGTCAACGCCGACATGCTGCAGATCAAGGTCGCGCAGGGCGCCAAGCCCGGCGAAGGCGGCCAGCTGCCCGGCCACAAGGTCGATGCGACTGTTGCCAAGACCCGTCACTCGACGCCGGGTGTCGGCCTGATCTCGCCGCCGCCGCATCACGACATCTACTCGATCGAAGATCTGGCGCAGCTGATCTACGACCTGAAGAACGTCAACCCGACGTCCGATGTCTCGGTCAAGCTCGTCTCGGAAGTCGGCGTCGGCACGGTTGCCGCAGGTGTCGCCAAGGCGCGCGCCGACCACATCACGGTCTCCGGCTTCGACGGCGGCACCGGTGCATCGCCGCTCACTTCGCTGAAGCATGCGGGTTCTCCGTGGGAAATCGGCCTTGCCGAAACGCAGCAGACATTGGTGCTGAACGGCCTTCGTTCGCGCATCGCGCTGCAGGTCGATGGTGGCCTGAAGACCGGCCGCGACGTCATCATCGGTGCGCTTCTCGGCGCTGACGAGTTCGGCTTCGCGACGGCTCCCGTCATCGCCGCCGGCTGCATCATGATGCGCAAGTGCCACCTGAACACCTGCCCCGTCGGCGTTGCCACCCAGGATCCGGTCCTGCGCAAGCGCTTCAAGGGCACGCCGGAACACGTCATCAACTACTTCTTCTTCGTCGCCAACGAAGTCCGTGAAATCCTCGCCTCGCTCGGCTTTACCAAGTTCGATGACATCATCGGCGCTTCGGAACTGCTCGAAAAGGACGAGATGCTCGCGCACTGGAAGTCCAAGGGTCTCGACTTCAGCCGCATCTTCCACAAGGTCGAGGCGCCGAAGGAAGCAACCTACTGGACGACCCGCCAGAAGCACCCGATCGACGACATTCTCGATCGCAAGCTGATCGCGGAAGCCGAGCCGGCACTCACGTCGAAGACGCCTGTCAGCTTCGAAGTCGGCATCAAGAACGTCGACCGTTCGGCGGGCGCGATGCTGTCTGGCGAAGTCGCCAAGCGCTACAACCACCGTGGCCTGAAGGAAGACACGATCAACGTGACGCTTCGCGGCACGGCCGGACAGTCGTTCGGCGCGTTCCTGGCACGCGGCGTGACCTTCAAGCTGATCGGCGACGGCAACGACTATGTCGGCAAGGGCCTCTCTGGCGGCAAGATCATCGTGCGTCCGCCTGAGAATTCGAAGATCGTCGCTGAGGACTCGATCATCGTCGGCAACACCGTGCTTTACGGCGCGACCGAGGGCGAGTGCTACTTCCGCGGTGTCGCGGGCGAGCGCTTCGCGGTACGCAACTCCGGCGCTATCGCCATCGTCGAAGGCGTGGGCGACCACGGCTGCGAATACATGACGGGTGGCGTGGTGGTCGTGCTCGGCGAGACGGGCCGCAACTTCGCGGCCGGCATGTCTGGTGGCGTCGCCTATGTTCTCGACGAGAGCGGCGATTTCGCCAAGCGCTGCAACATGGCGATGGTCGAGCTCGAGCCGGTTCCCGAAGAGGACGACCTGATGGAGAAGCTGCATCACCATGGCGGCGATCTCGCGCACAAGGGCCGCGTCGACGTTTCCGGCGACATGACCCGCCACGACGAGGAACGCCTCTACCAGTTGATCTCCAATCACCTGCACTACACGGAATCCACCCGTGCCAAGCAGATCCTGGACAACTGGGCGGAGTATCGTCCGAAGTTCCGCAAGGTCATGCCGGTCGAATACCGCCGCGCGCTCGAGGAAATGGAGCGCAGCCGGATGGGGATCGCCGCGGAGTAGGTACTCACCGGCGCCTCATGATATGAGTGAAACTCAATGTTGGAGGCGCCGATGGGACCAATTACGAAGCGTTCGCAAAGCAAGGTCGTTCAGAAGGACGGCGTCCGGATGGTGGTTATTCCGGAAGAGTTCTTTCTGATCGGCGAAGAGGTAACGGTCCTTCAGGATCGAGACGGCACAATCTCCATCTACCCGGCCGAAGAGCATGCCGCGGAAGAGTTGTACGCAAGGTTTAATCCGTTCGTTGAATGGAAAAACGAGACTTGGCCTGTCGAGACGCCGAAGTTGGACATAGATTGAACTGGCTGCGCTGAACGAAAGAGGCGGTCATGAGTGTAAGGGAAGACAGCAGCATGGGTAAGGTAACAGGGTTTCTGGAAATCGACCGGCAGGTGGCGAAGTATCAGCCGGCGTCGGACCGTATCCGGCATTTCCGCGAATTCACGATCCCGATGTCGGACCCGGAAGTGCAGAAACAGGCCGCGCGCTGCATGGACTGTGGCATTCCCTATTGCCATGGCCCGACCGGCTGTCCCGTGCACAACCAGATCCCCGACTGGAACGATCTGGTCTACAACAACAACTGGGAAGCAGCGATCCAGAACCTGCATTCGACCAACAACTTCCCTGAGTTCACCGGCCGCGTCTGCCCCGCGCCTTGCGAGGAAGCCTGCACGCTGAACCTCGAGGATGCGCCGGTTGCGATCAAGACCGTCGAGCAGGCGATCGCCGACAAGGCCTATGAGCTTGGCTTCATCCGGCCGCAGCCGGCCGCCGTTCGCACCGGCAAGAAGGTCGCGATCATCGGTTCCGGTCCCGCCGGCATGGCGGCCGCCCAGCAGCTCGGTCGCGCCGGTCACGAGGTGCATGTCTATGAGCGTGAATCCAAGCCCGGCGGCCTGCTGCGCTACGGCATTCCCGACTTCAAGATGGAGAAGAACTTCATCGATCGTCGCGTCGAGCAGATCTCGGGCGAGGGCGTGACCTTCCATTGCGGCGTCAATGTCGGCGTCGATCTGAAGGTCGAGCAGCTGATCGCCGATCACGACGCGGTGCTCTACTGCGGCGGTTCGGAAACGCCGCGCGAAGCCGGCATTCCGGGCTTCGACCTTGCCGGCGTTCACGATGCGATGCCGTATCTGGTGCAGCAGAACAAGCGCGTCGGCCGCGAAAACATCGACAGTGTCGGCTGGGCTTCGGACCCGATCCTCGCCGGCGCCAAGCATGTCGTCGTCGTCGGCGGTGGTGACACCGCATCGGACTGCGTCGGCACGGCGTTCCGCCAGGGGGCCGTGAAGGTCACCCAGCTCGACATCCGTCCGCAGCCGCCGGAGAAGGAAGACAAGCTCGCCGTCTGGCCGTTCTGGGCCACGAAGATGCGCACCTCCTCCAGCCAGGCCGAAGGCGCTGTGCGCGAATTCCAGGTTGCGACGCTCGAGTTCATCGGTGAAGACGGTGTCCTAACCGGCGTCAAGTGCTGCGAAGTCGATGAGCGCCGCAAGCCGATCGCCGGCACGGAGTTCATCATCAAGGCCGATCTCGCCTTCATCGCCATCGGCTTCAGCGGCCCGTTCACCACGAGCGTGCTCAAGGAACTCGACGGCAAGCTGACGCTCAACACCGACCGCCGCGGCTCGACCAACGTCGTTGCCAACGACCGCGACTACAAGACCTCGGTCGACAAGTTCTGGACGGCAGGTGACGTGCGCCGCGGCCAGTCGCTGGTCGTCTGGGCGATCCGTGAGGGACGCCAGGCGGCACGCGCCATCGACGAGGCGCTGATGGGCTCGACGGTTCTGCCGCGCTAAGCTGTCGGGGCGTTTGATTGGGTTTGGTTCGGGGCTGCGCTTGCGCGGCCCCGAAGTCGTTTAGGGGATGAGGGCATTAGGAGGAGCTTGTGATCCACACTGCCGCATCCCACAATATCAACCACTTACACGAATCTTTTTCCCCGCGCTTTTTATCTGCGGCACACTTACCCCGTCCCGTCTTCGGATACACCGGTTGCGTTACCGGCGAGGCGGGACCGGCGCTTTCGGGAAGCCCCTGACGCAGGGTGAAACGAGGGGCGTCGCGGAATGGTCCCGCCAGCGAAGAGTTGGTGTGCGGGTGAGAAGGTCGGTTCGCCGATACCACGCGCCTATGCACATAAGGGACGGCGACTGGCCGACCGTTAAGCCCGGAAGGGTTTTGCGGAACGGCGCCGAGGTGCCGTGGGCGACAGGTCCGCGGAGGTCCGCCCCGGCGTCGATCAAGACGGCCCTTCGGGATGCCCGGGCAGCGAGAGCGCAAGAAAAGCAACAAGCCCGCGAGCATATCTCTGAAAAGATGCCGATCACCCGGTAAAGGTACCAGGACACGATTGCAGACCGCCGAACGGGGCGCCGGAAGGTGTCACTAAACTAAACTACTTACGAGGCAGCTTTTGGCGCCCCGTCCGATCAGATGCTGTATCAACCGGGGGATGAACTCTGCCGGGGGAAACGTGTGCTGTTTTGTAGGGGGGCGCCTAAGACTGTCGGCAGACGCGCCACGCGGCAAAGGCTGCTCCTTGCCTCGACAGAACGCACCGCGCGGATACGACAACGCCCCCGAAGGCATTCCATCGGGGGCGTTTCTTATTTCGGCCAGACCTTAGTAATGGACCGACAGGCTGTCGATCGGCTTGGTCTTCGGCGGCGCGAACTTCGTCAGGTTGATGCCTTCGACGGCGACGCGATACTCTTCGATGCTCGGCGTACGGCCGAGGATCGCCGAGAGAACGACCAGCGGGGTGGATGCAAGCAGCGACTCGCCCTTCTTTTCCGCCGTGTCTTCAACGACGCGGCCCTGGAACAGGCGAGTCGAGGTGGCGAGAACGGTGTCGCCCTTCTCGGCCTTTTCCTGGTTACCCATGCACAGGTTGCAGCCCGGACGCTCGAGATAGAGGATGTTCTCGTAATCGGTGCGGTTCGACGTCTTCGGCTTCACGTCGTCGAATTCGAAGCCCGAATACTTCTGAAGGATTTCCCAGTCGCCTTCGGCCTTCAGCTCGTCGATGATGTTGTACGTCGGCGCGGCGACGACGAGCGGCGCCTTGAACTCGACCTTGCCCTCGTTCTTCTCGATGTTCTTCAACATCTGGGCGACGATCTTCATGTCGCCCTTGTGCACCATGCAGGAACCGACGAAGCCGAGGTCCACCTTCTTCGTGCCGCCATAGTAGGAGACCGGGCGGATCGTGTCGTGGGTGTAGCGGCGCGAGACGTCGGCGTTGTTGACGTCGGGGTCGGCGATCATCGGCTCGTCGATGAGGTCGAGATCGACCACGACTTCGGCGAAGTACTTGGCGTTATCGTCAGGCGTCAGCGCCGGCTTTTCGCCCGAACGGATCTCGGCGATGCGGCGATCGGCCTTGGCGATCAGACCCTTCAGTGTCTGCGCCTCATTGTCCATTCCCTTGTCGATCATGATCTGCATGCGCGACTTGGCGATCTCCAAGCTCTCGATCAGCGTCTCGTCCTCGGAGATGCAGATGGATGCCTTGGCCTTCATCTCGGCCGTCCAGTCGGTGAAGGTGAAGGCCTGGTCGGCGAGCAGCGTGCCGATATGCACTTCGATGATGCGGCCCTGGAAGACGTTGTCGCCATGCTGCTTGAGCATCTGCGCCTGGGTGGCGTGCACCACGTCGCGGAAGTCCATGTAGGGCTGCATCGCGCCCTTGAAGGTGACCTTGACCGACTGCGGGATCGGCATGGTGGCTTCGCCGGTGGCGAGCGCCAGCGCAACGGTGCCGGAGTCGGCACCGAAGGCCACGCCCTTCGACATGCGGGTGTGGCTGTCGCCGCCGATGATGATGTCCCAGTCGTCGACGGTGATGTCGTTCAGCACCTTGTGGATGACGTCGGTCATCGCGTGATAGGCGCCCTTCGGGTCGCGGGCGGTGATGACGCCGAAGTTGTTCATGAAGGACATGAGCTTCGGAATGTTGGCCTGAGCCTTCTTGTCCCAGACGGATGCCGTGTGGCAACCAGACTGGTAGGCGCCGTCGACCAGCGGCGAAATGACGGTGGCCGCCATCGCTTCCAGTTCCTGCGCGGTCATCAGACCTGTCGTGTCCTGCGAGCCGACGATGTTGACCTTGACGCGCACGTCGGAGCCGGCATGCAGCACCTTGCCCGGCGTCACGCCAACGGCGTTGCGGTTGAAGATCTTCTCGACCGCCGTCAGGCCCTGGCCGTCGATGGCGATTTCCTTGTTCGGCGCGAAGACCGGGGTCGCTTCGACACCGAGCGTCTGCGCCGCGAAGGTCTGGAGCTTCTTGCCGAAGACGATGGCGTAGGACGAGCCGGCCTTCATGAACTCCATCTTCTGCGGCGTGAAGGAGGACGCAACGTCGACCAGCTCGTTGCCGGCCTCGTCGCGCAGCTTCTTGTTCTTCGCGTCGATCTTCAGCACGGTGCCGGTCTCGACCGAGAACTTCTGGTCAAGAATCGGGTTACCTTCGTTGTTGAGGATCGGCTTGCCGTTTTCGTCGAGCTTCTTGACCCAGTTCTTCAGGTTGAGGCCGATGCCGCCGGTGACGTCGACGGTAGTCGCGAAGATCGGCGAGATGCCGTTGGTGCCCGCAACAACAGGGGCGAAATTGACGAAGGGAACATAGGGGCTAGCCTGCTTGCCGGTCCACAGCGCCACGTTATTGACGCCGGACATGCGCGAGGAGCCGACACCCATCGTGCCCTTTTCGGCGATCATCATGACGCGCTTGTCGGGGTGTTGCTTCTGCAGGGCGACGATCTCGGCCTGTGCCTCAGGCGTGATCATGCACTGGCCGTGCAGCTGGCGGTCGGAGCGCGAGTGCGCCTGGTTGCCGGGAGAAAGAAGGTCGGTGGAGATATCGCCTTCGGCGGCGATGAAGGTCACAACCTTGATTTCGTCTTCGACATCGGGAAGCTTGGTGAAGAATTCGGCCTTGGCGTAGCTTTCGAGAACGTCCTTGGCGACGGCATTGCCGGCCTTGTAGGCATCGCGCAGGCGGAACATGTCGGCGTCGTAGAGGAAAACCTGGGTCTTCAGCACGTCGCCGGCCTGACAGGCAATCTCTGCGTCATTGCCGAGCGCTACGTCGAGCAGCACTTCGACCGACGGGCCACCCTTCATGTGCGAGAGCAGTTCGAGGGCGAATTTCGGGGTGATCTCGGGGACGACGGTCTCGCCGAGGATGATCTTCTTGAGGAAGGCGGCCTTGACGCCGGCGGCACTCGTCGTGCCCGGCAGCGTGTTGTAGATGAAGAACTTCAGGGCATCGGCGCGGTACTCGCTGCCGGCATCCTCGATCAGCGTGATGATTTCAGCGGTCAGCGCGCCATCATCGATCGGCTTCGGGGCGAGCCCTTGAGTTTCTCTGCTTTTGATCTCGGCAAGGTATTCCAGATAGAGGTTCATCGCGATTCCAACGTCATGAGGTGTAGGCGCTGAGCGCAGCGCCGCGGGCGGCAGTGTTATCTGGCCTGAGGTCTTATAGGTTTCGTGCGCGTCAACCAAGGCCAAGTGCGAAGATAGCGGTCTTCGGCAAAAAAAATGTTACCTCGGGTGGTGCGTTGCAGCGACAATCGCAGAGGCCATGATCCCAGTGAGATTGGAGCAGGCGCGAATAGCTACTTCGTCGAAACCTCGGGTTCCGCCTTCGCCGAAGTGATGCGGTAATCGTCGACGCGGCCTGTCGGGGCGGGGGCCATCTCGCCTTGCTCCACGAGGAGGTCGCGCGGCGACTTGCCGTTGCCTGTCGGCAGCGTCCGGCCGCCGAGCAGTTCGGTTCCGCCGTCGAGGTTGGGGTCGGAGAGGCTGATCGGCTCGGTGCGGCCGACGGTGTTGGCCGGCAGGTCGAGGCCGGGGCCGTTACCGGTGTCGAGGCGCACGAGATCGGGACTCGCCTGGGTGCCGAGAATGCGGCGGGCGGGCTTTTCCACGTAGAAGGCGAGCTTGCGGCGGCCGGCATCGGTCAGGTTGATGCCGTCGGAGGTGCGCAGGCGCACCTGCTGGCCGTTGATGTCGGAACCGGTGACGATGAAGTCGCCGCCCTCGCTGACGAAGCCGTCCCAGATATCGACGAATTCGGCGCCGACGGATTCCGCCTGCTTGCGGTAGAGCAGGTTCATCTGCACGGCGTCAGCCGTCATCGACGGCGAATCGAAGGCGGGCAGGCCGACCCAGAGAAGCGGGATCTTGCGTGATGTCACCTGCTTGCCGAAGGCGACGACGCGGCGCTGGTATTCCGCGTACCAGCCGTCCGTGCGGAATTTCTCCTTGCCGATGTCGGTCACCATCTGCTGGCGGTCGTTGGCGCCGAGCATGACGACGACCATGGCGGGCTTGGCCTCGTCCATGAATTTGGTCAGCTGCGCCGGCCAGTTATAGTAATCGTCGCGCACCAGGCCTGAGGAGACGTTGCTGTGGGTCTCGATGACGATGCCGGGCGAATCCTGGAACGCGGCTTCAAGGCCGACGCCGAGGCCGCCTGCCAGGAAGTCGCCGACGACGAGAATCTTCTGGGCGTTGTCCAGTTTCTGGACGGCCTTTTCTTCCGGCACGACGGGTGCCGCCGGGCGCGGCGCGGCGACAGCCTTGGGCGCGGCCTTCTTCTTCGGAACGACCTGGCGACGCGGGGCGGCGTTCTGGCCGGGCGCCGGCGGATATTCGTCGATGTAGCGACGGCCGAGGAAGAAATCGAGGATCGAGCGGCGCTGATAATAGCGTTCCTGCGCTTCCGCGACATTGACGGGGGGCAGCACGGCTGCGGTGACGACCAGCACGGTCGCGCCCAGCGCGCCCAAACGCAGTGTTGGCCGGTTTACTCGTTTACGCATCGTCAGCAGCCTCGCATCTGCCGTATTCTCGCATGGAGTGCGGACCGGCGTCCACACCCTGTTGTCGGTGGCTGCGGTTTATCCCGCTGGCTGTTCGCGCTCTTTGCCCGCGCTTACTTGCGCAGGGCTTTCAGCAGCGGCAGCGACGGTTCGCCGTCCTGTTCGAGGCCCATGCGCGCCTGGACGGCGGCGATGGCGGCTTTCGAGCCGCTGCCGAAATTGCCGTCGACCTCGCCGTCATAATAGCCGAGCGTCTTCAAGCGGGTCTGCAGCTCGAACTTTTCCTTGACGTCGAGCGTGCCGCCCGGGCGGGGCCAGCGCTGCTGCATGCCGCCGTAGCCGGCGATCTCGTCGGCGAGCAGGCCAACACCGATCGCGTAGCTGTCGGAGGCGTTGTACTTCTTGATCGTGAAGAAGTTGCTGGTCATCAGGAAGCCCGGACCGTCGCCGCCGGCCGGCATCTTCAGCACGGCCTTGGTGCCGCCGTCGCGGAAGCCCTTGCCGCTCGGGCGCGTCATGCCAAGCGACGCCCATTGCGAGAGCGTGTAGGTCTTGCCGACATATTTGCGGGCGCTGGCGGGGACGACCACCTCGTAGCCCCAGGTCTTGCCCTTCTCCCAGCCGTTCTTCATCAGAAGGTTGGCGGAAGTGGCGAGTGCGTCGGGCACCGAGTTCCAGATGTCGCGGTGGCCGTTTCCATCGGCATCGACGGCGTAGAGCAAATAGCTGGTCGGAATGAACTGGGTATGGCCCATGGCGCCTGCCCAGGAACCGGTCATGCCATCGGGCGAGATGTCGCCGTTCTGCAGGATCTTCAGCGCGGCGATCAACTGCTTCTGCGCGAACTTGGCGCGTTTCGGGTCGGCATAGGCGAGTGTCGCCAGCGCGCGAGGAACGTAGTGCAGCCGGTCATCCTTGGCGAGAACGGCGCCGTAGTTCGATTCCATCGACCAGATGGCGAGGAGAATCGTCTTGTCGACACCGAAGTGGCGCTCGATCGAATTCAACGTGGAGGCGTGTTTCGCCGCCATCTGCCGACCAATCTGAACGGTATAAGGATTTACACGAGAATCCACATAATCCCAGATTTTCGTCGTGAATTCAGGCTGATAGGCAGCCTTCTCGAGAACCGTCGGGTCCGGATCGCTGACACCGGCGAAAGCTTTACGATAGGTTGCCTTGCTGATGCCACTTTGAGCGGCTGTTTGATAAAAGTCCGCGATCCACTTCTGGAACCGCTGGTCGGCTTTCGCGTTTTGCGGGACCAGACCAGCAGACGCGGTCAAGATGAATGCGAGAGCAAGACCACGAAGGGAGTTTCTGTGATTTTGAGTCATCGGCGGTCATCCGTCCTTTCGTTTCAGGCACAGCGGAACGCGCAGTTCCGTTCAGGCCGAAGACTAACCGAACGGAGTCAACAAAATCTTTACCATGACTAAAGAACGCAGTCACTAATTTGCAAAAACGTAGCAGATCTTATCTACTCGGGACAAAATTTCCTTTCATTTCAGGCGATCACGATATCGCAGGAGGATTGTGTGGCAGAGCATAAAAAAGTTCGCAAAGCAGTATTTCCGGTCGCTGGCCTCGGGACTCGTTTCCTTCCGGCTACGAAGGCCGTTCCCAAGGAAATGCTGACCGTCGTCGACAAGCCCATCATTCAATACGTGGTGGACGAGGCGCTCGAGGCGGGTATCGAGCATTTCGTGTTCGTGACCGGGCGTAACAAGCACATCATCGAAGACTACTTCGACATCCACTTCGAACTCGAGCAGACGCTGCGCGAGCGGTCCAAGAAGGCCGAGATCACGCTGCTGGCCGGCCAGTTGCCCAAGGCCGGCACGGTCAGCTTCACGCGCCAGCAGGAGCCGCTCGGCCTCGGTCACGCCGTATGGTGCGCCCGCGAGATCATCGGCAACGAGCCGTTCGCCCTGCTTCTTCCCGACATGATCATGAAGAGCGAAGGCAAGGGCTGCATGAAGGGCATGATCGACCTTTATGCGCAGAGCGGCGGCAACATCATCGCCGTCGAAGAGTGCGAGCCCGACCAGGCGCACAAGTACGGCATCGTCGGCGTCGGCGACGCGATCGGCGACGGCTTCCGCATCACCGACATGGTCGAGAAGCCCGCCAAGGGCACGGCTCCGTCGAACTTCTTCATCAACGGCCGCTACATCCTGCAGCCCGAGGTCTTCAAGATCCTCGAAACCCAGGAACGCGGCGCCGGCAACGAAATCCAGCTGACCGACGGCATGCTGAAGCTGCTCAAGGATCAGGCTTTCGCCGGTTACCACTTCAAGGGCACGACCTATGACTGCGGCGCCAAGGATGGCTTCATCCTCGCCAACGTTGCCTACGCTCTCGATCGCGCGGATATCCGCCCGACCGTGATCGACGGCTTCAAGGACCTGCTGAAGGGTATTTGATCGTTCATTCGACAAGAAGAGGCCGCGCTTCGAAGGGAGCGCGGCCTTTTTCGTTTCGTCTGTTGCGATCAGCGCTTCAGCTTCAGCCCGACGCCGGCGCGCCACTGCTGGGAATCGCTGCCCTCCTTGCGGGAGGTGAGCTCGTAGCCGATCGTGCTGGTCAGATCGAGATAGCGGTTGATGTTCCAGGTCAGGCCCGCGCTGGTCGTATAGACCGTTTCGTCGCTGGTGCTGCTGTCCGACGGATAGTCGCGGAGCGTGATGCCGCCGAGAACCGTGCCGGTGAGATTGTCGCGCAGCTGATGGGCGATCGTCGTCGTCAATGCGTGCGAGACATAGCCGGATTCGCCTGCCGTGGTCGAGGGCTGGATGCTGGTCTGCAGGCCGAAATTGACGTCCGTGCCGCGCAGCGGCGACCACAGCAGGTTGGCGTCGATGACAGCCGCGTCTATGTCGGAGAGACGGTCGTCGTCGAAGGTCGCGACCTCGTAGCCGACGCCGACCTCGCCACGCAGTTTCTCGCCCATGTCGATCTCGACGCCGGCCTTGGCGCCGTAGCTCTGGCCGGAGCGGCGATAGCCCTGGGCATCCGTGGTCTCGTCATAGACGGTCTTGCCGATATTGGCCTCGATGAAGGGAATGAGGGCGGGTGACAGCTCGTAGCCGATGCGCCCGCGGAGGGTGCCTGATGTCTGGTCGCGGTCGCTGAGGGAGACCGTGGTGCCGTCAGAGAGCGTGGCGTCGGAATAGATCGTGCGGCTGAGGTCCAGCCCGGTGCTTCCCCGCAGGATGCCGAAGTCGCGCTCGATCGAGGCGCCGGCGGTGAATTCCTGGACGTCGGACTGCTTGTCGGCATCCTGCAGCGCGTTCGGATCGTCGGTATCCTCGCGATAGAAGTGGTAGCCGGTGGTCAGGTGCGCTGTCGTATCCTGTGGCAGATCGAGCCGAAGATCGCCGTTGATCTTGAAGTCGGGCTGTTCCTCGCCGGTGCCGCCGATGTTCTTCTGCCAGGCGCCTTCGGTGGTGACCGTCAGCTGGTGCAGGGCCCAGTCCGAGGTCAACGTGGTCAGCATGTCGGTTTCGAGGAAGGTACGGCTGGTCTTGGTGCCGCCGTCGCGTTTCGTTTCCCCGTTGATGCTCTGCGTCACGGTCGGGCGCAGCACGAAGGTGCCGATACGGATGCCCGGCGTTTCCTCGGTGGCGAGGTTCGGCTCGGGCTTGCGCGCCGGCAGGCGCTCGTCGATCGGCGCCTCGCGGGTGTTGAGGCGCATCATGTCCTCGTCGAGGATCGAGCCGGTGGTTTCGTCGCTGACCGGCTGACCGGTCGTCGCTTGAGTTGTCGTCTGCTGCGCCGTCGCGTCATCGCCGGTCGGGGCGTTCGGGTCGGTCGATGCGGTGCCATCGGTCGGCTGGAGCAGCGGGTCTTCGGCCTGACCTGTCGATGTCGTCGCACCGGCGGGGAGCGAGGTCGTCACGCCGGTGGATTGACGGGTTGTCTGCGCGGATTGGGCGAGTGCGGGTTGCGGGATCGAAAACACGCTGGCCAGCAGTGCCGCGGACACGGCAAAGCCTGCCGTGCGGAGCGGCGTCAGACTGCTCGTGTCTTTCCAATGGACCATGAAATCGGCGTCCGGCATTCCTGAATTCGTTACCCGAACGTAAAGCCTTGTGGTTAATCAATCGTTTCGGCCAGGCAAGGCGATTGCTTCCTGCGATAATGACAGTCGGGTGAATCGATGGACTTGCAGCGGGAAAACCGTTAGGGCAGGGGCATGAACAAGACAGCTGCAAACCTGATCGAAAACAGCGTGCTTGCGTCGGCCAAGCGCACCGTCGCTACCGAGAAGCGAGCCCTGGAAGCGCTGGAGAGCGCCTTCGACGATGGTCTTGCCGGCCCGTTCCTGCGCGCCGTCGAGACGATTTCGGCCATATCAGGCCGGGTGGTCGTCACGGGCGTCGGCAAGAGCGGCCATATCGGCGTGAAGATCGCTGCGACGCTGGCATCAACCGGGACGCCCGCCTTCTTCGTGCATGCGGCGGAAGCCAACCATGGCGATCTCGGCATGATCGGCGCGACGGACGCCGTCATCGCGCTTTCCAAGGGCGGCGAGAGCGTCGAGCTGCGTAACGTCATCGCCTATACGCGGCGCTTCTCCATCCCGCTAATCGCGCTGACCTGCGCGGAGAAATCCTCGCTCGGCAGCGCTGCCGATATCGTGCTTCTGATGCCGAACGAGGAGGAGGCCTGCCCACACGGCTTGGCGCCGACGACCTCGACGATGCTGCAGCTCGCGCTGGGCGATGCGCTTGCGATCGCGCTGCTCGACGCGCGCGGTTTCACGGCGCGCGACTTCCATGTGTTCCATCCCGGCGGCAAGCTCGGTGCGGCCTTGAGCCATGTCGCCGATGTCATGCACACGGGCGAGCGCGTGCCGCTGGTTGCCAAGGGTACACCGCTGCCGGAGGCGATCTCGACGCTATCGCGCAAGCATTTCGGCTGCGTCGGCATTTTGGACGAGGATGGCCGGCTTTGCGGTATCGTCACCGAGGGCGACTTGGCGCGCAACCTGTCGCGCAACCTCTCGGAACTCGTGGTCGACGATATCATGACGCGTTCGCCGAAGACGGTGAAGCCGAATGTCTTGGCGACAGCGGCGCTGGCATTGCTCAACAAGCATAGCATCGGCGCGCTGATCGTCGTCGACGACGACAACAGGCCGGTCGGGCTCATTCATTTCCACGATCTTCTCAGGATTGGCGTGGCCTGATCAAGCCAGCTTGATCGGGATCAAGGCCAGCTTGATCGGGATCAGGCTTCCTCGACCGTCAGGTCGCGGCCGTTGCTTGATATGACCTTGACGCGCGCGCCGACGGGCAGATCCGGGCCGCTCACCTTCCATTGCGTGTCATCCAGCTTGATGCGGCCACGGCCCTCGGTGATCGGCTCGGCCAGAGTGGCCGTGCGGCCGACGAGGCTGGCGCCGCGCTGGTTGAGGAAGGGCTCGTCCGTCTCGCCGTGATCGCGCGTCAGCTTGCGGCCGATGAAGGTTGCGGCGACGGCGAAGGCGGCGAACAGGATCGCCTGCAGCTGCCAGACCCACAAGGCGCTATCCCAGAAGAGCAGCGACAGCGCGCCGACGGCGATTGCCGCGAGACCAATCCAGACGAGGAAGAAGCCGGGCACCAGCATCTCGGCGGCGAGCAGCACGAGGCCGACGACCCACCAGCTCCATGGCCCCAATTCCGATGTGATGGCAGCCAGCATCGATCAGCGCTCCGGGTTCTGGTTGAACGGGTTGACCTGCGGCGTGGTGCGCGGGGCCTGGACCTGACGCGGGGCAGGGGCTGCCGGCGGATTGTCGCCACCGCCGAAGACCTCCTTGGCGATGGCGCCGATGCCGCTCAACGAGCCAATGATAGACGAGGCCTCGATCGGCATCAGCACGACCTTGGAATTGGTGGCCGAGCCGATCGCGGTCAGCGCCTCTGTGTATTTCTGCGCCACGAAGTAGTTGATCGCCTGCACGTCGCCGGCGGCGATCGCTTCCGACACCATCTTCGTGGCCTTGGCTTCGGCCTCGGCCAGGCGTTCGCGCGCCTCGGCGTTGCGGAAGGCGGATTCGCGCTGGCCCTCGGCCTGCAGGATGGCCGACTGCTTGGCGCCTTCGGCGCGCAGGATCTGCGCGTTTCTCGAGCCCTCGGCCTCCAGCACCTGGGCGCGCTTCTCGCGCTCGGCCTTCATCTGGCGGGCCATGGCGTCGACGAGATCGCGCGGCGGTTGGATGTCCTTGATCTCGACGCGGGTGACCTTGATGCCCCAGGGCTGGACGGCATCGTCGACGACACGCAGCAAGCGGTCGTTGATGGCGTCGCGGTTGGAGAGGAGCTCGTCGAGATCCATCGAACCCATGACCGAGCGGATGTTGGTCATGGTCAGGTTGAGGATGGCGTTTTCGAGATTGGAAACCTGGTAGGCCGCCTGGGCGGCGTTGAGGATCTGGTAGAAGGCGACGGCATCGGCCGAGACGGAGGCGTTGTCGCGGGTGATGACTTCCTGGGTGGGAACGTCGAGCACCTGCTCCATGACGTTCATGCGGGCGCCGACGCGCTCGATGAAGGGGGTGATGATGTTGAGGCCGGGACCCAGCGTGCGGGTGTAGCGGCCGAAGCGCTCGACTGTATACTGATAACCCTGCGGGACCGTCTTGATGCCGGCGAAGAGCACCAGGATGACGAAGACCACCAGCGCGATGACCACGATGTCGAAGCCGCCCAAAACCATGAAATACCTCCCAAACCCGAATCGAATAGCCGCACCTTAGCCGAGACGATTTCAAAAGCCACGCTCTCAGGTAGTCGTGCGGCTCTACCTATCAGATATGGGGTTTCGATTGGTTCTTCACAATGCGGTTCCTTTGGCCTAGAACGCCCGCATCCGGTCGCAGCCCACCCGGTCAAAACAAGGGATCAAACATCATGAAGACTATCGTCATCTGCTCCGGCGGATTGGACTCCGTTTCGCTTGCGCACAGGGTTGCCGCGGAACAAACCCTCATCGGCCTGCTCTCCTTTGACTACGGCCAGCGTCACCGCAAGGAACTCGACTACGCCGCCGCGTGCGCCAAGAGGCTCGGCGCGCCGCATCAGATTATCGACATCAGGCCGATCGGCAGCCATCTCACCGGTTCGGCGCTGACCGACAATATCGACGTGCCTGATGGACACTATGCCGAGGAAACCATGAAGGCGACCGTGGTTCCGAACCGCAACGCCATCATGCTCGCCATCGCCTTCGGGCTTGCCGCCGCTCAGAAGGCGGATGCCGTGGCCGTTGCCGTGCATGGCGGCGACCACTTCATCTATCCGGATTGCCGCCCCGGCTTCATCGACGCGTTCCAGGTGATGCAGGATGCAGCGCTGGACGGCTATGCCAGCGTCAAGCTGCAGGCGCCCTACGTCAATGCCACCAAGGCCGATATCGTCGCGGATGGGGCAAAGCGCGGCACGCCGTTCGAAGAGACATGGTCGTGCTACAAGGGCGGGGCGCGCCATTGCGGGCGCTGCGGCACCTGCGTCGAGCGGCGCGAGGCGTTTCATCTGGCCGGCGTCGCGGATCCGACGGAGTACGAGGATGCCGATTTCTGGAAGTCGGCGACATCGGGCTTCTCGGCCACGGAGGTGTAATCCCGTGTTCCGCATCACCAAGGAATTCCACTTCTCCGCCTCGCATCAGCTCTCGCATCTGCCCGCCGATCACCAATGCGCGCGGCTGCACGGGCATAACTATATTGTCGTCGTGGAGCTTGCGGCCGCAGTGCTCAACGAGGACGGCTTCGTGCGCGACTATCACGAGCTTGCCCCGCTGAAGCGCTATATCGACGAGCGCTTCGACCACCGGCATCTGAACGAGGTGCTCGGTCATAACAGGGTGACGTCGGAATATCTCGCCAAGCATTTCTATGACTGGTGCAAACAAATCCTGCCGGAGACGTCGGCCGTCCGGGTCAGCGAGACGCCGAAGACCTGGGCGGAGTACCGGCCATGAGCGCCGATCACAAGATCCGCGTCAGCGAGATCTTCGGGCCGACGATCCAGGGCGAGGGCGTGCTGATCGGCCTGCCGACGGTATTCGTACGCACGGGCGGCTGCGATTACCGCTGTTCGTGGTGCGATACGCTGCATGCCGTCGACAGTGAATACCGCGATCAGTGGACGCCGATGTCGGTGGAGGAGATTTGGGCCGAGGTCGTTTCGCTCTCGGGCGGGCGGCCGCTGACTGTTTCGCTCTCCGGCGGTAATCCGGCGATCCAGCCGCTCGGGCCGCTGATTGCGCGCGGCCATGGCGAGGGCTATCGGTTCGCGCTGGAGACGCAGGGCAGTGTCGCCAGGGATTGGTTTGCCGATCTCGACACGCTGGTCTTGAGCCCGAAGCCGACGTCGAGCGGGATGGAGACGGATTGGGGGCAGTTCGAGGACTGTCTGCGGAAGGCTGCCGGCGGGCCTGAGGTGGCGCTGAAGATCGTGGTGTTCGATGAGCGGGATTATCGTTATGCGCGGGAGGCTTCCGCGCGGTATCCGGATTTGCCGGTTTACCTGCAGCCCGGCAACCACACGCCGCCGCCTGCCGATGACGATGATGCCAGGATCGATATCGATGGGATCATGGAGCGGATGTTGTGGCTGGTGGGGAAGGTGACCGAGGACCGGTGGTTCGAGGCGCGGGTGTTGCCGCAGCTGCATGTGTTGTTGTGGGGGAATCGGCGGGGGGTGTGAGTGTTTTTGGGGGCTCGATAAAAGACCCCTCCCAACCCTCCCCACAAGGGGGAGGGCTTAACCTAGCCTCGCCCTCGGTGCGCAATTGAAGCAGTCGAGTGCCGCGGGTTTTCTCCCCCCTTGTGGGGGAGATGGCCGGCAGGCCAGAGAGGGTGTTTCAGGCCGCAGCGTAACTTATCTCAAACCCACCCCAACAATTCCCGCCGCACCACCTTCTCCAGCACGCGCATCCCATCGTCGCTGTCGTTCAGACACGGAATATGGGCGAACTTCTCGCCGCCATTTTCATGGAAGGAATGCGCCGCCTGTTCGGCGATCTCTTCCAGCGTCTCCAGACAGTCGGAGACGAAGCCGGGGTTCAACACGGCGATTTTTTTCACGCCGTCCTTGGCCAGCTGCTCCACCGTCTTGTCGGTATAGGGCTGCAGCCATTCTTCCGGGCCGAAGCGGGACTGGAAGGTGACCATGAACTGGTCCTTCGAGAGGCCGAGCTTTTCGCGCAGCAGGCGGCCGGTCTTCTGGCACTGGCAGTAATAGGGGTCGCCCTTCTTGAAGTAGGACATGGGGATGCCGTGGAAGGAGGCGATGATCTTTTCCGGTTGCCAGTCGAGCGTCGACAGATGCTTCGTGATCGAGTTGGCGAGCGCCTCGATATAGGTGTCGTCGTCGTGATAATCGGGCACGGTGCGCAGCGCCGGCTGCCAGCGCATCTTCAAGAGGTGCTGGAAGGCCTTGTCGTTGACGGTCGCGGTGGTGGCGGCGGCATATTGCGGGTAGAGTGGGAAGAGCACGATGCGGTCGCAGCCATCGTCCTTCAGCGCCTGGATGCGCGAGGCGATCGAGGGGGTGCCGTAGCGCATGGCCCAATCGACCTTGACGTTCTCCAAATCCTTCAGCCGCTCGGCCATCAGGTCCGACTGGCTGCGCGTGTAGGTGCGCAGATAGCTCTCGTCCTTGTCCTTGTTCCAGATCAGCTCGTAAGCCTTGCCGACCTTGCCGGGGCGAGTGTTCAAGACGATGCCGAAGAGGATCGGATACCACTTCCACGGCGACCATTCGATGACGCGCTTATCGGTGAGGAATTCCTTGAGATAACGGCGCATCGAGGTGTAGTCGGTGCCGTCAGGGGTGCCGAGATTGACGAGCAGGACGCCCACCTTGCCATAGTTCACCTTCGGGTGGTTCGCCTCAAGGTGCGTGGTATCAACGGTCGTCATTCAAACCTCAGTTCAGCTGCTCGCCCGCTCATACGCGGACGAGATCGAATGGTTCACCCTATAGGAACAAAAGCCGGCCCGGGAAACCCCGGACCGGTTCTCGTCATTGGGACAAATCGTCTTACTTGATTGATCCCTCAATCTTACTTGGACGGGATCTGCAGTTCCTTGCCGACAGTCAGGTGGCGTGGAGTCGGCTTGCCGTTTGCCTCGGAAATCTTCCTCCAGAGCGTGCCGTCGCCATAGAACTGCTTGGCGAGATCCCACAGCGTATCGCCCGATGCGATGACGTGGGTGGTCGGCGTGTTCGGGGCGAGAGCCGCGGGGGCTTCCGTGGACGGTGCGGTTGCCGCCGGAGCGGGCGTTGCCTCCGGGGTTGCCGGTGCCGGCGTTGCTGCCGGTGCCGATGGCGCGTCCGATGCCGTCGGTGCAGGCGCTGCGGCCGAAGAGGCGACCTCGGTCACGCGGCCATCCGTGTAGGGCTTGTAGGGCGAGTGGGCGGCGAGGAAATCGGCGGTGACGTCGGCGAGATCGGGGCCGAAGTCATAGGCGTTCTTGCCCGCGGTGGCGAAGATCGAATAGCCGTCGCCGCCGGCGCGCATGTAGTTGTTGGTGACCACGCCGTAGGTCTTGGCATCATCAAGCGCCACGAAGGCATCGCCGTCCTTGACCTCGACGGAGACGACGCGGCTGCCTGGCGGCTTCGACTTGTCGAAACTGTACTTCATGCCCGCCACCTGCGGGAAGCGGCCGGCGCCTTCCTCGATCTTGCCGAGGCCGTTTTCCAGCGCTGCGCGGATATCGGCGCCTGTCAGCTGGAAGGTGGCGAGCGTGTTCTGGAAGGGGAGCACGGTGATGACTTCGCCCTGGGTGACGTCGCCGCCGTCGATCGACGAGCGCAGGCCGCCGCCGTTCTGGATGGCGATCTGCATGCCCTGGCTCTTGCCGCGATCGAGCATGGCGTCGGCGACGAGGTTGCCCATCGAGCATTCCTCGACGCGGCAGACCTTGCGGTCGCCTTCGATCGGGCCCTCGGAGGAGCCGATGACCTTCTTGCGCAGGTCTTCGATCGGCTTGGCGAGCTCGGTGATGCGGGCGGCGATCTGGGGATCGGGGGTGAACGAGCTGTCGATCAGGATCGGGTCGCCCTTGGCCTCCTTGACGACGCCGTTGTCGTCGAAGGTGATCACGACATCGCCGAGATATTTGCTGTAGGAGGCGGCGGTGACGACGGGGACCTTATAGCCACCGGGATTGTCGACCATGGTCGGATAGGGACCCTCTGCCTTCGGATCGGTGTTCGACAGAAGCGTGTGCGAGTGGCCGCCGACGACGACATCCACATCCGGGATCTTGGCGATATCCGAGAGATCCCTGGTGTAGCCGACATGCGTCAGCGCGATGATCTTGTTGACGCCCTCGGCCTTGAGCTTGGCGGCTTCCTTGGTGATGGCCGCGACATCGTCGGTGAACTTGACGTTCGGGCCGGGGGAGGCGAGCTCCGGGGTCTCGGTGGTGACGACGCCGATGATGCCGATCTTCTGGCCGCCGATCTCGAGCACGACCGAGGGTTCCGGCTTCTTCTTGATCGTCGAGGCGTCGGAGATCTCGACATTGGCGGCGGTGACGGGGAAGGCGACCTTGTCCATGAACGGCGCCAGCGCCTTTTCTCCGTCGTCGAATTCATGGTTGCCGAGCGTCATGGCGTCGAACTTGATGGCGTTGACCATCTCCAGCTCGGCGGTGCCCTTGTATGTGGAGTAGAACAGCGAGCCCTGGAAATTGTCGCCGGCGTTCAGCGTCAGCACGTTCTGGCCGGCCAATGCCGCGCGGCGCTGGTCGATTGCGGTCTTCAGGCGCGCGGCGCCGCCGAAGCATTCGTTCTTGCCCTCTTCCTCGGCCGAGCAGGTGGAATCGAACTTGTTGATCGATTCAATGCGGGAGTGGAAATCGTTGATGTGCAAAATATTGAGCTGGTAATCGGCAAAGGCGGCGCTGCTCGACAGCGCCAGTACGGACGCGGTCAGCAAGCCGAATTGAAACGATTTCGTCATCCTGTTCTCCTGGTTTTGAGGGCGAAGCCCGGACCAGACCACCGGTCCCCCATGCCTCGCCGTCCCTGCACGATCGATGTTTTCATCAACCAATAGTGGCCGCAAGAGAAAAACCTGTGACAAGGAGGCGCCATTCCAAGAGCGGTAAACAAAAAAAGCTCCCGCAAGGGGAGCTTTGATCGAAGGCGCTGAAGCGGCGCTTACATGTGGCGCGTGAGGCTGAACTGCGAACCGCTGTCGGAGGTGCAGTTGAGCTGGCTCTGGGTGACCAGGGCGCAATTGA
The DNA here is from genome assembly GCA_900471485.1 of Hyphomicrobiales bacterium. Lineage (GTDB taxonomy): Bacteria > Pseudomonadota > Alphaproteobacteria > Rhizobiales > Rhizobiaceae > Rhizobium. Next base: position 52,002 of record UCEU01000009.1, read on the forward strand.
CCTTGGACTGCGTCTTGCGCACCAGCGAGGTCATGTTGATCTCAACCACCGTCGGGGAGGTGTTGATGTAGGTGCCCGAGGCCAACATCTGGTTGCTGTCGGTCGTGCGGGTCGTGAAGGTGCCGGCCTGGAAGGTGGAGATGATGCCGTTCGGATCGGCCCAGGAGCCTTCGACACCAACGGGCGCCGGCCGCGCGGCGACGGGCATCGGCCCCGGCGACTGCGAAACGCAGGCCGACAAGGCGGCCGAAGCAGACGCGATCACGAGGAGGATTTTGAGCTTCATAAGATTCTCCCGGAAAATTCAGGCCGAAAAGATACGTTTGGTTAAGGAACACATGGCGCGGGCTTTCCGGGAAGGCAAGGCTTCTCTGGCATCCGCGGGAATTTATACAGCCGGCGTTACAAAAATGCCCGCCTTTCGGCGGGCATCTTCGAATGTGGTTCGTCCAGAGATCAGCGAACGAGGATGTTCTTGAACTGCCACGGATCCTTCGTGTCCAGGTCCTCAGGGAAGAGGCCCGGGCGGCCGTCGAGCGGGGTCCAGTCGGTGTAGTGACCTTCGACCGGGCCGAGGTAGGGCAGCTGCACTTCCAGGCAGCGCTTGTAGTCGATCTCGTCGGCTTCCACGATGCCGGCCTTCGGGTTCTCAAGCGCGTAGACCATGCCGGCGAGAACCGCCGAGGTGACCTGCAGGCCGGTGGCGTTCTGGTAAGGCGCGATGCGGCGGGTTTCTTCGAGCGACAGGCGCGAGCCGAACCAGTAGGCGTTCTTCTCGTGGCCGTAGAGCAGCACGCCGAGTTCGTCGACGCCATCAACCAGTTCATGCTCGTCGAGAACGTGGTGAACCGGCTGCGCGTTGCCGCCGTTGCCGAACATTTCATGCAGCGACAGAACGGCGTCGTTTGCCGGATGGTAGGCGTAGTGGCAGGTCGGGCGGAAGGTCACTTCGCCGTCCTTGTCGCGCACCGTGAAGTAATCGGCGATCGAGATGGACTCGTTGTGGGTGACGAGGAAGCCGTACTGCGGGCCAGGCGTCGGGCACCAGGTGCGAACGCGGGTGTTGGCGCCCGGCTGCTCGAGGTAGATGGCGGCCTTGCAGCCCTTCTTGTGCTTCTTGGCGTTCTTCGGCATCCAGTTTTCGTGGGTGCCCCAGCCGAGTTCGGCCGGCTGCAGACCTTCGGAGATGAAACCCTCGACGGACCAGGTGTTCCAGAAGACGTTGAGCGGCTTCGGGTTCTTGGTGAGCTGCGTGTCGCGCTCGGCGATGTGGACGCCCTTGACGCCGAGCTTCTTCATCAGCTTGGCCCAGCCTTCGCGGTCATGCTGATCCGGCTCGTCGAACTTCAGGCCGGTGTCGTTGGCAAGGTTGACCAGCGCCTGCTTTACGAACCAGGAAACCATGCCCGGGTTTGCGCCGCAGGTGGAAACTGCGGTCGTGCCGCCCGGGTTCTTCGCCTTTTCCTTGCGGAGCGTTTCGCGCAGCGCATAGTTGGTGCGGTCGGCGTTCTTCATGTTCTTGTCGAAATAGAAGCCGAGCCACGGCTCGACGACGGTGTCGATGTAGAGGACGTCGAGCTTGCGGCAGAGCTTCATCAGGTCGAGCGAGCCGGTGTCGACCGAGAGGTTGACGCAGAAGCCCTGGCCTTCGCCTTCGGTCAGAAGCGGCTTGAGCAGCTCCTTGTAGTTATCCTTCGTCACGTATTCCTTGATGTGACGGACGCCGTGCTGCTTGAGGATCTCCATGTCGGAGGGTTCTTCGCGCGGGTCGATGACGACCATCCGGCTCTTGTCGAACTTGAAGTGGCGCTCGATCAGCGGCAGCGTGCCGCGGCCGATGGAGCCAAAGCCGATCATGACGATCGGGCCGGTAATTTCGGCATATACCGGGTGGTTCTGTTCCGTCATTCTTTTCTCCTGTGGAAGGCGAGGAAGGCGCGATGGGCCTCTAACAATTCATTTGAAATCGTTCAAATACCGCTGAGTGACCGGCTCTAACCATAAAATCACGTCACAATAAAGAGTGTTCCATTGGGGAATGTAAATATCAGGTGAAGTCGGTTTTGTTTGCAAGCGCGTGCAATTTTGCGGCAAGTTCGCGCTTCTGCAGGGTGAGGCCCTTATAGGCTGCCTGGTCGTCGTCGAGGCTTTCCAGCTGCGCGGCGAAACTTGAGGCGAGCCTTGACGCCTGCGGGTGGTCGGCGATGGCCGAAATCGGATCGACATAGACGCGGATCGTGAAGAGGATGTCTCCGGACCGCGGCAGCTTGCGCAGTGTCTGGCGCTCGACGCGGGCAAAGCGTTCCGAGAGCGTGAAGGGCTCGGCCTGCGGAGGGCGGCGGTGCTTGGAGAGCGGGAGGAAGAGGTCGCTTGTGGTGTTCACCGACCAGTTCAGCCGTTCGACCGGCTGGGCGACCTGCAGATTGTCGAATATGCGATTGATCAGCGCGGCGTTGCGGGTGCCTTCGCCGAAGCCTGGCACATCGGCATGGATCGCCTGCATCGGCCGGCCGAACTTTTCCCGCAGCGACCACGAGGACGGGAAGGCGACGAACCCGGCAACGAGATGCCAGCCGTCGTCCTTGCGGCGCATGATGACGAGATCATCTTGTATCATCAGGCCGGCGCGGAGCAGCGGCGGCAGATGGGCGTCTGTGTCCGGGATGTCAGGACAGAGATGGGGATGGCGTTCACGCAGATGTTGCCGCAGCAGGGCGAGTGCTTCCCGCTGGGCGTCCAGGGTGTCGGCCTCGGCCACGAATACCTCGTCGTGACTGCTCTCAACCAGCGCACGCTTTTCGCCGACGTAGCGAGCCAAATCGGCATCGGGCTCGATCCAGCGGCCGGGGTCGAGCGGCATCAGGCCGATGGTGAAGGGTTTGGCCGTGCCGTCATATGGCGTGTAGGTCGGTGGCGTCATTGTCAGCAAAGTGCCGATTTGCTAGCCTACTGGCAATAGTTGACGAGAGGCCTGGTGATGGCTGCCAAAGTTGTCTCATTTCATGTGTCTGACCCTCTCATGCAGCGGTTGGATAAACTCGCTCAAGTGACAAAGCGCGACACATCCACGCTTGCCCATGAAGCGCTTGCGGACTACCTAGCACGCCAGGACGAACAGGCCGCGGCGATCGATGAAGCCATTTTGGCCGCCGACAGCGGCGAGTTCATTTCGAACGAAGCGATGACGAAGTGGCTTGCGTCCTGGGGAACCGACCAGGAGCTTTCTCCACCTGAAGTCGATATTCGTAAACATCGCCGATGAGCGTCGTCTGGTCGTCGCTTGCCAGAGACGATCTTATAGCGATCCGGCGCTATATTGCGCAACACAACCCGGCTGCGGCTCAAGCTATCTCGGCGCGACTGATCTATGCTGCCAAGTTACTGGGTGAACAACCGCACCTTGGCCTGCGAACTCATCGTGAGGAAGCCCGCAGGCTCATTGTGTCGAACTCCGTCTATTCGCTCATCTACCTGATACGCGACGAAGATGTCGAAATTGTCGAAGTATTTGATGGTCGACGGCGGGCACCGCGCACCGACCTCAATCGTGACCCATGAACCTTACCCCTTCAGAATCTCCAACCCTTCGTTCGCAGTTGTGATCGCCACTTCCGTGATCTCGTATTCGCAGATGCCATGGACTGTGAACGGGTCGGCGGCGACGTAGGTTTCGATCTCGGCGCGGGTGCCGAGCGAGAGAATGACGCCGCCGGTGCGCGGCACCTTGCGGCCGGATGCCAGGAACCAGCCTTTTGCATAGCCCTCCTTTACCCAGGCCATGTGCGGCTCCATGTGCTTGTCGGCCTCTTCGCTGGGCTTCACATAGGTGAGGGAGAGGATGAACATCCGATGATTCCTTTCGCGGGGTCGCGTTCCGAAACATCTGAATAATGCAAATGCTTCTCATGCATCCATCTTCTTTTCAGATTTCTGCTCCAAACTGCGAATCATCGTTATCACTGCGCCCCGGAACAATCGGATGAACCAGATATCGGAGCGGCTTGCGGAGTTGCAGCAGGACAGTGCCGTCCTCATCGCGCTTTACGATCAGGACGACCGCCTGCGCTACGCGAACGCGGCATTCCGCAGCACATATGCGCTCGATCCGGACGAATGCCCGTTATGGGCCGACCTGATGCGCCGTAACGCCCGGGAGGGTAAGGGGACAGTCATCCGCGCTGCGGATTTCGAGACGTGGCTGGTCTCCGCGCAATCGCGCCGCGGCAAGCTGCCGTTTCGCGCCATGGAGACCGATGTCGTGGACGGCCGTTGGCTCTGGATGACGGAGACGGTGCAGAAGGACGGCTGGATGCTCTGCATCGCCAGCGACATCACGCATTTGAAGGCGAGCGAGCGTGATGTCCGTCAGGACCGCGATTTCGCGCTGAAGGCGTCTCAGACCGACGAGCTGACCAGCGTTTCCAATCGCCGCTTCATGATGGCGGCGCTCGACACGCTGGCCAACGGACAAACAGCCATTCAGCCCAAGGGTGGCTGCATCTGCATCATCGATCTCGATTACTTCAAGCGCATCAACGATCTATACGGTCACCAGGCCGGGGACGACGTGCTGGTGAACTTCGCCCGGCTGGTGCATCCTCTGGTGCGTCGGCGCGACAGCTTCGGACGCATCGGCGGCGAGGAATTCATGCTGATCCTGCCGGACACCACGCTTTCGCAAGGCGAACTGATCATCGAGCGCATCCTGACGACCGTGCGCAATTCCCGGCCGATCCTGAATGCGCCGGGCTTCTCCTACACCTGCTCGGCGGGGCTGGCAGAGTTCCATCCCGGCGAGACGGCGCGCGAGCTTTATGCGCGGGCGGATGAGGCGCTCTATCATGCCAAGCAGGGCGGGCGGGACAGATTGCGGATCGTCGCCTAGTAAAGCAGCCGGGCGGGGATCAGCCCGCGCAGAGAATTGCCGACATAGAGCCTTCCAGCCTGGACATCTTCAAGCGTGATGCGGCCGACGCGGGCCTTGCGCTGGCAGATCAGTTCGGTGCGCAGCACGCCGGCCAGCAGCCCGCAGGAGATCGGCGGCGTGCGCAACATGCCCGAGCCGTCGTCGAGGAAAATGGAGGTGATGGTGCCCTCGCAGACCTCGCCGCGCTCGTTCAGCATCAGGACTTCGTCGGCTTCCGATGCAGCATATTCGGCTCGAGCGGCCTCGTAGACCGTGCGACGGGTCGTCTTTATTCTAAGCAGCTTGTCGGCGGAATCGAGCCGTTGATCGGCAATTCGGATGGTCCACACGACGTCGGGCGCGAGCGGCGTGAAGGGCGCCGTTGTGACTGAGGTATTCCCCTTCTCGTCGAAGACCAGCCGGACGCGCTGGGCCGATCGCGCGCCGGCGACGGCTTCCTCAAGCTTGGTCCTTGCCCCGGCCGGCTCGGGAAATCCGATGCGGCGGGCGGAGCGGGAGAGGCGGGCGAGATGCAGGCGCAGGCGGACGAAACCGAGTTCAGGCTCGTAGCGCAGGGTTTCGATCAGCGAAAAGTCGGCCAAATCACACTCTCCCGGTGCCTGCGATCGGTTGGTCGCCGATGGCGAAGCGGGCCTTCAAGAGGCACTCTTCGTATTCGGCTTCGGCGGTGGAATCGATGACGATGCCGCCGCCGACATTGAAGACGGCGCGGCCGTCGTCGAAGAGGGTAAGCGTGCGGATGGCGACGGAGAAGCGCATGGCACCCGATGGCGCGATCATGCCGATGGCGCCGCAATAGACGTCGCGCGGGCCGTCTTCCAATTCGTGCAGGATCGTCATGGCGCTGATCTTCGGGGCGCCCGTTATCGAGCCGCAGGGGAAGAGTGCCGTGAGGATGTCGCGGATTTCGAGGTTCGGCAGCAGCTTTGCCTGCACGTGGCTCACCATCTGGTGAACCGTAGGATAAGTTTCGATGTCGAAGAGTTTGGGGACGTCGAGCGTGCCGACTTCTGATATGCGCGAGATATCGTTGCGCAAGAGGTCGACGATCATGCGGTTTTCGGCCTGCGTCTTGATATCGGCGAGCATGGCGGCCTTGATTGCCTCGTCCTCTGCGGGAGTGGTGCCGCGTTTGGCGGTGCCCTTCATCGGATGCGTCTCGATCCAGCCTTCCTCGTCGGTACGGAAGAAGAGCTCGGGCGAGCGCGACAGGATGACCGGCCCGCCGAGATCGACCAGCGCGCCGTATTTCACCGGCTGGCGCGATATCAGCGACCAGAAGGCGGCGCTGATATCGCCGGACCAGCGGGCCTCAATCGGCATGGTGAGATTGGCCTGGTAGCAATCGCCCTGCATGAGGTGGTGGTGCAGGCGGTCGAAGCGGTTCTTGTAGGTGGCGAAATCCCATGCCGCGCTCGGCGCGGTCAGAAACTCCTCGTTTTCGAGGCGCTGTGCCGGTTGGGCGAGCGGGTGGGTTTCGCCCTGCGGGGTGTCGAAGACGCCGAAGCAGAGAAGCGGGGTCTCTCGGTTCTCGATTGCGAAGCCGGCGAGCTTTTCCTCGAAGAGGTGGCCGACCTCGTAAGAGAGATAGCCGGCCAGCCACTTGCCCGCGGCGCGCGCCTTTTCCATGCGGGCCAGCGCCTCGAAGACCTCGGCGCGGGTGTGGGCGACGATGATCTCGGCGGGATCGGCAAAGAGCATGACCTGGCCGGATGTGTCGTCGCGAAAGAGGATGTGAGGGGCGCGCCCGTTCATGCAAGGTCCTGTCTGTGAAGCGGGGCGGTGCGGCAGGTCCCTTCCCCCGCCGGGGAGAAGGGACAGCCACCTCAGCCCTTATCTAGCGCTTCCAGCTCGTCGATCAGCCCCTCGATCATCGACAAGCCCTTGCCCCAGAACGACGGATCGGTGGCGTCGAGGCCGAAAGGCTTGAGGAGTTCGGAGTGGTGTTTGGTGCCGCCGGCCTTCAGCAACTCGAAATACTTGTCCTGGAAGCCCTGATCAGCCTTCTGGTAGACGGCGTAGAGCGAATTCACCAGGCAGTCGCCGAAGGCATAGGCGTAGACGTAGAACGGTGAGTGGATGAAGTGGGGGATATAGGTCCAGTAGGTCTCGTAGCCTTCCGAGATCTTGATCGCCGGTCCGAGGCTTTCGGACTGGACTGACAGCCAGAGTTCGCCGATGTCGTCGGAGGTCAGTTCGCCTGCCTTTCTGGCCGTGTGCACCTTGCGCTCGAATTCGTAGAAGGCGATCTGGCGCACGACCGTGTTGATCATGTCTTCGACCTTCTGGGCGAGCATCGCCTTGCGCTCGCGCTTGTCCTTGGTCTTGTCGAGGAGGGCGCGGAAGGTGAGCATTTCGCCGAAGACGGAGGCGGTTTCGGCAAGGGTCAGCGGTGTCTGGCACATCAAGGCACCCTGGCCGCCGGCCAGCACCTGATGCACGCCATGGCCGAGTTCGTGGGCGAGGGTCATCACGTCGCGCGGCTTGCCGAGATAGTTGACGAGCACATAGGGGTGCGCCGAGGGAACGGTCGGGTGCGCGAAGGCGCCCGGCGCCTTGCCGGGTCGGACGGGAGCGTCGATCCACTGTTCGTCGAAAAAGCGCTTGGCGATTTCGGCCATTTCCGGTGCGAAGTCTCCATAGGCGGAGAGAACCGTGTCCTTGGCTTCGGTCCAGGGGATGACGGCGTTCGAGGTTTCCGGCAGCGGGGCGTTGCGGTCCCAGAACTCCATCTGCTCCATGCCGAGCCATTTGGCTTTCATTTTGTAGTAGCGGTGCGAGAGGCGCGGGTAAGCCTCCTTGACGGCGGCGGCCAGCGCATCGACCACCTCGCGCTCGACGCGGTTGGCGAGGTGCCTGGAATCGGCGATGTCCTCGAAGCCGCGCCAGCGGTCGGAAATGTCCTTGTCCTTGGCGAGTGTATTGGTGATCAGCGTAAATGTGCGGATGTTGGCCTTGAAGGTTTCGGCCAGCGCCATCGCAGCCTTGCGGCGAACCGCGGTGTCACGATCCTGCAGCATGTTGAGCGTGACCTCGATCGACAGCTTCTCGCCGTCGATGTCGAAGCGCAGTTCCGCCATGGTCTCGTCGAACAGGCGGTTGAAGGCGGCGGCCGAGGTCATCGACTTCTCAAGGAACAGCTGCTCGAGCTTGTCGTCCAGCTGGTAAGGCTTTTCCTTGCGCAGGTCCACCAGCCACGGGCGATAGTGGCCGGCAGCGGGATCGTTTGCCATGCAGGCATCGAGCACGGCGTCGTCGATGCGGTTGAGCTCGAGACCGAAGAACAGCAGGTGGCCGGAGAAATCGGTGATTCTGGCCTGTACGTCGCCATAGAGCTTGCCGTTGGCAGGGCTCGACGTATCGGAGAAATAGGTAAGGCCGGCGAACGAGCCGAGGCGGCCGATAATGTCGTCCAGCGCCTCGAATTCCTTCAGCGCCTGGCCGATGCCGTCAGCGCCGGTTTTGGTTGCCGCGTCTGCGAGCTTGCCCTTCCACTTCTCCTCGAAGGCCACCGCGGCCTTGCCGGCCTTTTCCATGTCTGACGTGAAGGCGGTGGAGGTGGCGGAAGGATAGAGGTCCTGTAGCTTCCACGTCGGCAGATCACCCAGCGCCGCTTCGCTTGCAGAACCGCCGGCGGCTGCCGCGAACTTCATGAGCGAAAAGTTACCGTTGGCGCCGAAGAGTGTGTTTTTCATAAGCGGGGTCCTCTTCCTATTTTACGACAGGTCTGACTGTCTATGCGTCCAAAGCCCCGGTATCAAGGGCTTTGCGGTTGCGAAACAGGGTCGTTTCGAGGCGAAATCGCCTTCGTCACAACCGTTAAAATGCGATGGTTTCTCAAAACTGGATGTTCAAGCCTTTCTGCCAGATTACGCTTCAAGGTTTCGCATGAAGTGAGGCAACAATGACCGGTTACAATGAGCTCAAGGGTGCAGCGCAGATACTTGTCGTCGAGGACGATCCAGTACAGCGCCGACTGCTGAAGAACGCGATCGAGCGTCATGGGCATGTCGTCCATCAGGCGGAAAATGGCCGGATCGGTCTGGAGATGGTGAAGCGGGGCGGCGGCCTCTATAATGTCATCGTTCTCGACCTGATGATGCCCGAAATGACCGGTCTCGAATTCCTCGAGGCGGCGCACGAGTTCGGCACACAGATTCCCGTGATCGTGCAGACCGGACAGGGCGGCATCGAAACGGTGGTGCAGGCAATGCGTGCCGGCGCCTTCGATTTCGTCGTCAAGCCGGTCTCGCCCGAGCGGATCGCCAATTCCATCGCCAATGCATTGAAGCTCGACCAGCGTGAGATAAAGGCGCGGTCCGGCCGCCGGGCACGCTCCGGCGCCGTCGGCTTCGACGATATCGTCTCCGCCAGCCCGGCGATGATCCGCGTCATCGATCTCGCCCAGCGCGCATCGCAGTCCAATATCCCCGTCGTGCTCGAAGGTGAATCGGGCGTCGGCAAGGAGCTGGTGGCGCGCGCGATCCAGTCGGCCGGCGATCGTTCCGGCAAGCCGTTCGTGACCGTCAACTGTGGCGCCATCCCGCACAATCTGGTCGAGAGCATTCTCTTCGGCCACGAGAAGGGCGCCTTCACGGGCGCTACCGAGCGACACGTCGGCAAATTCATGGAAGCCGATGGCGGCACCATCTTCCTAGACGAGATCGGCGACCTGCCGCTCGAGGTGCAGGTGAAGCTTTTGCGCGCGGTTCAGCAGGGCGAAATCGAGACCGTCGGCGCACGCACGGCGCACAAGGTCAATGTCCGTCTGATCTCGGCAACCAACAAGGATCTGATCGAAGAGGTCAAGAATGGCCATTTCCGCGAGGATCTGTACTACCGCCTGAACGTCTTCCCGATCACAATTCCGGCGCTGCGAAAGCGCAAAGAAGACATCCCGCACCTCGTTCGCGTCTTTGCGGACCGGTTTTCGACCGAACAGAAGAACGGTCGCCGCATGACGGTCAGTGCCGGCGCGATGGCTTTGCTGACGGCCTACGACTGGCCGGGCAACATCCGCCAGCTGGAGAACGCGATCTTCCGCGCGGTGGTCCTGACCGAAGGACCGGAGCTTACGGAGACCGACTTCCCGCAGATCGCGGCACAGCTGCCGGAATACGAGGTCGTCGATCATCTGGCGCTGGTTTCCGACAATGCCCGTCCCGAGCTGGTAGCGGCGGAATATCAGGTCGCTCAATCGGTTATCGGAGAGCTGACGGCGCGAATCAACGAGACGCCCGACAATGCGATCGCGAGCACGAACCCCGCCGGAGAGGTCAGAACGCTGGCCGATGTGGAGGAAGAGCTGATCCGTTTCGCGCTGAAATTCTACCGCGGCCAGATGAGCCAGGTAGCGCGCAAACTGGGCATCGGACGCTCGACGCTTTACCGGAAACTCAAGGATTACGGCATCGATCCGGATAACCCGCAGAAGGACGCTGCGTAACTCTGCTACATTAACAATCCGGCAATCATATTTTGTTACCAATCATAAACCACTTGTTAGTGGCCTGTTCACTATGTAAAGAAAAGGTTGAACGTGTGTGGCATTTTTGCCATCGTGTGACCGCATTTAACGGCCAAGGGTCGAATTGAGGGACCATCGGCTGTCTGACGGGGATTGAGTTTGCCGGATCTGAATTGGAATACGAAGCCTTCGCGCCCGACCTGGCGCAATAGGTGCGCAGACCTTTGCGGAAAGGTGGCAAGGACGGCTATGGCCGCCCTTCTCGCAGTTGCAGTTTCGTCCCCGGTGCTCGTCGGCTCCAGTACGCCGTCGCAGGCAGCGGGCGAAACGCGTAGTCTCAAGCTCTACTTCATCCACACCGGCGAAAAGGCCGTGATCACCTACAAGCGTAACGGCCGCTTCGATCCCAAGGGTCTCGAGCAGCTCAACCGCTTCCTTCGCGACTGGCGCAAGAACCAGCCGACGAAGATGGATCCGCGCCTGTTCGACCTGATCTGGGAAGTTTACCGCCAGAGCGGTTCCAAGGATTACATCAACGTCGTCTGCGGCTTCCGCTCGCCGGCCACGAACGCCATGCTCAAGGGCCGCTCGCGCAATTCCGGCGTCGCCGAGAAGAGCCAGCACATGCTCGGCAAGGCGATGGACTTCTTCATTCCAGACGTCAAACTCGCGACATTGCGCGGAATCGGCATGAAAATGCAGGTTGGCGGCGTTGGTTTCTATCCGAAATCGGGTTCGCCCTTCGTGCACATGGATGTTGGCGGTGTTCGCGCCTGGCCGCGCATGAACCGCGACGAGCTCGTGCGCCTCTTCCCTAATGGCAACACCATGCACATCCCGGCCGACGGCAAGCCGCTGCCGGGCTACGAGCAGGCCGTTGCCGATTACAAGCGCCGCGTCAGCTCGACCGAAGTGCAGATGGCAAGCTCGGGTGCCTACACCGGCTCGTCGTCTTCGTCGCAGCAGTCGGGCAAGCCGAAAACACTGTTTGCAGCTCTCTTTGGCGGCGGGGCCGACGAGGAAGAGGATAGCTCGGAAGACAGCACGCCTGTGGCGGTCGCCAAGGCGTCGCCGCCGGCGGCATCAATGCCGAATGCTGCCAACCCGGCTGAGCAGGCTCCTGCCCAGCAGACCGAGGTCGCAGCAGTGTCCGCGCCGATCCCGCAGGTGCGGCCGGCGTTCGCAGGTCAGCAGGAAGCCGGCCCGGAAATGGCCAGCGCCCTTGTTTCTCCGCAGTCCGGCAACGCAGCACAGCAGGCTTTGGCTGATGCCACCCAGCCGGGTCAGCAGCAGTTCGCCGATCTCAGTGCCTACAGCGTTCCGGTTCCTTCTCTGCTTGGCCCGCGCCGTTCTCCTGGCGATGCGGAAGTCGCTTCGGTCGATCCGGCTGCGGGGACGGGGAATCTCGCAGCTGTACCGACACCGGCTGAACGTCCGGCTCTCGCCGAAAAGCTTCTCGCAGCCGCCGATGCGGATCCGGAAGCGGGTGAGGACGTAGCGGACCAGCAGAGCACGCTCTCTGCGGCCTATGCCGATGCTCTCGATCGCCAGACGAATGGTCGCGACCTTCAGGTCGCATCCGCCCAGCAGCCGATGAGCGTCGAACAGGCTATCAACGCGGCAATGCCTCAAAAGGTTCCGGCGGAGAAGGCTCCGCTGCAGATGGCCGCTCTTACCCCGGCGACGAAGTCGGCAAGCTTCGGCGATGCCTTCGACGCACCGAAGCCCGCTGCCGACGCAGGCGTTGCCCAGGGCCTGCCGGCCAAGGGTGGTCGTCCGACCAAGCAGGAAGCGGCCAGCGCCGATGCCAGCCGTGCGACGATCCGCACGGAGCCGAAGCTGACGCAGAAGATCATTTCGAAGTGGGCGCTGACCAATGCGCGCATGGAGATGGTGACCAAGCCGGTCAAGGCGCCGCGTTTCGTCAGCCAGACGCTCAGGGCGCAGCCAACATCGGTCTATGCCGACGGCTTCACCAAGACGGCGTCGATCGATCCGGGCCGGTTCAGCGGCAGCGCGGTGAACTTCATGGAAGTTCGCAAGTTCGAGGCCAACTAAGGTCTGGGACCATGGAATTGAACAAAACCGCCGGAGCGATCCGGCGGTTTTTTTGTTCGCCTGCGACAGAACGCCATCGACGAACTGCCAGAGCAGAGGTTGATTTCTGTTCTCTGATGGAGAATAGAGGGTGCCTCTTGTTCTTTTCTTGCGAATGATATGGATCTCTCTTCCCTCGATATCTTTGAAGCCGTTGCCGAGCACCGCAGCATTACCCGCGCCGCGCAGGCGATCGGGCGGGCGCCGTCCAACGTGACGACGCGCATCCAGCAGCTGGAGCAGGATCTAGGCGCCGTTCTCTTCAGCCGCGACGGCAAGCGTATGACGCTGACACGTGAAGGAGAGATCTTTCGCGGCTATGCGACACGGCTTGCCGATCTGGCGGCCGAGGCGCGTCAGTCGGTGCAGCCGCTGCGTCTGGCCGGCGAACTGCGCCTCGGCACCATGGAAAGCACGGCGGCGAGCCGACTTCCCGAGGTTATCCGGCGCTTCGGTTCGCAGTGGCCACGGGTCTCGCTGCACCTGACGATGGGAGCGACGCGCGAGCTCCTCGGAAGCGTTCTGGCCGAGGAACTGGATTGCGCGCTGATCGCCCGGCCGCCGGAAAAGGCGCTCGATGCGCGACGCTACGGCGATCTCGATCTCTCCCGCTTCGATGCGCGGCGTATCTATGTCGAGGATTTGATCCTCGTTCTGCCGCCGCGGCACGTCGAGGTGAGCGACGCCGGCGATCTCAGGGTGGAGACGCTTGCCGTCATGGAGCCGGGCTGCACCTATCGCCGCATGGCGGAGGAGTGGGCCGAGCAGGCGACCGGGCTACGCACGCTTGAGCTTGCCTCCTATCACGCGATCCTTGCCAGCATCGTCGCAGGCAACGCTTTCGGCGTCATGCCGCGCTCCGTCTTCGAGCTCATGCGCTGGCCGGTCGATATCGTCAGCCGTGAGATCGGGGCGGTCGAAACCTTCCTCGTGAGGCGCAAGGATGAGGGGCGCTCGGAAACCTTCGAGGCCTTCCACGATACGCTTATCGCCACCCGGGGCAGGGACGGGGTCTCGATGCCGCACTCCTGACCTCCCAGTCCCCGCACCATCATCTTAGCTTCTACAGATCTCGGTTTCTCAATGTCACAGCCCAGCACACCCAAGACCGATCCCGGCCGCCGCTCTCCGCGCCGCCTGTTTGCGCCGATCCTTGCCGGGGCGACGCTGCGCGAACGCATGTTCGCCTGCCTCGGCGCGCTGATCGCCATCGCGCTGACAGGCATGGTCTGCGGCTACTTCTTCGGGCAGGGCTCGCACCTGCCGCTGATCGTGGCGCCGATGGGCGCGTCGGCCGTGCTGCTGTTCGCTGTGCCGGCCAGCCCGCTGGCGCAGCCGTGGTCGATCATCGGCGGCAATACGATTTCGGCGATGATGGGCATTCTCGCCGCGCATTTCATCCACGAGCCGATCATCGCCATCGGGGTCGGCGTATCGCTGGCGATCGGGGCGATGTCGTTCACCCGCTGCCTGCATCCGCCGGGGGGCGCTGCGGCGCTGACGGCCGTGCTCGGCGGGCCGGCGGTGGCAAGCTGGGGGCTGCTCTTCCCCTTCGTGCCGGTGGCGCTCAATTCCTGCATCCTGGTGGCGCTCGGCATCATCTTCCACAAGCTGGGGCGGCGGAACTATCCGCATGTGGCGGCTCCCGCGCCGGTGAATACCCACCAGACGATCGATCCGCCGTCGGCAACGCGCATCGGCTTTCGCGAGGAGGATGTGGATGCGGCGCTGGCAAGGTTCGAGGAGACGTTCGACATCGATCGCGGCGACCTGAGCCGCCTGCTGCGGCAGGTCGAGGTCGAGGCTGCGGTTCGCTCGCACGGCACCGTTACCTGCGCCGATATCATGTCGCGAGACGTGATCGCGGTGGGAGAGGGCGCCTCGGCGGAAGAGGCGCGGGCGCTGCTTCTCAAGCACAATGTCCGCACGCTGCCGGTCAAGGACGGCGAGGGCCGACTGGTCGGCGCCGTCGGCCTGCGCGAACTGATGGGAGCCGACGTGCTGGCGGGCAACATCGCCGACGCTGCGACCGCATCTGCCGATGCTGCGACCGCATCTGCCGATGCGCCTGCGATCAGCCTGCTGCCCGATCTTACCGACGGGCGCACCCATGCGGTGGTCATCGTCGATGCCGGCGGCCATGTGATCGGCCTCATCTCGCAGACAGACCTGCTCGGCGCGATGGCCCACATGCTGCCGGAGGCAGCGGGGCGCAGCGCCGCCTGACCGTACAAAAGAAAAAGCCGCCGATAGAGATCGACGGCTTTTTGCATGGATGGTCGTTGGATCAGGCTTCCGCCGGACCTTCGATCATGCCCAGCGCGGCGAGGTAGGTATCGAGGATCGCTTCTTCCTCGAGGCGTTCCTGCTCGTCCTTCTTGCGCAGCGCGATCACCTTCTTGAGGATCTTGGTGTCGAATCCGGTACCCTTGGCTTCGCCGTAGACGTCCTTGATATCGTCGGCGATGGTCTTCTTTTCTTCTTCCAACCGTTCAATGCGCTCGATGAAAGCGCGAAGCTGGTCGCGGGCAACGCCGTGGGCATCAGACATCGTGTTCTCCTGATAGGGGGTGAAAAATTCGGATGGCGTTGACTGCCGCGAAGCGGCGTCGGGGTCAAGCGCAATCGACAAGCCGGGGCTTATTTGTGCGGGTTGTTGCTTTCGAACGCGGCCTTCTGCTCGGCGGAGGCTTCCTTCTGGTGAAGGCTCTTCCACTCCTCGAAGGGCATGCCGTAAACGATCTCGCGGGACTGGTCCTTCGAGATCCCGACGCCATCGGCTTCGGCCGCCTCGCGGTACCAGTTGGACAGGCAGTTGCGGCAGAAGCCGGCCAGATTCATCATGTCGATGTTCTGCACGTCGCTGCGCTCGCGCAGATGCGCGACCAGCCGGCGGAAGGCGGCGGCTTCGAATTCGGTCTGCTGTTCCCTGGTGAGTGCGGTCATATCGCTCTCTTTCATCAATAGGGGCCGGTGCGCGACGGATGCACCTGATACCGGTGCAACGCCGGATCGGCGTTCATGGTTGCGAAGATCGGCGCCAGCCGATCCGCCCACGCGGCGATGCCCGCCTCGTCGGCGATCAAGTCCTGGCGCACCTCGAGCAGCGCGTGGGGAATGCCCGTCAGCATGCAGTGGCGGTACATTGTATCGCCCTTCAGCGCGCCGTCGTAGGGCTCGTTGTCGCCAATGGTGAGATCGGTATCGGCGCGCAGCAAGTCAAGCAGCGGCGCCACGGCGCGGTCGTCGCTATCCCACAGTACAGCTGCATGCCACGGGCGGGGGACGCCCTTCCATGCATGGGTGAACGAATGCAGCGACAGTACCAGCGGCGCCTTGCCGGTGGCGTTTTCCACTGCCGAGATCGTCGCGTTGACGGCATTGTGATAGGGGCGATGGAAGGTTTCGATGCGGTGGTTCCATTCTTCCGCGGTGATCGGATGATTGCCGGGGATGATGGCGCCATCGGAGATCTTCATGATCAGCGTCGGGTCGTCCTCGCCCCGGTTGGGGTCGATCAGCAGCCTCGAAAAGCCGCCGAGAACGGCCGGAACGCCGAGCTTCGCCGAGAGCGACCGCACCAAACCCTCGATGCCGATATCATAGGCGATGTGGCGCGCGAAGGCGCTTTCCGGCAGGCCGAGCATGCCGTAGCGCTCGGGCAGGCGGTTCATGGCGTGATCGCCGAGAAGCACCATGCCGCTGTCATGATTTCCGCTTAGAATTTCGAAGGAATTGAAGGCGCTCATGCGGGAAAATGCCGTTTCATGATTTCAAGCATGTTCCTGATCGCACGGGCAAAGAGGAGGTTCAAGCAGGGTCTGGTAACAATCATCGGACAATCGGTCGGCGATCATCGCGGCAATGCCGCCACAGCCGGGCGATCGACTATATAATCGATTAGCATTACGTTGACTTTCGCCGGGAGGCAGCGCAAGAAAGGCACCATCACGAATAACCGGGAGCCGAATGGAAGTCGTGTTGATCCAGACCGCGCCAAGTTTCCTTACGCGTTCCGGGCCGTTTGCCCGTTTTGCTCTTTTTGTTCTCGCGGCGTGCTCGCCGTTTTTCATAGCCGACGTGGCCCGCGCCGATTTTCGTGTCTGCAACGGAACGCAGAATCTGGTGGGCGTGGCGATCGGTTACCGAGCCAAGGATGGCTGGATAACGGAAGGCTGGTGGCAGGTCCCGGCAACGACCTGCGCGACGTTGATCGAGGGGGAGCTGCAGTCGCGCTATTACTATCTCTACGCTGAAGACGCTGCCCGGGGAGGTCGATGGACGGGCGACGTGCAGATGTGCGTGGCGGAAAACGAGTTCAAGATCACGGGGGTCAATGATTGCTACGCCCGTGGCTATCAGAAGATGGGGTTCAAGGAATATGACACGGGCCGCCAGGGCAGCTGGATGGTTCAACTTTCCGACACTCCCGGTACGCAAGAAAGTCCGAATTGATGAAGCGTAATCGCAAAGTAAAAATCCTCGCAACGCTCGGACCCGCCTCGTCCGACGAATCGATGATCGAAAAGCTGCACCAGGCCGGTGCGGACGTTTTCCGTATCAACATGAGCCATGCGAGCCATGACGTCATGCGCAGCCTGATCCAGCGCATCCGCGCGGTAGAGGCACGCTCCGGCCGGCCGATCGGCATTCTCGCCGACCTTCAGGGCCCGAAGCTGCGCGTCGGCAAGTTCGCCGACACCAAGGTCGAGCTGAAGCCCGGCCAGACCTTCACGCTCGACAACAACGATGCACCTGGTGACGCCACCCGCGTTTACCTGCCGCATCCGGAAATTCTGGAATCCGTGCAGCCGGGACATCGCCTGCTGATCGACGACGGCAAGCTCGCTTTGCGCGCTGAAAAGTGCGACGGCAAGAGCATCGTCACGACCGTCATCTCGGGCACGAAGATTTCCGATCGCAAGGGCGTGAGCCTTCCCGACACGCTGCTGACCGTCGGCGTTCTCACCGACAAGGACCGCACCGACCTCGACGCCGTGCTGGCGACTGACGATGTCGACTGGGTCGCGCTGTCCTTCGTGCAGCGTCCTGAGGATCTCGCGGAAGTCCGCAAGATCGCCAAGGGCCGCGTGGGGATCATGTCGAAGATCGAGAAGCCGCAGGCAATCGAGCGTATCGAAGAGATCATCGAGCTCTCCGACGCCCTGATGGTCGCCCGTGGCGACCTCGGCGTCGAGATGCCACTGGAATCCGTTCCCGGCATCCAGAAGCAGTTGATCCGCGCCTGCCGTCGTTCGGGCAAGCCCGTCGTCGTCGCCACGCAGATGCTGGAATCGATGATCACCGCGCCGGTTCCGACCCGCGCCGAAGTGTCCGACGTCGCGACCGCCGTCTTCGAGGGCGCCGATGCCGTCATGCTGTCGGCCGAATCCGCGTCGGGCGACTATCCGGTCGAATCGGTTGCCACCATGGCGTCGATCGCCAGCGCCATCGAGCGCGAGCCGCATTACCCGGGTATCATCTATGCGCAGCGCGCCCAGCCGGAAGCAACCGGCGCCGACGCGATCTCGCTGGCTGCCCGCCAGATCGCCGAAACGCTGAAGCTGTCGGCTATCGTCTGTTACACGTCTTCGGGCACGACGGGCCTTCGCGCCTCGCGCGAGCGTCCGCAGGTTCCGATCCTGGCGCTGTCGCCGGTCATCCAGACCGCCCGCCGCCTGGCGATCGTCTGGGGCCTGCACTGCGTCGTCACCCATGACGCCACCGACCTCGACGACATGGTCAACCGCGCCTGCCGCATCGTCGCCGACGAAGGCTTCGGCAAGCCGGGCGACCGCATCATCATCTCGGCCGGCGTGCCTCTCGGCACCCCCGGCGCCACCAACATGATCCGCATCGCCTATATCGGCTCCGACGGCCAGAGCGGCATCTGATCCGCATTTGGTGTGATTGATTTGAGAACCCGCTGCCTCATCGAGGTGGCGGGTTTTTTCGTTGCGCTGCCTTTTGATGCGTTGCCGGCTTGGCGGGTGTGTTACCCCCCTCTGTCCTGCCGGACATCTCCCCCACAAGGGGGGAGATCGACTCGTGGCGTGCTCCCCATCCAAACGTGGATGTCGGAGCGAGCGGTTAAACCCAGTCAATCTCCCCACCTGTGGGGGAGATGCCCGGCAGGGCAGAGGGGGGTATCCCACCCACTGACCTCTCGATCAGCGTTCCACCCCTGACCTATCGGTTTTAAGACCGGGGACTCGCCATAGCCTGTCACGGCAAGGACACGTGACCGACGCGATAGATCAGTGTCGAGGGCGACACCGCAGGCGCGTCGGCGTGCAGCGCAAAGCGCACCATCGTCCAGCCCGAGGGATCGAAGGCCGTTACGGAGGCGAGTACACCGCGCTCATCCAACCGCTCACGGGAGTGAACGGTTTCGCTTTCACGAACGGATGCGAGCGAAACGTCCGCATCCAGCGGCAATATCTCGCGCGTCGCGAAGCGTGCCTTCGTTGCATCCGGCGCCACATCGCTATGCCAGACAATCCACGTCGCCACCTGCGGCCGGCCGAAGGATTGGCTGACGGCCTCAAAACCGGGGCCGCAGAGGAAATCGCTCGCGCCCTCGGCATGCCGCCAGAAATAGAAGGGGGCGTAGAGATTGTCGGTCGCGCCGAGCTCGCCCTTGCGTGCCGTGAGATAGGCCTTGAAGCCGAGCTTGGGGAAGCCGTCGGTCATCGGGCCCTTGTCGTGGATGCGGCGGTCGATGATCGCCATGTCGTAGTCGGCGGGCAGGGTGAAGCCGTATTGCATGGCGATCATGGCGCGGTCTCCATTGCGCGGATTTCCCAACCGGGCTCCAGCATCTGCTGGCCACCATTGCCGAAAGACCATTCGTCCGGCGCCGTGGTGTTGATGACGATCATCACATCCTGTGGCCGCAGGCCCGGCGACTGGCCGAGCAGTTCGACCGCACGCTTGAAGAAGGCGGTGCGCGCCTCCGCCGTGCGCGGCTTGCCGGCGGTGATCGCGATCAGCACGAAATCATCGGAGCGCGGGCCGGCGAGATAGTTGCGGTCGAAGATCAGTTCGCCCCGATCGTGCTGGTGGATGATGTGAAAGCGATCGGCGGGCGGCACGTTGAAGGTTTCCACCATGGCGCGGTGGAGGCTCTCGGAGAGGGCCGCGATGTACTCCGGCGCCTTGCCTTTCAGAAGCGAGATACGAGCGAAGGGCATGTTGTGCCTCCTTTTCCCAGATGTTGACAGGGAGAAGATCGCACGGCACGATAATGCAGAAAATCAGAATATAATGGATTATTAATCCCGAAAAATGGACTATTTGATGCGCCGGACGATCTTCGACCTCGACGTGCTCAGAACATTCGTCACCGGCATCGAGCTCGGTAATTTCGCGCGCGCCGCCGACCGGCTGGGGCGCTCGACATCGGCGGTCAGCGCGCAGCTGAAGAAGCTGGAGGAGCAGGCGGGCACGCCGATCTTCCGCAAGTCCGGCCGCGGCCTTGCGCTGACCGATGCCGGCGAAACGATGCTCGGCTATGCGCGGCGCCTGCTGGAGCTGAACGACGAGGCGGCGGCGGCCGTGCGCAGCGTCGAGCTTGAGGGCTGGGTGCGGCTTGGCCTGCAGGAGGATTTCGGCGAAACGCTGCTCCCTGATGTGCTCGGCCGGTTTGCGCGGGCGCATCCGAAGGTACGGATCGAGGCGCGGGTGGTGCGAAACGTCGAGCTGATCGAGCGCGTGACCTCGGGCAAGCTCGACCTCGCGCTCGCCTGGAGCGACGGGACGCTGACGCCGCATTGCGATCGGATCGGCGAGGTGCCGATGCGCTGGATCGGCTCGGCCACCGTATCATCGGGGTGGGACCGTGCAAGCGGAGAGCCACTGCCGCTCGCGGCACTCGAGGCGCCCTGCCTGATGCGCAGCGCGGCGACCAAGGCGCTGGATGCGGCGGGCATTTCCTGGCGGCTCGCCTTTGTCAGCCCCAGCCTCGGCGGCTTGTGGGCGGCGACGGCGGCGGGGCTTGGCATCACGCTGCGCACGCCGGTCGGCCTGCCCGCGAAGGTGCGGCCGCTCATGGCGGGCAATCTGGCGCTGCCTGAGTTGCCCGGGCTCGGACTGGTTCTGCATCGGGCAGAAGCGGAGAGTGCACCGGCGGTGGCGAGGCTAGCTGCGCTGGTGCGGCAGTCGGTTTCGGATGTACTTGGAGAAACGACGAGCGTTTCAGCTGACGACAAGGCAAGACCGCGTTCCGAATAGCTGTGTGCGACCATCCCATATCCGGTCCGGTTCGGTAAATTGACGGCATCCGAGCTTGAAATTCCCTGCTTTCTGGCTCATTCACCCATGATGTCGAGGGAATAACACATGGCATTTTTCAGCAGCCGGTCTTTGAGAAAGAAATTCCGCTACCTCACGGGCGCGAAGACCGTCACCATCGACGGCGTAAGGCTTGTGTCGGACAAGAGGCGCGTGCCTCAGTATGTTCGCGATCTCATGTATCGAGAAGTCTACGAGGACACCGAGCGCAATGTTCTCCTCAGAATACTGAAGCCAGGCAGCGTCGTCGTGGAACTGGGGACGGGCGTGGGCTTCATATCGTTGCTGGCGGCCAAGATCTGCGGCCCGTCGAACGTTCACACATATGAGGCCAATCCCCGGGTGATGGATCTCATCCGTGAGAACTACGCACTCAACAAGCTCGAGCCGAATCTGCACATGCAGGCTGTTACGGCCGACGGAAAGCCAATCTCGTTCAACTCGAGCGACAATATCATCTCTTCGAGCGCCTTCGAACGTGGTCTGCCGGGCAAGGTCGTCACCGTCGACGCGGTCGCCTTCGCCGATGTGCTGGAGCGGCATCAGCCAGATGTCCTGATCATGGACATCGAGGGCGGCGAGTTCGATCTGCTGACTGGGAGCATCCCGCACGCCGTGAAGCACATACTGGTCGAACTGCATCCGCATATCATCGGCGGCGACAAGGTCGCGACGATCAAATCGGCACTGGCGGAGAGTGGGTTTTCCGTAGGCGATAATGATCGGAAGACGTTCCACTTCTATCGAGGTTGAATGGAGTCTCCCCGCAGGCGTATAAGGCGGGCGGGAACGCCGCCGTAGATGCCGTTGGCTTGCGTGCTTTTGGTGACGACCGCCCCTGCACCGATTACGCAACCATCGGCGATATCGACGCCGTCGAGCACAATTGCCCCCGTGCCTATCCAGACATCATTTCCGATGCTCACTCCAAGCCGCGTCTCTCCCTGGCGCTTGATCGGCAGGTCGATCCTATCGACATTGTGATTGAAGGGCACAATGGTAACGCGAGCCGCGATCCTGACGTTATTTCCTATTTTCAATCCACCATGCCCATAGAGAATGGAGTACGGGTTTAGACTAAAGCCATCCCCGATAGCGATGCTGCCGCCGTAAGTTTGAATAATAGAATGGCGCTGAAGCTCGGCATTTTTGCCAATCGTGATCCAGCCGGCTCCCGGGTCGATCACAACACCCGCCGAAATGCGGGTATTTCCACCCAACTTGATGCGTCCTTTGGACACGACTTGGTGCCACACCGCTCTTAGTCTGGAAAGGCCCATGATAGCTCCGAGATCAGCGAATACGTGGGCAGCCGCGTTTGTTTGCCAAAGTGAGTTTCGTGTACTCGTTTCTCCATCCATATCCGTCAACAACAACACGACGCCTGTCGATCGAGTAGATTTGCGGGTTCTTCATCCCCCTTCCGCGCGCTTGGCGAATTGCTTCACGCGGACTGCAGCCACCGCGACCGTAATCGTCGTCATATCGATCATAATTTCCGGGCCTCCCGATGCGAATATCGAACTCTTGTGAGTAGGCGTCGGGAGGGATCACTGTTCCTCCAAGTACTGCTAAAACGAAAGCGCCTGCGAAAATGCGGTGGACTTTCATAACATTGTCTCCAAGTTGCTAATGTGCGACCACTAGCAGAGCAAACATGAACGCTCGCGTAACAGAAACGGTTATGGTGACAGGAGCGTTCCCTCAAGCAATCACATCTTCCGCATTGATTGCCGCCGATGACACCTAGATGTATTCGCTTGGAGGAGACGTGTGCCGCGAGTTGGCTTCAGGGGGCAGCATACAACTAATGACGGCACCTTTATTAACGAACGTGCACACCTACCCCTGCAACGCCAGCGCCCGGCCAAACATCTCGTCATCGACATTGCCACCCGAGGTCACCACGATCGCGGCATCTTCCCGCAACTGCTCGCCATGAAACAGCGCGGCGGCCAGCGCGACCGCGCCGCCGGGTTCTACGACGATCTTCAGGCGGGTGAAGGCCAGCGCCATGGCGCGGAGTGCTTCCTCGTCGGTGACGACGATGCCGGGGCCGGCGAGTCGTTTCAGGATCGGGAAGGTGATGTTGCCGGGCTGTGGGGTGATGATGGCGTCGCAGATCGAGCCTGATAGCGTGGCGTTGCGCTCGATCTTGTCCGAGGCCAGCGAGCGGGCGGTGTCGTCGAAGCCTTCGGGCTCGCAGGGGCGGACGCGGAAGCTTGGCGTGCGGGCTTCGAGTGCCAGCGCAATGCCCGAGGTCAGGCCGCCGCCGCCGCAGGGGACCAGCACTTCGGCTGCGGTCACGCCTTCCTCTTCCGCCTGTTCGGCGATCTCGAGACCGGTCGTGCCCTGGCCGGCGATGACCTGGGGTTCGTCGAAGGGTTTGATCAGGGTCAGGCGGCGTTCTTCCGAGAGGCGCGCGCCGATCGCGTCGCGGTCTTCGGTGGCGCGGTCGTAGAGCACGACCTCGGCGCCGAGCGCGCGCGTATTGGCGATCTTCAGCTTCGGGGCGTCGGAGGGCATGATGATGACGGAGGGGACGCCGTGCAGCTTGGCGGCAAGCGCGACGCCCTGGGCGTGGTTGCCGGAAGAGAACGCGATGACGCCGCGGGCGCGTACCTCGGGTTCCAACGCCGAAACGGCCGACCAGCCGCCGCGGAACTTGAAGGAGCCGGTGTGCTGCAGGCATTCGGCCTTGATGAACAGCCGGCGCCCGGCGATCTCGTCGAGAAACGGAGAAGAAAGAAGCGGGGTGCGGCGGGCATGTCCACGCAGGCGGGCGCGGGCGGCGACGATCATTTCAATGCTGACCATGGGAGCTCTTTCGGATGATAATGCCGTCATGAATAGGACGGCGCTTTCGCGTTGTGAACGGCTGCTTTGTCACGGTGACATGAAAAGCGCTTTTTGCGGCGCAGGCAGGAATTCCGGTTCCGGTGCGGGCTTTGGGCTGACCGGCCGGGTGTGGTGGCGCCGACGATATTGGGTGGGGCTGGTGGCGGTGACGCGCAGGAATTCGCGGTTGAAATTCGACTTGCTGATGAAGCCGCATTCGAACATCAGCCGGGTCACCGGCTCATCGGTCGTTTCCAGCATCTGGCAGGCGGCGCGGATGCGGAAGTCGTTGACATATTGCGAGACGCTCGCGCCGTGCACGCGGTTGACCGCGATCGATACGCGGCGGGCGGGCAAATTCATCCGGCGGGCGATGCGGCCGAGATTGAGTTCGGGGTCGCGGTAGAGCTCGCGCAATTGCATGAGTTCGTCCAGCGAGCGGGCGATGGCGCCGTCTTCCTCCGTCGGGCCGGATGTTGGTGCCGGTGGCTGCTGCTGCGGCGAAGGCGCCGGTTCGGTGGTCTGGCTGCTGCTGGCGATGGCGGCGGCGGTGCCGAGGGCGAGCAGCGAGATGACATTGCCGATCGCGACCACGGCGCCGGCATGGGCGCCGCCGGTTCTATAGAAATCGAAGCTGATGACGATATCGGCGGTGGCGGAGGCAAGGAGAGCTGCTGCGGTGATCAGCAGCGATCGGTAGGACAAGAGCGCGCCGTCGAGCCGCGAGGAGACAAGGCCATCGGGGCCGTGGCGGGCGAGCCAGATGAGGGCCGCGCCGTAGGCCGTGAAGGTGGCGGTGATGAAGATGCCGACAGGGCCACGCCAGAAGATCATCAGCACCAGGACGATGGCAGCCGGCAGGAGATGCGGCGCAAGGCGCAGCCAGGAGAGGGTGTTGTCGCGGGCGAGGTTGCTGAAGCTGATCCAGGCGAAGGCGGCGATCAGGGCGGCAAGCACCGCCTGGCCGGGCATCAGGGCGATGATGTCATAGCCCCAGCGCAGGCCGAGCAGCACCGATTGCAGCGCGTAGAGCGCGATCAGGATCAGGAAGGGTCGCCGCTCAGGCGCCAGTCCGTCGCTTTGCCTGACCATGCGGACAAGCAGGATCGTGAGCAGCAGTGTGACGACGAAGGGCAGCGGCACGAAGATCATGGGTGCGGATCCAGCAACAGACGAGCGATATGAGCACGACAATGACCTCGATCGCAATCGCGGGCGACCCGGATCGCGATCGAGGTCTCGATTTCGTGTCGTCTCAGCGACCTTGGGTCCGCCGCTCGATGGGAGCGGTGTCACGCAAGGAGACTGCCATGATGATCATCATAACCATACCTCTGCTCCTGTTCACGTTGGTTTCAAGCTATGCCGATGGCTGGCGGACGAGAGAGACGATCGACGTCTCGGCGATCCGATCGATCGTCATAACGGGCGACGCCAGCTCGATCCGGATCAGCGCCAATTCAGACGAGCCCTATCGGGCCGAGACGCGCGGTCGGCGCGACGGCTGGTTCAGCCGCTGGTATTCAAGCTGGTTCTTCAGCGGTTGCGAGGACCAGAGCCGGATGACGGTCGATGGGACGACGCTTTCGATCGCGGTCGCCTCGACGAAATGGTTCGATCTCTCCGATTGCTCGCCCGAAGTCGTCGCCAATATTCCGCCGGGTGGGTCGATCGAGGTCAACCAGCAGGCCGTCATGGCGCGGTTCGAGGGTGAGTTTGCGAAGCTCGGCCTCTTGAGCAAGGCGGCCGATGTGACGCTGCAAGGTCATGCTTCGACCGTCGCGATCGACAGTGCCGCGCTCAGGGCGCATCTGACTTACGACAAGCTCAACGCCGACGAGACGATCGACGTCAAGGCGCATTCGGTGGACAGCCATCTCGACTTCGGCAAGGACGTGCCTGTCGATTACACCGTCACGGCCAAGGCGTCGCTGATCGACAGCCCACGGCCGAGCGTGGTCGGCGCCAGGCCTGTGGTCACCATCAAGGCGGAATACGCGCATACGACGATCCGCTGACGGGCGTGCTCCTAATAGCCGCCGGCCGAGCCCTCGGTCGAGCGGCTGTCCATGGCGCCGTTGTAGCGGGCGCCGCCGCCTTTTTCGATATCCTTCAGGCTCTTGCCGCCGACGAGGATGCCGGCGGCCTGGCCCCAGACGGGCGTGCCGCTGCCGTCGTCCATGGTGTGGCCCATGGCGATGAGGGCGCGGATCGTGTCGGGCGAGAGCGCGTAGGGCTCGAAGTAGATCTTGTCGGGCTGCCACTGGTGGTGGATGCGCGGGGCGTTGACGGCCTGGCTGATGTCCATGCCGAAATCGACGACATTCAAGATGGCTTCCAGCGTAATCGTGATGATGCGCGAGCCGCCGGGGCTGCCGATCACCATGAAGGGCTTGCCGTCCTTGGTCACGATGGTGGGGCTCATCGACGAGAGCGGCGTCTTCCTGGGCGCGATGGCGTTGGCTTCGCCCTGGACGAGGCCGTAGAGATTGGGGACGCCGGGCTTGGAGGTGAAGTCGTCCATCTCGTTGTTGAGAAGGATGCCGGTGCCGGGCGCCACGACGCCGGCGCCGAAGTTGCCGTTCAGCGTGTAGGTGACGGCGACCGCGTTGCCCTCGTCGTCGATGATCGAATAATGCGTGGTCTCGGTGCTTTCCTTGGCGCCGAGCGGCTTCAGGTCGGCGGAGGTGCCTGCCTTGTTGATATCGATCTTGGCCCGGATAGCCTTGGCATAGTTCTTGTCGAGAAGGGTTGTGACCGGGTTGTCGACGAAATCCGGGTCGCCGAGGGCGGCGTTGCGGTCGACATAGGCGTAGCGCATGGCCTCGGTCATGAGATGCACGGTCTCGGCCGAGCCATAGCCGAGGAAGGAGAGCGGGTAGCCTTCCAGGATGTTCAGGATCTCGCAGATGATGACGCCGCCGGAGGAGGGCGGAGGCGAGGAGATGATGTCATAGCCACGATAGCTGCATTCCACCGGCTTCAGTTCGCGCACCTGATATTGCTCGAAATCCTCCTTGGCGAGAATGCCGCCCTTGGCCTGGCTGGCTTTCACGATCGCATCCGCCGGCATGCCCTTGTAGAAGGCGTCGGTGCCCTTGTCGGATATGCTCGACAGCACGGCGGCGAGTTCCGGCTGCACCAGCTTTTCGCCTGACGTGAAGAGCTTGCCGTCGGGCTTGAGGAAGATCTTGGCGGCTGCCTCGTCCTTGGCGAGCCGCTTGGCGCTGTTCTCGATCGAGGCGACGTCGCCCTGTTCGAGCGTGAAGCCGTCCTTGGCGTAGCGGATGGCGGGGGCGATGAGATCCTGGCGCGACTTGGTGCCGTATTTCTCGCGGGCAGTCTCGAAGCCCATGACGGAGCCCGGCACGCCGACGGCCAGATAGCCGTCGAGGCTGGCGCGGGGGACGATGTCGCCCTTGGCGTCGAGATACATGGTCTTGGTGGCGGCGAGCGGCGCGCGTTCGCGGAAATCGAGGAAGCTGGTCTTGCCGTCCTTCATGCGGATGGTCATGAAACCGCCGCCGCCGATATTGCCGGCGGTCGGATAGACCACGGCCAGCGCATAGCCGACGGCAACCGCGGCATCCACGGCATTGCCGCCGTTCTTCAACACCTCGACACCGACATCGGTCGCCAGATGCTGGGCGGTGACGACCATGCCATGCTCAGCCTCGACCGGCGCTGGCGAGGCGGCAAGCGCCGGTGCGATTGACGCCAGCGTCAGCGACAGGGCAGCGATGAGGGCTGCGGATTTCGTGGGAAGGCGGTCCATGATGTTCCCCTCGTTGGACGGCGATAGGGAACATATGGGGTTGCAGGCGTGGCAGGCAATGCGCGGCGGGCGCTAAGTGGTGCCTTGCAGATCGGGGGTGGCGACGGGCTTCGGCGTTGGGGTTGGTTGCGGAGTGGTCGGCATTGTGGCTTCCGGCGCGGGCGGTGCGGTCGCGGCCAGCCTTGCCTCGGCAATCCGTGCGGCGGCCTGCAGGTCGCGGTTGGCGCCGGCGATCTTTTCCATTGCCGCGATGGCGACGTCGGTGGCGAGGTAATCGGGCTTGTGGCCGACGCCCTTGATCTTGACCAGTTCCGAGCCGGCGATGTCGCGGGCAAGGCCCTGCGAGTGCAGGTGCTCCCAGACGATGTCGTCGCTATCGCCGGTGATGATGACCGTGGGCGCCGATATCCTGATATAGAGATGCGACTGGGTCTTGAAGTAATCGAGCAGGCGCACGAAGTCGACGGCGTTGTTGTGGAAGGTGGCGGGGCGAAGCACCAGCGAGGGGCCGGTCTTCAGGATGTAGTCATCCGGCCGTGGATTGGGGCGGAAGACGTTGAGCGTGCCGCGTTCCAGACGCCGCAAGCCGAGCGGCACGACCAGCGCGTGGTTGAAGAGCCAGCCGATTACCGGTGCTGTCGAGACGTGATAGTACCAGTCGACACCACCAGGCCACGGATGCGTGGCGGGCGCGAGAAAGAGCAGACCGGCCGTCTTTTCCGGATGGCGGACGCCGAAGGCGGCGGCGATGGCGCCGCCGAAGGAGTGGCCGACGATGATCGCCTTGTCGATGCCACGTTTTTCCATCAGCGCGGCGATTGCGTCCGCCTGGCCTGAGGGGAGGGCGTTATCCGGTCCGCCGCGTTCGGAATAGCCGTGGCCGGGGCGGTCGACGAAGAGCATTTCGGCGCGGCCACGCAGAGGCTCCAGAAAGGCGCCGATCTGGTCGAGCAGGTTGCCGCTGGCGCCATGGATGAAGACCAGCGCCGGCAGGTCGGCGGTTTCAGGGCGCTCGATGTGGACGGCGTTCATGCGGTAGCCGCCGATATCGGTCAGCTCGCCAATGTTGGGATAGGCCTGCTCGAACTGGCGGGCCTTATAGGAGGAGTAGCCGATCGCGGCGGCCAAGGGGGCAAGGAGGGCGGAGACGAGCGTAAGCATGGTATGGCCTGCGGCATGACATATGGTGCCATACGTTAGATTGGCGCCGCCGGTTCACCTTCAAGGGCTGGACGGGGCGCGACATTTCAGGTGCGGCTGCCGGCGAGCTTTTCGGAGAGCGTATTCATCTGCTCCTGCGCGTTGCGGTTGGCCGGGTAGACCTCAAGGAAACGTTCCCAGGCCTTCAGGGCGGCCTGGTCGTTTCCTGTCTCGGTGAGGATCGCGGCCATGCCGGAGAGCGCGCCGAAGTGACGGGGCTCAATGTCGAGCACGTGCTCGATATCGGACATCGCCTTGCGGTAGCTGTCGACGGTGTAGTTGAGCGTTGCCCGACGGTTCCAGCTCTCGGCGTAGTCGGGCTTGAGGGCGATCGCCTGGTCGATGAAGTCGAGCGCGGCAGGCGTGCGTTTCTCTTCCATGGCCTTGTCCGCCCACTGCATCAGAAGGTTGACGGTGGCGCTGCCCGAATCGTTCCACTCGGCGCGGATTTCGGCGGCGATACCGCTTGCCTTGTCGGGATCGCGCTCGCGCTTCAACTGCGCGAAGAGCTGATCGATATGTTGCTTCGGGGAGAGGTTCGCATCGGGCTGCTCGACGATGACATCCTTCTCGGCGGCTGCGGCCGGGAGAACGGGAGCGAGCAAAACGAGGGAAAGCGGCAATGCCGCGCAGGCCATAGCTAAAAAGCGCATGGCGGGCATAATAGCCCGCCATTGCAGAAGATCAAAGCAACTTTGTGCGATCACCGAAGCGATCCCGCGCGAAGGCTCAAAGACAGATATCCTGCCGAGCCTTGCGCAACGCTCAATCAGCCCTGACGAGCCTTGAAGCGCGGGTTCAGCTTGTTGATGATGTAAATGCGGCCCTTGCGGCGAACGAGGCGGTTGTCACGATGACGAGCCTTGAGCGACTTGAGCGAATTCTTGATCTTCATTGTTTTGATCCGCGTGTTTGGGGGAATTCACATTCGCCCTTGTCTATTACATTCAAAAGCGCGCTCAGGGCGCGCTCTTAGGTTGGGCGTGCAGATAACCCGACGGCTTATCTGTGTCAACCACGTGAAGGTGTTTTTCCCGTGGCTGCATGGTGTTTATCAGGCGGAAACCTGTGGTTTCGCTGTCAATGTGGTGACGTGGCCCATCTTTCGGCCGGGCCGGGACTCGGTCTTGCCGTAGAGGTGGACGAGGGTGTCGCGGCGCTGCAGCCAGTCGGGAAGCGCCAGGATGTCGTCGCCGATCAGGTTCTGCATCACGCAGTCCGAATGACGGTCGGCGCTGCCGAGCGGCAGGCCTGATACGGCGCGGATATGCTGCTCGAACTGCGAGATGACGCAGGCGGCTTCCGTCCAGTGGCCGGAATTATGGACGCGCGGCGCCATCTCGTTGGCGATCAGGCTGCCGTCCGAAAGCACGAAGAACTCGATGCCGATGACACCGACATAGCCGAGCGACGACAGGATGGTCTCGGCGGCAGCACGAGCGGCTTTGGCCGTGGCGTCGGATATCGAGGCCGGCACGGTCGAGGTGTGCAGGATGCCGTTGCGGTGGACGTTCTCCGCCGGATCGTAGCAGGCGACGGTGCCATCGGTGGCACGCGCGGCGATAATGGAGATCTCGCGCTCGAAGGGGATGAAGCTTTCGAGAATCAGCGGCACGCTTCCCAGCGCCTCATAGGCGCCGGCGGGGCTGTCTGCCTCGGAACGGAATACCCTTTGGCCCTTGCCGTCATACCCCATCCGACAGGTCTTCAGCACGCCCTGGCCGCCGAAGTCCTTCAGTGCGGCCTCGAGTTCGGCCTGGCTGTCCACGGAATGGAAGCGGGCGGTGGGGATGCCGCAGCCGTTGATGAAGCGCTTTTCGACCAGGCGATCCTGCGCTGCCTCGAGTGCCCTGGCGGGCGGATAAACCGGCACGCTCCTGGCCAGCGTCTCAGCGGCGGAAACGGGGACGTTTTCGAATTCGTAGGTGACGACGTCGCAGGTGCCGGCGAGCTCGGCAAGCGCCGAGGGGTCGTCATAGTTTGCCACGATCTGGCCGTTGGCAACCTGGGCGGCCGGGCAATCGGCCTGCGGCTCCAGGATGACGGTGCGGAAGTTCATGCGGGCGGCAGCCATGGCGAGCATGCGGCCGAGCTGGCCGCCGCCGATGATGCCGATCGTTCTAACAGTCATAGGTCGTCCATCGGATATTCGGCGATCGCGGCACTCTGGCGCTCGCGCCATTCGTCGAGGCGGTCGGCGATGTCGTCGTCGGAAAGGGCGAGCACGGCGGCTGCCAGCAGCGCTGCGTTGATCGCGCCGGCCTTGCCGATCGCCAGCGTGCCGACGGGAATGCCGCCCGGCATCTGCACGATGGAGAGGAGGCTGTCCTGTCCCGACATGGCCTTGGACTGAACCGGCACGCCGAAAACCGGCAGTGGTGTCATGGATGCCGTCATGCCTGGAAGGTGGGCGGCGCCGCCGGCGCCGGCGATGATGACCTTGAAGCCCTCGGCTCTCGCGCCCTTGGCGAAATTGACCATGCGGTCGGGCGTGCGGTGCGCGGAGATGATGCGCGCGTCATAGGTGATTTCCAGCGCCTCGAGCGTATCGGCGGCGTTCTTCATGGTTTCCCAATCGGACTGGCTTCCCATGATGATGGCAACGGGCGGTCTGTCTGTCATCGTCACGACTGTTCCCTTCAGGCGATGATATCGGGAATGATCTGGTCCTCGAGCTTCGTCAGCTTATCCTTGATAACCAGCTTCTTCTTCTTCATGCGCTGCACGCGCAGGGCGTCGCAGCCAACGGCGATCATGGCGTTGATGGCGGCATCATAGTCTTCGTGTTCCTGACGAAGGCGCGCCACTACGAGCCTGACTTCCGCCTGTTCCTGATCGGGCATACGCATTCCCCATGATCGTCTACGGACATCGTCCGGACTGCCGATGATTTTTGCAAGCTCCTATCACCAAATAGCGGTAACGGCTAGCGGGCCGCGACCATGAATTTGACATCTAGTCTCCATGTTTTCGCCTTCGACAAGCCGTCAAAAATGTGTCACAGTCGAAGGGTTGACGCCTTGGATCTCCGGCGGTGTTGGCTGGAGAAAGGTAAGAGGAAGGAAGGGTCATATGACTGTTCAAGCTCATCTTGAATCACTCCAGAAGAAGCATGGCGCTCTTGAGGAGGAGCTTCATTCACTAATGGTTTCCCCCTCCAGGAACGAAGCGGAAGTTGCCGAGTGCAAACGCAGAAAGCTGCGTATCAAGGACGAGATTGAGCGTCTTAAATCGCCGATCCACTAACAGGACAGAGCGATTGTTGAGCATCGCCTTGCAGGATAAAGCCCCAATTCATCAGTGATTTAGCAAGTCAGATGCTTGTTTGACAAAGAGATGCGCCGGCCGGACAAGGTGATCCGACCGGCGCATTTTCTTTTGGTTCGGAGCGGTCAGGCCCAGAACTGGTCGAGCCAGATATTGAGCTTGTCGAAGCCGCGATTGTTGACGGTGTAGATGCGTTTCGTGCCTTCGGCCGTCACCGAAACGAGATTGCAATCGAGGAGCGCCTTCAGGTGCTGGGAGACGGCCGGGCGGCTGATCGGCAGGCCCTCGGCGAGCTCGTTCACCGTCCTCGGCGCGCGCCGCAACTCCTCCAGCAGGAAGCGCCGGTGCGGGTCTGCTATCGCGGTGAAGGGATCGGCGATCGACATAAAGAAAAGCTACGTCAATTGGTGAAGCCCGGCAAGGAGATTGTGCAGCGCAATGCGAGCCGGATGTCCTAGTATCCAAGGCCCTCGCGGGTAATCAGCACGGCGGCGATCAGTGCCATGGCATACATGAACGGATAGAAGATCGCCGGCTTCATGCGCTTGACGCACCAGGCGCCGGCAATGGTGGCGAGGGGCGCGAAGGGCAGCAGCGTGGCGGAGGCGGCAAGGTTCTGCGTGTCGAGCTGGCCGAGCGCGAAATACGGAACCAGCTTGACGGCATTGAGAATGGCGAAGAAGCGAACGCTGGTGCCGGTGTATTCGCGCGGCGGCATTTTCAGCGGCAAGGCATAAATCTGGAACGGCGCGCCGCCGGCGTGGGCCACGAAGCTGCCATAGCCGGAGAAGGTGCCCCACAACGTCGCCAGCAAGGGCCGTTGTCCGTGCGGCGGCACGGCCTTGCCGGCGTTGGGGCCGAAGTTGGTCCAGAAGTAGCGAAGGCAGAAGAGGATGGTGACGAGGCCGATAACCACCCGGAGCACATTGCCGGGAACGAGTGCCGAGGTAGCCCAGCCGATGGCGATGCCGATGAGGGCGCCTGGAAGCATGATCTTCAGCGTCGTCCAATCGCCGTGCTTTCGCCAGATGACGAGCGAGATCATGTCCATGAAGACGAGGATCGGCAGTAGGATGGCGGCGGCCTGTACAGGGGAGACGACGAGAGCCAGAAAAGGCAGCCCGATCAACGACAGGGCATCGCCCATGCCGCCTTTCGCGAGACCGACCAGAATGACGGCGGGAATTGCGGCGTAGTAAAATGACACGTCCATCGGCATGCTTTTGAAGTCCTCCCCTTGCCAGCCCCGTCTAACGGAATTACTCACACAAGACGAGTGCGGACAGGCCCGATGAGGGCGTAATCCGCTGAAAATGGAAAGAGTTCATGACCGAACAGCAAAACCGCTGCCGCCTGGTTCTTATCGCGCCAGATATCGCCGATGCCGACGAACAGGTGAAAATCGTCGCGGATGCGTTGAAGGGCGGCGATGTCGCGTCGGTCATCGTGCCGCAATACGGACTGAACGACGGCGAGTTTCAGAAGCACGCCGAGAAGCTGGTTCCCATTATCCAGAAGGCCGACGCGGCGGCGTTGCTGGCAGGCGATAGCCGTGTTGTCGGTCGTGCGAAGGCGGACGGCCTGCATCTGACAGGCCCGGCATCCGAGATCTCCGAGGCGATCGACAAGTATGCCGACAAGCTGATCATCGGCGGCGGCAACGCAGCCGACCGTCACCATGCGCTGGAGATCGGCGAGGAACGGCCCGATTACATCTTCTTCGGCAAGCTCGACGGCGACATCAAGCCGGAAGCGCATCCGAAGAACCTCGCGCTGGCCGAATGGTGGGCGTCGATGATCGAAATTCCCTGCATCGTCATGGGCGGCCAAGATCCCGCTTCCGCCCTTGCGGTCGCGGAAACCGGTGCCGAATTCGTGGCCCTGCATCTGGCGGTCTTCGGCGAGCCCGCCCGCGCGCCGCTCGTCGTCTCCGAAGTCAACGCACTTTTGGACGAAAAAGCGCCACGGTTTGAGGATTGATATCGCGCTCATGCCGATCCTGATCCGCCATTCGCGTCGCTGCGCCATCGTTCTCTCCGCTCTTCTGGCGGTGTCCAGCCATGTCGCGCTTGCGCAGACGGTGGACAATGTGGTGACGCGGCCGCTGACCGGTGCGCCGGAATCGCTGAAATCGGCGCGCCCGCAGGCGGATAAGATCACTCCCTCGACCGGCGTCGGCGTTTTCGACCGAATGGGCGCCAAGCTGCCCGATCTGCCGCCGGAGAAGGACTACAAAGGCCCTGTCGACGATGCCTATGGCGCTTACCAGCGCGGCTATTATCTGACTGCGATGGAAAAGGCGCTGCCGCGCGCGCAGCTCGGCGATCCGGCGGCGCAGACGCTGGTGGCCGAATTGCTGGCCAGTGGCCTCGGCGTGCATCGCGACATGAAGAACGCGGCGTTCTGGTACGGCAAGGCCGCAGAAGGCGGCGACGCCGCGGCGATGTTCAAATACGCCATGCTGCTCATGGAAGGCCGCGTGGTTGAGCGCGACAAGGCCAAGGCCGACGACTACATGCACAAGGCGGCCGATGCCGGAAATCCCTCGGCACAGTTCAACTGGGCGCAGATCCTGACTGCCGACAACAACGGCCAGAAGGGCCTGCTACTGGCGTTGCCATACTACGAGAAATCTGCGGAGCAGGGGATCGCCGACGCGCAATACGCGGTCGCGCAGATCTATTCGGCGGTGCCCGACCTGCCGCCGGAGAAGAAGCAGCTCGCTCGTGAATGGATGGCACGCGCGGCGCATGCGGGCTTCGATACCGCGCAGGTGGATCTCGGCGTCTGGTTCGTCAACGGAACCAATGGCAACCGCGATTTCGTCAAGGGTTTCCAATGGCTTCGGCTTGCCGCCAACCGCGGAAACGTGGTGGCGCAGAACAAGCTGGCGCATCTCTACATCAATGCGCTCGGCACCAAGCCGGATCCGGTCGAGGCCGCGAAATGGTATGTCCTCTCACGCCGGGCCGGTCTGCCCGATCCTGCGCTCGAGGACTTCTATCTCGGTATCGAGGATGACCAGCAGAAGGCGGCCATCGCCGCCGCCAACAAGTTCCGCAGGCTCCAGTAGCTTCTAGAACAGCGCGTCGGCGAAGAGGTCTTCGTCGTCGGCCGCCTGCGCGGCCTCAACAACGGCCGGGGCTGCGGCTTCTTCGGTCGCCGGCACGATGTTGCGGTGAACCGTTCTTTCCTGTGCCATCGTGTAGAGCTTGAAGATCTTGCGGTCGAGCGGAGCGATGGCTTCCGCAAGGTCCGAGATGTCGGCGATCTCCGCGCCGGCCAAGGTCTCCAGCATATCGGCGGAGCGGGCAAGCACGTCGCCGAGGTCGCGCTGGAAGTCGAGCTTGCCGATCAGGAGACTGATCTTGCTGGCGACTTCGCGGCCGTGTTCGGAGAGAACCTTGAGTTCGTCTTCCATCGTGTCGGCCGCGGAGCGGATGTTGGCAACGGCTGACGTCAGGTTTTCGCCGAGGCCGCCTGGTCCGGCATTCGTCGCCGGTGCGAGGTTGCCGGCTGCGGCTTCGAGCGCGGGCAGGCCGGTAACAAGGGCATCCGCCGATTCATCCAGCTTTCCGGCGAAGATGCGCAGTTCGGCGGTGACGACGTTGATCGACTTGCCGGCTTCGCCGAGACGGCTGCAGCGCAGGTTGGTGTTCAGCGCCATGTAATGGATGTCGGTCTTGACCGCGCGGATGTTGTCGATCGCCTGCATCAGCTGGGATGCGGTGTGGAGCGTCGAGCGGCTGACCTGATCGGCCTGCCGGGTGGCGGTATCCACCTGCTTGACGATCTCGTGCGCGGCCGAAACGCTGGCCTCCAGATCGCGCATGAAATTGCCCTGGCCGCCGCCGCTCATCTGGTCGCGCAGACGCAGGATTTCGTGCGTGTCCTGGCCGAAGCTGGCGATGGTATCGACAACGCTGCGGGAGTCGCGCTGGAAATCCAGGCACATCTCGTTCATCTGCGCCGCCGTCAGATGATGGATGACGTTTTCCAGACGGGAACGGGCGTTGGCATCGAGCTTGCGGCCGTCTTCACCGGCAAGGAATTCATCGAGAAGCGAAAAGGTGCTCTGGACGTGCTCGATACGCTGGCGGGTGATGTCGCCGATCTGCAGCGCCGAGAGCGTCGAGGCGACCTTGCTCTGGATGCCGCGGGCGACCGCGGAGACATCGCGGGCGATGGCGGAAAGGTTCTGGCGATGGGCGGCGATCTTGCGGGCGTCGTCGTTCAGTGCGCCGGCAACCGCCGGCACGGTCTCGCCATAGCTCTTGGCCGCATTGGCGCCGAAGGCGAGCGCCAGCTTCACTTCCTTCTCGAGGCGATCGATATGCTCGGCGAAGCCGTTCACCTCTGATGTTCCCGAGGATATGCGCTCGAGGATTTCCTGCGCGAAACCGGCGAACTCTGCGATGCCGGCGCCGGTGATCTTTACGGTCACCGCGAAGGTGCGCAGATAGCGCATCGTTTCCTGCATGTCGGCCACGTGCTTCTTCAGCGCATTGCCGTTCTGGGCCAGCGCGGCGAGGGCCTCCTGGCGGGCCTTTTCGGAGATCGGCAGGTCTGTCAGGCTCTGCACGGTCGAGCGCAGGTCGGCACCCGTATCCGTTGCGTCGCCATTGTCGAGCGCCTTGGTGATGTTATCGAGTGAACTCAACAATCGGTTGAGTACATCCATGGATGAAAGCAGAACCGTTCCGCCCTCGAGAAAACGTTCCTCGACCTGGCTGCGGGCTGCTTCCAGCGTCTCGCTGATGCCCGAACCAGAAGCCTGAAATGTTGACAGTGCCGATGCCGCCCCGTTTTTCACGTTATTTCCTTTACTTGTAACACTGGCAATTCTGACGGCATTTTTAGGGGCGGGATGGAAACAGCGAGTAAACGCGCCGGACTCGTCTGCGTTGTGATTAACGGAGCATGAAGGAATTGCTCCCACAGCCCGAACAGGCATCGGCAATTATAGTTAAATTGTTGTAATTGCGGCGTTTTACCTGCTTCCAGCAGGGTCCGATACAACTTATGCCGGGTGAGAATTCAGGGAGTCGAGACTCGCCTGAATTGCAAGTTGCGACATGTGAACTTTACTCGCTGTTAAGCCTGTCATGAGAGTCCTCTTGACGTCGAAAAGTATTTCTCCGTCGAAGGAGGCCGAGTTGAGTACGAGTGATCAATATAGCAAGACAGTTTCTTTTGTTGATAACGTCAATATTAGAAATATAGCGAGTATGTATTCCGCTATTACTGACTCTTTTCAGAGCAACGACTCCATTGTCATCGATATTTCCGAAAATGCCGAAGCTGATCTGAGTTTCGTTCAGCTTATCGAATCCGCGCGTCGCCACGCCAAGGATCAAGCCAAGTCGATCGCACTGTCGGCACCCGCCAAGGGGCAGGTGCTGAAGGTGCTGGAGCGCGCCGGCTTCCTCGAGGCGTTCAACCCTGACGACACAAAATTCTGGTTGCATGAAGAGGTTACCCAATGAGCGCCAACATCCTGACTGTCGACGATTCCGCAAGCATCCGCCTGACCACGAAGGTCACGCTGACCAACGCGGGCTACACCGTGACCGAAGCGGTCAACGGCGCGGAAGGACTTGCGACGGCGAAGTCTGCGCATTTCGACCTGATCGTTACCGATCTCAACATGCCCGTCATGGACGGCCTGACGATGATCGAGGAGCTTCGCAAGCTGCCGACGCATACCGGCGTGCCGATCATCTTCCTCACCACGGAATCGGATGCAGACCTCAAGGCTCGCGCCAAGGCCGCCGGCGCAACCGGCTGGCTCACCAAGCCGTTCGACCCTGAGAACCTGGTGAAGATCGTCAGAAAGGTCCTGGGCAAATGAGCACGCTCGACCCGGTCGCCGTCTTTCGCATGGAGGCAGCCGAATGCCTCGAAGCCATTGAGGCAGGTCTTCTCGACCTCACGCATCGGCTTGACGACAAGGATCTTGTCGACGCCGTCTTCCGCGGCCTTCACACGCTGAAGGGCTCGGGCTCGATGTTTGGCTTCGATGCGCTCGCCGCTTTCACGCATCATTGCGAGACGGCCTTCGACCGGGTCCGCAAGGGTGAGGTGCCGGCAACGGCCGAACTCGTCGCCGCCGTCCTTGCCGCTCAGGACCACATGCGGGCACTGGTCGACAGCCCCGATGCCGATCATGGCGATATCGGGCAGAAGCTCCTGGCCCAGCTGCAGGCAGCCGTTGGCGGACACGCCGCCACGACCGCTGCCGTTGCGGCGCCTGTCGCCGAGGTCGCCGCACCGGCTTCGACCACCTGGCGCATCCGTTTCAGTCTGCCTGCGAATTCGATGGCGAATGGTACCAATCCGCTCGGCCTTCTCGACGAGCTTCGCGATCTCGGCGAATGCACGATCCGCGCCAACACCTCCGCCATCCCGCCGCTCGGCGAACTGTCTCCGACGGAACTCTATGTCTCCTGGGACGTGACGCTGACCAGCGATCAGGGCCGCTCGGCGATCGACGACGTCTTCATCTTCGTGATGGACGACATGGAGCTCGACGTGCAGGAAATCGCGGCACCGACTGCGGTGGCCTCGAGCGCTCCCGCTCCTGTTGTCGCCGCCGATCCCATCCCGTCGCTGCCGGTTGCCGCCGTGGCGCCGTCGGCACCCGTTGTTCCTGAATTCAAGCCGGTCGAAGCCGTGCCGGTGAAGCGGGAAGCTGCCGCCGCAGACCAGCGCCAAGCGAAGGCCGCCGAAAACGTTCGCGTTCCGGCAGAGCGTCTCGACGAACTGATGGACCGCGTCGGCGAGCTCGTCATCGCGCAGTCGCGTCTCAGCCAGCTTGCAAGCGCCAGCACGGATATCGCCCTGCGCTCCGTCTCCGAGGAAATCGAGCGCCTGTCGGGCGAGTTGCGCGACACGATGATGGTGCTGCGCATGGTGCCGGTCGCTACACTGTTCTCGCGCTTCCGCCGCCTGGTTCATGATCTCGCCCGCGAAACCGGAAAGGTCATCGAACTGGTGACCGACGGCGAAAGCACCGAAGTCGACAAGACCGTCATCGAGCGCCTCGCCGATCCGCTTGTGCATCTGGTGCGCAATTCCATCGACCACGGTCTTGAAACGCCCGAGGACCGCCTGGCCGCCGGCAAGAGCGAAGCCGGCACGGTGACGCTCTCGGCCCGTCAGGCCGGTGGCGAAGTGATCATCTCGATCAAGGACGACGGTCGCGGCATCAACCGCGAGCGGGTTCGCGCCAAGGCGGAATCATCGGGCCTCATCGCGCCCGGCCAGCCGCTGTCGGACTCCGAACTGCTGCAGCTTATCTTCGCGCCGGGCTTCTCGACGGCCGCTGCCATCACCAACCTGTCCGGTCGTGGCGTCGGCATGGACGTGGTGAAGAAGACGGTCGAGGCACTGCGCGGCGCGATCGACATCACCAGCGTGCCGGGGCAGGGCTCCGAGGTGTCGCTGCGCATCCCGCTGACGCTGGCGATCATCGACGGTCTCCTGGTCCGCGTCGGTTCCGGCCGCTATGTCATCCCGCTTTCGGCGGTCGAGGAATGCCTCGAACTGTCGCTGGAAGAGGATCTTCGCTCACGCGGTCGCAGCTTCATCTCGCTGCGCGACAGTCTCGTGCCATTCCTCAGGCTCCGTGATCTGTTCCGCACCGGCACCAAGCCGGACGTGCACCAGAAGGTAGTGGTGATCTCCACCGGCACGGAACGTGTCGGCCTCGTCGTCGACCAGATCATCGGCGACCACCAGACGGTCATCAAGTCGATGTCGAAGCTCCACAATGATGTCGCGACCTTCTCCGGCGCCACCATCCTCGGTGACGGCAGCGTCGCCCTCATTCTCGACGTCGGCCATCTCGTGATCGCCGGCCAGCAACAGGAAACACAGATGCGGGTAGCAGGATGAGCGCGGCAGCCGAACATATCGACCATCACTGGAACTATGCCGAGGAAGTCGAGGTTCTGACCTTCGACATGAACGGCGAGACCTTCGCGCTGGAAGCGGTCATCGTCCAGGAAATCCTGGACCTGTTGCCCGAGACAGCGGTGCCGGGCGCCCAGCCCTTCGTCGCCAGCGTCATCAACTTTCGCGGCAAGGTCATTCCGCTGGCGGACCTCAGGCTCGCCTTCGGCATGGAGGCGACGGAAGCCACCATCGACAGCCGCATCGTGGTGATCGAGGTCGATCTGCAGGGCGAGAACACGCTCGTTGGCCTGCGTACCGACAAGGTCAACGAAGTCACGACGCTGGCTCGGGCCGCCAGCGAGGCGCCGCCGAGCGTCGGCATGCGCTGGCGCGCCGATTACATCAATTGCCTCGTAAAGCGGGGAGGGGAGTTCATCATTCTCCCCAATCTCCAAGCCATTTTTTCATCAAGACACGACAATTCGGCAGCGGCCAGCTAGGCGCGCATTTTTCATCGTAAGGGGTTTGCAAGATGCGATTGACGATCAAGACGAAGTTGGTGAGCGCGTTCACCTTCATCATACTTATGCTGGTGGGCACTGCCGGCTATGGAATCTACAGCCTGGGCAGCATCAACGACACGCTGGGGTCGGTGCTTGAAGGGCCGGTTCAGCGGCTGGAACTGACGCAGGCGATCAACATCGCCGAGTTGGAAATCATCCGCCAGCAGAAGAACCTCGTCGCCGCGACGAACGACAAGGAAACCAAGTCCGCTATCGACAATGGCGATATCGCCCGCAATGAATTCGCGACCTCGCTGACCTCGATCATCGCCATCGCCGATCCGGAAAACCGCACGCGCTGGACCGACATCGAAACCATGGCAAAGAAGTTCGTGACGGCCGATGACGAGATCCGTCAGCGCCTGCAGGCGGGCGACCATGATGGCGCGACGGCCGTTTCCGTCGGAGACGCACGCAAGCTTGCCGGCCAGCTGGATGACGAGCTCGAGCAGATGCTTGGTATCGAAAAAGTCAAGATGAAGGCTGCCGACGACAGCGCCGAGCAGCAATATGCCGCGACCCGCCTGACGCTGATCATCGTTGCCGCCATCGCGGCCGTGATCGCCGGACTGACGGCTTTCTGGATCGCAAGCACGATCTCCAAGGGCCTCGCCCGCGCCAACACCGTGGTGCGCGAAGTTGCCGAAGGTGATCTGACGAAGACGAACGAAATCACGACCCGCGAC
Organism: Hyphomicrobiales bacterium; assembly: GCA_900471485.1. GTDB lineage: Bacteria > Pseudomonadota > Alphaproteobacteria > Rhizobiales > Rhizobiaceae > Rhizobium. The sequence continues at coordinate 93,010 of UCEU01000009.1, forward strand.
GAGATCGGCGAACTGCTCGGCAACGTCAACGTCATGATCGAGCGTCTGCGCGGCGTCGTCGCCGATGCGCTGTCGGCTTCCGAAAACGTCTCCTCCGGCAGCCAGGAACTCTCGGCCAGCTCCGAGCAGGTTTCTCAGGGGGCGACGGAGCAGGCCGCGTCGGCCGAAGAGGCATCCGCCTCGATGGAAGAAATGGCCGCCAACATCAAGCAGAACGCCGACAACGCGGCGCAGACCGAGAAGATCGCACGCCAGTCGGCTCGCGATGCGGAAGAGAGCGGCACCGCCGTCAACCGTGCGGTCGATGCGATGCGCACTATCGCCGAGAAGATCGTGATCGTCCAGGAAATCGCCCGCCAGACCGACCTGCTTGCGCTCAATGCCGCCGTCGAGGCAGCACGTGCCGGCGAACACGGCAAGGGCTTCGCGGTCGTTGCCTCGGAAGTGCGCAAGCTTGCGGAACGCAGCCAGTCGGCTGCCGCCGAGATCAGCGCCATGTCGAGCAACACGGTCAAGGCCGCCAGCGAAGCCGGCGAGATGCTGGGCCGCCTGGTTCCCGATATCCGCAAGACGGCGGAACTGGTTTCCGAGATCAGCGCCGCTTGCCGCGAGCAGGATATCGGCGCCTCGCAGATCAACGAGGCCATCCAGCAGCTCGACAAGGTAACGCAGCAGAACGCCAGCGCCTCCGAAGAGATGTCGGCGACATCCGAGGAACTTGCCGCCCAGGCGGAGGAACTGCAGACCTCGATCGCCTTCTTCAAGGTCGACATGGCCGGCAGCCGCCAGAAGCGTGCACCTGCCGCCCGGATCAGCGTCCGCAGCCCGGCACCGGCTGCTGCTTCCAAGCCGGCGAGCAAGGCTCCGGCCAACTCGGTCTCGGCTCAGCAGGCTCGTGCCAAGGGCTTTGCGCTGGACATGTCGATGGGCGGCCCGGATGCGGGTGACGCCGACTTCAGGGAAAGCGCCTGATCAAGAATACCGAGGGCCGCTTAGGCGGCCCTCGCAGGCAGTGCCTTCCAACGCATGTAGACGTTGGTGTCGCGATTGAACCATGTCGGGTTGCCCGGAAGTGAATGTATCGCTTTCCCCCTTCCAGACACTTCATTTTTCAACTCGACGCCCCGACCTCGGGTCGCCTCTCCGCACTCTCCCATTTCCGCTCGAGGGCACTTCCATGCGTTTCACCATCAAGGCCAAACTGGTTCTTGCTTTTACATTGATGACTTTGCTTCTGATGGGCATCGGCGGCTATGGCGTCGTCAGCCTGGGACATCTTGACGGCGCGAGTACCGCGATGCTCGACGGTCCGGCGCGCCGCCTGGAGCTGGCGCTGCTCGCCAATTTCGATCAGGCCAATGCAGTGCGGGCGCAGGAAGAAGCGCTGATCTCCAAGGAACAGACCGTTTCCACCAAGCTGCACGCCGAGGCGGAAGAGTCCAAGAACGCCATGTCGACCGCGATCGACGAGGGCGCATCGCTGGCCGATGCCGAGGACAAGGTGGCATGGGAGAAGCTGCGGGCGCAGGCCCAGACCTTCCGTGACCGCATGACCCGCGTCCGCGAATTCGACGAACAGGGCAACCAGACGGCCGCCGAAGAGCTTTCGGTTGGCGAACTCGCCACGATCGCCGCCGAGATGCGCGCAGACATCGCCGACCTCGTGAAGATGCAGAAGGCGGACATGCTTGCGACGCGCGAGTCCAACGACGCGCTTTATGCCGACACGAAGATGCTGCTGATCGGCGTATCGATTGCCGCGGCGATCCTCGCCATCGCAGCTGCGCTCTGGATCATGCTCGGGATCACCAGCGGTCTTCGCAAGATCTCGACCGTCGCCGCAGCCGTCTCGATCGGCGATCTCGACCAGACCGTCGAGGTGAAGACCAATGACGAGATCAAGGACCTCGTCATCATGATCAACCGGATGACGGAAAACCTGCGCGGTACGGCGGCGCTGGCCGACCAGATCGCACTCGGCGATCTCAGCGTCGATGCGACGCCGCTTTCCGACAAGGATACGCTCGGCATCGCCATGCGGTCGATGATCGGCAATCTGCGCGCTACGTCGGATATCGCCAACAAGATCGCCGAAGGTGACCTTACCGTGTCGCCGAAGCCGCTCTCTGAAAAGGATACGCTGGGTATTGCTCTCGAACTGATGGTCGAGCGTCTGCGCGGTGTCGTCGCCGATGCAATCGCCGCGGCCGAGAATGTTTCCGCCGGTAGTCAGGAACTGTCCGCCAGCTCCGAGCAGGTCTCGCAGGGTGCCGCAGAGCAGGCAGCCTCGGCCGAAGAGGCATCCGCCTCGATGGAAGAGATGGCCGCCAATATCAAGCAGAACGCCGACAATGCGGCGCAGACCGAAAAGATCGCGCGTCAGTCCGCCAAGGACGCCGAGGAGAGCGGTTCGGCCGTCAATCGTGCCGTGGATGCGATGCGCACCATCGCCGAGAAGATCGTGATCGTGCAGGAGATCGCTCGCCAGACCGATCTGCTCGCGCTCAACGCCGCCGTAGAGGCAGCACGTGCCGGCGAACACGGCAAGGGCTTTGCGGTCGTTGCTTCCGAAGTCCGCAAGCTCGCCGAGCGCAGCCAGTCGGCCGCCGCCGAGATCAGCGCCATGTCGAGCAACACGGTCAAGGCCGCCAGCGAAGCAGGTGACATGCTCGGTCGCCTGGTGCCAGATATCCGCAAGACAGCGGAACTGGTTTCCGAGATCAGCGCTGCCTGCCGCGAGCAGGACATCGGCGCCTCGCAGATCAACGAGGCCATCCAGCAGCTCGACAAGGTGACGCAACAGAACGCCGGCGCCTCGGAACAGATGTCGGCGACATCTGAAGAGCTTGCCGCCCAGGCCGAGGAGCTGCAGACCTCGATCGCCTTCTTCAAGGTGGATGGCGCAGGCACGAAGCCGGCGGCCCGCGTCAGCGTCCGTAGCCCCGCACCGGCGGCCAACCGCAAGCCGGCCGGCAAGGCGCCGACCAACACCGTCACCGCCCAGCAGGCCCGCGCCAAGGGTTTTGCCCTCGACATGTCGATGGGCGGCCCGGATGCGGGGGATAATGATTTCAGGGAAAGCGCCTGATCTATGACAAGCCGTGGTCGGTCATTGGCCACGGCCGTTAGACACCAACGGATGTAGACGTTGGACGGATGGGCGGCGCTAACCCCGCTCATGCAAGAGGCGATGCACGACTCTCGATTCCCACTGCGACATCCAGCGCGCCCGGCGCCTGAATTGTCGACCCACAAACTCTCTTTGCCACAAGCATATCAAGTCCCTGGAGTCCCCACTTATGCGCCTCACCATAAAGCTCAAACTGGCCTTAGTCTTTGCCGCCGTCATCCTGCTCAGCGGTACGATGGCCGGCCTTGCGATCTATAATCTCTCCTCGCTCAATTCGGCCATCACGCAGATGGTCGACGAGCCGATCGCCGACCTGAACACGGTGGTCGCGCTCAGCGATGCGTTCAATGGTACTGTTCGCGCCGAAAAGAACGCTATCCTGAACAGCGAACCGAGTGAAATCTCGGATTTCGTCAAGTCGCTGCTCAGCCGTCAGGCGGATATCACCGATCTTGCCACCAAGCTCGAGTCTTCCGCCGATCCTGACGTTCGCGCGCAGGCGACGCAATTCAAATCCCTCTACGAGCAGTACGGACCGATCCAGAAGCGGATCGCAGACCTAGCGACCCAGAACACGACGGAATCCAACGCGCAGGCGACATCGCTGACGATGCACGAAGGTCGCGACGTGATGAACCAGGCGATCAAGGTGATGGACACCATGACCGACACGGTTTCCGGCAACGTCAAGGAGACGGATGCGGCCACCGACATCCAGTATTCCAACTCGCGCACACTGCTGGTTTCGATGACCGTCGTTCTGATTGTCTTCTCGTTTGCTTGTGCCACCTGGATCTCGCTCAACATCTCCCGCGGCCTCAAGCGCGCCGTCAACCTTGCCGACGCCGTTGCTATCGGTGATCTCGACCAGAATATCGATCACAAGAGCAACGACGAAATCCGTGATCTCGTGAACGCAATGTCGACGATGACGGCCAACCTGCGCGTGACCGCCGGTCTCGCCACGCAGATTTCGAACGGCGACCTCACCGTTGCGCCGAAGCCGCTCTCCGACAAGGATACGCTCGGCCTCGCGCTGGAGCAGATGGTCGAGCGGCTTCGCGGCGTCGTTGCCGATGCGATTTCGGCAGCCGAGAACGTCTCTGCCGGCAGCCAGGAGCTGTCCGCGAGCTCCGAACAGGTGTCGCAGGGTGCCACCGAGCAGGCCGCCTCTGCCGAAGAGGCCTCCGCCGCCATGGAAGAGATGGCGTCGAACATCAAGCAGAATGCGGACAACGCCTCGCAGACCGAGAAGATCGCGCGTCAGTCCGCCAAGGACGCAGAGGCCAGCGGTGACGCGGTTTCCCGCGCCGTCGAAGCCATGCGCACGATCGCCGAGAAGATCGGCATCGTCCAGGAAATCGCCCGCCAGACCGACCTGCTCGCTCTGAACGCTGCCGTAGAGGCGGCTCGTGCGGGTGAACACGGCAAGGGCTTCGCGGTCGTTGCTTCCGAAGTGCGCAAGCTTGCCGAACGCAGCCAGTCGGCAGCGGCCGAAATCAGCGCCATGTCGAGCGACACCGTGAAGGCTGCCAGCGACGCCGGCGATATGCTCGGTCGTCTCGTGCCGGATATCCGCAAGACGGCGGAACTGGTTTCCGAGATCAGTGCCGCCTGCCGCGAGCAGGACATCGGTGCCTCGCAGATCAACGAAGCGATCCAGCAGCTCGACAAGGTGACCCAGCAGAACGCCGGTGCCTCCGAAGAGATGTCCGCGACCTCCGAGGAACTGGCAAGCCAGGCCGAGGAACTGCAGACCTCGATCGCCTTCTTCAAGGTCGACATGGCCGGCAGCCGCCAGAAGCGCACGCCCGCCGCTCGCGTCAGCGTCCGCAGCCCGGCACCTGCCGCTGTTTCCAAGCCGGTCAGCAAGGCTCCGGCAAACACGGTCACCGCCCAGCAGGCTCGCGCCAAGGGCTTCGCACTCGACATGTCCATGGGCGGCCCGGATGCCGGCGACGCCGATTTCAAGGAAAGCGCATAATATGGCTACGGCATCTCTGGAAGCGCAGTTCGTGACCTTCAGCCTCGGCGAGGAAATCTTCGCCGTGCCTGTCGAAGTGGTCCGGGAGATCCTCGACTATGCGGAAGCGTTCAAGATTCCCAACGGTCCGGATTATCTCCTTGGCCTCCGCGACGTGCGCGGCCAGGGCGTGCCGACCATCGATCTCCGGCTGAAGCTCGGCCTGTCGAAGACCGTGCCGACCCCGCATACGCGGGTTCTGGTCCTCGACATCCCGATGGAAAGCCGGATGCTGACCCTCGGCCTCGTTGCCGATCGCGTCTTCGAGGTCACGCCGTTCCGGCGTGACCAGATTGAAGCGGCGCCGGATATCGGCGTGCGCTGGCGCTCGGACTACATCTCCGGCGTGGTGCGCCGGGAAAACGGCTTCGTCGTCATCGTCGATCTCGCGCGGCTGTTGTCGCGCGAGGATGCCTCGGCGCTGCAATCGGCCGCCTAAAAGCAAAATACAGGGGAGCTTTCACGCATGAACATGGCGGTCTCCGAGGCCCAGTTTGCGGGCGACAGGATCAGCACGCGCAATTTCGACAAGCTCGCGCGCTTCATCTACGACTACAGCGGCATCAAGATGCCGCCGACCAAGCTGACGATGCTGGAAGGCAGGTTGCGCCGGCGGCTGCGCGCCACGCGGATGTCCACCTTCGACGACTATTGCGACTTCCTGTTCAACGACGGCGGGCTGGAGCAGGAGACGATCTATCTCATCGATGCGGTGACCACGAACAAGACGGACTTCTTCCGCGAGGCGCGTCACTTCGAATACATGCAGCAGACGGCGCTGCCGGCGCTGGCATCGAAGGGCATGCGGGTGATCCGCACCTGGAGTTCGGCATGCTCGACGGGTGCCGAGCCCTATACGATGGCGATGGTGCTCGAGGAATTCGCGCAGGCGCATGGCAGCATCGATTACAGCATCCTCGCCACCGACCTGAGCACCGATGTGCTGCAGACGGCGCGGCGCGGCGTCTACGCCGAGGACATGGTTCATCCGGTGCCACGCGATCTGATGCGCAAATATGTGATGACGGCCAAGCAGGCGGATCGTCGGGAAGTGCGGATCGCACCGTCGCTGCGCGGCAAGGTCGGCTTCGCCAGAATGAACCTGATGGACGAGAAGTATCCCGTCGGTGATGCCATGCACCTGATCTTCTGCCGCAATGTGCTGATCTATTTCGACAAGCCGACGCAGAACAAGGTGCTTAAGCGCCTCTGCGATTGCCTGGCGGTGGGCGGCTACATGTTCATCGGCCACTCGGAATCGATCGCCGGTTTCGACCTGCCGCTGAAGCAGGTCTCGAATACGGTTTTCCAGCGTACGTAATCAGGGGCATCATGGGTAAGAAGATCCGCGTCCTCGTCATCGACGATTCCGCCAGCGTGCGCCAGACCCTCGTGCGCGTTCTCCAGGAAGATCCCGATATCGAGATCATGGGTGTCGCGACCGATCCCTACATGGCCGCGAAGAAGATCCAGGAGGAGATCCCCGACGTCATCACGCTCGATGTCGAGATGCCGCGCATGGATGGCATCACGTTCCTGCGCAAGCTGATGTCGCAGCGGCCGATCCCCGTCGTCATGTGTTCGTCGCTGACGGAAGCCGGCTCGGAGACGCTGTTGCAGGCACTGGAAGCCGGCGCGGTGGATGTGATCCTGAAGTCGAAAATCGGAGCTGCCGATGGTCTTGCCGACGATGCGATCCGCATCCGCGAGGTGGTGAAAAGCGCCTCGCATGCCAGGCTCGGCAATATCAGGCGCACCGCCAGCACGCTGCGTCCCGGCAAGGAAGGCCCGGCCGCGAAGCTTACGGCCGATGCGATGCTGCCGCCTCCGACAGGGCGCGCGATGGCGAAGACAACGGAGATGGTCGTCTGCGTCGGCGCTTCCACCGGTGGGACCGAGGCGCTCCGGGAGTTCCTCGAGGCGCTGCCGGCCAATGCGCCGGGTATCGTCATCGTGCAGCACATGCCGGAGAAGTTCACGGCGGCCTTCGCAAAACGGCTGAACAGCCTGTGCGAGGTCGAGGTGAAGGAGGCGGTAGATGGCGATGCGGTGTTGCGCGGCCATGTGCTGATCGCACCCGGTGATCACCATATGCTGCTGGAGCGCCGCGGTGCACGCTACCATGTGTCGGTCAAGCCGGGGCCGCTCGTCTCCCGTCACCGGCCCTCGGTGGATGTCCTGTTCCGCTCGGCGGCGCGGGCTGCCGGGTCGAATGCGATGGGCATCATCATGACCGGCATGGGCGACGACGGGGCGCGCGGGATGGCAGAGATGCACCAGGCCGGCGCCTATACGGTGGCGCAGGACGAGGCGACATCCGTCGTCTTCGGCATGCCCAAGGAGGCGATTGCGCGCGGCGGCGTCGACCGTATCCTGCCGCTCGACCAGATCGCGCGGGAAGTGCTGATCACGCAGCAGAAGTTCTGAACGATATCGAGCAGATGGCGGCGATTGCCGCCGCTATCGTCGGGCGAATCGGGACGGCTCTTGAAATTTCCCCGATTTTGTGGTCTTGAAGCCGCCAATCTTTTAAAGCGCTATCTCTTCCGGCGATCAGGGGCCATCCCCGCCCTGACAGCGCTCAGCTATTAGCCCAAGGAAAACCGCCAACATGGCTCGTTCAGCTCTTCTCAATGTCATGGTTCAGGCCGCCCTCAAGGCAGGCAAATCGCTGGGGCGTGATTTCGGCGAAGTGCAGAACCTGCAGGTTTCGGTCAAGGGACCGGGCGACTTCGTTTCGAGCGCCGACCGCAAGGCCGAGAAGATCGTTCGCGAAGAGCTCTTGAAGGCGCGGCCGACCTATGGCTTCCTCGGCGAGGAGAGCGAAGAGATCAAGGGCACCGACGGCGCGCATCGCTGGATCGTCGATCCGCTTGATGGCACGACGAACTTCCTGCACGGCATTCCGGCGTTTGCCGTTTCGATCGCGCTTGAGCGCAACAACGAAATCGTCGCCGGCGTCATCTTCAACCCGGCGACCGACGAACTCTTCACCACCGAGCGTGGCGGCGGCGCCTTCCTCAACGATCGCCGCCTGCGCGTCGGCGCGCGCCGGGTGCTGTCGGATGCCGTCATCGCCTGCGGCGTGCCGCATCTCGGCCGCGGCAATCACGGCAAGTTCCTTGTCGAGCTTCGCCATGTGATGGGCGAAGTCGCCGGCATTCGCCGCATGGGCTCGGCATCGCTCGATCTCGCCTACGTCGCCGCCGGCCGCTTCGACGGCTTCTGGGAAAACGGTCTAAATGCCTGGGATATCGCAGCTGGCATCCTGCTCGTTCGCGAGGCGGGCGGTTATGCGGTCGATATGGACGGCGGCAACTCGGTTCTGGAAACCGGCTCGATCGTGGCCGGCAACGAATATATCCAGAAGGCGCTGATCGAAGTGGTCAAGCGTCCGATCCCGAGCCGCTAAATCGCTGTTGTAAAGGCAGGGTTTTCTAACCCCGCGTACTTCAATTCGGCACAATGTTGATCTAGTCTTCGGCTCGAATGAAGCCGGAGGCTGTGGAATCTATGGAAAATGTGAATGTGGCGGAGTTCGGCTCGACCGAAAAACCCACGGGCAACTACAGCTACAAGCTCTCCAGTCCAATGCCGTTTCTTTGGACGATGCTGCTCTTCCTCGTCATCGTCGGGTTCATTGCCGCCATTCTTTTCCGGCAGACCCAGACGGCCTTCATGCACAATCCCGGCCTCAACGGCCTGATCCTCGGCGTTCTCGCCGTCGGCATCATCCTGGTGTTCAGCCAGGTGCTGGCGCTGCGTCCCGAGGTTCGCTGGTTCAATTCCTTCCGCGCCGCCGGCAGCGCCGACAAGGTCAACCGTAATCCAAAGCTGCTCGCGCCGATGCGTACGCTCATTGGCAGCCGCAGCTCGTCCGTCGGGCTTTCGACGGTGGCCTTCCGCTCGATCCTGGATTCGATCGCCAACCGCCTGGACGAGTCCCGCGACGTTTCCCGTTATCTCGTCGGCCTGCTGGTCTTCCTCGGCCTGCTCGGCACCTTCTGGGGCCTGATCGGGACGATCGGCTCGATCAGCGCGGTCATCCAGACGCTGGATGCGGGCTCGGCCGGGACTTCGGCGGATGTCATGAGCGCGCTGAAGGAAGGGCTTTCGACGCCGCTTTCCGGCATGGGCCAGGCGTTTTCGTCTTCGCTCCTCGGTCTCTCCGGCTCGCTTATCCTCGGCTTCCTCGACCTGCAGGCGGGGCGCGCGCAGAACCGCTTCTACATGGAGCTGGAAAACTGGCTCTCCTCCGTCACGGATGTCGGGTCCGACACGGTTTCGTCGACGATCGATCCTACGGCCGGCGTTTCCTCGGAAGAAATCAGGGCGCTGTCGGAACACATGCGCAAGGCCTCCGAAGATGGCGGTGGCGGCAATCAGCGCTCGGTGGCGGCGATGGCGAGCCTCGCCGAAGGCATCCAGGGGCTGGTGAAGAACATGCGCAACGAGCAGCAGATGCTGCGCGACTGGATCGAGGCGCAGCAGGACGAGACGAAGGCGATGCGCCGCACGCTCGACCGTCTTGCCGAGCGCATCGGCGCGCAGGAAAAACACACCACATCCGAGCGGCGCATGCCGCAGACCGAGAAGAGCGAGGGCAAGTAAGCCATGGCTCTCGCCCGCAACCGTCGTCGCGAGCGTGCGGTCGACTATTGGCCCGGTTTCGTCGATGCGCTCTCGACGCTGCTGATCTCGATCATGTTCCTGCTGACGGTGTTCGTCGTCGGCCAGTTCGTGCTGAACCGCGAAATCAGCGGACGTGATGAGGTGCTCAATCGCCTCAACGGCCAGATCAACGAACTGACGCAACTGCTGGCGCTCGAGAAGGGCAACAAGCAGGATCTCGAGGACAATATCGCCAATCTGCAGGCGTCGCTCGCCACGGCTGAGTCCGACCGTTCGCGGTTGCAGTCGCTGTTATCCGCCGGAGCCGGTGGGCAGGATGCCGCGCAGCAGCGGATCGGCACGCTCAACAAGGAGCTCGACGAACAGAAACAGATGAGCGACCGGGCGATGAGCCAGGTCGAGCTGCTGAACCAGCAGATCGCGGCGTTGCGCAACCAGATCGCTGCCGTGGAGACGGCGCTGCAGGCTTCGGAGCAGAAGGATCAGCAGTCGCAGACGAAGATCGCCGATCTCGGTCGTCGCCTCAACGTGGCGCTGGCGCAGCGCGTGCAGGAGCTCAACCGGTACCGCTCGGACTTCTTCGGCCGTTTGCGGGAAATTCTCTCCGACCGCGAAAACATCCGCATCGTCGGCGACCGCTTCGTCTTCCAGTCGGAAGTGCTGTTCCCCTCTGGTGGAGCCGACCTGAACCCGGATGGACAGGCGGAGATGGGCAAGCTCGCCTCGGCGCTTCTCGACGTCGCCAAGGAAATTCCGCCTGAGATCAACTGGGTGCTGCGGGTCGACGGGCATACGGACAATGTGCCGCTCGCCGGTACGGGCCGTTATGCCGACAACTGGCAGCTTTCTTCGGCGCGTGCGATTTCGGTGGTGAAGTTCCTGATCGCTCAGGGTGTTCCCGCCGATCGTCTGGCGGCAGCCGGTTTCGGCGAATACCAGCCGATTGCGCCGGGCGATACGCCTGAGGCGCGGGCGACCAATCGCCGCATCGAGCTCAAGCTCACCGAGAAATAGCAACCTGCCACGTCTGCGCGGCGAAGAGGATTGCGACGAAGGAAGAAAGAGGCGGCGCTGGTGCGCCGCCTTGATCGTGTCAGGCGTCGGCCTTGGTGGTGTCCACGACGTCGGCGCCCGGCGTGTTCTTCTTGATGGATTCGATTGCGCTCATTGCGGATGCCTTGGCCTTGTAGCCTTCCGATCCGAACATGGATTCGCCGTTGGGCGCCTTGAAACGGAAACGAAATTCGCCAGCCTTGTCCTTGTAAACTTCGAACTTATACATCGATTTTTCTCCCGGAATCAGGATGTTGCCCAATCTACAGGCGCAGCCTAGACCAAAAAATACAACTATTCCATCAGGATATTCGCACATTCGGTTGAAGGCTTGGCGGGGTGCCGCGCAGGCAATCTCACGGCTTGAAGATCGAGAAGGCCGAGGAGAACTTGTTGATCAGATAGGGCGCGAAGAGAACGAGGCCGGAATAGAAGAAATTGGCGCCCTTGGTCATGTCGGGGATCTCGTTACCGCTGGCGAAGCGGTAAAGGCAGGCGAGGGCGAAGCCGACATAGAGCATGAGGATGGCGACGGTGCCGACAAGGGCGATGAAGCGGCTGGAGCTCGCCTTCATCACGGTCACGTTGATCGGCAACTGTCCCGCCGGCAGCGCCATACCGAGCGCATCGACCGGATTGCCGGCCTGATCGGTCCTGGTCAGGGTGACATCCTCGGAAAGCGCGTCGGTGAGCGACCAGTCGCGCGCCTCCTGCAGCGATCGATAGCAGAGCATCATCGACATCACCACCGCCGCAGCGACCAGGGCGACCAGTATTTCGGCAAAACCTATCGAGCTCACGGCAATCTCCCCTCAGAGGTGCAAGGTGAATTCTCGATGTGAATGTAATTTATGCGTGCATTATGTCAATATGCTCGCATAAATACATGTCATTGCAACCGCCGGACGGCGGTTGCAGGCTCGGCGCGTGCAGTGCGGGTCAGTTGATCGCGCGCAGGAATTCCTCGCCGCCGGTCTCGAACTGCAACCGGGCCAGCTTGGCATAGATGCCGCCGTGGCGGATGAGGCTCTGGTGGGTGCCTTCCTCGACAACGCGGCCGCCGTCCATGACGAGGATGCGGTCGGCCTTCAGCACGGTCGCCAGGCGATGGGCGATGACGAGCGTGGTGCGGCCGTCCATCAGGCCGTCGAGCGCCTTCTGCACCAGCGTCTCGCTTTCTGCATCCAGCGCCGAGGTTGCCTCGTCGAGCAGCAGCACGGGGGCATTCTTGAGGATGGCGCGGGCAATCGCGATGCGCTGCCGCTGGCCGCCAGAGAGTGTGACGCCGCGTTCGCCGACCTTGGTGTCGTAACCCTGGTCGAGGCGGCCGATGAACTCGTCGGCTTGCGCCGCGATAGCGGCAGCGCGCACCTGGTCGCGGCTGGCTCCGGGGCTGCCGAAGGCGATGTTCTCATGGATCGAGGAGGCGAAGATCGTGACGTCCTGCGGGACGATCGCGAGGCGCTTACGGAGTTCATCGGGGTCCACCGCGCGGGCGTCGATGCCGTCGATCTTCACCGCGCCCTGCTGCGGGTCGTAGAAGCGCAGAAGCAACGAGAAGACGGTGCTCTTGCCGGCGCCCGACGAGCCGACGATCGCGACTGTTTCGCCCGGCGCGACGCTGAGGTTCAGGCCGTGCAGGGCAGACGTATCGGGCCGCGAGGGATAGGCGAAGTGGACGTCGGAGAACTCGACGCTGCCGATGGCGGGCGTCGGCAGCGTTTCCGGGCTGACCGGCGTTGCGATCGGCGAGACTTCGTCCAGGAGTTCGGTGAGGCGGTCGGCGGCGCCTGCCGCCTGGGAAAGTTCGCCCCAGACTTCCGACAGCGCGCCGAGCGAACCGGCGGCGATGACGGAGTAGAGAAGGAACTGGCCGAGTGTGCCCGGCGACATGGTGCCTTCAAGCACGTTATGGGCGCCGACCCAGAGGACGGCGACGACGCTGCCGAAGATCAGGGTAATGGCAATGCCGGTGAGGAGCGCGCGCGAGCGGATGGCGGAGCGAGCAGCCTCGTATGCCGTCTCGACAGCGGCGCCGTAGCGGTCGGCGGCTGCATTCTCGCCACCGAAGGCTTGCACGGTTCTGGTCGCGGCGATGGTCTCGTTGGCGAAGGCGGAGGCGTCGGCCAGCGTGTCCTGGGCGGCGCGAGAGCGCTTGCGCACCGAGCGGCCGAAGGCGACGAGCGGGAAGACGATCAGGGGGATGGCGCCGAGCACGAGGCTAGAGAGTTTCGGCGAGGTCACTGTCATCATGCCCATGGCGCCGATACAGAGAATGAGGTTGCGCAGCGCGACGGAGGCGGTGGCGCCGACCGCGGACTTGATCTGTGTCGTATCCGCCGTCAGCCGCGAGACGATCTCGCCGGACTGGTTGACGTCGAAGAAGGAGGGGGAGAGGCGGGTGACGTGGGCGAAGACATCACGGCGCAAGTCGGAGACGATGCGCTCGCCGAGCGTGATGACGAAATTGTAGCGCAGCGCGCTCGCCAGCGCGAGCACGACAGCCATTGCCATCAGCATCAGGAAATAGCTGTTGATGAAATGACCGTCGGCCTGGGTGAAGCCATGGTCGATCATGCGGCGGACCGCCAGCGGCAGCGCCAGCGAGGTCACGGCCGCGAGCGCCAGCGATACCAGCGCACCGGCGACGAGGCCACGATATCGCATGATATAGGGTGTCAGCCTGCCAAGCGGCTTCAGTGATCGCGACTTCTTTTCCGTTGTCTGCCCGGTGTCTGCCAATTCGTCTCCGATCGCCCGTCTAAGCCGCGTATCCGCGGTCGAGGGCTCTTGTTATCCTGCCGGCCTTCATGTATAGGCAGCCCATCCTAATGGGAAGCCGTAGCTTTAATGTCTGCGGCTTCATTTATTCAATCGGTCCTCTTGTCGCAATAAGACGCGTCAAATTGGACGTTGCATGGCAGGAAGATTGTTATGAAGGCTGAAATCCATCCCGACTACCACACGATCAAGGTAGTCATGACCGATGGCACCGAATACGAGACCCGTTCGACCTGGGGCTCTGAAGGCGCTGTCATGAACCTCGAAATCGATTCCAAGTCGCATCCGGCATGGACCGGCGGCAACCAGCAGCTCATGGACCGCGGTGGCCGCGTTTCCAAGTTCAACAAGCGTTTCGGCGGCCTCGGCCTCTAATCGCTGCCAGCTGGCACAGTTTGAAGAACCCCGCTTCGGCGGGGTTTTTTATTGCCTCGTGATTGGCGCTTCGATGCGGGGAGGGGCCTGTCGATCGGCCAATAAAAAACCGGCCGCGCAGGGAACGCAGCCGGTCTCATAAAAAATAGGAGGTCTATCAGTTGTTGCCGAAAGCCGTCTGCAGCAGGCTGAGCTGAGCCTGGACGCTGTTCTGGTTGTCCGGAACGATCGGCGCCTCGTTCGGGCGGTAGATTTCGCGATCGAGCAGGGCAACGCGGTTCTGCAGGCGCAGCGAGCGTTCGATCAGGTCGCGGAAGGATTCCGGCAGATCGCCCCAGCCCGGAGCGTTGCGATCGACATTGAAGCCGTCGAGACGAACCTTGTTCTTTTCGGCCACGACCTGATCACGCGACATTTCGCCGTTGTTAACGGCGCGCTGCAGGAGAAGCCAGGAGGCCATCTGCATCAGGCGGGTGGTGAGGCGCATCGATTCCGCCGCATAGAGCACCGATGCCATGCGCGGCAGCACCTTGGAGGCGGCGCGGCCATTGCCATCGAGATAGGCGGCGGTTTCTTCAACCAGCGACATGCCTTCCGAATACAATGCCTTGAACTGCGACGATGCGGCAGCGCGACCTGCAAAACTGATCGTATTCAATCCAAGCTCTGACATCTAGATAGTCCCTGTTGCACGCATCTACTTATGATCAGGTAACGCCGGCCGGAGCGTAAAGTTTCCCGGGCCGTCCTTTTATGCTGTTAAGATGGTAGCTCTAGCCCAAATGCGCAAGGCGTTTCTTAAGAAAGGGTTAACTTCCACAGTTTCATGGATTTAGTCCCCAGCCCAGGCAAAAAAGAAGAGCCGCAAAAAGCGGCTCTCAAGGTAAAACAGGGAGAAAAATCAGACCAATTCACCGCGTGGAAAATCGTCTGAGATCCAGAGAAGATCTGGATGAGAACAGTAATACCTTATAAAGCTTAATGCGTGATTAAGTCTGTCCCGGATTGACACCTCAAGGCAGACTAAATGGCGGTTGCTTGGGCGCCCGCGCTACGAGCGAAAGAGGTTCTCGGCGGCTGATCTTCCCGATGCCTTGCGCGTTATCTCCGCCTCTATGCGGGTGATCTCCGCCTTCAGCATGTCGATACGCGTTTTCAGCTCATCAACGGATATCGCGGAGAGATCCGTACCGATCTCGTGGGCCGGTTTCTTCAGCGGTCGGTCGTCATCCATAAAGCTCATCAGTCGTCCTCCTGCGCTGGTCGATTCTATCTAAAGAATGCTTCAGGTCGCCTCGGCGGGCTTGTTCGGCCCGCGGTCGGCGAGCGACATGCCTTCCGGGGTAAGCGTCTGCGATGTGGCGGTCGGGATGGTGGTGTAGGCGTCGCGACTGGCTGCGGGAATCGCGGCGCGCTTGCGGCTGCGGATGATGGCATAGGCGGTGATCAGCACATGGGCGATCGCCGTCACCAGGAACAGCGCATGCGGGTTGATCATCGACATGACAGGACCGCCGATGGTCGGACCGATGATGGTGCCGATGCCATAGAGCAGCAGCAGGCCGCCCGAGACCTTCACGAAATCCTCCGACGAAGCATAGTCGTTCGCGTGGGCGACGGCGATCGGATAGAGCGTGTTGGCGACGGCGCCGTAGAGAATGACCAGGCCGATGATGAAGACCGGCGAGGAGGGATGGAGGACGGCGAGCAGCAGCCCGGCGAAGGCTGCCACGGCGGACATCGCCGCCAGCACGTAGCGCCTGTCGATGCGGTCCGAGAGGCGACCGGCGGGGAACTGCATCATGGCGCCGGCAAAGATGGTGGAGCTCATCATGATCGCGATCGAGGTGTCCGACAGGCCGGAGCCGGCGCCGAATACCGCGCCTAGCGTGCCGTAGGCGCCGTTGGCGATGCCGACGAGCAGGATGCCGAGGCAGGAGACCGGCGAATTGCGATAGAGCGCCGGCAGATCGAGCTTCACGGCCTTCAGCGGCTGCGGCGAGGCGGCGGTGGAGAGCGTCGTCGGCAGCATGGCGATGCAGTAGAAGATGCCGCAGATCATGAAGAGTACGGGTGTCCGGACATCCTCGAGCGGGATCATCATCTGGCCGGCGACGACGCCAAAGAGGGTTATGGCGATATAGAGCGAGAAGATCGCACCGCGACTTTCATTGGTGGCGCGCTCGTTCAGCCAGCTTTCGATGATCATCGAGGTGCCGGCTGTCGAGAAGCCGGTCACAGCGCGCAGCAGCACCCACCAGACGGGGTGGACGACGATGCCGCTCACCAGTGCGATGATGGCGATGATGGCGATGAAGCCGGAAAAGGCGCGGACATGGCCGACGCGGCTCACCATCTTCGGCGCGACAAGGCAGCCGATGACGAAGCCGGCGGCCCATGAGGTGCCGAGCAGGCCGAGCGTGGTGGTCGCATAGCCCTCGATATTGCCACGGACGGGGAGAAGAATACCTTGCAGGCCATTGCCCATGAAAAGGAATAGCGTGCCGAACAGCAGTGCGGCAACGGAAAGCAGATTACGTTTCATGTTTTCCCAGACTCTGCGTATTGAACATGGGAAGACATATGGCAGCACGCGCCGCCGCCCAGTCTTTCCCTTGTTGATTGTGCCCCTGAATGCCTTTACGGCATATTTATAGGCAGTCGTCGCGCGAAATAATGTCCGTCCTGTGACATTGAGAAGCTATGGAAAAATAAAGACATGACCAAGTTGATCGCGCTGCTGCTCATCCTCGCGATGGCCGTTCATGTCATCAAGCCGCTCGGTCTGCCGGGGTTGCGAAAACGCGCCGATTTCTGGAAGATCGCGCTGTTCGCCTTCGCGATATGGGCGGTCGCGCTGCTCGGGCGGGATCTGTTCGTGTAGGGTCGCCCGCATCCGAATCGCTTACTGTTTCTGGGGGAAACATGGCCCGCACACTCATCCGGCCCGGCGGCCGAAGCGAGCGTATCCAGATCGCCGTTCATCAGGCAGTGCGTGCGCTGATGGCCGAGCAGCCAGATCAGGATCTCTCCATCGCGCTTATCGCGGCGCGCGCCGAGGTGCCGCCGTCCACGATCTACCGCCGCTGGCACACGCTGCCGCAGCTTCTGGCGGATGTCGCCAACGAGCGCTTCGTGCCCGACGCCGTGCCACCCAATACCGGTACCCTGCGCGGCGATCTGGAGATATGGGTCGAGCAGACGGTCGACGACTTCTCGTCCGGGCCGATGGTTGCCGTGTTTCGCGAGCGGATCACCAACACCAGCCTCGGGCAGATGGCGGCCGGCTATTCGTATATGAATCTGGTTTATCTGTGCGATCGCTGTGCAGCCAGGAACGAACCGGTTCCCGATGTGGACAGGCTGATCGACCTGCTCGTGGCACCGCTGGTCTACCGTATCTTTTTCGCGGGTCAACCGATCACGAAAGCGTATCAGATCGAGCTCGTCGACAGCGCTCTGGCCGCCAAGAATCTGACGAAACCCTTGGAAACGCAGACAAGTATCCGTGAGTACACGCTCTTCGAGAACGATCCCCAGTAGCACGGCGACAGATAACTTGCGCTTGGTCTTAACGCGGCGTTAATCATCTAAACGCTAGCGTAATTGCATTAAGACTGTCTGTTTCGGCAACTTCCGGCAAGCGCCCCACACATGTCCATCATACATCTTCTCGCGTCTCGAAGCGGCCGACAGGTCGAGCTTGATGGACCTGGCTCCCATCGCCGAAACCTCCTGAAAAAGCCGCGGCGCAAGGCCTCGACGCGCCGCTCGCGTCTTGGTGTGCTCGCCGCTCTTTTTGTCCTAGGCTACTGCATCATCTGCGGAAAGCTCGTCTACTACGGCATCCATGCCCATGACGAGACAGCCTCCATTCCGCCCGGCCCATCGATGCTTGCTTCGCGGCCTGACATTATCGACCGAAACGGCGAGCTGCTTGCCACCGACATCCGCACCGTTTCGATGTTCGCCGAACCGATCAAGGTCGTCGATGCCGACGATGCGGTGGAGAAGCTGGCCTCGATCTTTCCCGATCTCGACCGACGCTCGACCTACCAGAAGCTGACGAACAAGCGGTCGCATTTCGCGTGGCTGCGGCGGCAGCTGAGCCCGAAGCAGCAGAGCGAGGTGCTGAAGCTCGGCATTCCGGCGATCGGCTTCAGGCCGGAAGTGAAGCGCTTCTATCCGGGCGGGCCGACGGCCGCGCATGTGCTCGGATATGTCGATATCGACAATCACGGCGTTACCGGCATGGAGAAGTATCTCGACCAGCAGGGTCTGTCGGATCTCGCCTCAGCGGGGCTGACCGGGGCGAACACGCTGGAGCCGGTAAAGCTCTCCATCGATCTGCGGGCGCAGAACGTCGTGCATGATGTCGTCGTGGATGCGCTGACGCGTTACGAGAGCAAGGCTGCGGGCGCCGTCATCCTCGACATCCATACCGGCGAGGTTCTCGCCATGGCCTCGGCGCCGGACTTCGATCCGAACGATCCGCATGCGACCGGCAGCGACGGCTGGCTGAACCGCATGTCGGGCGGCACCTTCGAGATGGGCTCCACCTTCAAGACCTTCTCGATGGCGATGGCGCTCGATACCGGCTTGGTCAAGCTGACGGATACATTCGACGCGACCAAGCCGATCCGCATCGGGGGCTTCACGATCCATGACGATGCCTATGTGCCGCGCCGGTGGCTCACCGTGCCGGAGATCTTTCGCCATTCCTCGAACATCGGCACCGCCCGGATGATCGACATCATCGGGATGGACACGCAGCGGGAATATCTGAAGCGCTTCGGCCTTCTCACCCGGATGCAGACCGAACTGCCGGAGGTGAAGACGCCGAGCCAGCCGAAGGTCTGGAAGAAGATCAACTCGATCACCGTGTCCTTCGGCCACGGCGTGGCGACGACGCCGCTGCAGACCGCGGTCGCGGGTGCCGCGCTCGTCGATGGCGGCGAGCTGATCGAACCGACTTTCCTGCCACGCACGGCGGAGCAGGCAAGCGCCGTCGCGCAGCGTGTCGTCAAGCCGAGCACCAGCGACACGATCCGTGCGCTCTTCAAGCTCAATGGCGAAGAAGGGTCGGGCAAGAGCGCCGACGTTCCGGGTTTCCACGTCGGTGGCAAGACGGGTACTGCGAACAAGGTCATCAACGGACGGTATTCGCACGTCTTGAGCTTCAACGCCTATCTGGCCGCTTTTCCGATCCAGGATCCGAAATACGTGGTTCTTTCCTTCTGCGACGAGCCGCGAAAGGGCGATCACGGGATGACGTTCGCAACCAACAACGCCGCGCCCATGGTGCGCGACATCGTTGGACGCGTGGCGCCGATGCTTGGCGTGCAGCCCGATTTCGGGAACAACCTGCTGGTATCCTACTGAGCTCCGGGCTCAGTAGGCGACTTCGCCGCGCATGACCTCGACGCAGGCGCCGGAGATCGTCACATCCGTGACGACGCCGTTCGTCTTGACGACATCGACGCCGATGACGCTGCGGCGGCCCATTTCGACGCCCTGCTCGATGGTCAGCGACACGTTCATGTCCGCTTCCGGCTCCAGCGAGACGAGATAGGCGGCAAGGGCGGCGGAGGCGCTGCCGGTGGCGGGGTCCTCGGGCACATTGTCGAGCGGTGCGAACATGCGGGCCCGGATCGCCCAGGGCGCCTCTGCTCTCCTGACATAGACGAACAGCGAGAAGTCGTGGTTGCCCTCCGGCGTCGGGCCGGCGGCGTCCTGAAAGCAGGCGAGATTGGGCCGGGCGGCGGCCAGCGCATTGAGGTCGCGAAGTTCGGCGACGATGAAGCTGAGGCCGACCGAGGCAAGCACGGGATGGTGAACGCGGGCGCTGACCTGTGAAGCGTCGATCGAAATGCAGCGGGCGACGGTCTCCTCCGCAACCGTGCGGCCCGCTACCAGCGGTCCCGGCGCGCGGATGGCAGCGGAGGCGACACGGTCGCCATCGCGTCTGAGGCCCACGGTCACAAGCCCGGCCTTCTCCTCGAAGCGCATGACATCGCCGATCGGCTTGCCGAAAACCTCGCCGCGACCGCCGAGCACACAGGCGGTGCCGACATTGGGGTGGCCGGCAAAGGGCACTTCCATGGTGGGCGTGAAGATGCGGACGCGGGCGGTGTTCTCGGGATTTTCGGGCGGCAGCACGAAGGTGACTTCGGAGTAGCCGAACTCCGCCGCGATCTTCTGCATGTCCCCGTCGCTCAGTCCGCGCGCATCCGTCATGACGGCGAGCGGGTTTCCCTCGAAGCGGTTGCTGGTGAAGACATCGACGGTGGTGAAGAAAACGGTTGGCATGGCGGCACTCCGGAATGCAGGGAGGCACATGAGTAGCCATCTTCGTCAGGCGGCAGAAGGGCAATCTTGTCGCCGTGACAATCAACCGCCAACAAAAAGCCGGCCGCTCGAGGCGGCCGGCTTGTAAAAGTGCTGCTCGCGTATCAGGCCTTGTTGACGCTGGCGGCGTAGATCTGGTCGATCGTTTCGGCGAGGCTCGCGTCGAACTCAGCGTCGCTCATGGTGACGCGCAGGTTTTCGGTCAGCGCGCGCGAGAAGCTTGCGATCATGCCGTGGTTGTGGCTGAGCTTCTCGCAGGCATCGACACGGCTGTAGCCGCCGGAAAGGGCGACGACGCGCACGACAGACTTGTGGGCGATCAGCGGCGCGTAGAAATCGGGAACCGTCGGGATCGTCAGTTTCAGCAGCACGGTTTCGCCCGCCGGAAGCAGGTCGAGCTGCTTTGCGATCTCGTCGCGCAGAATGGCCTCGGCCTCCTGCTTCGTCGGGCTCTTGATGGACACTTCAGGTTCGACGATCGGGACGAGGCCGTTGCCGATGATCTGGCGTGCCACCTCGAACTGCTGCTTTACGACAGCTGCAATGCCTGCCTTGTCGGCGTTTGATATGACCGAGCGCATCTTGGTGCCGAACATTCCCTTGTCGCGGCCGCGCGCCAGAAGCGCGTCCAGATCGGGCATCGGCTTCATCATCTGGACGCCGTTTTCCTCGGCAGCCAGGCCCTTGTCGACTTTCAGAAGCGGCACGACACCGCGCTTCTCCCAGAGATAGGAGGGAACCGGCTGACCATCGACCTCGCCGTCCATGGTCCGCTCGAACAGGATGGCGGCCATGATCTTGTCGCCGGTAAAGGCGGGCGCGCTCATGATGCGGACGCGCATGGCGTGCATCAGGCGGAACATTTCCTCATCGCCCTGGTAATCGCTGTCGGCAATGCCGTAGAGGCGCAACGCTCCGGGTGTCGAACCACCGCTCTGGTCCAGCGCTGCAATGAATCCTGGCGCCGAGCTGATCTTGTTCAACATCTTCGCGTCCACCATACTTCATTCCTTCCCATAAACCGGCGCATCGCGCGCCCGGATTTTCTTCTATTTCAAAACCGATCGGCAGTGCCAAACCGGCCAATCAGGGATCGACATCTGCAAGATGTCCGGTCCTTTCGCGCTCTCAAGGCCTTGAATCTGCGATACCAGAAGAAATTTAAAAGGAAAATGCTGGGTTAAATCATTGAAACGATTGAAATCATTTCAAACGTTTGAAAGTTAAGAGTTATTCTAGCATCAACTAAAAGACCGCGAAAGCGCTGGCTTTCGCGGTCCGAAATGAAACGGTTCAAACAGGCCAAAGGCCCGGTTTGAATTACTTGGCCTTGCTCAGCACGTCGACGCCGGGAAGCGGCTTGCCTTCCATCCATTCCAGGAACGCGCCGCCGGCGGTGGAGACGTAGCTGAAGTCGTCGGCGACGCCGGCGTGGTTGAGAGCGGACACCGTGTCACCGCCACCGGCAACCGAGGTCAGCTTGCCGGCCTTGGTGCGCTCCGCGGCGTATTTCGCGACAGCGACCGTCGCCTTGTCGAAGGGCTCGATCTCGAATGCGCCGAGCGGGCCGTTCCAGACCAGCGTGTTGGCGCGTTCGATCCAGGCGTTGATCGCAGCGATCGACTTGGCGCCGACGTCGAGAACCATGGCATCTTCAGGGATAGCGTCGATGGCAACGGTTTCGTTGGCGGCACCGGCCTTGAACTCGCGGGCGACGACGCCGTCTTCCGGCAGGATGATGGCGCAGCCTGATGTCGCGGCCTCGATCATGATCTGGCGGGCGGTGTCGGCGAGGTCATGCTCGCAGAGCGACTTGCCGACATTGGTGCCGCGGGCGGCGATGAAGGTGTTGGCCATGCCGCCGCCGATGACGAGTGCGTCTACCTTCTTCACGAGGTTCATCAGGAGGTCGATCTTGGTCGAGACCTTGGCGCCGCCGACGATGGCGACAACGGGGCGGGTCGGATTGCCGAGACCCTGCTCCAGCGCTTCAAGCTCGGCCTGCATGGTGCGGCCGGCATGGGCGGGAAGATGGTGGGCAAGGCCTTCGGTCGAGGCGTGGGCGCGGTGCGCGGCCGAGAAGGCGTCGTTGACGTAGATATCGCCGTTGGCGGCCAGCGCCTTGACGAATTCAGGATCGTTCTTCTCTTCGCCCTTGTGGAAGCGGGTGTTTTCGAGAAGCAGGATATCGCCGTTGTTCAGGGCGGCAACCGCGCTTGCGGCGGCATCGCCGATCACGTCGGTCGCGGTCTGGACCTTGTGGTTCAGGACCTTCTCGACCGCCGGTGCGATCAGCGACAGCGACAGATCCGGTGACGGACCATCCTTGGGGCGGCCGAAGTGGGCGAGCAGGATAACCTTGGCACCCTTGCCAGCCAGTTCGAGGATCGTCGGGGCGACGCGCTCGATGCGGGTCGTGTCGGTGACCTTGCCGTCCTTCATCGGAACGTTGAGGTCGACGCGGACGAGAACGCGCTTTCCGGCAATGTCGTTGAGGTCGTCGAGGGTCTTGAAGGAAGGCATGGGAAAGTCCATTCGTTATTGCCCAAAAGATGCGGGGACCATAGCAAGGATCATCCGAGACGCAAGGCGTTCAGCGCGGGTTTTCATCACCTTTGGATGCTGCCGCGGCGGCTGCCGCTTCCTTGTCCTTGCGGCCTTTCAGCCGGTCTCGGATACGGTCGATGATATCGTGCATGTTGATGAAGATCGGCAGCGTCACGGCCGGCTCCACGGCCTCCAGCGACATGCCGACGGAACTGATGTGATCGTGGTCGTCGAGGTCGCGGACGATCAGGATGATGGAGCCGAGACGGACGCGGTCGGCATAGTCCGCCTTGCCGCCGAGCCGCTGTCGCATCAGTTCGCCGATGGTCAGGCCCTTCTCGTTCTCGTTGAGCAGGCCGGGACCGTAGGCGGCGTCGAGATCGGCGGCGGGCCTTGCCGGCGAAAGCGCGAAGGCGCCGAAGAAATCCGCATCGTCCTCATCGACCGGCGCGCGGCTTGCGAAGAGCTTGTCGAGCAGGCGGGAGTAGGACGGGACGATGAAGAGATAGACGAGATCGTTTTCCCGCAGGCGGCCGGCATACTGATAGCGCATCGACTTGCCGTCGCGGATGACGAGCGACGGTGTCGCCCAGCGCGGAATGCGTTCGCCGCGAAGGATCGGGCTGTCCTTGATGACGCGGTAGGAGAGAAGCTCGTGGTTTGCCGCGCCCGGCAGGTCCACCTCCACCTTGTCGACCGCGCCCATGCGCGGCGGAATGATCAGCCCCAGCTTCTTCGCCACCGGCTTGATGGTCCAGCCCTGCACCAGAAGCGAAACGAGGACGATGATGAAGGCGGTGTTGAAATAGACCTGGCTGCTTTCCAGCCCGCCGAGGATCGGCATGATGGCGAGCAGGATCGATACCGCGCCGCGCAGACCGACCCAGGCCACGAAGCCGATCTCTTGCTGCGTGTAGTCATAGGGTAGCAGCGAGAGCCAAACGGCCAGCGGGCGGGCGACGAAGATCAGGAAGAGGGCGAGCAGCACGGCCGGGATGGCGATCTGCGGGAACTGCGAGGGCGTTGCGAGCAGGCCAAGCACAAGAAACATGATGATCTGCGCCAGCCAGGTCATGCCGTCCTGGAAGCGCTTGATCGAGGCATAGCCCGGCAGCTTGCGATTGCCGGCATAGATGCCCGCGACGTACACGGCCAGGAAGCCGCTGCCGCCGAGCGCGCCCGTGAAGGAGAAGACGAGGAGGGCGAGCGCCAGCACGAAGATGGGGGTGAGGCCGCGATCGGTTTCCAGCTTGCCGACGATCAGCACGATCATCATGCCGCCGAGCAGGCCGAGGATGACGCCGAGGCCCATCTGCTGGACGAACATGGCGAGCATGCCGATGTTGATGCCGTGGTAGCGTTCGCCGCTGGCGAGCACCTCGACGAGCGCGATGGTGAGGAAGATCGCCATCGGGTCGTTGGTGCCGGATTCCACTTCCAGCGTCGAACGCACCTTGTCGCGGATGTTGATGCCGCCGATGCGCAGCAGGAAGAAGACGGCGGCCGCGTCGGTGGAGGCGACGATGGACCCGAGCAGCGTGCCTTCCAGCCAGCTGAAGTTCAGCAGCCACATGGCCGCGAGACCGAAGAGGGCGGCGGTCATCAGGACGCCGACGGAGGCGAGTGTTATCGACGGCACGGCCGCGAGCTTGAACGCCTGGACCGGCGTGCCGAAGCCTGAATCGAAGAGGATGACGGCGAGCGCGATCGAGCCGAGGATATAGGCCAGATAATTGTTGGTGAATTCAATGCCGAGGCCGTCGGTGCCGGCGATCAGGCCGATGCCGAGAAAGAGCAGGAGGAGGGGGGCGCCGAAGCGGAAGGCGAGCAGGCTGGAGAAGGCCGCGAGAAGCACAAGCGCCGTCGACACGAGTACGACGATATAGAATGCTTCCATGGCGATCCCCTATGCATCAATCAAAGCCGCAGCACCGCCTCCCGCCGATTGCAGCCATACTAAAACAGCCCCGTCTTCTTGCGTACCGAAATCCGACATTGCCACCCAGAGGCAAGGTCATAGCGACGAGCAGACCCGAAGGACTAGCCCTGCTTGTGCGGCGTCATGCTGCTGAGTGGTCTGCCTAAAGGCAAATCGGATGAACGGTTCGAAACTGAGCGTGTTCAAACAGTAAAGTCAAATCGGGCGAGAGCAGGGCAAAAAGCAATGCCCTGTCTTTTTCTTGCACATTCCTCGTGGAGGAATGAACGATACTGGAGCGCGTCAGGCTTCCGTCTCGTCCTCGTCTTCGTCGTCCATGTCGGAGATCGGAATGAGGAAGACGACGAACTCGTCATCGACGGTGCGCGAGGGGTCGTCATCGAATTCGTAGGCGTGCTCGACTTCGCTCGCCTCTTCCGCGGTCGCCTTGCGCAGCGTGATCGGCGCGACGCCATCCCATACCGGCTTGCCCTGCGATTCCAGAATGGTCAGATCCTCGCGAAAGTCTTCGGCTTCGAGGAAATGCTTCGCGTCTTCGTCGTTCTCGGAACGAAAACAGGCAATCGCATTGCCGCCGATCTCGATCGTAAAATAGTCCATGGCATTCTCTTTCGCTTGAGCGGTGATCCGTGTTCGACAGTACGGCGATCGGCAGTTCGACACCAGCCAAATCGCCTGCCCGGTGGTCGCCTTGTCTACAAAAGAAAAACGGCCCGGTTGCCCGAGCCGCTTTCCGAAATCGATATCGCCGACCTTAGATGGTCTTGGCGAAGGCGACCGCCGTGTCGGACATGCGGCTGGAGAAGCCCCATTCGTTGTCGTACCAGGTGAGGATACGAACGAAGTTGCCTTCCATGACCTTGGTCTGGTCGGTCGCGAAGATCGACGAGTGGCTGTCGTGGTTGAAGTCGCGCGAAACCAGCGGCTCGTCGGTGAAGCCGAGGATGCCCTTCAGCTTGCCGTTGGCGGCAGACTTGATGGCTTCGTTGATCTCGGCAACCGAAGTGGCCTTCTTGGCGACGAACTTGAAGTCGACGACCGAGACGTTCGGGGTCGGGACGCGGATCGACGTGCCGTCGAGCTTGCCCTTCAGGTGCGGCAGAACCAGGCCAACAGCCTTGGCAGCGCCCGTCGAAGTCGGGATCATGGACAGGGCTGCGGCGCGGGCGCGGTACAGGTCCTTGTGCATGGTGTCGAGCGTCGGCTGGTCACCCGTGTAGGAGTGGATCGTGGTCATGAAGCCATGATCGATGCCGACGGCGTCGTCGAGAACCTTGACGACCGGCACGAGGCAGTTCGTCGTGCAGGACGCGTTCGAGATGACCAGGTGTTCCTTGGTCAGCTGGTCGTGGTTGACGCCGAAGACGACGGTCAGGTCGGCACCGTCGGCAGGTGCCGAAACGATGACGCGCTTGGCGCCGGCCGTCAGGTGGGCGGCAGCCTTGTCGCGCGAGGTGAAGATGCCGGTGCATTCCATGGCGATGTCGATGCCGAGTTCGGCGTGCGGCAGCTGTGCCGGGTCGCGAACGGCGGTGACCTTGATCGGCTTGCCGCCGCCAACGGTGATCGTGTCGCCTTCGACCTTTACTTCGGCCGGGAACTTGCCGTGGATCGAGTCGTAACGCAGCAGGTGCGCGTTGGTCTCGACCGGGCCGAGGTCGTTGATGGCAACGACTTCGATGTCCGTGCGACCGGATTCAACGATGGCGCGGAGAACATTGCGGCCGATACGACCGAAGCCGTTAATGGCAACCTTTACAGTCATGTGTGTCTCTCCCGAGAGTAGGGCTTGGTTTATATGCAAAGAGGAGCGCCCTGAGGCGCTCCTTGTATCAGATCAAAGCTTGGCTTCAACTGCGGCGACGACGGCTTCCGTCGTAATGCCGAACTTCTTGAAGACATCCTTGGCAGGACCCGAAGCGCCGAAGCCCTTCATGCCGATGAAGGTGCCTTCCGGTCCGATGAACGCATCCCAGCCTTCGCGAACGGCGGCTTCGACGGCGATCTTGATCGGCGACTTGCCGAGGATCTCGGCGCGGTAGGCATCCGGCTGCTCGAAGAACAGTTCGGTCGAGGGGACCGAGACGACGCGGACGGTAACGCCCTTTTCTTCAAGCGTCTTGCGGGCGGCAACGGCCAGCTCGACTTCGGAGCCCGAAGCGAAGATCGTCACCTTGGCATCGGCATTGCCTGCCAGCGTGTAGGCGCCGAGTTCGCAAAGGTTCTTCTCGCTGTACTCGGTACGAACCGTGGTGAGGTTCTGGCGGGTGAGCGCCAGGCCGGACGGACGGTCCTTGGTGTTCAGCGCGATCTGCCAGCACTCGGCGGTTTCGACGGCGTCGGCCGGGCGGAACATCATGAGGTTCGGGATGGCGCGCAGCGAGGCCATCTGCTCGACTGGCTGGTGGGTTGGGCCGTCTTCGCCGACGCCGATCGAATCGTGCGTCAGGACGTGGACGACGCGGATGCCCATCAGCGAAGCGAGGCGGATCGGAGGACGGCAATAATCCGAGAAGATCATGAAGCCGCCGCCGTAGGGGATGAGACCGCCGTGCAGCGCGATACCGTTCATGGCAGACGCCATTCCGTGCTCGCGGATGCCCCAGTGCATGTAACGGCCGGCGAAGTCCGTCGGCGTGATCGAATGCATCTGGCTGGTCTTGGTGTTGTTCGACGGCGTCAGGTCGGCGGAGCCGCCGATCGTCTCGGGCAGGAAGCCGTTGATGACTTCAAGCGCGTCTTCGGAGGCCTTGCGGGTCGCAACGGTCGGCTTGGTCTCGGCGAGCTTCTTCTTGTAGTCGCTGATGGCGGCGTCGAAGCCCTGGGGCAGGTCGCCCGCGAAGCGGCGGGTAAACTCGGCCTTGGTCGCTGCCTTTTCGAGGCGGCCTTCCCATGCCTTGACGGCTTCAGCCGAACGCGTGCCGGCGGCGCGCCAATCGGAGAGAACGTCGTTCGGGACGACGAAGGGTGCGTATTCCCAGTTCAGCGCCTTGCGGGTCGCTGCGATTTCCTCGGCGCCGAGCGGCGAACCGTGAACCTTGTGGCTGCCCTGCTTGTTCGGAGCGCCGAAGCCGATGACGGTCTTGCAAGCGATGAAGGTCGGCTTGTCGGACTTGTGAGCTTCTTCGATGGCTGCTGCAATCGCGGCCTGGTCGTGGCCGTCGACTTCGATCGTGTGCCAGTGAACAGCCTTGAAGCGCATGATCTGGTCGGTCGAGTCCGACAGGGAGACAGCGCCGTCGATGGTGATCGAGTTGTTGTCCCAGAAGAGGATGAGCTTGTTGAGCTTCAGGTGGCCGGCGAGCGCGATGGCTTCATGGCTGATGCCTTCCATCAGGCAGCCGTCGCCGTTGATCACGTAGGTGTAGTGATCCTGCAGGTCGGCGCCGAATTCCTCGCGCAGCTTGCGTTCGGCGATCGCCATGCCGACGGCGTTGGCAATGCCCTGGCCGAGCGGGCCGGTGGTGGTTTCGATGCCCGTGGCGTGACCGTATTCCGGGTGGCCGGCGGTCTTGGAGCCGAGCTGGCGGAACTGCTGGAGGTCATCAACCGACATGTCCGGGTAGCCGGTTAGATAGAGCAGCGAGTAGAGCAGCATGGAGCCGTGGCCGGCGGAGAGCACGAAGCGGTCGCGGTCTGGCCAATGCGGCTTCGTGGGGTCGAACTTCAGATACTTGGAGAACAGGACGGTGGCGACATCGGCCATACCCATCGGCATGCCCGGATGGCCGGAATTCGCCTTCTCGACTGCATCCATTGAGAGGAAACGGATCGCGTTTGCCATCCGGTCGTGTTGTTCAGGAGAAATCATCGCTATTCCGCTTGTTCCGGGGTGTCGGGGGATGGCCTCAAGCCTGCGGAGACCATCAATGAGAGCGGGTGCACAAATAGCAGTTGGAGCAGGCAAGTCAATAAATCCGAGCCCCAATAGAGGGCCCCGAATGACGATTTTTGACATTTGACCATCGATTTTAACAAAAGTTGACAACAGTGTGACGGCCCGATCGATTTCGGTCATCCACAGATTAGCGCACCTGCCGCCCTGTGGCCTTTATTGACGGGCAGTTGGCGAGCTGCATATCCTTTTGAAAACATCGCTTCGGCCCTCATTGCCGATTCGCGGGTCTTGCGCGGGGAACCGGAAGAGACATGACATCCACAGGCAACAGCATCGACGTAGCGCTCGCGGAACTCAGGAAGGCCGTTTCGGCCCTTGATAATGCCGTGGACGCACGGCTCGAACGGCAGCGCGAGAGCGGCGAGATCGAAGGCGAGGTGCGCCGCGTGCACGCCGATCGCTCAAAGCTGGCCCAGGAGCTGGACCAGGCCGAGTTCCGTGCGAACCGGCTGGAAGAGGTCAATCGCGAAGTGTCGCGGCGGCTGGTGACGGCGATGGAAACGATCCGCGCGGTCCTCGACCGATAATGAAGGGCATATGAGATGGCGCAGGTAACGGTAACGATCGACGGCAAGGCCTACCGCATGGCCTGCGAGGAGGGGCAGGAAGATCACCTGACCGATCTCGCGACCCGCTTCGACCGCTACGTCGGCCACCTCAAGGGACAGTTCGGCGAGATCGGCGATCTCAGGATCACCGTCATGGCCGGCATCATGATCATGGACGAGATCTCGGAGCTGACGCGCCGCGTCGCCGGGCTCGAAACCGAACTGGAAGCGCTGCGCGGCTCTCGCGAGACGGCAATGGCGGCGACAGCTCGGACCGAGGAAAGCCTCGCGGTGGCGCTGGGCGAGGTGACCATGCGCATCCAGGGGCTTGCCGACAAGCTGAGCGGCCGGGCGCCGGCCGAGCTCAATTAAATCGCCGGGGCCCTATGCGGGCCTCTGGCGCGGCCCGGAAATCAGTCTTATATAACAGCTGCGATCTGCGCCTCTCGACAGGAACCACAATCCCTGGGGCCATACTCGATCCAAAGGGAGCTGTCCCTGGCCAGGCCCGTGGGCTTGGACATATGGCGCCCACCTACGTTTGTAGGCACCCAGGATCGTAAACCTCCATCGGTTGCCGCGGATCGCACTTTCTCTTTCTCTTTCTCTTGATCGTTTAATTTTCGCCTGCTGCGGTGCTGCTCGATGCGTCGCCGCGCAGCCGAGCCGCGTGTTCGATTCTCGTGGTGGCCGGGCGCCGATTCCTGCAAATGACCTATGCGCTGAGCGCAATTTGGTCGATTTTGGCATTTCACAGGGAATTCGCGGATGCGGAAGTAAGGAAAGGCCTGCGTTCCCTAATTAAAACGGTTGAACGGACGTTAATTGCCGGCCGTGGTCGTTAAACGTCAAAACCGTGCCAAGCCGTTGCTTCCCTGAGGTTTTGTCTGAAACGTTTACGGTCATTTATGAGGCAGAACCATTGGGCAGATTTTAGTCTAGCTATGCGTTTTGTGCATTGGTGATTTGATGCTTTAGCGCTGTTCGGTCCCGGCCTTCCTGCGTATATTCGCATCAACAGGAAGACACCGGCGGCAAAGACGCTGCCGAGCACTGACAAGCCCTAGAAAGGGGATCATCATGAACGTAGCACGCTCCTTCAATAACTGGCGCAAGTACCGTCAGACCGTTTCCGAACTCGGCCGCATGTCGAACCGCGACCTGCACGACCTCGGCATCGACCGCGCCGACATTCAGCGCGTCGCTCGCGAAGCCATCGCTCGCTAAGACTTTTCGATCCGCCTGCCTTCTGGCTGGCCGGTATCCCAAAACGCCCGCTCCTTGCAGCGGGCGTTTTCGCGTTTTGAACTCAGCGTTATCGTAGGCTCCAGTTTTGCTTGCCCGGCTGGCCTTCCAGCGGCTATGGCGGATGCATGTTTTCGCTGGAACGCACCGAGATCTCGGAGCAGATCGTCAAGAAGAGCCGGTTTCGCGCGGTGGCGGCGCCGATCGCGAGCGAGCAGGATGTGAGGGACTTCCTCGCGGCGCATTCCGATGCCGGCGCCAACCACAATTGCTGGGCGTGGCGCATGGGCCAGAATTATCGCTTCAGCGACGACGGCGAGCCGAGCGGTACGGCGGGCAAGCCGATCCTGCAGGCGATCGACGGACAATCTCTCGACAATGTGATCGTGGTGGTGACGCGCTGGTTCGGCGGCGTGCTGCTCGGCACCGGCGGGCTGATCCGAGCCTATGGCGGAACGGCCGCGATCTGCCTCAGGGCAGCCAGCACCGTTGAACTGGTCGCCATGGTCGATGCGGTCATTCGTGTCGGTTTTTCCGATCTTGCTCTTGTGAAAGCCAGACTTACCGCCGCGCCGGGCGTCCGCGTCACGAACGAGGCCTTTCTTGACGACGGCGCGCAATTGACGTTGGCTATACCGCAGGCGATATCGCTCGAGATCGCGCGCAGCATCGCCGACGCAACGAGCGGGCGCGTCGTTATGACTTTCCAGCCATGACGTCATGGCGTATCAGCTATGCCGTCAGAGCCGTCATATGACAGAGACTTCGCTTGCCTGACGCGATTTGAGTGATAGTTTCGCCGCATTATATCGATTTAATTACCAGGAGACTTGAGATGCAACTTGGCATGGTTGGTTTGGGCCGGATGGGAAGCTTCATGGTCCAGCGCTTGATGCGCGATGGCCATGAGTGCGTCGTGTACGATGCGAAAACCGAAAGCGTGAACGATCTGGTCGGCAAGGGTGCCGTCGGCAGTTCGTCGCTGGAAGAGTTCGTCTCGAAGCTTTCGCGTCCGCGCGCCGTATGGCTGATGCTGCCTGCCGCCATCACCGACAAGGTGATCGCGCAGATCGCGCCGCTGCTCGACAGCGACGACATCATCATCGACGGCGGCAACTCCTATTACCATGACGACATTCGTCGCGGCGGCGAGCTGATCGCCAAGGGCCTGCACTATGTCGACGTCGGCACCAGCGGCGGCGTGTTCGGTCTCGAGCGCGGCTATTGCCTTATGATCGGCGGCGAAAAGGCTGTCGTCGAATCGCTCTCGCCGATCTTCAAGTCGCTGGCGCCTGGTGTCGGCAACGTCGTACCTTCGGCGCATCGCCCCGATCAGGCTGGCAGCACGGCCGAGCAGGGCTATCTGCATTGCGGCCCGCACGGCGCCGGACACTTCGTCAAGATGGTGCACAACGGCATCGAGTACGGCCTGATGGCGGCTTACGCCGAAGGCTTCAACATCCTGAAGCGCGCCAATATCGGTGCCGATACGCATGAAGTCGACGCCGAGACGGCGCCGATCGCGCATCCTGAGCATTACCAGTATGACTTCAACCTGCAGGACGTCGCCGAAGTGTGGCGTCGCGGCAGTGTCATCACCTCCTGGCTGCTCGACCTGACCTCGGATGCGCTGCATGCCGATCCGGCGCTCGGCGCCTATGCAGGCCGCGTTTCGGATTCCGGCGAAGGCCGCTGGACGATCATGGCCGCCATCGACGAAAGCGTTCCGACGCCGGTGCTCAGTGCTGCGCTCTACAGCCGCTTCTCCTCGCGCGACAACGACGAGTTCGCCAACAAGGTACTGTCGGCCATGCGCGCCGGCTTCGGCGGCCACGTCGAAAAGCCCAAGGCGTAAACCATTCAGCAATAATGGTTATCGGAGCCCGCGCAGCATCACGCCGCGCGGGCTTTTCTTTCGCGCGCTTCAATATAAGCTACGCTATATATATTGGAGGGGCTGGCATGGGTCTGGGGTTTGGCGCGCGTGTTCTAAAGCGGCTTCTGCCGTTGGTTGCCTTGGTGTTGACCGCTTGGGGGGCTGTGGCGCAAACGCCGCCGGCCGCACCGGCAACGACAGCCACACCGGCACCGCCGCCGGCCGAAGTGCGGCAGATCTTCGAACTGATGGAAAAGCCTGCCGTCAAGCAATGGATGGCGACCCAGGCCCCGACACAACCGGCGACGCCGCCAGCGGCACAAACGCCCGCGACACCCACCACGCCAGCGGCGCAACCCGCGGCTGCCGGGAGTGACATGTCCGGCGAGCAAATGTCCGTTCTCTCCGAATTCCTCGGCCATGCCCGCACGCATTTCGATCTGGTGTCCGGCGCGGCGATGACGCTGCCGGCAGAGGTGGAGAATGCCTCCGAGATCGTCGAGCGGGAGGTTCAGCCGAGTGGTTGGGCGTTTGTGACGTTCGAGCTTCTGGCATTGTTTCTGGCCGGAGCGGTTGCCGAAATGCTGTTTCGGGTGATCGTGCCGCGGCCGCGCATCAGACAGGAGGACGGCGAGGTCGTCACCGTCGCCCATCACGCAGCGGCCAATCTGAGCTATCGCGTGGTGCCGGCACTCGTCTTCTGCGTTGCGACGCTTGTTCCGCTCGTGCTCTTCAACTGGCCGCCGATCACGCAATCGCTGGCGATCGCGGTTGCCATCGCGCTGATCGTGTCGCGCGTCACCATCTCGGTCGGACGGTTGCTGGTGGCGCTGGTGACGCTGCCGCATGCGGGCGGTGAGCGTGAGGTCTCGCGGGCGACGGCGATGTTCTGGTTCAAGCGCAGCTGTGTGTTCATCATCTATTTCGTGTTCGGTTGGGTGCTGATCCAGCTGATGGCGCCGCTCGGCTTTTCCCCGGGCTCGCGCTATCTCGTCGCCTATGCGCTCGGGCTGGGGCTGCTTGCCATTGCCATCGAGACGGTCTGGTCGCGCCCGGTGGAAGGGGGGCACAGGAGCACGACGGCTTCCTGGATGATGACGATCTACTTCGCGGCGCTCTGGCTGCTGTGGGTGGCGGGCTTCAGTCTCATCCTCTGGCTCGGCATCTATCTCGTGCTGTTGCCGCGCGCTCTGCGGGTTTCGACGCTCGCCGTGCGGTCGCTGCACAAGGCGGAGGCCGGGTTCCTTGCCAAGAAGAGGATCGCCGCCGTTCTGCTCGACCGCGGCGTACGGGCGATCATCATCACCATCGCCGCGATCTGGCTCGGCCGCATTCTCGGCTTCGCGGCTGACCGGATGGCTGCCGGCGAGACGATGATCGACCGGATCGTGCGCGGCTCGGTCGGCGGCATCGTCATCCTGCTCGCCGCCGATCTGCTCTGGCATCTGGCGCGCGCCTACATCAACGGCAGGCTGGAGGATTCGCCTCTGGAGGGGTCGATCAATGACGAGGAGAAGGCGCGGCGGGCACGGCTGCAGACGCTGCTTCCGATCTTCCGCAACATCCTCGCCGTCGTGATCGCCGTGATTGCGGTGCTGATGGTGCTTTCCGGCCTCGGCGTCGAGATCGGGCCGCTGATCGCCGGCGCCGGCGTCGTCGGCGTCGCGGTCGGCTTCGGGGCGCAGACGATCGTCAAGGACGTGATCAGCGGCATGTTCTATCTCTGGGACGATGCCTTCCGCGTCGGCGAGTATATCGAGAGCGGCAGCCACAAGGGCGTCGTCGAAGCCTTCAGCCTGCGATCCGTCAGGTTGCGCCACCATCGCGGGCCTTTGACGACGGTGCCGTTCGGCGAGCTCGGCGCAGTCAAGAACCTCAACCGCGACTGGACGATCGACAAGATCACCCTCAACGTCACCTATGACACCGACCTTGTGCTGGCGAAGAAGGTGATCAAGCAGATCGGCCAGAAGCTGCTAGAGAACCCCGACTACGCGCCTCACATCATCGAGACGCTGAAAATGAAGGGTGTCGAGCAGTTCGGCGAGTTCGCGATCGTCATCCGCCTGGCGATGATGACGAAACCCGGCGAGCAGTTCGTCATCCGCCGCAACGCGCTGGCAATGATCCGCACGGCCTTCAAGGAGAACGGCATCGAGTTCGCCGTGCCGACGCTGCAGGTCTCCAGCGAAACGCACGACGCGGACGCCAATGCGGCGGCGGCGCGCTATGCCGCGCAGAAGGCGACGCCTGGGGCTGAGCCGGCTGCTTAGCCGTAACGGCACAGGAATACCAGGCGGCGCGGCATTCGCCGCCGACCTTACCAAAATGCAATGTGCCAGCGCTTCCACTGCGCCAAAAATGCCCCAATTGAAGAAGAAGCAGGCGCTTACTACGGGCGCTGGGGTAGCGTTGTCATGTATCCGCGGGCCTGCGCCCAAGAACTTACATGCTGGCTGTGTTAGGTGTTCGAAACATGATTCCCGCTGATATGCACGTTCGCGACGGTAAATGATGTCGAAGCACGCCGATCTGGAAGATATTGAAGTAACGGAAGAATCCACCTTTGCCGGCTTTTTTCGGCGATACAGGACACATCTCGCGGCCATCGCGACGCTGATCGTGTTCTGCATGGTCGGCTTCGCCATCGAGCAGCTGACCACCGAGGTGCGCTACGACGATGTCGTCCAGGCGCTTGCCGACACGACCGTGAGCTCGATCCTGCTGGCGCTGTTCTTCACGGCTTTGAGTTTCCTGGCACTGGTGTTCTACGACGTGAACGCCATCGAGTATGTCGGCAAGAGGCTTCCATTTCCGCAGGTGGCGCTGACCGCCTTCAGCGCTTACGCGGTCGGAAACACCGCGGGTTTCGGCGCGCTCAGCGGCGGTGCGATCCGCTATCGGGCCTATTCCAGGCTTGGGCTGACGCCCGAGGAAATCGGGCGGGTCATCGCCTTCGTGACAATCGCTTTCGGCCTCGGCCTTGCAGGCGTCGGGTCCATCGCGCTTTTGGCCATCGCCGATGAGATCGCGCCGCTGATTGGTGTCAGCAGCATATTGTTGCGGTTGATCGGCGGCGCCATCGTGCTGGTTCTGGCGGCGGGCGTCGTGCTCGGGCGCGGCGGGCGGGCGCTGGAGATCGGCCGTTTCTCCATCCGGCTTCCCGATTCCGCTACATGGTCGCGGCAGTTTCTTGTCGCCGCCTTCGATATCGCGGCCTCCGCGACCGTTCTTTATGTGCTCTTGCCTCAGACGGCTATCAGCTGGCCTGTATTCCTCGCAGTCTATGCGATTGCCGTCGGCCTCGGTGTGCTCAGCCATGTTCCGGCCGGCCTCGGCGTGTTCGAAACCGTCATCATTGCCGCGCTCGGCAGCGCCGTGAATATCGATGCCGTGCTCGGCTCGTTGGTGCTTTATCGCCTGATCTATCACGTCGTGCCGCTGCTGATCGCGGTGCTTGCCGTATCGGCCACGGAACTGCGGCGCTTTGCCGATCATCCGGTTGCCTCGGGCATCCGGCGCATCGGCATCCGCCTAATGCCGCAGTTGCTTTCGGCACTGGCGCTGCTTCTCGGTGTCATGCTGATCTTCTCGAGCGTAACGCCGACGCCGGACGAAAACCTCGCGCTGCTCGCAGACTACCTGCCGCTGCCGATCGTCGAGGGCGCGCATTTCCTGTCCAGCGTTCTCGGGCTTGCGCTCGTGGTCGCGGCACGTGGTCTCGGCCAGCGTCTCGACGGCGCCTGGTGGGTGACGATTCTTTCCGCAGCCGCGGCGCTCACCCTTTCGCTGCTCAAGGCGATCGCGCTTGTCGAAGCCTGCTTCTTGGCATTCCTGATTTTCGGGCTGTTCGTCAGCCGACGCCTGTTCCGCCGGCGCGCGTCGCTGTTCCACCAAACGCTGACGGCGTCTTGGCTGACGGCTATTGCCGTTGTCTGCGTCGGCGCGATCGTCATCCTGCTCTTCGTGTACCGTGATGTCGATTACAGCAACCAGCTCTGGTGGCAGTTCGAGTTTACCGGCGAGGCACCGCGAAGCCTGCGCGCCGCGCTCGGCATCACCATCATCTCCTCCTTCATCGCCGTCTTCAGCCTGTTGCGGCCGGCGACGACCAAGCCCGAGCCGGCGACCGACGCCGCGCTGCAGAATGCCGTCGATATCGTCGAGAAGCAGCGTTACGCCGACGCCAACCTGGTGCGCATGGGCGACAAGAGCGTGATGTTCTCCGAAAAGGGTGATGCCTTCATCATGTACGGTCGGCAGGGGCGCTCGTGGATCGCTCTGTTCGATCCGATCGGCGAGCGCAGCGCCATTCCCGAACTTGTCTGGCGTTTCGTCGAGACGGCACGCGCGGCGGGATGCCGCGCGGTGTTTTACCAGATATCACCGGCGCTGCTTTCGCACTGCGCCGATGCGGGGCTCCGAGCCTTCAAGCTCGGTGAGCTCGCCGTCTCCGACCTTTCCACCTTCGAGATGAAGGGCGGCAAGTGGGCGAACCTGCGCCAGACCGCCAGCCGCGCCCAACGCGACGGGCTGACATTCGAGGTTATCAATTCCGAAGACGTGCCCGGCGTGATGGACGAACTGGCGGCGGTTTCGGATGCCTGGCTTGCGGATCATAACGCCAAGGAGAAGGGCTTTTCGCTCGGTGCGTTCACGCCTGACTACATCCTCGCCCAGCCGGTCGGCATCCTGAAGCTCGAGGGCAAGATCGTTGCCTTCGCCAATATCCTGATCACCGGCGCCAAGGACGAGGGCACCATCGACCTGATGCGCTTCTCGCCGGATGCGCCAAAGGGTTCCATGGACTTCCTGTTCGTGCAGATCATGGAATATCTGCGCGCCGAGGGCTTCTCGCACTTCAACCTCGGCATGGCCCCGCTTTCGGGCATGTCGAAGCGCGAGACGGCGCCGGTTTGGGACCGCATCGGCAGCACCGTGTTCGAGCACGGCGAGCGCTTCTACAACTTCAAGGGCCTCAGGGCCTTCAAATCCAAGTTTCACCCTCAATGGCATCCGCGCTATCTTGCGGTGTCCGGAGGAGGCAATCCGATGATCGCTTTGATGGATGCGACACTCCTGATCGGCGGCGGATTGAAAGGGGTCGTGAGGAAATGATGAAAAGACACATTCTGGCCGCCGCCTGTGCGCTGGCGCTCTCCATTCCCGCCGCACGCGCGGCCGACGAGACGACGCAGGAGTTCGAGACCGGGCTCATCCCGTCACCGCACATCTTCCTGCCCGACGGTGACGTGAAAGGCGCCGTGATGCTGATCTCGGATGCCGCGGGCTGGGGCGACAAGGAGAAGACGGAAGCCGACCGGCTGGTGGGCGAGGGGGCCGTTGTCATCGGCGTCGATTTCCCGTCCTATATGGAGGCGCTGCGTAAATACGACGTCAGCGACAATGACGGCTGTATCTATCTGGTCTCCGATATCGAGTCGCTCAGCCAGCAGGTGCAGCGCGCCGCCGGAAACAGCCCGTACCATCTGCCGATCATTGCCGGTATCGGCGAGGGTGGGGCGCTGGCGCTGGCAATCGCCGCGCAGACGCCGGATGCGACCATCGGCCAGACGCTGGCGATCGATCCGCTGGCCGGTATTCCGCTGACGCAGCAGCTCTGCACGCCGGCCAAGAAGCAGACGATCGGCGACCGGATGATCTACGGTCTCAGCGACATTGCGCTGCCGGATCCGATCATTGCGGCCTTCACGTCGGCGGCCAACAAGGATGGCCGCGCGCACGCCGAAGAACTGAAGAAGGCCCATACTGACATCGATATCCGCGATTCCGAGGATGATGCGCAGACGACGCTGAGCGACACGCTCGACGACCTGATCGCCGCGTCCGGCAATGCCGACAATCCGCTCGGGCTGCCGCTGACGATCCTCGACGCCAAGCCGGCCTTCGATACGATGGCGATCATCTATTCCGGCGATGGCGGCTGGCGCGATATCGACAAGGAAGTGGGGGCTGCGCTGCAGAAGCAGGGCATTCCCGTGGTCGGCGTGGATTCGCTGCATTACTTCTGGTCGGAGCGTAAGCCGCAGGAAACCGCCGACGATCTCGGCAAGATCATCGAGCTCTACCGCAAGCAATGGAAGGTCAAGCACGTGTTGCTGGTCGGCTATTCCTTCGGCGCGGACGTCGTGCCGGCCGCCTTCTCGCGGCTGAAGCCGGCAGCCAAGAGCACCGTTGCGCAGATCTCGCTGCTGTCGCTGTCGCACGAGGTGGACTATCAGATCTCCGTCATGGGCTGGCTGGGCGCCAAGACAGAAGGCGCCGGCGGGGACCCGGTGAACGATCTCAAGGCCGTCGATCCGAAGCTCGTCCAGTGCGTCTACGGCAAGGAAGACGACGACGAGGTTGCCTGCCCTGACCTGAAGGACAGCGGCGTCGATGTCATAGCGCTCGCCGGCGACCATCACTTCGACGAAAATTACGAGCTGCTCAGCAAGACGATCATCGACGGGCTGAAGGCGCGGCTGCAGGATTAGTCCATAATCCTTGCTTCGCTACATCCGAGGGCGGCGATCTCGTCGCCCCGGAACCTGGCGTCGTCCGCGACGATGAATTCGTCCAGCTGCGGCGGCTTCACGCCGGTGCCTGCCAGCATGGCATGCACCTGGCCGCGATGATGCGTCTGGTGCTGGAAGAGATGGTTGAGCACATCCTCCATCCGTTCCCGCTGAATTCGCTCGCCGCGATGGATCTCGACGGTCGAGACCAGCTTCTGCGGCGAGAGCGCTTCGGCGAGCGTCACCAATCTTGCATCGACGGCCTTCTGTTCGGCGGCAAGGCTTGCGATATCGGGGCAGGGCTCCTCGACCGCCCAGGCCTGCGGCCCCAGCGTGCCGCCCTCAAGCGCATCGACATAGAACCAGTCCACCGTCAGGATATGGTTCAGCGTCGCCTTGATCGACGGGAAGAAGCTGACGCGTGGCGCTTCGAATTCGCCGGGCTGC
This sequence comes from Hyphomicrobiales bacterium, assembly GCA_900471485.1. Classification (GTDB taxonomy): domain Bacteria; phylum Pseudomonadota; class Alphaproteobacteria; order Rhizobiales; family Rhizobiaceae; genus Rhizobium. Next base: position 132,370 of record UCEU01000009.1, read on the forward strand.
AACAGCACGCAGGCCATGTGGAGCCGATGATTGGCGAGCGCGTTGTTATAGGCGAGCTTGCGGAAGGATCGGGAAGGGTCGAAATCGGGCATGTCGCGTTTCCTCCTCGCTCGGGTTTGCAGCCTTTCAATCGTCCTGCTGGAACAGTCTGAACTGCGCGGCCTCCAGATCCTTCGGCGGCTGCATGCCGAGGTGCTTCCAGGCGGTGGCGGTCAGCACACGGCCGCGCGGGGTGCGCTGGATGAAGCCCTGCTGGATCATATAGGGCTCGATGATATCCTCGATCGCATCGCGCGGCTCCGAGAGGCCGGCAGCGATCGTTTCGATGCCGACGGGGCCGCCGCCGAAATTCACGGCGATCATGTTGAGATAGCGCTTGTCGAGCTGATCGAGGCCGAGATTGTCGACCAGCAGACGGGTCAGCGCCTCGTCGGCGATCTCGCGGGTGACGGCTTCGGCTCTCGCGACCTCGGCGAAATCGCGGACGCGGCGCAGAAGACGGCCGGCGATGCGGGGGGTGCCGCGGGCGCGGCGCGCGATCTCGCGGGCGCCTTCGTCCGTCATCGGCAGGTTCATCAGCCGCGCGCCGCGGCGCACGATCAGCTCCAATTCGTCGACGGTGTAGAAGGAGAGCCGCACCGGGATGCCGAAGCGGTCGCGCAGCGGCGTCGTCAGAAGGCCGAGGCGGGTGGTGGCGGCGACCAGCGTGAACTTCGACAGGTCGATCTTCACCGAACGCGCAGCCGGGCCTTCGCCGATGATGAGGTCGAGCTGGAAGTCCTCCATGGCGGGATAGAGGATTTCCTCGACAGCGGGGCTCAGGCGATGGATTTCGTCGATGAAGAGCACGTCGCGCTCCTCGAGGTTGGTCAGCAACGCCGCCAGATCGCCGGCCTTGGCGATGACGGGGCCTGATGTCGAGCGGAAGTTCACGCCGAGCTCCTTGGCCATGATCTGTGCCAGCGTCGTCTTGCCGAGGCCGGGCGGGCCGACGAAAAGAACGTGATCGAGCGCCTCGCCACGGTTCTTCGCCGCCTCGATGAAGATTTTCAGATTGGCGCGGGCCTCGGCTTGGCCGGTGAACTCGTCGAGCGACTGCGGCCGCAACGTCGCGTCGAAATCCTCGCCGCGTTTTTCCGGGGTGATGAGACGGGCGGTGTCGGTCATGCGAGAAGTTCCATTCCGGGGACGCGGGATGCGGCTTTTCTATCGAATGTTTTGATCGCTGCACATCCTTCCTGCAGCGAACGTGCGGCAATCAGCGCGTCGGCAAAGTCGGCATTCTCAGTCAACACCAGCCGGAGTGCTTTCACAACCAGATCATGATGTTCCACGACAAGCCCGCGTGTCCTGAGGAGGCTTTCGATTGCCCTGATGGTGTCTTGCCTGGAGAAGCCGAGCTTTGCCCAAAGCGCCCAATTGAGTTCGAGGATCGCGACCAACGGTAGAAATACCATGTAGTCTCGGCCCAACCCTTCGGCAAGCTTCAGGGCGGCGCGACGCTGCCGTGGATCGTCGTCGGTCAAAAGGCGGATGACGACGTTGGTGTCCAGCCCGATCATTTTCATGCGGCGACGTCAGGCTTGCTGTCGTCGTCGGCTGTGTCGAGCGCGTTGGTGCCAGCGGCGGCTGCGACCGCTGCATCGATCTCCGAGAGTGTCGCCGGGCCATTCGGCGCCGATCCCAGCAGGCCGGCAAGGTCCTTGAGATCGATGTTCTTGGGCGTCACGATCACCTCGCCGTCGACCATGCTGTAAATGAGCTGATCTCCGGGGCGCAGATTAAGGGCTTCCCGCATTTCCTTCGGGATGGTGACCTGTCCCTTGGCAGACAATGTTGCTTCCCAAACCGTCATAGTTGGCTCCTTGTCTTGCGATCGGACAATAGCAGAAACTTCCGACAAATTCAAAATTGTCGGAATTTACCGCGACAGTTCCTTCAGCCCCAACCGGATCAGCTTGGCGCTGTCGGCGCCTTCTCCCGCCGTCTTCATTGCCGCAGCCACGGCGTTGGCGGCCTGGTCTCTGCTGTAACCGAGATTGGTGAGGGCCGAGACGGCGTCTGCGACGGGGGCGGAGGCGACGCCTTCGCCGAGTTCCTGCTTGAGGCCGATATTGGCCGATGCCTCGCCGGCGAAGGCGGGGGCCTTGTTCTTCAATTCTGTGACGATGCGGACGGCGACCTTGGGGCCGACGCCGTTGGCGCGGGAGATCGATGTCTTGTCCTGCAGGGCGATGGCGTTGGCGAGTTCGCCAGGCGTCAGCGTCGAAAGCACCGCAAGGGCGACCTTGGCGCCGACGCCCTGGACGCTCTGCAGCAGGTTGAACCATTCACGCTCAAGGGCATTCATGAAGCCGAAGAGCTTAAGCTGGTCTTCGCGGACATAGGTCTCGATGAAGAGAATGCAGGCTTCGCCCACCGAGCCGATGCGCGACAGGGTGCGCGCCGAGCAATGGGCGACGTAGCAGACGCCGTGCACATCGACGAGCACATAGTCGTCGCCGATTTCGTCGATGGTGCCTTTGAGCTTGCCGATCATGTTGGGTGGTCCGCCGGTTGAGAGTTCAAATGGGATGGGTTTCGGGCGTGATGAGGTCGAGCGCCGGGAAATAGGCCCGGTAGCGTCCGGGATCGCGGGTGAGCAGGCGATGGGAGCGAACGGACGCGTGGGCGCCGATCAGGAAATCCGGCAGGGTGCGTTCGCGCGCGCCCCCGGCACGGCGGTAGGCGATGTGGGCCATTCCAGCCTGATAGGCCGCAGGAAAGGGCACTGCTTCGCGCACCAGATTAAGACGCGCAAGCATGAACATGAGCTGATCCTCACTCGGCGCCATGCTCGCCAGCTCGGCCCAGACGATCGGCGTGAGGATAAACTGCGCTTGCGGCCGCAGCCTCAAAATCATCTCCGACGACCATTCCTTGAATTGCGTTTCCGGCCCAAAAACATCGATGAAGACGTTGGTATCAACGAGGACCGAGGTCATCGCGCGGCCCCCTCAGCCATTCCATATACTCGTCGGTGGTCATGCCGAGCGTGTCGAACGTACCCGACACGCTTTTCAGCCACGTCGCGAATTCTTCGTCCGATGTGGATTTGCCTTCGGCGACAACGACGAGCCGAGCGCCTTTCTCGTCCGCGACAAAATCCACCTCCGACCCCGGGCCGATGTTCAATCGGTCGCGGATCTCCTTGGGGATCGTCACCTGGCCTTTTTCGGTTACTCGCATGGTAATACCTCTCAGGTATTACTTATCACCAAATGAGAACAAGTCAAGAACAAGCTAGCCGGCAAGCGCTGCCATGCGCATGCGGGCGCCGCCGCGGTTGTGGGCGTGGCAGATGGCGATGGCAAGCGCGTCGGCGGCGTCGTCGCCCTTGAACTCGGCCTTCGGCATCAGGATCTTCAGCATCATGTGGATCTGCTTCTTCTCGGCGTGGCCGACGCCGATCACGGCCTTCTTTACCGCATTCGGCGCGTATTCCGAGACGTGCAGGCCGGCGCGGGCGGGGACCAGCATGGCGATGCCGCGGGCCTGGCCGAGCTTCAGCGTCGCCACGGCGTCCTTGTTGACGAAGGTCTGCTCGACGGCCGCTTCGTCGGGTTGATGCAGGTGGACCACGTCGGCAAGGCCGTCATGCAGCTGGCAGAGGCGCGAGGCGAGGTCCATGTCGCCATCGGATGTCACGGTACCGGAGGCGACGAAGCGCAACGAATTGCCCAGCGTCTCGATGACACCCCAGCCGGTGCGGCGCAGGCCGGGGTCGATGCCGATGATACGAATCGCGCTTTGCATGGCGGTACCCTATTTCAGATGGATTATAAGTGCCATCGATATGTGAACAAACCAAAAACATTGCGGGATTTCACTGATGGCGTTTACGTCGTTTTAAAGTCCGTGCGTGACGGTCATCACATCAATGAGAGGAGCCGGCCCGTTCAGGGACCAAGGCTTCCCGAGTTCTGCTTGCATCTGGCCGACGGGGCGTTCGCGTGCCGCCGGCCTTTGCCTTCCAGAGGGTTCGAGTCCATGACCAAGAGATTCCAGTCGCTGTCCTTCAAGGTGATCGCGACGTTCATTCTGCTCACCGCGCTTTCCATCGCGGTCATCAACATCCTTGCTTACTTCGCCAGCAGCCGCATTTCGGATGAGCAGGCGCTGAAGGCCAAGGAAAGCGTTCTGATCTTTCGCGGCGACATGCTGCAGGACCAGCTGGAACAGCTGGAAAACCAGGCCAATTCGATTGCACGCATCGAAGCGCTGCAAATGTCGATCACAAGCCTCAAGAGTGGCTGGAAGACGATCGAGAAGACATCAGGCGACGCGCGGGCGGAACTGAAGAAGGTCTTCGTCACCGACAATCCCAATCCCGCCGACCAGCGTGAGAAGCTGCTGAAACCCGAGGCGCCAAGCGGCTTCTATTATTCCAACCATGAAAAGACCCAGGGCGAAGTCGCTCGCGACCTCGAGAACACCGCCTTCAGCGACCTCCTGATCGCCGATCTCGACGGCAACGTCATGTATTCCTACAAGAAGGGTGACGATTTCGCCGAGAACCTGAAGGCCGATGCCTGGAAGATGACCGGTGCCGGCGTCGCCTTTGCCAAGGCAATCGACAATACCGCGAAGGCGACGGACGATTCCGCGCCGACTGGCTTCTCCGGTCTCCGCGTTGATGCCACGAGCGGTAAGTCGGCGATCTTCTATGCGGTGCCGATCGTCAAGCTTGGAGCGCCCAAGGGCATCATTCTCTTCAAGGTCCGCGACGACATCATCAGCAGCATCCTTGCCAAGGGCGTGGTTGCCGGCAGCACCGCACAGGCCGCTGTGGTTTCCGAGGATGGGTCTGCGGTGGCGGTCAACGCGGCCGGCCAGCTGGCAGCGATCGACGCCGCGCCGTTCACCTTCGTCAAGGATGCTTTCGCCGGATCGGCGATGACGGTCGCGGATTTCTCCCGCGCCGACGGTGCCGCCCGCGCCTATGTCCGGGGCATCTCCTACGCGGGATCGCGCTTCCTCGTTGTCGAGAGCGTGTTGATCAGCGAACTCAATGCCGGTTCGATCGAGCTCGCCACGCTGCTGACGATGATTGCGATCGGCGTCCTCATCGTCATGTCGGCCGCCATCGGTGTCATCATGAAGCTGCTGTTCGCGCCGCTTGCCCGCCTGGCCGATGTGACGCGCGACGTCGCGGACGGCAAGCTCGACGCGGAGATCGGCAGCCAGAACCGTGGCGACGAGATCGGGACCATGGCCAAGGCTCTGGCCCGCTTCAAGCAGTCGCTGATCGAGGGCCGCGAACTTGAAGCCGCCAGCACCGAAACGCGGGCGCGCGCCGAGCGCGAGCGGCAGCAGAACCTTGCCGAGCGCGAGAGCGAGGCAAGAACGCTGCAGCAGGTGGTCGAGGCGCTGGACGATGGCCTTCGCCATCTCGCAAGCGGTGATCTCGCCTATCAGATCGACACCCGTTTCCCGGGCGAGCTGGAAGGCCTGCGGGTGAACTTCAACCACGCGCTGGCGGCGCTCAGCGAAACGATGACGGCGATCGGCGGCAATTCCAATGCCGTGCGTGCCGGCTCCGAGGAAATGCGCACCAGCGCCGACGAGCTTGCCGGTCGCACCGAGCGACAGGCGTCGTCTATCACCGAGACGGCGCATGCGATCGATGCGATTACCCAGTCGGTCCGCGTTCAGATCGAGCGCGCCGAGCAGGCCGAACGTATCGCCCGCGACACCAAGCGCGAGACGACCGGCTCGGCCCAGATCATGCGCGAGGCGATCGACGCGATGGAAGCGATCCAGACATCATCGCGCCAGATCAATTCGATCATCACCGTTATCGACGCGATCGCCTTCCAGACCAACCTGCTGGCCTTGAATGCCGGCGTCGAGGCGGCGCGGGCGGGCGAGGCGGGCAAGGGCTTTGCCGTGGTGGCCATGGAGGTGCGTGAACTGGCGCAGCGCTCGTCCGGTGCTGCCAAGGAAATCGCCGATCTCCTGAAGAAGTCCACGCATGAAGTGGAGACCGGCGTTTCGCTGGTCGAACGTGCCGGCGAGGCGCTGACGGGTATCGGCGGCCATGTCGAGGCGATCAACGGCCAGATCAGCGAGATCATGGAAACGACCCGCGAGGAGGCCGACACGCTGCGGCAGATCAATTCTGCCGTATCCGGGCTGGACCAGATGACGCAGCAGAACGCGGCCATGGTGGAGGAGACCACGGCGGCCATCCACCGCCTGGCAAACGAGGCCATGGAGATGGACCGGCAGCTCGCGAACTTCACCCTGGCTGGGAACGATCACCGCGGCGCCGAAGTGCATCAGCTGCGCCGGCACGGATAAAATGGGGCGCCGGCCTCTGGCCGGCGCTTCCCGCGCTGTTGACAGGCGAAGGTCTGTTGCCTATCCAATGCTCACGGTAATGGATTCTGCCGGACCAATAACGGTCGAACCGCTTCCCCGATGAAGCTGATGACTCCTACTCAACGCGCTGACGCGAAGGAGTAGAGTCGTGCCTGGAAATAAGTCACCCTTGTCTCGCCGTTTTGATCCGTATGCCGGAGGAAACTTCTGATGGGTTTCTTCGATATTGTCGGCCTGCGCGTGCGGCAGGTCCGCGCCCTGTTGAAATGGGCGGTGGTCGTCACGCCGATGGCTATCGTGGTCGGTTCTCTCGTTGCCCTGTTTCTGTGGGCGCTTGATGAAGCCACCGCGCTCCGCTTCGATCATCCCTGGCTGATCTACACAATGCCCGTTGCCGGCTTCGCGATGGTCTTCGTCTATGGCCGTTTCGGCGGCGCCGCAGAAGGTGGCAACAACCTGATCGTCGACCAGATCCACGAACCCGGTGGCGGCGTGCCGTTGCGGATGGCGCCGCTCATCCTGGTCTCGACCGTCGTGACCCACCTCGTCGGCGGCTCGGCGGGGCGTGAGGGGACGGCCGTGCAGATGGGCGGGAGCCTGGCGAGTTCCTTCGGGCGGATGTTCCGGTTGAGCCCGGCCGAGACGCGCATTCTATTGATGGCTGGGATCGCCGCCGGCTTCGGCGCCGTGTTCGGCACGCCGATCGCGGGCGCCGTCTTCGCGCTCGAGGTGCTGACGATCGGCCGCATCCAGTATGAGGCGTTGCTGCCGGCGCTGCTGGCGGCGATCGTAGCGGACTGGACCTGCCATGCCTGGGGCATCGAGCATACGCAGTATCACATCAGCTTCCTTGACGGTGCTGCCGCTGGCTTCAACCTGCAGCCGCTGTTGCTTCTCAAGGTCGTCATCGCCTCTGTGGCCTTCGGGATCATGGCGCATCTTTTCGCGGAGGTGTCGCATCGGCTTTCGGCCTTGCTGAAGAGGGCGATCGGTTACGCGCCGTTGCGTCCGGTATTGGCCAGCGCGGTGCTGCTGGTGCTGGTCTATCTGCTTGGGACGCGCGAATATCTCGGGCTCGGCGTCTGGTCGCCCAATCCTGGAGATGCGACCATTGCCGGCTTCTTCCAGCCTGGGCATGTCGATTACTGGAGCTGGTTCTGGAAGGCGCTGTTTACGGTCATAACCCTGAGTTCCGGCTTCAAGGGCGGGGAGGTGACGCCTCTGTTCTTTATTGGCGCGGCACTCGGAAGCGCGCTGGCGGGTGTGCTCGGCGCGCCGGTCGATCTGTTCGCGGCGCTCGGTTTCGTCGCGGTGTTCGCGGGCGCCACCAACACGCCGCTCGCCTGCCTGATCATGGGCATGGAACTGTTCGGCGCGACGCATGCGGTCTATCTCGCCGTGGCCTGCTTCGTCGCCTATCTCTTCAGCGGCCACTCCAGCATCTACCTCGCGCAGCGCGTCGGCGTGCCGAAGACGGTTGCCAGCGATCTCCGGGAAGGCGTCGCGGTGCGCCATCTTCGCGAGCGTCGGCCGCCTGATGCGGCCGCGTAGCCTGCCGGCGTCCTGAGCCATCGGGCATGTGCCGATTTTCGGCCGCTGCCCTTTGGTCCGCCGATCCGAGCACCTACATAGACGTCTCATTCCAATCACCGACAGGCCGCGCCATGGTTCCCTTTTCCATCCTCGATCTCTCACCCGTTGCCGAGGGCAGCACGATCCGACAGTCGCTGGAGGGGTCGGCGCGGATGGCGCAGAAGGCCGAGGAGTTCGGCTACAAGCGTTTCTGGCTTGCGGAGCACCACGGCATGCCGGGAATTGCCAGTGCCGCGACCTCGATCGTCATCGCCCATGTAGGAGCCGCCACGAAGCGTATTCGGGTCGGCTCCGGCGGTATCATGCTGCCGAACCATTCGCCGCTCGTCATCGCCGAGCAGTTCGGGACGCTGGAAGCGCTGTTTCCCGGTCGCGTCGATCTCGGGCTCGGGCGGGCGCCCGGCACCGACATGCGCACGGCGCAGGCGCTGCGGCGCAACCTGGATGCCAGCCACTTCCCTAACGATGTGGTTGAGCTGCAGCAGTTGCTCGGCGCACCGGTGGAAAATCAGGCGATCCTCGCCGTGCCGGGCATGAACACGAACGTGCCGATCTGGTTGCTTGGCTCCAGTCTCTACAGCGCGCAGCTTGCCGGCATGCTGGGGCTTCCCTATGCGTTCGCCTCGCATTTCGCGCCGGATTCGCTGCTCGATGCACTCGATATCTATCGCGATCGGTTCCAGCCGTCGGCGGTGCTCGACAAGCCCTATGCCATGGTCGGCGTGATGGGCTCGGTGGCGGAGACAGACGAGGAGGCACAGTATCATTTCACTTCGGCGCAGCAGCAGTTCGTCAATCTACGCCGTAATGTGCGCGGACAGTTTCCGCGGCCGGTGGAGGACATGGAAAGCTTCTGGTCGCCGATGGAGAAGATGACCGTGGAGCATACGCTGCGCTATGCCGTGGTCGGTTCCCAGCGAACGGCGGAGGCCAAGCTCAACGACTTCATCAAGGATACCGGCGCCGACGAGGTGATCATCTCCATGCCGATCCACGATATCGAGGCGCGGCTGAAGTCGGTGGAGCTGTTCGCAGGCCTAGGCAATTTCATGCGGGTTGCCGCATAGGCGACCATTGCTTCAGGGGTGGGCGCCTACTTGATCGTTTCGGTCGGGTAGACGCCCCATAGAGCCGACTGCCTGACGAAACCGTCGACCTGATGATTGGTGACCTCGACATTGCACCATGCGCCATCGCAGGAATGGATGCCGAGCCTGACTCTGGCGCCGAGCATTGCCAGTGCTCGGGCCGAGCTCGCCGGTTCCGTTCGAAGAGCGACCGGCGACGCGATCCAGGGACCAATCAGCGCGGTACGCTTGCTTGAGAGCAGCGCGCGGTGCATCCAGCCTGAAATGCCGTCGCTGTCGCGGACCTGACGCCAGTTTCCATATTCGGCGGTGATCTCGAAGGGCAGGCCCGCGACCTTGTAGATCCACTCCGTACCGTAGTCGGTCGAAGGGCCGACGCGCATGCGCGCCTCCCTCGATCTCAGCGAAACGAAACGCGGCACCGGCAGCCCGGTCTCACGGCCCTTGGCCTGGCTGACGAGCATCGCCTGCGGCTGTACCGGATTGGCTGACAGCGGCGCGGCGAAGAGGAGGAGGGCCGTCGCCAGGCTGCCGAGGCACACCTGGCTTCTCCCGCCGGTCAGGGAATGACCACCCTTGGGCCGCGAATGCACGGGATGCCGCATCCTTAGTTGCAGCTGCTCATGCGCTTCAGCGCGGCGGTGACGCCGTTCAGCGAGTATGTATAGCTGGTGGCGGTGCCGCGCTTGGACACGGCCTCGAGTTTCAGATCAGCGCCGGAACGCATGGCGTTGATGAAAGCGGGCTCGCGGGCTTCCTCGGCGAGCCATGCCGACTTGTCCTTTACGAACATCACGAACTTGTTGTCGCCAATGGTGACGTTGATGCGGGATCCGGCCTTGAGCTCGTAGCCCATGATCGCCTGCGGCTCCAGGCCGGCGCCCTTGGTGCTGCCGACGATGAAGAAGTTGCTGCCGTGGTCCACGGATGCCGGCTGCTGCGCCTTCGGAATGGTCAGCACGTAGCAGGATTTGCTGCCGCCGGACTGGTAGGAATAGACGCCCCAGTCGTCGAACTGCTTGACCATGGTCGGCTGCGCGTGGGCTGCGAGCGCACCGATAAGCAGGAACGAGAGGGAGAGGGTGGTTCTTTTCATGGCATGTTACCCCGCCTTTTGTGTGAAGGAGGCTGGCCCTGAAACAGACCGGCTCAATGAATCCGGGGCATTCAAGTTCGACGGGGTTAGCGGAGTCTTAATTAGGTTCGCCAGATCACGGACGTGTTACCGATCCATCAGATGATGTGACAATGCCGCCCGATCTATCCACAGGCACAAAAAAACCGGCCGCGTTTCCGGGCCGGTTTTTAATCATCGTTCGAGAGGAGATCAGGCCGAGAGCTTGGCCAGGACTTCTTCGGAGACTTCGAAGTTCGAATAGACGTTCTGCACGTCGTCGTCGTCCTCGAGGCTGTCGATCAGCTTCAGCAGCGACTGGGCGCGTTCTTCATCGACAGGCACGTTGTTCTGGGCACGCCAGACGGCCTTGACGGTTTCGGCTTCGCCGAGCGAGGCTTCCAGCGCCTTGGCGACTTCGCCGAGGGCTTCGAAACCGCAGGTGATGTAGTGGCCTTCCTCGTCGGTCTCTACGTCGTCGGCACCGGCTTCGATCGCCGCTTCCATCATCTTGTCGGCATCGCCGGCAGCAAGCTTGTAGGTGATCTCACCGACATGGTCGAAGGAGAAGGACACCGAGCCGGTTTCGCCCAATGCGCCGCCGGCCTTGGTGAAGATCGAGCGGACGTTCGAGGCGGTGCGGTTGCGGTTGTCGGTCAGCGCTTCGACGATGATCGCCGTGCCGCCGGGGCCGTAGCCTTCGTAACGCACTTCATCGTAGTTCTCGCCGTCGGCACCGGCAGCCTTCTTGATGGCGCGGTCGATGTTGTCCTTCGGCATGGACTGGGCCTTGGCGTTCTGGATCGCCAGACGCAGGCGGGCGTTCATCGACGGGTCGGGCAGACCGGCCTTGGCGGCAACGGTGATTTCGCGCGCGAGCTTCGAGAACATTTTCGACCGCACGGCATCCTGACGGCCCTTGCGATGCATGATGTTTTTAAACTGTGAATGGCCAGCCATGGCACCCCTGTTCACGTCTCATTGTTCGGAATGGGCCGCCTTATAAGAGCGAAACGGGCCGTGTTCAAGGGAAAACGGCTATCGGCACGGCGAGGTTCGGGTTCCGGAAATGAAGGAACAAACGAGGGGTGCTGGCGTTTTCAAGCACGAGAGATCGAGAAGGAAGGAACTTCGATGGCTAGCTTCAACGAGGCACAGGAACAGCCGGCACGCCAGCTGTGGGAACAGGTCAACGACGTCCATGCCGGCATGCTCGGCATCGATGGCATGAACATGCACATGCAGCCGATGGCGCCGCATGCGGACCCTAAGACCAACACGATCTGGTTCTACACCAAGTCTGATGCGGATATCACGCGATCGATCAAGGCCGGTGCCCGGGCCCATTTCTGCGTGGTCGGCAAGAACCACGACTATCACGCCTGCCTTGCCGGCATGATCGAGGTGCGGCCGGATGTCTCGAAGATCGACGAATACTGGAGCTCCATCGTCGCCGCCTGGTACGAGGACGGGAAGAAGGACCCGAAGCTGACGATGCTGGCGCTGCATGTCGACGACGCCGACATCTGGGTCTCGACCGGCAGCAAACTGAAATTCGGATGGGAGATCGCCAAGGCGAACCTGGACGACGAGAAGATGCCCGACGTCGGCATCAAGCAGCATCTGCAGTTCGCCTGAGCCGTTAACGGCTGGGGACATAAGGCCCGGGGGCGCAAGCTCTCGGGTCTTTTTTGTTCCTTGATCCGAACGCGATCGTAGGTTTGACCAAGTGGCCTCAATCTCATATCATTGTATTACAGATGGAGGTAAAAGCGATGTCGGATCATGGTCTGTCAGATCCTGTTACCATGCGATTGCCACTCGATGTCCTGGCGGAAATCGAGGAAATCGCCGGCATTTGCGATCGCAGCAGAAGCTGGGTTTTTGTGCGGGCGTTGAAGTCCTATCTCGCTGCAGAAGGCCGAGAAATCATCGAACTGGAGCGGGCGCGCAGGGAGGTTGACGCCGGTCTAGGGCATGACCTCGACGATGTGATCGATGAGGTCGATGCGATCGTGAAGGGTGCTGTTGCGTGAAGGTCATTCTCTCGCCGAAAGCCAGAGAATATGTCACATCAGAAGCGCGCTATCTGAAATCCAAAAGCACCAGCGCCGCTCAAGCTTTTGCCGACGATCTCAAACGGCTGCGTCGGGAGCTTGCCGATTTTCCTCGAATGGGGCGAAGTTCAGAGGAACTTCCTGTGCCGCGTGCCCTGCGGTTCGTGATGGGCTCCTATCTCGTCGATTATGAAATCAGAGCCGACGAAATCGTCATCTTCGCAGTCCGGCATGGTCGCGAGCGACCGCCGGGCGTGGCGCTTGAGAATGACTTTGATCTTGAGGAGCCCGCAGACCGTGATGATACCGAGGTCCCATGACAGCGGCAGCTACTGCATCCCCTGCGCCACATAAATCTGCGGCTTCTTCGGCAGCGTGCGCAGCGACACGTCGATGCTGTTCGTCGGCGCGTAGACGATGTCGAAGTCGGGGCCGAACATCGAGAGGAAGCTCGCCAGCGGTCTTGGCTGGTGCATCGGCAGGATCAGCGAGGAGCGCAGGCGCTTGATGATGCGGCTCATGCTGTCGGCGCCCATGGTAAGGCCGCCGTCTACAGGGACCATGACGATGTCCAGCCGGCCGATCTCCGTGTAATGGGCGTCGGTCAGTTCATAATGCAGGTGGCCGAGATGGCCGATGCAAAGGCCGGCGACCTCGAAGATGAAGATCGAGTTGCCGTCCTGCTGCGGCGCACCGAAGCCGCCTCGGATGTCGGTGGTGACATTGCGGATGTAGGTGTCGCCGACAACCATGTCGACCTTGGGTTTCTCCCCGGGCACGTCGCTCCAGCCGTGCAGCACGTATTTGATCGCGGGATCAGGCGCCAGCGTGTAGTGCGAGGAATGCGCGCGGTTCATGGTCGCCACCATGGGCATGCGTGGCGGCGTGTACCAGCCGCTGTAATCGGTCGCGATGCTGACGCCGCCGGGCGTCTCGATGATGAAGGTGGAGTGGCCGATATAGGTGAGCTTGACGGTCTCGTCGGCCACTGCGGTCTTTAGAACCGGCGCCGACCCGGAGAAGCTGGCGAACGTCGCCTTGGGGATGGACTGGGCGATGGCCTGGCACTGGCTGACGTTTCGGCGTGCTTCCTGCGCCTGCGTGCGCTCGGCAGAAAGCCAGGCCGGCAGCAGCCCGATCATTGCGAAGACAAGAAAATGCAGCTTCATGCCACGTCCCCCGGTGCATTCACCGGCGGCAAGGATGCGGCAAGGGCTGGTGGCGGTCCAGACGAAATCCGGACACGCTGCTCACAATTATGTCATGGCACCCGATGCCCGGTTCAGCGCCAGAATTCCGGAATGGTTTCCGAGAGACGCGGTCCAAGGCGCAGCGGTGCGATCTTTTCGGCAAGACCCGTCGCGTCCGAGATCTCCACGCCGACACCGCAGATGGTGGCGGGGCCGGTGGCAGCCTCCATGCGGCCCTTCGGCATCTTGGAGATGAAGCGGTTGAGCGGCTCTTCCTTGTCCATGCCGAGCGAACTGTCATAGTCGCCGCACATGCCGGCATCGGAGAGATAGGCGGTGCCGCCGTTCAGGATCTGATGGTCGGCGGTCGGCACATGCGTGTGGGTGCCTACGACGAAGGAGGCGCGGCCATCGACGAAGTGGCCGAAGCACTGCTTCTCGCTGGTGGCTTCCGCATGGAAGTCGAAGATGATCGCGTCGGCCTGTTCCTTGAGCGGGCAGGCGGCGAGGATGGCCTCGGCCGACTTGAAGGGGTCGTCGAGTTCCGGGTGCATGAAGACGCGGCCCATGACGTTGGCAACCAGCACGCGGGCGCCGTTGCGGGCGTAGAAGATGCCCGAGCCGCGGCCGGGGGTTCCCTGCGGATAATTGGCGGGGCGCAAAAATTGGTCGTGTCGTCCGGCGAAAGCGACGGCTTCCTTCTGGTCCCAGACGTGATTGCCCGTCGTCACCACGTCGGCGCCGGCATTGATGGTCTCGAGAAAGATGTCCTCGGTGATGCCGAAGCCGCCGGCTGCGTTTTCGCCGTTGACGACGACGAAGTCGAGCTTCAGGTCCGATATCAGGCCGGGGAGGCGATCCCACACCGCCGTGCGTCCCGTCTTGCCGACCATGTCACCCAAAAAAAGCAGTCGCATTGCTATCCAATCCAAGAGGCAAAAAAGCGCAGGCCGCTTTCTGTCAGGATGGCATCCAGGCTTACATCGTGCGGCTCGTCGGGCACATGTGCCACTTCCTGGCAGTCGAATGCAATGCCGATGAGTTTCGGATGCATGCCTTTTTGCCTCAAACGGTCGATCGCGCGGTCATAATGGCCGGCGCCGTAGCCGATCCGGTGGCCGCGTCTGTCGAAGGCGGAAAGCGGCACCAGCAGGATCTCGGGGTCGAGAACCGGCGCGTCCGGCCCGGGACCGGAGGTGCCGAAGCCGGTCGAGACCAGCGGCGCGCCACGCACGAGTTCGCGAAAGACGATGGTCTGGCGGTCGAGGATGGCGGGCACGCAGAGCCGTCCGCCGCGCGCCTGGAACCGTGCCATCAGCGGGCGCAGATCGGCCTCGGAGCGGATCGGCAGGAAACCGGAAATGATGGTGCCGGGATCAAACGCAATCGCTTCGCCGGCATGCTCGGCCATGGCGAGGCTCATCTCGATCCGCATTTCCTCGGGGATGGCATCGCGAAGCGCCAGCCGCTCCGCGCGCAGTTGCGCTTTCAATTCTCTTGATGTCATGCCGCTCACCACCTTGCTTTGGCCGAACCATAAAGGGCCGGCGGTTCTTTGCAACGTGGGAATGCGGCATCCGACAGCCAGGAAGATCAGATGGTGATGCTCGTCGGGATCGGCGCGGCTGCCGTTTGCGCGGAAAGCGGAGCGGCGGCGCCGTTCGAATTGCGGCCCGCCCGCAGGTCGCGCATCGCCTTGTCCATGAGTTGGCGGACTTCCTGCAGGAGTTCCTGGAACTCACGCAGCATCTCGCGATCGTCGGCGGAGATACCCTGCGATGCCTGCTTGCCGTCGTCCATCACGCTTTGGTAGGCGTTGCGCGCTACGGTCGCATCATCCGTATCCTCGCTGGCGTCAGCGCGTGCATCTGCTGTCGATGTATTTGCGTCTGTGGTCGCGGTTTCATTCGTGGCGGCAGCTGTCGTATCGGTGCCGCCGGTCGCGGCGGTGGTCGCTGTTGCATCCGTTGAGGTCGCGGGCGCGACGCTGCTGGCGCTCAAGGCGACGGCGGAGGCGAATTCGGCGGCGGCGGCGCCGATCTTGTGGGCGAGTTCCGCTGCAAGGCGTGCCACGACTTCGGGCGGGTAGCTGCCGCTTTTCAGCATCTGCAGTTCCTGCTTGGCTTCCTCCAGCTTGCGCGCGGCGCGCTCCTTGGCGGCCTCGGCCGACGTCGTCATCTGCTCGCGCAACGTCTCCAGAGCCTTGGTCGAGTTCTGCAGCAGGCGTATCCGCGCGCTGCCCGCGCTATCCGTCGATGCGTTCAGGTTATCGGCGGTGTAGCCGCGCAGAATGTTGAATGCCGAGCTTGCGATCGCCTGCATGAGATCCTCCAGGATTGCGCATGGAGGGATTTTGCAACTTCAGGCTTGCCCCGACCTGTTGGGCAAGCCCGCGACGGCAAGCGTGTGGATGGTTTCCTGGAAGAGCGGCATGCCGCCGGGTTTCCAGCCAAGCGCCTGGATCTTTGTCGTGTCCATCTGAGTCAGCTGCGATTTGTCCGATGCGAGCGGCAGCCGGTTGGCGCAATCGCGCTCCCAGCGTACCGGTTCCAGAATGTCCCAGGTGTCGAGGGTGACATCCGAGACGTTGAAGACCTCGCCCGATATGCGCGCGGTTTCCGCCTCCAGCATCAGGCGCACCGCTTGGCCGACATCGCGACCATGGACCTCGGTTCCGGCGCGCGACGGCAGCGGTCGGCCGATCATGTAGTCGTCGATCAGCCTGTCCCACTTGTTGGGGCTGAGGTGGCCGTAGACGCCTGTGAGGCGCAGGCTCGCGGTGGCAAAACCGGGCGCCGCCAGATGCGCGACGCTGCGCTCGGCATCGAGCTTCACCTGACCGTACAACGTCTCGGGCTTTTCCGGCATGGTTTCGCGAAGCACGGTGCCGGGCGGATGTTCGCCATAAGCGGCGCGGCTGGAGATGAAGATCGCGCGGCGGGTGCCGGCGCGCTTGGCAGCCTCGAATAGCCGGACGGTGCCGTCGAGATTGAGGCGGCTGAAGGTTTCGGGATCGTCGCCTTCGCCGCCACGATACTTGCCTGTCACGTGATGAAAGGCGGCGTGGACGAAGAAATAGGCGTCGTCGAAGGCTTCGATATGGTCTCGCTCGGGATCGAGCGACAGCGGCGCGAAATCGACGGGGCGGGAAAAGGCGCGCGGCAGCGGCGCATGCCTGCCGCCGATGATCACGGAATAGCCGGCATCAAGCAGTTCCTCGACGATGTAGCGGCCGACGAGGCCCGTTCCGCCCGATACCAATACCTTCATGCTGCCTCTTCCGGATTGGCCATCGCCGCGATATCCGGCACGTCATGGCCGGCATAAAATGCGTGCCACAGGTCGATCAGCGGCCGCAATTTGGCGGCTTTCGGATGATTCGGCTCCCACGGCTTTTCGTACTGGTAGTGCAGGACGGAAATGCTCTTCCAGTCCCAAAGATCGGGCATGGTGAACCATACATACTGCAGCATGTTGAAATAGATGGGCAGGCCGTGCCAATCCGGGAAGAAGGTCTCGAGAAAGGTTTGGTCCGTGCGTTTCCAGAACATGTCTAGCTGGTCGAGACGCTCCAACATGCGCCGGAACGTATCAGCCGACGGCCTTGCGACGAAGACGCCGGAGTTCATGCGGTGGAAATCGGCAAGTGTCTCGTAGACATTCGGCGCGGCTGAGAATTCGGGATAAGCGAATAGCCGGTCGATGTTGCGCAGCACGACCGTATCGGCATCGAGGAAGACGCAGCTTTCGTATTCTGTCAGTTCCCAGAGCCGCAGCTTGCAGAAATTGTCGAGCGGCGAGTGGAACTCCGGCTTGCGTCCCTTTGTAAAGGGGGCTGCCGCGTGCAGCGTCTTGCGGGCGTGGCGCTCGTTGAAGGCGTCCGACAACGGCAGGTGATCGACGGCGACGAGGCGGCAGTCGAGATCGCGCAGGGCCTGCAGGGCGAGCAGTTCGACGCCGCCGGTGTGGAGGATGACGATGTCGGCTGTTGTCTTCGTCAGTCGCAGCGAACGGACAAGCGCCGTGGCGCCCATCGCGTAATCGGCGTTGGTGACGAGCGTGACGTAAGCGTGAGGGGAGGGCATGGGCGCGACAGGTCCCTCACGAAACCGATTTCAGCCGCTTGCCCTCGGGATCGTGGTTGATCATCGGGGCGATGTCGCGGGTCCAGGCGGAGACGGCGGGGACGCGGTTGCGGTCGACGCGGTAGGCGAATTTCCTCGCGACATCGACGATTTCGCCCATCAGCCCCGTCTCCAGCGTGATCGGGTCGAGGCCGAGATTGCGGAACTTGTCGTTCTTCACGATCAGCTCGTTTTCCGGCGCTTCCTTGCGAGGATTGGGAAGCCAGGCGATTTCGGCGCCTGTCATCTTCGAGATCATCTCGGCCAGATCGCGAACGCGGTGGGTTTCGGTCATCTGGTTGAAGATCTCGACGCGGGCGCCGCGGGCGGGCGGGTTCTTGAGCGCCAGCTCGATGCAGCGGACCGAATCCTGGATGTGGATGAAGGCGCGAGTCTGGCCGCCGGTGCCGTGCACTGTCAGCGGATAGCCGATCGCGGCCTGGATGAGGAAGCGGTTCAGAACGGTGCCGTAGTCGCCGTCATAGTCGAAGCGGTTCACCAGTTGCTCGTGCCGTTGCGTCTGTTCGGTATGAGTGCCCCAGACGATGCCCTGATGCAGATCGGTGATTCTGACGCCATCATTCTTGGCGTAGAAATGGAAGAGCGTCTGATCCAGGCACTTGGTCATGTGGTAGATCGAGCCTGGATTGGCCGGGTAGAGGATTTCCTGGCTGACCGTGCGCCCGTCCGAGGTCTCGACGCCGACGGGGAGATAGCCTTCGGGGATCGCGGCGCCGACGGTCGAATAGCCATAGACGCCCATCGTGCCGAGATGGATGAGGTGCGCGTCGAGCTGCAGTTCGACCAGCGCGTTCAGGAGGTTATGCGTGGCGTTGATGTTGTTGTTGACGGTGTAGTTCTTGTGGCGGTCGCTCTTCATCGAATAGGGCGCGGCGCGCTGCTCGGCGAAGTGGATGATGGCATCAGGCCGGTTTTCGGCGAGCCACTTCTTCAGGAGTTCGTAGTCCCTGGCGAGATCGATGAGGTTGAAGTGGATACGACGGCCGGTCTCGGCGTGCCAGATGCGGGTGCGCTCCTGGATCGAATCCATCGGCGTCAGCGACTGTACGCCGAGCTCGGTATCGATCCAGCGCCGGGAGAGATTGTCGAGGATGTGGATCTCGTGTCCGGCGTCGGAGAGATGCAGTGATGTTGGCCAGCCGATAAATCCATCCCCGCCCATCACTGCAATCTTCATGGCGCCATCTCCTGCTTGCGTGCGTATCTCGAGGATTACTTAGGAACCGTGACAATTGTTCAATGCTTGCAAGGCGGAATGTCTTCGGCCAAAGAGGGCGCATGACCTTGGAGACTGTGATGGCGGATAGCGTTTTTTCGATTTCGGGCGAACTCACGGAGGCCGGCCACCGGCTGCTGCAGCGCGTCTATTACGAGGACACCGATTTTTCCGGCCTCGTCTATCACGCCCGCTACCTGCACTTCCTCGAACGTGGACGCACCGACTACCTGCGCTGCCTTGGCGTCGAACAGCGGGAACTGATCAGTGCCGACGAGGAGGGGCTGGTGTTCGTCGTTCACCGGATGGAGATCGATTTCAAGTCGCCGGCGCGCATGGACGATATCCTGACCGTGACCACCCGCACCGAAAAGGCTGGCGGCGCCAAGATGGTACTGACGCAGGAAATCCGTCGCGACGACACGCTTTTGATCGCCGCCAAGGTGATTATCGCCGTCATCAACGCCAGCGGCCGTCCACGGCGCCTGCCGGAGGGGCTGGCGAAGCAGATGCTGATCGAGGTGTGAGGGTCGACGGTTCCAACCGCACTCACTTGAAATATTACCCTCAAAGGGTAATATAAGGCATGGAGAAACGGACGGCCCATTATGATCTTGCTGCGGTGATCGTGACGGTGAGAGCCCGCCGGGCGGCGGCTTTCACCAAAACTGCTATCGATGGCGGCAGAATGATGGGACTGACCATGGAGGAGATGGTCGATGTGGTCTGCGGGCTCAAGAGGCGCGACCTCTATAAGTCCATGACCACCTATGCCGACAGTTCCGTCTGGCAGGACGTTTATCACGCCGATACGCCGGTTGGCATGGCCTATGTCAAGGTGACACTGAGAGCAGACGGCGCGCCGGTTATACAGTTCAAGGAGTTGCAGTCATGACCAAGCTGTGTGTTTGTTGCGAGGCGGGAAGTGAGATGACCCCTTTTGCCAACGAGACGCATCAGGTCGTCTTTCGCGATCTGAAGGCTGACGTGGCGGGGCTGTCCGGCTTTCGGTGCGGCGACTGCGGTGAGATCGAATTTGATCAGGCCAGCGCCGAACGTTATGCCGCGGCCGGCGACGCGTTGGTGCTGGAGGCCCGGCGGGCTGTCGGCAGCGAGTTGCGCCGCATTCGCAAGAAGCTGCGGATCAATCAGATTGAGGCATCCGAGTTGACCGGCGGCGGGCACAACGCCTTTTCGCGCTATGAGACCGGAAAGGTGTTGCCGACGCCTGCCGTCGTCAATCTTTTCCGGCTGCTCGACCGGGACCCGGAAGCCATCAAGGAATTGAAACGTGCGTGACGCGGCCTTCGGGCCAATCCCCGGACAGAGCTAGTCTGTTACCGCATTGCCGCCATGCGCGGATAAGGCAAACGAGCCCTTGCAAAAACATGACTTTCGTGTGAAGGAATTTCCGCGCGCAAGATGAGCGCTGTTTTGGTCATCGAAGTTAGCTCTGACCAAGTAATCCAAGGGATAATTCTTCCGGCTTGACGCGTCGTCATCGTCCGATGCTAACGAACTATTAACGATAATAGTGTCTTACTCGGATTGTCAGAGTTTGTGCGGTGCACGCCTTCCTTTGACCAAATTTGACGGCAAGGAAGGCGGATAGAGCTTGGAAGCTTGACCAGGGCTTTGGGCGGCGGCCGCCAGACACTTCTTGCGAGATCACTTTGTGCCGCCCGGTCAAGTGCCGGGCGTTTGGATTCGGGGATTTTGGATCAATGGAACAAGTAGGATTGGCAGCGGCTCACACGGACGTCAGTCTCTGGTCGCTCTTCATGCAGGCGGGTCTCGTCGTCAAACTGGTCATGCTCGGGCTCATCGCGGCCTCGGTCTGGACCTGGGCGATCGTCATCGACAAATATCTGGCCTATGGCCGCGCGCGACGTCAGTTCGACAAGTTCGAGCAGGTGTTCTGGTCGGGCCAGTCGCTGGAAGAGCTCTACCGCTCGCTGTCGGAACGCAACAACACCGGCCTTGCCTCGATCTTCGTCGCCGCCATGCGCGAGTGGAAGAAGTCCTTCGAGCGCGGTGCCCGTTCGCCGATCGGCCTGCAGATGCGTATCGACCGCGCCATGGACGTCACGCTTGCCCGTGAATCCGAATATCTCTCCGCCCGCCTCGGGTCGCTGGCGACGATCGGTTCGGCCGGTCCGTTCATCGGCCTGTTCGGTACCGTTGTCGGTATCATGACCTCGTTCCAGGCGATCGCCGGTTCGAAGTCCACCAATCTCGCGGTCGTCGCACCGGGTATCGCCGAAGCGCTACTCGCCACCGCGATCGGCCTCGTCGCCGCTATCCCGGCGGTTATCGCATACAACAAGTTCTCCGCTGACGCCGGCAAGCTCTCGGGTCGCATGGAAGGTTTCGCGGACGAATTCTCCGCCATCCTTTCGCGCCAAATTGACGAGAAGCTGCAGCCGCGCCAGGCCGCGCAGTAATCGACGGAAACGGAGTAGACGATATGGGTATGGGTGCTCCAAGCGGTGGCGGAGGCGGCGGTGGAAACCGGCGTCGTCGTCGCGGCGGCCATCGAGGCGGTGCGATCTCCGAAATCAACGTTACGCCGCTCGTCGACGTCATGCTGGTGCTTCTGATCATCTTCATGGTCGCCGCACCGATGATGACCGTCGGCGTGCCGATCGACTTGCCGGAAACGCAGGCCAAGGCGCTGAATTCCGAAACGCAGCCGATCACGATCTCCGTCAAGAACGACGGCGAAGTGTTCCTGCAGGAAACGCCGATCCCGGTCGAGGAAATCGCCGCCAAGCTCGAGGCGATCGCCACCACCGGCTACAATGAACGCATCTTCGTTCGCGGCGACGCGACCTCGCCTTACGGCGTGATCGCCGACGTCATGGCGCGCATCCAGGGTGCGGGCTTCAAGAACATCGGTCTCGTCACGCAAGAGAAGAAGGGCCCGTAGTAAACGCTATGAAGGCCAGTATCGTCTCATCTGCTGCTCTGCACTGTGCACTGCTCGCCTGGGCGCTGATTTCGATCGGCTCCCCGGAGCAGTTCAAGGTGGAAGATTTCGAAGCGATGCCGGTCGACCTCGTCCCTGTTGAAGAAATGACGCAGATGCAGCAGGGCGACAAGACGGCCAAGCCGAGCGAAAAGCCGGCCCCCAAGCCGACGACCAAGCCGACCAATGTGGCCAACGCCGAGAACATGGGCGAGAACAAGGTCGACCTGAAGACGCCGCCGATCCCGAACGCGAAGCCGAACAACAACGAGTCGGCCGCTGCCCCCAAGGCATCCGAGAAGCCGCTTCCCGAAAATGATCCCGTGCCCAACGAGGTGAAGGACATCATGAAGGAAGACACGGTGGTCGAGCCGAGCCAGGTGGCGTCGATCACGCCGCCGAAGCCGGAGGTCCAGCCGACACCGACGCCGCCCAAGGCCGAGGAAAAGCCGCAGGACATGCCCGAGCCGCCGAAGCCGGACGCCGAAGCGTTGCCGGACAAGGTGCCGACGCCCGTCGTGAAGCCGCAGCCGAAGCCTCCGGAACAGAAGCCGGCCGAAAAGCCGCCTGAGAAGAAGACGGAAGACAAGGCGCAGAACGACGAGAAGCCTTCCGACAAGAAGAAGTCCGACAAGAAGCAGGAAAAAGCCAAGGCCTCGTCCTCGCAGAAGAGCGACTTCAACGCCGACGACATCGCCGCTCTGCTGAACAAGCAGGATCCGTCGAATGGCGGCGCCAAGAGCTCGACTGAAGTGGCCTCGCTCGGTGCCAAGAAGGCGACCGGCGGTTCCAAGCTTTCGATGAGCGAGATGGATGCGCTGCGCAGCGCGATCGCCGGCAACTGGTCGGTCATTCCGGGCATGGAAGGCGCCAGCGAAGTCCGCATCAAGGTTCACATGAAGCTCGATCCCGATGGCAACATCATCGGCTCGCCCGAAGTCGAAGCGGTCGGCGGCACGAACGAGGCAACGCGCATGGCGTTGGCAAGCGGCGCCAAGCGCGCCGTTATGAAGTCGTCGCCGTTCACGACCCTTCCGAAAGACAAATACGACGCCTGGGGCGAAGTCATCGTCAATTTCGACCCCAGCGATCTAGCCCTTTAAAATGCTGAAAGGCTTGTCCTCTATGTCCAAGTGTTCTCTTATCCGCACCCTGATGGTTGCGGTCGGCATGATAGCAACCGCCGTGATCGCGACGCCCGCGAACGCGCTCGTTGAAATCAACATCAACAAGGGCAATGTCGAGCCCCTGCCGATCGCCATCACCGACTTCCTCCAGGGAGACATGGGTGCGCAGGTCTCGCAGGTGATCGCGGCCGACCTGCAGCGCTCCGGCCTGTTCAAGCCGATCGCCAAGAACGCCTTCATCGAGAAGATCTCCAACCCCGATGCCGCTCCGCGCTTCGAGGACTGGAAGGTCATCAACGCGCAGGCGCTGGTCACCGGTCGCGTCACCCAGGAGGCCGACGGGCGTCTGCGCGCCGAGTTCCGCCTTTGGGACACCTTCGCCGGCAGCCAGATGACCGGCCAACAGTTCTACACGCAGCCGGAAAACTGGCGCCGTGTGGCCCACATCATCGCCGATGCGATCTACAAGCAGATCACCGGGGAAGAAGGCTACTTCGATACGCGCGTCGTCTTCGTCTCGGAATCGGGCACCAAGCAGCAGCGCAAGCGGCAGCTCGCCATCATGGACCAGGACGGCTTCAACGTGCGCATGCTGACCAACGGCAGCGACCTCGTCCTGACTCCGCGCTTCTCGCCGAACCGGCAGGAAGTCACCTACATGTCGTTCGCCAACCAGCAGCCGCGCGTCTACCTGCTGCAGCTGGAAACCGGACAGCGGGAAGTGGTCGGCAACTTTCCGGGCATGACGTTCTCGCCGCGCTTCTCGCCTGATGGCCAGAAGGTGGTGATGAGCCTGCAGCAGGAAGGCAACGCCAACATCTACACGATGGACCTGCGTTCGCGCACGACGACCCGCCTGACCTCGACGGCCGCGATCGATACCTCGCCGTCGTACTCGCCTGACGGCAGCCAGATCGTGTTCGAAAGCGACCGCGGCGGCCGCCAGCAGCTCTACAAGATGAGCGCCGATGGTTCCGGCCAGACGCGTATCTCCTTCGGCGACGGTTCCTACTCCACGCCGGTCTGGTCTCCGCGCGGCGATCTGATCGCCTTCACCAAACAGTCGGGCGGCAAGTTCTCGATCGGCGTGATGAAGCCGGATGGTTCGGGCGAGCGCATCCTGACCACGGGCTTCCACAATGAAGGCCCGACCTGGGCGCCGAACGGTCGCGTCATCATGTTCTTCCGCCAGGCGGCAGGTGCAGGTGGCCCGCAGCTCTATTCGATCGATCTGACCGGCTACAACGAGCAGATGATCAAGACCCCCGCATACGCTTCGGACCCGGCCTGGTCGCCGCTTCTAGAGTAGGGAAGTCCGCATGCCTGCCTTCTTGTCGCCTCAAAAATCTACGAATGGGGCGACAGAGGGTCAAATCAACCATTCGTTAACCATAGTTCTTGAAAGCCGATTAACCGAGAACGGTTACAGTCCGGCAACCTTAATTCAAGTCGCAAGGAGACCGGCCATGAGCCGAATTCATACCCCGGCAATGAGCCGCATGCAGAACTTCGCCCGCAACCCGGTCATGATCGCGCTCGTCGCCGGTCTGGCACTTGCAGGCTGCGCCAACAAGAAGAACATGGCCAACAGCGCCGGTGACCTCGGCCTCGGCGCCGGCGCCGCAACGCCGGGCTCGGCCCAGGACTTCACGGTCAACGTCGGCGACCGCATCTTCTTCGACACCGACAGCACTTCGATCCGTGCGGACGCCCAGCAGACGCTCGACCGTCAGGCTCAGTGGCTTGCCCGTTATCCGAAGTACGCGATCACCGTCGAAGGCCATGCCGACGAACGCGGCACGCGCGAATACAACCTCGCTCTCGGCGCTCGCCGTGCGGCTGCCGCCAAGGATTATCTCGCTTCGCGCGGCGTTCCGGCTCAGCGCATGAAGACGATCTCCTACGGCAAGGAACGTCCGGTCGCGGTTTGCGACGACATCTCCTGCTGGTCGCAGAACCGCCGCGCCGTTACCGTTCTCGGCGGCGCCGGCATGTAATTGCCGATCCGGCGGTGAATTTGCCGGGTTTTATTACAAATTGGAAAGGCGGCTCAATCGCGGGCCGCCTTTTCTTTTTGAACACACTTTGGCCGAACTCCGTTGCTTTTTGAAAGCAATTGGAAAAATCTCCTGTTCGTGCCATCGAGGTGCGAAGAATCACTGGGACAGGACGAACCATATGAAGAAATTTGTCGTGGCGGGCATGCTCTGCCTCGCAACGGTGGCCGGGGCGGGCCAGTCGGCGTACGCGACGTCGCTATTCGGCTGGCATCTCGGCAACAAGGCCGTTAGCCAGCCGCAGCAGCAGGCACCCATCGTCAACGTTCAGGCAGGCGGCGCGGAAGTGCGCATCCAGCAGCTCGAAGACCAGCTGCGCCAGCTGAACGGCCGCATCGAAGAGATGAGCTTCCAGCTCCTGCAGATGCAGGAAACCATCCGCAAGGCCCAGGAAGACAATGAGTTCCGCTTCCAGGAGCTTGAAAAGGGCGGTGGCGGCGGCAGCAGTGCCGGCGCGTCGAAACCGATGAAGAAGAGCGAGATCACGCCTCCCGCGTCATCCGGCCAATCTTCTGGTCAGGGCGGCGACGATGTCGCCCGCGTGATCCAAGCACCGCAGGGAGCCGAAACGGCTCCCTCGACCGACGTTCCCTCCAACGATGGTCTCGGCCAGCCGCCGCAGCAGCTCGGCTCGGTGGAGTTCGACCAGAACGGCAATCCGATCGGCGGATCGGTCAACGAAAATGCCAGCCGCGGCTCCGCGCCGCTCCCCGGCGTCGATGCCGGCAGTTCGTCGCAGACCGCTTCGCTCGGCAGTGAGGCCGACCAGTACAAGGCCGCATACGGCCACGTGCTTTCCGGCGACTACTCGACCGCGCAGCAGGAATTCACGCAGTATATCGCCCAGTATCCGAGCAGCGCACGCGCCGCCGATGCCAACTTCTGGCTTGGCGAAGCCTACTACTCGCAGGGCAAGTACAACGAAGCCGCCAAGACGTTCCTCAACGCGCACCAGAAATACGGCAGCTCGGAGAAGGCGCCGGAGATGCTCCTGAAGCTCGGCATGTCGCTCGCGGCACTCGACAATACGGATACGGCCTGCGCCACGCTCAAGGAAGTCACGAAGCGCTATCCCAAGGCTTCGCGTGCCGTCATAACCAAGGTCGCCAGCGAACAAAAGCGCCTGGCCTGCTAAGGTCGTCCGGTCTTGCGCCCGGATGGCATTCTCTCTATCGAGACGGCGACGCGTCGCTTTCTCCTTTCGCTCGACCAGCCCTCGCGCATTCTTGTCGCGATTTCAGGCGGCAGCGATTCAACCGGCCTGCTTATCGCGCTCTCCGATGCGCTGAAGGCCGACCCTCTTCCCAAGATTTCTCTCTGCGCCGCAACGGTCGATCACGCTCTGCGCCCTCAATCGGCGGATGAAGCGCGCGCGGTCGCCGCACTCTGCGCGACCCTTTACATCCCCCATCTCACCAAGGTCTGGCGCGGCGAAAAGCCCAAGGCCGGGATCATGGCGGCTGCCCGCGATGCGCGCTATGCGCTTCTGGCCGAGGCGGCCCAGGAGTTCGGCGCTGACATTATCGTGACCGCCCATACGCTCGACGACCAGCGCGAGACATTCGCGATGCGCGGGCTGCGAGCTTCGGCCAACGTCACCGGCATCTCGGATGTAGTTTTATACGATCGACGCATCTGGATCGCGCGGCCGCTGCTATCTTCGTTGCGCGCGGATATTCGCGCCATGCTCGACCAGCGCGACATCGGCTGGTTCGACGATCCGAGCAACGAGGATCCGAAATACGAGCGGGTGCGAACGCGCCAGTCTCTCGCCGGGGAGGGCATCGCTGTCGATCAGATCGAGGCAATGACGTCGGCGCGTCGGGCGCTGGATCAAGACGCTGCTCGATGGCTTGATGTGCATGTGCGTGTCCACGGCGGCATGTTGGCGCAGGTGGAGGCTGCCGGGCTTGACGTGGACCGATCGCTGCTCGCCCACGGGCTGGCTCGGCTGGCGGCGGTGCTTGGCGGGCAGGCTTTTGCGCTCCGCTCCGAGGCGATGGCCGGGGTTCTCGATTTTCTCGCCGCCGGCAGGCCGGGCCGCGTGACCGCGGGGCGGGTGGTGTTCGATCTGAGGCGCGACGGGCTTTTTCTGGCGCGCGAGAGCCGCGGCGTGCTGCCGCTTAAGATCGGGGCCGGCGGGCGTGGCGTTTGGGACGGGCGATATGTCATTGAAAACCTGACCGGGACTGAAGTCGTCTTATCCGCGCGGGGGGCAGGTGGAGACACGGCCGGGACGCTGCCGGACCATACGCGCCTGCCGAAAAGCGCTGTCGCGCGGGCGCTTGCGGCGCAACCGCGCATCGCCCCGATCGAGGCTTCGGACGGTTGCGGAAACCAGATCGAGATTGTGCCTTATTTCGCGCCCTTCGACCGTTTTTTGACACGATTGGACGTCAAGTTCGCGACCAGCCTCGCGGCAGCCTTTGGAACACGCCCCTATCCAAAACCGCCTTTAGGTCTTATTGACGGAAAAACCATCTAACTGATGGGTCTGCCTTGGCAACCGCCGGACGCAATCCTATGTTAGAAGCCAAATAAAGACGGTCGCCATGAGGCGGTCGTTCCAGTGCTGGGGAGTTCGATGAACCCTAACTTACGTAATTTCGCCTTGTGGGCAATCATAGCGCTTTTGCTGATTGCCCTCTTCAGTATGTTCCAGACGTCGCCGGCGCAGACCAGCTCCCGCGATATCCCTTATTCGCAGTTCCTGCGTGAAGTGGATGCGGGCCGCGTCAAGGAAGTCGTCGTCACGGGTAACCGCGTCTCCGGCAGCTATGTTGAAAATGGCACCACCTTCCAAACCTATACACCTGTGGTCGACGACAATCTGCTCGATCGCCTGCAGAGCAAGAACGTCCTGGTTTCGGCTCGTCCCGAGACCGACGGTTCTTCCGGCTTCCTGAGCTATCTCGGCACCTTGCTGCCGATGCTTCTGATCCTCGGCGTCTGGCTGTTCTTCATGCGGCAGATGCAGGGTGGGTCGCGTGGCGCGATGGGCTTCGGAAAGTCCAAGGCGAAGCTGCTGACAGAAGCGCATGGCCGCGTCACGTTTGATGACGTCGCCGGCGTCGATGAAGCCAAGCAGGACCTCGAGGAAATCGTCGAATTCCTGCGTGATCCGCAGAAGTTCCAGCGTCTCGGCGGCAAGATCCCGCGCGGCGTGCTTCTGGTCGGCCCTCCCGGTACCGGTAAGACGCTGCTCGCACGCTCCGTCGCAGGCGAAGCCAATGTTCCGTTCTTCACGATCTCCGGTTCCGACTTCGTGGAAATGTTCGTCGGTGTCGGCGCAAGCCGTGTCCGCGACATGTTCGAACAGGCCAAGAAGAATGCGCCTTGCATCATCTTCATCGACGAAATCGACGCCGTCGGTCGCCATCGTGGCGCCGGTCTCGGCGGCGGTAACGACGAACGCGAGCAGACGCTGAATCAGCTGCTGGTCGAGATGGACGGCTTCGAAGCAAACGAAGGCATCATCCTGATCGCGGCGACCAACCGTCCCGACGTTCTCGATCCGGCGCTGCTGCGTCCGGGCCGTTTCGACCGCCAGGTCGTCGTTCCGAACCCCGATATCGTCGGCCGCGAGCGTATCCTCAAGGTTCACGCCCGTAACGTGCCGCTGGCGCCGAATGTCGATCTCAAGGTTCTCGCTCGCGGTACGCCCGGCTTCTCCGGTGCCGATTTGATGAACCTCGTCAACGAAGCCGCCCTGATGGCCGCGCGTCGCAACAAGCGCGTCGTCACCATGCAGGAATTCGAAGATGCCAAGGACAAGATCATGATGGGCGCCGAGCGCCGCTCGTCCGCCATGACCGAAGCCGAGAAGAAGCTGACCGCCTACCACGAAGCCGGCCACGCCATCACGGCGCTGCAGGTTCCGGTGGCCGATCCGCTGCACAAGGCAACGATCATTCCGCGCGGCCGTGCACTCGGCATGGTCATGCAGCTTCCCGAGGGCGACCGCTACTCGATGAGCTACAAGTGGATGGTCTCGCGCCTCGTGATCATGATGGGTGGCCGCGTTGCAGAAGAACTGACCTTCGGCAAGGAGAACATCACCTCGGGTGCGTCCTCCGACATCGAGCAGGCCACCAAGCTTGCCCGCGCCATGGTCACGCAGTGGGGCTTCTCCGACGTGCTCGGCCAGGTCGCCTATGGTGAAAACCAGCAGGAAGTGTTCCTCGGACACTCGGTCTCGCAGTCGAAGAACGTTTCGGAATCGACCGCACAGAAGATCGATACCGAAGTGCGCCGCCTGATCGACGAAGCCTATACCGAGGCCCGCCGCATCCTCACCGACCACCACGATGCCTTCGTGGCGATCGCCGAAGGGCTGCTCGAATACGAGACGCTGACGGGCGAAGAGATCAAGGCGCTGATTCGTGGCGAGAAGCCTTCGCGCGATCTTGGTGACGATTCGACCCCGACGCGCGGCTCCGCCGTACCGAAGGCCGGGACCCGTCCGGCCTCCAAGGGCGACGAAGCCGAAGGCGGCCTAGAGCCGCAGCCGCACTGATCTGCTGAAAACCTAAGGAAAAGGCCGGAATCCACCAAAGGATTCCGGCCTTTCTTGTTGGTAACGGGATATAATCAGTTTTCTCGGTAATTTAAGTGATGGTGGCGCCGATTTATGGCATGCCGCTGACATGACCAGGCCTCATTGAGGGCTTTTGTAGCGAAGTAGCGCGTTTTGGCAGCGTTGGTTTGCAGACTTGATAATGCGCAGCCTGATGGCGCGCCCAAGGCACAGGGGTGCATATGAAAAGACGTTATTTCGGCACGGATGGCATTCGCGGTCAGTCCAACGTATTCCCGATGACACCGGATCTCGCAATGCGGGTGGGTATCGCAGTCGGAACCATCTTCCGCCGTGGAAGCCACCGTCACCGGGTCGTCATCGGCAAGGACACCCGTCTCTCCGGTTACATGCTCGAAAACGCCATGGTTGCAGGTTTCACCGCCGCCGGCGTCGATGCCTTCGTTCTCGGCCCGATCCCGACACCTGCCGTCGCCATGCTGACGCGCTCGCTGCGCGCCGATATCGGAGTGATGATCTCGGCCTCGCACAATCCCTACGAAGACAACGGCATCAAGCTTTTCGGCCCCGACGGCTACAAGCTTTCCGACGATCTGGAAGCGCAGATCGAGGACCTTCTGGACCGGGATCTTTCCACGCAGCTTGCCAAGTCCGACGACATCGGCCGGGCCAAGCGCGTCGACGGTGTCCATGACCGCTATATCGAACATGCCAAGCGCACGCTGCCCCGCGACGTGACGCTGCAGGGCCTGAGGATCGCCATCGATTGCGCCAACGGCGCCGCCTACAAGGTGGCCCCGGCCGTTCTGTGGGAACTCGGCGCCGACGTCGTGACGATCGGCAACGAGCCGAATGGCACCAACATCAACCTCAATTGCGGCTCCACCAGCCCGGTCGCGCTGCAGAAGAAGGTCGACGAAGTGCGCGCCGATATCGGCATCGCGCTCGATGGCGACGCCGACCGCGTCATCATCGTCGACGAAAACGGCGCCGTTGTCGATGGCGACCAGTTGATGGCGGTCATCGCCGAAAGCTACGCAGAGAGCCAGCAGCTGCGCGGCGGCGGCATCGTCGCCACCGTCATGTCGAACCTCGGTCTCGAGCGCTTCCTGCAGGGCAAGGGGCTCGACCTCGTGCGCACGGCAGTCGGTGACCGCTACGTCGTCGAGCACATGCGCAATAACAATTTCAACGTCGGCGGCGAGCAGTCCGGCCATATCGTGCTGTCCGATTACGGCACGACGGGCGACGGCCTTGTCGCGGCGCTACAGATTTTGGCTGCCGTCAAGCGCACCGGCAAGACGGTAAGCGAGATTTGCCGCCGTTTCGAGCCGGTGCCGCAGCTGCTGCGCAACGTGCGCATCTCCGGAGGCAAGCCGCTTGAAGATATCCGCGTGCAGCAGGCGATCGCCGAAGCGGAAGCCGAGCTCGCCAACAGCGGCCGCCTCGTCATTCGCCCCTCCGGCACCGAGCCGCTGATCCGCGTGATGGCCGAAGGCGACGACCGCGGCCAGATCGAGCGGATCGTCAACGATCTTATCGGGATGATTTCGAGCGTCCGCTCGGCGGCCTGATCCAACCGCAAGTAAAAGAGCAAAAGCCGGCGTCACAAGCGCCGGCTTTTGCTTGTCTGCTGCTGCGTTGAGGGCTGAACAACCTGCCGGAACGTGGTAAACATTTGTAGTTAAGCAGGTTTTAACGTTTCCGGTTCATTATCCATGTCCAAAGCTATCCGATTGGCGGCGACTGTGCCCGACCGATCCTGTGAAGTTTGGAGAGGGTCATGAAAAGAAGCCTGTCCGGCATCTTTGCCGCACTGCTTGTCGCATCGAACGTTTATGCCGCGGACCTTGCGCCGCCGGAGCCGGTTCCGGAAATGCCGCCCGAGGTCACCGTCAGCGAGGCCACCGGCTGGTATCTGCGCGGCGATGTGGGCTACGGCTTCACGGACCTGCGCGGCGCGAAGTATTTCCAGGGCAGCAACGACAACGAGGTGGACTTCACCACGGCCGACCTGCGCGACGCCTTCACCGTCGGCGGCGGCGTCGGTTACCAGGTCAACAGCTACCTGCGCACGGACGTGACGCTGGACTATTTCGGCAAGGCTGATTTCCACGGCTCGACAACCGGCTCTTGCGGTGTATCCACGGATTGCACATCCAACGATATTTCCTCGCTGACAGCCTGGAGTCTGATGGCGAATGCATACGTTGATCTTGGCACGTATGGCTACGTCACGCCTTATGTTGGCGCAGGTATAGGCGGTACGTATGTCAAGTGGAACAACCTGAGCAACACATCCTGCGACGCCAGCGGTGGTGGCCTCGGCTGCGACGATGAAGTTACTCACGGTGGGAAGGGTAACTGGCGCTTCAGTTATGCGCTGATGGCTGGCGCTACGATCGACGTCACCTGTAACGTGAAGGCCGATGTCGGCTACCGTTTCCTCCACGTTGGCGGCGGAGAGATGTTTGGCTACAACGAAGGCGGCGGTCCCGGCCGCGACAAGGGCTTCAATGTCCACGAAGCCCGCATCGGCGCTCGCTACCTCTTCGGCGGTTGCGCGCCGGCTCCCTACGAGCCGCCTCCGGCACCGATCGTCTACAAGTAAGCAGACTGCATAGAGATTGGAGAGCCGCCCCGCACGGGCGGCTTTTCTCGTTTTTGGCAATCTGCCATCCGGCCCTGCGGGGTCGCACCTGCGCCAAAAAATCCTCCGGCTGCGACACTTCACCGTTGACTAATTCGGGCTCGATCTATATCCACGGCGGCGGGACACCTCTCCCCAACGAGAGGCTAATTACCTGGAAGGGTATACATATGGCCACTGCCACCGCGAAGCCGGACGTCCGTCCGAACAACACCCATTTTTCTTCTGGCCCTTGCTCGAAGCGCCCCGGTTGGTCGCTCGAAGCCCTTTCCGACGCGCCGCTTGGCCGCTCGCATCGCGCGAAAGTCGGAAAGACGAAGCTCAAGCAGGCCATTGATCTCACGCGCGAAGTTCTCGAAGTGCCTGCGGATTACCGCATCGGCATCGTTCCCGCTTCCGATACCGGCGCCGTCGAAATGGCGCTCTGGTCGCTGCTCGGCGAGCGCGGCGTCGACATGGTCGCCTGGGAAAGCTTTGGCGCCGGTTGGGTCACTGACGTCGTCAAGCAGTTGAAGCTGAAGGACGTTCGCAAGATCGAAGCCGGTTACGGCGAACTGCCTGACCTTTCGACCATCGATTTCGACCGCGACGTCGTCTTCACCTGGAACGGCACCACCTCGGGCGTTCGCGTTCCCAATGGCGATTTCATTCCCGCCGACCGCAAGGGCCTGACGATCTGCGACGCGACCTCTGCCGCCTTCGCGCAGAACCTCGATTTCGCCAAGCTCGATGTCGTCACCTTCTCCTGGCAGAAGGTTCTCGGCGGTGAGGGCGCTCATGGCGTCATCATCCTGTCGCCGCGTGCCGTCGAGCGTCTCACCACCTACGCACCGGCCTGGCCGCTGCCGAAGATCTTCCGCATGACCTCGGGCGGCAAGCTGATCGAAGGCATCTTCACCGGCGAAACGATCAACACGCCGTCGATGCTCTGCGTCGAGGACTATATCGATGCGCTGCTGTGGTCGAAGGACGTTGGCGGTCTCAAGGGCCTGATGGCTCGCGCCGACGCCAACGCCAAGGTCATCGCCGACTTCGTCGCTGCCAATGACTGGATCGCCAACCTGGCGGTCAAGGTCGAGACGGCTTCCAACACCTCGGTTTGCCTGAAGATTACCGACAAGGACGTTCTGGCGCTCGACGCCGACGGCCAGGCGAACTTCGCCAAGGGCATCGTCAGCCTGCTCGACAAGGAAGGTGTCGCCTACGACATCGGCCATTACCGCGACGCGCCGTCTGGCCTGCGCATCTGGGCCGGCGCCACGATCGAAACTGCAGACATGCAGAAGCTGATGCCGTGGCTCTCCTGGGCGTTTTCGACCCAGAAGGCGACGCTTTCCCAGGCCGCTGCCTGAGTCGATCGCATCCGGCTCCGCTGAAAAAGCGGAGCCTCGCAATCCCGATTACATTCCATCGTTGAACCTTTTGAAGGAAGCCCCCAATGGCACCTCGCGTTCTCGTATCCGACGAACTGTCGGAAACCGCCGTCCAGATCTTCCGTGATCGCGGCGTAGATGTCGATTTCCAGCCGCAGCTCGGCAAGGACAAGGACAAGCTCGCCGAAATCATCGGCAATTACGACGGTCTCGCCATCCGTTCCGCCACCAAGGCGACGGAAAAGCTGATCGCCGCCGCGAACAACCTGAAGGTCATCGGCCGCGCCGGCATCGGCGTCGACAATGTCGATATCCCGGCTGCGTCGAAGCGCGGCATCATCGTCATGAACACGCCGTTCGGCAACTCGATCACGACGGCCGAACACGCCATCGCGCTGATGTTCGCCGTTGCCCGCCAGCTGCCTGCAGCGGACGTGTCCACGCAGGCCGGCAAGTGGGAAAAGTCGAAGTTCATGGGTGTCGAGATCACCGGCAAGACGCTCGGCGTCATCGGCGCCGGCAATATCGGCGGCATCGTCTGCAAGAAGGCCATCGGGCTGGGCATGCACGTTCTCGCCTACGACCCCTTCCTCTCGGCTGAGCGCGCTCAGGAAATGGGCGTCACCAAGGTCGAGCTCGACGAGCTGCTGGCCAAGGCCGACTTCATCACGCTGCACGTGCCGATGACCGACAAGACCAATGGCATCCTCGGCAAGGAAAACCTTGCCAAGACCAAGCCCGGCGTTCGCATCATCAACTGCGCCCGTGGCGGCCTGGTTGACGAGGCGGCACTTGCCGAAGCCATCAAGTCCGGCCACGTCGCCGGCGCCGGCTTCGATGTCTTCGAAGTCGAGCCTGCCAAGGAAAGCCCGCTGTTCGGCCTGCCGAACGTCGTCTGCACGCCGCATCTCGGCGCGTCGACCACGGAAGCGCAGGAAAACGTTGCCCTGCAGGTTGCCGAGCAGATGTCGGACTATCTCGTCAAGGGTGCCGTTTCCAACGCCATCAACATGCCGTCGATCACCGCTGAAGAAGCGCCGATCCTGAAGCCGTTCATCAAGCTCGCCGACGTTCTCGGCGCCTTCGTCGGCCAGGTCTCGGAAGATCCGATCAAGGAAATCGAGATCCTCTATGATGGCGCCACCGCCACGATGAACACCAAGGCGCTGACATCCGCGCTGCTGGCCGGCCTCATCCGCAACCAGGTCGCCGACGTCAACATGGTTTCCGCGCCGATCATGATCAAGGAAAAGGGTATCGTGCTCTCCGAGGTCAAGCGCGACAAGACCGGCGTCTACGATGGCTACATCAAGCTCACGGTGACCACCGACAAGCAGACCCGTTCCGTTGCCGGCACGGTGTTCTCCGATGGAAAGCCGCGCTTCATCCAGATCAAGGGCATCAACCTTGACGCCGATGTCGGCGCCAACATGGTCTACATCTCCAACACCGACGTTCCCGGCATGATCGGCTTCATCGGCACGACGCTGGGTGCGGCTGGCGTCAACATCGCCAACTTCCAGCTCGGCCGTGGCGAGCAGGGCGGCGATGCGATCGCGCTGCTTTATGTCGACGGTCCCGTCGGTGACGACGTTCTTGCAAAATTGACCGCCAACACAGCAATCCGACAGGCCAAGCCGCTCGTATTTGCTGTCGACTGAGCTTTCCTCCCAGGGAAGATGTGAAGAGACCCGGCGCAGGCGACTGTGCCGGGTTTTCTGTTCGTGCAGGCTCTCACCCGCCGTTGAATGGAAGGTTGCCGGCGCTATTTACGGCTCTGCGTGCCGTTCCGGCCGATCATAATGGAGATTTTCATGACACGATTTGCCGTTGCCATTGCGCTCACCTCGATGCTGGCGCTTTCGTCCTGCGCCAATACCGCCAACGGCCTGGCCCGCGATGGCCGGCAGATGGGCAATGCGCTTGATGACAGCACGCACCGCGTCCTGAAGGCCGGGCAGAACTGATCCGTTTCGCTGGCTTAGGCCTCGTGGAGGCTGGTTTCGACCGGCCTCCGGCTACCTGTATGTTACCGTAAAGTACTTACATTTTCACCGTCGCTATGTCTCCCTAGGTCGCTCCCGCCAAGGCGGGTCGAGACCAAGAAGAACCGGATAGGTCACGGGCGAAACGGCTTGCGCCGCTCTGCCCGACAGGGAGAGCGAGCTATGAGCAAGGTGACGTTCTTGCAGGCGCGTGCCGTGGCGTTGGCCATGAGCCTGATCATTCCCTTCACCGTCGGGCAGCCCTTTTCCGCCGTGGCGCAGCAGGCTGCTCCCGCCACCAATACGACGGCGGATGACGACGACACGCCGGCGCCGCTCACCG
Source organism: Hyphomicrobiales bacterium (assembly GCA_900471485.1). Lineage (GTDB taxonomy): Bacteria > Pseudomonadota > Alphaproteobacteria > Rhizobiales > Rhizobiaceae > Rhizobium. The sequence continues at coordinate 168,176 of UCEU01000009.1, forward strand.
AAGACGAATTGCAAGTCCTCGTGGCGCGCATCGCGCTCTATCCCGATGAACTGGTGGCGGTGGTGACCTCGGCGTCGCTCTATCCCCTGCAGATCGTCGAGGCGGCGCGTTTCCTGGAAGAGCAGAAGAAGAACTCGAGCCTCAAGCCGAAGACCAGCTGGGACGGCAGCGTCATCTCGCTCCTGAACTATCCCGATATCGTCAAGATGATGAGTGAGGATCTCGACTGGACGCAGCAGCTCGGCAGCGCGCTCGCCTATCAGCAGAAGGACGTGCTGATCGCCATCCAGGAGCTTCGCGAAAAGGCAGTGGCGGATGGCGTCATCAAGACCGACGACAAGATGAAGGTGGAGACCAAGAACGACAACATCGTCATCTCCTCGGCGAGCACCGAGATGGTCTATGTGCCGAAATACGAGCCGCAGATGCTCTATGATCCGGCCTATGAGCCGGTGCCGGTCAGCTACTATCCGGATCCCTATCCCTACTACTACTACCCGACCGCTGCCTTCTTCGCCGGTGCGGTGACCGGTGCGATCTGGGCGGCCGCTGTCGATTGGGACGATTGGGGGGTATGGGGTGGACGCTGGAACGGCGGCGATGTCGATATCGACTGCAACAACTGCTTCAACAACAGGAACTTCAACGGCAAGGTCAATCTGAACGACGTCGACTGGAAGAATGTCGACCGCAGCAAAATCAAGTTCGACAAGAACCAGTTCGCCAATCTCGATCGCGACAAGTTCAAGAACGATTTCCGGGCCAACAAGGACAACAACATCGCCAATCGGGCCAAGGACATCCGTACCGACCGGCCTGCCGCCGGTGCCGGCGGAAACCGACCCACCAAGGTGTCTGTCGACGATGTGCGCAAGAGCAAGATCGATGCCGCCGCCAAGCGCGACCGGGCAGGCCAGCCAGGCGCCGGCAACAGGACGCCGGGCGCCAATGCGGGCAATCGCGGCGGCGGTGGGCAGCAACAGGCGCGGCCGAAGGCCGGCAATGCCAACGTCGCCAACAAGGCGCGCAACACCAACGCCAACAGGCCGGCCGGCAAGCCGAAGCCCGGCGGCAAGATCGATCGCGGCGGCGGCAAGAACCCCTCGGCGCTCGGTCGCGTCCAGAGCGGCAAGGTAACCCACATGCAGTCAAACCGTGGACGCCAGTCGATGGGCGGCGGCCACGGCGGCGGTGGAAGACAGATGCATCGCCCGCCACCGCGTCACGGCGGTGGTGGTGGCGGCGGTCGCGGTGGTGGCGGCCGTGGCGGCGGTCGGCGTTGATAGGCGGGAAGGAGAACGGACATGGCAAACGTCATTGCGAAAATGCTCCTGCTCGGCGCGCTCTCGGCGAGCGTTTCGATCGCGGCGCTCGGATCAAGCGTCGCCGCCGACAAGACCCATCGGCCGCTCGAGGCCTACGTGTCGGACAAGATGCCGCCCACCTTCGATACCGCCGAGCAGGCAATCGAGGCGTTCAAGACCACGATGGCGACCGGCGATTTCGACAAGCTCGCCGATCTTCTCGGACTGGACGCGGCCAGGACGAAGACCAGCGACGGGGTTATGGATACCTATGCGGATATCCAGGCGGGGCTGAAGAAGAAGCTTGTCGTCGAAGATGTCGACGGCAGCAAGGTGCTGGAGATCGGCGACGATCTCTGGCCGCTGCCGTTTCCGATCAGCAAGGACAAGGACGGGAAATGGGCGTTCGATACCTTTGCCGGGCTGGACGAGATCGCCGACCGGCTGATCGGACAGAACGAACTTGAGACCATCGATACGATGCGCGCCTATGTCGATGCCCAGAACGACTACGCGCTGGAGGATCATGACGGCGATGGCGTTCTCGAATTCGCGCAGAAGATCATCAGCAGCGAGGGCAAGCAGGACGGCCTCTACTGGCCGACCGAACAGGGCGACGGCGAGGAAAGCCCCGCCGGCGCCGCTCTTGCCGATGGCGCGGTGCTGGCAAAGGCCAAGGCCGGGCAGGGGTATTTCGGCTACCACTACCGGGTGCTGACCAGCCAGGGGGATAACATCGCCGGAGGCAAGTACGATTACATCATCAACGGCAACATGATTGCCGGTTTCGCTGCCGTCGCCTGGCCTGTCGAATACGGCGTGACGGGGGTCAACACCTTCCTCATCAGCCGCGACGGGGTGGCCTACCAGGCGGATCTCGGCGAGGACACCACGAAAATCGCGGAAGGAATCCGCACCTTCAATCCCGACGACAAATGGGAGGTCGTCAAGGATTAGCGGAGCATCGCGGTTCATGCCTCGCAGGGGTGGGACGCCGGCGCGTCATCCAGGCGATCGCATTCAGTATCGGAACCAAGGTTGCCGGCAGGGCATGTGTTGAAGGGCCGACACCTGTTGTGCCGACCCTCTTGGGGGAACGATCATGACCATGCGATTGAAAATCCTGGCAGCAACCTTGCTGCTGGCCGGCTCGTCGCCGACAGGTTTGCTGGCCGCGGATGATCTTACGGAAGAAGCGGCGGCGGCGATCGGTGCCGATGCCTACGTCTATCTCTATCCGCTCGTCACGATGGACGTGACGCGGGCGCAGGCGACCAACGTCGAAGCGGGCAAGACCATGGGCCGCGGGCCGGCCAACCAGTTCACCAACGTTCCGGCCTTTCCGACCGCCGATTTCCGCGACGTCGTGCGGCCGAATTTCGACACGCTCTATTCGGTCGCCTGGCTCGACATGAGCAAGGAGCCGATGGTGGTTTCGGCGCCGGATACCAACGGACGCTTCTACCTGCTTCCCATGCTGGACATGTGGTCGGACGTCTTCGCGTCCCCCGGCTCGAGGACGACGGGCACGCAAAAGGTCAGCTTCGTCGTCGTGCCGCCTTCGTGGAAGGGAAAGGATCTGCCGGAAGGGCTACAACGCATCGATGCGCCGACGCCATTTATCTGGGTCGTCGGCCGCACGAAAACGGACGGGCCCGATGATTATGACGCCGTGCACAAGATCCAGGCGGGCTATACGATCACGCCGCTATCGCAATGGGGCAAGGCCGCGACGCCCGCGAAGGTCACCATCGACCCCAAGATCGACATGAAGACGCCGCCGAAGAAGACGGTGGACGGCATGACGGGGGAAGAGTTCTTCGCCTATGCCGCGGAACTTCTGAAGGTCAATCCGCCGCATATCACCGATCAGCCGATCATCGCCCAGATGAAGCGGATCGGGATCGAACCGGGCAAGAGCTTCGATGCGGCCAAGCTTTCGCCCGCTGTCGCCAAGGCGGTGCAGGGCGCGCCGGAGGCCGCGCAGAAGCTGATGGAGTGGAAGGTGCCGACACTGGCGCGCGTCGTCAACGGCTGGTCGATGAACACCGATACGATGGGCGTCTACGGCAATTACTATCTCAAGCGTGCCATCGTGGCGCAACTGGGCCTGGGCGCCAACCTGCCTGAAGATGCGATCTATCCGCTGAACCTTGGCGACGAGAAGGGCACTCCGCTATCCGGCGCCAACAACTACACGCTCCACTTCGAGAAGGAGGAGCTGCCGCCGGTCGACGCGTTCTGGTCGGTCACGCTCTACGATTCCGAGGGGTTCCAGGTCGGCAACAGCCTCAATCGCTTCGCGGTCAGCAGCTGGATGCCGTTCGTCTACAATGCCGATGGCTCGCTCGATCTCTATTTCCAGAATGCGAGCCCGGGAGAGAAGAAGGAGGCGAACTGGCTGCCGGCACCGGCGGGCGCCTTCAACCTGACGATGCGGCTTTACGGACCGAAGACAGCGGCGCTGACCGGCAGGTGGAACCCGCCACCGGTGACGATGGCGACGGCGCTCCAGCACCTGACGGCGGAGTAGACCGGCGCGATGGCAGCGGAGGCGCACCGTTCGATGCGCCTCCGCTGCCCCTTAATTGGCAGGCCGCAGCAGCCGGAGCGCGTTGATCGTTACCAGCACGGTCGCGCCTGTATCCGCCAGGATCGCGGGCCAGAGGCCGGTAATGCCGACGATGGTGGTGACGAGGAATACCGCCTTCAGCCCGAGCGCGATGGTGATGTTCTCGGCGATGTTGCGCATGGTGCGCTTGGAGAGCGCGATCATGGCGGCGACGTCGCTTACGCGGCCGTGGAGGATCGCGGCGTCGGCGGTTTCCAGTGCCACGTCGGTGCCGCCGCCCATGGCGATGCCGACATCGGCGGCGGCGAGCGCCGGGGCGTCGTTGATGCCGTCTCCGACCTTCGCCACGGTCAGGCCGCTGCGCTGCAGTTCGCCGACGATGCGCTGCTTGTCCTCCGGCATCAGCTCGGCCCGCACCTCGATGCCGAGCTTTTCGCCGATCGCTTTGGCGGTGCGGCTATTGTCGCCGGTGAGCATGACGATCCTGACGCCGTTGTCGGTCAGGGCCTTGAGGCCTGCCTTGGCGTCGTCGCGCGGCTCGTCGCGCATGGCTATGGCGCCGGCCAGAGTGTCGCCGATGATCAGCACGGAGACGGTCTTGCCATCGTCGTTGAGGGCGGAGATGCGTGCCGTCTGGTCTGCAGAGAGCGGGATGCGCTCGCCGGCTGCGGTCGGCGATCCCAGGAAGACAGATGTGCCCTCGACGCTCGCCGTCACGCCCTTGCCGCCGAGCGCCCTGGCGTCCGATGCGGCCGGGATGTTGATGCCAGCCTCGGCGGCCTTCGCGAGGATGGCGAGCGCAAGCGGGTGGCTCGAGCCTGTTTCCAGCGCGGCTGCATAGGTCAGGACATCCGCTTCCGAGCGGTCGAAGGGGATCACGTCCGTCACCTTCGGCTTGCCCTCGGTCAGGGTGCCGGTCTTGTCGAGTGCGACTGCGGTGACCTTGCCGAGCATTTCCAACACCGCGCCGCCCTTGAGCAGCAGGCCGCGTCGCGCGCCAGAGGATAGCGATGCGGCGATGGCCGCAGGCGTGGAGATAACAAGCGCGCAGGGGCATCCGATCAGGAGAATGGCGAGGCCCTTGTAGATCCACTCGTCCCATGCGCCGCCCGCAACGAGCGGAGGCAGCACGGCGACGAGAGCGGCGACCACGACGACGGCGGGTGTGTAGTAGCGCGAGAAGCGGTCGATGAAGCGTTCGGTCGGCGCCTTGGATTCCTGCGCCTCCTCGACCAGCCTGACGACGCGGGCAATGGTGTTGTCGGCGGCGGCCGCTGTTACCTTCACGCGAAGCGCCGCATCGCCATTGACCGTGCCGGCGAAGACCGTATCGCCTTCGCCCTTGCGCACCGGCGTGCTCTCGCCCGTGACCGGCGCCTCGTCGATGGCGCTTTCGCCGGAGAGGATGGTGCCATCGGCGGAGATGCGGTCGCCGGGGCGCACAAGAATGGTGGCGCCGACGGCCAGCGTTTCCGCCAGCACTTCACGCGTCTTGCCGTTTTCCTCGACAAGCGCATTCTTGGGAACCAGCGTGGTGAGCGACTGGATGCTCTGGCGCGCCTTGCCGGCGGCCACGCCCTCCAGCAATTCGCCGACCAGAAACAGGAAGACGACGGTCGCGGCTTCCTCCGAGGCGTTGATGATCACCGCGCCGACGGCTGCGATGCTCATCAGCATCTCGATGGAAAACGGGGTGCCCGAGAGAGCCGCCATGACGGCGCGGCGGGCGATGGGGATCAGTCCCATCAGCATCGCGGCTATGAAGGCGTAAGAGGCGATGGCGGGAACGAGGTGCGCCACGGCATAGGCGACAACGAGCGCCGCGCCCGAGAGAATGGTGAGGCGGCCCTTCTTGCTCTGCCACCACGGACCGGTCATCGGCGCGTGATCGTGTCCATGCAGGCCCTCCAGCGCATCTGCCTTTGCGTCGTCGTGGTCGTGATGGGCGTGGCTGCCGCGATCGTGGTCGCCATGATCATGTTCGTGCTGGTGGCTATGGCCGCGGTGATCATGTTCGTGATCGTCATGGCTGCAGCAGGCGTGGGTTTCCTCGGTGGCGAGTGGCGTCGCGGGCTGCCTGCCGGCGAGCTGGACCACGGCGTAACCGAGGCCGGTCACCTTCTTCTCGATGGCGGCGAGGTCGCCGCTGCCATCGTGGCGCACTGTCATCGTTCCCGAGGTGACGGACACCGAGACGTCCTCCACACCAGGCATGCGCCTGACGGCGGTGTCGATCTTGGCCGCGCAGCTTGCGCAGTCCATGCCCTCGACCCTGTATCGCTTCTCGACCGTCTCGCCCATGATCCGCTTCCTTGTCATCTGGAAGCATCCTACCTACATCCTCTAGTGGCTAGAGGTGCAAGAGGAAAATCATGAAAAAGATCACGATCGGCGGGGCGTCCAAGCGCAGCGGCGTGAAGGTGCCGACCATCCGTTACTACGAGGGTATCGGACTGCTTGCCGCTCCCAGCCGCAGCGAGGGCAACCAACGCTCCTACGAGCCGGCCGATCTGAGGCGTCTCACCTTCATCCGCCACGCGCGCGAGCTCGGCTTCGAGGTCGATGCCATCCGAACGCTGCTTTCGCTCCAGGACGAGCCGAACCAGTCCTGCGCCTCGGCCGATGCGATCGCCAAGGCGCGGCTGGTGGAAGTGGAGCAGCGCATCCGCAGCCTGACGGCATTGAAGGCGGAATTGGAGATGATGGTCGAAGGTTGCGGCCATGGCCGTGTCGATCAGTGCCGGGTGATCGAGGTGCTGGCGGACCATGGCGAATGCATGCATTCGCATCATTAAGAGGCAGATGCATCGGCAATGCAGGTGCTGGTTGTCTGGCGGTGGCGCCTGATTGCTCAATCCCTAAGCGTTCGCCTAAAGTTTAGACTTAGCTATGATTCTGATTTTATTTAGCTTTTTCCGTCATATAATATTTGGCCGCCACCAAATTCATGTGATTTTTCCATGTCCAATATTCAGGATGCATTGCACCCGATCGATACGCCCAATGACGACTTCCAGTCGTTGTTCGCCACCCATCCATCGCCGATGTGGGTGTATGATCCGGTTTCGCTGCGATTCCTGATCGTCAACAACGCGGCCGTCGATCTCTACGGCTACTCGCGCCAGGCCTATGCCGACATGACCGTGCTCGACATTCGCCCGGAGCGCGAACGCCAGCGCATGCGCGACGCCGTGCAGCGCCGCACGGACATGGAGCGCGCCGAGCGCTGGACCCATCTGAAGGCCAATGGCGAGACGCTGGAGGTCCGCACCTACGGGCGTGCGGTGCGCTTCAACGGGCGCGACGCGATCCTGGCGATCGTGCAGGACCGCACGGAGGTCAATGCCGCGCACAAGCAGGTGACGGATACGCGGTCGCTGCTCGACAGCATCGTCGACAACCTGCCGATCGGCGTCTTCGTCAAGGACATGGAGGAGGATGGCCGCTACATCCTCTTCAACGAGGCCTGCGGCGCGATCGTCGGTTACGACCCCGCCGAGGTTCTGTGCGAGGACGGCAAGGAGATATTCGACCGCAAGCAGGCGCTCGCGGTGCGGGAGCAGGATGCCCGTGCCTTCCAGTCGGGCTCACCCGTCAGTTTCGAGGAGACGACCAGCCATGCCGACGGCACCGCGCAGACACTGCGGACGGTGAAGCGTGCGCTTCCCGCGCCGGCAGGCAGCGCGCCGCGCTATCTGCTGGGCATTCTGCAGGATGTGACAGAGGAGCGCTCCGTCGAAACGCGGCTTGCCTACATGGCCATGCACGACGCCCTGACCGGCCTGCCGAACCGCGCCTTCTTCGCCGATTACATCCAGCGCGAGGCGGCGCAGGCGACTGCGGACAAGCCGCTGGCGCTGCTCTATCTCGACGTCGACCACTTCAAGCATATCAACGACAGCAAGGGCCATGCGGCCGGTGACGCGCTGCTTTGCCAGGTCGCCTCGCGGCTGACCGGCCTTCTCGACGATGGCGATATCGTCGCGCGCCTTGGCGGCGACGAATTCGCCATATTGCTCAGGCTGAAGACGCGCGCGCTGATCGAAGGTTTCGCCGAACGGCTCTTGAAGGCGCTGGCGGCGCCCTTCGATCTCGATGGCGTCAACGAGCACGTGACCTGCAGCATCGGCATCGCGATTGCGCCCGAGCATGCCGCGACCGACGACGACGTGCTGATGCGGCACGCGGACCTGGCGCTCTACGCCGCGAAGGAGAGCGGACGGTCCACCTACCGTTTCTACCGGCCGGAAATGCGCCTGCAGGCGGAGCGGCGCCATATGCTGAGCGCCGAGCTTCACGAGGCGCTGCTGAAGCAGCAGTTCGAACTGCATTTCCAGCCGATCGTCCGGCTCGACAACGATGGGCTCGCCGGCTTCGAGGCGCTGATCCGCTGGCGACATCCGGTCCGCGGGCTGATCTCGCCGGTGGAATTCATCCCGATCGCCGAGGAGACGGGGTTGATCGTGCCGATCGGCGAATGGGTGCTGCGCGAGGCCTGCCGCGCCGCCGCCGCCTGGCCGGGTCACCTCAAGATCGCCGTCAATCTCTCCGTCTGCCAGTTTCGCCACAACGGATTGCTCGCCGCCGTGGTGGCAGCGCTCGATGAAGCCGGCCTCAATCCGGGTCGGCTGGAAATCGAAGTGACGGAATCGGTGTTTCTGGCCGACGTGAAGCAGAGCCTGCCATTGCTGCGGGCGCTGAAGGAACTCGGGATCCGCATCGCCATCGACGATTTCGGCACCGGCTACTCCTCCTTCAGCTATCTGCGCGCCTTCGCCTTCGACAAGATCAAGCTCGACCGCAGCTTCGTGGCCGGCATCGAGACCGATCCCGGCAACCTTGCGATCGTGCGCGCCGTCGTCGGCATCGGCTCCGGCTTCAACGCCACGACGCTTGCCGAGGGCGTCGAGACCGAGGAGCAATTACAGCGGCTGAAGGATGAAGGTTTCAGCGAGGTGCAGGGCTTCCTGCTCGGCAAGCCGATGCGGCGCACTGAAGCCGAAGCGCTGATCCAGAGCGAGGCGCTACGGTTGCTGGCCGTCGGCTGAGCGGCCCTTTCGGGGCCGCCCCTTGCGCGGCAGGCCATTCCTTTCTATATCCTCGCTCAAGCAATTCCCGGCGGCCGATCCCGTCAGGACAGATGAAAGCCGCCGGATTGTGAGCGGTTCACGACAAGCTCTGGAATTGGCACCGCCTTGAACACACTGGATTTTGACAAGAAGCCGGAAGATACCCGCGTTGTCGTCGCCATGTCCGGCGGCGTCGACAGTTCCGTGGTGGCCGGCCTCCTGAAGCGCGAAGGCTACGACGTGCTCGGCATCACGTTGCAGCTCTATGACCATGGCGCCGCCGTGCACCGCGCCGGCTCCTGCTGCGCCGGGCAGGATATCGACGATGCGCGCCGCGTCTGCGAAACGCTGGGCATCCCGCATTACGTGCTCGACTACGAAAAGCGCTTCCGCGACACCGTGATCAATCCGTTCATGGAAAGCTATGTGGCCGGCGAGACGCCGATCCCCTGTGTATCGTGCAACCAGACCGTCAAGTTCGCCGATCTGCTCGAAACCGCCAAGGAACTCGGCGCCGACGCGCTGGCGACCGGCCACTATATCCGTTCGCGCCCGAACGCCGCATCCGGCAATCCCGGCCGCCGCGCGCTCTACCGCCCTGCTGACACCGACCGCGACCAGAGCTACTTCCTGTTTGCGACCACGCAGGAGCAGATCGACTACCTGCGCTTTCCGCTGGGCGGCCTGCCGAAGGCGGAGACCCGCAAGCTCGCGGAAGAGATGGGCCTCGTCGTCGCCAAGAAGGCCGACAGCCAGGACATCTGTTTCGTGCCGCAGGGCAAGTACACCGACATCATCAACAAGCTGAAGCCGAATGCGGCTCTGGCTGGAGAGATCGTCCATCTCGACGGGCGCGTGCTGGGCGGCCACGAAGGCATCGTGCACTACACGATCGGCCAGCGCCGCGGCATCGGCGTCGCCACCGGCGAGCCGCTCTACGTCGTCTATCTCGACGCCCGCTCACGGCGCGTCATCGTCGGCCCCAAGGAAGCGCTGGAAACGCACCGCGTCTACCTGCGCGACGTGAACTGGCTGGGCGATAGCGCGCTTGCAGAGGCGGCTTCGGGCGAGGGCTTTGCGTGCTTTGCCAAGGTGCGCTCCACCCGCATGCCGACGCCGGCCGTGCTGCATGCAGACGAGAGCGGCATCTATGTCGATCTTTCCGTCGGCGAAGCCGGCGTGGCGCCGGGCCAGGCCTGCGCGCTCTACTCCGCGCCCGGCGATAACGCCCGCGTCTACGGCGGCGGGTTCATCGAACGCTCGGAGCGCGAACCGGCCGCGGAAGCCTCGCTGAAGGCGCTTCTGACGGCTCCGGTGGCCGCGTGAAAAAGGCCGGTGCATTTTCTCTGTCATGCGCTTGACATGACAGTGAGCCGCGCCTTATAAGCCGCTCATTCCACGGGCCAGGCGCATCGCAAACGGCACCGTAAGTGGTTTGGCTGGGTAGCTCAGTTGGTGAGAGCGCAGGATTCATAACCCTGAGGTCGGCGGTTCAATTCCGCCCCCCGCTACCATTTTTCTTCCTATGTACGTTCCTTTTTCGTTATGGCCGCCCGCCGGCTACAGAGTAGATTGTCGGCGAGCAGTCAGTTAACCGGTGGACTGACGGTGCTGGCGGTATGCGCGATGTTGAATCCCGGTTTGGCGAAGACTACGAATCTGGTGTTCGTTATCCTGCCGCCTTCTCTGCCGCATCCAGGCGGCCAAGGCGGGCGTAGAGGCTGTCCTTCTTTGAAAGGCTCTCGTGATCGCCTTCCTCCATGATGCGGCCCTGCTGCATCACGATAATCTTGCTGGCGCGGATCACAGTGGACAGGCGGTGGGCGATGACGATCACCGTTCGTCCGACCATCGCCTTGTCCAGCGCCTTCTGCACGGCCGCTTCCGATTCGGTATCCAGCGCCGAGGTTGCTTCGTCGAGCAGCAGGATCGGCGCATTGCGCACCAGCGCGCGGGTGATCGACAGCCGCTGGCGCTGTCCGCCGGAGAGCGTCACGCCGTTTTCGCCGACCGGCGTGTCATAGCCCTGCGGCTGCTCCATGATGAAGTCGTGCGCATAGGCAAGGCGCGCCGCCTTCTCGATGTCCTCGTCGGTCGCCTGCGGTCTTCCATAGCGTATGTTCTCGCGGATCGTGCCTTCGAAGAGGTAGGGCTGCTGCGAGACATAGGCGAGGTTTTCGCGCAGCGACTGCTTCGTCACATGGGCGATATCCTGCCCGTCGATCAGCACCTGGCCCTGCTTCGGGTCAAAGAAGCGCGGGATGAGCGTGATCACGGTCGATTTCCCGGCGCCCGAGGGGCCGACCAGGGCGGTGGTCCTGCTGCCTTCGGCCGTAAAGCTGATCCCGCGCAGGACTTCGTCATTGCCATAGGCGAAGGATACGTCGCGAAACTCGATCCTGGCGTCCGTGACGACTAGCGGCTTCGCATCGGGCAGGTCGCGCTGGTGCGGGATCCTGTCCAGGAGCTCATAGATCATTTCGGCGTTGGTCACGGCGCCCGCCAGCTGCGTTGGCACCTTGGCCAGTCTTCTCGCCGGATCGTATGCGAGGAGGAGCGCCGTCAGAAAAGACAGGAAGCCGCCCGGCGGCACGGCGTGATAGATCGAGCGATAGGCGGCATAAGCCATGATGCCGGAGACTGCGAGGCCGGCCACGATCTCGATCAGCGGGCCGGAGCGCTCCGAAATCCGGACGATCTTGTTGTTGCGCCGTTCCGCCAGGCTAACGAGCGTGCCGATCCGACCCTCGAGCTGCCTTTCCATGGTGAACGCCTTGACGATGGCGATGCCCTGCACCGCTTCCTGCATAGCGCCGAAGACGTGACTGCCGGCATGGACGTTCTCGCGCGCGGCGACGCGCAGTCGCCTCGACAGCTTGCGCAGGCCATAGGCCAGCGGCGGTGCGGCCAGAAAGACCGCCAGGCTAAGCCAGGGCTCCTGAAGGAACATCACCGTAATAAGTGACACGAATGTCAAGAGATCACGGATGCTCGAGGTGATAGTGATGTTCAGAACCTCGCGAATGCCGCTGATGTTCTGGTTGAACTGGGCGACCAGCCGTGCGGACCGCTGCTCATGGAAGAAGCCAAGCGACAGCTTGAGGATGTGGGCATATGCGCGGGTCTGGTAGCGCGCCGTGATATTGTTGCCGATCCTCGAAAGCGCGACCGCCTGGCCGTAGCTGGCAAAGCCGCGCAGGACGAAGGCGATGAAGATCGCCAGGCAGATGCCCCACACAAGCTCAGACTGGCGCTCGATGAACGCGGCATTGATCACAGATTTCATGATCCAGGCCGTGAAGGCGGTGGAAAGCGAGATCACGACAAGACACGTGATCGCGAAGGCATATTGCCAGATATATTCGCGCGCGTTCTCCTCAAAGACGCGGCGTATGATCTTGAGGGCCTTGCTGTCGTTCAATTCCGTCTATCTCTCATCAGTCGGGCCTCTCGGCGCGAAGCGATCGGACTCAATCGCAGCAGGTGGCAGCATGTCCTGATCGCCTTGAGCCGTCTACGAATCGCCGCTTCCGATCTTCGAAATCCGACGATTCCCAATTTTGAGCGTTCCATAATTCTCCGCGATTTCCATCCACTTAGCCAAGCTTGGCTACTTGAAGGGAAACGATTTCAGCAAGGAGTTTAGCATTGCTTCGTCTGGGACGCAGGGCTCATAGGCAGAATCTTGCAAGTACGCCAAGGGAGACTTGAGAAAATCTTGAAAATCGACCGGTGATGCCAGAGGCTTTCCTCTTTGGGACGCGTAATCATCGAACTTGAAACCGTCGCCCTTTATGCGTCCGTGCGGCATCATCCATGACGATGGAATGCCATAAGCGTCCGCCACAATAAGCCCGTGTAGACTACTCGATACCACAAATTCGGAAGACGCAATCTCATTGGAAATGGCTTCCGGTTCGCCTAGTAGGTTTATTACCTTCCAATGATCGGGCAGTATGGCTTGGTAGTCATCCAAGAACGTCCGCAGCGTTGCGAAATGCGGGATAATTGCAACTGCATGCTTCTTCGGGCCTTTCGCAGGCCAAATTCGGGGCAATAGAAGACCAGGATCGCCGATTGCGATGTCTTCTGTGCCTATTCGGCTCCTTGTCAACTTGCCTCTGACTGCGTGGTAATTGACACTTTGGGGCCACAGCGGCTCTCCTGTCGAATCCATAAAGCCGGATCCCCAGACGTGAAGCTGCCGCCACGGCCGTCGCTTGTGGAGCGGCACGCTTTCCCGCTTTTGCATTTTGCGGTGATAGGAGTCGAGGATACTGCCTACGCCAATGAGTTCGGCTTTTGCCGCTGTGACGTATCTAGTCTCCAGATTGAAAAGCTCCCGCAGCAACGAAGCCATGAGGTTGTCGCCAAAGTTTTCCTGCGAATTGCCGAACCGGGATCCCACGGCGGCGGCAAAGACTTTTACGTTCCTCAACTTGCGACTTTCTCTTATTCCAAAGGCCAGCGATGTGTTAGTGGGTTGAGTTTAGCGCGTCAACTTAAAGGCATCACTACGTCAAAGATGTCCTCAATAATGCCGACCGCTCACTACCGGGATGCGTCTGGATTACCAGCCACGATTAGGCTGTGCGATTCTTGTGAAGCGGTGAAGCTTTACGATGCGGCGCGTTGGACCTGGGTGCATTGCAATTAAGGATTGCCTCAGCCTACTCCACCCCATAAACAAATACCTGCCGATACACAGCGATAAAGCCACCGACCGCGGTGAATGCGGCGAGCGCCATGGCGATCAGGATGATGGCCTTGGTGCTGCGGCTGTTGGGTTTCTGGTCGTCGGTCATGTGGTCTCCAGAGTTTGGCAACAAGATATCGAGGCGCGGGTTGGCGCCGAATCCGGCCTTCGGGCGTTTGATATAGCTGATATGCCGGCAATTGCACCGGTCATGTCGTCGCGGCTGGCTTTTCTGTGGTTTCCTGCTGGCATCCCTGCGCGGCATTGCTTATGCAGGGGCGCTCATTCATCGCGGAATCGGAAAACGACATGGCCAAGAAACCCAAGCTGGAACATTCGGAACTCGCGGGAGAGTTCACCGATGATGGTGTGACTGTTCTGGTGGATATCTTCCGGCCGGCCGGGACCAATGGGGACTGGCGGATGGAGGTCGTGACCCAGGACGACAGTCTGATCGAGTGGGAGGAGCCTTTCGCCACGGATCGCGATGCGTTCGACGAATTCCTCGCGACGATCGCCCGCGACGGTATCCACACGTTCCTCGACGAGGAAGAGGGGCCGTCCGTCCACTGACGCCTCGGCCAGGCGGCGGAGATCTTGGATCCAATCATGCAAAAGCGCCCGGCGGTTGCCGGGCGCTTTCTTGTTTGTGGAGTCGCCTGTTACCTATGCCGGCGCGGCTCGAACTTTGCGAAAAGCTCAGGTGCCGGAGAACTGGCGGGCGCGGGGGCCGGCCAGGGTCACCTGCCATGCGCTCTTGTTGTTGAAGTTCTGCGTGGCCAGGAAGGTGTAGCCCGTGCTGCCCCACTGCTTGATGCTGCGGCTCAGATTGTCGAGCACATAGTCGCCCGAGCTCAGGCGGGCGATGAGGACGACGTGGTTGTTGCCGCCGTGGTCGATGACGACGGACATGGCGAGCCGGTTGGCGGGGAAGCCGGCGTCGAGAAGCGTCTTCAGCTTCAGCAGCGCATAGTCCTCGCAATCGCCCTTGTTGTTGATCGGCAGCGACCAGTACTCGGCCTTGCCCACCGTCGCGGTGTCGTAAGCCGGCGTCACGCTGGAATTCACCTGCCTGTTGACGCTTTGCAGCAGCGTCAGCGCCTCGTTTTCATTCAGTGTCTTGCCGCCCTTGTTCTGGCACAGCCAGGCATAGCGCGTGCATGCCGAAGAGAAACCGACCGGCGCGCGAATGGAGCGCGATGCCTGCAGTGTCGAACCGGCGAAGGTTTCTGTTGGAAGGAACGGCAGAAACGCAGCCAGGCTCAGAACTACTGCAAAATATCGCATCAACTCATCCTTTTGGTTGAACCCCAATGTGTGGGCAATTTTTCCCGGCTGTATTGATTTGGTACGAATCTAACCGCGGAATAGTTAAGCGCATACTAATGGATTAAGGCTGAAACCGGGCCTACTCCTTCAATTTCAGATATTAGAAATGTATAAAATTAGAGGTTAACGAGCAGTTAACTTGTGGAGGTGGTGGCTATGAGTACGTGTATCTGGAAGATTTCTGCCGGCCTGGTTTTCATGCTTGCGGGAACAAGTTTTGCACATGCGCAGACACAGAGGGTCGATTGCCGCACGGTTCGCCCGGGCTCGATCGAAGAGAGACTATGCGCGCCTGTCATGTCTATCGAAGATAATTTTCCGGCACCGGATCACTTTGGTGACAACAACCGTGCCAACGACGACCAAGCAAGCAACAGCGGCGGCAGCAGTTCCGGTGGTGGTAGCTCCGGCGG
>UCEU01000002.1 GCA_900471485.1 Hyphomicrobiales bacterium
TTTTGGAACGGGGATTTTCAGGACATCTTTTGCTGCCGCGATCTGAGCTCCCGGCCCTGCTGCCTATGAATTCATAACAGGCGTCGGATCGGCGTTTAATAGACCCGACCGGCCGGATTTCACACGCCGTTTGCGCTGGCGACTTGCACATGAACCAACAGCAAGTAGGTTGGCCGCCACCAATATTTCGCGAGAATGGCAGATGCTTGCACGCTACAGAGAACAGAGACACGCGGACGCGACGAACAAAGGCGGGCTGGGGGATGGACGCTATTCCGATAGCCGGACTTTCGACGTCACAGGGCACCACGACGCCAGCGGCTTAATTCCCCGCCCATGCGAAGGTGGGCGATGACCGTGCCTGCCCTGCCCCTGCTTCCCGTATCGCATGTCCTGCCCGAGATCGCCGAGGCGCTCTTCACGACGAAACGTGCCGTACTTTCGGCGCCGCCAGGTGCCGGCAAGACTACGCTCGTGCCGCTGCATCTGCTTGGCGAGGCATGGCTCGGCGGCGGCAAGATTGTTCTGCTCGAGCCGCGACGGCTGGCGGCGCGCGCCGCGGCCGGGCGGATGGCCTCCCTTCTCAACGAAGCCGTCGGCGAAACCGTCGGCTACCGTATGCGTCTCGACAACAGGATTTCGGCGCGCACGCGGATCGAGGTGGTGACCGAGGGCGTTTTCGCGCGGATGATCCTCGACGACCCTGAACTCTCAGGCGTTTCGACGGTCATTTTCGACGAGTTTCACGAACGCTCGCTCGACGCGGACTTCGGGCTGGCGCTGGCGCTCGACGTACAATCGGCACTGCGCGACGATCTGCGCATCCTGGTGATGTCGGCGACGCTCGATGTCGAGCGCGTGGCCGCGCTGCTCGACAACCCGCCGATAATCGAAAGCATGGGCCGGAGTTTTCCGATCGATATCCGCTATCAGGACCGGCCGGGTGGCGAACGCATCGAGGATGCGATGACGCGGGCGATCATCGACGCCCATGCCGGCGAGAGCGGATCGATCCTCGCCTTTCTCCCCGGCCAGGCGGAAATCTCGCGCGTGGCGGAGCGGCTCGAGGGGCGCATCAGCGGCGATACCCTGATCGCGCCGCTCTACGGCAATCTCAGCCAGAAGGAGCAGGACGCCGCCATTCGTCCCGCGCCATCGGGTACGCGAAAGATCGTTCTCGCAACATCGATCGCCGAGACTTCGATCACCATCGACGGCGTGCGTGTCGTCATCGACAGCGGCCTGCAGCGTCTGCCTGTCTTCGAAGCTTCGACGGGAATTACAAGACTCGAGACCGTTCGTGTCTCGCGCGCTTCGGCCGAACAAAGGGCGGGTCGCGCCGGACGCACCGAGCCGGGTATCGCCATTCGACTGTGGCACCAGGGGCAGACGGCCGCGCTGCCGGCCTTCACGCCGCCGCAGATATTGTCGAGCGATCTCTCCGGACTTGTGCTCGATCTCGCCCATTGGGGGGTGCAGGACACGCGGTCGCTCGCCTTCGTCGACCAGCCGCCGGACACCACGCTGGTGGAGGCGCGGATCCTGCTGCAGCAACTTGGCGCGCTGGACAAGGACGGCTCACTGATAGCGCGGGGCAAGACGATGCGCGCGCTGGCACTGCCGCCGCGCCTGGCGGCGATGGTGGTTTCGGCCGGGGAAACGGGCCAGGCGCGCGATGCGGCGCTATTGGCGGTTCTGCTGACGGAACAGGGGCTGGGCGGCACGAGCATCGATCTCGAGGATCGGTTTCGGCGCTTCAAGATGGAGAAGGGCGACCGCGCAAAGGGAGCGCGGCAGCTGGCGGAGCGGCTAGCAAAGGGGCTCGATAAGGTGACGACCGGCGGGCCTAGCC
This sequence comes from Hyphomicrobiales bacterium, assembly GCA_900471485.1. Taxonomy (GTDB): domain Bacteria; phylum Pseudomonadota; class Alphaproteobacteria; order Rhizobiales; family Rhizobiaceae; genus Rhizobium. The sequence continues at coordinate 1,853 of UCEU01000002.1, forward strand.
TCGTTGGCCAATTGCTGATGCACGCCTTTCCCGACCGCATCGCGCTGCAGCGTGGTGGCCGCGGCCGCTTCGTCATGGCCAATGGCCGTGGAGCGGAGCTGCCGGAGACGGAAAGACTGGCCGGCAGCTCGATGCTTGTCATTGCCGACCTGACGGGAAGAGCGGTACAGGGCCGTATCCTTGCGGCGGCCGAGATATCGCGAGGGGATGTGGAGGCCGAACTGCCGAGCGCCATCCGCACCGACGACCAGACCTTCTTCGACCGACCGAGCAGGCAGGTGCGGGCGCGGCGGGCAACCCGGCTCGGCGCCATCATCTTCGACGAAACGCCACGGCCGCGCCCGACCGGAGAGGCGGTGGGCCGGGCGCTCGCAGACGGCATACGTGAAATGGGCCTTGGCGAACTGCCGTTTTCCAAGGAGGCGGCACAGTTGCGCGACCGGATCGGCTTTCTCCACCGCAGCATCGGCGCGCCCTGGCCGGACATGAGCGACGAAGCACTGCTCGAACGGCTGGACGAATGGTTCGTCCCCTTCCAGACACAGGCGCGCGCGTTTTCGGACATATCTGCGGGCGGGATTTCAAACGGGCTGATGTCGCTTGTGCCGCATGAACTGCAGCACGATCTCGCACGGCTGGCGCCGACGCATTTCGAGGCACCGACGGGACAGCGCCACCCGATTCAATATGGCGGGGAAGAACCGACGCTGACGATCAGGGTGCAGGAGTTGTTCGGGCTGAAGCAGCACCCTGCCATCGGCGGCGGGCGGCTGCCGCTTCTGCTCGAGATGACCTCGCCGGCGCACCGGCCGATCCAGACGACCCGCGACCTGCCCGGTTTCTGGGCCGGATCCTGGAAGGACGTGCGGGCCGACATGCGGGGACGCTATCCCCGACATCCCTGGCCGGAGCGGCCAGAGGATGCGATGCCAACGACAAGGGTGAAACCACGTGGTACGTGAACCAAACCAAAATCCGGGACAACCGGCGGCCGATCAGATCGAGGCGACACCGGCGAAAGGCCGTAGTCACAGCCGCCGGCTGCGCTTGCAGACACTGGTGTGGCTTAGGTGGCTTGCGGTCTGGGGGCAGACGCTGACCGTTTTCGTCGTCGCTTTCTGGCTGAAGTTCCCCCTGCCGCTGATGGCGAGCATAACGCTTATCGCGGCGCTGGCGGTGGTCAACTTCTACCTGATGATCCGATATCCATCGACGCATCGCATCGATCCGGAAACGGCCTTCGGGTTGCTCGGCTTCGATCTGCTGCAGCTTTGCGCGCTACTCTTCATTACCGGCGGTCTCGCCAACCCCTTCGCTGCGCTGGTCTGCGTGCCCGTGATCATTTCATTCGCGTCGCAGCCGATCCGCTACAGCTCGGCGCTGATCATCATCGCGATGGTGTGCATCACCATCCTGGCCTTTTCGCCCTTCCCGCTTCCGTGGTTCGAGGGGCTGGAGGTCAACGTCCACAATGTCATGCAGTTCGGCGTGTGGTGCTCGATCGCTTCGACGATGGCGTTCGCCGCCTTCTATGCCTATCGCGTCTCGATGGAAGCCAGCCAGCTGGCGGACGCGCTGGCGGCAACGGAGCTCGTGCTGCAGCGGGAGAAACATCTCTCGCAGCTGGACGGACTGGCGGCCGCGGCGGCACACGAGCTCGGCACGCCGCTTGCGACCATCAGCGTCGTCGCCAAGGAGATGGAACGGGAACTGAAGGACGACGACCGTTTCCGCGAGGATGTGCTGCTGCTGCGGAGCCAGAGCGAACGCTGCCGCGATATCCTTCGCCGGCTGGCAACTCTTTCCGCCGAGGGCGAAGCGCATCTGCGGAGACTTCCGCTCTCGTCGATGATGGAGGAGATCATCGCGCCGCATCGCGAGTTCGGTATCAAGATCGATTTCATAGAGAAGAGCCCGCGCAAGAGCGAGCCGGTCACCGATCGCAATGCCGGGATCATGTACGGACTCGGCAACCTGATCGAGAACGCCGTCGATTATGCCCGCGACAAGGTGATCGTGACGGTGGAGCATGATACCGGGATGGTTCGCATCACCATCGAGGACGACGGCGAAGGCTATTCGCCGGATATATTGACGCGTATCGGCGAACCTTATGTTACGAAGCGGCAGCGCGAGGACAGGGCCGGTGGGCTGGGGCTCGGGCTTTTCATCGCCAAGACGCTACTGGAGCGTTCGGGGGCATCGCTGGTGTTCGAGAATCGTGCGCCAGTGACCGCGGGGGCGCGCATCCGGGTCGAGTGGCCGCGCATGCTGATCGACGCGCATTCGACAAAGTGATGCGATCGGCATAAGGAAGATTAAGACCTACTATCAGGCGGATGGCCGCCGGGATTGACGCTGATGAATGAGAATGACGAAAACGCCGAAGCTGTGAACGCGGATCATATCGGGCCGGATGCGAGCCTCCTCATTGTGGACGACGACGGTCCATTCCTACGCCGTCTGGCGCGCGCCATGGAAACGCGCGGGTTCCAGGTGGAAACCGCCGAATCCGTCGCGGATGGCGTGGCGAAATCAAAAACGCATCCGCCCAAATATGCCGTGGTCGATCTGCGGCTTGGAGACGGCACCGGGCTCGACGTGATCGAGGCTATCCGCCAGCGCCGCGACGACACGCGGATCATCGTGCTGACTGGTTACGGCAATATCGCCACCGCAGTCACAGCGGTGAAGCTTGGTGCGGTCGATTATCTGGCGAAGCCCGCCGATGCCGACGACGTTTATGCCGCGCTGACACAGCGAGCCGGCGAAAAGGCGGAGCTTCCCGAGAACCCGATGTCTGCGGACCGGGTGCGCTGGGAGCATATCCAACGCGTCTATGAAATGTGCGAACGCAACGTGTCGGAGACGGCGCGGCGGCTCAACATGCACCGCAGGACGCTGCAGCGCATCCTCGCCAAGCGGGCGCCCAAGTAAGCGCAGAGCAAGTTCAGACGTCGTCGACGTCGAAAGGCTTGCCGTTTGCCCATTCCGCCATCATCAGGCGCTGGGCAGCGGCGCGGGAGAAATTGAGCGTAACCGACTTACGGGTGGCGGGCGCCAGACGGTGCTCGGGCGCATCGCGCAGCATATGTGCGCCATAACCATCAGACAGGAAGAGGCCGCACTCCTCCGGGAAGATATCGAGCGGCACGTCCTTGTGCGTCGCGAAGAACAGGCGGTCGCAATGCGCCCGGTAATCCGGCCATTTGCGATCGACCTTGAAGTCCTCGATCGAGGTCTTGATCTCGATGATCCAGATCTCACCCTTCTCGGAAATGGTGATCAGATCGGCGCGTCGGCCGCTCGCCAGCGGAAGCTCGGGCAGCACGGCGTGGCGCATCTCGTGAAGCAGGATCTGCGTCCCCCGGCGCACCAGCATGGCCCTGTCCGATTGTCGGCCATCGATTAACGGATTGTTATTATAAACACTCAAAATCGTCATGGATAAGCTGGTGTCCGGCGCGCGCGTTGTTGCAAAAAAACCATGCGGTTCTAGTTTGCGGTTGCGTATTCACTCTGCCGCATTGCAACAGCTTGCAAAGGCAAAGTTAATCGAAAATAAACCATAATCAAACATGGTTCAAAACACCGCTTCTCCTTTGCCCCTTTCTTAAGAGACATCCATGCGCATCCGCAATGCATTTCCTGTATTCGGCCTGATGGCGACGCTCGCTCTGGCCGGTTGCTCCACGACTTCCGAAAGCGCCTCCGTCGAAAACAAGACTGCCGCTCCGGGACCGACTGTCCAGACCGCGCAAATCTTCGACGACGCCTACGGCGTCACCACGGATGCCGGTTACTCGCTTCCTGCGATCCCGATCCAAAAGGTCAAGCCGCAGTTCCACCGGCAGGTTGTCTCCTACGAAACCGCGGAGCGTCCGGGCACGATCATCGTCAACACCCGCGAGCGCTTCCTTTACTACATCATGCCCGGCGGCAAGGCGATGCGCTACGGCATCGGCGTCGGCAAGCAGGGCTTCGCATGGGCCGGTACCGCATACGTCGCCTGGAAACAGGAATGGCCGAACTGGCATCCCCCGAAGGAAATGGCCGTTCGCCGCCCCGAGATCGCCAAATACGTCGAAGACGGCATGGGCCCAGGCCTCTCCAACCCGCTCGGCGCGCGCGCCATGTACCTCTTCAACGAAGAGGGCAAGGATACCTTGTTCCGCCTGCACGGCACGCCGGAATGGGCATCCATCGGAACCGCCGCCTCCTCTGGCTGCATCCGCTTGATCAACCAGGACGTCATCGACCTCTACAGCCGCGTCCGTCCGGGCCGCACGACGTCCAAGGTCATCGTTATCCAGTAAGCTGGACCTCAAATTCGGTATAAAAAAGGCCGCCGCAATCTTCATTGCGGCGGCCTTTTCGTTGCTGGACCGAGATCAGGCGTTCTGCTTCGCCTTGAGTTCGAGACGGCGACGATGCAGGACCGGCTCGGTATAGCCGTTCGGCTGCGAGCGGCCCTTCAGCACGAGGTCGAGAGCTGCGTGGAAAGCGATCGAGCCTTCGAAGTCGGGGGCCATCGGCATATAGAGCGGATCGGACGCGTTCTGTTGATCGACGACGGCGGCCATGCGCTGCATGGTCTCCTCTATCTGCTCCTTCGTGACAACGCGGTGGTGAAGCCAGTTGGCCATGTGCTGCGCCGAGATGCGAAGCGTCGCGCGATCTTCCATCAGGCCGACATTGTTGATGTCGGGGACCTTGGAGCAGCCGACGCCCTGATCGACCCAGCGCACGACATAGCCGAGGATGCCCTGCGCGTTGTTGTCGAGTTCGCGCTGGATTTCCTCCGGCGTCCAGTTGGGACGGACGGCGACGGGCACGGAGAGGATATCGCTCAGCTTGGCGCGCGGGCGATCCTTCAGGCCGCGCTGGACATTGGCGACGTTGACGCGGTGATAATGGGTGGCATGGAGGGTGGCCGCCGTCGGCGACGGGACCCAGGCGGTGTTCGCGCCGGCCTTCGGATGGGCGATCTTCTGCTCCAGCATGGCGGCCATCAGATCCGGCATGGCCCACATGCCCTTGCCGATCTGCGCGTGGCCGGAAAGGCCGCATTCGAGACCGATATCGACATTCCAGTTCTCGTAAGCCGCGATCCAGGCGGCCTGCTTCATGTCGCCCTTGCGGATCATCGGGCCGGCTTCCATCGAGGTGTGCATCTCGTCGCCGGTGCGATCGAGGAAGCCGGTGTTGATGAAGACGACACGCTCGCGGGCGGCGCGGATGCATTCCTTGAGGTTGACGGTGGTGCGGCGCTCCTCGTCCATGATGCCCATCTTCATGGTGTTTCTCGCCATGCCGAGCGCATCTTCGACACGGCCGAAGATCTCGACGGCGAAGGCGACTTCCTCGGGGCCGTGCATCTTCGGCTTGACGACGTACATGGAGCCGCTGCGCGAATTCTTGCGGCGGCCATTCGGGCCGATATCGTAAAGCGCGATGGCGGCCGTGATCATGGCGTCCATGATGCCCTCGGGCACCTCGTTGCCATCGCGATCAAGGATAGCCGGATTCGTCATGAGGTGACCGACGTTTCTGATCAGCATCAGCGAGCGGCGATGGACCTCGAACTCCGCGCCGTCGGGACCGGTGTAATCGAGATCGGGATTGAGCTTGCGGATGAAACTCTTGCCGCCCTTCGACACCTCTTCCTGCAGATCACCCTTCATCAGGCCGAGCCAGTTGCGGTAGACCTCGGTCTTGTCGTCGGCGTCGACGGCGGCGATGGAATCCTCGGAGTCCATGATCGTGGTGATGGCGGATTCGAGCCAGACATCGGAAATGTGGGCAGCGTCGCTCTTGCCGATCGCAGTTCCGGCATCGATGACGATGTCGATATGGATGCCGTTGTTCTTCAGAAGGATGCTGGTCGGCGCAGACGCTTCACCTCGATAGCCGGCGAAATGCGAGGTATCCTTCAGCGCGACATGTTCGCCATCAGTGGACGTGATAGCGAGCGCGCCATCCTTGATCACGAGGCCGGCGACGTCCTTCCAGCTCCAATCGACGAGCGGAACGGCGTTGTCGAGGAAATCGCGAACCCAGGCGATGACCTTTTCGCCGCGCTTCTGATTGTAGCCCTTGCCCTTCTCCGCGCCGTCGGCCTCGGAGATCGCGTCGGTGCCGTAGAGCGCGTCGTAGAGCGAGCCCCAGCGGGCGTTTGCCGCGTTCAGCGCATAGCGGGCGTTCATGACCGGGACGACCAGCTGCGGGCCGGCGATGGAGGCGATCTCCGGATCGACATTCGTCGTGCTGACCTGGAAATCGGAGCCCTCGGGCAGGAGATAGCCGATCTCGCGCAGGAAGGCCTGATAGGCGTCCATATCGGTGGGAGCGCCGTGCTGGCGATACCAATCGTCGATGCGCAGCTGCAGGGCGTCGCGTTTGGCGAGCAGTTCGCGGTTTTTCGGCGCCAGATCATGGACGATGGCCGAGAAGTCGGCAAAGAACTTGTCCGCATCGAGCCCGAGACCGGGAAGCGCCTCCTTGACCAGGAAATCATGAAGGACGGCTTCAATCGCAAGACCGTGTTTTTCGATGCGGCTCATAGACTATCTCCTCGGGCGGCGCGTTTTTCGCATGCTGCCACTTTGACCGGCTTTCATTCATAGTCAATCAGGCAATAGTTTGAAAGATTTATGCCTTTTCAGGCAAGAACTCTCGGCGTGACGCGCATCGGCAGGCCGTTCTGCGGCTGGGTGGTCAGTTTCTGCACCGGCCATGGATTGGTTTCATCCGTCATGTCGAAGCGGAAGCGATGCATCATGACGGCAAGCGCGATCACCGCCTCCTGCAGCGCGAAGGTGGCGCCGATGCAGACCCGCGGGCCGGCGCCGAAGGGGAGGAACTGGAAGCGGCTGATCTTGCCGCGGTTTTCGGGCAGGAAGCGCTCCGGCATGTAGGCACGGGGCTTGTCCCAATAGAGTTCGTGGCGGTGCAGCGTCCAGGGCATGATCAGCACGGTGACGCCGGCCTCGATCTCGACCGTCTCGCCCTTGGCATTTGTCCAGCGATCATCCGATATCGCGGCGCGGTTGATCGAGGGCGCCGGCGGATAGAGGCGCAGGGCCTCTTCGAAGGCGGCGCGCGTATAGGGCATGAGATCGAGCCACTTCACCGGCTCGGCGCCTGTTGCCAGCACGCGGTCGATCTCTTCCTCCATCGCGTCGCGGATATGCGGCGTGTTGGCGACGCAATAGAGCGTCCAGGCCAACGCGCGGGCCGTGGTTTCGTGACCGGCGCCAATGAAGGTGAGGATATTGTCCTCGATCTCGGCGTTGGTGAGCCCGCCAGACTTTGCCTGGTCGAGCAACAGCGTCAGGAAATCCTCGGGCGTCGTGTGGCGGTCCGCTTCCATGCGGGCCAAACGGGCATCCATGGTTTCGCGGACAATGGTGCGGAATTTCTCCAGCACCTTCTGGCCACCGATGCGGGTAACCCGGGGCACCCAGGAAGGTGCACGCAGGAGGTCCATGGGGTCAACGCGGCCCATGCGATGCAAGAGCGCGTTGACATCGTCAGCGAAGCTGTCGGAGGAAGTGACGATCTCGCCGGAAAACAGCGTGTCTGCGAGGATGACAAAGGTGAGCTCGGCCATATCGGCGGCGATCTCGAAGGTCTTTCCGTCGCTGCCCGCTTCTTGGTACTTGCGAACGTACTCTTCCGACTGGCGCAGCATCTGGCCGGCGAAGCCATTGGCGTGGCGCGGTGTGAATACCGGGGCGACCGCCTTGCGCGAGCGCTTCCAGACCTCGCCTTCGGCCGTCAGCAGGCCATCGCGTAGTATGGGCCGCAAGATCAGCTGGCGGATATCCGACATGCGGTAATTGGCGGCGTTATCGACCAACACATGCTTGATCAGGCCGGGATCGTTGACGATGATCGTGCGTTCGCGAAAGAACTTCGTCTTGATGAAAGGCAGCGTGTAAGAGGGCTCGCCCCACAGCTCCAGCGGATTGCGGAGGATGGTGCGGATGATCTCGAACCGGCTCGGCGGCACGGTACGCGGAATGGGCGCTGGCGGAACGAATGGATCTGGACGCATGTCCATTGGGTACTAGCCTTTCGCGGAAGATTGCCCTCCCCGGCAGGCTAAAAAACTAGAGCAGCCGCTCCAGATCGTCCAGCTTGTCGTTGATCAGCCATCCGTAATAGTTCTCTTCCGGCCAGACCGTTTCGCCCGACGCGCGGTTCTTGGCGGCGAGCGCCGCGGCGCGCTGGCGGGAATTGCCGAGATTGTAGAGCGTTGCCGTCAGGCCCGGGTTCTTGGAGATATCCATGCCGGCTATCTGCTTGTAGTCGTCAATCGAACGGCGCACGGCGGCGGCCACGAAGGCCAGCGAGATGTCAGGCTGCATGATCGCCTTGTAGACACTGCCGGCATCCTTCTCATTGAGCTTGTCATAGCCGGAGACGCGGGTCACAAGGTCGGAGAGCATCAATGCGGTCAGCGGATTGATCTGGCCGAGGCCGAAGGTCTGGCCGGCATAGAAGGGCTGAAAGAAGACGGCGCTGAAGCGGTTGTTCGGGAAGCTCTTGCCGCCGACCGTCTTGCCGCGGAAATCGCTTTCCCAGACATCCTCGCGGCAGCTCCACAGCGCGTAAGAATCGGTCTTGCCGTTGCATTCGGCGAACTGCGGCCGCTTGATGAAATCGTCCACGTCCTCGCCGTCGTAGGCGAAGCGGAAGCTCTCGCCGGCATAGGAAGCCGCCTTGACGTAATAGGACTGCAGGCGATCGTAGGCGTCGACATTATAAGTGTGCTCGCCGACGATGGCGCCAACGACATGGATCGGATCGATGCCGTAAGCCGCAGATACCTTCTTGATCTTGCCCATCAGCTCGTGATCGGTCGCAAGGAGGTCATGGACCTTGTCATACTTGCGGTCGAACGAGGTCTTGGTGCCCTTGGTGCGGCGGACCGATGCGCCCGGAACGTTCGGCTGCTCGGCATTTCGGTTGCCCGACGGCACGACCTGCATCGAAAAGGCGGGCGCGGCGGTAAGAACCGTGGCGGCAATCACAAGACTTGTCAGAAGGCGTCGCACGATCAGCGTTCCCATCATTCCTGGCATTGGTCGGCATTTCCAGACGGGCCGGCTTATCCGGCTGGCGGTGACTGGACCACAATCTTGGCCGAATAATGCTGGCGCACATAACAAAACGGGCCTTTCACTAAAAAGTAAAAGGCCCGTTGTCGAGAGTTCAAACGGTCAAAGTTTCGGGATGACGCCAGTAAGCATCATCACCGATGCTCGCGCATCACAGAATGAAGCGCGACAGGTCCGTGTTCTGCGCGAGATCACCTACGTTCTTGCGCACGTATTCGGCATCGATCGTCACCGAGGTGCCGCCGCGATCCGGCGCGTTGAAGGAGATTTCATCCAGCACGCGCTCCATCACCGTCTGCAGGCGACGCGCACCGATGTTTTCGACCGAGGCGTTCAGGTGGACGGCAACGTCGGCGAGCGCATCGATGCCGTCATCGGTGAACTCCAGCGTCAGGCCTTCGGTTTCCATCAGCGCCTTGTACTGGCGGATCAGGCTGGCCTCGGTTTCCGTCAGGATGCGGCGGAAGTCTTCCTTGGTCAGCGGGCGCAGCTCGACGCGGATCGGCAGGCGGCCCTGCAATTCCGGCAGCAGGTCTGACGGCTTGGAGACGTGGAAGGCGCCCGATGCGATGAACAAGACGTGGTCGGTCTTTACCGGCCCGTACTTGGTCGACACGGTAGTGCCTTCGACCAGCGGCAGCAGGTCGCGCTGCACGCCTTCGCGGGAGACGCCGGCCCCCATGCCGCCATCGCGGGCGGCGATCTTGTCGATCTCGTCGAGGAAGACGATGCCGTCGTTTTCGACCGCCCGCACGGCCTCGCGCTGGATGACTTCGTTGTCGATCAGCTTGTCGGATTCGTCGCGGATCAGGTCGGTGTAGGAGGCCTTGACCGTGGTGCGCACCTTCTTGGTGCGGCCGCCCATGGCCTTGCCGAACATTTCCGACAGGTTGATCATGCCGATGCCGCCCTGCATACCGGGGACATCGAAGCCGCCCACGCCGGTGCTGGTATCGGCCACTTCGATATCGATTTCCTTGTCGTCGAGCTCACCCGCACGCAGCTTCTTGCGGAAGCTGTCACGCGTTGCCGGCGAGGCGGTCGATCCGACGAGCGCATCGAGCACGCGTTCCTCGGCGCTCATATGGGCCTTGGCCTCGACTTCGGCGCGCTTCTTTTCGCGCGCAAGGCCGATGCCGACCTCGACGAGATCGCGGATGATCTGCTCGACATCGCGGCCGACATAGCCGACTTCGGTGAACTTGGTGGCTTCGACCTTGATGAAGGGGGCGCCGGCGAGCTTGGCGAGGCGACGGGAGATTTCCGTCTTGCCGACGCCGGTCGGGCCGATCATCAGGATGTTCTTGGGCATCACTTCGTCGCGCAGGCTCTCATCGAGCTGCTGGCGGCGCCAGCGGTTGCGCAGCGCAATGGCAACGGCGCGCTTGGCGTCATGCTGGCCGATAATGTGGCGGTCCAGCTCGGACACGATTTCCCGGGGAGAAAAGTTGGTCATGATATCCTCTTGGCTTTCCTGCTCCGGCCGGCCGTTCTCGGCCCGGCCCACAGGACCCATTGTGAACGATTGCCGTTATTCGGCGTCGAGCGTTTCGACCACGAGATTGTGGTTGGTGTAGACGCAGATATCGGCGGCGATATCGAGCGCCCGGCGCGCCACTTCTTCGGCCGACTTGTCGCTGTCCATCAGGGCGCGAGCGGCAGCGAAGGCGTAGTTGCCGCCGGAGCCGATCGCGATCGCGCCATGTTCGGGCTCGAGCACATCGCCGTTGCCGGTGATTGCCAGCGTCACCGACTTGTCGGCGACCAGCATCATGGCTTCGAGGTTGCGCAGATACTTGTCGGTGCGCCAATCCTTGGCGAGCTCGACTGCGGCGCGCATCAGCTGGCCGGGATATTGCTCGAGCTTCTTCTCAAGCCGCTCCAAGAGCGTGAAGGCATCCGCGGTGGCACCGGCGAAACCGGCAATGACGTCGCCCTTGCCGATGCGACGCACCTTGCGGGCATTGCCCTTCATGACGGTCTGGCCGAGGCTGACCTGTCCGTCGCCCGCCATGATGACCTTGCCGCCCTTTCGAACTGTAATAATGGTTGTCATCGACTATACCCTGGCCCGTCAGGCGGGCTCTTACCTCGGGCCGCACATCGGCCCTGTTGAGCCCTATGTAAGTTGGCAAATCGGGATTGCAATCGGCGTCGATTTCTGCGCCCGCGCTTCTGGATATTTCCCTGCACGCCTGATAAGGAACGCCCGTATTTCCAAGTGGAGTAGCCATATGGCCGAGACCGCAGCAAGCCGTACGGGATCCGTATCCCGCAAAACCAACGAGACCTCGGTTTCCGTTTCCGTCAATCTCGACGGCACCGGAAAATCGACGATTTCGACCGGCGTCGGCTTCTTCGACCATATGCTCGACCAACTGTCGCGACATTCGCTGATCGACATGGAAATCGAAACCAAGGGCGATCTTCACGTCGACGACCACCATGCGGTCGAAGACACCGGCATCGCGATCGGCCAGGCCATTGCGAAGGCGCTCGGCGACCGTCGCGGCATCACCCGCTACGCCTCGATCGACCTTGCCATGGACGAGACGATGACGAAGGCCGCCGTCGATCTCTCCGGCCGTCCCTTCCTCGTGTGGAACGTGTCGTTCAGCGCGCCGAAGATCGGCACGTTCGACACCGAACTCGTCCGCGAATTCTTCCAGGCACTCGCCCAGAACGCCGGGATCACCTTGCATATCCTGAACCACTATGGTGCCAACAACCACCATATTGCCGAGACATGCTTCAAGGCCGTCGCCCGCGCGCTGCGCACGGCGACAGAGATCGATCCTAGGCAGGCGGGCCGTGTACCCTCGACGAAGGGCACGCTCGTCTAAGCCCCTTCAGGGAGCTTGACGACATGACTTCCAGCTATCTGGTTCTGACCGCCCCTGGCGGCGCCGATATCAAACACGAAAAGACGCGGTTCATTCGCGACGGCTTTACCGTGCTCGGCTTCCTGTTTCCCTGGATCTGGCTTGCCGTCCACCGCCTCTGGCTCTACGCGGTCGCCGCCTTTCTCTTGCAGAGCGTCGGCAGCGCTTTGATGGATCAACCCGGCCTATGGCTGGTCGGCTTTGCCGTGACTTTCGGCACCAGCCTGCTTGTCGGGTTCGAGGGGCAGAACCTGCGCGTTCGCAACCTTGCCTCCAAGGGCTGGCAGGACGATGCGCTGATCTCGGCCGATCGGCTCGATGTCGCCGAGGAAATCTACTTTTCTGAAATTCAGACCGATCTCAGTGACGGCACTCCCTTGCCGTCATCCAAATGGGATGGCGGGAGCCGCACAGACCGCGGCACCGCAACATCCCTCGGTCTCTTTGGCTTTGATGGAGGACGCTGATGCGCGTCGCAATTATCGACTACGGTTCCGGCAATCTGCGTTCGGCGACGAAGGCCTTTGAACGGGCCGCCCGCGAGGCCGGCGTGGACGCAGTGATCGATCTCACCGACAAGGCTGACGTCGTTGCCGCCGCCGACCGCGTGGTGTTGCCGGGTGTCGGCGCCTATGCGGATTGTCGCCGTGGACTGGACGCCGTGCCGGGGATGACCGAGGCGCTGATCGACGTGGTCGAGAAGAAGGCGCGGCCCTTCCTCGGCATCTGCGTCGGCATGCAGCTAATGTCCTCGCGCGGGCTGGAGAAGACCACGACCGAGGGTCTCGGCTGGATTCCCGGCGACGTCGTTGAAATGACCCCTGATGATCCCAATCTGAAGATACCGCAGATCGGCTGGAACACGCTGGACCTGAAGCGCCCTCACCCGCTGTTCGAGGGTATTGCGACCGGTGCCGACGGGCTGCATGCCTATTTCGTGCATTCCTACCATCTGGCCGCCCGGAACCCCGAGGATGTGATCGCGACGACGGGCTATGGCGGGCCGCTGACGGCTTTTGTCGGCCGCGACAACATGGTCGGCGCGCAGTTCCATCCGGAGAAGAGCCAGAAGCTCGGTCTCGCCCTGATTGCCAATTTCCTGCGCTGGAAGCCCTGAGCTCGCGCCTTTGAGGACTGACAGAATGATCCTATTTCCCGCCATCGACCTCAAGGACGGCCAATGCGTTCGCCTCAAACTGGGCGATATGGAGCAGGCCACCGTCTACAATCCCGACCCCGGCGCGCAGGCCAAGGCCTTCGAAGACCAAGGCTTCGAATGGCTGCACGTGGTCGATCTCAACGGCGCCTTTGCTGGCGAGAGCGTCAACGGTGCTGCCGTCGATGCGATCCTGAAGGCCACGAAGAACCCGGTGCAGTTGGGCGGCGGCATCCGTACGCTCGATCATATCGAAAGCTGGCTGTCGCGCGGGCTTTCGCGCGTGATCCTGGGCACCGTTGCCGTGCGCGAGCCGGCGCTTGTCATCGAAGCCTGCAAGAGGTTTCCGGGCCATGTGGCCGTCGGCATCGATGCCAAGGGCGGCAAGGTGGCTGTCGAGGGCTGGGCTGAGGCGTCCGAGCTCGGCATCATCGAGCTCGCCAAAAAGTTCGAGGGCGCTGGTGTGGCGGCGATCATTTACACCGACATCGACCGCGATGGCATCCTGACCGGGATCAACTGGGATTCGACGCTGGAACTGGCCGGCGCCGTATCGATCCCCGTCATCGCATCGGGCGGACTGGCCTCGATCGACGACATCAAGCGGATGCTGAAGCCGGATGCCGCGAAGCTTGAAGGCGCGATTTCGGGCCGGGCGCTCTATGACGGCCGTATCGATCCCACGGAAGCGCTGGCGCTCATTAAAGCGTCGCGCGCGAAGGAGACCGCGCAATGACCCTGAAGGCTCGCGTCATTCCCTGCCTCGACGTCAAGGACGGCCGTGTCGTCAAGGGCGTCAACTTCCTCAACCTCGTCGATGCCGGCGATCCCGTCGAGGCCGCCAAGGCCTATGATGCGGCCGGCGCCGACGAGCTCTGCTTCCTCGACATCACCGCCTCCTCCGACAATCGCGAAACGATCTTCGACGTGGTGTCGCGCACGGCCGACCAGTGTTTCATGCCGGTTACCGTCGGCGGCGGCGTTCGCACGATCGCAGACATTCGCAAGCTGCTGCTTTGCGGCGCCGACAAGGTCTCGATCAACTCGGCCGCCGTCAGCAATCCCGATTTCGTGGCTGAAGCAGCCGACAAGTTCGGCGACCAATGCATCGTCGTCTCGATCGACGCCAAGCGGCGGCAGACGCCTGCCGGCGGCGAGGCCAGCGCTTGGGAGATCTACACGCATGGCGGCCGCAACGCGACGGGCATCGATGCGGTGGATTTCGCGCGCCGGATGGTCGAGCGCGGGGCCGGCGAATTGCTGGTGACTTCGATGGACCGCGACGGAACGAAAGCCGGCTACGATCTGGCGCTGACGCGGGCAATCGCGGACGCCGTGCGCGTTCCGGTTATCGCGTCGGGCGGTGTGGGCGATCTCGACGATCTCGTGGCCGGCATCAAGGAAGGTCATGCGACCGCGGTTCTCGCCGCCTCGATCTTCCACTTCGGCACCTATTCCGTCGGCGAAGCGAAGCGCTATATGTCTTCCTGCGGCATCGACATGCGTCTCGACTGAGACTGAAAGCGATATGATGAGCGAATTCACACTCAGCGACCTCGAAAAGATCGTCGACGCGCGGTCGAAGGTTTCGCCAGACGAATCCTGGACAGCGAAGCTTGTTGCGGCCGGCCAGCCGAAAGCGGCGAAGAAGCTTGGCGAGGAAGCGATCGAAGCCGTGATGGCCGCCGTCACCGACGACCGCGAAAACCTTACCTACGAGGCGGCCGACGTGCTCTATCATCTCTTGGTCGTATTGAAGATCGCCGGTATTCCGCTACAAGATGTCATGGCGGAACTTGAGCGCCGTACCGCTCAATCCGGCCTCAGGGAGAAGGCCAGTCGGCAAAGCTGATGGGTATCGCAAGACAGATCACCGGTGCGCCCGAGGCGCACGATCATTTCCAGGCGAATGCCTATTCGCCCTATCACTTCTTTTCTTCCGAGGAATGGGCGAAGTTCAGGGCGGATACGCCGATGACGCTGACCTCCGACGAGGTCAAGCGACTGCGCTCGATGGGCGACCCGATCGATCTCGACGAAGTCCGACGCATCTATCTCTCGGTGTCGCGCCTGCTGTCGGCGCATGTCGAATCGTCGCTGCTCCTGTTCAAGCAGCGCAACCGGTTCCTCAGCCTGTCGAACGTGGCGAAGACGCCGTTCGTCATCGGGATCGCCGGCTCCGTGGCGGTGGGGAAATCGACGACCGCGCGTATTCTCAAAGAGCTTCTGCGCCGCTGGCCGTCGAGCCCGAAGGTGGATCTCGTCACGACGGATGGCTTTCTCTATCCCAACGCCGTGCTGCAGCGGGAAAACCTGATGCAGCGCAAGGGGTTCCCCGAGAGTTACGACACGGGCGCGATCCTGCGGTTTCTGGCGGCAATCAAGGCCGGGCAGCCCGACGTCAAGGCGCCGTCCTACTCGCACCTCGTCTATGACGTGCTGCCGAACGAATACAAGATCATCGACCGGCCCGACATCCTGATCTTCGAAGGGATCAATGTGCTGCAATCGCGCGACCTGCCGGCGGGCGGCAAGATCGTGCCGATGGTCTCGGATTTCTTCGACTTCTCGATCTATATCGACGCGGATGAAAGCCGGATTCACGACTGGTACGTAACCCGTTTCATGGGACTGCGCGAGACCGCGTTCCGCGATCCGAACTCGTTCTTCCACCGTTATGCCTCGATCAGCGAGGAGGAAGCGCTGTCGATCGCCGAGGGGCTCTGGCAGAACATCAACCTCAAGAACCTGCGCGAAAACATCCTGCCGACGCGTCCGCGCGCGGATCTCATCCTGCGCAAGGGGCAGAATCACCTGATCGAGCAGGTGGCGCTGCGCAAGCTTTAAGGCGTTACACGCCGAAGCGTGAGATTGATACGGCCGCCATTCTTGAGCAGCGTGGATGTCGAGGGGTAAATGCGGTCGACGCCGTGGAAACACAGACGCCCCTCACCGCCGAGAATGACGACATCGCCGCTGGAGAGCTTGAAGGACATGGTCTTCTCCGTGCGCTCCAAGCCGCCGACGCGAAACAGACAGGTGTTTCCAAGCGAGATCGACACGACGGGTGCCGCGAGGTCCTGCTCGTCCTTGTCCTGATGCAGGCCCATCTTGGCATCGTCGGCATAGAAATTGACGAGGCAGGCCTCGGGTGGCTTTTCGTAGCCAGACACATCGTTCCAGATATTGAGCAGTTCAGCCGGGATTTCGGGCCATGGCTTTCCCGTGGCCGGATGGGTGCGCTGGTAGCGATAGCCGCGTTCCTTATCAGTGACCCAGCCGAGCGCGCCGCAATTGGTCATGCGCACCGACATGGGCTTGCCGGTGCCGGGCATGACCGGCGTGTAGAGCGGCGCCTGTGCGACGATGCTGCGAATGATCTCAACCAGCGCTTCCTGGCGGGGGCGACTCAGATAGTCTGGGCTATGGCGAATACCGTTCGGCAGCTGCAGCATCGTGCCCTCCCCTGATTATTCGCCGCTAGGGCGGCTGCGCATCTTCTTGACGTCGGAGCGGCCGGATTTGGCCTTCAGCCGGCGTTCCACGGAGCCCTTGGTCGGCTTGGTCTTCTTGCGCGGCGGTGGCGGTGGCTTGGCGGCCTCGAGGATCAGCTCCTTCAGCCGCTCGCGGGCATCCTCGCGGTTGCGTTCCTGGCTGCGGAAGCGGCTCGCCTCGATCATCAGCACGCCTTCCTTGGACATGCGACGGCCCGCCAGTTTCATGGCGTTGATCTTGACGCGCTCGTTCAGCGCCGGCGAATTCTGGATGTTGAAGAACAGCTGGACTGATGTCGAGACCTTGTTGACGTTCTGGCCGCCGGGACCGCCCGCCAGAACGAACTGTTCCGTCAGTTCCCATCCCGCGATGGTGATCCTGTCGTTGATATAGAGCGGGTCGCTGGCCATGTGATGTCTATCTCACATCGTCTCCTGCTTGGAAAGGCGCTTCAAAACGCACAAAACCCGACCTTTCCGGGCCGGGTTTCACGTGAATCATCAATCAGTTGTCGCTGAATTACTCAGCGGCCACCCGAAAACCCGGGGCCGCATCGCGCACTCCGCCGTCGACGTGGCCTTCGAACTTGGCGAAATTGTCGATGAACATCGTCACCAGCTTGTTCGCCTGCGCGTCATAGGCGGCAGCGTCGGCCCAGGTCGAGCGCGGATCGAGAATGCCGCTTTCGACACCTGCGACCGCAACCGGAACGGCGAAGCCGAAGTTCGGATCGGCGCGGAAATCGGCCTTGCTGAGCTCGCCCGAAAGCGCTGCGGCAAGCAGCGCGCGCGTCGCCTTGATCGGCATGCGCTTGCCGGCGCCGTAGGCGCCGCCGGTCCAGCCGGTGTTGACGAGCCAGCATTCGACACCGTGGCGGCCGATCAGCTCCTTCAGGAGATTGCCGTATTCCGACGGGTGCCGGGGCATGAACGGGGCGCCGAAGCAGGTCGAGAAGGTTGCTTCCGGCTCGGTCACGCCGCGTTCCGTGCCCGCCACCTTGGCGGTGTAGCCGGACAGGAAGTGGTACATGGCCTGATCCGGCGTCAATTTGGCGATCGGCGGCATGACGCCGAAGGCATCGGCGGTCAGCATGATGATCGTCTTCGGATGGCCGGCGCGGCCGGTTTCCGAGGCGTTCGGGATGAAATCGAGCGGATAGGCGCAACGGGTGTTTTCCGTGAGCGAGCCGTCGTTGAAGTCCGGAATGCGGTTTTCATCGAGCACGACGTTTTCAAGTACGGTGCCGAAGCGCTGCGTCGTCGCGTAGATCTCCGGCTCGGCTTCGGCCGAGAGGCGAATGGTCTTGGCGTAGCAGCCGCCCTCGAAGTTGAAGATGCCGTCCTCGCCCCAGCCGTGCTCGTCGTCGCCGATCAGCGTGCGGGCCGGATCGGCCGAGAGCGTCGTCTTGCCGGTGCCCGACAGGCCGAAGAAGACCGCGGCATCGCCATCCGGGCCGACATTGGCCGAGCAGTGCATGGGCATGACGCCCTTGGCGGGCAGCAGGTAGTTTAGCGCAGTGAAAACCGACTTCTTCATTTCGCCGGCGTAGAAGGTGCCGGCAATCAGGATTTCGCCATTCGTCAGGTCGCAGGCGATGACGGTTTCAGTGCGGCAGCCGTAGCGCTCCGGATCGGCCTTGAAGGTCGGCAGGTCGATGATCGTCAGCTTCGGCATGAAACCGTCCAGCGTGGAACGCTCCGGCCGGATCAGGAGATTGCGGATGAACAGCGAGTGCCAGGCAAGCTCGGTGACGACGCGGGTCGGCAGCGCATTGCCCTCATCGGCGCCGCCGATCAGATCCTGCACGAACAGCTCCTTGCCGGCGGCGTGCGCCAGCATGTCCTGCTTCAACAGCGCGAAATGCTCCGGCGACATCGGCTTGTTGTTGTCCCACCAGATCTGGCCATCGGTGTTGGCATCGCGGACGACGAACTTGTCCTTGGGCGAGCGGCCGGTGTGCTGGCCGGTCAGAGCCCGCAAGGCGCCGTGAGCGGTGAGTTCGGCTTCCCCCCGGCGAATCGACTCTTCATAGAGGGAAGCGGCGGTGAAGTTATAGCGAACGCTCTTCGCGCCTGCGAAACCTGCCGTCGCCAGCTCTATCGCTGGGTTGTGGGTACCGAACTGCTCCATGGTCATTCCTTCCCTTGGGGCTCAACGCCGTTAAGAACTGGCGCGACGGTACGGGCAGTATTTTTAAAACGCAATAGGTGCAAATCGATAAAATTCAGTAATATCAAATATTTAATCGATTTAAATAATTGTCGATAATTTTAAATCGTTTGAATCGGATTTCAGTGCTTCAAACCCTGACACAACCTTATGTTGCCGCATGATTTTGCCGGCAATCGCCCCCTTTATCTTTGCCACAATTTGTTCCACCTTTATCCCCCATAAGCGCATCGGCTCGAAGCCGCCGGGGGACTATCCGAATTCCGGGAGATGCGCATAGATGACGGAGACGAACACCATGCCGACAATCGCGCTCGTTGATGACGACCGCAATATTCTCACCTCAGTGTCGATCGCACTGGAGGCAGAAGGATATAAGGTCGAAACCTACACCGATGGCGCTTCGGCGCTCGATGGTCTTCTCGCGCGGCCACCGCAGCTCGCCATCTTCGATATCAAGATGCCGCGCATGGACGGCATGGAACTGCTGCGCCGCCTGCGCCAGAAATCCGACATGCCGGTCATCTTCCTGACGTCCAAGGACGAGGAAATCGACGAGCTGTTCGGCCTGAAGATGGGCGCCGACGACTTCATCACCAAGCCATTCTCGCAGCGCCTGCTGGTCGAACGCGTCCGCGCCGTCCTGCGCCGTGCCGCCGGTCGCGAAGCCGCCGCGGCTGCTGGCGCTACGGCGCCCAAGCCGGGCGCCGCCCAGCTTGCCCGTTCACTTGAGCGCGGCCAGCTCGTCATGGACCAGGAACGCCATACCTGCACCTGGAAGGGTGAGCCGGTAACACTGACCGTGACCGAATTCCTGATCCTGCACTCGCTCGCGCAGCGCCCAGGCGTGGTCAAGAGCCGCGACGCGCTGATGGATGCGGCCTATGACGAGCAGGTCTATGTCGACGACCGCACCATCGACAGCCACATCAAGCGGCTGCGCAAGAAATTCAAGATGGTCGACACCGACTTTGATATGATTGAAACACTCTACGGAGTGGGCTACCGCTTCCGCGAAGCAGCCTGACGCCTGGCGGCGCAGCACGAGAATTATAGAGAGGCGACGCCGCGCGGCGCCCTCTCCGAAAGGGCATGTCGTTGGCACAGTTGGTGCAGGAAAGGGATCTTGATGATGCGGACGGTCTGAGCGACCGCCGCGTCAGGAGGCGACGCTGGTCGCATCCGTTCCTGATCATCCGCCGCATCTTCGGCAATGCGGTCTTCTCGAGCCTGACGCGGCGCATCCTGTTCTTCAACCTGACGGCTATCGTCGTTCTCGTGGCGGGCATTCTCTATCTCAACCAGTTCCGGGAAGGACTGATCGACGCGCGTGTCGAGAGCCTTCTCACGCAGGGTGAGATCATTGCCGGCGCCGTTTCGGCTTCCGCCTCGGTCGATACAAACTCGATCACCATCGACCCGGAGAAACTGCTCGAGCTGCAGGCCGGGCAGAGCATAACGCCGGTGCCGAACGACGAGGATCTCGAATTTCCGATCGATCCGGAAAAGGTGGCACCCGTGTTGCGGCGGCTGATCTCGCCGACCCGGACGCGCGCCCGCATCTTCGATGCCGACGCCAACCTTCTGCTCGATTCCCGCCATCTCTACTCCCGCGGGCAGGTGCTGCGTTTTGATCTGCCGCCTGTCGAAAACCAGGAGCAGACCTGGAGCGAGTGGTTCACCACGCTGTTCAACAAGGCGCTGCAGCCGGGCAATCTGCCGCTCTACAAGGAAGCGCCCGGCGGCGACGGCTCGATCTATCCCGAAGTGATGAATGCGCTGACCGGCGTGCGCGGCGCCGTGGTGCGAACAACCGAAAAGGGTGAACTCATCGTCTCGGTGGCCGTGCCGATTCAGCGTTTTCGCGCGGTTCTCGGCGTGCTGCTCTTGTCGACGCAGGCGGGTGACATCGACAACATCGTTCATGCCGAGCGTCTCGGCATCATGCGCGTGTTCGGCGTCGCGACGCTCGTCAACGTTCTCCTATCGCTGGTGCTCTCGTCAACGATCGCCAATCCGCTGCGGCGACTGTCGGCAGCGGCTATCCGCGTTCGCCGTGGCGCCAAGGAGCGCGAGGAAATCCCCGACTTCTCGGCGCGCCAGGACGAGATCGGTAACCTGTCGATCGCGCTCCGCGAAATGACGACGGCGCTCTACGACCGGATCGACGCGATCGAGAGCTTCGCGGCCGATGTCAGCCATGAGCTGAAAAACCCGCTGACATCGCTGCGCAGCGCGGTCGAAACGCTGCCGCTTGCCAAGTCCGACGATTCCAAGCAGCGGCTGATGGATGTCATTCAGCATGATGTGCGTCGCCTGGACCGATTGATCAGCGATATCTCCGATGCCTCGCGGCTTGATGCCGAGCTTGCGCGTGTCGATGCGAACGCGGTCGATCTCGAAGTGCTGCTGCGCGATCTCGTTGAAGTCTCGCGCCAGATCCGCAGCCGCAAGAAGGAAGTGCAGATCGAATACGCCATCGAGCGCAAGCCGGGCGTCAAGACGCGTTTCCTGGTGAACGGCCACGATTTGCGCATCGGCCAGATCATCACCAACCTCATCGAGAATGCACGCTCCTTCGTGCCGCATGGCGAAGGCAAGATCACCGTCAGGCTTGTGCGTACCCGTTCGCGCTGCATCGTCTATGTCGAGGACAACGGCCCGGGCATCCAGGCCGAGGATATCGACCGCATCTTCGAACGCTTCTATACGGACCGCCCCGAGTCCGAAGGGTTTGGCCAGAACTCCGGGCTCGGCCTGTCCATCAGCCGCCAGATCGCCGAAGCGCATGGCGGCTCGCTTCGTGCCGAAAACGTCATCGATCCGGAAACGGAAAAGGTCGTCGGCGCGCGCTTCATCCTGGCCCTTCCGGCCGACAGCGCCGCATGACGGCGTCGCGCTTCAATATCCACGCGACCGCGATCGTCATCGGCAAGACCGGTCTCCTGTTCATGGGACCTTCAGGATGGGGCAAATCGATGCTGGCTTTCACCTGCATCACGGAAGCTCAGCGGATTGGGCTCAGCGCAAAGCTGGTGGCGGATGATCAGGTGTTCATTTCGCGACATGAGAATGAAGTGATTGCCGAATGTCCTGACAGCACTGGTGGCATGATCGAATTGCGCGGTACTGGCATCGTTTCGATGCCGCACCAAGGTAGAGCTCCTGTACAATATGCGATCATTCCGGGTACCGCTTCCGGACCCGATCGTCTCCCGCCGGATGGTGAGCGCATCGAGCTCGGCAATGGGATCGAGCTACCCGCCATACGGCTCTTGTCCAACGCAGCGATGCCCTTGGCGGTATTGATGGCAAGAGCTCCCGAAATAGGACGATAATGCCTCTTAAATCGCCAGATCAGGCCCGGAACGCCGTATTTTTGTCTTGCACTTCGGCTTTTCATCGCCAAGATGTGCCCCCACGGTGGACGCGATTGCTGCGTTGCGATATTGGGCCCACCGTTTGCATACGCCACTAGGAGCAGTAATATCATGATCGGACTTGTGCTTGTCACTCATGGCAAGCTGGCTGAAGAGTTTCGTCATGCGGTCGAACATGTCGTCGGTCCTCAGAAGTTCATCGAGACCGTGTGCATCGGTCCCGAAGACGACATGGATCAGAGACGACAGGATATTCTCGAAGCTGTTGCGGGTGCGGACGACGGTCATGGCGTCGTCATTCTGACCGACATGTTCGGGGGCACTCCTTCCAACCTGGCGATTTCGGTGATGAGCAGCGGCCACACGGAAGTGATCGCCGGCATGAACCTGCCGATGCTGATCAAGCTCGCCGGCGTGCGCGGCGAGAACAACATGGAAAAGGCACTCGTCGAAGCGTCGGAGGCCGGACGTAAATACATCAATGTGGCCAGTCGCGTTCTCAGCGGCAAATAACGAGCACCAGCCCTCCATGACATCCTCACTTTCCCGGGAAATCCTCATCATCAACAAGCGCGGACTGCACGCGCGGGCATCCGCCAAATTTGTGCAGACCGTCGAGAATTTCGATGCGAGCGTCACCGTTTCGAAAGACGGGATGACGGTGGGCGGAACCTCGATCATGGGCCTGATGATGCTGGCCGCAAGCCCGGGATCCAGCGTCCTGATTTCCGCCAGCGGTAACCAGGCCGCACAGGCTCTGGACGCGCTGGATGCGCTTATCCAGAACCGCTTCGGCGAAGATATGTAAGCCGCAAGCGGACCATATAAACATATAAAGACTTCTTTATATCATTATTGCCTTCGTCATAGAAGCCTGCTAAACGGCGAGCACTGCCGCGTTGCGCGCGGCGCTTTCGCCGCGCGATCCGTTTCGCGCCCTCCGCATTCTAGACGCTTTCAGCTTGGAGAACCCAATGAGCACTGAAAAAGACTACGTCGTCGCCGATATCGGCCTCGCAGACTTCGGTCGCAAAGAAATCACGATCGCTGAAACCGAAATGCCGGGCCTGATGTCCTGCCGCGAAGAGTTTGGCGCATCGAAGCCGCTCAAGGGCGCGCGCATCACCGGCTCTCTGCACATGACGATCCAGACCGCCGTTCTCATCGAGACGCTGGTCGCGCTCGGCGCCGAAGTGCGCTGGGCATCGTGCAACATCTTCTCGACGCAGGACCATGCCGCTGCCGCGATCGCTGCTTCCGGCGTTCCGGTTTTCGCCATCAAGGGCGAGTCGCTGCACGACTACTGGGTCTACACCGACAAGATCTTCCAGTGGGCCGACGGCGGCCTCTCCAACATGATCCTCGATGACGGCGGCGATGCCACCATGTACATCCTGCTTGGCGCCCGCGCCGAAGCAGGCGAAGACGTGCTGTCGAACCCGCATTCTGAAGAAGAAGAAATCCTCTTCGCGCAGATCAAGAAGCGCCTCGCGGCAACGCCCGGCTGGTTCACCAAGCAGCGCGATGCGATCAAGGGTGTCACCGAAGAAACCACCACGGGCGTCAACCGTCTGTACCAGCTTTCCCAGAAGGGCCTGCTGCCCTTCCCTGCCATCAACGTCAACGATAGCGTCACCAAGTCGAAGTTCGACAACAAGTATGGCTGCAAGGAATCGCTAGTTGACGGTATCCGCCGCGGCACCGACGTGATGATGGCCGGCAAGGTTGCCGTCGTTTGCGGTTACGGCGACGTCGGCAAGGGCTCGGCTGCTTCGCTGCTCGGCGCCGGCGCACGCGTCAAGGTCACGGAAGTCGATCCGATCTGCGCGCTCCAGGCCGCCATGGACGGTTTTGAAGTCGTCACGCTCGAAGACGTCGTCTCCACCGCGGACATCTTCATCACCACCACAGGCAACAAGGACGTCATCCGCATCGACCACATGCGCGCGATGAAGGATATGGCGATCGTCGGCAACATCGGCCACTTCGACAACGAAATCGAAGTTGCCGCGCTGCGTAACCTGAAGTGGACCAACATCAAGCCGCAGGTCGACCTGATCGAATTCCCGAAGGGCAACCGCATCATCCTGCTCTCGGAAGGCCGCCTGCTGAACCTCGGCAACGCAACGGGCCATCCGTCCTTCGTCATGTCGGCTTCGTTCACGAACCAGACGCTGGCCCAGATCGAGCTCTTCACCAAGCCCGGCCAGTACCAGAACCAGGTCTACATCCTGCCGAAGCACCTCGACGAGAAGGTCGCGCGCCTGCATCTCGCCAAGCTCGGCGTCAAGCTGACGCAGCTTTCGGAAGAACAGGCATCCTACATCGGCGTCACGCCGCAGGGTCCGTTCAAGTCCGACCACTACAGATATTAATCGACAGATCAGTATCCACAACATCTAGAGGGCCTGGCATTGACAAATGCCGGGCCCTTATTTTTTGACACACATCTTCCTGACGATTCCCTTTCGAAGTATTGTTTTAGAACTCGATTCGTAGCGGCGGACGTGTCCGTTTGCTCGAAAATGGGATGTCTTGTCGTGATGCGGCACATTAAAGGACGGAGACATACCGGGCATGTCGGAAGTGATGCAAAGCCTGATTGACCAGGCAGAGGATGGTGCTTGCACTCGCCCCTGCCCGCTTCGATCCGGCCACCGGAAACTTATCGGAGATCATAAGTCTTCGAAACGCGGAGCGCGGGTCCTGGCCCGGGTCGCGGCAGTATTTGCCGCCGGCACCGCTATTGCATCCATTGCCCGGCCCGTCTTCGCTCAAGCCCAGTCGGAAGCAGCAGCTTCCGCGCATCTCTTTACGTCCTCCCAGGTCGTAGGCCTTTCCATTGTTATCGGCGCCATTTCGGCCGCTTTGCTTTCAACGCTCTGGGTGGTCCGCCAGCGGGGCAACCTCGAAACCGAGGCCCGCGAAGTCCGTTCCGCGCTCTCCGACGCCAATCAGCGCATCTCGCAATATGAAGCGCTGATCGCCGACAACAATCGCCGCATCGTGATCTGGGACGGCGACGAGCGCCCGGAACTGCTCGGCCAATTGCCGCCCGAGACCGGTGCGCCGCAGGATAACGAATTTCTCGCCTTCGGCCTTTGGCTGAAGCCGCGCTCTGCTTCCGAGCTCGATCGTGCGATCGACCAGCTTCGCGTTTCCGCGCAGAGTTTCGACATGGTCGTGGAGACACACCGCGACGAAGTGCTCGAAGCGCAGGGCCGCGTATCCGGCGGGCGCGCCTTCGTTCGCTTCGTGGCGCTCAACAATCTGCGCGCCGAGCTCGCCGAGCTGAAGATTGAGCGCGACCGCCTTCTGGCGTCGATTTCCGCATTCCAGAGCGTGCTCGATTCGATCGACCTGCCAGCCTGGCAGCGCGACACCGACGGCCACCTCACCTGGGTCAACCATGCCTATGGCGAAGCTGTCGAGGCTGCCTCGCCGGAGCAGGCCGTCAGCGAGGGCCGCGAGTTTCTGACCACGGTGGCCCGCGAGCGTATCCGTGCTGCGGTGACGCCCGAGACGCCGTTCCACGAAACCATCTCAACCGTGGTTCATGGCAACCGCACGTTCTTCGATGTGGTCGACGTCAAGGTGCCGAGCGGTTCCGCCGGCATCGCGGTGGATGTTTCAGACATCGAATCCGTGAAGGCGGAGCTTGAGCGGACGCTAAAAAGCCATGCCGAGACGCTCGATCATCTTGCGACCCCTGTCGCGATCTTCGACGGCGATCGTCGCCTGCAGTTCTATAATCAGGCCTTTGTCTCGCTGTGGGAACTCGACATCGCGTTTCTTGAAAGCAAGCCCGATAATGCAGAGCTTCTCGAGCGCCTGCGCGCCGCCAAGCGCCTGCCGGATCAGCTGAACTGGAAGACCTGGAAGGAAAACGCGCTTTCGGTCTATCGCGCCCTGGATACGCAATCGGATCTCTGGCACCTGCCGAACGGCCAGACGCTAAGGGTTTTCGCCACCGCGCACCCGCAGGGTGGCGCCACCTGGGTATTCGAGAACCTCACCGAGCAAGTGGACCTCGAAACGCGCTACAACACGCTCGTCAAGGTTCAGGGCGAAACGATCGACCACCTGTCGGAAGGCGTGGCGGTGTTCGGCCCGGATGGGCGCATCCGCCTGTCCAACCCGGCTTTTCGCGCGCTTTGGGGCATCACCGAAGCCGAAGCGAAGCCCGGCACGCATATCCGGGCGCTGGGCGAGGCCTGCGCACCGTCCTACGACCGGCCGGACGGCTGGCGGACGTTCGCGGAGCTGATCACCAGCTTCGACGACGAGCGCCGTTCGAGCCAGGGAACGCTGGAACTATTCTCGGGCCTCGTGCTCGACTACGCGATCATCCCGCTGCCGAACGCGCAGACGATGCTGACCTTCGTCAACATGACCGACAGCGTTCGTGCAGAACGCGCGCTGACGGAAAAGAACGACGCGCTGCGCAAGGCCGACGAGTTGAAGAACGATTTCGTCCAGCACGTCTCATACGAACTGCGCTCGCCGCTGACCAATATCATCGGCTTCACCGACCTCTTGCGGACACCGGGTCTCGGCCCGCTCAATGAGCGTCAGGCGGAATATGTCGATCACATCTCGACCTCTTCTTCGGTATTGCTGACGCTGGTCAACGACATCCTTGATCTGGCTACCGTCGATGCCGGCATCATGCGGCTGAACTATTCCGAGATCGATCTCGGCGATCTTCTCGACGACGTGTCGATGCAGATCGCTGATCGTCTTCAGGATAGCGGCGTGACGCTGGAGATCACGGCGCCCGCGCATCTCGGCTCGATCGTCGCCGATCCGCAGCGCCTGAAGCAGATCGTCATCAAGCTCATTTCCAATGCCGCCAACTTCTCGCCCGAGGGTTCGGCCATCTCGCTCGCGTGCGAGCGTGAAGGGACCGATTTCGTGTTTTCGATCAGTGACTGCGGGCCGGGAATCCCGCAGGACCTGATCGCCAACGTGTTCGATCGCTTCGCCACCGGCGCCAAGAGCGGCAAGCGCGGCGGCGCGGGTCTCGGCCTTTCGATCGTGGACAGCTTCGTCAACCTGCATCACGGGCATGTGTCAATCGACAGCCAGCCCGGCCGGGGAACAACGGTCACCTGCCGTATCCCATCCGCTGATCTTCCCAGCTCCGTCGCCGCCGAATGACGACGAACGAGGCCGTGCTTTCCCTCTTTCTCGAAGACGAAAGGTCGACGGATCGACTAGGGGAAGACCTGGCGCTGGCCTTGCGCGCGGGCGATTGCCTTGCCTTGTCGGGCGACCTCGGCACCGGAAAATCCAGTCTTGCGCGGGCGCTTTTGCGCGCGATGGCAGATGACGAAGAGCTGGAGGTTCCGAGCCCCACCTTCACGCTGGTGCAATCCTACGATCTGCGGATTCCGGTCTCGCATTTCGATCTCTATCGTCTTGGCGATCCGGGGGAACTGACAGAACTCGGCTTCGACGAAGCGCTGCAGAACGGTATCTGCCTGGTCGAATGGCCGGAAATGGCGGAAGGTGATTTGCCTGTCGACCGCATTAACCTGCGGCTGGATCACGAGGGCAAGGGACGGCGCGTCACTATCAGCGCACCAAAGGCGCAGACCGCAAGGATCAGGCGCGTTCTCGCCATCCGAGATTTTCTCGGCAAGGCTGGTTTTCCCGAGGCAAGACGGCGCTTTCTCACTGGCGATGCCTCGCTGCGCGCCTATGAAGCGATCTATCCCGATGGTGCTCGCCGGATCCTGATGGACTGGCCGCCGCTGCCGGAAGGGCCGCCAGTTCTGGACGGCAAGCCCTATCCCAAGGTCGCGCACCTCGCCGAGAACGCCTATCCATTCGTCGCGATCGCCGACACTCTGCGCGAGGCCGGCTTCGCAACGCCCGAAATTTACGACGTCGATTACGATCAGGGCATTCTTCTGATCGAAGATCTCGGCAGCGACGGCGTGCTCGACGACGACGGCAAGCCCATCGCCGAGCGCTACCGCGCCAGTGTCGAATGCCTGGCGCTACTGCATTCGCTGAAAATTCCTCAGGATATTCCGCTTGCAGGCGGCCACGTGCATCATGTTCCGGACTTCGACCGAACGGCCATGAAGATGGAGGTCCGGCTGGTTCTCGACTGGCACCTGCCGTGGAAACGGAACGGCGCCGCCGCAAGTGATGGCGAACGCGCGGATTATCTCGATATCTGGGACAAGCTGATCGACGAACTGGCGACGGCCGAAACCAATCTGCTGCTGCGCGACTTTCATTCCCCGAATATCATATGGCGCGCGAGCGAGGCCGGCATAAAGCGCGTCGGACTGATCGACTTCCAGGATGCGATGATCGGTCCCACATCCTATGATCTAGCCTCGATCACCCAGGATGCGCGGGTCACGATCGGGCCTAGGCTCTTCCAGCAATTGATGGACGACTATCTCTCGCTGCGGCGAGCGCAGGGCAATTTCGACGAGGCCAGGTTCATGAAAAGCTGGGCGATCATGTCGGCGCAGCGCAACTGCAAGCTGGCTGGACTCTGGGTCCGCCTGATGCAGCGCGATGGGAAGCCCGGTTACATGAAGCACATGCCTCGGACGCTTTCCTATCTTGAGGTCGCGCTTCAACACGAAACGCTTGCTCCCTTGCGCGACTGGTGCGTAAGAACTGGTATAGTTGCCAGCGAATCATAAGTTTCGGATGACATGACGATCAAGCAAGCCATGGTGCTGGCTGCCGGCCTCGGCACCCGTATGCGCCCGATTACCGACACGATCCCGAAGCCGCTGGTGAAAATCGCCGGTAAGGCGATGATCGACTATTCCCTCGATGCACTTGCGGAAGCCGGTGTCGAGCGCGCGGTGGTCAATGTGCATCACCACGCCGACCAAATGCTCGCGCATCTCTCAAGCTACAAGCGGCTCGACATCATCATCTCGGACGAGAGCGAACGGCTGATGAACAATGGCGGCGGCCTTGCCAAGGGCCTCAAGCTTCTTGAGCCTGGTCCTGTTTTCGTTACCAATGCGGATCTCTTCTGGATTGGCGAAGACCCGAACCAGCCCAGCAACCTCCGCCATTTAGCCGGATTCCACGATGCCGGCCGTATGGACATGGCGATGCTGTGCGTGAAGCTGGAAGACACGACAGGGCATAACGGCAAGAACGACTTCAACCTGTCCGACGACGGAAAGCTGGCGCGATATCGCGACGAGGGACCAAGCCCTGTCGTTTATGCCGGCGCCATCGCCATGGATACGTCGTTCCTAGATGATGCGCCCGACGACGCCTTCAACCTCAACATCTACTTCGACAAGGCAATCGCCCGCGGTCGGCTGTATGGAACGATCCTGAAGGGTCATTGGCTGACAGTGGGAACGCCGGATGCAATCGGCGAGGCAGAGGAGACGATCCGGCGTTACCGGACGTTCGCGTAAGCGATGACCGTTCGACACCAGCCCAGGGTTCTCGCCATTCCGGCCGGGCGGCCGTTTCTCGCGACATTGGCGGCAACGCTCTGCGATGGCCGCCTCACTCCGCTGTTCCGCCACGATCCGTCGGACCCGCTTTCGCTGGCCAAGGTCACCATCTATCTGCCGACGCGCCGTGCGGCGCGCGTGCTGCGATCCGAGTTCGTGGACCTGCTGGGCGGTCGTTCGGCAATCCTGCCGGTCATTCGCCCGCTCGGCGAAACCGATGACGACAGCGGCTATTTCGACGAGGCCCTGCCGGCGACGCTCGACCTTGCGCAGCCGCTATCCAATACCGCACGACTGCTGGAGCTTGCCCGGCTCATTCTCGCGTGGCGCAACAAGCTTCCCGAAATCGTTCGCAGCATTCATTTGGATTCGCCGCTGGTAGCGCCTGCAAGCCCGGCCGACGCCATCTGGCTGGCGCGCAATCTCGCCGAGCTGATCGATGCGATCGAGACTGAAGATCGCGAATGGGCCGAACTGGCGCGACTTGAGGCCAAGGATCATGCGCTCTGGTGGCAATTGACCGCAGAGTTCCTGCAGATCGCCAGCGCCTTCTGGCCGGAGCGGCTGAACGAACTCGGCCGGTCTTCACCCGCGCGGCACCGAAACGCAATTCTGCGCGCCGAAGCAAACAGGATCGCGGCGACACCGCCGGCAGGTCCGATCATCATCGCCGGTTCGACCGGATCGGTACCCGCGACCGCCGACCTGATCGCCGCGGTTGCCAATATTCCCGAGGGCGTGATCGTGCTGCCGGGTCTCGACCTCGGCATGTCGGACGAGCATTGGCGGATGGTGGCGCCGGATGAACACCTCGGCCAACGCCCGGACCCGGCGAGCCGCAGCCATTCGCAATACGGCCTCTCGCAGCTTCTCAAGCGGCTGCAGCTGACGCGGGACGATATTGTTCTTCTGGAAGATGCCGAGCCGACGCTTCGGCTTCGCAGCGACATTCTTTCCCGGGCGCTCGTCCCTGCCGAAGCCACCAGCGACTGGGGTCCGTGGAAGGCTGACCTGGGCGAAGCCGCGATTTCGGACGCCTTTGGCGATGTGTCGTTGATCGAAGCTTCCAACGAGCGCGAGGAAGCGACGGCGATCGCGATCGCGCTGAGGCTCGCGCTGGAGCAACCGGGTAAGGATGGCGACAGCCGGGCGGCACTGATCACGCCGGACCGCAACCTAGCGCGCCGCGTGGCCGCGGAGCTCTCGCGCTTCGGCATCGTTGCCGACGATTCCGCTGGTACGCCGCTTGCCGCCACGCCTCAGGGCACCTTGCTGCTGCTCTTGCTGGAGGCAGCGCTGCGGCCGGGCGATCCCGTCGCGATCGTCGGGCTACTGAAGCACCCGCTCGCGCGCTTCGGCCTCACCCGCGAGGCGTTGACCGACGCGGTGGCGGCGCTCGAGCTGCTGGCGCTGCGCGGCGGTGTTGCCGATGTAGACATAGCGTCACTCGAACCGCTACTCGACCATCAGCTTGCCGAGCAACTGAGCGATCGGCACGCGCCGCAATGGCGGAAATCGCTGCCGCTCGATGCGCCTGACCGGGCGCGCGACCTCGCTCGACGCATCGCCGAAGCAACCGAGCCACTGGCCTCGGCACTCGTTCGTCGACGTTCCGATGGCCGCGGTCTGACGCTGAGCTTCTCGCTCGCGGAATGGGCATCGCGGACCGGTCACGCGCTCGAAGGGGTTGCCCGCGACGACCGAGGCGATCTTTCCGGGCTGTGGTCCGGCGAAGCGGGCGATACGCTGGCCGGGCTGCTTGGCGAGGTCATCGATACCGAGGGAACGATCGATGCCGACGGGCCGCAATGGATCGACATCATGGCCGCGCTGTCGGCCGGCCAGTCCGTCAAGCCGCGCGCGCTGAGCCATCCGCGCCTCTTCATTTTCGGCACGCTGGAGGCCCGCCTGCAGAGCGTGGATACGCTTGTTCTCGGCGGTCTCAACGAAGGTTCCTGGCCGGGGCAGACGGCGAACAACCCATTCATCTCGCGCAGCATGAAAACCGAAATTGGGCTGGAGCCGCCCGAACGGCGGATCGGCCAACTGGCGCACGACTTCGAGATGGCGAACGGCACCCGCAACCTCATCTATTCGCGCGCGCTGCGCCAGGGCTCGACGCCCACTGTCGCGTCGCGCTGGCTGCAGCGTTTGCTCGCCTTCGGGGGCGATGGATTCGAATCCGAAATGAAGGCGCGAGGCGACCGGTTTCTGCACTGGGCAAACCTGTTGGACCAGGGCGACCGGCAGGCGCCGGCGCAGCGGCCGAGCCCTGTTCCACCGAGGGAGATGCAACCCAAGTCCTTCTCGTTCAGCGAAGTCGGCAGGCTGAGGCGAGATCCCTATGCCATCTACGCGCGCCGTGTTCTCCGCCTCGATCCCGTCGCACCCTTCAATCGCGATCCGGGTGCCGCCGAACGCGGGACGCTCTACCACGCCATCATCGACCGCTTCGTGCGCGAAGGGCACATCGCCGGAAGCCCGGACGCTGCGGCAGCGATGGAGCGCATACTGAACGATCTTTTCGATATGGAGCAACTGCCGCCGCACATCGACGCCGTCTGGCGACCGCGCTTTCGCGAGGTGGCGCGCTCGTTTCTCGATTGGGAAGCGGCGCGGAGACCGGAGCTCAAACGGACGCTTACCGAGGTTCGGGGCGGTATGCAGCTCGAACAGATCGATGTGAGGCTGAGCGGCGTCGCCGACCGGATCGACGTGACCGGGCCGAATGCCGCTGATATCATCGACTACAAGACAGGATTCAACCCCTCGCCCGCCCAAGCGCGCGCGCTGCTCGATCCACAGCTGGCATTGGAAGCCGCGGCTTTGAAGGCCGGCGCGTTTGCAGACGCTGGAAGCCTAGTGCCGCAGGACCTGCTCTATGTGCGCCTGCGTCCGGGAACCCGTTTCCAGGTGGATACCGTGAATAACGAATTTTCCGCCAGAAGCGACAAGGCCAAATCCGCGGTGGAACTCGCAGCGGATTCGATCGACCAGCTCGTGAAGTTCGTGTCACTGCTGCAATCGGGCGAGCGCGGGTTCACCTCGCGCCTGATCCCGGCGCAGCAATTCGACTTCGGCGGCGACTACGATCACCTGGCGCGCGTATCGGAATGGTCGACAGCGGAGAGTGAGGAGGCAAGCGGCGATGAATGACGAAACCGCCCTGCCCGAAGGCGACGATCCCGTCGCCTGGACAAGCTGGACCACTATCCAGCAATCGATCGCTTCGGACCCGCAACGATCGGCCTGGGTTTCGGCCAATGCCGGCTCCGGCAAGACGCATGTGCTGACACAACGGGTCATCCGGCTGCTGCTTTCCGGCGCCAGACCCTCGGCTATCCTCTGCCTCACCTATACCAAGGCGGCCGCATCCGAGATGTCGAACCGCGTCTTTGAGCGGCTGGCGGAATGGGCCGTGCTTTCCGATGGCGAACTCAGTGAGCGGATTCGCCTGATCGAAGGCAAAATACCGGATGCGTTGAAGCTTGCAGAAGCGCGGCGGTTGTTCGCCAAGGCGCTGGAGACGCCCGGCGGACTAAAGATCCAGACCATTCATGCCTTCTGTGAAGCACTGCTGCATCAGTTTCCTCTGGAGGCGAACGTCGCCGGTCATTTCTCGGTGCTTGACGACCGGGCGGCAACGACGCTGCTTGCTGACGCACGGCGATCGCTGCTGACCGCAACCACACCTGAACAGGACCCGGCGCTCGCAGACGCCTTTTCCTATGTTCTCAATCTCGGAGATGAATCCGGGCTGGAAACGCTGTTGGGCGATATCATCGCCAATCGCAACGCGATCCGAAAGTTCGCGCTTGTAGCCGAGCAGAGCGGCGGCATTGACGGGGCGCTGAGGGAGCGGCTCGAACTTGCCGAGGATGATAGCGAACTGAGCATCGCGCAAGCCTGCTGGCCGCTGCCAGGGCTTTCAGATACGGCGCTTCAGCTCTATCTCGATCTTGCCGACCAGAAGGGCGGCGCCAAGGCGCAGGATATCGCTGCGGCACTGCGGATGGCGATGAGGGAAACCGATCCCTTGCGCCGGGTTCCACTTCTGGAAAAGGCCTTCCTGACTGCGAAGGGCGAACCGAAGTCGGATTCACAGTTCTTCGTCAAGGCTATGCTGGCGAGCGCGCCCGATCTCGCCGATGCGATCGCCGCGGCGCGCGCGCATGTCGTTTACTGCCGGGACCGGTTGAAGATCGTCAGGATGTTCGACGCGACCCGAGCGGCGCTGGTTCTCGCCGATCGATTGAACCGCGACTATGAGGAGCTTAAAAAGCAGCGCAGCCAGCTCGATTTCGAGGACCTGATCACCCGCACGGCGGAATTGCTGAACAAGAGCGATGTGGGGCCATGGATCCACTACAAGCTGGACCAGGGGATCGATCATATCCTCGTCGACGAGGCCCAGGATACCAGCCCTATCCAGTGGAGCGTGATCCAGTCGCTCGCCGGGGATTTTTTCTCCGGCGAGAGCGCCCGCAACGTGGTGCGCACATTGTTTGCCGTTGGCGACGAGAAGCAGTCGATCTACTCGTTCCAGGGCGCCCGGCCGGAGCGCTTCTCCGAGGAGAGCCAGCGCACGCGCCATCGCGTTTCGCAAAGCGGGCTCGCCTTTTCCACCGTACGGCTGCCGCTTTCATTCCGCTCGACATCGGACGTGCTTGCGGCGGTGGACCACGTGTTTTCGCCGGCCGAGAACGCGCGTGGCCTGAGTGCTGCCGACGAACCTGTCGTGCATAGATCCAACCGCATCGGCCACCCCGGCGCCGTCGACCTTTGGGACATGGTGGCGCCCGAAATCGCGATCAAGGAAGAAGACTGGACCGCGCCTTTCGACGCCACGCCGGAAAGCGCCCCAGCGGCGATCCTTGCGAAGCGCATCGCTCATACCATCGGTAGTTTGGTCGGCAAAGAAACCATCATCGAGAAGGGCAAGGAGCGCCTGATCGAAGCCGGCGATATCCTGGTGCTCGTGCGCAAGCGCGACGCGTTCGTGAATGCGCTGACGCGCGCACTGAAGCGGCGCGACAATATTCCGGTCGCCGGCGCCGACCGCCTCCGGCTGACGAGCCATATCGCCGTGCAGGATCTGGTGGCGCTGGGCCGCTTCCTGCTGCTTCCGGAAGACGACCTTTCTCTCGCAGCACTGCTGAAGAGCCCGATCCTCGACCTGACGGAAGACGACATTTTCGCTATCGCCGCCCTTCGCGGCGACGGCGAGAGTGTCTGGGCCCACATGCGCAAATTCGCCGCCGATGGCAACGAGCGGCTGGGCGCCGCGGTCGCGCGGCTGACGTTCTTCCTGGAAGAGCAGAAGACGCTGTCGGTGCATGATTTCTATGCGCGGCTACTCGGCAAGCATGGTGGGCGGCGGCGGTTCCTCGCCCGGCTTGGAACCGAGGTCAGCGATATTCTCGACGAATTCCTGACGTTCACCCTAGATCACGAGACGTCCAGCCTGCCAGGGCTGCAGTCCTTCATCTCGACGCTTGAGCTGGAAGCGCCTGAGGTCAAGCGTGAGCAGGACAAAGGCCGCAACGAAGTGCGGATCATGACGGTTCATGCCTCGAAAGGTCTCGAAGCGCCGATCGTCTTTCTGGTGGACGGCGGCTCCAAGGCATTTACGCATACGCATATGCCGAAGCTGCGGTTGATCGAGCAGAACAAGGACGAGCCGCCGATGCCCGTATGGGTGCCGGTCAGCGATCTCGGCAATTCACTGACGCAGGCGGATGCCGCGCGTATCCAGGTGCTGGCGGAAGAGGAATATCGGCGGCTGCTCTACGTGGCCATGACCCGCGCGGCCGATCGGCTTGTCGTCTGCGGCTATCGCGGCGTTCGGCTCAACACCGACACCTGGCACGCGATGATCTCGGCCGTCATGAGCGATAGCCATCCGCATGTTACTGTGGCCACCTTCTCGGCGCCGGATGGCGACTGGCAGGGTATAAAGTGGCGCGTGCCCCGGATCGACAAACGTTTCGAGCCGGCAGATCGGACTGAGCAGGCGACGGTCAAAGATGCCCTGCCGATCGATCTCAGCCGCCCGCTACCAGCGCAGACGCAACTGCCACGCCCACTCAGCCCTTCCGGTGCCGGAACGGTTATCGACGAACAGGCCGACGATCTTCTGGTCGCGTCGCCGCTTTTCAGCGACAAGGAGAAATCCGATCGGTCCCTGCAGAAGGGGCGACTTCTTCACCGCATGATGCAGATGCTGCCCGAGATCGCACCAGACGAGCGCGCCGAGGCAGCCCGGCGCTATACCGAGCGCGCGGCCCGGTTCTGGCCCGAGAGCGAGCGGCGGACGCTGATCGATTCGGTGATGAAACTATTGAACGAGCCGGGCCTCGACGAGATATTCGCGGCGCACGCGCAAGCCGAAGTGTCGATCATGGGAACGCTATCCCTCAACGGCCGCGACTATGCCGTGTCGGGGCGCGTCGACCGCCTGGCTGTGCTCGACGACAGGGTTGTGATCCTCGATTACAAGACCAACCGTGTGCCGCCCACTTCCCTGTCGGGCATTCCCTTCGCGCATGTGGCGCAGCTCGCCATCTATCGCGATATCCTCGCGCCGCTTTATCCTGACAAGAGGATCGACTGCGTGCTTGTCTATACAGAGAACGGCTCGGTCTTCACCTTGACGCCCGACGCCATGGCATTGGCGCTTGCGCAGGTTGGCACAAAATGAAATACCGACATTGAAATCTAGGCCCCGCGCCATCACATTTGATGCAACAGGAAATCTGACAAAGGAACAGCCTATGGCTACCGTGAAAGTCGATATCAATAACTTCCAGTCGGAAGTTCTGGAATCCGCAGAACCCGTCGTCGTGGATTTCTGGGCTGAATGGTGCGGCCCGTGCAAGATGATCGCACCGAGCCTGGAAGAGCTCTCTGTCGAGTTTGCCGGCAAGGTCAAGGTTGCCAAACTCAACATTGATGAAAACCCGGAACTGGCAGCACAGTTCGGCGTTCGCTCGATCCCAACGCTCGCCATCTTCAAGTCGGGCGAAGTCGCCGACATCAAGGTTGGCGCTGCTCCGAAGACGGCTCTCTCGAGCTGGATTTCGAACGCCGCCTAATCAGGCACCGATCTGGATAAGAAAAAGCCCGGTCTGACCGGGCTTTTTTCATGTCGGGGGAGTGCCGTTGTCGGCCAAGACGTCGCCAACCAGATAGAGCGACCCGCCAATCAGGATGCGGGGCGGCAGTGCGCCGTCCACCAGCCCTTCGCGGATCGCCTCCAGCGCTTCAGCGACCGTCGACATCGGCTCAGCAACGAGGCCGGCGTCATAAGCTGCGTTTGCCAAGATGACTGGATCGATCATCGCGTCACTGCCGCGGATCGGCACGCAATAGACTTTTTCCGCCAACCCCTTGAAGGCATTGAAATAGCCGACCGGATCCTTGGTGTTTATCATTCCGATGATCAGGAACAGCGGGCGTGGCTGCTTCTCCTCGAAATTGGCCATCGCTTCCGCGATTACCTCCCCGGCGCCGGGATTATGGCCACCGTCGACCCAGATCTCGGCGCGCGGCGGAGCGCTGGTCATGAGGTTGCCATCGCTCAGCCGCTGCAGACGACCAGGCCATTCGACCGAGGTCATGGCCTTTTCCATCATCGCGTCCGTCACGACAAAGCCTGCGGCCTTGACCGCACGGATGGCGGCGGCGGCGTTGGCGTATTGGTGTCGGCCCGGAAGGCGCGGCAGGGGCAGATCGGCCAGGCCGAACTCATCCTGATAAACCAGGCGACCATATTCCTCGTGCGCCATGAAATCTTGGCCGAAGGATGCCGTCGGGCAGTTCAGACGCTCAGCGGTCGACAGGAGCACATCCAGCGCCGCGTCGTATTCCTGCTTGCCGATGACGACAGGGTGCCCGCGCTTCATGATGCCGGCCTTTTCGGCGGCGATCAGCTCGACCCGGTCGCCCAGGTAGGGCTGGTGATCGAGCGAGATAGGCATGATGACCGATACGGCAGGATCGGAAATGACATTGGTGGCATCAAAACGGCCGCCGAGGCCGACTTCGATGATGGCCGCATCGGCGGGCTGTTCGGAAAACAGCAGGAAGGTCACGGCGGTGAGGATTTCGAATACGGTAATCTTCTGTCCGTCATTGGCGGCGGCAACCCGGCGCAGTGCATCGGCAAAGACCGCATCGTCGACCAGTTGACCACGTCCGCCCTCGACGCCGATGCGGTATCGCTCGTGCCAATTGACGAGATGCGGAGAGGTGTGGACATGCGCGCTGTAGCCGCCGGCTTCCAGAAGCGCGCGGCAGAAAGCCGTCACCGAGCCCTTGCCGTTGGTGCCGGCCACGTGAATGACAGGCGGCAGCTTCTTTTGTGGATCGCCGAGGACGGCGAGAAGACGCGTAATGCGATCGAGCGAGAGATCGAAGCCCTTGGGATGCAATCCCATGAGCT
The DNA here is from genome assembly GCA_900471485.1 of Hyphomicrobiales bacterium. Classification (GTDB taxonomy): domain Bacteria; phylum Pseudomonadota; class Alphaproteobacteria; order Rhizobiales; family Rhizobiaceae; genus Rhizobium. Next base: position 39,960 of record UCEU01000002.1, read on the forward strand.
TGTCGATCTCCTGCGCTGCCTCGCTCACTGCGGTTTGGCCTCTGGGTATCATCGCTCAACCCGCCTGTGATGGAGTGATCAGGCGGTTGCGGCTATCGCAATCGCGCCGGTATTTTCCGTCGATACAACATTCGCCGGCTTCTTCGTCAGGATCTTCAGGACCCGCGCCAGAGTGTCGGGGATATCGTGGCGCTTGACCACCATGTCCACCATACCGTGTTCAAGCAGGTATTCCGATGTCTGGAAGCCTTCCGGCAACTTTTCGCGGATCGTCTGCTCGATGACACGCTTGCCCGCGAAGCAGATTTCCGCGCCGGGCTCGGCGATGTGCAGATCACCCAGCATTGCGTAGGACGCGGTGACGCCGCCGGTGGTCGGGTTGGTCAGGACGACGATGTAGGGCTGGCCGGCTTCCTTCAGCATGTCGACCGCAACGGTGGTGCGCGGAAGCTGCATGAGCGACAGGATGCCTTCCTGCATACGCGCGCCCCCCGAAGCCGGGAACATGACGAGCGGGCACTTTTCCGAAATGGCGCGCTCGAATGCCTTGACGATTGCTTCGCCGGCGGCGAGGCCGAGTGAGCCGCCCATGAAGTTGAACTCATGAACGACGGCAACCAGCTTCAGGCCCTGAACCTTGCCGACGCCGGCAACGATCGTGTCTTCCTGATCGGTCTTGACGCGGCTGTCGCGAAGGCGGTCGGTATATTTCTTGGAATCGCGGAACTTCAGCGGATCCTGCGCGACCTTCGGCTGCGGCAGCGATTCAAAGGCGCCGCCGTCGAACAGGTCAGCCAGACGCGCCTTGGCCGGCATCTTCATGTGATAGCCGGACGCCGGGATAACCCACTTGTTGTCTTCCAGCTCCTTGTGGAAGACCATCTCGCCCGTTTCCGGGCACTTGATCCAGAGGTTCTCCGGCACTTCGCGGCGGCCCAGCATGGAATTGATGCGGGGGCGAACGTAGTTGGTGATCCAGTTCAAGTCGAAAACTCCTGATTTACTATTGCCAATGTGGGAAAACTATTCGGCAGCAACAAGGCGCGCCGAACGAGTTCCCGATGACAGCCCGCGAACGAGCGTGGCGACGGCCTGGACGGTGTCGGCTGTGGCCTTGCCATCCTTGGTCAGGCTGAGTGCCACCTGATTGACGATTGCCGTGCCGACCACGACGCCATCGGCAGAGCTGCCGATGACCTTCGCATGATCGGCCGTCTTGACGCCGAAGCCGACGCAGACGGGCAGGTTTGTATGCTGCTTGATGCGCGCGACGGCACCAGATACCAGCGAGGGGTCCGGCAGCGCCGAGCCTGTGATCCCGTTCATCGAGACATAATAGACGAAGCCCGAGGTGTTCTTCAGAACGGTCGGGAGACGCTTCTCGTCCGTCGTCGGCGTCGCCAGACGGATGAAGTTGATGCCCTTGCGGATAGCGGGGATGCAAAGTTCGTCATCCATTTCGGGCGGCAGATCGACGACGATCAGGCCATCGATGCCGGCGGCCAGGGCGTCATCGAGGAATTTCTCGACGCCATAGATGTAGATCGGGTTGTAGTAACCCATCAGCACGATCGGCGTCGCGTCGTCGGTCTTGCGGAAGTCGGCTGCGAGCTGCAGCGTCTTCTTCAGCGTCTGCCCCGCCTTCAGCGCACGCTGGCCGGCCATCTGGATCGCGGGGCCATCAGCCATCGGATCGGAGAAGGGCATGCCGAGTTCGATCACATCGGAGCCGGCTTCCGGCAACGCCTTCATGATGCCGAGCGACGTCTCGTAATCCGGATCTCCGCCCATGAAATAGGTGACCAGCGCCGGACGGCCTTCAGTCTTCAGATTGGCAAATCGTTTGTCCATACGAGCGGTCATGATTATGCACCCATTCCAAGAATCTTGCCGACGGTAAAGATGTCCTTGTCGCCACGACCGGAGAGATTCATCAGAATGATCTCGTCCTTGCCCATCTTCGGTGCACGCTTGATGACTTCCGCCAGGGCATGCGACGGCTCCAGCGCCGGAATAATGCCTTCGAGGCGGGTCAGCGTCTGGAACGCCTCTAGTGCCTCGTGGTCCATGATCGGCACGTATTCGACGCGGCCGATATCGTTCAGATAGGAGTGCTCAGGGCCGATGCCGGGATAATCGAGGCCGGCCGAAATCGAGTGACCTTCCTTGATCTGGCCGTCACCATCCTGCAGCAGATAAGTGCGGTTGCCGTGCAAAACGCCTGGCGATCCCGCGGTGATCGAGGCGCAATGCTCGTCGCCCTCAAGGCCCTTACCGCCCGCTTCGACGCCGACGATCTTGACGCTGGCGTCATCGAGGAACGAGTGGAAGATGCCGATAGCATTCGAACCACCACCGACGGCCGCGACGACGAGATCCGGCAGACGGCCTTCAGCCTCAAGCATCTGCTCCTTGGCTTCGGCACCGATAACGGCCTGGAAGTCGCGGACCATCTCGGGATAGGGATGGGGGCCGGCGGCAGTGCCGATCAGATAGTAGGTGTCGTCGACATTGGTGACCCAGTCACGCAGCGCCTCGTTCATCGCATCCTTCAGCGTACCGTGACCGGCCGTGACCGGCTTCACTTCGGCACCGAGGAGCTTCATGCGAAACACGTTCGGAGCCTGGCGCTCAACGTCGGTTGCGCCCATGTAGACAACGCAGGGGAGACCGAAGCGCGCGGCGACCGTTGCCGAGGCAACACCGTGCTGGCCAGCACCGGTTTCGGCGATGATGCGGGTCTTGCCCATGCGCTTGGCGAGCAGAATCTGGCCGATGCAGTTGTTGATCTTGTGCGAACCGGTGTGGTTGAGCTCTTCGCGCTTGAAGTAGATCTTGGCACCACCAAGCTCCGCCGTCAGACGCTCGGCGAAATAAAGCGGGCTCGGGCGGCCGATGTAGTGGGCGCCGAGGTGCTTCAGTTCCGCCTGGAATTCCGGGTCGTTCTTAGCCTTGTCCCACTCAGCCTGGAGATCCAGGATTAGGGGCATCAGCGTTTCAGCGACGAAGCGGCCGCCATAAATGCCGAAACGACCATCCTCATCGGGACCGGAGCGGAAGGAATTGGGTTTTGGGGTCTCGTTCAATTTCAACTCCCTGTGGCCGTTTCAGGCTGGCAAGCCTGTTCGACCGCATCGAAAAACTCATCGATCATTACGACATTCTTGACGCCGGGCGCGCTTTCAACGCCCGAGGAAACATCGATCCCCGGCGCCTTGGTGATTGCCAACGCCTCGGCGATATTGGCTTTGTTCAAGCCACCGGAAAGCATGTAATCCACATTGCCGTCAAGCCAAGTCAACAGGCTCCAATCAAAGGAAACGCCGTTGCCACCAGGGAGTTCGGAGCCTTTCGGCGGTTTCGCATCGAAAAGGAAACGATCGGCAATGCCGATATAGGCTTCGACGCGCTTGAGATCGTCGGCGGTCCGGATGGAAAACGCCTTCATTACGGGCAATCCGTAAACCGCCTTGATGGTCAGGACGCGCTCCGGGCTCTCGCTGCCATGGAGCTGCAGGATATCGGGCTTCAAAAGCGCAACGATTTCATCGAGATCGTCGTTGCTGGGATCAACCACCACGGCGACGATCTTGGCCTTGCCGCGCGCTGGCGCCGCGAGTGCTGCGGCGACGTCAGGCTCGACGTAGCGAGGGCTCTTTTCGAAGAAGATGAAGCCGATGTGGGTCGCGCCGCGCTGCAGCGCGCGATCAATCGCCTCGGCCGTCTTCAGACCACAGATTTTGATATCCGGTTTCATGGCAGCGAAGTGACACGAAATCCGTTTGGAGTCGAGCCAAATCGCGGATGTCGCTGCATTTTGGGGCGTATCCGCCTAGTCGAAATCGATGGCGTGAAGCTGACTGCCGTGACGCTTTAGCCATGCCTTCGCTTCTTCGGTGTGCGGGCAGAGCTTCTTGCAGAGTGCCCAGAAGCGCGGGCCATGGTTCATTTCCTTGAGGTGGGCAACTTCGTGCGCGGCGAGGTAATCCACCACCGACGGCGGCGCCATGACGATGCGCCAGGAAAAACTAAGATTGCCCTCCGAGGAGCACGAGCCCCAGCGGCTGCGCGTGTCCTTCATTGAAATCGAGTTGATGGGAGCGCTGATCGACCGCGCATGAAACCGCGCCAGCCGCTCGAGATCGGCACGCGCTTCTTTCTTGAGGAAGGTCGCGATACGCCGGCCGATATGTTCGGGCATGCCACTGACCTTGAGCACTGCCTTGCCATCGATCGACACCGCTTCCGTCAAGCCGCGCAGGCTGCCGGTGTGTTGGATGCGGTGGGAGACGCCACGAAACAGGATAGATCCGCCATCCCGCAAGCCGGCATCGATCGCGAATTTGGCGAGCTTGGTAAGCAACCAGCCTTGGTGCCGGTCCAGAAAGGCATTGACTTCACGTTGCGCGAGACCGCTCGGGATCGTCATCTTCAGCGCGCGGCCGCCCGGCTCAATGCGCAGTGTTATGCGGGTTGCGCGTTCATGCTGCTTGATCGTCAGCGGCATCAAGCGCCCGGCAACGTCGAGCGTCCGGATTTCCGGCGGCGCTGGCTTTCGGGCGCTACGGCGCGGCTTGGACAGAAGCGAAAACATCGGCAATTTCTATATGATTCGCGGCAATTTCGGGCATAGAAAAGCCGGCATCAGCTAGATGCCGGGTTCCTGTTTTCAAAAGAAAGAGTTACGGCGTCTGATATTCGGCCACCGGGCCGTTGTCGTCGCGCCTGTTGTTCTTGCGATCGCGCATGAAGCGATCGAACTCTTCCTGATCCTTTGCGCGGCGAAGTTCACGAGCATAGTTGTCGAATTCCTCGCGCATTTCATCGAGCTTGCGGCGTTCCTCGTCAAGCCTGTCGAGTTCGGCCTTTCGCCAATCGTCGAAGGCGACATTGCCCGTTGTGAAGTGCGGGCGATAGCGGCCATGCGAACGTCGGCAGCCGGCAAAGAATCCATCCGCCGCGCTGTTTGCGTCGCGCTTGAAACCGCGCAGGCGCTCCCCGAAAATGATATAGGCAAGCATGGCGAGACCCAGAGGCCAGAAAACCACGAAGCCAAGGATCATCAGGGCAATGGTAGCCGGAGTCCAATCCGGTCGAAGCAATGCTGACTGGTTCATCTTGCGGTGTCCTCGCATTTTCGGCGCCCGGCGAAATGCCGAACGCTGAAAATCGATGTGGTTACCGCTTGATACGCCTTCAAGGCATTTACGGTTCAAATCGAACAAGGCCTTGAAATGAATTATCTAATTCAGCATCCGCTAACTAGGCGGATTTTCCGCCCTTTATCACACGCTTGACGCCGGGCTTGCCCGAGCGGGCGTGCTCACGCGTGAACGCGACGATACGCGGCGCTATCTCGCGGCGGAAGCGCGAACCGTTGAAAACACCATAGTGACCGACATCGGGCTGCAGGTAATGCATGCGCTTGCTGTCGGGAATGTTGACGCACAGCGTCTGAGCGGCCTCGGTCTGTCCGACACCCGAGATATCGTCGTTCTCGCCCTCGACAGTGAGAAGCGCGACATTACGAATTGCCTTGGGATCGACGAGCTTGCCGCGGTGAACCAATTCGCCCTTCGGCAGAGCGTGCTTGATGAAGACCTGATCGACGGTCTGCAGGTAGAATTCCGCCGTCAGATCCATCACTGCCAGATATTCGTCGTAAAAGTCCCGGTGTTTCTCGGCCGGCTCGCCGTCGTTCTTCACGAGGTGCATGAAGAACTCCTTGTGGGCGACAACATGCCGATCAAGGTTCATCGACATGAAGCCGGAGAGCTGCAGAAAGCCGGGATAGACCGGTCGCATGAAGCCCGGCTGCGGCCAGGGGACGTTCATGATGACGTTATCCGCAAACCACTGCAGCGGCTTGTCCTTCGCCAACTGGTTGACCGCCGTCGGATTGATGCGCGTATCGATCGGCCCGCCCATCAGCGTCATCGAGGACGGCGAGAACGGATCGTTGGCCTCTTCCATGACCGCCGCGGCGGCCAGAACCGGAACCGAGGGCTGACAGACCGCAACGACGTGGGTGTCGGGGCCGAGGAAATGGAGCATCTCGATGACGTAGTCGACGTAATCGTCGAAATCGAAGGTGCCATCCGTCATCGGCACCATGCGGGCATCGATCCAGTCGGTGATGTAGACGTCGGCGCTTGGCAACAAGGCCTCGACGGTGCCGCGCAGCAGCGTGGCGTAGTGGCCGGACATCGGCGCGACCAAGAGAATTCTGGGGTCGGGGCCGTGATCGCGCGCGGTATTTCGAGAGAAATGCAGGAGGTTGCAGAAAGGTCGCGACCAGACGGTCTCCTCGCGAACCGCGACCTCGCGACCATCGATCACCGTCTGCTTGAGATCGAACGACGGTTTGCCGTAGCGACGCGTGGTGCGCTCGAACATCTCGAGGCTGGCCGCCATCGTCCGGCCGAGCGGTGTCTGCGACATCGGGTTAAGCGGATTGGCATAAGCAAGGCGCATGACGTCCGCCATGGCCCGAAACGGCGCCATGGCCGCATGATTGAATTCATAGAGCTGATAAAACATGAGATGCGCCACCTTTCTCCCGGTCGGACGATGACGCCGATTGAAAGGCATCGAAATCGGTCCAACAACGTGCTGGCATCTCAACGCACAGTAACAGGTTTTTGTTGCACAGCAACATTCGTAGCCTGCACTGCAAAAAGAAATGCCGGAGATAATATCCCCGGCATCATGGTGCGCTTCGAACGTTAAAGTTCGAGAAACAACTTAGCGATCGGCCAGGAACGTCTGCTTCTGGGTTCCGAGACCTTCGATGCCGAGTTCCACGACATCCCCGGCCTTGAGGAACCGTGGCGGCTTCATTCCCATGCCGACACCCGGAGGTGTTCCGGTCGAGATCACATCTCCAGGATGCAGGGACATGAACTGGCTGAGATAGGAAACGACATGAGCGATGCCATAAACCATCGTTTTCGACGAGCCATTCTGCATGGTTTCGCCGTTGACCTTTAGCCACATGCCAAGGTTCTGCGGATCGCCGATTTCGTCCTTGGTGACCAGCCAGGGGCCAATCGGGCCGAAGGTGTCGCAGGACTTGCCCTTCGTCCACTGGCCTGCACGCTCCGTCTGGAAAGCGCGCTCGGACACGTCATGCGAAACACAATAGCCGGCAACGTAATCAAGCGCGTCAGCTTCGCTGACGTATTTTGCCGTCTTGCCGATGACAACACCAAGCTCCACTTCCCAGTCGGTCTTTTCGGAGCCGCGCGGGATGAGGACGTTATCGTTCGGCCCAACGATAGCTGATGTCGCCTTCATGAAGATAACCGGTTCAGGCGGAACGGTCGCGCCGGTTTCGGCGGCGTGATCGGAGAAGTTCAGGCCGATGCAGATGAACTTGCCGGTTCCGGCCACGCAAGCGCCGATGCGGCCCGCAGAAAGCTCCGGCAGGCTCTTTGGATCAAGCGCGGCGAGCTTCGCCAAGCCGGCCGGCGAGATTGCTTCGCCTGCGATATCCGCGACATGAGCAGACAGATCGCGGATCTTGCCATCCGAATCCAGCAGCGCCGGCTTTTCCTTGCCAACCTCTCCAACACGCATGAGCTTCATTGAACTTCCTCCTGGCACAAGCGAATGATGATCACCTATGAACGAATTATTCACGGGTGTCATTACGGGTTTTTGCCTGAGCGGTACGCCCTGTCAGAAAATCTCCGACAGATCAGGGCCGAGGGGGACTATGCGTGTCGGGTTGAGGCTTTCGATCGAATAGTAACCTCGCTTGATATGGTCGATATTCACCGTTTCGGCGATTCCCGGCCAGTCGAGCATGCGACGGCAGAAGGCACGCAGGTTGCGGTAGTCCGATAGCCTGCGCAGATTGCACTTGAAGATGCCATGATAGGCTACGTCAAAACGAACAAGCGTTACGAAGAGGCGGATATCGCTTTCAGTGGGATGGTCGGCAAACAGGAAGGATCTTCCTTCCAGTTGCGGTTCGATCCAGTCCAGGCATTCGAAAACGCCGGTAAATGCTTCCTCGTAAGCCAGTTGGGTCGTTGCGAAGCCGGTGCGATAGACCCCATTGTTGAGGCTTGGATAGATCCGCTCGTTGAAAGCATCGATCTCGGCGCGACGCGGCGCTGGATAGAGATCGATCTCGTTTTTTGCGAGATCGCCGAAGCCGTCATTCATCATCCGCAGAATGTCCGAGGACTCGTTGTTGACGATCGTCTGGCGCTGTTTGTCCCATAGAACCGGTACCGTGGCGCGGCCCGTAAACGTAGAGTCCGCGCTCGTGTAGATCTGGTGCATGTAGGTTGCACCCTGCAGGTGATCCTGCGTGGCGCCGGGGTAATCTCCGAACCGCCATCCCTGCTTGGTCAGGGCGGGCTCGACGACGGAGATCGATATCGCTTCTTCCAACCCTTTCAGCTTCCGTCCAATGAGAACGCGCGACGCCCAGGGGCAGATATAGGCGACGTAGAGATGGTATCGGCCGGGCTCCGCCTTGAAACCGCCCTCACCCGTCGGCCCCGCGCTACCATCCGGGGTGATCCAGTTGCGGAAGCTTGAAGTCTGGCGCACGAAGCCGCCTTTTTCATCCTTGGCCTGCACCGGCTGCCAATCTTCCGTCCATTTGCCGTTTACGAGCAACGCCGCTCTCCTATCTCAATGACATGGCGGACTTCTAGCGCGCTTTCGCGCGCGCGGGAGGCCACATTTCTTGAAACAGACTGTGCACCGTCCGCCGTGACCAAGGTTCGGTATCCGCCATCGAAATTTTCTGAAAGCGCGATATCATTTGATTTCAACACTCCAGAACAGCCGGAAGAACCATGACGAAGAGCAACAACCGCGAATCCCAGTATCCGATCGAACCGCTTTTTCTTGACCGGTGGTCTCCCCGCGCCTTCACAGGCGAGGTTATCGAAGAGGCCGCGCTGCTCAGCATGCTGGATGCGGCACACTGGGCGCCCTCCTCCGCCAACCAGCAGCCTTGGCGCTTTATCTATGCGCTGAAGGGATCGGACGATTGGGATAAGTTCGTAGCGTTGCTAGTCGAGTCCAACCAGGAGTGGGCCAAGAACGCCTCGGCGCTCATCTTCGTGGTATCGAAGGGCTTCAACGGTGATATCTCAGAAGGGCGCAAGAGCTACACTCATTCCTTCGACGCCGGCACGGCCTGGGGTTACCTGGCGCTGCAGGCAAAGCTCTCCGGCTTCTACGCCCACGGCATGGGCGGCATCGAGCACGACAAGATCAGGCAGACCTTCGATATTCCCGAGGGCTACCGAGTGGAAGCCGGCATTGCCGTCGGTCGTCTTGCCGACAAGAGCGTTCTGTCCGAGCGCAATCGGGAGCGCGAGTTTCCAAGCCAGCGCAAGCCACTTTCAGAGGTAGCGTTCAACGGCAAGTTCATAGCCGGCTGAGTAGAAGCAAAAATCCCCACGGCGCTGACGTCGTGGGGATCTTGAAAATTCGAAGACTGCGTTCGTCAGATATCAAGGTTGGCAACGCTGAGCGCATTTTCCTGAATGAACTCGCGGCGAGGCTCGACCTCATCACCCATCAGGCGGGCGAACAGACCGTCCGCATCCGTCGCGTCGGCCACTTTGACCTGCAACAGCGACCGGACGTTCGGATCGAGCGTCGTTTCCCAGAGCTGCTCGGCATTCATCTCGCCAAGACCCTTGTATCGCTGCATGGTGAGGCCCTTGCGGCCACTGGCGAAGACCGCTTCGAGAAGCGCGCGGGCGCCTGAGATTTCCAGCTGACCTTCACGACGCGTCAACGTAGGCGGCGTCTGATAGATTTCCTTCAGGCGCGACGACAACTGGTCGATCTGCCGCGCATCCTGCGAACCGATCAGTGCCATGTCGAGTACGACGACTTCCTTGACGCCGCGAACCATGCGCTCAAGGCGCAGGCCGCCTTCGCTCGTCAGGCCGCCTTCCCAACCACGTTCTGTTTCTTCCGCGATGATATCGAGTCGCTTGGCGACTTCGGCAACCAGCTCTTCCGCACGGGCGGGGTTGCTGACAGCTTCGGCATTGAGTGCACCGGCGATTGCCGCCTGCTCCACCACCGCCCTGTTGTAACGCGAATGCAGGTTATCGAGCAGCGCGCGCAGGCGCAGCGCGTCGACGATCACTTCGCGCAGATCCTGCCCGACGCGAACTTCTCCGCTTCCGAGCTTCAAGGCGGCATCATCGAGACCCTGGGCGATAAGGTATTCCTCAAGCGCCTTTTCGTCCTTCAGATACTGGATCGATTTGCCACGTGACACCTTATAAAGCGGCGGCTGGGCGATGTAGATGTGGCCGCGCTCGATCAGTTCCGGCATCTGTCGGAAGAAGAAGGTCAAGAGCAATGTTCTGATATGGGCGCCATCGACGTCGGCGTCCGTCATGATGATGATCTTGTGATAGCGCAGCTTGTCGGCGTTGAACTCGTCCTTGCCGATGCCGGCGCCGAGCGCGGTAATCAGCGTGCCGATTTCCTGGCTCGACAGCATCTTGTCGAAGCGAGCCCGCTCGACGTTCAGGATCTTGCCGCGCAGCGGCAGGATTGCCTGGTTTTCACGCGAGCGACCCTGCTTGGCCGAACCACCTGCGGAGTCACCTTCGACGAGGAAGACTTCGGACTTGGCCGGATCGCGCTCGGAGCAATCGGCGAGCTTGCCGGGAAGCGAGGCGATATCGAGCGCGCCCTTGCGGCGGGTGAGTTCGCGCGCCTTGCGGGCGGCTTCGCGGGCGGCAGCGGCTTCGACCACCTTGCCGACCAGAACCTTGGCTTCCGTCGGATGTTCTTCCAGCCAGGTGCTCAACGTTTCACTGACCAGGTTTTCGACGACCGGGCGCACTTCCGAGGAGACCAGCTTGTCCTTCGTCTGCGACGAGAACTTGGGATCCGGCACCTTGACGGAGAGAACGGCCGTCAGACCTTCTCGGCAGTCATCGCCCGTCAGCGAGACCTTTTCCTTCTTGGTGATACCGGATGTATCGGCATAGGAGGTGATCTGACGGGTCAGCGCCGCGCGGAAGCCGGCCATGTGCGTGCCGCCGTCGCGCTGGGGAATGTTGTTGGTGAAGCAGAGCACATTCTCGTGGTAGCTGTCGTTCCACCACATCGCGACTTCGACCGTTATGCCATCCTTTTCGCCGCGGATCGCGACCGGGCGCTCGACCAGGGGCTTCTTGGCGCGATCGAGATAGGACACGAAGGCTTCCAGGCCGCCGTCATAGAGAAGCTCTTCCTGACGGATATCCGAATGGCGCTTGTCACTCAGAAGAATGCGGACGCCGGAATTCAGGAACGCGAGTTCGCGAAGGCGGTGCTCGAGCGTTGCAAAGTCGAACTCGACCATCGTGAAAGTTTCGGAGCTCGGCATGAAGCTGACTTCGGTGCCGGTCTCATTGCCGGCATCGCCGGTTTCCTTCAGCGGCGCATCGGAGACGCCGTGCGTGAAGCTCATCTCGTGGATCTTGCCCTGACGGCGAATCTTGAGCTTCAGCCAGACGGACAGGGCGTTGACGACCGACACGCCGACGCCGTGCAGACCACCCGAGACCTTGTAGGAGTTCTGGTCGAACTTGCCGCCGGCATGCAGCTGGGTCATGATGACTTCGGCGGCCGAAATACCTTCGCCGCTATGGATGTCGGTCGGAATGCCGCGGCCGTTATCGGTAACGGTGACGGAGCCATCGGCGTTCAACGTCACGGTAACGATATCGGCATGGCCGGCCAGTGCTTCGTCGATCGCGTTGTCGACGACTTCGTAGACCATGTGATGCAGGCCGGAACCGTCGTCGGTGTCGCCGATATACATGCCGGGGCGCTTGCGGACTGCATCGAGCCCCTTCAGGACCTTGATCGAGTCTGCGCCATATTCGGTGCTAACGCCGTTTTCCGTCGCGGGTGTATCGGTCATATTGTCGAGAATTTCCCTGTTGTCGAAGCCGGTACGAGACTTGCGAATCACCGGCCATATTCACGTCAGAATATAGGGTTTTTGGTTTAACTTCCCAATGGCAGCGCCTGCAAATGCGGCATAAAACAGGGGATTATGACCCTTTTCCGTCCGCTTTGACGGCATTTTCCAGAACCGCTGTCAGCTGGGCCAATGCAGCGCTGTCAAGATGGCGAATGCGACCCGCCAAAAGATTTGCAAAGGCGGTGTGCTCGGCCGACATTCCCGAGGTATCGACGACCACTCTGGGGTCCGAAAAGCGGGCGAGCAGGAAGAGATCTTCGGCTTCGTCCCAGATGATGTTGAAATATCCGGCGATACGCTGCAGCAGGTCGAAACTCGGCATGCCGCGCTGCCCGTGTTCCAGCGCAGACAGGTAGGCCGGAGACACGTTCAGGGCCGCGGCCATCTGTTTCTGCGACACCCCCTTGCGCGCCCTCAACTTGCGAATGGCCTCACCGAACGGCGTCAAAGCGGATCTCCGTGGCGCCGAGCAAGACGGATATACAAAGCCCCCTCACCACCATGATGCTGGGCAGCGGTTTCGTATGAGGAAATCAGGAAACGGAACTCCGGCTTCGAGAACCACATCGGCACGGCCCGCTTGAGGGCGCCTTCGCTGCCGAGCGAGCTGCCCTTGCCGGTGATGACGAGAACGTGCCGCATGCCGCGCTCATGCGCGCGCATGAGGAAGTCGAGCAGCATGATATGTGCCTCGCTCTGCACCAGACCGTGAAGGTCGATGCGTGCTTCCAGAGCCAGACGGCCTTTCGCGATCTTTCGTTTGACGGGTCGTTCCAGCGGATGATGAACACCTGACGTCTGCTTCGGCTTGGGAGACGCAGGCTGGGCGGCGACGCTTGCTGCAGGCTTGGCCGCCGATACCTTTTCAACTTCGGCTTCCGCCTCGTTCAAGAAGGCATCGATCTCGCTCAACTGGTCTTTATTGCCAGGCATGGGTCGCGTGCTACGAGCAACCTTGCCCCAGAGAATTCGTTCATCGGTGCTGAGCTTGCGTTCCTTCACCATCAGGCGAACCTCGCGGCCGCGGCTTGGGGGATCAGTATGGTGAAATCCGCGTCATGACGAACGGTGCCCGCCAGTTCCCCGGCCAGATCACCGGAACCGGTGAAGATATCGCCGCGGGCGGGACCGACAATGGCGGAGCCCGTATCGAGCGCGAGCATCAGTCGTTCGAAGGGCTTGCCGCCGTCGAGGTGGCGAAGATCTTCCGAGCGGATGAAGAACGGGAAGCCGAAAGTGTGGATCAGGCGGTCGACGGCGAGCGAGCGTCCCGGAATCAGCGGCACTTTCGCAGCCGCGATCGGACCGTCGTCAAGGCCCGCTTCAGCCTCGCGGAAGAAGATGTAGGAGCGGTTGTGCCACAGGACCTCGTCGACTTTGTCGGGATGGTCGGCCAGCCAGGCGCGGATCGACTGCATAGAGATAGCCGACCGCTCGATGTCACCACGCTCGATCAGCAGCTTGCCGATCGCCGAAAACGGATGTCCCGCCTTTGCGGCATAGGTGATGCGGCCGAGACTTCCATCTCGATAGCGCAGCCTAGCCGCACCCTGCACATGCACGAAGAAAACATCGACCTTCGACTTCGCCCAGGCGATCTCCAGCCCCAGCCCGGCGAGCGCTCCCTGGTCGATTTCCCGACGATCGGGATAGGCATCGATCACGCCATCGCGGCTTCGACCAAAAACATAGCCGGATTCCAATTGAACTGGACGGTTGGTGTCGTCTAGATCGACGAGATCTTCAGGACGGCGATAGAAAGGGTGGCGGTACTCTTCGTCGGGTGTCGCCGAGACCGCGATTTCAGGCTCGTAGAATGCCGTGACAAAACCCGGGGCTCCGCCAGTACGGCGGATGCGGAACGGCCGACAATGGGTTTCGAAGAAGGTCCTGGCATCCGCGGCCGAGGTCACTTTCGCCCCATGCGCTGCGTGCAACAACGGCAGCAGATCTTGAGCGGTCAATCCCAGGGCGCCGGTGCGATATGGCTTCGTGTCTTCAATGTACCGGCAGCAAGCTTCCATGGTTTCAAAAAGGCTGGAGGGATCATCATCCCTCCAGCCTTTCAGATCATCAAAGCTTGTTGCCTGAAGGGCGAAGCCCTCTCTTTCGTCACTCATGTTCCGATTCGGTGGCCACGAGTTTCCAGTTCGGATCACGCGAACGCGTGTCCCGCGCGAAGGTCCAGAGGTCGTTGACCTCAGCCACGCTTTCGGCATCGCCGTCGACCAGCTTGTCGTCGCGGTCATAGGTCGCCGAAATCAACTGGCTGACGATCCGAAGCGTGATCTGTGCCTCGCTGCCCTTCACCTCGACATTGGTGATCTCGGCCTTCTCGATGCCGACGAAGGTCGACTTGACCTTTTCACCCTTCGACTCGCGATCAGCGATCGCGGCATCGAAGCCATCATAGACTTCCTTGGACAACAGGTTCTTCAGCGTCTTGCGGTCACCATCGGCAAAGGCCATGACGATCATCTCATAAGCCATCCGGGCGCCGTTGATGAATTCCTTCGGCGTGAAGGACGGATCGGCCTTGTTCATTTCACGCAAGGAATCGTTGAGCGGCGTGCCGGCAGGAGCGAAAGCATCGATCGCGGCAAAGCGATCTTCCTCTTCGCCAGCGGCATCACGACGGGGCAACGTGACGACTTTTCCAGCATCGGGACTTTCGGGACCGGCGGCATCGCGGGGGGTATAAAGATCGCGCGGCGGCTTCTCATTTCCCGTACGACGACCGAGGACGCTGCGGAGCTGCAGAAAAATCAGCACCGCCGCCACGAGAAAAAACAATGTGATGAAGTCGTTTGAGCCCATATCCCCGCCATAAAGCCGTTAACATCCCTGATTTGTACTCCCATATAGTCTGCCTATACAGATGATTCAAATGGGTCGGCCAAAACGGCCGCCGCAACGGAGCCCGGCAACACCGGGAGAGACACATGCGCCTTACAATGCTGCCTGCCTTTATCCTTCTTCTACCGCTTGCGGAGATCGCGGGTTTCGTCGTTGTCGGAAAGATGATCGGCCTTTGGCTTACGCTCGCCCTCGTCATGCTGAGCTTCATTGCCGGCGTCACGCTGCTGAGGCGACAGGGCATCAGCACTCTGCGGCGCATGCAAGCGGAGGGTCAAAGGGGCGCGATGCCCGGACGCGAGTTGCTTCGCCCGGCAATGTTTGTCATCGCCTCGCTGCTTCTGATCATTCCCGGATTCCTCACCGATATCATCGCCATCCTGATATTCATTCCACCGGTGCGGGATCTGGCGTGGCGCTATGTCAGCCGACGCTTTGTCGTCGTGGGTTCGAAAGGCGGCTTTACGGCATCATCTCGATCCGGTCGGCAGAGCGATCCCAAGGTCGTCGATCTCGATGAAGAGGATTACCGGAGAGAGCCGGATGGAAAATCGCCGTGGTCGGGAAAACACCTCGGAGACTAAGCCTATCGTGCATGCCATCCCGCTGGGCGTCAGGGTTGTAACCCATTGCTCAAAATGATAGATGCGGCACAATCCAAAGCCCTCGAGGAAAAGCCCATGGCCAACGAAGACGACAACAACGGCGCAACGAGCCCCAGCCTTACCATTCTTGCGCAGTACACCAAGGATCTCTCTTTCGAAAATCCGGGTGCTCCGCGTTCGCTCCAGGCTCGCGACAAGGCTCCGGCCATCAACATCAATGTGAACGTCAACGCCAATCCGCTGTCGGACACGGATTTCGACGTGGTTCTGTCGCTGAACGCCGAAGCCAAGGATGGCGACAAGACGGTTTTCCATACGGAGCTGGTTTACGGCGGCGTCTTCCGCATCGCCGGTTTCCCGCAGGAGCATATGCTGCCGGTTCTCTTTATCGAGTGCCCGCGCATGCTGTTCCCGTTTGCCCGCCAGATCATTGCCGACGTCACGCGCAACGGCGGCTTCCCGCCGCTGATGATCGACCCGATCGATTTTTCGCAGATGTTCGCGCAGCGCGTTGCCGAAGAACAGACGCGTGCCAAGGTTCAGGCAAACTAAGCCTTCGCCGATCTATCAGACCTCATGGAAATGCCCGGGCAAGCCCGGGCATTTTTAGTTTGGCAGATCGTATTTTGCCCAGATGCCCTTCTGGCCGAGCTTGGCGATAAGGGCATCGTGAGCCTGTTGCTCGCCATCGCTCAAACGCGCCGGCAGAGGCCGGGGCCGTTCCATAGGCTCCAGGATGATTTCCTCGACGAGATCGTCCTCGCCCGCGGCCTTGCTGGAAGCGACACCGAGACCAAGCGCCGTCTGCCGGCCACCGATCATCTCGATATAGACTTCGGCCAGAAGCTCGGAGTCAAGAAGTGCGCCGTGCTTGGCACGGTGCGAATTGTCGATGCCATAGCGTCGGCAAAGCGCATCGAGCGAGTTCGGGCCCATCGGATGCTTGCGTCGCGCAAGCGACAGCGTGTCGGTTACCCGTTCCGGCAGGATCGGCGGCATGCCGAGACGCGCGAGCTCGGCGTTGATGAAGCCCATGTCGAAGGTCGCGTTGTGGGCGATCCACTTGCCGTCGCCGAAGAAATCAATGATCTCCTGCACGACGTCCCTGAACGGAGGCTTGTCCTTCAGGAACTCGTCGGTAATGCCATGAACCGCCAGCGCATCGGGATGGACCTTCTGGTCGCCGGGATTGATGTAGATGTGGATGGTCCGGCCGGTCGGGAAGTGGTTGATCATCTCGACCCCGCCGATCTCGATGATACGATCGATACGATTATCCAGCCCGGTGGTTTCCGTGTCGAAGATGATTTCACGCATTCCGGAAATCTCCTTTGGCGAGCCGCGATTTCAGATCGGCAATAATTTCGTGAACACGCTGCCTGGCAGCTTCCTTGCTGTGGCCGGTGTCGATCAGATAATCGGCGCGCTCCCGCTTTACGGCATCGGGCGTCTGGCGCGAGAGAATCATAGTGAATTTTTCTTCCGTCATGCCGGGGCGCGCAAGCACCCTATCGCGTTGAATCTGTGGATCGCACGTGACAACCACGACAATATCGACCCTGGTATCCGCCCCCGTTTCGAACAAGAGCGGGATGTCGAGGACGACCATCTCCGCGCCGGCATCGGTCTGCTGGCGAATAAATTCGTCCTCTCGCTGCCGGACCAGCGGATGGACGATCGCCTCCAGGCGTTTGAAGCCATCGGGCTTGAGCGCCAGCTGGCGGCTGAGTTCCTGCCTATCGACGGTGCCGTCTTTCATCGTACCGGGAAAGGCTTCGTCGATCAGCGGCGCCGCCTTTCCGGAATAAAGAGCATGGACGACGGCATCGGAATCGTTGACCGGCACGCCAGCGCCGGCGAAGAATCTCGCCGTCGTCGATTTGCCCATCCCGATCGATCCCGTCAGTCCGATCTTCAGCATCAGTGCTTTTCCATATCCGCGATGATCAGCGACCGCAGCGTTTCATCGACCACCGGTCGTTGCCCGAACCACTTCTCGAAACCGGGGACTGCCTGATGCAGGAGCATGCCCAATCCGTCCACTGTCGGGAAACCCTGCGCCTCTGCTTGGACCAGGAATGGTGTCTTCAGGGGAACATAGACAATGTCGGTGACCACGGCGCCGGAGAGCAAAGGCGAGAAATCGAGCCGCGGCGCTTCTTCGCCATCCATGCCGAGCGAGGTCGTGTTGATGAAGAGGCCCGCACCGCTCATGACTTCGGAGAGCGCTTCCATGGGATGCGCCTGAACGACGGCGCCGAAGCGATCGGCAAGCTCGCGCGCCCGAGTGACGGTTCGGTTGACGAGGTGAATTTCCTTGAAGCCGCGATCTCGCACGGCCTGGATGACGGCGCGGCTGGCGCCGCCGGCCCCCAGGATGACAGCGGATCGCGCCTTGTCCCAACCTGGGTGGCGTTCATCGAGATTGGCGGTGAAGCCGCGACCATCGGTATTGGTCGCATGCAGTCTGCCCTCTTCCACCCATAGGGTATTCGATGCGCCCAGTTCCTGCGAGAGTTCGTCAGGCTTATCAGCGAGCTTGAATGCGATTTCCTTATGCGGGATCGTGACATTGCCGCCGATAAAGCCGGAGCGGCCTTCTTTCAGCGCCTGGAGAAAATCGGGAAAGTTTTCTGGCGCGACTTCATGGGCCCGGTACGACCCTTGGATGCCAAGCGTTTTCAGCCAGTGCCCATGGATAATCGGCGATCGGGAATGCTTGATCGGAAAGCCGGTCACAAATGCATTTCGCCCGAGTGTTTCACGTGAATCATCCATCGATAGCACCAAGCTCCCTCAGTTTTTCCAGTAGCGGCAGCATGGGCAAGCCGATGATAGTGAAGTAGTCGCCGTCGATTTTGGAGAACAACTGCAGCCCCTCCCCTTCGAGTTGATAAGCGCCGACGCTCGACATCGCCTTATCTCCCACGCGCGCCAGATGCCTGGCAATGAAGTCACTGCTGAGTTCGCGCATGGTCAGTTCTGCGTGCGACACATGCTGCCAGATCACCTGACCGTTTAGCGTAAGCGCGATAGCGCTATTCAGGCGATGCGTGTTTCCCGAAAGCAGCCTCAAGTGATTGGCTGCGTCGGCCATATCGCTGGGCTTGTGAAACGTGCGATTTCCGAGCGACATCGTCTGGTCCGAGCCGATGATGATCGCATCGGCAAACCGGCTGCTGACCTCACACGCTTTCTCGGTCGCCAATACGACCGCAACGGCATCTGGTGTAGACCTATCGTCTTCCATGCGGGACTCAATGGCACGCTCGTCGATGCGAGCTGCATGCGCTTCGAAGGAGAGACCGGCATTCTCCATCAGCATCCTGCGGAACGGGCTTGCTGAGGCGAGGATGATCTTGGTTGTCATGCGAACTCCCGTCGGTGTCGCCCCGCGCTTAGCGCAGCTTGGGACGAAGAGCAACGATTGCGGCCGCCGTCTCCTCGATCGAACGCCGCGTCACGTCGATCAATGGCCAGTTATATCGGGCGCAAAGCGATCGGGCGTATTTCAGCTCCTCGGATATTGCTGCCCGATCGGTATATTGACCACGATCGAAACCGGGCGTCGCGCCGAGCACGCGATTTTCGCGCACCTGGGAAATTCTGTCGGTCGTGGCAATCAGGCAGACGACCAGCGGCTTGACCACCGAGAAGAGGTTTTCGGGAAGAGGAACGCCATAGACGATCGGAATATTGGCGGTCTTGATGCCGCGGTTTGCCAGGTAGATGCTGGTCGGCGTTTTCGAGGTGCGGCTGATACCTATAATGACGACGTCGGCATCCTCGTAGTCCTCAGGCATCTGACCATCGTCGTGATCCATCGTGAAATTGAGTGCTTCGATGCGGGCGAAGTAGCCCGCGTTCATCACATGCTGAGCACCGACGCGACGGCGCGATGGCGCCCCGAGGTAGATCTGGAACGCGTCGATGACCGGCTCGAGGACATTGACCGAGGCGACACCCATCTCGGCACAACGCTGGTCGATCAATGTCGCAAGCTCGCGGTCGACAATCGTGTAGAGAACGATGCCCGGCTCGCTATCGATCGCCTGCAGAACCTGCAGCAACTGCTTCCGATTTCGGATAAGGGGATAGACGTGCTCGATCGGCTGCGCGGCCTTGAACTGCGCCGACGCGGCGCGGCCGGCGGAGATGAGAGTCTCGCCGGTCGAGTCAGAAATCAGATGTAGATGGAAGAAGTTCGGTCGGTTCTCCACGCTATTTTCCGCTGCCTGTTGAAAACACTGGACAGCGGAGAGCTAAGGGACCGGCGGAGGGTAAGGCAAGGGAAAACATGGTCGGTTTTCCACAATTCGAATTTCGCGAAATGTCTCCCGGCGTGGTCTGTTGGTTTTGTGGAAAGATCGTTCTCGCTTATTCGAAGTTCACAGCTTGTCCACAGACCGGTGCCCGATGCGGCATATCCGATCCATTTGGAATCGCTTCATTTTTTTGAATGATCCACACCACCCGGCTTTCTACCGCGATTTCTATGCCGGAAACGAATGGCAGACGCGACAATTGGCGTCGGGTGTGGATGGATTTTAATCCTTGATAGAAACAGACTCTAAGAAATAGAAACCTTTTAAAATATCTTTGTTTTTTTATAGGGAAGACGAGTGTGAGCGAAACGCGCCGGAAAATCATGAGTGTCTTGAACGGCGAGACGCTGAGCCCTCCTCCGATCTGGCTCATGAGACAGGCAGGTCGATATCTCCCGGAATATCGAGAGGTGCGCGCCAAGGCGGGAAGCTTTCTCGATCTCTGTTATACGCCGGACTATGCGGTCGAGGTCACGCACCAGCCGATCCGTCGTTATGGCTTCGATGCCGCCATTCTGTTTTCGGACATCCTCGTCATCCCCGATGCGCTGAAGCGGAACGTGCGTTTCACGGAGGGGCATGGACCAGAGATGGACCCGATCGACGAGGCGGGCATTGCCGCTCTCAAGACCGATGTGGTCATGGATCACCTCAGGCCGGTGCTGGAGACTGTTTCGAGACTGCGGAAGGAGTTGCCAGCGGAAACCACGCTGCTCGGCTTCTGTGGCGCTCCCTGGACCGTTGCGACCTATATGATCGCTGGTCATGGTACCCCCGATCAGGCGCCGGCGCGCCTTTTCGCTTACAAGCATCCCAAGGCCTTTGAAGCTTTGCTATCGCTTCTGGCGGATATATCCGCCGATTACCTGGTTGCCCAGATCGACGCCGGCGCGGACGCCGTGCAGATCTTCGATTCCTGGGCCGGCGTATTGGGTGAGCGAGAGTTCGAAGCCTTCGCTGTCAAGCCGGTGGCGCGCATGATTGCGTCGATCAAGGCCAGGCGGCCCCACGCGCGTATCATCGCTTTCGCCAAAGGCGCGGGATATCTGCTGAAGGATTACCGGCAGAAGACGAAAGCGGACGCGATCGGTCTTGACTGGTCGGTACCGCTGGCTTTTGCCGCAGATCTGCAGAAGGACGGCCCGGTCCAAGGTAATCTTGATCCGATGCGGGTTGTTGCGGGCGGTGTCGCGCTCGAGGACGGCATCGACGCAATCCTCGACCGCTTGGGCTCCGGCCCGCTGATCTTCAATCTCGGGCACGGTATTACGCCGCAGGCGGATCCGGAGAATGTCAGGTTGCTGGTCGAGCGCGTTCGCGGCAGGAGCGGCTGACATGGAAAAACAGATCGACGCCAAGCCCGGCGCCTATGCCCGCCGCCGCGCCCATTTGGCGATCGCCTTCTTCGTTTTGCTGGCGGCCGGGCTCTTTATCTGGCAACCGGATGATCTCTATCTGTGGATCAAGGCGCTTCACATCATCGCGGTAATCGCCTGGATGGCCGGGCTCTTCTACATGCCGCGGCTCTTCATCTACCACACGGATGCCGAGCCGGGATCCGTGCAGTCCGAAACCTTCAAGGTCATGGAGCGCAGGCTTCTGAAGGTGATCATGAATCCAGCGATGATGCTGACCTGGATTTTCGGATTGTATCTCGCTTGGTCGGTCTATGGGTTTCAAGGTGGATGGCTGCATGCCAAGATCGGCCTCGTGGTGCTTTTAACCGGTGTGCACGTCTTCTTCAGCCGGGCCGTTAGGGCGTTCGAGCGCGACGAGAACAGGCGCTCGGCGCGCTATTGGCGCTTCATGAATGAGGCCCCTACCCTGCTGATGATCCTGATCGTCATCATGGTTGTGGTGAAGCCTTTCTAGGCCTGCGAAGCCGCCGGGTTAAATTTGCTTCATTTTAAGCAGCCCCCTTGCGGCGATGCACCTTACTCGCTATTTTCGCGTCACCTCATCCTTATGGCATGTTTGTAAACTTCAATCGTCTGCGAGCACTTTCGCGGGACCGGTTACAACCTCGACATCGCCTTTTCCCTTAAAATACAGAGTAATGGTCACTTCATGGCTGAAATGAAGCTTCAAGAACTTAAAAGTAAGTCTCCGACGGATTTGCTGGCTTTCGCCGAATCGCTCGAGGTCGAAAACGCGAGCACGATGCGCAAGCAGGAACTGATGTTCGCGATCCTCAAGGAGCTCGCGAGCCAGGATGTCGAAATCATCGGTGAAGGCGTTGTTGAAGTTCTCCAGGATGGCTTCGGCTTCCTTCGTTCGGCCAATGCAAATTATCTGCCTGGTCCTGACGATATCTACATCTCCCCGTCACAGATCCGCCGCTTCTCGCTGAAGACCGGCGACACGGTCGAAGGGCCGATCCGAGGACCGAAGGAAGGCGAGCGCTATTTCGCGTTGCTGAAGGTCAACACGATCAATTTCGACGATCCGGAAAAGATCCGTCACAAGGTCCACTTCGACAACCTGACGCCGCTTTATCCCAACGAGCGTTTCCGGATGGAACTCGACGTTCCGACAAACAAGGATCTCTCCTCGCGTGTCATCGATCTGGTGGCGCCGCTGGGCAAGGGACAGCGCGGCCTGATCGTCGCGCCGCCGCGTACCGGTAAGACGGTACTTCTCCAGAATATCGCGCACTCGATCACGGCGAACCACCCTGAGTGCTACCTGATCGTTCTCCTCATTGACGAGCGTCCCGAGGAAGTTACGGACATGCAGCGTTCCGTTCGCGGCGAAGTCGTCTCTTCGACCTTCGACGAGCCGGCTGTTCGTCACGTGCAGGTCGCCGAGATGGTCATCGAAAAGGCCAAGCGCCTCGTCGAACATGGCCGTGATGTCGTCATTCTGCTCGACTCCATCACCCGTCTTGGACGCGCCTACAACACGGTCGTGCCGTCTTCGGGTAAGGTTCTTACCGGCGGTGTCGATGCGAACGCTCTGCAGCGCCCGAAGCGTTTCTTCGGCGCTGCGCGTAATATCGAGGAAGGCGGTTCGCTGACCATCATCGCAACGGCGCTGATCGACACTGGCAGCCGCATGGACGAAGTCATCTTCGAAGAATTCAAGGGCACCGGCAACTCGGAAATCGTGCTTGACCGCAAGGTTGCCGACAAGCGCATCTTCCCGGCAATGGACATCTTGAAGTCCGGCACGCGTAAGGAAGATCTGTTGGTTCCGCGCCAGGATCTGCAGAAGATTTTCGTGCTGCGTCGTATTCTTGCGCCTATGGGAACCACCGACGCGATCGAGTTCCTTATCGACAAGCTGAAGCAGACCAAGAACAATCCTGACTTCTTCGAATCAATGAACACTTAATCCGTTAGCCGGATTCCACATTTAAAGCCGGCCCATCGTGGCCGGCTTTTCCATTTCTGCGTGGAGTATGAGCATGACCCGCCCGAACGAAACGATCTATGCACTATCGAGTGGCGCGTTACCCGCCGGGGTCGCGGTCGTCCGTTTGAGTGGACCTGATGTCGGGACTGCTCTAGACCGGCTGACCGGCAACGATGTTCCCTCACCTCGCCATGCGACGCTTCAAACGATTCGGACTCGTAACGGTCATGTGTTGGATAAGGGGCTGGTTCTCTTCTTTCCCGGGCCGAACTCGTTTACGGGAGAAGATGTAGCTGAGCTGCATCTTCATGGTGGTCGCGCGGTCATCGAGGCGCTTTATCGGGAGCTCGCTGAGATTCCAAATCTCCGCCGTGCGGAAGCTGGAGAGTTCTCTCGCCGCGCGTTTGAAAACGGCAAGCTCGACCTTGTCGAGATCGAGGGGCTTGCCGACCTTATCGCTTCCGAGACCGAGATGCAGCGACGTCTTGCCGTGGAGCAATCCACGGGCGGGCTCTCTGCGCTGTACGACGGTTGGGCGAAGAGACTGACCCGTGCCCGAGCTTTGATCGAAGCTGAACTTGACTTCGCGGATGAGGACGATGTCCCCGGCTCGGTGTCCGACCAGGTCTGGGCAGATATGGCGTCGCTCGGCCACGAGATACGCAAGCACCTCGTCGAAGCTGAGATGGGTGAGATTATTCGAGACGGCTTCAAGGTGGTGATCGCGGGCGAGCCGAATGCCGGGAAGTCCCGCCTGATGAACGCGTTGGTCAAACGTGAGGTGGCGATCGTAACGGATATTGCCGGGACTACGCGCGATGTCCTTCAGGCCGACATCAGCGTTGATGGCTATCTCGTCAAGCTGTTCGATACTGCGGGACTAAGAGAGACGCTGGAGCCCGTTGAACGCGAAGGCATCCGTCGCGCTGAACTGGCGATCGAGGATGCTGATCTTGTCCTATTCGTTGAGGACAGTTCTAGAAAGGCGCCGGCTGGTCATCTTCTCTTGGATAGTGCTATCAAGATAGGCACGAAATCGGACCTACCCCGGCGAAGCGAGCGCGGCTATGATGTCGTGCTTTCAGCAGAGACTGGCGCTGGGCTTGACGATCTTCGGTCGCTGATTGGTAACCACCTCAAGGACAAAGTCCATCCCCAATCAATGGCGATCGCCAGTCGCGCCAGGCATAAAGATTCGCTTTCGAAATGTCTTTCAGCGATTAAAGCATCTTTAGACGATGGGCAGCGAGATCTGGACCTGCGGGCCGAGGAACTCAGGGCCGCATCGGACGCTCTTGGCCGCGTTACAGGACGAGTGGACGTCGAGAACCTTCTGGACGTGATATTCGGCGAATTCTGTATCGGCAAATGATTCACGTGAAACATATCACCCGCTAGATGTGATCTCTCGTTTCACGTGAAACGCCTTGACTCCAATAAGCACTTCGACCATCACCTAGCGATCCTAGGAGTATCTTATGAACAGTTCTCGCTTTGATGTCATCGTCATCGGTGGCGGACACGCTGGCTGCGAAACCGCGGCCGCGGCTGCGCGTTATGGCGCAAAGACTGCTCTTGTCACGCACCGGCGCGACACGATTGGCGTGATGTCCTGCAATCCGGCGATTGGTGGGTTGGGCAAGGGCCATCTTGTCCGTGAAGTAGATGCGCTCGATGGGCTTATGGGTCGAATTGCTGACGTGGCAGGCATCCAGTTCCGAATGCTCAATCGGAAGAAGGGGCCGGCAGTTCGCGGCCCTCGGACACAGGCTGACAGAAAGCTTTACCGTCAGGCGATGCTTGCAGAGATCGAAGGGATTTCGAACCTTACAGTCATCGAGGGTGACGCCTTCGATCTGCAGATTGCGAATGGGTCGGTTTCCGGCGTTATCATGAAAGATAGCCGGATTCTTTATTGCGGCGCTGTTGTCCTGACGACGGGTACGTTTCTCCGTGGACTTATCCATATTGGCGACCAAAAGGTCGATGGTGGGCGTGTCGGCGAAGCGCCGTCTGTCGGCCTGTCGCGGACTTTGCTGGCCCTTGGTTTGCGGTTGGGTCGTCTGAAGACTGGAACACCTGCGCGTTTGAACGGTAGGACGATCGATTGGGCGAGCGTCGGCCGCCAAGGCGCCGATCCGGATCCAATCCCCTTCTCCTTCATGACGGATGCGATTTCAAATCCGCAGATTGATTGCGGTGTCACCAGAACGACCGAAGCGACGCACAAGATTATCGTAGAGAATATCAAGCGCTCGGCGATGTATTCAGGTCAGATCGAAGGCGTCGGCCCGCGATACTGCCCCTCGATCGAGGACAAGCTGGTAAAGTTCGGCGAGCGTGATGGACATCAGGTATTTCTTGAGCCCGAAGGGCTTGATGATGACACTGTTTATCCGAACGGCATTTCGACTTCGTTGCCGGCGGATGTTCAGCACGATTTCATTCGTTCTATTCCAGGACTCGAGCGCGTCGAAATCCTCCAGCCAGGTTATGCTATCGAGTATGACCATGTTGATCCGCGCGAACTCAAGCCGTCTTTAGAAGTCAAGAAGATGGATGGCTTGTTCTTGGCCGGTCAGATCAATGGCACGACGGGATATGAGGAAGCGGCGGCACAAGGCTTGGTCGCAGGTCTCAATGCCGCACGACGAGCGGGCGACCAAGAAGCTGTCCGCTTTAGCCGCACTGAATCCTATATTGGGGTCATGATCGATGATCTGACATCGCGCGGCGTTGCGGAGCCCTATCGCATGTTCACATCCAGAGCGGAGTACCGTCTCTCGCTTCGGGCAGATAATGCCGACGTACGTCTGACACCGATGGCCATCGAAATTGGCTTGGCATCGACAGCGCGTCAGCGTCGCTTCGAGATTTATCAGCATGACTTGGAGACCGGGCGAGACATGTTGAGATCTCTGCAGGCAACGCCCAACGAGGCTCGGCGTGCCGGGCTTAAGTTGAATCTCGATGGGCAAAGGCGCTCGGCGTATGAGCTCCTGTCCTATCCAGATCATAGTTTCGATGATCTTCGACGCGTGTGGCCTGAACTTGAAGCCGTTAAACCGTCGATCGCCGACGCGCTCGAGATTGAAGCCAACTATGCGGTCTATATGCAGCGTCAGCTGTCCGATATCGAGCAGGTCAAGCGTGATGAAAATCGCCTGATACCTGCGGATTTCGACTTTGGCCTTCTTTCAGGTCTATCGAACGAGCTTAAGCAGAAGCTTCGTACCAGCAAGCCCTACGACGTATCGCAGGCGACAAAGATCGACGGAATGACGCCGGCAGCGATATCGTTGCTTCTCGTTCATCTGCGTCGTTCTGAAGCGGGCGTTGCGAAAATTGCTTAGTTACAATGTAAGAGAGTCCTCGGTATGGATTTGAACGGCCGGCGTGTTTCACGTGAAACACAGGAACGTCTAGAGCATTTTGTCGCTCTATTTCAGAAATGGGCAAAATCAATCAATCTGACGGCCCCCTCCACTATCTCTGATGCCTGGAACAGGCATATCGCGGATAGTGCTCAAATTTTTCAGCTGCAGCCGCAGCCTGCGCATTGGGTAGATCTCGGGAGTGGAGGAGGCTTTCCTGGGATAGTCACCGCTATTTTCCTAGCCGAACTGAAAGCGGGATGGGTTGATCTGGTGGAGAGCAATAACAAGAAGGCGGCGTTTCTGCGCACCGCCTTGCGGGAGACCGGCGCCCGCGGCACTGTCCATCCTGTTCGAATTGAGGAGGCTCCGCGCCTTGTGAAGGCGGTCGATTTAATCTCGGCACGCGCCCTTGCAGACCTTGATAAGCTCTTTCAGTTCATTCAGCCATGGGCGGAGGGCAATGATGCGCTCAAGTCTATTCTTCACAAAGGCCGGGATTACCGCCGTGAACTGGACAAAGCGCATGGCAGCTGGAGCTTTGATCTGGTAGAACATCCCAGTGCCGTTGAGCAAGACTCGGTTATCCTAGAGATCTCAAACCTCCGGCGCTTGGTTTAACGTATCGGGTCTTTATCAATGGCTGGCGAACGAAATCGAATTATTACTATTGCGAACCAGAAAGGTGGCGTTGGCAAAACGACCACTGCCATCAATCTGGCGACCGCGCTCGCCGCAATCGGTGAGCGGGTGCTGATCGTTGACCTTGATCCCCAGGGCAATGCCAGCACGGGCCTTGGTATCGACCGAAAGAACCGGCTGCTGTCCTCGTACGATCTGCTGATTGGGGATCATGGTATCGAGGATGTGGTCCAAGAGACGGCGGTGCCGAACCTTTTCATCGTCCCGTCGACTATGGACCTCCTCGGGATTGAAATGGAAATCGCGCAGCAGAGTGACCGTGTGTTCAAGCTGCGTTCGGCATTGGCGCGTGAGGAAGCCTATCGTTTCTCTTATGTGTTGGTCGATTGCCCGCCTTCGTTCAATCTTTTGACCATGAATGCCATGGCTGCGGCGCATTCCGTTTTGGTTCCGTTACAATGCGAGTTTTTTGCCCTGGAAGGCTTGAGCCAGTTGTTGGAAACGGTCGACCAAGTGCGTCGCACGGTGAATCCAACACTCGACATTCAGGGCATTGTTCTGACGATGTTTGACTCGCGAAACAATCTCGCGCAGCAGGTGGTCAGTGATGTTCGCACGCACCTCGGAGAGAAGGTCTACCACACACTGATTCCGCGCAATGTGCGGGTTTCTGAGGCGCCGTCCTATGGCAAGCCTGCAATTCTTTACGATCTGAAATGCGCGGGCAGTCAGGCTTATCTGCAGCTGGCGTCAGAAGTGATCCAGCGAGAACGTCAGCGGCTAGCGGCTTAGTGGCGGTCTTTTTACGGTAGAGAGTACAGATATGAGCGATGATGTTGCGAAAAGAAGACTAGGGCGTGGCCTGGCTGCGTTGATAGGCGAGATGGACCAGCCGACGCCGGTCAATGTCGAGAAGCCTAGCGTCAGCGCCGATCGGACGATCCCGATCGAGTTTGTTTCTCGTAATCCCCGTAACCCACGCCGCACATTCGATGACGGTGAACTTCATGACTTGGCCAGCTCCATCCGCCAGCACGGTATCGTGCAGCCGGTTGTTGTCCGCACACTTGGTGCGAGTCAGTTTGAGATCATAGCCGGCGAAAGACGTTGGCGTGCTGCGCAGCTGGCCGGTCTCGTCGAGCTTCCTGTCATTGTCCGTGACGTTGACGATAAGACAGCGCTGGAGATCGCGATCGTCGAGAACGTGCAGCGTTCTGATCTCAATCCACTTGAGGAAGCGCTTGGGTACGAGCAGCTCATCGCAGAATATGGATACACGCAGAACGATTTGGGTGAAATCATCGGCAAAAGCCGCAGTCATGTGGCGAATTCCCTTCGGCTGCTGAAGCTGCCGGAACCCGTGCGGGATCTCCTTTCTGCTGGAACGCTTTCCGCCGGGCATGCCCGCGCTCTGGTGCCGACATCCGATCCCGTGAGCCTGGCGCGCACGATCGTATCCAAGGGGATGTCTGTACGCGATGCCGAGCGTCTGGCTCAGAACGATATCAAGGCTCAATCTGAACCGCGGCCAGTTGCACCACTGCAGAGCCAGAAGGACTCCGACACATTGGCTCTCGAACGGACGCTGTCCGACGCATTGGGGCTAGAGGTAGCCATCAATCACAAGGCAAGCGGCGGCCAAATCCGCATCTCCTACAAGTCGCTGGAGCAGCTGGAGGAAATCTGCCGACTTCTTGAAAGACGCTAGGCGCTCTCAGCGCCTAGCCGATTGAAGTGTCGTCGACAGCAGCGTCTGCAGCGCGATCGTATCTTCCATGGATGAACGTTTTCGAGACTGCAGGATCGCTGCCTGCAGTCTGTTCGTTTCGCGTGCCACGGCATCAGCCGACCAAGTGCGCAGCGCCTGCTCAATGATCGGTTTGCGCCGGAAGTGCAGATGCCGGGCCATGGTCTGCATAACCTGGCCTGGCTGCAGACGCTTCTCATCCATTTCCGCCCGCATCGAATCGATCAGCTGAAACTGCTTCAGGCAGGCCTGGAGGACGAGGAAGATCGCCGTCTTAGAGGAGATGATCTTCTGCATTGCATGCAGGAAGCTTCCGCTGTTGCCGCTCAGCACGGCATCGACGGCGTCGTCCACGGAGATAGCGCTTGCATCACCGATGATATCGACAACATGCTGCTCCTCTATGGTATCCTGCCCACGGCAGTAAAGTGCAAGTTTACGCACTTCGTTGCGAGACGCGATACGATCACCGCCGATCAACTCCACCAAGGCCTGGCGAGCGGCGGGAGTGATCCGCAAACCCGCTTCTGAGAGTTCGACGTCAATGAGCGCATTCAATGCGCGGCCGTCGTCGGCATAGCAGGCAATAGTCGCGACGCTGCGCGCGGGCTCTGCAATCTTGCGCAGCAGCGACCCCTTCTTCAGGTCGCCGGCCTCGACGATGATGTAAGTCGCTTCTGGCGGGTTGCCCGCGAGGATCTGCAGGGAATCGACCAGATATTTCTCATTCGCGGCGCCTCTGATCCAGATCAGCTTGTCGCCGCCGAACAGGCCAAGGGCTCCGGCTTCATCCAGGAGGCGGCCTTGATCCTTCTGCAGGTCGGAGATGTCAAGCTTGATCAGGGAAAACGGATCAGCCAGCGCGACGCCAGTCTTCGCTGCGATCTGCCCTGCCCGTTCTGATACGAGCCCGCGATCGGGCCCGTAGATGACGAAAAGCCGGTAGTTGCGCGCGGATTTCTCTAGAAAGCCGTCGAACTCATGCGACTTGATCTCCGCCACTCGTCTGCTCCTAGCGGCCGAGAGCGGCTGCTATATCGGCCCCGACAAACTCGGCGGCCTGGCGTGCGGCACGGTTTTCGGCGTCACGGATGGCGCGTTG
This sequence comes from Hyphomicrobiales bacterium, assembly GCA_900471485.1. Taxonomy (GTDB): domain Bacteria; phylum Pseudomonadota; class Alphaproteobacteria; order Rhizobiales; family Rhizobiaceae; genus Rhizobium. The sequence continues at coordinate 69,939 of UCEU01000002.1, forward strand.
CTTGGCGAACTCCTGTGCGGAGAAGTCGACCAGTGCCGTCGCATAGCGGTTGCCCGCCTTGATAACGTGTCCATCCTTGTTGGACTTCAGCGTATAGTCGATGCTGACGGTGGCGCGGCCAGCCTGAGACGTGTCTGACGATTCGACGAGAAGCGTTCCTATGACGTCGGAGCGAGCGCTGAATTCAACCTTGTAATCGGCCTGCGCCGGTTCGCCAGCTCCGCGGGACGCGAGGAAGATGAGCCGGTTGCGAACTTCCTGCTCTATGCGCGATGTTGCGTCGGAAAAGCTGACGGAAGCCAGCTTGCCGGCCACGCCGGAGCTTTCGGAATAAAGCGGGCGAACCTGGCAGGATGCCAAAGCGATCGTGGAAGCAAGGATCGCGGTGATACCAGCGCCGCGGGCCAGTCTAAAAGCGATATTAAACGACAATGTTCACAATCCTTTGTGGAACCACGATAATCTTCTTCGGCGCCTGACCGTCCAGCACCCGCTTCACATCATCAAGCGCAAGTGTCGCCTCAATGACGGCATTCTGATCTGCGTCGCGAGAAATTGTCAATTCAGCGCGCTTCTTCCCGTTGATCTGGACCGGCAAGACCATGTCGTTTTCGACTACCAGGCTGTTGTCAAAGCGAGGCCATGATGTCTGGGCCAGCAGGCCGCTATTGCCGAGTACGGCCCAGCATTCCTCGGCAAGATGTGGTGTCATCGGTGCAACGAGTTGTACCAGGATCTGTGCGGCATCGCGGACAGCCGCGCGGTAGGCAGCGTCGGCCTGTCCGGCGGCAACCTTCGTCAACGGCGCGGCAAGCGCGTTGACCAGTTCATATATACGCGCGACGGCCTTGTTGAACCAAAGCTTGTCATAGTCGTTCTCGACGGCTTTCAAGGTCTTGTGAGCGAGCTGCGAGATCGCCAGGGCATGACCATCCTTAGCCGGAGTCGCGTCGATGTCCTTGAGGTTTTCGGCCGCTTCGGAAATCAAGCGCCAGAGGCGTTGGGTAAAGCGATGCGCACCTTCCACACCAGCTTCCGACCAGATGACATCGCGTTCCGGCGGAGAGTCGGAAAGAACGAAGAAGCGAGCAGTGTCGGCGCCGTAGGAAGCAATGATATCATCGGGGTCGACAACATTCTTCTTCGACTTCGACATCTTCTCGATCGATCCTATGGCGACCTCCTCGTTGTTAGAGAGAAGATACGCGCTTCGCTTGCCGTCGGCCTCTTCGATGCGAATATCAGCCGGAGCGACCCATTCACGCGACATGCCGGCGCCGCGGCTGTAGGTCTCGTGAACCACCATCCCCTGCGTGAAGAGACCCTTGAAGGGTTCCTTCACATCCACATGGCCGGTCTCGCGCATGGCGCGGGTGAAGAAACGCGAATAGAGCAGGTGCAGGATCGCATGCTCGATGCCGCCGATATATTGATCAACAGGCAGCCAACGATTTGCAGCCTGTTCGTCCGTCGGCTTTTTCTCCCAAGGTGCTGTAAAGCGGGTGAAGTACCAGCTCGAATCCACGAAGGTGTCCATCGTATCGGTCTCGCGGCGAGCGTCCTTGCCGCAATGCGGGCAGGCAACGTGGCGCCAGGTCGGATGACGATCCAGCGGGTTGCCGGGCTGATCGAAGGTCACGTCCTCGGGCAGCTTGACCGGCAGATCCTTCTTCGGAACAGGGATGACGCCGCAATCATCGCAGTGGATGACCGGGATCGGGCAACCCCAGTATCGCTGACGCGAAATGCCCCAGTCGCGAAGGCGGAAGTTGACCTTGCGCTCGCCCTGTGCCGCGTTGCCGAGTGTGGCTGCCGCGAGACGATCTGCGACGATGTTGAAGGCTTCCTCTGTAGTCTTGCCGTCGAGGAAACGCGAGTTCATCATCACGCCATCGCCGTCGTAAGCGGTGTCGCCGACCGTGAAGCTTGCGGCATCCCCACCCTTCGGCATGACGACGGGGACAACAGGCAAATCATACTTGCGGGCAAAATCCAGGTCGCGCTGGTCGCCCGACGGGCAGCCGAAGATGGCGCCGGTGCCGTAGTCCATCAGAACGAAGTTCGCGACGTAAACAGGCAGTTCCCAGGACGGATCGAGCGGGTGCCTGACGCGGATGCCCGTGTCGATACCCTTCTTCTCGGCCGTCTCCAGTGCCGCCAGCGACGTACCAGCCCGGCGGCATTCATCGCAGAATGCTTCGATAGCCGGATTCGTGGCCGACACTTCCTTTGCGAGAGGATGATCTGCGGCGATTGCCAGGAAGGAGGCGCCGAAGAGCGTGTCCGGGCGGGTTGTGTAGACCGTTACCTCGGTCTCGCTCGATGCGCCGCCTGCGATCTCCCAACGAACGGTCATGCCTTCGGAGCGACCGATCCAGTTCTTCTGCATCAGCCGAACTTTTTCAGGCCACTGGTCGAGCGTGTCCAGCGCTTCCAGCAGGTCTTCGCTGAAATCGGTGATCTTGAAGAACCACTGCGTCAGCTCACGCTGCTCGACCAGGGCGCCGGAGCGCCAGCCACGGCCGTCGATTACCTGCTCGTTGGCAAGAACCGTGTTATCGACCGGGTCCCAGTTCACCTTGGACTGCTTGCGGTAGACCAGGCCCTTTTCCAGGAAGTCAACGAAGAGATGCTGCTGGTGCTGGTAATAGGAAACGTCGCAGGTCGCGAACTCGCGGCTCCAGTCAAGCGACAGGCCCATCGCCTTCAACTGGGACTTCATCGATGCGATGTTCTGATAGGTCCAGGCAGCCGGGTGCACGCCGCGTTCCATGGCGGCGTTTTCCGCCGGCATGCCAAACGCGTCCCAGCCCATCGGGTGGAGCACGTTATAGCCACGGGCGCGCTTGTAGCGGGCGACGACGTCACCCATGGCGTAGTTTCGCACATGGCCCATATGGATGCGACCGGACGGATACGGGAACATCTCGAGCACGTAGTATTTTTCGCGCGGATCGCTGTTGTCGGTCTCGAAGACCTTCTCTTCGTTCCATTTCTGCTGCCAGCGGGGCTCGGCATCGCGCGGATTATAACGTTCGGTAGCCATCGTATTCGCATTTCCGGAAAATCAGGGGAAGTTGGTGGTGACCTTCACCATGAAACCGCCGTACCGTCAAGTTTTGCAGGCCCGCGAAGTGTTCAATCCTTGTCTGCGAGGACGAATCTGGCGTGGCTGACCTTGGCAAACGTGGGCTCGCGGGGTTAGTGCATTGCCGGTATGTCCAACGGTGGTCAGATCGGTAGAGAACGATGGAACTTCAAGAGCGATTGAACGATGTGCGGGCGCGCATTGCAGTAGCGGAGCGATCCGGTGGACGCGCATCGGGATCGGTGGAGTTGGTCGCCGTTTCCAAGACCTTCGATGCCGACCAGATCCGTCCTGCTATTGAAGCCGGTCAACGCGTCTTTGGTGAGAACCGTGTTCAGGAGAGCCAGGGAAAATGGCCGCAGCTCAAGGCGGAAACGAACGGAATCGAGCTGCACCTGATCGGGCCGTTGCAATCGAACAAGGCCGCCGAAGCTGTTGCCCTGTTCGATGTCATCGAGACAGTGGATCGGGAGAAAATCGCGCGCGCGCTTGCCGAAGAGATCAAGCGGCAGGGCAAGACGCCGCGCCTCTTCGTGCAGGTCAATACCGGGGTGGAGCCTCAGAAGGCCGGTATCGCGCCGGATGATACGGCTGTCTTCGTTACGCTTTGCCGTGAAGAGCTTGGTCTAATGATCGAGGGACTTATGTGCATCCCGCCGGCCGACGAGAACCCGGGGCCGCATTTTGCACTGCTGGCAAAGCTCGCCAAGGCATGCAACGTCGAGAAGCTGTCGATGGGCATGTCGGGCGATTATGAGACCGCCGTAGCCTTCGGAGCGACAAGCGTTCGCGTTGGTTCCGCGATTTTCGGCATGCGTTGATACGCTGCTTTCGTCGGGCTTTCTCTTGTCGCGCCCCTCCCCTAGATTGACAGGATGGCATCGCATGTCCTGGGGAGGAGCCTATGCGAGGAGATTACCAGCGGGTCTACGAAGCGTGGCGGCAGGACCCCGACGATTTCTGGCGTACAGCCGGTAACGAGATTTCATGGTTCAAGCCGCCGGACCGCATATACGCTCCCGATGATGGCCCCTATGGCCGCTGGTTCGCCGGCGGAGAGACCAATAGCTGCTACAACTGTCTCGACCGCCACGTGAATGCGGGTCGCGGCGATGTCACCGCCATTATATATGACAGCCCCGTCTCCGGTGAGAAAGCATCGTTTAGCTACAGTGCCGTGCTTGCCGAAGTGAACGCGATCGCGGCCGCCCTGCAAGGTTTCGGGATAGCCAAGGGCGACCGGGTCATTCTCTACATGCCCATGGTTCCGCAAGCGATTTTCAGCATGCTCGCTTGTGCGCGAATCGGTGCCATCCACTCGGTGGTCTTTGGCGGATTTGCCGCCAGCGAGCTTGCGGCGCGGATCGACGATTCGGGTGCGAAACTAATTATCACCGCGAGCTGCGGACTGGAACCGGGCCGCGTCGTTCCCTACAAGCCTTTGGTCGATCAGGCGATCTTGTTGGCGAAATGCAAACCAGGACGGTGTCTTGTCCTGCAGCGACCGCAGCTAAAGGCGGAGTTGATCGTGGACCGGGACCTTGATTTCGAAACCGTGATCGCCGGCTATCGCGGGACCGTAGTGGTGCCTGTGTCGGTCGCAGCAACGGACCCGCTCTATATCCTCTACACATCCGGAACGACGGGCCAGCCGAAGGGCGTCGTGCGCGACAATGGCGGACATATGGCAGCGCTGATCTGGTCGATGGCCAACATCTATAATATCAAGGCCGGCGACGTCTTCTGGACGGCGTCCGACATCGGGTGGGTCGTCGGGCATTCGTACATCGCCTATGCCCCGCTGCTGGTCGGCGCAACATCAGTGATTTTTGAAGGCAAGCCAGTCGGCACTCCGGATGCCGGCACGTTCTGGCGCGTCATCGCAGAACACAAGGTCGAGGTCCTCTTCACCGCTCCAACAGCGTTTCGCGCGATCAGGCGAGAGGATGGTGAGGGCGCCTTTATCCGAGAGCATTCCATGCCGGCGTTTCGGGCGCTTTTTCTCGCGGGTGAGCGTGCCGATCCCGAGACGCTGAAATGGGCCGAACGTCTGCTTCAGGTTCCAGTCATCGATCATTGGTGGCAAACCGAAACCGGCTGGCCGATCGCGGCCAATCCGCTTGGGTTGGAAGCACTCCCCGTCAAACACGGATCCCCAACCGTTGCGATGCCGGGATACGACATCAGGGTCCTCAACGATGCCGGCCATGCGGTGGCTTCAGGGACACTGGGCAATATCGTGATCAAGCTTCCCCTTCCCCCAGGCTGCCTGCCGACGCTGTGGAATGCGGACAGCCGATTTCATGAGGCCTATCTGTCCGAATTTCCCGGTTTCTACAAAACCGCCGACGCGGGCTATGTCGATGAAGACGGCTATCTCTTCATCATGTCGCGGACCGACGACATCATCAATTGCGCCGGTCACCGGCTTTCAACTGGGGCGATGGAGGAAGTGTGCGCGAGGCATCCCGATGTCGCTGAGTGCGCGGTTGTGGGCGTTGCCGACCCGCTCAAGGGGCAGATGCCGTGCGGCTTCCTCGTTTTGAAGAAAAATGTTTCACGGGAAACATCGGCAATCGAAGCCGAGGTCGTCGCGTTGATTCGCGCCGAGATAGGGCCGGTCGCCGCGTTCAAGACGGCGATTGCGGTCGGCCGCTTGCCAAAGACCCGATCGGGGAAAATTCTTCGCGGTACGATGCAGAAGATCGCGGACGGGCTGCCGTGGAAGATGCCGGCGACGATCGACGATCCTGCAATCCTTGAAGAGATCGCCGAAGCGCTCCGCGGCCGTGGATACGGCTCGCTCCCTATGTGACTTGCACCAAAAGAAAAGCCCCGCACAGGCGGGGCTCGTTTGGGTCGATCTCTGGGAGATCAGTACTGGTCGTCCTCGTCTTCGTCCTTCGGCGAGGACTTCAGCGACTTGAGCTTGGCGAAGACGGCATCGGCATCGATTTCCTTTTCTTCTTCGCGCTCGTAGCCGGGTGCCAGACGTTCCGTCTCGTGTGCGGACTGCAGCGTTTCGCCGAGTTCGGCAGCGGTCGGCAGCGGTCGGCCCTTGGCGGCCTTCTCGACTTCCAGGTCGAGATCGATCTGGCTGCAGAGGCCGAGCGTCACGGGATCCATTGGAGCGAGGTTCGCCGAATTCCAGTGGGTGCGTTCGCGGATCTGCTCGATCGTCGACTTCGTGGTGCCGACGAGACGGGAGATTTGCGCGTCCTTCAGTTCCGGATGATTGCGAACCAGCCAGAGAATGGCGTTCGGGCGATCCTGGCGCTTGGAGACCGGGGTATAACGCGGGCCACGACGCTTGGATTCAGGGACACGAACCTTCGGCTCGGAGAGCTTCAGCTTGTGAGCCGGGTTTTTCTCGGCGCGGGCGATTTCGTCGCGCGAAAGCTGACCGGTGGAGATCGGGTCGAGACCCTTGATGCCCTGCGCGGCTTCACCGTCGGCAATGGCCTTCACTTCGAGCGGATGCAGTCGGCAGAACTGCGCGATCTGGTCGAAAGACAGGGCCGTGTTGTCGACGAGCCAGATAGCGGTCGCCTTCGGCATGAGCAATTGTTGAGCCATGGATATAGTCCTTCTGTCGTCCGCGCCGGTGTCGCGGTCCGTGGATTGTCACCACTATGTCCGGGAAATATGCCGCTATATAACCGGAGTGACGCATAATTGCAATTGATCACGAATGAAATGACCTTCGTCTAATTGCCGGGCCAATGCGACCTGCTATGAATGGCCTAAAGTCAATCTGGACTGCTTCGTTTTTAGATTGTCCAGTATCCGAGTGAGGAGGAGTTTCATGTCGGAGAAGATCTACCCGGTGCAAAAGCCGGTTAAGAACCATGCGCTTATCGACAAGGCCAAGTACGAGCAGTGGTATGAGGAAAGCGTCGAGAACCCGGACAAGTTCTGGGGCAAGCATGGCAAGCGGATCGACTGGTTCAAGCCCTATACCAAGGTCAAGAACACCTCCTTCACGGGTAAGGTCTCGATCAAGTGGTTCGAGGACGGGCAGACGAACGTCTCCTACAATTGCATTGACCGCCACCTGAAGACGAACGGCAACCAGGTCGCGATCATCTTCGAAGGCGACAACCCCTATATCGACAAGAAGGTCACCTATAACGAGCTCTACGAGCATGTTTGCCGCATGGCGAACGTGATGAAGAAGCACGGCGTCAAGAAGGGCGACCGCGTCACGATCTACATGCCGATGATCCCGGAAGCGGCTTACGCAATGCTTGCCTGCGCGCGCATCGGCGCTGTGCATTCGGTGGTGTTCGGTGGCTTCTCGCCGGAGGCGTTGGCTGGCCGCATCGTCGATTGCGAATCTACGTTCGTGATTACCTGCGACGAAGGCGTGCGCGGCGGCAAGCCGGTTCCGTTGAAGGACAATACCGACACCGCCATCCACATCGCCGCACGCCAGCATGTCATCGTCGAAAAGGTGCTGGTCGTTCGCCGGACCGGAGGCAAGACTGGTTGGGCGCCGGGCCGCGATCTCTGGTACCATCAGGAAATAGCGACGGTTAAGGCCGAATGCCCGCCTGTGAAGATGAAGGCGGAAGATCCGCTGTTCATCCTCTACACCTCAGGCTCGACGGGCAAACCGAAGGGCGTGCTGCACACGACGGGCGGATATCTCGTCTATGCGGCGATGACGCATGAATATGTCTTCGATTATCATCCCGGAGATATCTACTGGTGCACGGCCGATGTCGGCTGGGTCACCGGGCACTCCTATATCGTCTATGGTCCGCTGGCGAACTGCGCGACGACACTGATGTTCGAGGGCGTGCCGAACTTCCCGGATCAGGGTCGTTTCTGGGAAATCATCGACAAGCACAAGGTCAACATCTTCTATACCGCGCCGACGGCGATCCGTTCGCTGATGGGCGCCGGCGATCAGTTCGTGACGCGCTCATCGCGCTCCAGCCTTCGGTTGCTGGGTACGGTGGGCGAGCCGATCAATCCCGAGGCGTGGGAATGGTATTACCGCGTGGTCGGCGACAGCCGCTGCCCTGTCATCGATACGTGGTGGCAGACGGAAACGGGCGGCCACATGATCACGCCGCTTCCAGGCGCAATAGATCTGAAGCCGGGTTCGGCGACGGTGCCGTTTTTCGGCGTCAAGCCGCAGCTGGTCGACAATGAAGGCAAGGTGCTGGAGGGCGCTGCCGACGGCAATCTCTGTATTACGGACAGCTGGCCGGGCCAGATGCGGACGGTCTATGGCGACCATGAGCGTTTCATCCAGACCTACTTCTCCACATACAAGGGAAAGTATTTCACCGGTGATGGCTGCCGCCGAGACGAGGACGGATATTACTGGATCACCGGACGCGTGGACGATGTTCTCAACGTTTCCGGCCATCGTCTCGGCACGGCCGAAGTCGAATCCGCGCTCGTTTCGCACAGCCTCGTCTCGGAAGCCGCTGTCGTCGGCTATCCGCACAATATCAAGGGCCAGGGCATCTATTGCTATGTGACGCTGATGGCGGGGAACGAAGGATCCGACGAACTTCGCCAGCAGCTGGTCAAGCATGTGCGTTCCGAGATCGGGCCCATCGCGGCGCCCGATAAGATCCAGTTCGCGAGCGGTCTGCCGAAGACGCGCTCCGGCAAGATCATGCGGCGTATCCTGCGCAAGATCGCCGAGGATGATTTCGGTGCGCTTGGCGATATTTCGACACTTGCCGATCCGGCGGTGGTCGATGATCTGATCGCAAACCGGCAAAACAAGGCCGAGGCGTGATCTGACTGCCGCCCCGCTTTGCTCGGGGCGGCCTTACTCTTCGTTTGGGCAAGGGATTTTCGCCTTCGCGCCGCCGCCGTAAGCGCTCACTATACCTCGCTCCAACAGATCTTGAGCCGGATTCTTTCCATCCGACAGGGTCACGTCGGCAAGGATGCGGCCGAAATATTTGTCGCCGGAGATTTGTGTAAGCCTTATCTCGGGCGAGCTTTCCGTCAGAGACACCAGGGCCTCCCGCGCATCCAGAGCGGCGCGCCTGGTATCGGCGCAGCGCGAGTGCATCTCCGGCGCGTCGATGCCGCGGAGGCGGACATAGACTTCCATCGTCTGCTGCGGCCAGGGACGCGCCTCGACCAGCAGCGTGTCGCCATCGATCACTCTGAGAATTTCCGCAAGCACCGGGCCGTCAATCTGATCGCGAGCGTCGCCGCTTGCGGGAAGCGCGACTAAGGCGAAACATATAAAGGCGAACAGCTTTGACATGAAAGGAATAAATTCCGATCATGACGCAAAGTCAATAGGAATATTTACTTAGAAGTCGATCGCGCGGCCGTTGATTTCCCAATCGCCGAAGCGGGCTGGGTCGGATCCCCCTCGCCCGCCGATCTCTGTTGGCCGGTCAACGGGCTGTTCCGCGCGGCGACGCTCCTCGGCTTCGGCGAGGGCGCGCTTGGCTGCAGGCGACAGCATCTTGCGCGGCGCTTCCTCGCCTTCAGTGGTTGGAGTTTCGATATTGTCGTTATCGGCTGCTTGCATCACGCATGTCCGCTTGGGAAACATTGAAAATGGCTGGTGAATAACCAGATCATAGTGCGTCGCCGCCCTTATTGAAACCCTTTGACCCTGCGCGACGGAATGAAAGGATATGGAGACCCCGATGAACCTTGTACGTACCGCCATGTTGCTCGCCTTCATGACAGCACTTTTCATGGTCGTCGGATTCCTGATCGGCGGACGCGGCGGGATGATGATCGCGCTGCTGATCGCCGCCGGCATGAACTTCTTCTCCTACTGGAATTCCGACCGGATGGTGCTGTCGGCTTACCGTGCCCAGGAGATCGACGAGCGCAACGCGCCGGAATTCTTCACCATCATCCGGGATCTGGCGCGCAATGCCGGGCTGCCGATGCCGAAGGTCTATCTCTACGACAGCCCACAGCCGAACGCGTTCGCGACGGGTCGCAATCCCGAAAATGCGGCGGTGGCAGCGTCAACTGGTCTGCTCAGCGCGCTGTCCCCCGAGGAGGTTGCCGGGGTCATGGCGCATGAACTCGCGCACGTCCAAAATCGCGATACGCTGACGATGACGCTGACGGCAACGCTTGCCGGCGCGATATCCATGCTCGGCAATTTCGCCTTCTTCTTTGGCGGCAACCGTGAAAACAACAGCAATCCCCTTGGCTTCGTCGGCGTGCTCTTGGCGATGATCGTGGCGCCGATGGCGGCGATGGTCGTGCAGATGGCCATCAGCCGCACGCGTGAATATTCGGCCGACCGTCGTGGCGCCGAAATCTGCGGCAATCCGCTGTGGCTTGCTTCGGCGCTGGGAAAGATTGCGCGCGGGGCGGCGCATGTGCCGAACTACGATGCCGAACGAAACCCCGCGACCGCTCATATGTTCATCATCAATCCGCTCACCGGCGCCGGCATGGACAACTTGTTCTCGACGCATCCGAACACCGAAAACCGGATCGCCGCGCTGGAGGAAATGGCGCGCAGCGGGATGAATGGCTCGACGCAGGCGCCCCGCGCTGCTAATTCGACGCGCAAATCGCGATCGGTTCCCAATGCGGGCCTTGGTCGCGATGATTCGCAACCGCCAAAAGGTCCATGGTCTTGAGTTCAGACGGCAAGAAGCCCTTCCGCCAGCAGAAACCCGCGAGCGCCCGTCCGGCAAAGCCTGGCCTTCAGGTGCGGGCCGCGGCTTCGAAGATTTTGGCGGCCGTGGTCGAGCGCAAGCTGCCGCTGGACGGCGCCCTGGACAATGAACACGGCAACCCGGCCTACAAGGCACTCAACGATGGTGACCGGGCGCTGGTCCGTGCCATCCTCAATACGACGCTTCGGCACCTGCCGCGCATCGAGGCGGCCGTCTCCTCGCTGCTCGATTCGCCGCTGCCGGAAGGCGCGCGGGCCCTGCATCATGTGCTGACGGTCGCGGCGGCTCAGATTCTCTATCTCGACGTTCCCGATCATGCAGCGGTCGACCTTGCTGTTGAGCAGGCAAACAACGACCCGAGAAGCCGGCGCTTCGCCAAGCTTGTCAATGCCGTCCTGCGACGCATGGGCCGCGAAAAGGAAGAGATCCTCGTCTCCATCGCGACAATCTCGCCGATGCCGACCTGGTTTTTCGAGCGGCTGGAAAAGGCCTACGGCAAGGATGTGGCGACAGCGATCGCGGAATCGCAGCTGCAGCCGGCCGCGATCGATCTTACCGTCAAATCCGATCCCACAGGATGGGCAGAGCGCTTGAACGGAATTGTTCTGCCGACCGGCGGCGTGCGCCTTGCGGCCTTCGAAGGCAGCATTCCGTCGCTCGAGGGCTTCGACGATGGTGCCTGGTGGGTGCAGGACGCTGCCGCAAGCATTCCGGCGCAGCTGTTCGGCGACCTTACCGGCAAGCGCGTCGCCGATCTCTGTGCAGCGCCCGGAGGCAAGACGGCTCAGCTCATTCTTGCGGGCGGCACGGTCACTGCCGTCGAACAATCGGCGAACCGCATCAAGCGGCTGCGCTCCAATCTCGAGCGGTTGGGGCTTTCGTCCGAGACCATCGCGACCGATCTGACGAAGTTCGAGCCGGAAGAGCTGTTCGACGCGATCCTCCTCGATGCGCCCTGCTCCTCGACCGGCACCACGCGCCGGCATCCCGATGTGCTTTGGACCAAGGGACCGGAGGAGATCGAAAAGCTGGCCGGCCTGCAGGAGCGCTTGCTACGCCATGCGCTGACGCTGCTGAAGCCGAACGGCCATATCGTGTTCTCCAACTGCTCGCTTGATCCATCGGAAGGCGAAGCGGTGATCGCGCGTATTCTGGCGGATACGCCCGCGGTCGAGCGCGTCGTGATCGAGCCCAGTCGGTGGCCAGGGTTGGAAATGGCGATCACCGAGCTTGGAGAGTTCCGCACGACGCCGGACATGCTTCAGGCCCCCACGGGCTTCGCATCGGGGTTGGATGGTTTCTATGCGGCCATCCTTCGCCGTGTTGCCTGATAGCGGGGCAACTGGCATATTGCGATTCTGTCATAAAACGAGATGACGATTCCTGCCGATTCCGGATTTATTCATCTATTCTTAACGACGTGGGTCAATAGACGATAGACATGTGGTCCGGGCGGTTCTCGAGTCTTTACATGGGCGAGGCCTGGCGGCGCACAGCGTGCCGCGCAGCAATCCTGCGCCTGCGGATGTTCCGCCACGCGGTCCAGGCGCCTGAGCGTCTGATCGTTGCGCCCACCGATCTCAGGGCCGTCGACGCGCATGTGGCCGAGGAGATCATCAACGGCCGGTTTCCGCTCGCCGGACGCCTGCTTGAGACAGGCGGCAAATCTCCGTTCAATTTCAGCCTCCCATCGCGCGCTTTTGCAATCCGCCTTCACGGCTTCGGCTGGCTGCGGCACATGCGGACGCGAAAGAGCGAGCTTCACTCCAATGTCGCGCGCTCGATTGTAAACGGTTGGCTCTCGCTGCACGGCGGACGGATAGAGGGCATCGCCTGGGAGATCGACGTGACCGCGCAGCGCGTCATCGCCTGGCTCTCCCATTCGCCCGTGGTCCTGCACAATGCCGACCGCACCTTCTATCGCCGCTTCATGCGCTCGCTGGCCATCCAGGTACGTTACCTGCGCCGCATGGCTCCCTATGCTCCACCCGGCGAGGTTCGTTTCCGCCTGCGCATCGCGCTCGCCATGGCTTCGATTGCAATGCCGGCGCGGGCGAGCACGCTGCGGAAGGCAGCGGAAGCGCTGGATCGCGAGTTCGATAGCCAGATTCTTCCCGACGGCGGTCATATCTCCCGCAATCCGCGGGTCGGGCTGGAGCTGCTGCTCGATCTGCTGCCGCTTCGCCAGACATACGTCAATCTCGGCCATGATCTGCCGCAGAAGCTGATCTCCGGCATCGACCGCATGTATCCGGCTCTTCGCTTCTTCCGCCACCAGGACGGGGACCTTGCGCTCTTCAACGGGGCAACGTCGACGCTCGCAAACGAGCTCGTCTCCTTGCTGCGTTATGACGAAACGGCGGGTGAGCCGTTCAAGGCGATGCCCTATTCGCGCTACCAGCGGCTTGCCGCCGGCAAGACGGTCGTTATCGCCGATACCGGCCTTCCGCCGACGGGGCGCTTGTCCCGCACCGCCCATGCGGGCTGCCTGTCGTTCGAAATGTCCTCCGGGCGTTACCGCTTCATCGTCAATGCCGGCTCGCCGAAGTTTTCCGGCCGCCGCTATATCCAGGCAGCTCGCACCACCGCTGCCCATTCCACCGTGACGGTGGACGACACCTCGTCCTCGCGCTTCGCCGCATCGGAATTCGTGTCGAACATCATCTCCGAGCCGGTGACGAACGTGGTGGTCGAGCGTGACGTGGCCGATGACGGGCGCGACGTGATCAAGGCAAGCCATGACGGCTACCTGAAGCCATTCGGCGTGTTGCACCAGCGCGAACTCACGCTCAACGCCACCGGCCTCATCGTTACGGGCTGCGACCGGTTGCTCGCGGCCGAGGGCGAAGAGGTGGAAGGTGACGTGCGGGCGGTCGCGCGTTTCCACGTACATCCAGCCATCAACCTAAAGCAGATGGATCGGGAATCCATCATGATGACAGCGCCCGATGGCGAAAGCTGGCTGTTCTCGGCGCCGGGCAACGACGTGCTGATTTCCGAAGACGTGTTCTTCGCCGATGCGTCGGGCATCTGCGGCTCCGACCAGATCGAGATTGCTCTCTCCTACCGGGATCGCCCGGAAATACGCTGGTTTTTGTCCCGCAAGAGCTAGAGAAGGGCTCGTGCCTGTTTGCGCGGGCGCAAAGCTGTGCTAACGCCCAGCCATCGTCCGCGCGAAGATCGCCGGACATCTCCCGAAGCCCGAACGGAGAAGCCAGATGGCCGTTGTTTCCAAGAAAATCCCCGCCCCCGACAAGGTCAAAGTCAAGACCGCGTTGCTGTCCGTGTCCGACAAGAGCGGCATCGTCGAGCTTGCCCGCGCGCTGGCTGAGAACGGCGTTCGTCTGCTCTCGACGGGCGGGACGCACAAGGCAATCGCGGCTGCCGGCCTCGAAGTCACCGATGTTTCGGATGTCACCGGTTTTCCCGAGATCATGGATGGCCGCGTCAAGACGCTACATCCGACGGTTCATGGCGGCCTGCTTGCCATTCGCGATGATGCCGAGCATCAGGCTGCGATGAAGGCGCATGGCATCGAAGGCATCGATCTCTCCGTCATCAATCTCTATCCCTTCGAGGACGTTCGCGCCGCCGGCGGTGATTATCCGACGACGGTCGAGAACATCGATATCGGTGGTCCCGCGATGATCCGCGCCTCGGCGAAGAACCACGCCTACGTCACGATCATGACCGACCCGGCGGACTACGCGGAGCTGCTTTCCGAACTCTCGCAGGACAGTGGCCAGACGAGCTATGCTTTCCGCCAGCGGATGGCAGCCAAGGCCTATGCCCGTACGGCCGCCTATGACGCGATGATCTCCAATTGGTTCGCGGAAGCGCTGTCGATCGACACGCCGCGCCACCGCGTGATCGGCGGCGTTCTGAAGGAAGAAATGCGCTACGGCGAAAACCCGCACCAGAAGGCGGCTTTCTACGTGACGGGCGAACAGCGTCCTGGTGTTTCGACCGCGAAGTTGCTGCAGGGCAAGCAGCTCTCCTACAACAACATCAACGACACGGATGCCGCCTACGAGCTCGTCGGCGAATTCCTGCCGGAGAAGTCGGCTGCCTGCGCCATCATCAAGCACGCCAATCCTTGCGGCGTGGCAACCGGCTCAAGCCTGCTCGAGGCTTATCAGCGGGCACTCGCCTGCGATTCCGTTTCGGCCTTCGGCGGTATCATCGCGCTCAATCAGACGCTGGACGCCGAGACTGCGGAAGAGATCATCAAGCTCTTCACCGAAGTCATCATCGCGCCTGATGTGACCGAGGAAGCGCGAGCAATCGTCGCGCGCAAGGCCAATCTTCGCCTGCTTGCGGCCGGTGGCCTGCCGGATCCGCGCGCGGCCGGCCTTACCGCCAAGACCGTTTCCGGCGGCCTGCTTGTGCAGAGCCGTGACAACGGCATGGTCGAGGACCTGGAACTGAAGGTCGTCACCAGGCGGGCACCGACGGCGCAGGAACTCGAAGACATGAAATTTGCCTTCAAGGTCGCCAAGCACGTCAAGTCCAACGCGGTCGTCTACGCCAAGAACGGCCAGACGGCGGGTATTGGCGCGGGTCAGATGAGCCGCATCGATTCCGCTCGTATCGCCGGCCTCAAGGCCGAGGAAGCGGCAAAGGCGTTGGGGCTTCCCGCACCGCTGACGCATGGATCGGCCGTGGCTTCGGAAGCGTTCCTGCCGTTCTCCGACGGTCTTCTCTCGATGATCGCCGCCGGTGCCACGTCGGTGATCCAGCCGGGCGGCTCGATGCGCGACCAGGAAGTGATCGACGCGGCCAACGAGCACGACATCGCCATGGTCTTCACCGGCATGCGCCACTTCCGCCACTAGGCGAGTTGCAAAACCTACGCCTTGTCCGCGGGATAAGGCGTAGGGATCAAGAGAATGAGGCCGCCGGCGAGGAAGACGACAAGCGTTGCCATTCCAAGCCGGGCCGAGCCGCTCGCATAGGTGACGAGCGAGAACGCCAGCGTCGCCATGAAGCTGGTGGCGCGGCCTGACAGAGCGTAGATGCCGAAATAACGGCCTGCCTCGCTGAGGCTAACGCTGCGCGCCAGATAGGATCTGGACGACGCCTGGACCGGCCCAAACGCCAAGCCTATCAGTAAACCATAGCCGATATAGGCCTTTTCCGCCGCGGTGCCGAAGAGGCCGCCGCTATCCGTGCTCGGAAGGTTCACGAGGCCGAAGAATGTGTAGCCCGGGCCGGTCGAGACGATACCGGCGGTCGCGGCCAGCAGAAGCGCCAGGCTGACGATGATCGTCGTTTTCGAGCCGACACGCTTGTCGATGCGACCGGCGATGACGCAGCCGAAGATGGCCACTACGTTCAGGATGATCCCATAAATGCCGATCTCGATCGTCGCCCAGCCGAACATGCCGGCGGCGAAGGCGCCCCCGAGGATCAGAAGGCCGTTTACGCCGTCCTGGTAGACCATGCGGGCGATGAGGAAACGGAGAATGCCGCGGCGGTACTTGAGCTCGCCGAGCGTGCCCCTTACCTCCGTCAGCCCGGAGCGCACTGCCGCCGCGAACGGCTGGCCGCGCTTGATGTCGGGGGTGAAGAGAAACATCGGGATAATGAAGATCAGGTACCAGACAGCAGAGATCGGGCCGGTGATACGGGCGTCCTCGCCGGTATGCGGGTCCAGACCGAAGAGTGGCTGGAAGCCAAGGATCGTCTTGCCATCTTCCAGGTTACCGGCAAGCAGCGCGACCACGGCGATGAGAACGACCATGCCGCCGAGATAGCCCAGGCCCCAGGCGGTGTTCGATAGCTTGCCCACCTCGTCCTTGCCGACGAGATGCGGCATCATGGAATCGTTGAAGACGATCGAGAACTCCGCCGCGATTGATGCGAGAATCATGAAGACCATCGGATAGATCAGCGGCGAGCCAGGAGCGGCGAACCAGAGGCCGAAGAGGCTTGCAATCTTGATCACAGCGAAAAAGCCGATCCAGGGTTTTCGCGCACCGGATTGATCGGCGATCGATCCGAGGATCGGCGAGAGGATGGCGATGATGATCGAGGAGATCGTCGCCATGTTGCTCCACATCGCCTGCGCATGGACGGGATCCGCCGTCAGCCTCGACACGAAGTAGGGACCAAAGATGAAGGTCGTCACGACAGTGAAGAAGGGCTGAGCAGCCCAGTCGAAGAACATCCACCCCCAGATGCCCTGTCGTGACGCCTTCTCAGGCTGCGTTCCCGTCCAGTCGATGCGATTCACAGTCCGCTCCTCATTTGGGGCGGACTGTCTCACCTCGTTCAGTCGCGCGCAAGATCGGTCAGCAGTCCAGCGGCCACCGTGATCCGTGCGAGATTGGGCTCACCGCTGTCGCTCAGGCCCGTCAGCTCCTCGGCGACACGGTTGATCCTGACACGGTCGTGGGCGTGCCAGGCCTGGACCGGAAGCTTCTCCTTGCCGTGGTTCGAAAGTGCGGTAATGACGATATCGCGGCGGGCACCGGCGATCTGGTCAATACTGCGGGCAAGCGCCAGGTTCTCGTAGTGGTCGGAGGTGATGATACGCCCGCCCGCCGCCAGCAACCTGCCGATCCTGAACGTGCGGGAAACGGCGAAGTAGCTCTCGGCGGCACGCACGAGCGGCTCTCCGGTGCGTTCGGCGATCTGCATGATCTCGGGCACAAGAGCAAAGCCCAGCAGGCCAGAGATTTCCACCGCCAGCTTGTCTGGCACACCGGCATCGCGGTACTCGCCTTCACGTGCTTCCAGTTCCGGAACGACCTGGCCGGCGAAGACCGGCTTGAGCTTCTTTACCGCAGCCTGCAGGCGCTCGACCGTCTCGGCGATGTTGCCCTTGGCCATCTGCGTCTTCAGCAGTAGCCGCGTCAAAACCGTGAAGATATGGCCGATCTCCTCGTAGAGACGGTTTTGCATCTGGCCGGATATCTTGCCGTCCAAAGCGTCGACTTCCGCCCAGAGGCGAGCGAGGTCGAAGCCGTCGCGAGCGACGATGGCCGAGCGCACCACCTCGGGCGCCGAGGCTGCCGTGGCGTCCATCATGCTAACGATGAAACCTGGTCCGCCGCGGTTGATCGCTTCGTTTGCCAGCACGGTGGCCACGATCTCGCGCTTCAGGCGGTGCTCTGTGATGTCGGATGCATTCGTTTTGCGCATCTTCGCAGGGAAGTAGTTCGCCAAGGTGGACGCGAAGTAGGGATCATCAGGCAGGTCGCTCGCCGCGAGCAGATCGAAGAGAACGATCTTGGCATAGGAAAGCAGCACGCCGATTTCCGGGCGGGTCAGCGGCTTTCCGGCCGCATATCGTTCGGTCATCACGGTGTCGTCGGGCAGCGTTTCGACCTTGCGGTTCAGCTGCTTGGCGCCTTCCAAGACCGTCATGAAGCGGGCGAGTTCCAGGCCGTTGGCGGTGCCCTTCCTCTCTACCAGCGAGATCGCCAGGGATTGGAGATAGTTGTTGCGCAACACGAGCACCGCGACTTCGCTGGTCATGGACGAGAGAAGCTGGTCACGCTTGGCGCGCGTCAGGCGATCATCCTGCATGGCGGCCGCGAGTGCGATCTTGATGTTCACCTCGACGTCGGAGGTGTTTACGCCAGCCGAGTTGTCGATGGCGTCGGAGTTGCAGCGCCCGCCTTTCATCGCATAGGCGATGCGGCCTTTCTGGGTGACGCCGAGGTTTGCCCCTTCGCCGATGACCTTGGCACGGATATCGTCGGCGGTGACACGGATCGGATCGTTGGCGCGGTCGCCGACATCCGTGTCGGTTTCCGACGGCGCCTTGATGTAGGTGCCGATGCCGCCGAACCAGAGTAGATCGACGGGGCTCTTCAGGATGGCGGTGATGATCTCGAACGGTGTAGCCACGGATTTGTCGATGCCGATGGCGGCAACAGCCTCCGGCGTCAGCGTCACCGATTTCGCCGCGCGCGAGATGATCATCGCGCCCTTGGATAGAATAGACTTGTCGAAATCCTGCCAGCTTGAGCGCGGCAGGTTGAAGAGCCGCTGCCGCTCGGCGAGCGTCTTCGCCATGTCCGGATCGGGGTCGATGAAGATGTCGCGGTGGTCGAACGCAGCGAGAAGCCGGATTTTTGGCGACAGCAGCATGCCGTTACCAAACACGTCGCCGGACATGTCGCCGACGCCGGCGACGGTAAAGGGCGTCGTCTGGATGTCGATGTCCATTTCCCGGAAGTGCCGCTTCACGGTCTCCCAGGCGCCGCGGGCGGTGATGCCCATCTTCTTGTGATCGTAGCCGGCCGAGCCGCCCGAAGCGAAGGCGTCGTCCAGCCAGAAGCCGGCTTCCTGCGCGAGCGCGTTGGCCGTATCGGAGAAGGTCGCGGTGCCCTTGTCGGCGGCGACGACGAAGTAGGGATCGTCGCCGTCAAGCCGCACGGTGTCCTTCGGTGGCACGATGCCAGGACCGGAGATGTTGTCGGTGATCGACAGGAGGGTGCGGATGTAGGTCTTATATGCTTCGCGGCCGGCAGTGAAGATTTCCTCGCGGCTGCCACCTGCCGGAAGCTGCTTGGGATAGAAGCCACCCTTGGCGCCAACCGGCACGATCACGGAATTCTTGACCTGTTGAGCCTTCACAAGCCCCAGGACCTCGGTGCGGTAGTCTTCGGCGCGGTCCGACCAGCGCAGACCACCGCGGGCAACCTTGCCGAAGCGCAGATGCACGCCCTCCACCTCGACGCCATAGACGAATATTTCGCGGAAGGGACGCGGTTCGGGCAGGGCGTCGACGAGATGAGGATCGAGTTTGAAGGCGAGCATTGCCTTTGGTGCGCCGTCGGCATCGCGCTGGAAATAGTTGGTCCGCAGCGTGGCGTCCACGACGTTGACATACCGGCGCAGGATGCGGTCGTCGTCCAGGCTTGGAACCTCGGCGAGGGCCGTTTCGATCTTTGCGTGGAGATCGCCGATCCGCTTAAGCCGGGCCTTCTCAGCGGCCTTCGGATCAAGGCTATCGTGAAACAGCTTGAAGATCAGCACCGCGATCGCGGGATATTTGTCGAGCGTCGTCGCGATATAGTCCTGCGAATAGGCGATACCCGCCTGACGGAGATAGCGTGAATAGGCGCGCAGCACGCTCGTCTCGCGGGCGGAAAGACCCGCCGAAACGATGAGGCGATTGAAGGCATCGTTGTCGATCAAGCCGCTGAAGGCGGAGAGGAAGGCTTCTTCCAGCGTCGCTGCATGGCGGGTGAGATCGATCTTCGCCCCACCGCGCGCTTCCAGATCCATGTCGTGCAGGACAACAAGCTTTTCCGAACCATCGGCAAGCGTCACATCGATGTCGAAGGTTCCTTCGCTGATAACGTTGAAGCCGAGGTTCTCCAGCAGCGGTACGCGACGCGACAGCGCGAGTTGGCCACCCGAATGGAAGATCTTCAGGCAAAGGAGATCGGCGCCGTCCTTCTGCCGCTTGTAGAACTCGATCCTAATCGGCGCGCCGGTGGCGCATGCCGCGATATCCGGCAAATCGTTGAAGGTTTCTTCGGGAGGAAAGAGATCCTGAAAGGCGGGGCTTACCGCGATGCGGGGCGCCTTCGGTCCGGCAAGTGCCTCGAAGCGGTCGTTCCAGCGCGCGGTGATCACGCGGATGGCTTCCTCGAGCTTGGCTTGCGGAACGCGTGGCGTCTTGCCGCCGGAGCGACCGATGATGAAATGCACCCGCGCGACGCCCCCTTCAGGGAAAGCCGGATAATAGGCCGAGACGCGGCCGTCATAGACCGTCTTGAGGTAAGTGCCGATCTTCTCGCGAACGATCGAGTCGTATTCTTCGCGCGGGACATAGACGATCACCGAGACGAAGCGGTCGAAATGATCGATGCGCGGCAGCACCCGCACGCGGGGACGATCGGCAAGTTCGTTGATCTGTTCGGCGAATGTCGCGAGTTGCGTCGTGTCGATCTGGAAGAGATCGTCGCGCGGATATGATTCCAGCGTGTTGTCGAGCATGCGGCCGGAATGGCTCATGGGGTCGAAGCCGAAATGCTCCTTCACCTTTTCCACTTTCGACCGCAGCAGCGGAATTTCGCTGGCCAAGGATGTGTAGGCGGTCGAAGTGAAAAGGCCGACGATACGCAGTTCGCCTGTCACATTGCCATCTGCGTCGAAGCGCTTAACCCCGACGTAATCCATATAGCCGCGCCGGTGAACGACGGATTTGACATTGGCCTTGGTAACGATCAGGAAATCGGGCCCGTCAAGAAAGGCGAGGATCTCAGGCGTGGTGGTGACGGCGTCCTTTCCCGTGCGCAGAACCAGCACATCGGGATTGGAAAGAATGCCGAGCCCGGTGCCTTTATCGCGTTCGATCCTGGCATCGGCGCCCTTGCCGGAATAGACATACTCCCGCATGCCGAGGAACGTGAAATTGGCGTCGCGCAGCCATGTGAGAAAGGCCAGAGCCTCGTCGCGATCCGATTTTCGGCGGTTTGCCCCATAAGCCGACAACTCGTTGATGACGGTGTCGAGCCTGGCAAGCATCGGCTTCCAGTCGGATACCGCAAGCTCGACCTGCTTCACGACGCTATCGATGCGTTGGATGAGATCGACGGCCTGGGCGGCCGATAGCGGAGCGAGGTGCAACTGGATGTGGCTGATCCGGCTCGCCTCGCCGCTGGCCTGGTCGGCGGACAGGAATTCCGCTGCCTTGCCTTTGCCGGCTACGAGGATCGGATGCACGGCCATGTAGAGATCGCGGTAGCTGCTGGTCACTTCGCCCATGACCGATTCATAGAGAAACGGCATGTTGTGAGCGGTCACGGACAGGACCGATACCGGGACGCCGTTTGGCTCCACATGCGCGATCGTCTCTATGCTGATGCGTGCATTCTCGCCTTTCCATGCCGCCAGTTCGCTGGCGGAGTGGACAGCCGAAAGGGCCAGCATTTCAGGTGTGTATCGTTCGAGATCGTCGCTGCTGGCGCGGCCGAACAGGATTTCCGGGTCAATGTAGTTGTCGCCCGTAGCTGCAGCGACCTTGGCGGCGCCCTCCAGTTGCTTTTCGCGTTTTGGATTGTTTCGGCCGGCCATTGCAGATGCTCCCTCATTTGCTTTGATTTGCAGACGTTAGCAGAAGAACTGACGAAAAAGTCTCTAAAATAAGGCGCCCGCTTGTAGCTTTCGTACGTTTTTGCTCGCTCGAACGCAGAATTCGGAAAGGACTGGGTAGTTGCTTACACAGCAATTTGCTCAATGATGCGACAGTCTTAGATTTGTGCCGTCGGCTGTTGACAGCCGGCTGTCACAGAGACGATCAACGCGCAACGAAATCGGGCCAGCATCATGTCGCAAGCAGCAGGAACAGTGATCGTCATTTCCAGCCATGTGGTCCGTGGTTCGGTCGGAAACCGCGCGGCTGTTTTCGCTCTTGAAACACTTGGCCATCAAGTCTGGGCCCTGCCGACCATCGTCCTGCCTTGGCATCCAGGTCACGGGCGCTCGACCCGGCTAACTTTTGGCGAAGCCGATTTCGACGCTGCGATCGACGATCTCATTCGCGCTCCCTGGATCGGCGAGGTCAAGGCGGTGTTGACGGGGTACTTCGGGGACGCGGCACAGGTGCGCTCGGTGGCCCGGCTGGTCTCGGTGCTTAAGGAACGAGATCCCGACATGCTCTATGTCTGCGATCCTGTCATGGGCGACCTTGGCGGTCTCTATGTGCCTCAGGCGACCGCGGAGGCGATCCGCGACGAGCTTTTGCCGCTGGCGTCGTTGGCGACGCCAAACCGCTATGAGCTCGCATGGCTCGCCGGTGCCCCGCTCGAGGACAACACGGCGATCATGGATGCAGCACTTTCGCTTGGTCCCTCGCGCATGCTGGTCACCTCCGCGGTGCCGATGATGTCTGGCAGCACGGGAAATCTCTATCTATCGGGTCGGCACGCGCTTCTGGCCGAGCACCGTCTTATCGAGAAGCCGCCGAATGGCCTGGGTGACCTTCTGGCCGCCGTTTTTCTCTCACGCCTGATGTCTGGCATGGATGACGAAAAGGCACTCCAGCTTGCCACCGCGAGCGTCTATGAAGTGCTGGCGCGCGCGGTCAAGCGTGGTAGTGATGAGTTGACGCTTGCAAGCGATGCATCGAGCCTGTCCACCCCCATGGCGATGGTGCAGATGCGTCGGCTTCTCCACCCCGCGCAGAAGCGAAAAGGCTGAGCCCGTCATTTTGCGGTGCCATGGTTGATCTTGTCGATCGCTCGCTGTAATCGAAGGGTATGCAACGTTTTCCAAATACACTGCTGGACGGTTATCGCAACTTCATGAACGGGCGCTATGCCGATGCCCGTGAGCGCTACAGGATGCTGGCCGAGAACGGCCAGAATCCAAGCACTCTTGTTGTCGCCTGTTCGGACTCGCGCGCGGCTCCCGAGCTGATTTTCGATGCCGGGCCAGGCGAGCTCTTCGTCGTCCGCAACGTCGCCAACATGGTTCCGCCTTACGAGCCGGATGGTCATTTCCACGCGACGTCGGCTGCGATCGAATTCGCCGTTCAGGCGCTGAAGGTTTCCGATATCGTCGTCATGGGACATGGGCGTTGCGGCGGTATCCGCGCCGCGCTCGACCCTGATGTCGAACCTTTGTCTCCAGGCAATTTCATCGGCCGATGGATGTCGCTGGTCAAGCCGGCTGCCGAGCAGATCCAGAGCAATGACGTCATGACGCCGGCCGAGCGACAGACGGCGCTCGAGCGCGTCTCGATCCGCAATTCGATCGAGAATCTGAGGACCTTCCCTGAGATCAAGGCTCTGGAGGACGCGGGCGATATCCATCTTCATGGCGCCTGGTTCGACATTTCGACCGGCGAACTCTGGGTGATGGATTCCGTGAGCCGAGACTTCATTCGTCCCGAAATCTGAGCACAAAAAAAGCGCCCGATGAGGCGCTTTTTTCTTATCGTAAGGTGGCTGGCTCAGCCGCCGTCGATCTGCTGACCGATATAGGCGATCGCCTGCTGGTAGACGGTCGCGGCGTTCCAGCCGGCAATGGCCGCGAAGTTCGGCTGGCCGGGCTGATAGCCGGCACCAGGCTGCCAGCCGTGTCCTCTGAGGAAGTTTGCCGTCGAAGCGAGTGCGTCGGCACGCGAGCCGACCATGTCGACGCGGCCGTCGCCATCGCCATCGGCGCCGAACCGCACGACGTTGCGCGGCAGGAACTGCGTCTGGCCGATTTCGCCGTGGGCTGCGCCGCGCGCCTGCGGGCTCAGGAAGCCTTCGCCGACGAGCTGGAGAGCAGCGTAGAGCTGGTCGGTGAAATATTCGGAACGGCGGCAATCATACGCCAGCGTGGATACAGCCGACATGGTGTGCTGGTTACCCATATAGCTGCCGAAACCGGTTTCCATGCCCCAGATCGCGATCAGCGGGCCAGCCGGAACGCCATACTTGCGCTCGATCGAGGCAAACAACGCTGCATTGGCGCGCTTGACGCCCTTCCCGCGGGAAATGATCGTCTGGCCGCCACGCTTCTGCATGAAGGCGTCGAAAGAGAGCTTGAAGCTTTTCTGGCCACGGTCGGCAGCAATCGTCGGCTTGTTATAGACGACATTGGCGAAAGCACGGTCCAGAACGGAGCGGCTTACGCCGTTGGCAGCCGCTTCCTGCTTGAATTCGCCGACCCAAGCCTCGAAGCCGGCGCTGTTGTTACCACATTGCGGTGCGGCGTTCGCCGTCATCGGAACTGCATGAAAAATGGCGGCAGCCGCTGCTGCAGCCAGAAGAAGTCTAGTGATACGCATGGAATACCCCGATCCCGATCTGCCCAGCCTTGAACCGGGCTCGAGCCCCGTTATCGGCGATATTGTCTCGACCATCCGTTTGACAAGCGCGGGGCGCCATATTTGGCGTCCCGCGCTTTCTGAATAAGCCTTAACTTAAGTAACGGGCTTAACAAGACATGGTTAACAAAATATTCAGGCAGCCTGCTTGCGGGGCTTCACAAGTCCGCGATTGACGAGCAGTTCGGCGATCTGGATCGCGTTCAGTGCCGCGCCCTTGCGCAGGTTGTCGGAAACGACCCAAAGGTTCAGACCGTTTTCGACCGTCGCATCTTCGCGGATGCGCGAGATGAAGGTCGCGTCTTCGCCAGCGGATTCGTAAGGCGTGATGTAGCCGCCGTTTTCATGCTTGTCGATGACCTGGCAACCCGGAGCGTCACGCAGGATGTCGCGTGCCTGATCGGCGGTGATCTCGTTTTCGAACTCGATATTGACCGATTCCGAATGGCCGATGAAGACGGGTACGCGCACGGCCGTGCAGGTTACCTTGATCTTCGGGTCAAGCATCTTCTTGGTTTCGGCCAGGACCTTCCACTCTTCCTTCGTGTAGCCGTCTTCCATGAAGCTATCGATGTGCGGAATGACGTTGAAGGCGATACGCTTGGTGAACTTCTTGTTCTCGATCGGATCGGCGACGAAAACCGCGCGCGTCTGGTTGAAGAGCTCGTCCATGCCGTCCTTGCCGGCGCCGGAAACGGACTGGTAGGTCGAAACGACAACGCGCTTGATCTTGGCGGCGTCATGCAGCGGCTTCAGCGCCACGACAAGCTGCGCCGTCGAGCAATTCGGGTTGGCGATGATGTTGCGCTTGGTGAACTGTTCGATCGCGTCAGGGTTCACTTCCGGTACGATCAGCGGCACATCGGCGTCGTAGCGCCATGCCGAGGAGTTATCGATGACGACACAGCCCTGAGCGCCGATCTTCGGCGACCACTTCTTGGACACCTCGCCACCGGCTGACATCAGGCAGATATCGGTGTCGGAGAAATCATAGTTTTCGAGGTTCATGACCTTCAGCGTCTTGTCGCCGTAGGAAACCTCGAGACCCTGCGAGCGCGCGGATGCGAGCGCTACGACTTCGTCGGCGGGGAAACCGCGTTCCGACAGGATATTGAGCATTTCCCGGCCAACATTTCCGGTCGCTCCCGCAACTGCAACTTTAAAACCCATTTCTCAAGCTCTCTTTCTCATCTCTCCTCTGTTCGGTGAGGGGGGAAGGCGCGTAACGATCGCGGCTTCCTGTCCCCAGCCGAGCCGGGGAGAGAGCGGCAGGCCAGAGACGTCAGACGGTTTTCGTCGTCGTTTTGGCCTTGGTTTTGGAAGAAACCGGAACAAGAAAATTCACCCCGGCAATCAATGCCCGGTCATTGCGTGCGGCAATGGCGTGTTCTCGACGAACCATGGGTGTTCCTTTTCCAACGCTGCTCATAAAACGTTTTCCACAGGAGTCAAGGTTTTTGCGCGCACCCGCAGACGTGAGCGCGCGCAACTCTGCCTATTTTCTGTTTGTGCCGCGACCGTTGTCCGCGCGTACCGCAATTGCCTGCGCCGAGCCCAGTTGAGGCTGACGTGCAGCGCTGGCCGCCCGGCCCTGGAGGCGCTTGCGTTCCAGGTGGTAGGCGTAGACAAACTGGATCGCGAGGCCGAGAGCTACGAAGATCGGGCCGACAACCTGGTCGCCGTTGTTGATGTAGAGCAGGACCTGACCGATCATTGCAAGGATAGTGCCCGCGACGAAGATGTTGAGCGAGTGGCGGCCGAAAATGACCAGCGGGTTGGTTTCCGGGCGACGCAGCAACGTCGACAGCGCGTTGATGTTAAGCACAAGATAGGCCAGCGACAACACGTGAAGAAGGCGCGGCAACGACAGGAAGGTCTTGTCGAAGCCGGTGATAACGGGCGGGAGGCCAAGCGATGCCAGCGCATTGCCTATGCCCCATAGCTGGCCTACGACCCACACGAAGGACATCACCACGTAGGCGGCTGCCAGCACGAGCAGAAGCGGATGCTGCGGCAGCTTGCCGCCGCGGCGCACATGCATCATGCCGACGATGCCGATCGTGAACAGGAACTGCCACGAAAGCGGGTTAAGGAACCAGTAGCCTTCAATCAGCGTGTTATGCGGAGCGATTTCATAGATCCCCGACACCAGCCAAACCGCGCCCGAAACGGTGAGGGCGAGCAACGGGCTCCTGGCTTCGAGAAGAAGAATGATCGGCACCATCAGCATCAGGGCGCCGTACATCGGCAGGATATTGTTGTAGCCGATCTGGTGCCCCAGTAGCATCAGGGACGGGATGCCGGCATGTGGATTGGTCAGTACCGCAAGGATGTTGATCTCGCAGAGAAGCCCCGGCCGGTGGAACAGCCAGGCTCCCGTCATGAACAGCGCAAGCGTCATG
This sequence comes from Hyphomicrobiales bacterium, assembly GCA_900471485.1. Lineage (GTDB taxonomy): Bacteria > Pseudomonadota > Alphaproteobacteria > Rhizobiales > Rhizobiaceae > Rhizobium. Next base: position 96,852 of record UCEU01000002.1, read on the forward strand.
AACGTGGTGATCATGTGGGCGAGGTAAAGCGTGAAGGCACGCTTGGTGGATTTCTTGGCCGTCTCGAACCAGGCGCCGACCTTGAAGCGCGCGCCATAGGCGATGCCGACGGCAATGCCCGAGATCAGCACGAAGGCTTCAGCGGCATCTGAGAAACCGTAGTTCTTCGTGGTCAGATGCTCGAAGATCTGGCCAGGAACGTGATTGATGAAGATGGTGATCAGCGCCAATCCGCGCAAAACGTCCAACCGCGTATCACGCTTCGACGGTGTCGGGACCGCAATGCTACGGCCTTCGCCGAAGGTTCTCTCGGGCGTCGTTACCATTGACCTCTCCTGATTCCACTTTTGCAAACGCAGTTGCGGCCAAAAAGTTTCCTTTTTGGCCGCAACGAATCGTCGGATGGTTGGCCTGAAAAGTGCTTTTATCCGACCGGATACCCCTGATCGGGATCGGTGACTTCACGTCCGTTGATGGTCAGATCGTAGCCTCTCGGGTGGGACGATTTTGAGACCGAAATGAGGTATTTAACCCCTTCGTGCTCAATCTCCGCGGAGAAGCCTTCCCAGGTGCTCGGCAGCGCCGGACGAACGTGAATGTGACCGTTCTTGAGGCGAATGCCGAGGATGCCTTCGACAGCGGCGCGATAGAGCCAGCCCGCCGAGCCGGTGTACCAGGTCCAGCCCCCTCGCCCGGCCAAGGCGCCTTCGCCATAAACGTCGGCGGCGATGACATAGGGCTCGACACGGTAACGCTCGGCGGAGGCCGGATCGCTTGCATGGCTGATCGGATTGAGCAGATCGAAGCAGCGCAGGGCGTCATCGCCACGATTGAGTTCGGCAAGCGCCATTACCACCCACGTCGCGGCATGGGTATACTGGCCGCCATTTTCACGAACGCCGGGCGGATAGGCCTTGATGTAGCCCGGGTCCTTAGCCGAGTTCGCAAATGGTGGTGTGAACAGTCGGATGATCCGGCTATCGGCGTCCACAAGCTTGCTGAGAACCGAATCCATCGCCTGCTTGGCATGTGCCGGATCGCCCTCGCCCGACAGTACGCTCCACGACTGCGCGATCGAATCGATCTGGCATTCGAGGCTTTCCTTCGAACCCAGCAACGAGCCGTCGTCGAAAGTGCCGCGCCGGTAATAGGCGCCGTCCCAGGCTGCGGTTTCGAGCGCCGCCTTGAGTTCGGTAAGGTGCTTCGTCCAGCGTTCGACACGGGCCTGGTCACCGCGTTCCTCGGCATAGGCCGTGAACGAGCGCAGCGCGCCGGCCAGGAACCAGCCGAGCCAGACGCTGGTGCCCTTGCCGCCGATACCGACACGGTTCATCCCGTCGTTCCAGTCGCCGCCGAGGAAGAGCGGCAAGCCGTTGCCTCCCTTGCGTGCGATGGCGAGATCGAGAGCGATGGCGGCATGTTCGTAGATGCTCACCTTGTCCTCGGACGTTTCCGGCCGGTAGAACGAGTCGTGCTGGCCTTCCAGGAGCGCCGGACCTTCGATGAAGGCAAGCTGCTCGTCGAGAATGCTCTTGTCGCTGGTGACGCTGCAGTAGTGATGGATCGCATAGGCGAGCCACACCACGTCGTCGGAAATCAGCGTGCGGACGCCGGCGCCTGTTCCTGGCAGCCACCAATGCTGGACGTCGCCTTCACGGAACTGGCGCGAGGCCGCGTTGACGATCTGCTTGCGGGCGATCGAGGGCTCGTGCACCACGAAGGCCAGTGTGTCCTGCAGCTGGTCGCGGAAGCCGAAAGCGCCGCTTGCCTGGTAGAAGGCCGTGCGTGCCATGATACGGCAGCCGAGGCTCTGGTAAGGCAGCCAGGCGTTGACCAGGGTGTTCATGGCCTGGTCAGGCGTGGAGATCTGCAGCTTGCCGGTGAAGCCCTGCCAGAAGTCTCGGTTGGCATGGACGGCGTCGTCGAACGGCGCCTTCCTGATGTCGGCGATCAGGGCGCGTGCTTCATCCCTGGTTGCTGTGTCGCCGAGATAGAACACGACGTCGCGTTCCTCGCCGGCTGCGATCTCGACATCGATTGCCAGCACCGCCGCCGGATCGCCGTCGAGATCGGTCGCGCCGGAAAGAGCGGTCGCCTGGCTCAAGGCCTGCGGCGACTGTACCGTGCCGGTCTTTCCGATGAACTCCCGACGGCTGGTCGTGAAGCTGGACGGCTTTTCGCTGGCGACAAAGAAAGCGGTGCGACCGGAATAGTCGATGCTGTAATTGTTGCTGGCGAACAGCGCGCCGGTTTCGCCGTCGTGCTCGGAGAGAACGAAGGGCGCCGTCTTCTGCGCGTTATTGCCGAGGATCCATTCGACATAGCCATAGAGCCGGAGCTTGCGCGGCTTGGAGCCGGTGTTGCGCAGTCTGAGACGCTGAAGCTTGACCGGCTTTTCGCGGTGTACTGTCTGCGTCAGCTCCAGGCTGATTTCGTCCTGGATGCTGGAGAACGATGAGTAGCCGAGGCCGTGACGCGCTTCAAAGCGAGTGTCCGCCCGACGCGAAAGGCCGGCGAACGGCGTCATGACAGAGCCGCTGTCGCGGTCGACCACGTAGATCGCTTCGCCGGGACGGTTAATCACGGCATCGTTGGACCACGAGGTCAGCTGGTAGTCACGCGAGTTGGTGCTCCAGGTGAAGCCGGCGCCTTCCGCGGATACGTGGAAGCCGAACTTCTCGTTGGAGATCACGTTGATCCAGGGCTGCGGCGTGGCATGGCCGCCGGCCAGCCGCACGACGTATTCACGGCCGTCGCCGGAGAAGCCGCCGATGCCGTTCCAGAAGTTGAGGTCGCCCTCCTCCTCGATAACGATCATCGGCGTCGGTGCCGGCGCTGCCGGAGCAACGCGCTTGGCCGTCGCCTTCGGCCGGTCCCCGCGTTCCAGGGCTTGCTGCTCTTCCTTGGAAGGAGCGAACAGGGCGGCGGCGCGGTTGATCTGGTCGATGATCTTGCCGTTCTTGGCGTGGAAGGTCACGCGCGAGGCCGAGATCAGCGCGTGATAGGTCGCCTCTTCCATCAGATCCTTACGGACGGTGAAGATGTGCTGGCGCAGACCGTCGGCCTGGCCCATGCGGCGCACATTTTCCGCCATCTGGTCGACGGCATGTTGCATATCCTGGGCATAGGACGAGGCGCGCTCGTTCATGATGACGAGATCGGCCGTGACGCCACGAGAGCGCAGATACTCCTGCGCGAGCAGGGCTTCGCGGGCAATATCCAGGTCCATGTCGTCATTGATGCGCAGCGTGAAGATCGGGAAATCACCCGAGATCGCCAGCGGCCACAGCGACGATTGCGACTGCATCCCGGACTGGACCGTGGAGGCATCGGCGCGCAGATGCATGTCAGGGTAGACGAGGTGGCGGCCAAGATACTGGAAGGCTGCCGCCTGTTGCGAGGTGACCCCGACATGGCGCATCTGCACCTGCGTACGGGTCCAGGCCTGGACGAGCTCGTGGTTGAAGGCGTCGGCATGACGATAACGATCGACGGCTTGGTCCACTTCGTTGCGTGATGGTGCTGCAATCGTCCAGAAGATGACGCTGACCTTCTTGCCGGCGGGCACGCGAACGGTGCGGCGCAGGGACAGCACCGGATCGAGCACGAAGCCGTCGGTGCCAGAGAGGGTGGCACCCGCATCGAAGGCAGCGGCGTTGGCGAGGCTGCGGCCGCGGCCCAGGAACTTGCGACGATCGGTTTCGAACTCGGTGTGGCGCGAGGAACCGGCACTGTCGACGATCAGGTGAGCGACCGCCATGTTCGGCTCGTTCGGGTCGCGCTTGTTGCGCTCGACGCGAATGACGTCGCCGCGCTTGCCGATTTCCGTCTTGACGAACATGCGGGCAAAGGCCGGATGGGCGTTGTCGACGTCGTCGGATGCAAGCACCGGCTCCAGGTAGGAGGTCACTTCGATGAAGCGATCCTCGCTGCCGGTGTTGACCAGCGTCAGGCGGCGGCCTTCGGCGTCGTGTTCGGTCGCGACGATGCATTCGACTTCACTGGTGAGATCGCCGACCGTCTTGGTGAACTCCGCCTTTTCGTCGGCGAAGAGAACCTTGACCTGTTCGCCTTCGACGCTCTTCGGTTCGGCCGTCGCGGACCACCATTCATTGGTCGTGGTGTCGCGCAGGAAGATGAAGTTGCCCCAGCGATCCTCCGTCGGGTCCGCCTTCCAGCGGGAAACGGACAGGCCGTTCCAGCGGGCATAGCCGGCGCCGGTGGCTGTCAGCATCATGGAGTAGTGGCCGTTCGAGAGGAACACGAGTTCGCGGTCGCGCGACGCAGGATCGAAAATCTTGCGCAGTTCCGGCCGCAGCAGGTCGTCCTGGATGCTGGCGGGGGTGTCGGATTCGTGCTTGCCGCTCATGACGGGGATGTCGCGCGGGGCCTTTTCCTGCAAGAGCAGTTCGGCGGCCTCGATGACGGGGTCGGAATGGAAGAGTTCGCGCAGGTGGCCGTTGAAGGCGACGTTGGCGACAGCCGCAATCGACATGCCATGGTGGTGGGCATAGTAGTTGTAGACCACGGCGCAGGTTTTGCCCTCGGGCACGCGGGTCGGTGTGAAGTCGACGGCATCGTGGAAGCCGTATTTGCCGAGCGCGCCAAGCTTGCGCAGGCGGCCGAGGTTTTCGAGTGCTGCCGGCGGGTTGTACTGGCTGGCGAGGATCGATGCGTAGGGCGCGATGACGGCGTTGTGGCCGAGGCCACGCTTCAGACCGAGCGTCGGCACGCCGAAGTTGGTGTACTGATAGTTGAGGTTATGGTCGCGGGCGTTGAACGCGGCCTCCGAGATACCCCACGGAATGCCGAGCTTGCGGGCATAGTTCATCTGCTCGACCACAACGAGGTTGTTGGTCTGGTTCAAGATGCCACCGCCACGCTCCTGCATGACCAGAGGCGGCATTAGATATTCGAACATCGAGCCGGACCAGGAAACCAGCGCGCCGCGCGAGCCGACAGGCACGACCTGACGTCCCAAGCGGTACCAGTGTTCCGTCGGCAGATCGCCCTTGGCGATGCCGAAGAGGCTGGTCAGGCGGCATTCGGAGGCGAGAAGGTCGTAGCAGGCCTGATCGAGCTCTCCGCTTTCGACGCGGTAGCCAATCGACAGCAGGCGGCGCTCCGGCCGGAACAGGAAGCCGAAGTCCATCGAGAAGGCAAGATCACGAGCCTTGTCACGCAGCGCGATCAGGCGCGGACGCAGCGCATCGATGTTCGAGAGATCGAAGGTGCTGTCCGAAATATGAGCTTCGCAGACCCTGACCAACGATTCCGCCCAGCGTGTGATTTCGTTGCTCAGCGCCGATTTCACCTCGTGGTCGAGGTTTGCGGCAAGCTTCTGGATGTCGCGCGCGAGAACCGTGAGGTTGATGATGCGGATCGAGGCGAACTCATGCTCGCGCTTGACGGCGGCGAGCGCGTTCTGGAAGCCGATGATGCGTTCTTCCAGGCGGCGGCGCAGCGGACGAACCGTCTTGCGGTCATCAGGCAGTTCGGCAAGCACCTCGGCAAGAATACCGGCGGTATCGCCAACACCGTCGAGATTGCCCTGCATATGCGCGGAAGGTGCTTCGGCCCAGTTGCGGCAGGCGGACGAGATCGCGATCAGATGGCCAGCAAGGTTGCCGCTGTCGACGGCCGAGACATAGCGCGGTCCAAGCGTTTCCAGCGTATCGGTGTGGTACCAGTTGAACAGATGGCCGCGGAACTTTTCCATCTTGTCGATGGTGGCGATCGTCTGTTCAAGGCGTTCGATGGTTTCCTCGAAGGAGAACCAGCCGAAGTGGCGACCTGATACGACGGAGAGGAGGTAGACACCGATATTGGTCGGCGAGGTACGCGTCGCGACGATGACGTGCGGCGTTTCCTGGACGTTGTCCGGCGGCAGATAGTTCTGTTCCGCAGTGGTGAAGGTTTCGAAATACCGCCAGGTGCGGCGCGCGATCTTGCGCAGCTCGATCGAAACGGAATCGGCGACTTCCAGCCGGTCCTCGGTCTCGGCCGACTGGCTGACGTAGTAGGCGACGAGCGGCGACAGGATCCAGAGCAAGGTGAACGGAATGCCGACCAGATAGGCGTTATCGCCGGAGACGATCGCGAAGCTCAGCGCCAGCAGTGCCAGAACCGGCGCGTGCCACATCGCCCTGTAGTAGGAAAGGATCGTTCCCTGCTTGCCGGCCTGGACGCTGGCGGCGGTGCGCCACTGCAGCATCAGCTTGTGGCTGAAGAAGAGACGATAGAGCGACCGGCCGATCGCGTCGGCCATCATGCAGGCGGCATCGGCGATGAAGACGATACGCAGGGCCACCTGCGCGTTGGCGGCGCGGATGTCAGACCAGACGGTATAGAGGTGTGCTCGGGCGACGATATCGCTGGTACGCGGGATGATGCCGTTGATGAGCGAAAGCGTAGGGGCGACGAAGAGGCAGAAGATCAGCAGAATCTGCCAGACGAGCGCGCCGAGCGGGCTCATGAAATACCAGCCGAGCACGGACGCGAAGAACCAGGCAACCGGCGTCAGCGAACGGCGAAGGTTGTCGAACATCTTCCAGCGACCGAGTGCGGTGACGCCGTACTTCGGATTGAACATGTAAGGCAGCAGCTGCCAGTCGCCACGCGCCCAGCGATGCTGGCGGGAGGTTTCGACTTCGTAGCGGATCGGGAAATCCTCGACCAGTTCGAGGTCGGTCACCAGCGCGCAGCGCGCCATGGAGCCTTCGAGAAGGTCGTGGCTGAGAACCGAGTTTTCCTCGATGCGGCCCTTCAGCGACGCCTCGAAGGCGTCGACGTGGTAGAGGCCCTTGCCGGTAAAGGTCCCCTCGCCCGCAAGGTCCTGATAGACGTCGGAAACGGTGAAGACATAGGGGTCGAGGCCGCGGTTGATCGAGAAGACACGCTGGAAGACGGACGCGTCCTTGCCTGTCGTGAGCGAAGGCGTCACGCGCGGCTGGAGAACGCCGTAGCCGCTTTCGACGCGGCCGGTGTTCGGGTTGATCACCGGACGATTGATCGGGTGATAGAGCTTGCCAACGAGCTTGGTCACGGCATCGCGCATCAGGCGCGTATCGGCATCGAGCGTCATCACATACTGCACATCGGCGGGAACCGTGTTGGCGCCCGGCAGATAGGTGGTATCGCGGTCACCGCGCAGAAGCATGTTCAGCTCATGCAGCTTGCCGCGCTTGCGCTCCCAGCCCATCCACGCGCCTTCGCTCGGATTGTAAAGACGGCGGCGGTGCAGCAGGTAGAAACGGGTCTTGCCGTCGAAGGCATAGCGCGAGGACAGGTTGGCGACTTCGCGGCGGGCGTAGTCGAGCACTTCCAGATCAGCCGCGGTTTCCTCTTCCTGGCTGTCCGGCCAGTCGCTGAGAAGCGCGAAGTAGATTTCGCCGCGCGGGTTGGCGAGATAGTGGACCTCGAGGTTGCGGACGAGCTCATCGACGCTATCGCGGTTCGAGATCAGGCATGGAACGACGAGAAGCGTTCTGGCGTCTTCGGGAATGCCTTCCTTGAACTCGTAGCCTACCAGTCTTGATGGCGTGACGAAGAAGGAGAGAACGGTATTGAAGAGGCCGGTGGCGCCTTCCGATGCCGGCAGCGCGAACAGGACGAGGAAGAGGATGATCTCCAGCGGTCCCATGCCGGCGCCGGCCATGAAGCGGCCGACGACGACCATTGCGAGAATGGTGAGAAGCAGAACGGGAACGGCGATCGAGAGCCAGTTGAACTTGCGCACGGCACGCACGAAATGCTGCGTCAGCGTCGGGCGATAGTTGGCGCGTGCTTCCAGCTTCGGCCGCTGGGCGCCGGTCAGGAAACCGCCGACATTCGGTTCATGCGGCTGCGGCTCCTCGGAGGCCTTTGCATCGGCCGTCATGTCGAGGGCGAGCTGGGCGATTTCCATTTCGGTCAGCAGCGAGCGCTTTGCCAGCTTCTCGATCTGCTTGCGGTATTTGTTGCGCGAACCGGAATCGAGAATGCCGTAGTCGGAATTGTCCCAGAGCAGCTTGTCGACATGGCTGACCTGCTCGACCCAGACCGACCATTCGGTATCGTCGATCTCGCGCAGGCTGCGGATGATGTTGCCCATCGTGACATTGCCGGACGAGAGGCGGCTGTGCTCGGCCATCGTCGTCTCTTCGCTGTCGCGGCCAAGCGCCTCCAGGCGCTCGTCGAGCCATGCGATCGCGGCGCTCGAAGACTGCGAGCCATCGCGCATGCGATAGAGAAACTGCGTGGCGAAGGTGTTGTCTTCAGCGAGCGATTCCAACGTCTTCAGATATTCCGCCGTCTTGCTCGGGTCGTTCAGGCGCACCAGCTCATCGGCGGCCTCGTTGGCGCGGCGGCGCACGCGACGGCTGCGTTCCACACGGCTCGAGATGCGGCGAAGGTTTTCGACAAGCACGTAGCGCACTAGCGAGGGCAGCGCCCAGAGTTCGCCGATCCGCAGCGTTTCATGCTGCTGGAAGCCATCGACGAGCGCCGTCAGGCTCTCCTGCGAAATCGTGCTGTGGGTGTGGGCAACATAGAGCCAGGCGAGGGCCAGGGTGCGCGGCACCTGCGTGCCGCCAAGGTTGATGGTCGGCAGCTCGCGATAGAACTTCTTCGGGAAGTCGCGACGGACCTCCTGGATCGCCTCCTCGACGATATAGTGGTTGTCGAGCAGCCATTCCGCAGCCGGGGTGATGGTTTCGCCCGCTTCCACATCGGTGGCCGTCGTACGATAGACCCGAAGGATTTCCTTCTCGTTTTCCTTGTGCCGCGCGAAGAAATCGAAGGGCGTGAAAGCGGGAAGCGCATCGACGCCATTGCTGGCGACCGCAGCGCCCATCGCCTTGATGTCTTCTATCGAGAGGTAGGTCGAGCGGATCGAATCGTTGTGATCGATCTGCTTTGCTTCGGACTCGCGGGACGGCGACGGAGACGTGACTGAAATGGTCATGGGTTCGGTTCTGGATCCAACGAAGTTATGATGATTTTGCTTAGCCTTGTGCACTGCCAAATATGACTGCCGCATGAACAGCGGGCAGTTCATGGAGGGCTATGCGAAACGGTTTAAACGCCATTGTCTGCGGATTGCATGGAGATACGGCCATGTCGCGCCCTCATTCATCGCAAAGCCATCCGTGAAAGTTGGACAGTATCGCGATAATTCAAGTCAACCGCTTCCAAAGGAGGTGGCTGCCCAAGCAAAAAGGCATGAATGTCGAGTGACCTCGACACGAAAAAGCCAACTCCCTTTTGGGGAGTCGGCTTTGCGATTTTATGTGGCAGTTCGTCAGGCTCGGCGGAACAGACGAGCGACCAGCGAGACGACGAACAGGACGAGGAAAATGAAGAAGAGGACCTGTGCGATCGACGCAGAAGCACCCGCAATGCCGCCAAATCCGAGCACGCCCGCAATCAGCGCTACGACAAGAAATACAAGGGCATAGTAAAGCATGGCGATCTCCTTGGTCTTTGCTGACCTGATAACGAGACGCCGGCTTTTTGGTTCCATTTGCGAATGAATGCAGAAACGAATCTGGCCAGCTGAAAGAGTAGGTACTCTAGTAAAACCGCCATCCGTACAGCAAAACGCCCCGCCGCCGGGGCGTTGAAAACCGCGGGTCTGTTTTAGGCAATCACGCCGCAGACGAGCGCCGCGACAAAAACGAACGCTGCAGCCACAAGTGCAGCATTGACCGCGAAGTGGAACTTGCCACGAGCGGTGAGCTGCCTTTTTGCTCTAGCGGAACCGTACTGGTCCGCGTGAGTATGCGAGATACCCAAGTCTGCCATCTGTTGCCTCCGCCTGTTCAATGCCCTTATTTTCTGGTATTCTCTATCAGGTAGGTAGAGATAAAATTCTTTCCAGTGTCGATGGAATAGAAAATCCGTCCCGACACTTTGGCGCGTAGAAAGAGGCGCCTAGAAAAGTGTGCGCCACGCCCACAAGACGGAGCGTTCAATGGCGCTGTCGTTATCGTGGGACGGCAGCTTATCGAGATGACGCCGGTCCTTTTCCGACGGCATCGACGCGGAAGCAGCTTTCGCTTCAGCTTTGCGCGGGGGATGCAGATAACCCATGGTCATGCCGCCGAGAAAGAACATCGCTCATCTCCATGATCACGAAACCTAACGGTCGTTAACGGGATCATGACAGAAGTAAGGCAGCTGTCAATAGTCTAGTCGATTGGTCGTGTTTTAAGAATGCGTCAACCAAGCGCGGCCGACGCCTCTCAATATTTTCAAGGAGTTGAAAAGCCTGGCCTTCAGGCTCTGACGAAGCCCTCGCTCGCGACCATCAAATTTTTCGTGTAGTCTTCGTGAACATCAGCCCCTGCAAGCTCCGCCGCGGTGAGCATTTCCACCACTTCGCCGTTGCGCATGACGGCGAGCCTTTCGCACATGTGGGTGATGACGCCGAGGTCGTGGCTGACCATCGCGAAGGTCAGCTTCCGATCCCGCCGAACCTGTTCCAGAAGGTTCAGAACTTCCGCTTGCACCGATGCATCAAGCGCCGATGTCGGCTCGTCGAGGAGCAGGATGGACGGTTCAACGATCAGTGCGCGGGCAATCGCGACACGCTGCCGCTGACCGCCGGAGAGCTGGTGCGGATAGCGGAAGCGAAAGCCGTTGCCGAGACCGACCTCATCCAGTGCACGGGCGATCCTGGTGTCACTGTCGCCGATGCCGTGGATGGCAAGCGGCTCCAGCAGAAGGCGGTCGATCGTCTGGCGCGGATGCAGGGAGCCGTATGGATCCTGGAAGACCATCTGAACTTGCCGGTAGAAATCCTTGCTGCGCTTCGAGCCGTTCAGCGGCGCGCCGTGAATGCTGATTGTGCCGTTCGTGACGGGTGCGAGGCCGGCGACGGCGCGCAGCAGCGTCGACTTTCCCGATCCGGATTCGCCCACGAGCCCGAAGGATTCACCGGCCGCGATCTCGATGGTCACATCCTTCAGCGCGTAGAAATGATCGTAGACGACGCTGAGGTTATCGACGGAAAATGCTGCGCTCATGCGGCCCACTCCGGCTTGCGATCCAGGACGGGAAGCGGATGCCTGCTTTCGCCGATCAGCGGCATGCAGTTCAAAAGCCCTTGCGTATATGGATGCTGCGCGTTCTTCAGTTCGGACGCCTTCAATTCCTCTACGACCTTTCCCGCGTACATGACGATGACGCGGTCGCAGAAGGAAGAGACCAGGCGCAGGTCATGGGAGACGAAGATCAGGCCCATGCCGCGATCGGTGACGAGGCGATCCATGATGCGCAGGACGTCGAGCTGAACGGTAACGTCGAGCGCCGATGTCGGTTCGTCGGCGATCAGCAGTTCGGGATCGGCAATCAACATCATGGCGATCATGGCGCGCTGGCCCATGCCGCCTGAAATCTCATGCGGGTAGAGATCGAAGACGCGCTTCGGTTCGCGGATCTGCACGGCCTCGAGCATGGCAAGCGCGCGGTCCCTCGCCTCGCCCTTGCCGATCTTCTCGTGTGCTCGCAGCGTCTCGCAAATCTGCTTGCCGATGGTCACGACCGGATCGAGCGAGTATTTCGGGTCCTGCAGCACCATGGCGATGCGCTTGCCGCGCATCAGGCGGCGCTGCTTGGCGGAAAGTGAGAGAAGATCGGTGCCATTGAAGTCGAGCTTGTCCGCTGTCACGATGCCATGCGGCGGCGTCAGGCCCATGATGGCACGGCCGGTCTGCGATTTTCCTGAGCCGGATTCACCGACGATGCCCAGGCGCTCCTTGCCAAGCGTGAACGAGACACCGCGAACCGCCTCGATGACGCCGGTGCGGGTGGGGTAGCTGACCTTCAGGTTCTCTACTGTCAGAAGCGCGCTCATTGGCCGCTCTCCTTCGGGTCGAGTGCATCGCGCAGACCGTCGCCGAGCAGGTTAAAGCCGAGGCTGACGATCAGGATGGCAATGCCGGGCATGGCGGCGACCCACCACTGGTCAAGGATGAAGCGGCGGCCCGAGGCGATCATCGCGCCCCATTCCGGCAGCGGCGGCTGCGCGCCGAGACCGAGGAAGCCGAGGCCGGCCGCAGTCAGGATGATGCCCGCCATGTCGAGCGTCACGCGAACGATCAGCGAGGATATGCAGAGCGGCATGACATGGCGCACGACGATGCGCAGAGGGGACGCGCCCATCAGCTTCACCGCCGAAATATAGTCGGAGCGCCGTACCGTCAGCGTTTCCGCGCGTGCGATGCGGGCATAGGGCGGCCATGAGGTGATGGCGATGGCGATGATGGCATTCTGGATGCCGGGCCCAAGGGCTGCGACGAAGGCGAGCGCCAGCACCAGCTTCGGGAAGGCGAGGAAGATGTCGGTGATGCGCATGAGAATGGCATCGACCCAGCCGCCGGCATAGCCGGACACGGTGCCGACCAGGAGACCGATCGGCGCCGAGATGATGGCGACGAGGACGACCACCATCAGCGTCAGGCGGGAGCCGTAGATCAGACGAGAGTAGATGTCGCGACCCTGGTCATCGGTGCCCAGCAGATAGCCGTCCGCGCCCGGCGGCAGCAGCCGGGCATTGCGGAGATCGCCGACAACGGGCGAGTGTGTTGCCAGCACATTGGCGAAGGCCGCCATCAGCAACAGCGCAATGATGATCAGCAGGCCGACCACGGCGAGGCGATTGGCGGTGAATTGCCGCCATGTCACGTAGGCGCGCCCAAGGCGGGCCTGGGTGCGCGACTGCGGCCGGTCTGAGAGAAGCCATTCGCGGCGGCTCATGGGTCTTGTCTGGTTGGCTTGCATCGTCATCGGCTTCGTGTCCTGGGATCGAGGGTCCGATAGAGAAGATCAGACAAGAGGTTGATGCCGATGAAGACGGTGCCGATAACGATCGTGCCGCCGAGAACGGCGTTCATGTCCGCATTCTGCAGCGAATTGGTGATGTAGAGGCCGATGCCGGGCCAGGAGAACACAGTCTCGGTCAGCACCGAGCCTTCGAGCAGGCCGGCATAGGACAGCGCGATGACGGTGACGAGAGGCACCGCGGCGTTACGCAAGGCGTGGCCCCAGATCACCCGGGTTTCCGAAAGACCCTTGGCGCGCGCGGCCACGATATATTCCTGGCTAAGCTCGTTCAGCATGAAGCTGCGGGTCATGCGGCTGATATAGGCGAGCGAGAAGTAGCCGAGCAGCGAAGCCGGCAGGATGATGTGGCGGAATACGTCGTAGAAGACATCCCACTGTCCCTGCATGGCGCTGTCTAGAAGGAAGAAGCCGGTGACCGGCGTGAAGCTGTACTCGAAGACGATGTCGATGCGGCCGGGGAAGGCGACCCAGCGCAGCTTGGCGTAAAAGATCACCAGCGAGATCAGCGACAGCCAGAAGATCGGCACCGAATAGCCGATCAGGCCGATGACGCGGACGATCTGGTCGGCGAAGCTGCCGCGCTTGACGGCTGCGAGGACGCCGAGCGGCACACCGATCACCGAGCCGATGATGGTGCCGAGCGTGGCGAGTTCGATCGTCGCCGGGAAGACGCGCTTGATATCGACCATGACGGGATTGGTGGTCAGCACGGATGTGCCGAAATCGCCGGCCAGGATGCCTTTTATGTAGATATAGAACTGCTGGTAGAGCGGCAGGTCGAAGCCCATTTCGCGCCGCACGCGCTCGACCACATGGGTTGGAGCGCGGTCGCCGAGAATGGCGAGCACGGGATCGATCGGAACGACGCGGCCGATGAAGAAGGTGACGGCCAGAAGGCCGAGATAGGTGGTCACGGCGGCAACGAGAAAGCGGCCGATAGCCTTGGCGATGGGAAGGGCACGGCCGGGTTTCGGCCGTGCTTCCATTTTTGTTTCAACGATGCTCAACGGATCAATCCTGCTGGATCATTCCTTGCCGATCGTACCGACGTAGTTGGTGTCGAAGCTCGGTCCGAGCTTGAAGTTGCTGATGCCCTTTCGGTAGCCGGCAACTTCGGTCTGCTGGAAGATGAACACGAACGGGCTGTTGGCCAGGTACTTCTTCTGGATGTCCTGATACATGGCCGCACGCTTGTCGTTGTCGCGCTCCAGGAGGGCGGCCTTGGCTTCCTTATCCAGTTCAGGCGCTTCGAAGGTGTTGCGCCAGGCGAGCGTCTTTACCGTGCCGGCATCCGAATTGTCGGGATTGCTGGTGAAGGTATCGGCGTTGGAGTTCGGGTCGAAATAGTCCGAGCCCCACTGGCCGATGTAGATGTCGTGCGTACGGGCGCGGAACTTGGTCAGCGTCTGCTTGCCGTCACCGGGGATGATGTCCATCTTGATGCCGGCCTGGGCAACCGACTGCTGGATGGATTCGGCGATACCCGTTACCGGCTGCGTGTTGCGGACGTCGATCGTCACCGAGAAGCCGTCCTTCAGGCCTGCCTTGGCGAGCAGTTCCTTGGCCTTTGCGACGTCGAGCTTGTAGGGGTTCTCGTCGAGTGCGCCGAGTTGGCCCTTCGGCAGGAAGGTCTGGTGGATTTCGCCGATGCCCTTGATCAGCGTCGCGCCGATCGCGTCGTAGTCGACCAGATACTTGAAGGCTTCCTGGACTTCCGGCTTCTTCAGATTCTCGTTCTTGGAGTTGAGGCTGATGAAGTAGACGGTGCCCTTCGGCGCGCTTTCGCTGGCGAGGTCGGCGTTCTTGGCGACGGCGTCGAGGTCACCCGGCTCCAGGTTGCGGGCGATGTCGATGTCACCGGCCTCGAGCGCCAGACGCTGAGCCGAGCTTTCCTTCATGAAGCGATAGATGACGCGGGCAAGCTTGGCCTTTTCGCCGTAGTAATTGTCGTTGCGCTCGAGCACGACCACTTCATTGGCGCGCCATTCGCGCAGCTTGAAGGCGCCGGAGCCGGCATAACCGGTCTTCAGCCACTCGTTGCCGAAGTCGTTGTCGTACTTGTAGTCGGCCGACGGGGTGACCGGCTTGACGTGGTCGAGAACCAGCTTCTTGTCGACGACGGAAGCAACCGTTGCTGTGAGGCAGTTCAGGACGAAGCTCGGCGCGTAGGGCTTGTCGACGGTGAAGGTGAAGGTGTTTTCGTCGGTTGCCTTGGCCTTCTCGGTGACGTTGTCACCCGTGATGCCGAACTGGGTGATGATGAAGGCGGGGCTCTTGTCGAGCTTGACGGCACGCTCGAAGGACCAGGCGACGTCTTCGGCAGTGATCGGGTTGCCCGAAGCGAACTTCATGCCCGGCTTCAGCTTGAACGTATAGGTCAGGCCGTCATCGGAAACGGACCAGCTTTCGGCGAGGTCGCCCTTGACCTTGGACGTGTCGGCCATGTCGAGGCGCACGAGCAGGCTGTATGTGTTGCTGGTCATCTCGGCGGTCGAGAGCTCGAAGGCTTCGCCCGGATCCATGGTGATGATGTCGTCGATCGCGAAGCCTTCGACGAGCGTGTCCTTCGGCGTTTCGGCGAAGGCAGCCGGAGCTGCGATCATCAGGAAGGAGAGGGCCGCGCCTGCGGAGAGGGCACGGAAGCTGCGGTTGAATTTGCTGATTATCATGATTTTGTTCCCCTGTTCATGAACTAAACTGCAGTCTCGAAAGTTGGTCAGGCGCGCTCTTCCCTCCACGCCGAAGCCAGAATCCTCAGCCAGTTCTCGCTGGCCAATTTCGTCAGATCGTCTGCACCATATCCAGCGTGTCGCAGAGCGGCAATCAGCTTCTGATTGCCGGCCGCATCGTCGATCTCGTCAGGTATGGTTGCACCGTCGAAGTCGGAGCCCAGCGCCACGCAATCAATGCCGACGCGCTCGACGATATAATCAATGTGACGAACCATGTCGCTGAGCGGCGTATCGCCATCCGAGCGGGCGTCGTCGCGCAGCATGGCGGTGGCGTAGTTGATGCCCACGAGGCCACGGCTGTCCTTGATTGCGTCCAGCTGCTTGTCTGTGAGATTGCGTGCGACCGGTGTCAGCGCGTGCGCGTTGGAGTGGCTGGCGACCAGCGGCTGGTCGGTGGTCTTGGCCACATCCCAGAAGCCCTTTTCGGTAATGTGGGCGAGGTCGATCATGATGCCGAGGCGATTGCACTCGCGCACCAGCTCAAAACCAGCGCCGGTCAGGCCGGGCGCGGTGTCCGGCGACATCGGGAATGCGAATGGCACGCCATGGCCGAAGATGTTGTGGCGGCTCCAGACCGGGCCGAGCGAGCGCAGGCCGGCGGCATAGAACACTTCGAGCGCGGCCAGATCGGCGCCTATCGCTTCGCAGCCTTCGATATGCATGACGGCAGCAAATACGCCGTCGGCCATCGCCTTGCGAATGTCCTTTACGGTATGGCATAGCCGCCAGGCGCCGGCACGGTGCAGACGCAGCGCTATCGACGCCATCTCGGTCGTGATCCTGAGCGACGGCAGCAGCTCGAGCGGTGCCGCGAGTGGCGTCACGTAGTGACCGTCGCTGTCGGGCTCGGCGAAAACCAGATCGCCCGAGGGAACATAGATCGCGCAGAGCCCGCCTGCGAGCCCGCCGGCCTTGGCGCGCGGCGCATCAATATGACCGCTCGCTATTCCATTGGCGAACTCGGCGACCGGATCGCCGCCCTCCCGTTCATGTGTCCATAGCCGGAGAAGAACGTCGTTGTGGCCGTCGAATACTGGTAGCATCTGTGTTCCTGTGTGCCCGTCGGGCATTATGAAGCGCGCAGAATAGAAAAGCTGGCGGATTACGCCACCCCTTCCGTGCAAATTATTTTCGGCGCTTTCCGAAAACGCGAGGTATCCCGCAGGCCGCGGTCATTCGCTGATGAAAACGCCGCGTTCGCTTCCTATGTAGCCTCCGACGATCACAGTCGTCGATGGCGTTCCAAGGAGGGACAGATGCCGATTTCAATGTACCGTCTAACCGTTCCGGTGTTCCAGCGAGGGCTGGCCACGCTGGAAACCTACCTCGGCAAGGTCGAGGCTTTCGCCGGAGAGAAAGGGGTCGCATCGAAGGACCTGATAGCGCATCGGCTGTCGCCCGACATGCTGCCGTTCACCGGCCAGTATCAGCGCGCGACGGATAGCGCCAAGCTTGCGATCGCCCGGCTGACGGGCACCGATGCGCCGAAATTCGAAGACAACGAATCAACGATCGAAGAACTCTACGAGCGGGTGGCAAAGACCCGTCGCTATCTGGATGGAATTTCGGCTGATGCGCTCGATGGAACAGAAGAGCGCGAGGTCGTGATCTCGCCCGGCGGCAACAAGGTGACGTTCCGCGGGGAGGATTACCTCCTGCAGTTTGCGCTGCCGAATTTCTATTTCCACATCGCCACTGCTCATGCGATTCTGCGTAATCAGGGCGTTCCCGTCGGCAAGCTGGATTATCTCGGCCGCTTCTCCTGAGGCGATCAGGGCCGGCGCGTGACCGGCCCTTTTTCCGTCAGTTCCGTATAAGCCAGCGTCTGGTCGAGATGGCGCGCCCTCTGTGAGAGCAGTTTCTCGGCATAAGCAAGACGGATCGACGCGTAGGCCGGATCCTGAGCAACGTTGTGAAGCTCGTGCGGGTCTTTCGAGAGATCGAACAGCAGCGGCGGCAGTGCCGTGAAATGGACGAACTTGAAGTGCTCGTCACGGATGACGGCGAGACTGCATTCGTTCGATTCGATTCCGAAATGACGCTCCGCCTCGCCATGCGCGATGTCGCGAAAATCGAACTCCCAGAATGCCGCGGTGCGCCAGGCTTTCGGATCATCGCCAGACAGGAAGGGTAGCAGCGAGCGCCCGTCCAGGCCGTTTCTTGCCTCGACCCCGAGCCGCTCGCAAAGGGTGGGAAAGACATCCGCAACGCTGGTGAAGCGCTCGATGGTCTTGCCTCTCGCGGCCGCCTTCGGGTCGCGAATGACGAGCGGAATATGGTAGCTGCCGTCAAAGAAGCCGCCTTTGCCCAACGCCCAGTGGTCGCCAGCCATTTCTGCGTGGTCGGAGGTGAAGACGATGATCGTGTTTTCCCAATCGTCCGATGCCCGCAATGCATCCCAGACGCGGCCGAGTTGCGCATCCACTTCGGCGATCATTCCGTAGTAGATCGCCCGGATCGCGGAGAAATCCGCTTCGCTCCAATCGCTCACCCGACCTTCGGCGCCATGGATGAAGCTGCTCCTCTCGGCTCGTGGCATGGCGAAGGCAAGATAGGGATGCGACGCTTCTTCCTGGTCACGGCTTGGGCCGCGGGCGTTCGTTGCTCCGTCATTGGCACCGAACATCCTGTTGTAGGGTTCGGGGACGGAATAGGGTGGGTGCGGACGCAGGAAGGATAGGTGCGCGAACCACGGTGCATCCTGCTCGCCCAGCCAACGGATGAATTCTCCCGCGAGGAAGGCGGTTTGCGTCTCGTCCTTGGAGTAGGATGTCGGCTGGTTGGAGATCTGGCCGGCCTGCGCGCCCTTGGGGATATGGATGTCGCGGCTGGTCGCATTTTCATGGCCCCGCGCCTTCAGCCAGGAAAGCCAGGGCTTTTCGTGCTCCGGTAGCAGCTGTCGCGTGCTGAAGCCGGGAAGGACGCCTTCGTAGGTCGTCAGGTGCGGATCGTTGGGATGCATGCCGCGCGGATCGGGCGCGGTGTCGGTGTAGCCGAAGAGGGTGGGGTCGTAGCCGGCGCGCCTTGCGGCAAGCGCCAGATTGTCGAACCGTGCGTCCAGCGGCGAGCCGTTACGGCAGACGCGGTGGTTCATCTGGTAGAGGCCGGTGTAGAGGCTGGCGCGCGCCGGTGAGCAGGGCGCCGCCCCCGCATAGTGCAGTGCAAACAGGACGCCTTGCGCGGCCAGCGCATCGACATTGGGCGTCCTTACGCAGGGATGGCCAACGGCCGAAAGGCAATCACCGCGCCATTGGTCCGCGGTGATCAGGAGTACGTTCGGTCGCTCGGCCATGATCGCTCAGTGGTGGTTGGATTTGGTGTGCCAGTTCCACGCAGAGCTGATGATCTGCGAGAGATCATATTTCGGCACCCAACCAAGCGTTTCGCGGGCCTTGTCGTTGTTGGCAACCAGGGTGTGCGAGTCGCCTTCGCGGCGTCCGACATATTCGACGGGGAAGGGGCGTGCGGATACGTCTTCGATGGAGGTCAACAGCTCCTTGACCGTGGTGCCGGTGCCGGTGCCGAGATTGAGGGCAACGGATTCACCGCCCTTCAGCAGATATTCCACCGCGCGGACATGCGCGTCGGCGAGATCGAGCACGTGGATGTAATCGCGCACGCAGGTGCCGTCGCGGGTCTCGTAGTCGCTGCCGAATACCTTGAAGCCGTCGCGGCGGCCAAGTGCTGCATCGATCGCAAGCGGAATGGCGTGGGTTTCCGGCTGGTGCCACTCGCCGATCCGGCCTTCGAAATCGGCGCCCGCCGCATTGAAGTAGCGCAGCACGACAGAGCGGAAGCCGGTGTACTGGTCGTAGTCCGAAAGCGCCTGTTCGACGATGTACTTCGTGCGGCCATAGGGATTGATCGGCACCTGGCGATGCGTCTCGTCCAGCGGCACGCTTTGCGGCAGGCCGTAGGTCGCGCAGGTGGAGGAGAACACGAAGGCCTTAATGCCGGCGTCCTGGGCGGCAGCCAGAAGGGTCAGCGTGCCAATGACGTTGTTTTCATAGAAGGCAACCGGATCCTTGACAGATTCACCGACTTCGATGAGGGCTGCAAAATGCAGGATGGCGGCAGGCTTGTGCTTGGCCAGAACCTCGTCCAGCCGGGCGCGATCACGGATGTCGCCCTCTTCGGCGGGACCCCATTTTACGAATTCCCGATGCCCGTTGGAGAAATTGTCGAAGACGACAGGCTTGTAGCCCTTATTCGCCAGATCGAGGCACGTATGCGAGCCGATATAACCAGCACCACCGACGACCAGAACCGTTTCACCTGCCATGCACCACCTTTATTGCGTTACAAGATTCTCGCGAAACTAGAGCAGCTAAATGGCGATAGAAAGAACGAAACGCACGTTGCGCGACGCTTCGTTCATTTTGTTGTAACGGCATTAGCGATTTTCAGAGTGCCATGCTGCATTGCAGCATTCTGTTGTATCGTGTCGGTACTTGGTGGTTGTGCATAAAGTGTATTTCGCGTTTCTCTGGTGGTGTTAGAGTATAAATTCCGACATTTCTCAATTAACGTTTGATATTGGTGAGTTGAAATTAACGAAACGCGATTGTAACGTTTTCTCAGAGGTGGAGATAAATTATCGAATTTCGAAAGAGAAGGAATAATGGATTTTCCGATCAGGAAGTTCATATTTCATGATCTTCAGGCAATTGACGGATATATCGATCCGCCGGATGCGCTTGTCTTCCTTTCGCTATTGCGCGCTCAGCAATCCGCTGGACTGGAGGGCGGTGTCGCGGAGATCGGGGTTTACTACGGCCGATCCTACTTTCTGTTTCGCAAGATTTGCGGCGACCAGGAAAAGATCATCGCAATCGACTTGTTCGATGTCGATCAAAATGGCCGAGGCGCGACCCAGTATGACCGCTTTCTGGATAACGGCCGGGCGCTCGATCTGCTTGTAGACGAGGAACTGGTGATCAAGGGCGACAGCACGCTGCTCGCGGCCGAGGCCATCACCGACAGGGCAGGAGTGATTCGCTTTTTCAGCATCGATGGCGGCCATATGCTGAACCACGTTGCCGCCGATAGCCGGCTTGCGGCCGTGTCGCTTGCCGAGCACGGCATCATCGCCTTCGACGATACATTCAATCCGGCGTGGCCGGAGGTGACCGTCGGCGTGGCGGATTTCCTGCGTGAGCAGGATGGGCAGTTCGCCGTGTTCTGTCTCACCAAGTACAAGACCTATGTCTGCCGGCAAAGCTTCCATGCGTTCTATTCGCGCGTGATAGAACAGTCGGACGACTTGAAGGCCTTTGACCATGCCGAGACCGATTTCCTTGGGTCGAAGGCCACGCGGTTGAACAACCCCATGGGACGCCGGATCGTTCACGAACTGCTGGCGCGGTCGGGGCTTGGATTGCTGTCCGAGCGGGTCTACCGGTAGGCACTATGCCGGCTGTGCGTCGGCCTCGCGTAGCCGGTAGCCAACGCCGGTTTCGGTGGTGATGTATTGCGGCTGATCCGGGCTTTGCTCGATCTTCTGCCGCAGCTGGCGGACATAGACCCTGAGATATTGCACGTCGGCGGCCGGCCCCCAGATCTGCTTCAGCATGAACTGATGGGTCAGAACCTTGCCGGCGTGCTGGGCGAGCACCCGCAGGATGTCGTATTCCTTCGGTGAGAGCTTTATTTCGCGACCATCGACCTTGACGATGCGCTTGACGAGATCGATCGACAGTCCGCCGGCCTGAAAGATCGCCCGCTCGCCCTGTTGCTGCAGGCGGTGACGCAAGGCGACGCGGATGCGGGCACCCAGCTCGTTCATTCCGAAAGGCTTGGTGACGTAGTCGTCCGCGCCGGCCTCAAGCGCCTTGACGATGCCGGCTTCATCGGTTCGGCTTGAGAGGATCACGACCGGCACGGTCAGTCCCGCATCGCGCCATCCCTGCAGCAGTTCGTGGCCGGACGTGTCGGGCAGGCCGAGATCGAGCAGGATCAAGTCGGGTGGGTTGTCCCTGGCCGACTGTTCGGCAGTTGCCCCGTTTGTCGCCTCGAGCACGTCATAGCCTTGGGCGGTCAGGCCGACGCGCAGCAGCTTTCTGATCGGTGGTTCGTCGTCGACGACGAGAATCTTTACGGTCGAGCCGGTCATGTGAGTTCATCCATTTTCGGAATGTCGTTCGGCCGGGGCAGGCTGATGGTGAAGATCGCCCCTGATCGGTCGGTACGGTTGCCGGCGGTGATGGTGCCACCCATCGCCTCGATAAATCCGCGGCAGATGGAAAGGCCGAGCCCGGTCCCGGCGCGCACCTGGTCGCCCTTGCGGGCTCGGTAGAAGGTGTCGAAGACTCGCTCCAGATCGTTGGGCGGGATGCCCGGCCCTTCGTCCGATACCCGCATGATAACCGTCTCGCGGTTTGCAGAGCCGCTTATGCTGACGGTCGAGCCCGAAGGCGCGTACTTGGCGGCATTGTCGATGAGGTTGAACAGCACCTGCTCGAACAGCACGGGATCGACGCGGATCATTGGAAGATCGGCGGGGATGGCCATGGCGGTCTTGTGGTCGGCGACGATCTTCGCCGCGCGGCGCAAGGCGCTTCCGGCAATATCGCCGGGATAGTGCAGGGCGTAGTTCGGCTCCATGGCGCCGGATTCTATCTTCGTCATGTCGAGCAGATTGGCGATGAAGCGGTTCAGCCGCTCCGATTCATCGACAACGGTCGACAGGAGATCGATGCGGTCTTGCGTCGACATCGAATCCAGTGTGTCGCGCAACATGCCGGCTGCGCCAAGAATGGCGGCGAGCGGTGTCTTCAGGTCGTGCGAGATCGAGGTGAGAAGCGCCGATCGCAGCCGGTCCGCTTCCGCGGCGAGCCTTGCGCGATCGACGTCGGCCACGAGCTGCACCCGTTCGATCGCCAGCGCGGCCTGATCGGCCAGGGCATCCAGCAGGCGTTGCTGCTCGGGTGTCAGGAGCGGTCCTTCGCCGCGATCGTTGTCGAGGCCGATGACGCCAACAGCGGTTCGGCCGGTGCGCAACGGGACATAGAGCCGCTTCGCGCCAGGCAACGTGTCGGCGCCGCGGCCAGCGGCGTGATTGTGCTCCCAGGCCCAGCGCGCGGCGGCGATATCGGCGTCGTCGAGCGTGTCATCCGGCGGATAGCCGGCCTTGACGGAGATCGTGCCGTCTTCCGGCAGGAGCAGAACGACTCGGACCTTCAGCATCGAGGCAAGCTGGAAGGCGGTCGCCCACAGCACGTCGTCAAGCGTGCCGGTGCCGGCCAGTTTCCTAGAGAAGAGGTAGAGATCCTCGGTCGTGCGGGCGCGCTGGCGGGCGGAGGCCGCCTGCCGCTGTACGGTTGCCGTCAGATTACTGGCGATCACCGCGACACCAAGGAAGAAGAACAGCGCAAGCACACTCTCGGGGTCGTTGATGGTCAGCGTGTAGCGCGGTGGCAGGAAGAAGAAATTGAAGGAGAATGCGCTGAGGACGCAAGTGAAGAGAGCAGGGCGCAGGCCATGGATCACGGCCGACGTCAGCACCGCCATCAGAAAGACGAGCGCGAGGTTGCGGACGTCGAGCACCTGATCGAGTACGACGCCGGCGCAGAGCGCGATCGCAACATAGACGGTCGCGAGGGCATAAGCCCGCAGGTTGAAGGGCGTAGAGTCCGGCGCGGCCTTTACGCCACGCGGCGAGGCTCCGTCCGTTTCGTTACCCGAGATGACGTGAACGCTGATATTACCTGCGCTTCTGATCAGCTCATCGGCGGTGGATCGCTGAAACCATTCCCGCCAGGTCGGCTGGCGGGGGGCACCGATCACGATGTGGGTGACATTGTTTGCCGCCGCATGGCGAACGAGTTCCTCGGCGACCTCGCGGCCGGGGATGGTCAGCGCTTCGCCGCCCAACTGCTCGGCGAGCCGCAACGTGCCGGCGACGGCATCGCGCTCGGCCTCCGACATGTTGATCGCGCGGTTGGTTTCGACATAGACGGCGGTCCAGGGGGCGCGCAGGCGCGCGGCCATCCTGGAAGCATAGCGCACCAGCGATGCCGAGCGGGGATGATGGTCGACCGAGACAAGGACCCTCTCGCCGGCGGCCCAAGGGCCTGAGATGGCATGCGCCTGCATGTGCGTCAGCAGCTGGTCGTCGACGCGTTGTGCCGTCTTGCGCAGCGCCAGTTCGCGCAGTGCTGTCAGGTTGCCTGGCGTGAAATAATTGGTCAGCGCCCGCTCGGCGGTCTTCGGCACATAGACCTTGCCGTCGCGAAGCCGACGGATCAGATCGTCGGGCGTCAGGTCGATGATTTCGACATCGTCGGCCATGTCGATGATGGAATCCGGCACTGTTTCTCGCACCCGGATGCGGGTGATCTGGGAGACGACGTCGTTCAGGCTCTCGACATGCTGGATGTTCAAGGTCGTGTAGACGTCGATGCCGCGCGCCAGCAGTTCCTTGATGTCTAGATAGCGCTTGGGGTGGCGGCTGCCGTCGGCATTGGTGTGGGCGAGTTCATCGACGAGGACGAGATCGGGCCTGCGGGCCAGGATCGCGTCCAGATCCATCTCCTCCAGTCGCCGACCCTTGTACTCTACCGCAAGGCGCGGGACGATCTCAAAGCCATCGACGAGCGCCTGCGTTTCCCGGCGGCCATGGGTTTCGACGACGCCCACGACCACGTCGCAGCCGTCCGAGATCTTGGCGCGTCCGGACACCAGCATCTCGTAGGTCTTGCCGACACCGGGGGCGGCGCCGAGGAATATCTTCAGACGACCGCGTGTTTCCTGACGGGCCTTTTCAAGGAGCGCGTCGGGGGAGGGTCTAGCGACCTGATCACGGTTGTCGTCGGGCATGCGTGTGGTCTTTCTTCACGAGCAAATCCCCGGATGCGCGGGCACCCGGGGATTTTCAGCCTAGTCAGACATAGAAGCATCGAGCGAGCGGTTCAATGCCAGAACATTGACGGTCGGTTCGCCCAGAATGCCGAGTTCACGGTGGTGCGTGGCGGCGTCGACAAGCGATCTCACCTTGGTCTCATCCAGGCCGCGGGCCTTGGCGACGCGCGGGATCTGGAAGTAGGCGGCGTCAGGAGAAATATGTGGGTCGAGACCGCTGCCGGATGCCGTGACGAGATCGATCGGGACATCCACCGTCGGGTTCGACGCCTTGGCGGCTTCGTAGTCGGTCTTGACGCGGTCGATCAGCTTCTGGCTGGTCGGGCCAAGGTTCGAGCCGCTGGAGGCGGCGGCGTTATATCCGTCACCCGCGGCCGATGGGCGGCCGTGGAAATATTTGTCGCTGGTGAAGGCCTGGCCGATGAGGCTCGACCCGATGACCTTACCGTCCTGCTCTATCAGGCTGCCATTCGACTGGGCCGGGAACAGCGCCTGAGCGGCGCCGGTCATGGCGATCGGATAGAGCAGACCGGTGATGGCTGTTGTAGCGAGGATCATTACGATTGCCGGACGAAGTTCTTTCAACATTGTCGTTACTCCTTAGGCGAGGCCGATGGTGGTGATCAGCATGTCGATCGCCTTGATGAAGACGAACGGGACGATGATGCCGCCAAGGCCGTAGATCAGCAGGTTGCGGGACAGAAGCGCGCCGGCGCCGATCGGCCGGTAGCGGACGCCCCTCAGCGACAGAGGGATCAGGGCGATGATGACAAGCGCATTGAAGATGATGGCCGAGAGGATGGCGCTCTGCGGCGACGATAGGCCCATGACGTTCAGTGCCGACAGCTGCGGGTAGAAGGTCAGGAACATCGCCGGAATGATCGCGAAATATTTGGCGATGTCGTTGGCGATCGAGAAGGTCGTCAGCGCCCCGCGGGTCATCAGCAACTGCTTGCCGATCTCGACGATCTCGATGAGCTTCGTCGGATCACTGTCCAGATCGACCATGTTGCCAGCTTCGCGGGCCGCGACCGTGCCGGTGTTCATGGCGACGCCGACGTCGGCCTGCGCCAGGGCGGGCGCATCGTTGGTCCCGTCGCCGCACATGGCGACCAGCTTGCCCTTGGCCTGCTCCTCGCGGATCAGCGAGAGTTTGTTCTCGGGTGTCGCTTGCGCCAGGAAGTCGTCGACGCCGGCCTCGGCGGCGATCGCCGCGGCCGTCATCGGGTTGTCGCCGGTGATCATCACGGTGCGGATGCCCATGCGGCGCAGTTCCGCGAAGCGCTCACGGATGCCGCCCTTGACCACGTCCTTGAGCTGGATGACGCCGAGCAGGCGCCCGTCGCGGGCCACAGCGAGCGGCGTGCCGCCCGACTTGGCGATCTCGTCGGAAATGGCCTGGAGTTCCCTGATCGTGTCGGTGTTGGCCCGAAGGGCGATGGCGGCGTTGCCCGATGTCGCCGTGGAGCCAGCGCCGACATAAGCGAGGACGGCATCGACGGCGCCCTTGCGGATGGAGGAACCTTCGACATCGACGCCGCTCATGCGCGTCTGCGCGGTGAAGGGCACGAAGGCGGCCTTGAGGCTTGCCATGTCGCGGCCGCGGATCGCGTATTTCTCCTTGGCGAGAACGACGATCGAGCGGCCTTCCGGCGTCTCGTCGGCCAGCGATGCCAGCTGCGCGGCATCGGCCAGTTCCTGCTCGCTCACGCCGGCAACGGGACGGAAGGAGGTTGCCTGGCGGTTTCCGAGCGTGATCGTGCCGGTCTTGTCGAGCAGCAGCGTATCGACATCACCGGCTGCCTCGACCGCGCGGCCGGACATGGCCAGGACGTTGAAACGAACGAGACGGTTCATGCCGGCGATGCCGATTGCCGAAAGAAGCGCGCCGATCGTCGTCGGGATAAGCGTGACGAAGAGGGCGACGAGGATGATGATCGGGATAGATCCGCCGGCATAGATCGCAAAGCTCGGGATGGTCGCCGTGGCGAGCACGAAGATCAACGTCATGCCCGACAGCAAGATGTTCAGCGCGATCTCGTTCGGGGTCTTCTGGCGTTCGGCGCCTTCGACAAGCGAGATCATCCGGTCGAGGAAGGTCGAGCCCGCCGCGGCGGTGATGCGAACCTTGATCCAGTCGGAGAGAACCTGCGTGCCGCCGGTGACGGCAGAACGGTCTCCACCCGATTCCCGGATGACAGGCGCCGATTCACCCGTTATCGCCGCTTCGTTGACCGAGGCCACGCCCTCGATCACTTCGCCGTCGGACGGGATGATGTCGCCCGCCTCGACGAGCACGAGATCGCCGACCTTCAGGCTCGTGCCGGGAACGAGCCGGTGGCCGCTGCCATTGTTGGCGGTCAGAAGTTTCGCCTGGGTCTCGGTGCGGGCCTTGCGCAGAGAATCGGCCTGCGCCTTGCCGCGACCTTCGGCAACAGCCTCGGCGAAGTTGGCGAACAACACCGTGAACCAGAGCCAGAGGTTGATCTGAAACGAAAAGCCCAGATTGTCGCTGCCGGTTACGAGGTCGCGGATGAAGAGGATGGTCGTGAGCGTCGAAACCGTGGCGACGACGAACATGACGGGGTTTCGAGCGAGCGTTCGTGGATCGAGCTTTTTGAAGGCGGCGCCCACGGCGGGAATGAGGATGCGAGAATCGAGGATGCTCGCGGATTGTGCCTGGCTCATAAGAGGCTCCAGCTTGAATAGAGGAGGGCGATCGGTCTGCGATCAGCCGTGTAGAATCCTGAAGGCGGCGAGGATGACGAGAAGGGCGGCCATCATGATCAGAATGATGTCGGAGCCGCGCGTCATCCTTCCAGCGTCACGCCCCGGCGAACCGGGACGTGGGTTGAGGGATTTGCGAAGTCGGCGACGAAGGATCATGCTTCACCTCAAAAGGTTTGGCCGGCGATCATGACGAGGTGCTCGATCACGGGTCCAAGCGCCAGGGCCGGGAAGAATGTCAGGCCGCCGACGATGACAATCGTGCCGGTCAGCAGGCCCACGAACAGCATGCCGTCGGTCGGGAAAGTGCCCGCCGAAGCCGGGACCGTTTTCTTGGCGACCAGCGAGCCCGCGATTGCGAGCGCCGGAATGATCACCAGGAAACGACCAGCGAGCATGCCGATGCCGAGCGTGATGTTGTACCAGGGCGTATTGCCGGTAAGGCCGCCGAAGGCCGAACCGTTGTTGGCTGCCGCGGAGGTGTAGGCGTAGAGGATCTCCGAGAAGCCATGCGGGCCAGCGGTCCCGATCGAAGCGACGGCGGAGGGAAGCACGGTCGCGATCGCCGTGAAGATCAGCATCGCGGCCGGAAGGCAAAGAATGGCGAGAACGGCCATCTTCATTTCCTTGGCCTCGATCTTCTTGCCAAGATATTCCGGCGTGCGCCCGACCATGAGACCGGCAACGAAGATGGCGATGATGACGAACAACAGGATGCCGTAGAAGCCGGCGCCGACGCCACCGACGATGACTTCGCCGAGCTGCATGTTGATCAGCGGGATAAGACCGCCAAGCGCGGTGAAGCTGCCATGCATGGCATTCACGGCGCCGCAGGACGCGGCCGTGGTGATGACGGCAAACAGCGACGACATCGAAATGCCGAAGCGGACTTCCTTGCCTTCCATGTTGCCACCCTGCAGGCCGAAAGCGTGCATCAGCGGGTTGCCGGCGGCTTCCGCCCAATAGGTCACGCCGACGCCGATGACGAACAGAATGCCCATCGTGGCGAGGATCGCCCAGCCCTGACGCTGGTTTCCGACCATGCGGCCGAAGACGTTGGTGAACGCGGCGCCGATCGCGAAGATCGAGAGCATCTGGATCATGTTCGAGATCGCGTCCGGATTTTCGAAGGGGTGAGCCGAATTTGCGTTGAAGAAGCCGCCGCCGTTGGTGCCGAGCATCTTGATGGCAAGCTGCGAGGCGACCGGCCCCAGTGCGATCGTCTGCTTGGCGCCCTCCAGCGTGGTCGCGTCGACATAGGGACCGAAGGTCTGCGGGACACCGAGATAGACGTAGACTAGTGTCAGCACGATGCAGACCGGAAGCAGCACATAGAGCGTGCTCCTGAACATATCGACCCAGAAATTGCCGATGGCCTTGCCCGATGCGCGTGAAAAGGCGCGGATGAGCCCGATGGCGATGGCCATGCCGGTTGCTGCGGAGACGAAGTTCTGCACGGTCAGCCCGGCCATCTGGGTCAGATAGGACATGGTGCCTTCGCCGCCGTAGTTCTGCCAATTGGTATTGCTGACGAAACTGACGGCGGTGTTGAAGGAGAGCTCCGGCGGAACGGCCGCCATGCCTGCCGGATTATAGGGCAGCACGGCCTGCAGGCGCATCAGCGCGTACAGGAGAAGGACGCCGAGCAGATTGAACATGAGCATTGCGAATGCATAGGACGTCCAATGCTGCTCTTCGCGTTCGCTGGTGTTCGCCAGCTTGTAAAGTCCGCGTTCGATCGGAACGAGGACGGGTGAGAGAAATGTGCGCTCGCCGGTAAAGACGCGTGTCATGTAACCGCCAAGCGGTTTGACGAGCATGATGAGGATCCCGCAAAACAGCAGGATCTGGAGCCATCCGTTGAGGGTCATGGGAAGTAACTTTCAATACCCGATTGTTTCAGCCGCGCTCGGCGTGGGTCAGAAGCGTTCGGGACGAATGAGAGCGTAGGTGAGGTACACCGCGAGGAAGGCGGTGACGGCACCACTGATGATATAGTCGAATGCCATGGTGCTTCTCCGGCTAGAGTCGCTCGCAAGCTTTGGCGTAAGCAAAGCATGCCGCGAAAAACAGGATCGCCGTGGCGAGGAGAATGATGTCCATCATGATCGTGACTCCGGTTTGTTGTCGTTGGAGTCAGACAAGACGAAGGGCGCCATCGCTGGGATGGCACCATTCATGCTTTCTGGCGCGGAGAGTGGAAGGATCTCTCGGACATCAATATGCGGCCGAAGCGCATAAGCGTTCGAGATCGACCGCAGCGCACGGATATAAAAATCTTATAAATGAAGGGAGAAGGAAAAATGCCTCGCCGAAGCGAGGCTAGTCCAAGGCCGCTTCGGGGAAAACAGAAGCGACGCGGCCTTTTCTATTGTCGACATCATCGTCTGCAAAGCGCACTTTTGTCATTTCCGGTACGCCTTTGTCACATAGGCGCGCCGCGCACCCGGAATTTGCTACCTTTGTGAACCGGTATCCTTGAGGCGCTCGACAAGGTTGCGGCCGCGCCGCAGGGCTGTAATGCCGGCTCCAATCGCGATGATCCAGAGCGCCACGGTCAGAATCTCGTTGCGGCCATTCCAGAGAGGCTCCAGCAGAGAAATGACGGCGGCGGCCGTGATCGTTGCCATGCGATGCTGCTTGGCCATCGGGCCGGAAAAATCACTGGGGTTGCCGGTCGCTCTGCCCAGTTCCCTGGTGTAGGCGGTTAGCACGGCGAATGTCGCAGCCGCCCATCCCAAACCGGGCAACCCGATGCCAAAGCCCACGCCGGCCAGAATCAGGATATCGGCGATGCGATCGGGAAACTCGTTCCAGAAGGGACCATCCGCGGCGCCCTTTCCGCCTTCCACCGCAACCATTCCATCGAACAGATTGCAGAGCAGGCGCATCTGGCAGAACGCGGCGGCGAGCACGAGCAGCAAAATACGCGCAAGGCCATATTGCTGCCCGGCAAGGAAGAAGGCGCCGCCCGCGAGCGCTGCGGCAACCATGCTTGCCTGCGAAATCTGGTTCGGTGTGACCGAACGCGTTGCCAACCATTGGGCGATCCTTCGTGCCCATTGCGTATCCCGGCTTGCCAGCGGCCGGCGATCTCCGGATTCCGTCATTGTCTGCGCCTCTTTCGGGTCAGGGAATAGCTGTAGGCCGTCGCATAACTGGTGGAGACGGCGAGCGGCACGGCGATCGTTTTCAGGATCTCCGGCGTTCCGCTCAATGCATGGATCAGCATCAGGATGGTGGTGGAGGCGACGCAGGCGATCAGCGGTGGCGCCCAAAAGGCGGCAGATCCATCAAATTTGCCTGCGAGGAATTCGACCGCCTTTTTGAGGAAGAGAGTGAGGCAGGCCGACAGCCCACCCTGGACCACGCCCGCCAGGCCAGCGCGCAAGGCGGAATGATCGCGGTTGGCGAACACGGCCCAGCTGCCCATCGCGACGAAGGCGAAGAGCACATGGGCGATGCTGCTGGCCGCTATGCGCCTTACCATTTCCATCAGGTAGTAGACCACCAATAGCGCACGATATGGAAGAAGATCGGTGCGGAGAAGACGACAGAGTCCAGCCGGTCGATAAGGCCGCCATGCCCCTCGATCAGGTGGCCCCAATCCTTTACGCCCCGGTCGCGCTTGATGGCCGACATGACAAGGCCGCCGAAAAAGCCCATCAGCGTGATGACAAGCGCGAGAAGGCCCGCCTGGAAAGGCGTGAACGGCGTGATCCACCACAGGGCCGCGCCGATCAGCGTGGCGCTCGCGACACCGCCGATAAAGCCTTCAACGGTCTTCGAGGGTGACAGATTGGGGGCGATCTTGGTTTTGCCGAACAGCTTGCCCCAGACATATTGGAGTACGTCGCTCATCTGCACGATGATGACGAGGAAGGCGATCAGCAGCACGTTCCGCCCTTCATAGCCAGCGATATTGAGCGTCAGCAGCGCCGGCACGTGCGAAGCGCAGAAGACGCAGATCATCAGCGCCCACTGGACCTCGGCGATGCGCACGAGAAAGCGCTCGGTATCGCCGCGCAGAACCGAGATGATCGGCATCAGCAGGAACGCGTAGACGGGGATGAAGATCGAGAAGATGCCGTATTCCTTGAACCAGAGCAGCCCGTACTGGATCGGCAGCACGATGAAGAAGGCGGTGGCGAGCGCCCAGTGATCGGCGCGCTTCGTGTTGGTAAGGGTGATGAACTCGCGCAGCGCCGCGAAGGAGCAAAATCCGAACAGCACGAGAATGCCCACGCGGCCGGCGGTAAAGGCAAGTCCGATCAGGATGACCATGACCCACCAGGCCTTGATGCGGGCGTTCAGATTCTCGATGGCAGCGTTCGCGTGATCCGGAGACAGGCGTCGCTGCAGGACGAAGCCGATCGCCGAGGCGACAACGAGGACCGCTACTATGCCGAGGACGAGTGTCCAGAGATCGGAATCTGCCGCGTTCATTCGCCACCGCCTGCGTGCTTGGGAGAGAGATGCAGTAGCGCCTGCCGCGTTCTTTCGAGAAAGGCTTCCTTTGTTTCGGCGGGCCCGATCAACATCGGGCTGCCGAAGGTGACGGTGCAGATAAGCGGAATAGGCACGATCTCGCCTTTCGGCATCACACGGTTGAGGTTGTCGATCCAGACAGGAACAAGCTGGATATCGGGGCGGGCGGAGGCCAGGTGGAACAGCCCGCTCTTGAACGGCAGCAGGGGTGCCTCTGTCTGATTGCGCGTGCCTTCAGGAAAGAGGATGAGCGAGGAGCCGGCATCGATCGCGTCCGTCATGACTGTGATCGGATCGGCCGTGCGCTTGTCGCGGTCGCGCTCGATCAGCACCGCGCGAAAGACGTCGCGACCGATGAAGCGATTGATCGACGACTTCAGCCAATATTCAGCGCCGGCGACCGGCCGCGTGTTCTTGCGCAAGGCCGGCGGCAGAACCGCCCAGACCAGAATGAAGTCGCCATGGCTGCAATGATTGGCGAAATAGACGCAGCGCCCCGTCGGCGCGCCTTCGCCCGGCCATATTGCGCGCACGGCCGTAATCGCTCGTGCGAAAATCACGATAGCCGCCCCAACCGGCTTCGCCAGCAGTCCCTGCATTCCCCGCAACCCCCACCAACAGAATGGAAATGTTAGCGGCAATCGTCAACTTTCGAAAGTCCCTGCGACCTGCGGATGCAATTTGCTTCATCGCGCCGTTCGATTTGGCACGGTATCTAAGGTTTCGCGGCCTTGCGGAGGAAAGCGTTAACCATGGTCCGGTACTGATGACGTCAATGTAACGGAACGAGTCGATGTCAGTACAGTCAAACAAAGCCCTGAAGACAATGACCTCAAGCGGGATCGTGCTTTTCCCCGTCGCCTCGCGCGGCGGCGATATCGAGCGCTGTGCCGCCGAGCTGGACAGCCGGCATGGCGAAGAGGCCGTTCGCTTCTGGAAGACGGAATGCCGGAAGCTGGCCGACGAGCTGACCGGGCTCGGTCTCTCGGAGGCTGATGTCCGCCATCAGGTCATGACATTCCAGGCCGAGGTGCAAACTGCCCTGGTGCATCGCTCGCAGTCGCGTGCCATCGCCGATAGCCGCAACGGCCGCGCGATCAAGCGCTGATATCGACGTTTCCGGCGAGCGCGCCCTGGGCGCGTCGACTATCTTCATGGATGAGCGCTCGGCTTTCGGTGGCCGGCAAGGAGATCTCATGGCAAGCCACACGAAATGCGATCCCCTGAGCTGGGGCCGCGGGCCGCGCATTCTCGAGATCTTTATCGAGCCGACCTGTCCTTATTCGGCCAGAGCCTTCAACAAGCTCGATGCCCTTCTCGATAACATGGGCGAAGAGCGCATCACCATCAAGATTCGGCTGCAGTCGCAACCGTGGCACATGTATTCGGGCGTCATTGTCCGCTCGATCATTGCCGCGTCGACACTTGCGGGCGGTAAAGAGGCCGCAAAAGCGGTGATGGCGTCCATTGCCGCGCATCGCGAGGAATTCGAGTTCGCGCATCATGCCAGCGGCCCCAATATGAACGCCACACCGAACCAGATTATAGAGCGGCTTGAAGCCTATAGCGGCATTGCGCTGAAGCAGGCCTTCGCCATTCCGGATCTCGACCGCGAGATCAAATGGCACTGCAAATACTCCCGCCAGAACGGAATCCATGTCTCGCCGACATTCATGATCGATGGACTGGTGCAGCCGGACATGAGCAGCGGCGATACGGTCGAGGCCTGGGGTGAGAAATTGGCTTAGGCGAAAGTATCTACTGCCAGCCGACTTCGGCCTCAGTAAAACCTACGGCATTCAGAGAAAATGGCGGAGAGGGTGGGATTCGAACCCACGATACGGTTGCCCGTATGCCGCATTTCGAGTGCGGTGCTTTCGACCACTCAGCCACCTCTCCGCTTCGTTGGTCGGCGCTTGTTCGGCGCGGGCTGTCTCATAGCGAGAGAATCGGAGACTGGCAAGTCGGAATCTCAAGGCATTTCATCCTTTTGTCATCCTTTTACCTTGACAGTTTTTTTGCGCTCGCGTATCTGCGCAACCCAATAGGTGTGGATAAGTCCGCGCCTTGTCCGTCCCGCGCCTGCGCGGGGCATCACCGGCAGCCAGAATTCCTGGGCAAAAGCCCTGAAATCCCTGCTCAACACAGACTGATAAAAAGACGGCCGCCTGTTTTGACGCGGGCTGAGCCGGAACGAACATGAAAGGATAAAAAATGTTCGCAGTCATCAAGACCGGCGGTAAGCAGTACCGTGTGGCGGCAAACGACGTGCTGACCATCGAGAAGCTTGAAGCAACCGCTGGCGACGCAATTGAATTTACCGAAGTCCTGGTCATCGGCGAAGGCGCCGACGCTGCGATCGGTGCTCCCTTCGTCAAGGGCGCTTCCGTCAAGGCCGAAGTGGTCGAGCACAACCGCGGCAAGAAGGTCATCGCCTTCAAGAAGCGCCGTCGTCAGAACTCGAAGCGCTCGCGCGGCCATCGTCAGCACCACACCGTTGTCCGTATCACGGACATCGTGGCTGCCAAGTAAGATCACGGGACTTAAGGTTTAAAGGAGAACTCCAATGGCACACAAAAAAGCTGGCGGTTCGTCGCGCAACGGTCGTGATTCCGAATCCAAGCG
Organism: Hyphomicrobiales bacterium; assembly: GCA_900471485.1. Lineage (GTDB taxonomy): Bacteria > Pseudomonadota > Alphaproteobacteria > Rhizobiales > Rhizobiaceae > Rhizobium. Next base: position 131,108 of record UCEU01000002.1, read on the forward strand.
CCTTGGCGTGAAGAAGTTCGGCGGCGAAGCCGTCATCGCAGGCAACATTATCGTGCGTCAGCGCGGTACGCAGTGGCACCCGGGTTCCAACGTCGGCCTCGGCAAGGATCACACGATTTTTGCTCTCACCGCCGGCAATGTGAACTACCGTACGAAGGCCAACGGCCGCGTATACGTATCCGTGATGCCGAAAGCGGAAGCAGCGGAATAAGCCGGTAGCGCTTTATAGCAGCCGGTGTCTCATCGACCCGGCTGAGCGTACAAGGTTCAGTCAAGAAAAAAGGGGAGATGGGGCACCACCCATCTCCCCTTTTTCTTTACCCTCAAGGAGGACTGAACCATGCAAGGCGAATTGTTAAGGAGAGACCAAAGGTCTCCCGAAGAAAGGCTGCGGCCTGAGCGGTTAAGGACTGATTGCCCTGTCTTACTGTCGGAAAGGCTCGTCATGCGCGCGCCCCACGAAGAAGACATCGACGCCCTTGCCCATCTCGCCAACAACGCCAAAGTCGCCACAATGGTGTCGCGCATGCCGCACCCGTATACGGCCAATGATGCCGCCGACTTCGTGCGACGCACGAAAAATGGCGAGATTGGCAAGTGCGTCTATGCGATTACCAAAGCCGAAAACGGCGCCTTCATCGGTTGCTGCGGGATCGAGCCGCATCTGGACGGACGCACCGTCGAGATCGGTTACTGGCTGGGGGAACGTTTCTGGAACCAGGGCTACATGACCGAGGCATGCCATGCCCTAGTCGACATGGTCTTCCGCACGCGACAGGATATCGAGCAGATCGATGCCCGTTGCCGGGTTATGAATATCGCCTCGCGGCGGGTCATCCAGAAGTGCGGCTTCCAGTTCCAGGGATCGGGTCTTGCCGCTTCGCTTGCGCTCGGCAGCAACGTTCCGGTCGAATGGTACCGGCTTGATCGCAAGACCTGGATGTCGCTCAGAAGCTGGGGGAGTGTCTTATGAACGCCCTCGATCTCCAACGACCCCGGGTCCAGGCAGCAACGGTCGGCAGTCTGCCTGTCATCGTCACCGAACGGCTGACGCTGCGGCCGCACCGGCTCTCCGATGCCGATGCCATTGCGGAATCGCTCTCCGATTTCGCGGTGACGCGGATGCTTGCGCGGGTGCCCGCACCCTATGACAGGCAGGATGCGCTGGACTGGCTGGTGCCGGTTACCGCGCGCGGTGCACGTGACTGGCAGTTCGCGATTACTGATGGCGACGACGCCCATATCGGCGTCGTTTCGATCGAGCTGCGGCATGGCCGCTGGCACCTCGGCTACTGGCTGAACCGCTACTACTGGCGGCGCGGCTACATGAGCGAGGCTGTCGCGGCGACCCTGGAGCGGTTTTCACGCCGGATGCCCGAGACCACGGTGCATTCAGGCGTGTTCGCTGACAATCCCGCGTCGCTCCGGCTTCAGGAGAAGCTCGGCTTTCGCATGACCGGTTGCAGCGAAGTCTACAGCTTCGCGCGCAACACCATGGTCACGCATGTGGAGACGATGCTGAAGCCCGGTGCCCTGCAGCCAAGGAGCGCCTGAAAAACAAGAACGCCTCCGGCTTCGGCCGGGGGCGCTTTTCTCAATCGCCGATCTCCAGCCGGACGGGAAAATGGTCGGATCCCATTGCTGTGGTATCGACGCTTGCGGATTTCAGCCGGCGTTCGAGGCCGCAACTGACGAAGATGTAATCGAGATGCATGCGTTTGCCGGGATCCGCGGGATCCATCCAGCTATAGCTATCAGGGGCGTAAGCTTTCAGCGCCGCGAGCGCGTCGATCGGCGTGCCGATGCGCGCGGTGCGGCCGTAATAGCCATCGCTGGCGCCGACGAAATTACAGTATTCGGGCGATTCCGGCAGCATGTTGAAATCGCCCATGACGACATAATCCTCCGGCAGCGGCAGGTCGTCGATGCTGAACTCCGAGGCTCCGGTGACCGATCCGCCTTCATGCGTGAAGGCGTTGATGCGGTCGTTCAGGTAGGCGAGTTGCCGGATACGTTCGTCGTTGGACACATGGTCGAGATGGACGGAGTAGACGCGGAGCGCGCCGCCGGGCATGTCGATCACGGCCTCGGTCGCGCCGCGCTGCAGGTTGAGCTTGGATATGGTGCGGCTGCGCGGCAGCAGCAGGGTTCTGGTCGACAGGATCGGCCATCGCGACAGGATCATATTGCCGAACTGCATCCGGGTGTTACGCGGCGCGGGGGCGCCGTCGATCCTGTCTACGTGCAGATCGCAGGCGGGGCCATACACCCAGAAATAGTCGGGGAACAGGGCGGCGAGATCGGCCACCATGTCCGCGTGGCGGTTTCTGGTGAAGCCGCGCGTCACCTCCTGCAGCGCGATCACGTCGGCGCCGCGCACGCCATCGGCTATTCGCGCGAGATCGTAGAACCCGTCGAGACCGAAGCCGTACTGTATGTTATAGCTCGCAAACCTAACGATAATCTTTGACCTCCGGCTGAACGGCCTATATCGATCAGGCCAAGACGGGCGTCCAACTGACACCGAATGATGGAAGTAAAATGAAATTTCTCGACGAAGCAAAGGTCTATATCAAATCCGGGAGCGGCGGCGCGGGTGCCGTGTCGTTCCGGCGCGAGAAGTTCATCGAGTTCGGCGGACCTGACGGCGGCGACGGCGGACGCGGTGGTGACGTGTGGGTGGAGACCGTCAACGGTCTGAACACGCTGATCGATTTTCGCTTCCAGCAGCACTTCAAGGCGACGATCGGCACGCACGGGATGGGCCGCAACCGGACCGGCGCCAATGGCGAGCACGTGACGCTGAAGGTGCCCGTGGGCACACAGATCTTCGAGGAAGATCAGGAAACGCTGATCTGCGACCTGACGGAAGAGGGGCAGCGCTATTGCCTCGCCCGGGGTGGCAATGGCGGTTTCGGCAACGCGCACTTCAAGACCTCCGTCAATCAGGCGCCGGATTGGGCCAATCCTGGCCTTGAGGGCGAGGAAAAGACGATCTGGCTGCGTCTGAAGCTGATCGCCGATGCCGGCCTGGTCGGTCTTCCGAATGCCGGCAAGTCGACGTTTCTCGCAGCCGTTACCCGCGCGCGCCCTAAGATTGCAAATTATCCGTTCACGACGCTGCATCCCAATCTCGGGGTTGCGACGATCGACGAACGGGAGTTCATTCTCGCCGACATTCCCGGCCTGATCGAAGGCGCGCATGAGGGCGTCGGCATCGGCGACCGGTTCCTCGGCCATGTCGAGCGTACTCGCGTCCTGCTTCATCTCGTTTCCGCGCAGGAAGAAAACGTCGGCAAGGCCTACAAGACGGTCAAGCACGAGCTCAGGGCCTATAGCGACGAGATCGGCGACAAGCCGGAGATCGTGGCGCTGTCGCAGATCGATATTCTCGACAAGGCGACGCTGACGAAGAAGACCAAGGAGCTGGCGAAGGCCTGCGGCAGCACGCCGTATCAAATCTCTGCGGCAACGGGCATCGGCATGACCGAGGTGTTGCGCGCGTTGCGTGATATCATCGTCGAGGCGAACGCCGAGGCCAATATTCTGGAAAAGCCGGCCAGAGCGCCGAAGCTGCGTCATCGCGATATCATCGCTGATGAGGACGAGGCCAATGACTAGCCTCAAAGCGCTCGGTAGCTATCGCAGGGTCGTCATCAAGATCGGTTCGGCGCTTCTCGTCGATCGCAAGGCCGGCCTGAAGAAGGGCTGGCTGGATGCGATGTGCGCCGATATCGCGAAGCTGAAGGCCAAGGGTGTCGATGTTCTCGTCGTGTCGTCGGGCGCTATTGCACTTGGTCGCTCGGTGCTCGATCTGCCATCCGGTGCCTTGAAGCTCGAGGAAAGTCAGGCGGCTGCAGCCGTAGGCCAGATTGCCCTGGCGCGCGATTGGTCGGAGAGCCTGTCACGCGACAAGATCGTGGCTGGGCAAATCCTTCTGACGCTCGGAGATACGGAAGAGCGTCGTCGCTATCTCAATGCGCGCGCCACGATCAACCAGTTGCTGAAGATCGGCGCGGTGCCGATCATCAACGAGAACGATACCGTCGCAACGAGCGAAATCCGGTATGGCGACAATGATCGCCTGGCGGCGCGCGTGGCAACGATGACCGGCGCGGATTTGTTGATCCTGCTTTCGGATATCGACGGCCTCTATACGGCGCCGCCGCATCTCGACCCGGAGGCGCGGTTCCTGGAGACGATTGCCGAGATCACGCCCGAGATCGAGGCGATGGCGGGCGGCGCGGCCTCCGAGCTGTCCAGGGGCGGCATGCGCACGAAGATCGATGCCGGCAAGATCGCAACGACCTCGGGCTGCGCGATGATCATCGCATCGGGCAAGGCCGACGGCCCGCTGTCGGCGATCGAAAACGGCGCGCGCTCGTCGTGGTTCGCGCCTTCTGGCACACCTGTGACCGCACGCAAGACCTGGATCGCCGGGCAGCTGCAGCCCGCCGGCGAATTGCATGTCGATGATGGTGCCGTGACCGCGCTCGGAGCCGGCAAGAGCCTGCTTCCCGCCGGCGTGCGCAAGGTCGTCGGCCTGTTCAGCCGCGGCGACACCGTTGCCATCGTTGCGCCCAACGGGCGTGAGATCGCGCGTGGCCTCGCCGGTTATGATGCGGACGAGGCACGGCAGATTACCGGACGCAAATCGGCGGAGATCGAGGCGATCCTCGGTTATGCCGGACGCGCCGCCATGATCCATCGCGACGACATGGTGATGACGTCGCAGACAAAATCGAAATCGGAAAGGCCCAAGAAGGACGCAGCCCATGCTTGATACCGTTGCCCAGAGCCCTGATGTTGACGCGCTGATGAACGACATCGGCCGCAAGGCCAAGGCTGCTGCGCGACCGTTGGGCTTTGCGTCCACCGAAGCGAAGAACCGGGCGCTGAACGCCATGGCGGATTCGATCCTTGCGAACAAGGACCGGATTTTGGCCGAGAACGCCAAGGACCTGGCCGACGTCTCCGGCACGGATATGCTCGCTTCCTTCGTCGACCGCCTGACGCTCAACGAAGCACGGGTGGCTGATATGGCTGAGGGTATTCGCGCCATCGCGGCGCTGCCTGATCCAGTCGGCGAGGTGATCGCCGCATGGGATCGCCCGAACGGGCTGAAGATCGAGCGCGTCCGCACGCCGCTCGGCGTCATCGGCGTGATTTTCGAAAGCCGGCCGAATGTGACGGCGGATGCCGGCGCGCTTTGCCTCAAGGCGGGCAATGCGGTCATCCTGCGCTGTGGTTCGGATTCGCGACGGTCTTCGCAGGCGATCCACGATTGCCTCGTCGAGGGGCTGAAGGTCGTCGGCTTGCCCGAGCATGCGATCCAGCTGGTGCCGGTCGCAGACCGTGCCGCTGTCGGTGCGATGCTGCGCGGGCTGGAGGGCGCCATCGACGTTATCGTCCCGCGCGGCGGCAAGAGCCTTGTCGCGCGCGTACAGAACGAGGCGCGGGTGCCTGTCTTCGCCCATCTCGAGGGATTGTGCCACATCTACATCGACGCGTCGGCAGACCTCGATATGGCGCGCGATATCATCGTCAACGCCAAGATGCGCCGTACCGGCGTTTGCGGCGCGGTTGAAACGATTCTCGTCGACAGTTCCGTTGCCGAGTCCGATCTCCTGCCGCTTCTGGACGCGCTCTCTGGTGCCGGCTGCGAGGTTCGCGGTTCCGCCGCCGTGCTGAAGGTGGCCCCTTCGGCAACACCGGCGACGGAAGAGGATTGGTCTACGGAATATCTGGACGCCATCGTTTCCGTTGCCGTCGTCGACGGCATCTCGGGAGCGATCGCGCATATCCAGAAGTATTCCTCCAATCATACGGAAGCTGTGATCGCCGAGGATGCCGGCGTGGTGGCGCGGTTCTTCAACGAACTCGATTCGGCCATCCTGCTCCACAATGCATCGACGCAGTTCGCCGATGGCGGCGAGTTCGGCATGGGAGCGGAGATCGGCATCGCGACCGGCAAGATGCATGCGCGCGGCCCGGTGGGCGTCGAGCAACTGACCTCGTTCAATTACCGCGTACACGGTACGGGGCAGACCCGGCGCTGATTTGACCAATATCGAAACCGACCGACGCTATCTTCGAATGCCGCATGCCGAGCGGGGGATGGTCGTCGGTCTGTTCGGTGGCTCGTTCAACCCGCCGCACCAGGGCCATGCGCTGGTCGCCGAGATCGCGATCAAGCGGCTGGGCCTCGACCAGCTGTGGTGGATGGTCACCCCCGGCAATCCACTGAAGGAGCGCCGGGAGCTGCTGCCGCTGGCCGAACGCATTGCGCTGAGCGAGCGGCTGGCAAGGCACCCGGCGATCAAGATCACGGCCTTCGAACGCAACTTCGAAACGAGCTTCACCGCCAACACGCTGGCGCGCGTCAAGGCTCGCAATCCGCATGTGCATTTCATCTGGATCATGGGCGCGGACAGCCTGAAGACGTTTCACCGCTGGCAGAAGTGGCAGGAGATAGCGCGGACCTTCCCGATCGCCGTCATCGACCGTCCCGGCTCGACCTTGTCGTTCCTGTCGTCGAAAATGGCCAAGACCTTCGATTTCGCTCGTGTCGACGAGGATGATTCCCGGGCTTTGTGGAAACGCCAGGCTCCGGCATGGACCTTCATCCATGGGCCGAGATCCCGTCTGAGCTCGACGGCAATCCGCGCCAAAAACGGCGGTTCCAACTAAACTTACCGATTGCCCATAAAGCAAAAGCCCGACGGGGGAGGATCCGTCGGGCTTTCTAAACTTGATCGACAACTGGGAGGAGGAGTGTTGCCGATCCATATCGAACGACTTTGGGAGGAGGAGATCGTCGTTCGATGAGTATGTTGTATCACAGTTTTCGCGACGCGGAAGCCGTTACGCTGCATTGCAGCAATGCGCTTGATGCATGGTTGTCGCGTCTGACAGGCTAATCTGCTCGTTTTGTTGGCATTTCTATCCCCCGCGTATTCCGTTCACAACTATGTGAGTGATGCGCAGACTGTTCTCATCGTGTTGTATTCCACCGAATATAGCGCTGGCCAAGTTTGTGATCACGTTATATCTCTGGGAATATTTCGAAAATGGGGACTGAGATATGATCAATCGTCGTCAATGGGTGAAGTTTGCGGTCGCGGCCGTATCGGTCGCATTCCTGGGTACGGCTGCACTGCCTGCCATGGCTGCGGAAAAGGTTACGGTCTTCGCTGCCGCCAGCCTGAAGAACGCTCTTGATGCCGCCAATGCGGCCTGGGCAAAGGAAAGCGGCAAGGAAGCCACCGCTTCTTATGCGGCGAGTTCGGCTCTTGCGAAGCAGATCGAAGGCGGCGCGCCGGCCGATGTGTTCATCTCGGCGGATCTCGACTGGATGGATTATCTCGCCAAGAAGGACCTGATCAAGGCCGATACCCGTTCCAACCTTCTCGGCAATCGTATCGTGCTCGTTGCCGCCAAGGACAAGGCGAAGCCTGTCGATATCAAACAGGACTTCGACCTTTCCGGTCTGCTCGGCGATGGCAAGCTTGCGATGGGTGAAGTGAAATCGGTGCCCGCCGGCAAGTACGGCAAGGCAGCGCTCGAAAAGCTTGGCGTTTGGTCGTCGGTCGAATCCAAGGTTGCCGGTGCGGAAAGTGTTCGCGCGGCGCTCGCGCTCGTATCGCGCGGCGAGGCGCCCTACGGCATCGTTTACCAGACCGACGTGACGGCCGATCCCGGCGTCGCGATCGTCGGCACCTTCCCGGCTGAATCGCATGCGCCGATCATCTACCCGATCGCCATCCTTGCCGAGAGCAAGAACCCCGATGCCGCAGGCTATCTTGAATTCCTGAAATCGGAAAAGGCCGCGCACTTCTTCACCGAACAGGGCTTCACCGTTCTGAAATGATTGCGCTTTCCCGGCCGGTGTCCTAGCGTGGTGCCGGTCGGGGATGCTTCTGCATGTGGGGATGATGGGCTTGGATGCACTTGGCCTGAGCAGCGACGAATGGACGGCAATTCTGCTCAGTCTGCGCGTTTCCGTGGTGGCGATGCTTGCGAGCCTCCCGTTCGGGATTGCGGTCGCCTTTTTGCTGGCCCGTGGACGCTTCTGGGGCAAGTCCGTTCTGAATGGCATCGTTCACCTGCCGCTGATCCTGCCGCCTGTCGTGACGGGCTTTATCCTGCTCGTTCTATTTGGCCGCCGTGGGCCTATCGGCGCCTTTCTTGACCAGTATTTCGGGATCGTCTTTTCGTTTCGCTGGACCGGCGCGGCGCTTGCCTGCGCGGTCATGGCGTTTCCGCTGATGGTGCGCAGCATCCGGCTCTCGATCGAGTCGATCGACCGGAAGCTTGAGGAAGCGGCGGGAACGCTCGGCGCAGCACCTCTTTGGGTTTTCGTGACGGTCACGCTGCCGCTTGCCCTGCCGGGTATCATCGCCGGCATGATCCTCGCTTTCGCCAAGGCCATGGGCGAGTTCGGTGCGACGATTACCTTCGTTTCCAATATTCCCGGGGAGACACAGACCCTGTCGGCGGCGATCTATTCCTTCACCCAGGTTCCTGGTGGCGATGCCGGCGCGCTACGCCTGACGCTGATCGCGGTCGGGATCTCCATGGCGGCTCTCTTGGCCTCGGAGTTCATGTCACGTCTCGTGGGCCGGAGGATCGAGCCGGAATGACGCTCGATGTCGCCATAAAGCACAAGCTCGGAGCATTTTCGCTCGATGCCGCCTTCACCTCGGAGCGCGGCATCACCGCGCTGTTCGGGCGCTCGGGATCCGGCAAGACCTCGATGATAAGGATCATTGCCGGGCTGACGAAGCCGGACGAAGGACGCGTGGTGCTCGATGGCGAAGTGCTCACCGACACCACGAAGCGAACCATCGTGCCCAAGCACCGCCGGCGCTTCGGCTATGTCTTCCAGGAAGCGCGGCTTTTTCCACATCTGAGCGTACGCCAGAACCTCTCCTATGGGCGGTGGTTCGCTCCTCGCGCCAGTGAGACCGAAAGTCTGGACCGGATCGTCAGTCTGCTTGGCATCGAGGCGCTTTTGGAGCGCAAGCCGCACCGTCTCTCCGGTGGCGAAAAGCAGCGTGTGGCGATTGGGCGGGCTCTCTTGTCGTCTCCGAGGTTGCTGCTGATGGATGAGCCGCTCGCGGCGCTTGATGATGCACGCAAGGCCGAGGTGATGCCCTATCTGGAGCGACTGCGCGACGAGATGGATATTCCAATCGTCTATGTCAGCCACTCCATCGCCGAGGTCGTGCGATTGGCCGATCAGGTTGTTGTCATGCGCGATGGCAAGGTCGAGGCGGTCGGTGCGGCCACCGATGTGCTCAGCCATCCGCTGGCCGCGCTGGATCGCCGCGAAGCCGGGGCAGTGCTGACGGGGCGGGTGGAAAGCGTCGATGCGCGCCTGGGGCTGACGACGATCGCCTTGAAGAGAGACGGCCTGCTTCTTCCCGGCGCGGTGGCACTCCCGGGAACGCCGGTGCGCGTGCGCATTCCCTCGCGCGATGTCATGCTGGCGACCAAACGTCCGGAGGGTTTGAGCGCTCTCAACGTGCTGGAAGGGACAATCCTGGAACTGACGCCGGCGGGCGATGCGACCGTCGATATCAGGGTCGACTGCGGCGGCGATACGATCTCCGCACGGATCACGGCCTTTTCCGCCGAGCGGTTGGCGCTGGTTGCCGGCATGCCTGTTTTCGCCGTCATCAAGACGGTAGCTCTCGAGCAGTAATCAGTCTTTGCCGTTTCCGTCGGGTGACTGATTGGCCCGTAGCCATGTCAGATCCTCCGCGAGCGCGACCCGCAGTGTCAGTTCCATATGCCTGAAGCGGGCGAGCAGATCCTCGCCGAACGGCGTGACAGCGGCGCCACCGCCCTTCTGGCCACCGCGCTGGGAGGATACGACGGGTTCCTTGAACATGGCGTTCATGTCGCTGACCAGCAGCCATGCGCGGCGGTAGGACATATCCATGGCGCGGCCGGCCGCCGAAATCGAGCCGGTTTCCCTGATGTGCTCGAGCAGTTCCATCTTGCCGCGGCCGAGACGGTTGTCGTGCGGAAAATCGATTCTCAAAATGGGTGACAAGCTGTCGTCTGCGGCGGTCTTCATTGGCGGCTCTTCGGGCTTCTGGATGGCGCCGACACTTTACGCACCGGCGGATCGGCTGTACACAGCCCGCACCCGCGGAGTTGTACCGGCAATGCCTGTTCTCCGCCCAAATACGGCATTCATGCTTTGTGATCGGCAGCGTCTTGAAACGTTGATGATTCGGTGCCTATCTTAATCATGATCCGGTTCGCTGGATCAGTGATGTGCATAGTTTGTCATTCCGAGAAAGGGAAAGCACTGACAACAGTACACGCCAAGGGAAGAACGCCTGCCGTTGTTGTCCCGAAGAGCCCGGAACGTGGCGACGATGCCGCTGCCCGCGCCTTGCACGCCGTCCTCGTCAGTCTCGAGGACTCCAAAGCTGAAGATATCGTTTCCATCGACATTGCCGGAAAATCGGCGCTCGGCGACTTCATGGTAGTCGTGTCGGGTCGTTCGAGCAGGCATGTCATGGCGATTGCCGACCATCTGCTCACCGACCTGAAGGACGAGGGTTTCGGCTCCGCCCGTGTCGAGGGCAAGGATGCCGGTGATTGGATCCTGATCGATACCGGCGATGTCATAGTGCATGTCTTCCGTCCTGAAATTCGCGAGTTCTACAACATCGAAAAGATGTGGGCGGCTCCGGATCTGGACGAAACGCTGCACTGACACCTGTCTGGACGCTTTGACCGGCGACTGATACACGGCGGCCGATGAGCCGGAGTTGATGCTCCGCTCGCAGCTGCGGCTGTGTCAACGGAATCGATGGCGGGAGCGGACGGATGCGCATTGGTCTTTTTGCCGTGGGGCGGCTGAAATCCGGCCCCGAGAAGGATCTTGCGGCGCGCTATTTCGACCGCTTCGCCAAGGCCGGTCCGGCCGTCGGGCTTGAATTTACCCGCGTTGCCGAGGTGGCGGAAAGCCGCGCCTCGAACGGCGAGACCCGCAAGCGCGATGAAGCGGCAATGCTGCAGAAGTCTCTCGCCGAGGGAAGCATCCTCATCCTGCTCGACGAGCGCGGCAAGGCGCTCGACAGCGAGGCCTTCGCCACCCTTCTCGGAAACTACCGCGATCAAGGCAAGCGTGACCTGACGATTGCGATCGGCGGCGCGGACGGACTGGATCCGGCGCTTTACGATCGCGCGGACGCGACGATCTGCCTGGGCAAGATGACGTGGCCGCACCAGCTGGTGCGAACGCTGATCGCCGAACAGCTCTATCGCGCCGTCACTATTCTTTCCGGCCACCCCTATCACCGTGTTTGAAGCCATCTTGTTTCGGGTCGGGCCGTTCACGCAGACTTGCCTTGCGCGTGTGGGCGCGATCCCGCAATGCTTCTGGCAAAGCATGTCAAATCAGCTTAATCTCCGCGCGATTTGAGAGGACTTTCGGACAGGCATGCCGAACACAGCGTTCAAGCGTCGATACGTGATCCCGCCCGTTCTGGCGTTGGGTGTTGGCGCGTGTGTTCTCGGCTTATCCGGTCGCATCGTCGGACCCGAGGCCTTCGCGCAGGATGCACCGGCGCCGGTTGCGACGCCCGGGGTCGCCGACCAGCCGCCACCCGATCCTGCGGCCGATCTGGCCAGGAAGCGTGACGAGACGCGGCTGGAGCTGGAAACGCTGTCGAAGACGATCAACCTGTCCTCCGACAAAGTGACCGAACTTGAGAAGAGCATCGCCGACGTGCAGAAGGATACGAGCAGTATCCGGCAGGCGCTGATCGATTCCGCCGCACGCCGGAAATCGCTGGAAAAGCAGATACTCGACGGCGAAAAGAAGCTGGCGGAACTGGGCGTCAAGGAAGACGCCGCCCGCCGGTCGCTGCACGAGCGGCGCGGCCTGCTGGCCGAGGTTCTGGCGGCCTTGCAGCGCATGGGCCGCAATCCGCCGCCTGCGCTGCTGGTGACGCCTGATGATGCGCTTGCTTCTGTCCGTAGCGCCATCCTGCTTGGTGCCGTGGTGCCGGGCATTCGCAAGGAGACCGACAAGCTCGCGGCCGATCTCGCCAACCTTTCCGCTCTTCAGGCGGCAAGCGCTGCGGAGAAAAGCAGCCTGACGACGACGGTAACGAACAGTCTCGAGGAAGAGCGGCGGATGAACCTGCTGCTCGCGGAGAACGAAAAGCTCAGCCAGAGCAATACCGCGGAGCTTGAAGCTGAGCGCAAGCGTTCCGAGGAACTCGCCAGCAAGGCAACAAGCCTGGAAAGCCTTGTCGCTTCGATGGAAACAGAGATTTCATCGGTGCGCAGCGCGGCTGCCGTCGCCCGTCAGGCCGAGGAAAACCGCAAGCTTCTGACCGACGAGCAGCGGGCCCAGGCCAAGGCCCTGGCAGAGAGCGGCGTGCCTGATAAAAACCGCATTGCCCCCGCATATCCGTTCGGAGATTTGAAGGCGAAGCTCGAGTTGCCAGTGGCAGGCGATGTGCTTCGCCAGTTCGGCGATGCCGATGGAACCGGGCACGAGGCCATGGGAATGACGCTTGCCACCAATCCGGAAACAGTGGTTACCGCGCCGGCGGATGGGCATGTGGTCTATGCCGGCGCTTTCCGCAGTTATGGCCAGATGATCATTCTTGATACCGGGGATGGATATCACCTCGTTCTATCGGGAATGGAGACCATCAGCACCCGCCAGGGGAAGTTTGTTTTCGCCGGAGAGCCGCTCGCCGTGATGGGCGCAAAAAGAGTGGCAAGCGCGACTGCATTGGCGCTGGAAACGAACCGGCCAACGCTTTACATTGAATTTCGAAAAGACGGTAAACCGGTCGATTCCCGACCGTGGTGGACCGCCAAAGACACCGGAAAGGCACGCAATGATTCGTAGGGCTTCTCTTGTTCTGGTTGGCGCATTGATGGGTGCGACGGCCATGAGCGTCATTTATTCCGCCGGCGTGCCCGCGGAAGCCGCCGGGGCCTCGACCTACAAGGAGCTTTCGGTATTCGGTGACGTCTTCGAACGCGTTCGCGCCCAGTACGTGACGCCGCCGGCCGAAGACAAGCTGATCGAGAACGCCATCAACGGCATGCTCTCGTCGCTCGACCCGCACTCCAGCTACATGAACGCCAAGGACGCTGCAGACATGCAGACCCAGACGCGTGGCGAATTCGGCGGTCTCGGCATCGAGGTCACCATGGAAGACGAGCTGGTCAAGGTCATCACCCCCATCGACGACACGCCCGCCGCCAAAGCCGGCGTTCTGGCCGGTGACTATATCTCGGAGATCGATGGCCAGTCCGTGCGCGGCCTGAAGCTGGAAGATGCCGTCGAAAAGATGCGCGGTCCGGTCAACACGCCGATCAAGCTCACGCTCATTCGCAAGGGTGCGGACAAGCCGATCGAGCTGACGGTTGTTCGCGATGTCGTCGCCGTTCAGGCGGTCAAGTCCCGCGTCGAGGATGACGTCGGCTACCTCCGTGTCATCTCGTTCACGGAGAAGACCTATCCGGACCTCGAAAAGGCGATCGAGAAGATCAAGAAGACTGTCCCGGCTGACAAGCTGAAGGGTTATGTCCTCGACCTGCGCCTCAACCCGGGCGGCCTGCTCGACCAGGCGATCCAGGTTTCCGACGCACTTCTGCAGCGTGGCGAAGTGGTTTCGACCCGTGGCCGCAACGCCGACGAAACCCGCCGCTGGAACGCCGGTCCAGGTGATCTGACCGATGGCCAGCCGGTTATCGTGCTTATCAATGGCGGTTCGGCCTCGGCTTCGGAAATCGTTGCCGGCGCCCTGCAGGATCTGCGCCGCGCCACGGTTCTCGGGACGCGTTCGTTCGGCAAGGGATCGGTCCAGACGATCATCCCGCTTGGCGAGAACGGCGCTCTGCGCCTGACGACCGCGCTCTACTACACGCCATCGGGCCGCTCGATCCAGGGTACGGGCATCACGCCTGATATCAAGGTGGAAGAGCCCCTGCCGGATGACCTGAAGGGCAAGATGGTGACGGAAGGCGAATCCAGCCTGCGCGGGCATATCAAGGGTCAGAGCGAGACCGACGAGGGCTCCGGCTCCGTCGCCTATGTCCCGCCGGACCCGAAGGATGACGTTCAGCTGAACTACGCGCTCGACCTGCTGCGCGGCAAGAAGACGGACCCGTCTTTCCCGCCGAACCCCGACAAGGCGGTCAGCAGCGCCAAGTAATCAACCGATGAGGCGTCAGGCCGGATCGTGCATCCGGCCTGACGCCTTTTTGCTGCCTAAAGCGCGTCGCGATCTTTCAGATTCGCTCGCTGCGCTTCAGGTCTTTGTTTTCTCGCATGTCTTTATCCCGAAACCGGTGACCACTTTCGGGAGACATGCTTTAGAGCTCCGGACCGGGAAAGACAATTGAACAGCGATCTCCATGCGCCCCTGGGACAGAACCGCAAGCCCGAAGGCCAGCGGCCCGGTATTCTGCGCATCGGTCGCGTGGTCGCGGGGCTGTGCCTCGTGCTGATCGGCGGCTTCTCGCTCTATACGGCTTTCCGGGACGACGGCTTGTCTCAAAAGGAGCCCGCATCGCAGGAGCAGCCGCCGACGCCTTCCGATACCGCTCAGATCCCCACCGCAGCCGAGCAGGATACTCAGGCCAGCGGCATGCCGCGATCGGATCCGCATTCGGGCGCCAACGTGCAGAAGATGGTGGCACCGGATGGATCGGTGGTCACCAAATTCAGCCCCAAGGGGCGCGACGGCAATGGTCCCGTACTCGTCGATGCGATGCAGACCGGACAGGACCCGCGTATGGCGGCGCTGCCCAACGAGGCTTTGCTCGAGACCACGGCTGCCGGCCGACTGCCGATCGTCGGCCCCGACGGAAGGCGGCCGATGGATCAATATGCGCGCCCCTGGTCCGGTGCACGCGGCACACGGGTTGCGATCGTCGTCAGCGGACTGGGGCTCAGCCAGACCGGCACGCAGCGCGCCATCAAGCAATTGCCTGAAGAGATCACCTTCGCTTTTGCCGCAAGCGGCAACAGCCTGCAGCGCTGGATGCAGGACGCGCGTCGCGGCGGGCATGAAATCCTTTTGCAGGTTCCGCTCGAGCCATTCGATTATCCGGCGAACGATCCCGGCCCCGATACGCTGCTGACGTCGAAATCCGCCGCCAACAACATCCAGAGCCTGCACCGCTCGATGGCCGAGATCACCAACTATACCGGCATCATGAACTATCAGGGCGGCCGCTTCCTGTCCGATCCGAAGGCGATGGAGCCCGTTCTGCGGGATATCAGCCAGCGCGGGTTGTTGTTCCTCGACGATGGAAGCTCGGCGCAGTCGAAGACCTCGGCAATCGCCAAGGGCACCGAACTGCCTTATGCATTCGCGGACGTGCAGCTCGACAAGCAGCTGGATGTGAACGCCATTCTGCAGAAGCTGGACGAACTCGAGCGTGTTGCCAAGCGCAACGGCCAAGCGATCGGCGTGGCATCCGCGTTCGATGAGAGTATCGACGCTATTTCCCAATGGGCGGAAGAGGCGGCGATGCGCGGGATTGAGATCGTCGGTGTTTCTGCTTTGGCGAACGACCCCAAGAAACCGTGAGCAAGGGAGAATGAGATGACCGTGAAGGCCGAGGACCTGCCTTACCGCCCGTGTGTCGGCGTGATGATCCTTAATCGCCAGGGGCTCGTTTGGGCTGGGCGACGGATTCCGGCGGAGAACTCCGAATATGACGGCTCGCCGCAGCTCTGGCAGATGCCACAGGGCGGCATAGACAAGGGCGAGGACGCGCTGGATGCCGCTTATCGTGAGCTCTATGAAGAGACGGGTATGCGCACTGTCACCCTACTTGGCGAGGCACGGGACTGGATCAACTACGATCTGCCACCGCAATTGATCGGCATCGGGCTGAAGGGGAAATATCGCGGCCAGACACAGCGCTGGTTTGCTTTCCGGTTCGATGGTGACGAGAGCGAGATCGCCATCAATCCGCCGCCTGGCGGGCATTCCGCGGAGTTCGATGCCTGGGAATGGAAGCCGATGGAGACGCTTCCCGAGCTGATCGTGTCATTCAAGCGTGGCGTCTACGAGCAGGTGGTCGCCGAATTCAGGCACCTCGCGGGCTTGAGCGCCGCTTAGGTTTTGGGTCCGGCCGCGCGTTGCGGCCGGACACGCGAACGCGGGATTACTCGGCTTCGTTTGCCGAGTCGGCGTTCAGCTGGCCGTACTTGGCTTCGCCGATCTTGCCGAGCAGCTCAAGCTGGGTTTCGAGGAAGTCGATGTGGCCTTCTTCATCCATGAGCAGCTCTTCGAACAGCTTCATGGAGACATAGTCGCCGGCCTCATGACAGATGTCGCGGGACTTCTTGTAGGCAGTACGGGCATCGTATTCGCCGGCGAGATCGGCTTCCAGAACTTCCTTGACGTTCTGGCCGATGCGGAGCGGCGCGAGGGTCTGCAGGTTGGGATGACCTTCGAGGAAGATGATGCGCGCGACAAGCTTGTCGGCATGCTGCATTTCTTCGATGGATTCAGCGCGCTCTTTCTTGGCGAGCTTGGTGTAGCCCCAATCCTCGAGCAAACGATAATGAACCCAGTACTGGTTGACAGCACCGAGTTCCAAAAAGAGGGCCTCGTTAAGCCGCTCGATGACTTTTTTGTCGCCTTTCAATGTCCGCTCTCCTGTTTTCTTCATGGAAGTTTCTGAGGCGGGACATGAAATCAAATATTTCGGCGTCCGTCGAGTCGCGACGGGCGTGATAATCCTCGGTGGTCTGGATGATGATGTCGACTACATTGGGAAAACAACCGCAGCAACGGCCGCGTTTTTCCATGGCATGGTAGACTTTTGCAGGCACGATAAGCTGCCAACAGTCCTCATCGAGAAGGCTGTTGATAACCTCCCGGATTTCCGTGTCCGTTATGTAGTTGCAGCTGCAGACAAGCACGTCTTCATTCCAAACATGACAATCACTATCGTCTTTTGTGCTAAAGAAGATGCTTGTTGTCAAGAAAGATTCACATATGAGGGCGAATCGGATTTCCGACTTTAGGCGCACAAGGACGCCTCTTTGATCGTGCCGTGACACGACAATGGGGAAGCCGGTGCTGAGCGAGATTGAAAATCAATGGAAATTTCGCCCTTTTGGCATCACCTCTGCGGTGCCTTCGATATTTCGCCTCTTGCCCTGCGACAACATGCGCTTTTCCATCACCGCCCTCTCCAGGTGGTCGGCCAGCTTTCGCTGCCTCGGATCGGCGGTTGGCCTCAAAGCCTCGTCTGAGCGGTCGCAGACGCCGAACCGCTGTGCTTCCTTCTGCAGTAGCCCGAGAGCGGACGTCATGTCCTCGATGTGATCGACCACCGTGTGGATCACCCCGTTCTGGCTTTGCAGCTTGCCGCGGATCTTGACCAGGCGGGCGCCCATGACGATGGCGCGGTATTTCTCGAAGGCCTTCGGCCAGACGATGGCATTGGCGACGCCGGTCTCGTCCTCCAGCGTCATGAAGATAACACCCTTGGCCGAGCCGGGGCGCTGACGCACCAGAACCAGACCGGCAATGGTCACCCACCTGCCGTTTGCGACCTTGAGCAGATCGACATTGCGGGTAATGCCGATGCCGCGAAGCTCGTCGCGCAGGAAGGAGACGGGATGCGCCTTCAGCGACAGGGAGAGATACCGGTAGTCCTCGACCACCTGCTCTCCCGGCAGCATTTCGGGCAGCTTGGCCCGCGGTTCCACCTGCAGGTCGGCATGGCCTGCCTGCTCGAACAGCGGCAGGCGTTCGGCCGCGCTCTTTACATCTAGCGCGCGGACCGCCCATAGCGCCTCACGCCGAGACAGGCCGATGCTGTTGAAGGCATCCGCATCCGCAAGGCGTTCTATATCAGGTTTGTCGAGGCCGGACCGTAGCCAGAGATCGCGGATCGAGGTATATCCGTCTCCGCGGTTCGCCATCAGCCGGTCCTTGATCGCGGTCTCCGACAGCCCCTTGACCTGGCGGAAGCCCAGACGCACGGCCCGCTTCGCCTTGATGACATCGCTCATCTCGCGGTGGCGGAAGTCTATGCGGCGGCTGTCGAAGCGGCCTTCCTCCAGAAGGCAATCCCAATCCGAACTGTTGACGTCCACCGGCCGAATTTCCACGCCGTGCTCCCTCGCGTCGCGCACCAATTGTGCCGGCGCGTAAAAGCCCATCGGCTGCGAGTTCAGCATGGCTGCGCAGAAGACGTCGGGATAATAGGCCTTCACCCAGGAGGACGCGTAGACAAGCAGCGCAAAAGAGGCCGCGTGGCTTTCCGGGAAGCCGTATTCGCCAAACCCTTTGATCTGGTTGAAGCATTGCTGGGCGAACTCCCGAGGGTACTTCTTGGATACCATTCCGTCGATGAACCTCTGTTCGAAATTACCGATGGTGCCGGTCCGTTTGAAGGTCGCCATCGCTCGCCTTAGCTGGTCGGCCTCGGCAGGTTCGAAGCCCGCTGCGGTGATGGCGATTTGCATCGCCTGTTCCTGGAAGAGCGGTACTCCAAGCGTTCGTTTCAGGACCTCCTTCAACTCTTCACTGGGATATTCGATCGGAATATTCCGCTTTTCCTGCTCCCGCCGCTTCAAATAGGGGTGGACCATGTCACCCTGGATAGGCCCGGGCCGGACGATGGCAACCTCGATGACGAGATCGTAAAATCGTCTCGGCCGCAGGCGCGGCAGCATGCTCATCTGCGCGCGGCTCTCGATCTGGAAGACACCCAGCGTGTCGGCCCGGCACATCATGTCGTAGACCGGCGCCTCGTCTTCATGCGTGGCATTGCCGAGATCGGCCAGCGTCTTCTTCACGTCGTAATGCAGACGCAACAGATCGAAAGCCTTGCGCAGGCAGGTCAGCATGCCGAGCGCCAGGACATCGACCTTGAGGATCTTCAGGTTGTCGAGATCGTCCTTGTCCCACTCGATCATGTAACGGTCCGGCATCGCCGTATTCATGATCGGCACGACCTCGTCGAGCCGGTCGCGGGTAATGACGAAGCCGCCGACATGCTGGGTGAGGTGGCGGGGAAAGCTCAGAAGCTCGGATGCATATTGCAGGACGTTGTTGGTTACCCGGTTTCCAGTGTCGAGACCGGCGGCCCTTGCTTCCCGTTCGGACAGCTTGTCATCCGACCATCCCCAGACCAGGCTGCCGATCGCCGATTGCACATCCTCCGACAGGCCGAATGCCTTTGCGACTTCGCGACCTGCCGAACGGGTACGGTAACTGGTAACGGCTGCCGTCAACCCGGCGTGCTCCTTTCCATAGCGTTGGTAGATATGCTGGATCACCTCCTCGCGCCGGTCATGCTCGAAATCGACATCGATATCGGGTGGTTCGTCACGGTCCGTCGACATGAAGCGATCGAAGAGCAACACGCTTTTTTCGGGGTTAACCTCCGTGACCTCAAGGCAGTAGCAGATCACCGAGTTGGCGGCCGAGCCGCGACCCTGGCAAAGGATCTTGAGCTCGTATCGGGCATGCATGATGATGCGGTGGACCGTCAGGAAATAGGGCGCGTATTGCTTCTGTTTTACGAGGTCCAGTTCATAGACGATCTGCTCCCGCGTCTTCTCCTTGATGCCTTCAGGAAAACGCCGCGCCGCCCCCGCCCATGTCAGGCGCTCCAATGTTTCGTAAGGCGTTTCACCCGCGTCGTTCTCATCCGGATAATTGTGTTTCAGTTCGTCCAGGCAGAAGGTCAGCCTGGCGAAGAATTTCTCCGTGTTTTCGACGGCATCTGGGAATTCACGGAAAAGGCGCCGCATCTCGCGCTCATCTTTCAAATAGCGCTCGGCATTCGGTGCCAGCAGGAAGCCGGCTTCCGGGATTGCCACGTGTTCGCGGATCGATGTGACGATATCGGAGAGAGGGCGGCGGGTCGGGTCGTGGTAGAGCGGCTGGTTGGTGGCGATAAGAGGCACGCGGTTGCGGGCTGCGAGCAAGGAGATGGTCGCAAACACGCGCTTGTCGCGTCCATCGTAGGCGGGAGCGAGCGCCATGTAGATGCTTGTCCTGAAGCGCTTTCTCAATCGCTCAAGACAGGCTTCGAACCTGGCGTGGTTGTCATCATCGGCAACAGAGGGATGCGGAATGATCGCAAGCATCATGTCGTCGCCCCATTGCATGATATCCTCTTCCGACAGGATGCACTTGCCCTTGTCGGCTCTCAAATTTCCGGCGCTCAGCAAGCGGCAGAGATGCGCCCAGCCTTGACGGTTTCGGGGGTAGGCAAGAATGTCGGGCGTTCCATCCGCAAAGACGAGGCGGGCTCCCGGCTGAAAGCGAATGGGATCGGGAATGATGTCGTTCTTCTCGCGCTCTTCCAGAAGCCCGGCTTTCATGCGCTCGAACTTCTTATGGATCGCCTTCGCTTGGGCATGCGCCCTGACCACACCCGCAACTGAATTGCGGTCGGCAATCCCAAGGCCTCCCAGTTTCAGAATGGCAGCCTGAACGATCATTTCCTCGGGCTTGGACGCACCTTCCAGAAAGGTGAAATTGGTCTTGGCGCCGATTTCGAAAAAGGCAGACATCAGCCGATGATCCCGTGCATGAACCATCTTTGTGCCGCGTCTCGCTCATAATGGCCCTGGCGATAGATCCAGAAGCGGCGCCCCTTGTCGTCCTCGATCCGGAAATAATCCCGATCCCTGGCGTCTATTCCCTCCACGCCATCGATCCACCACTCCATTGCCAGCCGCTCCGGTCCCTCGCTCTTCAGGACACGGTGCTGCATGCGCCGCCAATGAAAGCTCGCCGGTGCGCCGTCCGGGATTTCGACGGCAAAGGCATCCATCGGCTCGGCCTTTTGCAAGAGCCGGATGGGCCGTTCGCTTCTGGCTGGCGGCGGATGTCCTTCCCTGCTTTTCGGGGCAGACAGGTGATCGATTGCCGGCACTGTAATGGAGGCTCTTTCCGGTACGTGGCTCTCCCGCAACTGGAAGGCTTGCAGACAGTCTTCTCCGAGGCGGGCTGAAACCCGCTCCACGAAGGCGGCAAGAGACGCGTCTTTCTGCTGGCGGTGTTCGAAATCGCCTTGCGAGTTCACGAAGGTTTCGTGGCGCAGCACGTTGAGACGCAGGATTTCAAATCCGTAGCCGGCATCGAGATCGTCATACACGGCCTGCAGCCGCTCGGCGAAGAGGGCGGCGATGCGCCTGGGATCGCGCAGCGGTTGGGCAGTGCCGGCGGAAATGCGGAAAACCCGACCATCGACACGAAATAGGACGAGCTCGAAAACGCGTCCGCCGGCGCCGCGTGCCTCAAGCGAGGGTTTTAGCGAGAGCGCGATCTGATCGGTGATTGCAAGGATGTCCTCCTCGGCGCCGACCGGTTCCATCAGGCGGCGCTCGGCCGAGAGACTGGCGACCGGAAGGCGGGGCGAGATCGGCTCCTCGTCGGTTCCAAGCACCTGATCGAGCCGCAGGAGCACGCTTGCGCCGAAACGGCGGGCAAGCGGCGCGCGTGGCGTTTCCATGAGGTCGCCGACATATTTCAGGCCCATCTTGCGAAGCGAGGCGACCGTGTCGTCGGCAAGGCGGAGTGAGGCGACCGGGAGAGGGGCGACCACCCGCTCCGCTTCCCCCTCGTCGATGATACCCCCCTGGGCGAAGCGACTGACAGCCCAGGAGAGGCCGGGCGAAGAGGTGATGGCGCCACGGGCGTCGAGACCCATCTGAAAAAGCCGCGAGAGAATATCCTTGAGAAGCACCTTCTCGCCGCCGAAGAGGTGGGCGCAGCCGGTGATGTCGAGAAACAGGCCATCGTTCCCGTCGAGTGCGACCAGCGGCGTATAGCGGTCGCACCAGTCGGCAATCGCTTCGAGAAAGCGCAGGTCGGCGGCAGGGTCCTCCTCGATCACATCAAGCGTCGGAAAGATGGCGCGGGCTTCGGCTACTCCCATGCTCTTGCGCAAGTTGATCGCTTCGGCCGCTTCATCGAGCGCGGTCAGCCGCATGGTATTGGCGTGGCGGCCTGAACAGACGATCGGCGGCGTCCTAGGACGATCGCGCAAACGCCAGGAGAGGCCCCACTTCCTCCTGGATATCCGGTCGGTCGGGAGATGCGGGAAATGCAGCGCCAGAATGCGCTGTGCGCTCGCCTGGAAAGCGAGTGTCGGCTGGTTGGCGGACAGGGAAAAACCGGCGGTCATGGGGGTTCCACTCCAGAAGGATGGAGAGCGGGGCCGGGTTTCGGCTCTTCTCCAGTGTGAGGCGAAATATCGGATTGCCGATGCTGCCGCCCAGCATCGAACCATCCGGCATGGGCCGCGCCTCGGCCGGCGCGGGTTCGGCAAGAAAGCGGAAAACGGCGCTGCTGGCCTCTTCCTCTCCCCCTTGCCGCAACAGGAAAAGCGGGCGCCCGGAGGACTTTGCCCGCAGATTGAGACGTCGGCTTTCCGTCAGCCCGAAGGGTTTCGGATTGCCGCGGACCTCAAGGATGATGGCCGGAAACACGCCGCTGGCAATGGCTGTTTCCGCAAGCCAAAGCGCATCCTCGAGCTTGCGCGGCGTTGCGTGCAGAAACAATCCGGGGTTCAGGCCGAAATCCCGCAGCCCGACGGCATAGGGTCGTCCGGCCTCGATGGAGGCGACGGTGTCCGCGATCCAGAGGACCGGCAAGGGGCCGCGTTGGTCGTCCTCATCCTGCCGCTGCAGCATGGCGGCCAGTGCCAGCACGAAGCCGCTGCCGGCGCCGGCATTGCGCAGTTGACCGGTGCGAACTTCGGTCAGGCCATCCAGAGGGAGACCGCCCTCGAGGGCGTCGTCGATCACGGCCATTCCAAGCGGCAGGCGCGGTGCATCATCGGCGTTTTTCCTGTCGCAATCTCGTTCGGCCAAAGCTTCGCTTTCCGCTGCCGCCAAGGCCGGCACCGGCTTTCCTTCAAGCTTTGCAATGGTTTCACGGAGCGCAAAAAGCCGCTCGCGCGCCACGGCCGACTGTGCCACGACGTCACTCCATCTATCGGATGTTCCTGTTATGTTCTTATGGATTCCAGAGCTCGACTGAAGAGTCAACAGCCGTTTGATGTGAATTTATTCCTGCCCTTGATTCCGCTCTCGAAAATCAACTGCAAAGGCTCTATATGGGCGGCAAAGGAAAGGAGCTTTTATGGCTCGCATAGACCAGAGCGACAATTGGCAGGATCGCCACGCTCCGACAATCAGCACGTTCGAGTCCCTGGCGATGGAGGCCTACAGCCACCTGCCGGATGAATTCCGTGCGCTGACGACCAATCTGACGATCGAAATCGAAGATTTTCCAGATGATGACGTGTTCGAGGACATGGCACTGGAAACGCCGTTCGATCTGCTCGGCCTTTTCGAGGGGCGCGGGATTTCCGAGCGCTTCACCATGGAAACGGGCGAGCTTCCCAACCGCATCCGCCTCTATAGGCGGCCGATCCTCGATTACTGGGCCGAGAACGACGAAACGCTGGGCGATATCATCACCCACGTGCTGATCCATGAGATCGGGCACCATTTCGGTCTCAGCGACGACGACATGGAGCGGATCGAGGCGAGCGCGGAAGAGGCGGCCGAGCGCTAGGCGCCGGGTCTTCAGGCGCGCCCCGACAGCAAATCTTACTGCTCGGAAAGCTTCATGTCGGGGTGGTAGTCCTTGCCTTCGACATGCTTGACGATCGCCTGGGCGCACATCACCTGGCCGGTCTGCGAGTTGAAGGTCATGGCCGGCGAGCCGTTCAGCGACCAGCCCTTGTTGAGGGCGTCGGTTACTCGGTGGCAGAAGGCGGCGTCGTCCTGGCCGGTCAGAAGGCGGTAGAGCTTCATCACATCGTCTTTCAGTTTGCCGTCTGGCTTTTCGCCTTCTGGCGTTCTGCAATCAGGCGGGCTTTATGAACCAGAGTTTCCGCCTGGACAAGATGCAGCCGCTCGATCATGCGTCCGCCGACATTGATGACGTTGAGGCCATCGGTGGCGGGGTCGGCGAAGGCTTTCATGATCGCCTCAGCTTCGGCGATGGCCGATGCGTCCGGGCCAAAATGCCGGTTGGCGGGCTCGATCTGCGCGGGATGGATCAGCATCTTGCCATCGAAGCCCATGGCATGTGCCTCGGCGCATTCGGTGTCGAAGCCATCGATATCCTTGAAATCGTTGAAGACACTGTCGATGGCGCAGAGGCCGTAAGCGCGCACGGCGAGGATCACCTGCATCAGCCAGGGCACGAGATACTGCCGGCCGGGCTGCGGCAGCACGCCGGTTTCCTTTCTGAGGTCGTTGAGGCCGACGACGAAGCAATCGAGCCTTGAGCCCGCCGTTCGCCCGGCTTCGGCGATCGCCGCGGCATTGAGGATGCCGCGTGGGGTCTCGATCATCGCCCAAATCCGCAATTCATCCGGCGCATCGGCATCCGTGAGAAGATCGCCGACCGACATGACATCCTGCGGTTCGTTGACCTTGGGCAGCAGAACGGCATCCGGCTCAAGCGCGCTCATGAGCTCCATGTCGGCGCGGCCCCAGCTGGTGTCGAGGCCGTTGATGCGGATGATGCGTTCCTTGCCCTCGAGCGGTTTGCCCTGAAAGAAGGTGGCCAGGTTATCGCGTGCTTCGGCCTTCCTCTCGGGCGCCACGGAATCCTCAAGGTCGAAGATCACCGCGTCGCAATCGAGCTGATGGGTCTTTTCCAGGGCGCGGAGGTTGATCGCGGGAACGCTCAGCACCGAGCGGCGCAGGTTCATCGAACGGGTGAGGGGGCTTTGGCTCATCACGAATGTGTGTCAAGCTTTGTGACCGATGGCAAGACAACAAAAAGCCATGCTTCCCTTGCAGAGAAGAAGACGAAGGACCACATTCCTTTCCTGAGAAAGGTTTTAAACCCATGCAGAATATCCGTTCCGTCTTCCTCCTGCTTGCCGGCATCACGGCATTCGCAGCACTGGCGCTTCTCACGTTTTCCGTGACGCTCGCTGTTGGCGGCATTCTGACGGTGCTGATGGTGGGCCGCGCGCTTTCGCTGAAGATGAAGCCGGCGCCGGTGCGCGCCACGGCCAAGTCCAAGACCCATACCGGCGAAACCATGCGTATCTGGAACGACGGTCGCGGCACGATCATCGATCTCTGATCGTTCCGGTCGATTTCTTTTCCAACAGCTGTCGGCTCGCGTTGTTTCTGAACGTCCTAGATGCGGCAAGGCTTATGCCTGCACGAGCATCACGCCCGGGCATCACGCAATGGAGGACTGCATGGAAAGCGAAACGCAAACCGGCCAGATGGCCATGCCGCCGGTCAAGAACGGACTGCTCCCCTACATCACCGTCGACGGCGCGCTGAAGGCGGCGGAATTCTACAGAGAAGCTTTCGGCGCCGAGCAGGCATTCGTCGTGCCGCCCGATGAAAAGGGGCGCACGATGCATGTGCATCTCTACATCAACGGCAGTTCGCTGATGCTGAGCGACGCCTATCCCGAGCACGGCCACCCCTTCCGGCCGCACCAAGGTTTCTCGCTGCAGCTCGTGGTCGACGATATCGATTTCTGGTGGGAGCGGGCAATGAAGGCCGGCGTCGAGGTGGTCATGCCCGTCGAGCGCATGTTCTGGGGTGACCGCTATGGTCAGCTGCGCGATCCCTTCGGCGTCTCCTGGGCGATGAACGAGCCCGCCAAGGCTGGCTAGATCAGCCGCGCCCGGCCGGCCGATTCTTCGGGGCGCTGGCCGGGGCTGCAGATTCCCCTTCATTTTGCCGGGAAACTGGACTAAACGCTGATCAACACACTATCTCTGCCGAACTGGAGGCCAGGCCATGGAAAAATTCACCAAGCTGACGGGCGTCGCCGCCCCTCTGCCGGTTGTCAACATCGACACCGACATGATCATCCCGAAGGATTACCTGAAGACGATCAAGCGCACCGGCCTCGGCAAGGGTCTCTTCGCGGAAGCCCGCTACAATGAAGACGGCACGCCGAACGAGGATTTCGTCCTCAACAAGCCGGCCTACCAGAACGCCAAAATTCTCGTCGCCGGCGACAATTTCGGCTGCGGCTCCTCGCGCGAGCACGCGCCGTGGGCGCTTCTCGATTTCGGCATCCGCTGCGTGATCTCCACCAGCTTCGCCGACATCTTCTATAACAACTGTTTCAAGAACGGCATTCTGCCGATCAAGGTCAGCCCGCAAAATCTGGAAAAGCTGCTGGACGACGCCTCGCGCGGCTCCAACGCCATCCTGACGGTCGACCTGGAAAACATGGAAATCACCGGCCCTGATGGCGGCTCCATCAAGTTCGATCTCGATGCCTTCAAGCGTCATTGCATGCTGAACGGTCTCGATGATATCGGCCTGACGATGGAAAAGGGCAAGGAAATCGACCAGTTCGAAAAGGCCAACGCCGCTTCCCATCCCTGGGCCGCCTAAGCGCCTCGACAGGATTGCATGAACAAGCCGGTGGGTTCGTCCCGCCGGCTTTTTCTTTGGCCGCACGGGGTGTTGTCCCATTGATTTGACAGTGTAATGCGTTGGGTTACACTGCATCCCAGTGAATTGCGGGATGAGTTTGCCATGCCGAACCAAGATAGATCACAGGTGTCTCTGCGGCTGCCAACCGAGCTTGTTGCGGCATTCGATGATATTGCCGAAGTGCTGGATCGTGACCGGAGCTGGATCATGCGCAAGGCGCTTGAACAGTATCTCGCCAACGAGGGAAACGACATTCTGCGTGATGCAGAGGGGATCGCCGAGCTCGATCGTGGCGAGAGCGTCGATCTGGACGATGTGCTTCAGAAAGCCCGGGCAATCGTTGATGCCGCGGAGCATCGGCATAGACGGGCCGGCTGATGCCGCCTGTCCGCCTCTCTAAAAGCGCCGAGCGTTGGTTTTTGAAGAGGGTCGCGGAGCTGGTGACAGTCAATCCGGCTGCGGCGAGACGTCTGATCGATCGACTTGAAACACTGAAGCAGCTGCTGTCGTCTTTTCCCGCGATGACAGAGAAAGGTATTATTGAGGGAACGCGGAAGGTGAGCATGCCACCGCTGATCCTTACAATACGTGAGCGAGGCGGCTTTCTTGAGATATCCGCCATCCGCGACGGTCGGCAGAAGGATGCACTGGCGCCCGCGGAATTGCTGGACGCCGATGATCCGAAGGGTAACGACGAAGACGGCAACGACTGATCGGCCCGGTCGCCTCAGAGCAGGCGCTCTCTCCACATCTTGAGCTTCTCCAGCGACACGCCGATGCCGCCGCAGACCTCGATCAGCGGGTTTTTGAAGCGGGCGAGGAGGTCGGGGTGGGTGTCGGCGACGGCAAGGGCGGCGCCGCAGGCGGGTTCGACGAGGATACGATAGGCATCGGCGAATTTCAGGCAGGCGGCGACGGCTTCGGCGTCGGTCACCGTCGCGCTCTCGATCGGATGATTTTTGGGAAGGTCGAAGACATGCTGGGCGACCTGGCGGGCGCCGAGCGAGGTGGCGATCGAGGTGATGGCGGGCAGGGTGATGCGTTCGCCGGCGGCCAGGCTGGCGTTGAAGGATGCGGCGCCTTCGGTCTCGACGGCGATGACGGGCACATTATCGAGGCCGTTGCGCTTGAGGCCGGCGACGATGCCGGCAAGCAGGCCGCCACCGCCGACGCTGGCAATCACGCAATCGAACTCGGCGCCCTTGGCCACCACTTCGTCGATCAGCGTGCCGTGGCCTTCCCAGAGCAGTGGATGGTCGAAGGGGTGCACATAGGCGGCCTTGCGCTCTGCGGCGAGATTGACCGCATGGGCGTTGGCCTCGTCGAAGACCGAACCATGGACGAGGACGGCGGCGCCTGTCGCGGCAATCGAGCGGCGGACGTCCTCGGAGGTCGTTTCCGGCACGATGATAGTGACGGGTACGCCGAGCGCGCGGCCGGCATAGGCAGCGGCGATGCCGGCGTTGCCGCCGGAAGCGCAGAATATTTCTTTCGCACCGTTTTCCACCTCGTGCTGGCACAATCTGCCGACGCCGCGCAGCTTGAAACTTCCCGCCGGCTGCAGCGCATCGAGCTTCAGCCAGAGCGGCCTGTTTGCTGCGCTATAGTCGGCGGATGTCTGAAAGAGCGGGGTGTCGAGATGGAGCGGTGCGGCGGGCATGGCGTTTTCCGGGTCATGGTCACGATGCCCTTCTTGTTGCCCAGGCAAATCGCCTGGTCAACCGATCGTTCAACTCTGGCGCCAACCGTACCGAAACGGCCTCTTCGTCGCTTGAAATGACCACTCACGGGGGATAATAAGCCGCAACCTGTTTTTCCGGAGGACTTCATGACAACGCGCAATCTTTTCCTGCTGCCTGGCGACGGCATCGGCCCCGAGGCCATGGGCGAGGTCCGCAAGATCATCGCTTACATGAACGAGGAAATGTCCGCTGGCTTCGTCACCGACGAAGGTCTGGTCGGCGGCAGCGCCTATGACGCGCATGGCGCGGCGATCTCCGAAGCCGACATGCAGAAGGCGCTTGCAGCGGACGCGGTTCTCTTCGGCGCCGTCGGCGGCCCGAAGTGGGACGACGTTCCCTATGAAATGCGCCCGGAAGCCGGCCTGCTGCGCCTGCGTAAGGATCTCGAGCTGTTCGCGAACCTCCGTCCCGCCATCTGCTACCCAGCGCTCGCTGCCGCTTCCTCGCTGAAGCCGGAGCTGGTCGAAGGCCTGGACATCCTGATCATCCGCGAACTGACGGGTGGTGTCTATTTCGGCGAGCCGAAGACGATTACCGATCTCGGCAATGGCCAGAAGCGTGCCATCGACACGCAGGTCTATGACACCTACGAGATCGAGCGTATCTCGGCCGTTGCCTTCGAAATGGCCCGCACGCGCCAGAACCGCGTCTGCTCCATGGAAAAGCGCAACGTCATGAAGTCGGGCGTGTTGTGGAACCAGGTCGTGACCGCGACGCACAAGGACAAGTATTCGGACGTCAAGCTCGAGCACATGCTGGCGGACGCCGGCGGCATGCAGCTCGTGCGCGCGCCGAAGCAGTTCGACGTCATCGTCACCGACAACCTGTTCGGCGACATGCTGTCCGACGTTGCCGCCATGCTCACGGGCTCGCTCGGAATGCTGCCGTCGGCTTCGCTCGGCGCGCCTGACGGCAAGACCGGCAAGCGCAAGGCGCTCTACGAGCCGGTACATGGTTCTGCGCCTGACATCGCCGGCAAGGGCATCGCCAATCCGATCGCGATGATCGCCTCGTTTGCCATGTGCCTGCGCTACTCCTTCGGCATGGTCAAGGAAGCCGACAACCTTGAGAAGGCAATCGCAAACGTGCTCGACAAGGGCATCCGCACCGCCGACATCATGGCCGACGGCGCCAGGAAGGTTGGCACGGTCGAGATGGGCGAAGCGATCCTCTCCGAGTTCAAGGCGCTTTCAGCCTGATATTTCACGTGAAACATCGTTCAGACCCTTCGCGTCTCAAGATGCGGAGGGCCTTTGCATTGAAGGCACGTACCGCAGCCCCTATCTCCCTCCTGCGTTGAGAAAGGAGCGGGAGTGGAATGAGCGAGGACGTTGATCGCGGGCCGGGTTTCTGGGGCTATCTGAAAAAGCGCTACCAGGCGCGCCGCACGATCCATCGCCGGGTGCCCTGGAAGGGGTTTGCGTTTTCCGCGATCAACGCCGTGGCCATCGCCTTCTTCGTGTTCGATCGTCCGCTCGGTATTGCTGCTAGAGAACTGGCGCAGCCGCTGGTTACGCTTGCCGACGATATCACCGACATTGGAAGGCTCGTCTGGATTCTCGCCGGGCTGACAACCATTCTTGCGACCGCCTATCTGGTCCGCCGGCGGCTGTGGAAGGTGCGCGAGCGGTTTCGGATGATCTATTTCGGGCAGATGACCGCCTATGTCGCGCTTTCCGTGCTGTTCACGGCAATCATTGCCAATGCCCTGAAGTTCGCGATCGGGCGGGCGCGGCCGCTTATCTATGATCAGGAAGGCATCTTCAGCTTCGCTCCTTTCAACATGGACTTCCTGCACCAGAGTTTTCCGTCCGGGCATTCGGCGAATATCGGGGCGCTGTTCATGGCGCTGGCGCTGCTTTTCCCTAGGTTTCGCCTCGGCTTCGTTGCCATCGGTCTCTGGCTCGGCGCGACCCGTATCATCATCGGCGTGCATTATCCGAGTGACGTTACGGCAGGACTGGCGCTCGGCGCGTGGATCGCCTTTGCCACATCCATTCTGTTTGCCCGCTTCGGGCTGGTGTTTTCGATCGCGCGCGATGGCGGTTGGCCTACGCCACGGCTCAGCCGGCTGGTTTAGTCATTCTCCAAAAAGAAAAACCCGGCGCCCACTGGAGCGCCGGGTTCATTGTCGCGGTCTTGAAGCATCTCAATCCATGGCGTGGATATCGCGATCCTTGGTTTCCGGCAGGAAGATCAGGCCGATCACAAGCGTGATGGCGGCGAAGATGATCGGGTACCAGAGGCCGAAATAGATGTCGCCGGTCGCCGCACTCATCGCAAAGGCCGTTGCCGGCAGCAGGCCGCCGAACCAGCCGTTACCGATGTGATAGGGCAGCGACATGCCGGTGTAGCGGATGCGGGTCGGGAAGAGTTCGACCAGCAGGGCGGCGATCGGGCCGTAGACCATCGTCACGTAGAGAACCAGCACGAACAGGATGGCGATCGTGCCGATCCAGTTGACGCGGGCGGGATCGGCCGCCATGGCGAAGGTGCCGCCGCCGGCGATGTTGTAGACCGCCATGTCGGTGACGCCGTTGGCTTCGTCCGCCGTCAGCAGCTTGGCTGCCACCAGCTTGTCTGCCGGCATGGTTTCCTTGGCGCCGGCGCGGATCGTATCGGCGTTCAGCGCAAGCTCGGGATTGGCGGTGATGAAGGCATCCAGCTTTGCATCCGGAACCTTGATGGCGCCGCGGTTCAGCGGGTAGCCGCCGTCGTGCAGCGCGATGTTTGCACTCTTTTCAAAGGCTGCCGTCAGGCCCTTGGCCTTGTCGCCGGCTGCGACGGCGTCGAAGCTGGTGATGGTTTCATCACCGATCTTCACCGTCGCCGGTTGGCCGGCAGGGCCTGGGACGACATCGTAAGGCACCGAGTTCTTGGTCAGGAAGGCTGTCGCCACGTCGCAGGAACTAGTGAACTTCGATGTGCCCGTGGGGTTGAACTGGAATTTGCAGTCCGCCGGATCGGCCGTCACCGTTGCCCGGACCGAAGCCTGGGCTTCTGCGAGGGCAGGGTTGGCGGTCCAGGTCATGGCCTTGAACAGCGGGTTATAGGTGACGGCCGCGATCAGCAGGCCGGCCATGATGATCGGCTTGCGGCCGATCTTGTCGGAGAGGCCGCCGAAGATCACGAAGAATGGCGTGCCGAGAATGAGAGCGATGGCCACCATGATGTTGGCTGCCTGCAGATCGACCTTCAGCACGTTCTGCAGGAAGAACAGGGCATAGAACTGGCCGCCGTACCAGACGACCGCCTGGCCCATCGTGGCGCCGAGAAGCGCGATGAGCGCGATCTTGGCATTCTTCCACTGGCCGAAGGCTTCCGTCAGCGGTGCCTTGGAGCCCTTGCCCTCTGCCTTCATCTTCTGGAAGGCCGGCGATTCGTTCATCCGCACGCGGATCCAGACGGAGACGCCGAGAAGGATGACGGAGACCAGGAACGGGATGCGCCAGCCCCAGGCGGCGAAGGCTTCCTTGCCCATGATGAACTGGACGCCGACGATGACGATCAGCGACAGGAAGAGTCCGAGAGTCGCCGTCGTCTGGATCCAGGAGGTAAAGTAGCCGCGGCGCCCATTGGGTGCATGCTCGGCCACGTAAGTGGCGGCGCCGCCATATTCACCGCCGAGCGCAAGACCCTGCAGCAGGCGAAGGCCGATCAGGATGATCGGGGCGGCGATACCGATTGTGGCGGCACCCGGGAGAATACCGACCAGGAAGGTCGAGAGACCCATGATCAGGATCGTCACCAGGAAGGTGTACTTGCGGCCGACGAGATCGCCGAGGCGGCCGAACACCAGCGCGCCGAACGGGCGCACCAGGAAGCCGGCGGCAAAGGCCAGCAGCGTGAAGATGTTGCGGGTGGCTTCGGGATACTGGGTGAAGTAGGTCGCGCCGATATAGGTGGCGAGCGAGCCGTAGAGATAGAAGTCGTACCATTCGAATACGGTACCGAGCGAGGAGGCGAAGATGACCTTCTTCTCCTCCGATGTCATCGGTCCGGCTTTCGCGCCCCCGACGCTTGCGACATTTGCCATGTTCTGTCCTCCACAGAATGATGTAAACGCGGCGCGCGACCATACTCTCCTCAAAGCATACCCCTGGTCGCGGTTCGCCTGATGAGACTGTGACAGAAAAAATCTCCCTTAAAGAGAGCGGCTTTGGGATTATGACTTTAGTCTAATGCCTTTGCACAGATTGCAGAGATGGCGGCCGCAGATCGAGCAGTGATGCCCCGCCAAGCACGAAAAAAGCCGGATGGCGGGACCATCCGGCTTCGATCGTTTCACTAGGCGCTGTCTTAGGCGGCTTCGGTCGTGTGTGCCTTGCGGACTTCCTCGTCCGTCAGGATACCGCTGGCGCGAAGCAGGGCGGCGAAGCGACCGTTGCTCTGGCTGAGCTCGTCGAAGCTGCCTTCTTCGACGACGCGGCCGTTGTCGAGGAAGAGAACCTTGTCCGCCTCGCGAACCGTCGAGAGACGGTGGGCGATGATGAATGTGGTGCGGTTCTGACGCAGGTTGTCGATCGCAGCCTTCACACGGTTCTCCGTCTCGACGTCGAGCGCGCTGGTCGCCTCGTCAAGTACCAGAATCGGCGCATCCTTGAGGATGGCGCGGGCGATTGCCACACGTTGGCGCTCACCGCCGGAGAGCTTGTTGCCGCGCTCGCCGACATGGGTGTCGTACTGGTCTTCGCGGGTCTCGATGAAGTCGGCTGCGGCGGCAGCTTCAGCCGCACGGCGCATGTCTTCATCCGAAGCGTTCTCCCGGCCGAGGCGAATGTTGTCGCTGATCGAGCGGTTGAGCAGACCTGCGTCCTGGAACACCGTTGCGATATAGCGGCGCAGCGACTTGCGGGTGATCTTCGTCGTGTCGTGACCGTCGACGAGGATCTGGCCGCTGTCGGGGTCGTAGACGCGCTGCAGCAGGTTGATCATCGTGGTCTTGCCCGAGCCGGTCGGGCCGACGATCGCAACCGTCTGGCCGGCCTTGGCGGTGAAGGACACGTTATGCAGGCCCTGTGCCGTGTTGCCGAAGCGGAACGACACGTTGCGGAACTCGACCTCGCCCTTCACGTCGGTGATGTCGGCGTTGCCGGCAGGCTCTTCGCGTTCACGGACCGAATCTTCGAGGGTATAAAAGTCCTCGAGCTTGGAACGTGCTTCGAAGATCTGCGAAGCGAACTGGCGCATCTGGTCGAGACGCGAGATCAGAAGGTTGGCAAAGCCGATGAAGGCGATGACGTCACCGATGCGCAGCTCGCCGGCCTGGACCATGACGGTACCGATGACGAGGATGATCATCATGGCGATCGTCGATGCCATGCGGTTCATCGCGCCGGCCAGAGCCCACCAGTCGAGCACCGGATACTGAGCCTGCAGAAGACGGTCGGTGAACGAACGCAGAGCCTTGGTTTCGGCTTCGATGCGGTTGTAGCTGTGCAGCACCGAGACGTTGCTGATCGAGTCGCTCACATGCGAGAAAACCGTATGATAGTGGTTTTCGACCGATGCCTGGCCATCCTTGGTGCGGCTCATGACGAGACGACCGATCAGCCAGTAGGCGATGCCGAGCACGACGAGCACGCCGGAAAGACGCAGGTCCATCGAAACGGCGGTCGGGATCAGGATCAGGATGGCAACGGCGGTCGCAAGGTGATTGCGCATGAATTCGAGCCAGAGGCCGAACAGCGTTTCACAGGCGCGCAGCAGCGTGTGCAGGGCGTTCGACGTGCCACGCTGATGGTGCCAGGACAACGGCATCGAAATGATGCGGCCGAAGGCTTCCGTCAAAAGGGTGGCACGACGTCCGTGCGCAAGCCGGTCAGCCTCGCGGGCTACCAGCACGAATGCGATGGTGTTGAAGACGGCGAAGGCTGCCCACATGAAGAGGATGGGCTTCACCTCACCTTTGCCGGAAATTGCATCTATGATGCGGCCGAAAAGGATCGGCTCGGCGATGGTGATCGCGGCGAGCACGATGTTCGCGATAACGACCAGGGATACGCGGAACTTGTAGGCGCCGAGATAGCGCAAAGCTCTTGCATAGACCTTGAATAGCGACACGGCGATACCTCTTTGTGCATCTGCGAATGGGTGGATGTTGCGATGCTACAAAAAGCTACCTGAACCGACGATTAACAGGCCGTTCAGATGCCTTCCATGAGGCTTTTTTCCTTGATCGGCGGTCGCTCGTGTGTCCGGTCAATATGGAAATCTTCAGGAGAAGTTACAAACCCTCACAATTTTCGCTTGCGTTGATGCGCCATGCTGAGACACCATCGATTGGATCGCACGCTAATATTTTATCGTATCTATAATCGTACTGCTATCGAGGCTTGTCCTTCTTTCGGCGGCCTTGTCTGGTGGCCCGAAGGGGCAGGGGCAATTTTGTGAATATCCATTATTTAATTCAACTGCTTGTGCTTCTGGAGGGGTGCCGCAAGGTTGCCGCCGTGGAGGAGGAGCTTGCGCACGTCGTGCGCCTCTACGGCTTCGATTATTTCGCTCTGACACAGTACGCGAAGGACGCGGGCGAGCCTTTCGGTGCCACTCTTGTGGGACAAATGCCGGAAAAATGGCTCCAGATCTACAAAGCTAAGAAGTATGCCGTGATGGACCCCACTGTGCGGTATCTCGCATATGCACAAAAGCCCTTCCGTTGGCGGGATGGGTTGGCGGCCTTTCGCAAGGATCCGCACCATCGTCGCATGGAAATCGTGATCGCCGATGCGCACGCACATGGTCTCAAAGACGGCTATACTTTTCCCATTCAGGGACGAAGCGCGGTGCTGGGCAGTCTTGTCCTTGCAGGCAATATCGTGGATCTCTATCCCGTGGAGATATCTCTCTTCGACGCCATCGGACGCAAGGCATTCTGGCGCTTGCTGGAGATTGGCGGAAATGGGCAGTCGGCCGAAAACGTTTCCAGCATAGACGCGCGATTGACGCGGCGCGAAATGGAAATCCTCCAATATCTCGCCGAGGGAATGACCTCCGTCGAAATCGGAAAGCTTTTGAAGATCTCCAATCACACCGTTGACTGGTACATGAACGGGTTGCAGGACAAGCTGAAGGCCAAAAATCGCCAGCACGCCGTCGCAATCGCCTTCCGGCACGGGCTCATCATCTAGTTTAGAGAAATTCAATTTGTCGGCGCTGTGGAAATTGAACTTTCCGTGACAGCGGGTTAAGACTCCTTTCGCGGGTGCAGCATTGCCCGTTTTTATGCCGTGAGGAGACTGCATTTGCCCATTTCCAAGATCCTTGTCGCCAACCGTTCCGAAATTGCCATCCGCGTGTTTCGCGCTGCCAACGAGCTCGGGATAAAAACGGTCGCGATATGGGCTGAGGAAGACAAACTGGCGCTGCATCGCTTCAAGGCGGACGAAAGCTACCAGGTCGGCCGCGGGCCGCATCTGGCGCGCGATCTTGGTCCGATCGAGAGCTACCTGTCGATCGACGAAGTCATCCGTGTCGCCAAGCTCTCCGGCGCCGATGCGATCCATCCGGGCTACGGCCTGTTGTCGGAAAGCCCCGAATTCGTCGATGCCTGCAACAAGGCCGGCATCATCTTCATCGGCCCGACCGGCGATACGATGCGCCAGCTCGGCAACAAGGTGGCGGCCCGCAACCTGGCGATCTCGGTCGGCGTTCCCGTGGTGCCGGCCACCGATCCGCTGCCGGATGATATGGCCGTCGTCGCCAAGATGGCCGACGAGATCGGTTATCCCGTGATGCTCAAGGCCTCGTGGGGCGGCGGCGGTCGCGGCATGCGCGCCATTCGCGATCCGAAGGACCTTGCCCGCGAGGTGACGGAAGCCAAGCGCGAGGCGATGGCCGCCTTCGGCAAGGACGAGGTCTATCTCGAAAAGCTCGTCGAGCGCGCCCGCCACGTCGAAAGCCAGATCCTGGGCGATACGCACGGCAATGTCGTTCATCTCTTCGAGCGCGATTGCTCGATCCAGCGCCGTAACCAGAAGGTCGTCGAGCGCGCGCCGGCTCCTTATCTTTCCGAAGCGCAGCGCCAGGAGCTGGCCGCCTACTCGCTGAAGATCGCCGGCGCCACCGGCTATGTCGGCGCCGGCACCGTCGAATATCTGATGGACGCCGATACCGGCAAATTCTACTTCATCGAAGTCAACCCGCGCATCCAGGTCGAGCACACGGTGACCGAAGTCGTCACCGGCATCGATATCGTCAAGGCGCAGATCCACATCCTCGACGGCTTCGCGATTGGCACGCCGGAATCGGGCGTGCCCGCACAGGCCGATATCAAGCTCAACGGCCATGCCCTGCAGTGCCGCATCACCACCGAGGATCCGGAGCACAACTTCATCCCGGACTACGGCCGCATCACCGCATACCGTTCGGCTTCCGGCTTCGGCATTCGTCTCGATGGCGGCACCTCCTATTCGGGCGCCATCATCACCCGCTATTACGATCCGCTGCTGGTCAAGGTGACGGCCTGGGCGCCGAGCCCTTCGGAGGCGATCTCGCGCATGGACCGCGCGCTGCGCGAATTCCGTATCCGCGGCGTCGCCACCAACCTGACCTTCCTGGAAGCGATCATCACGCATCCGAAGTTCAAGGATAACAGCTACACCACCCGCTTCATCGACACGACGCCAGAGCTGTTCCAGCAGGTCAAGCGTCAGGACCGCGCGACGAAGCTCTTGACCTATCTCGCCGACGTCACCGTCAACGGTCACCCGGAAGCCAAGGACAGACCGCGCCCGACGGCGGATGCCGCCGAGCCTGTTGTGCCCTACACCAACGGCACGACGATCAAGGACGGCACCAAGCAGCTGCTCGACAAGCTCGGTCCGAAGAAATTCGGAGAATGGATGCGCAACGAAAAGCGCGTGCTGATGACCGACACGACGATGCGCGACGGCCACCAGTCGCTGCTCGCGACCCGCATGCGCACCTATGATATCGCCCGCATCGCCGGCACCTATGCGCATGCGCTGCCGAACCTGCTCTCGCTGGAATGCTGGGGCGGTGCCACCTTCGACGTTTCCATGCGCTTCCTGACGGAAGATCCGTGGGAGCGCCTGTCTCAGGTGCGCGAGGCGGCGCCGAACCTGCTGCTGCAGATGCTGCTGCGCGGTGCCAACGGCGTCGGTTACAAGAACTATCCTGACAATGTCGTCAAATACTTCGTCCGTCAGGCTGCTGCCGGCGGCATCGATCTCTTCCGCGTCTTCGACTGCCTGAACTGGGTCGAGAACATGCGCGTCTCCATGGATGCGGTGGCGGAAGAGAATAAGCTCTGCGAAGCAGCGATCTGCTATACCGGCGACATCCTGAACTCGGCGCGCCCGAAGTATGATCTGAAGTATTACACGGATCTCGCCGTCCAGCTTGAAAAGGCCGGCGCGCATATCATCGCGCTGAAGGACATGGCGGGCCTCTTGAAGCCGGCCGCCGCCAAGGTGCTCTTCAAGGCGCTGCGCGAGGCAACCTCGCTGCCGATCCACTTCCATACGCACGACACCTCGGGCATTGCGGCCGCGACCGTTCTGGCTGCCGTCGACGCCGGCGTCGATGCCGTCGATGCGGCCATGGACGCGCTGTCGGGCAACACCTCGCAGCCGTGCCTCGGCTCGATTGTCGAGGCGCTGCGCGGTTCCGAGCGCGATCCGGGCCTCGATCCGGAATGGATCCGCCGCATTTCCTTCTACTGGGAAGCGGTTCGCAATCAGTACGCGGCCTTCGAAAGCGATCTCAAGGGACCTGCCTCGGAAGTCTATCTGCACGAAATGCCGGGCGGTCAGTTCACCAATCTCAAGGAGCAGGCGCGTTCGCTCGGCCTCGAGACCCGCTGGCACGAGGTGGCGCAGGCCTATGCCGATGCCAACCAGATGTTCGGCGATATCGTCAAGGTGACGCCGTCTTCCAAGGTGGTCGGCGACATGGCGCTGATGATGGTCTCGCAGGACCTGACGGTTGAAGATGTTGTTAACCCGGCCAAGGACGTGTCCTTCCCCGAATCCGTCGTCTCGATGCTGAAGGGCGATCTCGGACAGCCGCCGTCTGGCTGGCCGGCAGCACTGCAGAAGAAGGCGCTGAAGGGCGACGCCCCCTATACGGTGCGTCCTGGCTCGCTGCTCGAAGACGCTGATCTCGATGCCGAGCGTAAGGTCATCGAGACGAAGCTGGAGCGCGAGGTCAATGACTTCGAATTCGCCTCCTACCTGATGTATCCGAAGGTCTTCACCGACTTCGCGCTGGCATCCGACACCTACGGCCCGGTCTCCGTCCTGCCGACGCCTGCCTATTTCTATGGCCTTGGCGACGGCGAGGAGCTGTTTGCCGATATCGAGAAGGGCAAGACGCTNNGTTCCGGATCGCGCCCATGGTGCCACCGGAGCTGCCGCCCGCCGCAAGGCGGAGCCTGGCAATGCCGCCCATGTCGGCGCGCCGATGCCTGGTGTCATCTCCCGCGCCTTCGTCTCGGCAGGCCAGACGGTCAGCGCCGGCGACGTGCTGGTGTCGATCGAAGCCATGAAGATGGAAACGGCGATCCACGCCGAGAAGGACGGCACGATCGCCGAAGTTCTCGTCAAGGCCGGCGACCAGATCGACGCGAAGGACCTGCTGGTCACTTACGCCGGCTGATATCTAGCCAACCAATTGAAAAAGGCGGCCTCGGAGCCGCCTTTTTCATGTCTGCGTTATCGGGACGTCTGCCCTCAGATATCGTAGGTATGCGCGGCGTTGATCGTCGAGATGAAGCGCTTGGTGCGTTCGCGTTCCGGGGTGGTGAAGATGTTCCGCGCGCTGCCGGTCTCGACCACGCTGCCCGCTTCCAGGAAGACGACGTCGTTGGCGATCTTCGAGGCGAGCCGGAGGTCGTGGGTGGCCATGACCATGGTCGTGCCTTCGCTCGCGAGGCGGCCAAGGACGTCGACGACTTCGGCGGAGAGTTCCGGATCGAGTGCTGAGGTCGGCTCGTCGCAGAGAAGGACGCGGGGCGAGGGGGCGAGCGCGCGGGCGATCGCCACGCGCTGCTGCTGGCCGCCCGAGAGCGTCGAGGGCCAGGCATCGGCCTTGTGGGCCATGCCGACCTTGGTCAAGAGTTCCATGGCGCGGTTGCGGGCCTTTTCCTTCGGCCATCTGAGCACCGTCACCAGGCTTTCCATGACGTTTTCGATGGCCGTCTGGTGCGGAAAGAGCTGGAAGTTCTGGAAGACCATGCCGGTCTGGCGACGGATTTTCTGGATCGCCTGCCAGCTGGTCTTCTGACCGGGCTTGAAGGTTAGCGTCTCCTCGCCGAGGCGGATGGTGCCCGCCGTCGGGATCTCCAGGAGGTTGATGCAGCGCAGGAGCGTGCTCTTGCCGCCGCCCGAGGGGCCGACGAGGGCTGTGACGCTGCCTTCTGGAATACGGATGCTGATATCCTTCAGGATGACGGCGTCGCCGAAGCGTTTTTCGATATTCGAGAGCTCGATCATGCGTTTGCCTCCAGCATGCCGCCATAGCGGGCGAAGCGGCGTTCCAGCCTGACCTGCAGGGCCGAGAGAACCGAGCTCAGGGCGAGATAGATGAGGGCCGCCTCGATATAGAGGATCAGCGGCTCATAGGTGGTGGCGACGATGCGCTGGGCGGCCTGGAAGAGCTCCGGCACGGTGATGGCTGCCGCGAGCGAGGTGTCCTTGACCAGTGAGATGAAGGTGTTCGACAGCGGCGGCACGGCAACGCGGCCGGCCTGTGGCAGGATGGTGCGGCTCATCGCCTGGCGCCAGCTCATGCCGATCGAATAGGCGGCCTCCCACTGGCCTTTGGGGACCGAGGAGATAACGGCGCGGATGATCTCGGAGCTGTAGGCGCCGATGTTGAGCGTGAAGCCGATCAGGGCGGCCGGGAAGGCGTCGAGCAGGATGCCGATGCTGGGCAGCCCGTAGAAGATCACGAAGAGCTGCACCAGAAGCGGCGTCCCGCGGATTACCCAGACGTAGAAGCGGGCGATCGCCACGAAGGGAGCGGCGCCGAAGAGCCGGGCGATGGCGGTGATCAGGCCGAGAATGAGCCCGAAGGTGAAGGACAGCAATGTCAGCGGAATGGTGAAGACCAGCCCGGCCCACAACAGGGGCACGAGCGAATCCGCCATCAATTGAAGCCAGTGCGGCACGGGCGTTCCCTTTCGCGGGGTTATCGGTTCGACGTGGAATACCCCTCCCCAGCCCCTCCCCACAAGGGGGAGGGGCTAAGAGGTGGCACTATGCGTGCAGAACGTACGCATTGGCGCTCATGTCGGATTTAGTTGGAAAGCACCCAATAAAAAGCCCCTCCGCCTTGCGGGGAGGGGTTGGGAGGATATCTGCGCTGCGGCTCGGACTTACTTCGAGACGTCCTGACCGAAATACTTGTCGGAGATCGTCTTGTAGGTGCCGTCGGCCTTGATATCGACGAGCGCCTTGTTGATCGCTTCCAGCAGTTCCGGTTCGCCCTTGCGGATGATGATGCCGGAGTGGTCGGCATTCTCTTCCTGCGCAGCGATCTTTACCGGGGCGTCGGGCTTGTGCTTCTTGAAGTCGAGGAAGGACAGGCTGTCGTTGATGGTGGCGTCGGCGCGCTTGGTTAGAACCAGCTGGATCGACTGGTCGAAGCCGTCGGTGCCGACGAGTTCGGCGCCGGACTGCTCAGCGAGCTTGCCGAAGTTGCTGGTCAGCGACTGGGCCGACTTCTTGCCCTTGAGATCGGCGAAGGTCTTGATGCTGTCATCGCCGTCGCGAACGATGAGCACGGCCTTGGAGGCGATGTAGGGCTCGGAGAAGTCATACTTCTGCTTGCGCGCATCGGTGATGCCGACCTGGTTGATGACGGTGTCGTAGCGCTTGGCGTCGATGCCGGCGATCAGGCCGTCCCACTTGCCTTCAACGAACTCGGCCTTGACGCCGAGCTTGGCGGCGACGGCTTCGCCGATCTCGACGTCGAAACCAACAAGCTTGCCGCTGGCATCATGGAAGGTGAACGGGGCGTAGGTGCCTTCGGTGCCGATCTTCAGCACGCCTGCCTGCTTGATAGCGGCGAGGTTTTCACCGGCCAGTGCCGGCAGCAGGGCGGCGGCCTGGATCAGGGCTGCGGTGGCGAGGGTCTTCAGGAGGTTCATGTGTCTGTCCAATTCACCAGTGTGTTCGATGGCTGGAAAATCGCAGAAAATCCGATGTCGCGATGCGTCAAAAACTGCGAATAAAATCGGCAACTGCGAATATTTTTCTCATTTATCACGGTTTTGGTGCTCAGTGTTTCACAATGTGAAGCAGCGATTTGTTCGCTGCCGCTTGTTTGCACGTTTGTATCGGTTTATGCATGATTCAATCGATTTGGGATGGGCCAGGTTAAATCGGGCATGAACACGAATGAACTTCTGCTGCAGGAGCGCAAGAGCGTCATTTCGCGCAAGCTGCAGACGCATGGGCGCGTGCTTGCGGCCGAGCTCGCGGCGGAATTCGGCGTCTCCGAGGATACGGTACGCCGCGACCTGCGCGAGATGGCGGCGGCGGGGCTCTGCGAGCGGGTCTATGGCGGCGCGCTGCCGGTTTCTCCTGCCGGCGGCAGCCTCAATCACCGCGTCGGTATTGCGCGTGACCGCAAGCAGGCGCTGGCGGTAGCTGCCGTTTCGCAGATCGCAGCCGATATGACCGTGTTCTTCGATGCCGGCAGCACGAACCTGGCGATTGCCATGGCGCTGCCGATGGATCTGCCGCTGACCGCGGTGACCAATGCGCCGTCGATCGCCGCGGCGCTGATCGAGAAGCCGCTCGTCAACGTCATCCTGATCGGCGGACTGATCGACCGGCAGGTGGGCGGCGCGCTGGGGGCGAAGGCGATGCGCGACATGGAGCCATTGTCGCCGGATCTCTGCATTCTCGGCGTCTGCGGTGTCGATATCGCGGCCGGCGTCACCGTCTTCGGTTTCGAGGATGCCGAGTTCAAGCGCTTCGTCGCGACCAAGAGCCGACAGGTGCTCGTCGCCGTCACCTCCGACAAGTTCGGCACGGCCGCGCCGCATGGCGTGCTCTCGGCCGCCGATTGCGGCTGCCTCGTGGTCGAGCGCGATGCCGATCCTCAGATGCTGGCGCGCTACCGCGATCTTGGCTGCAAGACGCTGGTTGCCGGCGCAACCGAATAGATATCGTTCAATGATGCGCCGGACGAGGAGTGCCGGCGACAGTGCATATGGGAAGAGACATGGATAATCACGTCAACACAGCGCCTGCGATCAGGAGCGGCTACGTCACCAAGAACAGGACGGCGGTGTCGCTGCTGTTTCTGATCAACGGCTTCACTGTCGGTTCCTGGGCGCCGAAGATTCCCGAATTCGCCGAGCGGCTGGAGCTCAGCAAATTCCACCTCGGACTGATGATCCTGGTGCTCGGGATCGGCTCGCTGACGTTGATGCCGATTGCCGGTGCGCAGATCGCCCGGCATGGATCGCGGGTCGTGTCGCTCGCCATGGCCGTCTGCCTGCTGCCCGGCTTGCTGGCGCTGACGCTGGCGCCCAATATCGTGACGGCGGCAATCGCGATCTTCCTGTTCGGCGGCTTCATGGGGGCCATGGATGTCGCGATGAACGCCAATGCGGTTGCCGTCGAGCAATCGATGCGGCGGGCGATCATGTCGTCCTGCCATGCCTTCTGGAGCCTGGGCGGCTTGATCGGCGCTGGTCTCGGCGGGCTTCTGATCGCGCATTTCGGCGTGTTCGCGCATGCCGTCGTCGCCACGGCTCTCGCGGCCATCACGCTTGCCGTTGCCTGGAACATGATCCTTGCCGACCAGCCGCACCCCGATACGAAGAAAGAGAAGACACGACTGCCGATGGTGCCGCTGCCCTGGCTGCTTGGTCTCGTCGCACTGTTTTCGATGATGCCTGAGGGGGCGGTGCTCGATTGGGGCGCGCTATATCTCCGCGAGGAACTCGGTGCTTCGGTTGCGCTCTCGGGCTTCGGCTTTGCGGCCTTCTCGCTGACGATGGCGGCGATGCGGTTTGCCGGCGACCTCGTTCGTGATCGCCTGGGCGGCGTCATGACGCTCAGGATCTGCACCCTGTTCGCCATCGCGGGCATGCTTCTCGCAGGTTTCGCGCCGAATGCCGAGATCGCCATTCTCGGCTTTGCCTTCTGCGGCATCGGTATTTCCAACATGGTGCCGATCGCTTTCTCTGCGGCGGGCAACATTCCGCATCTGAAGGCGGGTATCGGTATCTCCGTCGTCACCACCATGGGCTATTCCGGCATGCTGGTGGCACCGTCGGCCATCGGCTTCGTGGCGGAGCATGTCGGTTTCTCCGTCGTGTTCATGGCGCTGCCGGTGCTTCTCCTCGTCGTGTTGGCGCTTTCCAATCTGGCGCGCTACGCCGACGGCATCTCCGGTGGCGGTCACTGACAGACGTCAAACAAAGTGATGGATGCCGCGGGTTGACAAGCGGGCGGTCATGATCCACCTGAAAGGCACGAAATTTAAGGGTTCAAGAGCTCTATCCATGTCTTCAGCTACGGATTTTGATCCGAAACCGCGCCGCGCATCCGTTGCCGTCGATGTCGGCGGCGTTATCGTCGGAGGCGGCGCGCCCGTCGTCGTCCAGTCGATGACCAACACCGATACGGCCGATATCGACGCGACCGTCGCCCAGGTGGCCGCGCTCTTCAAGGCCGGCTCCGAGCTTGTTCGTATCACTGTCGATCGAGATGAAAGCGCTGCCGCCGTGCCGCGCATCCGCGACCGACTGCTGCGTCTCGGCATGGACGTGCCGCTGGTGGGCGATTTCCACTATATCGGCCACAAGCTGCTTGCCGATCATCCCGATTGCGCCGAGGCGCTGGCGAAGTACCGGATCAATCCCGGCAATGTCGGCTTCAAGGACAAGAAAGACAAGCAGTTCGGCGACATCATCGAGATGGCGATCCGCTACGACAAGCCGGTGCGTATCGGTGTCAACTGGGGTTCGCTCGATCAGGAACTGCTGACCGCCCTGATGGACCAGAACTCGGCAGCCGGCTCACCTTTGTCGGCCCGCCAGGTTACCCGCGAGGCGATCGTGCAGTCGGCGCTGATCTCGGCCAATCTTGCCGAAGAGATCGGCTTGCCGCGCAACCGCATCATTCTGTCGGCCAAGGTCAGCCAGGTGCAGGACCTGATCGCTGTTTATTCCATGCTGTCTGAACGTTCCGACCATGCGCTGCATCTCGGCCTCACCGAAGCCGGCATGGGCACCAAGGGCATCGTCGCTTCGTCGGCCGCCATGGGCTTTGTGCTGCAGCACGGGATTGGCGATACGATCCGCGTATCGCTGACGCCGGAGCCGAATGGCGACCGCACGCGCGAAGTGCAGGTGGCACAGGAAATCCTGCAGGTCATGGGCTTTCGCC
This sequence comes from Hyphomicrobiales bacterium, assembly GCA_900471485.1. Lineage (GTDB taxonomy): Bacteria > Pseudomonadota > Alphaproteobacteria > Rhizobiales > Rhizobiaceae > Rhizobium. The sequence goes on from UCEU01000002.1 coordinate 175,654, forward strand.
AGTTCATTCCCGTCGTCGCGGCTTGTCCCGGCTGCGGTCGTACGACGTCGACGGTCTTCCAGGAGCTGGCGCAGAACATCCAGAACGACCTGCGCAAGAACATGCCCGTGTGGCGCGACAAGTACCCGGGTGTCGAGACGCTTAACGTCGCGGTCATGGGCTGCATCGTCAACGGCCCCGGTGAGAGCAAGCATGCCGATATCGGCATCTCGCTGCCGGGAACGGGCGAAAGCCCGGCTGCGCCTGTCTATATCGATGGTCAGAAGGCGATGACGCTGCGCGGTCCGAATATCGCCGCCGATTTCGAGGCCCTGGTCTCCGACTACATCGAAAAGCGCTTCGGCCAGAACAGGACGGCGGCGGAGTAATCCGCGCCGTCGTTTTCCCTATCCAAAAATCAGATCCGGCTGGTGAGCAGCTTCAGCCCTGCGAAGCAGTAGAAGGCCGCCATGGCGCCTTCGATCCAGCGGCGCAGGCTTGAATAGATCTTCAGCGCCTGCGGTGTCGAGAAGAGCACGGCATAGCCCATGAAGACGATGAAGCCCGTTGTCAGGCAGATGCCGACGATCAGACCGGCAACGGATGCCGGCGCGCCCTGCGGCATGCCGAGCGCGATGATCGCCAGCCACGCGAATATCGCCTTCGGATTGGTGACGTGAATACCGTAGCCGCGCAGGAGCAGCGCGCGCGTCGACATGTTCTTCGGCGTTGTGGCCTGCTGGATATCGGGGTTGGCGCGCACGGCCATGAAGGCCTTGTAGGCAAGATAGAGCAGATATAGGCCACCGAAGATCTTCAGGATCTCGAGCGCCACCGCATAGGTGTTGAGGATCGTGGCCAGCCCAAGCGCTGCCGCGCAGGCCCAGGTGAAGGAGCCGGCGAAGATGCCGAGCGAGATTGTCATGCCGGCCTTGCGGCCATGCACCATGGATGTAGAGACGATCGCCATGATGGCCGGGCCGGGGCTGATGACGGCGACGATATAGGCGATATAGGCGGGCAGGATCTGCGGAAGGTAGCTCAGGGTCTCGTGCATGGCGCTTTTCCTGGTCGGCCGCGCAAGGGCGCGACGCGTCCAGCCGTTCTAGGCGCGGTTCTCGTCGCTCGGCAAGAGAGTAGAGCCTGACAGAGTGCCGGAATCTTGTCGCGGTGGCGCTTTTTCAGCGATTGCTAACGCTTGTCCGTCTCAGCTCTTGCGCTCGGCGATGAAACGGGCGGCTTCGACGAGAACCGTGGCGCGCTCGCCATAGGGGGCCAGCAGGGTCTCGGCCTCCTTCACGTGGGCTGAGAGTGTCGCTTCCGCCCAGGCCATGCCGTGCAGGCCGACCAGCGTGCCCTTGCCGCGGCCGGCGTCCTTGCCGGTTGCCTTGCCCATGGTGGCGCTGTCGGCGGTCAGGTCGAGGATGTCGTCGGCCAGTTGGAAGGCGAGGCCGATGCGTTCGCCGAAACGGCGCATCCGCAAGCGGTCTTCCGGCGAGGCCCCGGCCACGATGGCGCCCGCTTCGCAGGCGAAGCGGATGAGGGCGCCGGTTTTCATCGCCTGCAGGGTGATGATGCCCTGTTCGTCGGGTGCCTGCTTTTCAGCGGCGAGATCGAGCGCCTGCCCACCCGCCATGCCGCCGATGCCCGAGGCGCGCGACAGCGCCAGCACCAGTGCCAGCTTGGCGTCGGCGTCGAGCCCTTCGGTCGAAGCGATGATGTCGAAGGCGTAGGTCAGCAGGCTGTCGCCGGCGAGAATCGCCGTTGCCTCGTCATAGGCGATATGGACGGTCGGCTTGCCGCGGCGCAGGTCGTCGTTGTCCATGGCGGGAAGGTCGTCGTGGACGAGGGAGTAGCAATGCACGCATTCGAGCGCCGCGCCGATCCGCAAGGCGGCGTCGCGATTGCCGCCGAGCATCGTTGCGGTCTCGACAACCAGAAACGGGCGCAGGCGCTTGCCGCCGTTCAGCACCGCATAGTGCATGGCGGAGCGAAGGCTTTCCGGTCGAGCGATCTCGTCGTCCAGCACCTCTCCCGAAAGCAACGCGTCGAGCAAGGTCTCGATCGCGCGCGCATTGGTTGCCAGTCTGGTTTCGAATGTCTCAAAGCTCGCGTTCATGGCCGCTGTTTGGCACGGCCGGGCTTTGGCTGGCAACGGAATTGTCGATGGCCGATGCAAGATTTCCTTTGTCTCTGGCTTTGACGGTTCGCAGAGGCTATGGAGAAAAGGACACGAGGGCTGGGTCGGGGAATTGGACATAACGCCGGAGAGAGAGGACCGAATGGCCATGCCGGCTTACCGGCAAGCGCTTCTTTGGCTGAAGAGTCGCCCGATGATGATGCGGATTGCCCTGGCCATCGCCGGCCTCGCCGTTCTCCCCTACCTGTTGATCATTCTCTATCTCGTGCCGTTCATCCACCCGGTCTCGACGCTGATGCTTCGGGATCTGGTTCTTCTGCGCGGCTATGACCGGCGGTGGGTCTCCATCGACGATATTTCGCCGGTTCTGGTGCAGTCGGTGATGATGTCGGAAGATGGGCAATTCTGTTTCCACGGCGGCGTCGACTGGGGCGAAATGCGGATGCTGGTCACCGACACACTGAGCGGGCAATCGACCCGCGGCGGCAGCACCATTCCGATGCAGACGGCAAAGAACCTGTTCCTGTGGAACAGCCGCTCCTTCGTGCGCAAGGCGCTGGAACTGCCGCTAGCGGTCACCGCCGATTTCGTCTGGTCGAAACGACGGCTGATGGAAATCTATCTGAACATCGCGGAATGGGGTCCTGGGATCTACGGCATCGAGGCGGCGGCGCGGCATCATTTCAAGGTGCCGGCGTCGAAGCTGAGCAGCCGCCAGGCGGCGCTGCTTGCCGTATCGCTGCCCAACCCAATCGACCGCAACGCCGGCAAGCCGGGACGCGGACTGCGGCGGCTGGCCGCCGTCATCGAGCGCCGGGCGCGTGGCTCCGGCGAATACATCAGATGCATTTATGGATGAGATGAGAAGTTGTCGTTGGTCCTGACTGTTGTCATCTGACATTCGTGGTTGACGCCTATGGACGGGCATCCTGCCATCAACCCCGGATAACGCGTGATGACCACCACCGTCTTTTCTTCCTCGCTTCTCCATTACTCCGCCTCTCGCAATTCCACGCCGCCCCGCCATTTCGGCAGGCGCTACGGCAGTGACGGCCTCTTCCTGCCCGAGCCGGGCAATACGGTTGTCTGCCATCTGGTGGAGGACTCCGAGTCGCAACGCGCGGTGATCGAGGCGCGGCAGAAGCTTCTCGATATGCCGCAGGTGTCGCAATTCGCGTTCACGCCGATCTCCAGTCTGCACATGACACTGTTCCAGGGGATCATCGAGGATCGCAGGGCGCTTCCCTACTGGCCCGCCGATATCGCGCTGGATACGACCATCGACAGGATGACCGATCTCTTTCAGGAGCGCCTGCGGACCTTCGCGGCTCCCGGGCCGTTCAACGTCGAGGCCATCGAGGTCACGCCGGCTGGCCTGACGGTCGCGGGCGCTACACAGAAAGACCGGCAGGTCATGAAAGAATGGCGCGATGCGCTTGCCGGCTTCTTCGGCTATCGCCATCCCGATCACGATACCTATGTCTTTCACATCACCTTCGCCTATCCTATCCGCTGGCTCGATGACGCTGTCTTGCCGGTTTGGCAGGACGAACTCGACAAGGCACTTGGGGGTCTACGGCGAAAGGCGCCGATCATCGCGCTCAGGCCGCCGGCCTTCTGTGCATTCGAGGACATGAACCACTTCGCGGAACGTCTCGTACTGACTGCTGACTGGTAGAGAGGACATAAGTTTTGGACAGGCTGACGCTCTATATCGGCAACAAGAATTACTCCTCCTGGTCGTTTCGGCCCTGGATCGCCATGGTCGCCGCTGGCGTGCCGTTCGACGAGGTGCTGGTTCCCTTCGACTTTGCCGCCGGCAATCCGCGCTTCAGGGAGTTCTCGCCGACAGGGCAGGTGCCGGTGCTTCACCATGGCAATACCCGCATCTGGCAATCGCTGGCGATCATCGAGTATGTCGCCGAACTCTTTCCCGAGGTCGGCATCTGGCCCAGCGATCGCGAAAAGCGGGCAGTGGCGCGGTCGATCTCGATGGAGATGCTGGCGGGCTTCCGGGCCTTGCGTAACGCGTGCCCGATGAACATACGCCGGCCGAAGGCAAAGATCGCGCTGGCCGATGGCGTCATGGCCGATGTCGCCCGCATCGAGACCATCTGGCGCGATCTGCGCGCCCATTCTGGCGGGCCGTTCCTGTTCGGTGCCTTTTCCGCAGCGGATGCGATGTTCGCGCCCGTCGTCAATCGCTTCGATATCTATGATCTTGTCACGGCCGGTGATACGCTAAGCTACATGGCGGCGGTGAAGTCTCATCCGGCCTGGGTGGCCTGGGAAGAGGCGGCGCGCGCCGAGCCCTGGATCGTCGCGGAAGACGAGGTTTGAGGTGTTGAAGCCTGAATCCTAAAAAATAAAGCTGGGGACTGGTCAAGCTCCTCCAAGGCATGTATAAGCGCGCAAAATTTCCGAAATCGCGATACGTCGTTTCGGCCGCCAGTCTGGCCGTTGGGTGTGTTCGCCTGTGAAGTGGAGTAATTAAAATGGCTGTACCGAAGAGAAAAACAAGCCCGTCCAAGCGCGGTATGCGCCGCTCTGCTGACGCGCTGAAGGCACCGACCTACGTTGAAGACAAGAACTCCGGCGAACTGCGCCGTCCGCACCATATCGATCTGAAGACCGGTATGTACCGCGGCCGTCAGGTTCTGACGCCGAAGGAAAGCGCATAATTTATCTTATGCGTTCTGCTTCAGCAGAATTTGCGAAGCCGGCTTTCAGCCGGCTTTTTGCATTTGAGTAATATTATCCCGCATGAAGTCTTGAAGTCATGCGGCGGTTTGCGGCACTATTCTTTCCGTTGAGGGGAGAATGCGCAATATGTTCAACGCCATGCCGCTGATGATCATTCCTTTCATTTTGTATAACCTGGCGATGTTCGGATTAATGGGCAGCGGCGGTCTTCCGGCGTTGCAGAACGATATCTTCGTTCTCTCCATGATTTCGGGCGCGATCTGGAGCATGTCGCTTGGCGATCTTCTGATCGTCGTGGCGCTCGCCATTCTGTTCTTCGAAATACTGAGAGCGACCCAGCAGGCAGGCACGCGCCTTGCCAGTCACATGCTGTCGATGCTGGTGTTCATCGCGTTCCTGGTCGAATTTCTTCTCGTCCAGGATGCGGCGACGCAGATCTTCTTCATCTTGATGACGATCGCGCTGATCGACGTGATCGGCGGCTTCGCTGTTTCCATACGCACCGCCGGTCGTGACGTGTCGATCGGGCTATAGAGCCTTTCCGTTGGAAAGGCTCTTGGGTCAGAGACTGTCGAGCTTGGTCTGAAGTGCGCGCAGCTGTTCCTTCAGCTCGTCGATATCCTTCGCCTCGGCCTTGCGGCCTTCCTTGGCGGCGGGCGCCGGGAAGGGCGAGAACATCTGCATGGCCTGCTGGAACATCTCGGTGTTGCGGCGGACCTGCTCCTCGACCATCTGCAAGTTCTTGGTAAGCGGCGTATCGCCGAAGGCGCGGGTCACCTGCTCGCGCATCTGCGACTGCTGCTCGGTGAAGGCGCGCATGGAGTGTTCCAGGAAGCTCGGAACAACCATCTGCATCTGGTCGCCGTAATAGGTGATCAGCTGACGGAGGAAGGAGATCGGTAGCAGCGTATTGCCCGTCTTCGATTCCTGCTCGAAAATGATCTGCGTCAGGACCGAGTGGGTGATGTCGTCACCGCTCTTTGCGTCCTGGACCGTGAAATCCTCCCCCTTCTTCACCATCTCCGCCAGGTCTTCCAGCGTCACGTATGTGCTGGTTCCCGTGTTGTACAGGCGGCGATTGGCGTATTTCTTGATTACGATCTGTCCCTCATTCTTCGCCATATCAGTCTCCCGAAGCCCATCTGATTGTCATTGAAATTCCTCCACCTAGGAATGTAGACGCAAAAGAATGCCGGTGACAATCTCTTTGTGCGATGCGGCAACCCCTTTTGTGACAGAGATAATTCGCCTTCGCTTATAGGCGTCAAAGAAACGCTCGGTCGTCGTCTTGTCGTTTGACTCCGCGCGGAAGCTTTGTCAGTTTCAGCTTATATGTGGTGGAGCCATAGGAGACCGTGATGTCCAGTTCGTCCATCGTAATCGCGAGTGCCGGCCGTACCGCCGTTGGTTCATTCAACGGCGCCTTCGCAACAGTTCCGGCCCACGAACTGGGGGCGGCAGCCGTCAAGGGCGCGCTGGAGCGGGCCGGCGTCGAGGCCGGCGAGGTGGACGAGGTCATTCTCGGCCAGGTATTGCCGGCGGGCGAGGGCCAAAACCCGGCGCGCCAGGCCGCGATGAAGGCCGGCGTGCCGAAGGAGGCGACCGCCTGGGGCGTCAACCAGCTCTGCGGTTCCGGCTTGCGCGCGGTGGCGCTCGGCATGCAGCAGATCGCGCTCGGCGACGCCAGGATCATCGTTGCCGGCGGCCAGGAATCGATGTCGATGGCGCCGCATGCGGCGCATCTGCGCGGCGGCACGAAGATGGGCGACCTGAAGATGGTCGATACCATGATCAAGGATGGCCTGACCGATGCCTTCTACGGCTATCACATGGGCGTGACGGCGGAGAATATCGCGCGGCAGTGGCAGCTTTCCCGCGAGGAACAGGATCGTTTCGCCGTCGCCTCGCAGAACAAGGCGGAAGCCGCGCAAAAGGCCGGGCGCTTCGCCGACGAGATCATTCCCTACGTCATCCAGACCCGCAAGGGCGACGTGACCGTCGATGCCGACGAGTATATCCGTCACGGCGCGACGATGGACGCGATGGCGAAGCTTCGCCCGGCTTTCGACAAGGAAGGCACGGTGACGGCCGCCAACGCTTCAGGCCTCAACGACGGCGCGGCCGCCGCCGTCCTGATGAGCGAGGCCGAGGCGTCGCGCCGAGGCATCCAGCCGCTGGCGCGCATCGTCTCCTGGGCAACGGCGGGTGTCGATCCGCAGATCATGGGCACCGGGCCGATCCCGGCATCGCGCAAGGCGCTCGAGAAAGCCGGCTGGTCGATCGGCGACCTTGATCTCGTCGAGGCGAACGAGGCCTTCGCCGCGCAGGCCTGTGCCGTCAACAAGGATCTGGGCTGGAACCCCGATATCGTCAACGTCAACGGCGGCGCGATCGCCATCGGTCATCCGATCGGCGCGTCCGGCGCGCGCGTTCTGAACACGCTGCTCTTCGAGATGAAGCGCCGCGGCGCCAAGAAGGGGCTGGCAACACTGTGCATCGGCGGCGGCATGGGCGTCGCCATGTGCTTCGAAGCATTCTAATAGCTTGCAATTGATGTTCCAATGAACCTCGCCGGATAGCGGGGACATTGCAAACGGGGAGCGAAACATGAGCAGAGTGGCTATCGTTACCGGGGGAACGCGCGGCATCGGCGCGGCGATTTCCGTGGCGCTGAAGAACAGCGGCTACAGGGTCGCCGCCAATTATGCGGGCAATGACGAGAAGGCGAGGGCGTTTCATGATGCCACCGGCATTCCCGTCTTCAAGTGGGATGTCTCCGACTACGCGGCATGCGGCGAGGGCATCGCCAAGGTGGAAAGCGAACTGGGACCGGTCGAGGTATTGGTGAACAATGCCGGCATCACGCGCGACGCCATGTTCCACAAGATGACCCCGCAGCAATGGCACGAGGTGGTCAACACCAATCTCACCGGTCTTTTCAACATGACCCACCAGGTGTGGACGGGGATGCGCGATCGTGGCTTCGGGCGCGTCGTCAACATCTCGTCGATCAACGGGCAGAAGGGCCAGATGGGGCAGGCGAACTATTCGGCCGCGAAGGCCGGTGATCTCGGGTTCACCAAGGCGCTTGCCCAGGAAGGGGCCGCCAAGAATATCACCGTGAACGCGATCTGCCCCGGCTATATCGGAACGGAAATGGTGCTTGCGGTGCCGGAGAAGGTGCTGAACGAGCGGATCATTCCGCAGATCCCGGTCGGGCGGCTCGGTGAGCCGGAGGAGATCGCGCGGTGCGTCGTCTTCCTCGCATCCGACGATGCCGGCTTCATCACCGGCTCGACGCTTACGGCCAACGGCGGGCAGCTCTTCGTTTAGCGTATAGAGGCGGTGTGGCTGTCGTCGCTGCGTGAATGGGCGCCGGACTGCCTGTCGCTTTCGTATGGATTGAGATATGCGGCATAGACGGCGAGCGCGATCGTCACGACAGCGGCTACGCCGATGATTTTGGTCATTGTCCTACCCTCCCGATTCCGGTGACGCATTCGTCGTCCAGACCGGTGTCGATATTGGGGCTAATTCAAGGAATAATTTGGCTGTTGCTCAGCCTTTTGGGTGGCGTCGCGAACGGGCCTTCACGGGTACCTTCTGGAGCGCCCTGCCATCGCCGCGAAGGGCGGCCGTCGCGGTTGCGAGAAAGCCGGCTGCGATCAGAAGTGCGACCGCCGAATTCAGGAGAAGCTGGGTCATTTCAATAGTCCTTTCGAAGCGCGGATGGATGCGTGTCCATCGCCTTGGCTTGAAAGGAATATGCGCCCGAGCGTGGATGTTCGCCAGATTGAACTCTGGCGACCGACCGTCAACGCGGCGTTGACGGTCGGCACCGGTTTTACAGGTGGGGATTTCGCGGCCGGTAGCGCTTGACCAGTCTCTCGTTCACCGCCGATGCACCCGGCATATTGGCGCTGAGGTAGATCGGCGCTTCCCCGGCCTTCGAAAGTTCGGCGGCGACATCCGCGAAGATGGCATTGATGATGGTCGCGCCGATCGCGGTCGACACGGGCCCCACCTTTAATTCCGACCCGGCGAGGTCGATCACCGCGTCGCCGGGAGGCAGGCCGTTGTCCAGAACGACATCGGCAATATCGGCGAGACGGCGGCGGCCCTTGGCAACGGCGGTTGAATAGGCAACCGAGGTAATCGCGATCACCCTGGCGCCGATCTCCCGTCCGTAGTCGGCGGCCTCGATGGGGGCGGCGTTGACGCCGGAATTCGAGGCGATGATGATCACGTCGCCGGGCTGCATGCCGTAGCGTTCCAGCACCGGTTTGACGAGGCCCTGGGTCCGCTCGTAGACGGAGCTGATGACTGCGCCCTCGTGCAGCATCGCGGAGCCGACCAGCACCGGCACCGTGAAGGCAAGTCCGCCGGCGCGGTAGTGCACTTCCTCGGCCAGCATATGCGAGTGGCCGGTGCCGAAGACATAGACGCGCTTGTCGTTTCGGGCAGCGTACAGGATGGCGGCAGCGGCGGCGGCCATCGGTTCGGCAAGCGAAATCTTCAGCGACTGCAATCGGTCGATCAGGCCGGAGAAATAGAGGTCGGTTATTTCAGTCATGTCTTTCTCCGCCCATCAGGCCGCTTCGCCGCTGATCCAGGTGCGCGTGACCTTGATGTCATCCGTCAGATGCACGAGGTCGGCACGGGCGCCCGGTGCCAGATGGCCCCGGTCGTCGAGACGCAGGAAGCGGGCGGGATAGAGCGTGGCCATGCGCAACGCCTCCGCCAGAGACAGATCCAGGTAGGTCACCCCGTAGCGGATCGTGGATGCCATATCGACGTCGGAGCCGGCGAGCGTGCCGTCGGACAGGACCAGCTTGGAGCAGAAGCCGCCGCGCTCGCGGCGAACCGTGCGGCCGTTCAGCGTGAAGCTGTCACGCTCGGATCCGACCAGGGACATGGCGTCGGTGACGAAGAAGAGCTTGCCCTCGCCGCGCTTGGCGCGCAGCGCGGTGCGCAGCGCCTTCGGATCGACATGGTGCCCGTCGGCGATGATGCCGCACCAGACGCCAGGATGATCGATCGCCGCGCCGACAAGGCCGGGGGCGCGATGGCCGAGCTGGCTCATGGCGTTGAAGAGATGCGTTACGCCGCGCGCGCCGGCGTCGAAGCGCTCCTCGGCGGCCTCGCTCGTGCAATCGGAGTGGCCGATGCTGACGGTAACGCCGGCCTCGCTCAGTTCGCGCACCTGGCGGGGCGTGACCTGCTCGGCGGCCATGGTGACCAGCAGCGTGCCGATCGATTGCTTTGCCGATATCAGCGCCTTGACGTCGGCGTCTTCCACCGGCCGCATGAGCTCGGCCAGATGGGCACCCTTGCGTGCGGGCGCCAGATGCGGCCCCTCGAGATGCAGACCGGCGACGCCCTTGTTGGCACTCACGGCGTGCTTTGCCGCTTCGATGGCCGCAGCGGTCGCCGCCGACGTGTCGGTGATCAGGGTCGGCAGAAGCGCGGTGGTGCCGTAGGGACGGTGGCCGGCCGCGATCATGTACATCGATGCGGCTGACGGCTCGTCGTTCAGCATTCGTCCGCCGCCGCCATTGACCTGGGCGTCGATGAAGCCGGCGGAGAGAACGCCGCCCTCAAGCGCGATGCGCTCGCCATCGGGCAGGTCGTTGCCCGTCGCGATCGCCTCGACCTTGCCGTTGGAAACGATCAGTGCCCTGTCGTCGTGAAAGCGCTGGCCGTCGAAAATGCGGGCGCCGGTGAATATCTTGCGGGCCATCACACCGTCTCCGTGACCTTCAGTAGGTTGGCCGGCTTGTCGGGATCGAAGCCCTTGCGGCGCGTCACCGACTCGATCAGGCGGTAATAGACGAGCAGCGAGACCAGCGGATCGAGCAGGCCGTTGCCTGTTGTCGGCATGCGCAGGTTGATGCCGGCGAGCGGCTGTGTCGAGAAGGGCACGGTCGTTGCGCCGAGCTTCTGCAGGCGCTCAAGCGCCTGGACGTTGTTGGCGTAGGCCGGGTCGTCAGGCGTGAAGGCGACGATCGGGAAACCTGGCTGCACCAGGCGCATCGGCCCGTGCATGAGTTCGGCAAGCGAGAAGGCTTCGGCGTGCAGGCCAGCGGTTTCCTTGGCCTTCAGCGCCGCCTCCAACGCGATGGCGAAGGCCGGTCCGCGGCCACCGGTATAGAGCGATGTGGCGTTGAAGAGCACGTCTTCGGCGGCTGCCGTGTCGATGCCTGCTGTCGCCTCAAGCGCTTCCGGCAGCTTTTCGAGGGCGTGGTGAAGATCGCGCTTGGCGCCGATGGCGGCGGTGACGCCCGAGAGCGCTGCGACCGAGGCGATGAAGGACTTGGTCGCAGCGACGCTCTTTTCCGCGCCGGCGTTCAGGTTGAGTACCAGGTCGGCCTGCTTCGCCAGCGGGCTGTCGGTGACGTTGACGACCGCGATGGTCGTGGCGCCGCCGCGCTTGGCCGCATCCTGCAGCGCAACGATATCGGGGCTCGCGCCGGACTGCGATACGGTGAAGTGGATGCCACCCCTGAGATGCAGCGGGGCGCCGTAGACCGAGGCGATCGACGGGCCGATCGAGGCGACCGGAACGCCACAGGTGATCTCGAACAGATATTTGAAGAAGGTCGCCGCATGATCCGAGGAGCCGCGTGCGGCCGTCGTCACGACGCTCGGCGCCCCGCTCGCGAACAGCCTGGCGATTTCGTCGAAGACCGGCTTTTCCTTCTGAAGAAGCGTTGCCACAACGTCCGGCGATTGGCCGGCTTCCTGCAACATCAGTGACTTGGTCTCACTCATAGGTCGTCTCCAATTCTCAATTCTGCAACGAAGTCATAGGCATCGCCACGATAGTGCGAGCGGGTGTATTCAACGACGCGCTGGTCTTCCAGGCGCGACACGCGTTCGATCAGCAGCGCCGGGGCGCCGGGCTTCACATCAAGCGCCGCCGCCGAGGACGGGTCGAGCGTGACGGCGGTCAGTCTCTGCAAGGCACGGACCGGGCGGTGGCCGCTGGCAGCCAGCGCCTCATAAAGCGACCCTTCGCCACCCTCGTTTCCGCCCAGGAATTTGATCGGCACCACCGCGCGTTCGATCGCCAGCGGCAATCCGTCGGCAAGGCGCAGGCGATCGAGGCGCAGCACCGGTTCGTCCAGTCCCAGGCCCAGCAGGAAGGCCTCCTCGGGCGAGGGCGTGTTGACGGCGCGCGAAATGATCCGCGCCGCAGGTGCACGGCCACGCGAGCGCATGTCGGCGGAAAAGGACGAGAGACGCCACAGCGATTGCTCCATTCGCTCCACCTTGCTGGAAACGAATGTGCCGCTGCCATGGCGTGATTCAAGGGTGCCCGCGCTCATCAGGTCGCGATAGGCGGTGCGGACCGTGACGCGGCCGATCTTCAAGGCTTCTGCGAGGTCGCGCTCGCCGGGAAGCGCGGTACCCGGCTTGAGCAGGCCCTCCTGAATCAGGCCGGTCAGCGCCTGCGCAAGCCGCTTGTACAGCGGCCCGGTCAGCGCTTCGTCACGCAATCCGCGACTTTCGATCTCTGCTATGAGACTGGTTCTATCCATTCCCCAAATATAGAACCTATATAGAACCAATCGCAAGTCCTAAAACAACCTGCAAAGAAAAACCCCCGCAGCAAGCTGCGAGGGTTCCATCAATCTGGTTTGGTTTGGCCGATCAGTTCTTCGAGAAGATGTAATCGGTTTCCTGGCGCAGCACCTCACCTGGGCGCAGCACGCCGTTGGGGAAGCCTTCATGGTTTATGGCATCGGGCCATACCTGCGTTTCCAGGCAGAAGCCGGCGAAGGGGCCATATTTGCGGCCGTCGATGCCAGGAACCGGAATGTCCATCTTGAAACCGGCATAGAACTGGATGCCGGGCTCCGTGGTGCGAACTTCCATCGATACACCGGAGTGCAGGCTGCGAACGAGCGCGACGGAACGCTTGGCGGTGCGATCGCCGGAGAGGCAGAAATTGTGATCGTAGAGTGCCTGCTCGGCGCCTTCGAAGCGCTTCATCGGCGCCATCTCGCGGAAGTCGAAGGCGGTGCCCTCTACCGAGCGAACCTCGCCGGTCGGAATCTGCAGATCGTCCGTGACGAGATAGCTGTCGGCGGCGATCATGATGTCGTGGCCGAGGGCGTCCTCGCGGCCGTCGAGGTTGAAATAGGCGTGCTGGCAGACATTGGCCAACGTCGGCTGGTCGCTGATCGACTGGTAGGAGACCGAGAGTGCGCCATTGCCATGAACGCGATAAGTCACCTGGATGGTGCTGTTGCCCGGATAGCCGCCACGACCGTCGGCATCGACGATCTTCAGCACCACGCGATCGGCTTCGTGCTCGACGATGGTCCAGTTGCGCTGGGCGATGTTGTCGAAGCCGCCGTGCAGATGGCTGACGCCGTTCTCGTTGAGATCGAGCTGATAGGTCTTGCCATCGAGCGTGAACTTGCCGCCGCCGATGCGGTTGGCGCAGCGGCCGGGTGTAGCGCCGAAATAGGGGGAATGGGCGGGGTAACTGTCGAAATCGTCGAAGCCGAGCGTCAGCGGCGCGTCATGGCCGTCGAGCCGCAGATCCTGGATCACCGAGCCCCAGGTGATCACCTTCGCCGTGAGGCCACCGCCCCTGATTTCCACGCGGTAGACATCTTCACCAGACGTGGTTCGCCCAAAAATTTCCCGTTCCAGCTTCGCCGCCATGGCCGTCATTCCTCTCATCCTGATTCAGGTGTCGGAAACTGCCTTCATTCGTGGCGAACCGCAACCTCTTGGTATCAAAAAGAAATGCCGCGGCAATGATGTCGCGGCATCGTCATGTCATCTGCAATCAGATGGCCTTGCCGATCTCCTCGAGATCGTAAGGCGTCGTCTGATAGATTTCGTTGATCCAGTTGCCGAACAACAGATGCGCGTGGCCGCGCCAGCGGTTCTGCGGGGCCAGCGACGGATCGTTATGCGGGAAGTAATTGTGCGGCATCTTGATCGGCACGCCGGCATTGACGTCGCGGAAATACTCGTCGGAAAGTGAGGTTGAATCATATTCGACGTGATTGAACATGTAGAGCCGCTTGCCCCTGGTCTCGTGCACCAAGCAAACCCCCATCTCGCTCGATTCCATCAAGACTTCCAGCTCTTGCGATTTCTCGATGTCGGTGCGGCGAACTTCCGTCCAGCGCGATACCGGCACCTCGAAATTGTCCGAGAAGCCGTTGAGATAGACGGACGACGGTTTCAGGTTCTGGTGGCGGTAGACACCAAAAGCCTTCTCCTTGAGTTCGTACTTGGGAACGCCGTGGAAGTGATAGATCGCCGCCATCGCGCCCCAGCAGACATTCATCGTCGAGTGGACGTTTGTTTCCGTCCAATCGAAAATCTGCTGCATTTCCGACCAATAGTTCACATCCTCGTAGGGCATCAGCTCGATCGGCGCGCCGGTGATGATGAAGCCATCGAACTTGCGATGCTTGACCTCCTCCCAGGTCTGGTAGAAGGAAAACAGATGGTCCTCGGAGGTGTTCTTCGCCTTGTGGTTTCCAACGCGAACCAGGGACAGCTCGACCTGCAGCGGCGAAGCGCCGATAAGGCGCGCCATCTGCAGTTCGGTCTTGATCTTGTTCGGCATCAGGTTGAGAAGCCCGATCTGCAGCGGCCGGATGTCCTGGCGGATCGCCGCCGTCTCGGTCATCACACGGACGCCTTCCTGAACAAGGGTTCCAAAGGCGGGCAGGGTATCGGGAATCTTGATAGGCATTGCGGTCACTCGACGAGAAAAACGAAAATATCGCTATCGGTCCGCACGCGGCCCTTTAGCAACTTCTTTAACGTGGCTGCAAGCCGGCCGGCCAAATCACCACGGAGTGGTTTAAATAGACCCAGTCGGGCCGCGAATCAATCTCCGAAACGCGCGAGGCAAACTGCCGCTAGGTAACTCACGCATTAATGCGTGCTAGAATCTGTTGCTGTGACAGGCCGATGCACCATGTTATTGAGATAAAAAAGACGGCTTAGGAAAGCATAATGGCAGATGACTTCAAAGGCACGCCGAGCACTCAAAGCCAGGACCGGGTGGGTTACGACCTAAGCCTGCTCTTCCGGCTCAAGGTGATGTTCTCGGCATTCTGGAGCTCCAGGGTGCGCGGGAAGGTGCTGCTGCTATCGACAGCCTTGATTGGCGTGATCCTGGCGACGGCCTACGCGACCGTGATCCTCAACCAGTGGAACGCGCCGTTCTACGACGCCATATCGCGCCGTGACCTGCCGGGCTTCTTTCATCAGCTGAAGATCTTCGCCCTGATCGCCGGCATGCTGCTGTTGCTCAACGTCGTCCAGGCCTGGTTCAACCAGATGACGGCGCTTTACATGCGCGAGGGGCTGACGCGCGATCTCGTTGATCAATGGCTGCGGCGCAAGCGTGCCCTTCGCCTGGCATCGAGCGGGCTGATCGGCGTCAATCCCGACCAGCGCCTGCACGAGGATGCGCGCAACCTCGCGGAAAGCACGACCAGCCTCGTCATCGGTCTGGTGCAGTCGACGATCCTGCTCGTCAGCTTCATCGGCGTGCTGTGGGAGCTTTCCAGCGGCTTCGTCTTCCACTTCGGTGACCGCAGCTTTTCCATTCCCGGCTATATGGTCTGGGCTGCCATCTTCTATGCGGCGTCGGCCTCGGTGCTCAGCCAGCTCGTCGGCCGCAAGCTCGTCAAGCTCAATGCGGATCGTTTCTCCAAGGAAGCCGAGCTTCGCTTCGCGCTGATGCACGCCAACGAGAACATCCCGGCGATTACCGCTGCGCGCGGCGAGGAGAACGAGCGTGGGCGGATCAACGCGGATATCAGCTCGTTGCTCGACGTGCTGAAGAAGCTCGCCATGGCTAACGTCAACCTCACCTGGGTATCGGCGGGTTATGGCTGGCTCGTCGTCGTCATCCCGATCATCGTCGCGGCGCCGGCCTATTTCTCCGGGAGCCTGACCTTCGGCCAGCTGATGATGTCGGTGGGGGCGTTCAACCAGGTCAACGCGGCCTTGCGCTGGTACGTGTCGAACTTCGGCCCGATCGCCGAGTGGCGCGCCACGCTGATGCGCGTCACCGATTTCCGCCAAGCGCTGACCACCATGGGCGACGACGTCGATCATAAGGAAATGATCTCCTACGAACGCAGCGCGCCCGACACGCTGACGCTCGACAATGTCAGGATCGCGGCGAAGATCGGCGAGGAGATCGACCAGTGCGGCGGCTTCCGGCTGCATGAGGGCAGCGTCACGATCAAGGCCGGCGAGAAGGTGATGATCAACGGCGATCACAGCGTCAACCGCAAACTCCTCTTCCTGGCGCTGTCGGAGCTGTGGCCATGCGGCGGCGGCAAGATCGGCCTTCCGCCGACCGACGACATGCAGTTCCTGCCGCAGTCGGCTTACATTCCCGGCGGTACGCTTCGCGAGGCGCTGGCCTTCCCCGAGCCCGCGGATACCTACAAGACCGACGACATGGCGGCGGCGCTCGACAAGGCCGGGCTGCACAATCTCGTCGCCCGTCTCGATACCCGCGCGCGCTGGGACAAGCTGCTCGATTCCGACGAACAGAGGGCGATCGGGTTTGCCCGCCTGCTTCTCGTGCGACCGCGCTGGATTTTCTTCGACGAAGTGCTGGAAGGCATGGAGCCGGAGTGGCAGGCGACGATGATGAAGGTGCTGGAATCGATGCCCGATGCGACCATGGTCTATATCGGCCGCTCCGAGACATACGTCGAAACCTTCCATCCGCGCGTATTGCACCTGGAGCCGTTGGCGGCCAAGGCGGAAGTCAAGCCCGCGACCAAGGCGCCGGGCAAGCCGGCGCCAGTCGACGGGTAATCCGCTCCGTTACATCGGCGGCACAAGTCCATTGGTGCCGACGGTGACGCGGCTGGCGGTGACGGCGCCATCGGCTGCCTTCTCGCCCATGACGATGACATGGGCGCCCGGCGTCAGGTCGGTCTTTTCTGCCGATGTCAGCGTCACGATTGGCGTTTCATTGGCGATCGAGATGGTCTTCTCCTTGCCTTGATAGGTCAGGGTGACGCTGTGGCCATCCACCGACTTCACGGCCTTGGCCACGGTGGCATTGGTCATGCTGCTGTTCGGCTTCAGATCCCAGGGCCGACTGCCTTCGCCGGTGCCTTTCATGGCGGCGGGGAAGATCAGCACTTCAAGCGCACCATCGCCGCCATCGGCTTTCGGCAACGAGGCGATGCCGACGAAATCGCCGGGCTTGATGTCCTCGACGGAGGCCTTCTTGACGCCGCCGACCTGCCAGTCCGGCTTCAGGGTGATGGCCTGGTCGTTGCCCTCTCTGGTCTTGACCACGAGCTTGTCGCCGGCGAGGCTGGCGACGTCGCCACGCACACGGACGCGCTCGGCATCGGCGGCATGGGTGGATTGTGCTGCAATGACGAGAGTGCTTGCGGCGAAAGCGGCTGCCGCAACAAATCTGAAATAACGAGACATGGGTTTTCTCCTCGCGGCCCGGGGCATGGGCTCGCGGGAGAGCTTAGTCCCGCCGTTTCGGCGGTGACCAATCAATGAAACGTGAGGGAGACGTCGGCCTGCCCGAGACCGGGCTCAGCCCTCCAGCTCTTCCCGCAACATTTCGAGCTCCAGCCATTCCTCTTCCATCTTCACCAGGCTGTCGCGAAATTTTTCCATTTCGGCGGCCAGGCGGTTGAAGGTCGTGGGGTCCTTGGAGAAGAGGTTGGGGTCGGCCATCTTTTCCTCGCGCTTGGCGATCTCGGCTTCGGCCTTGGCCATCTCCTTGGGCAGGTTTTCGAGCGCGAACTTCTGCTTGAAGGAGAGCTTTCCCTTGCCCTTCGGCGCTTCGGCGGCGGGGGCCGCGTCCTGGGCTTTCGCCTTCTCGGCTTTCTCCGCCTTCTTGCGCTCATCGGCGGCACCCTTGCGCTGCGCCAGCATGTCGGAATAGCCGCCGGCATATTCGATCCAGCGGCCATCGGGCGCATCCGGCACGGCGGGCGCGATCGTCGAGGTCACGGTACGGTCGAGGAAGTCACGGTCGTGGCTGACGAGGATGACGGTACCCGGGAAGCCGGCGACGACTTCCTGCAAGAGATCCAGCGTCTCGATGTCGAGGTCGTTGGTCGGTTCGTCGAGGATCAGAAGGTTGGATGGCCGCGCCAGCATGCGGGCGAGCATCAGGCGGGCGCGTTCGCCGCCAGAGAGGTTCTTGATCGGCGTGCGGGCCTGTTCCGGCTGGAACAGGAATTCCTTCATGTAGCCGGTGACGTGGCGCTGCTCGCCGTTCACAAGCAGGTTCTCACCGCGCCCGTCGGTCAGATAATGCGCCAGCGTGTCCTCGGGGTTCAGGTCCTCGCGCTTCTGGTCGAGCGTGGCGATCTCCAGATTGGTACCGAGCTTGATGATGCCGGTATCGGGCGGCAGCTGGCCGGTCAGCATCTTCAGGAGCGTCGTCTTGCCGGCGCCGTTCGGGCCGACGAGGCCGATGCAATCGCCGCGATGGACGCGGATCGAAAACGGCGTGACGATGGGGCGCTCGCCATAGGTCTTGGTGATCTTGTCGGCTTCGATGACAAGCTTACCGGATTCCTGCGCGTCGGAGACGGTCGCCTGCACGGTGCCCTGCGGCCCCTTGTGGCCGCGATAGCTGGCCCGCATCGTCTGCAGCTCGCCGAGGCGGCGCATGTTGCGCTTGCGGCGCGCGGTGACGCCGTAGCGCAGCCAGTGCTCTTCGCGCTCGATCGCCTTGCCGAGCTTGTGCTGCTCCATCTCCTCGGCCTCAAGCACCTGGTCGCGCCATGCCTCGAAATGGGCGAAGCCGCGGTCGAGGCGGCGCGAGGTGCCGCGGTCGAGCCAGACAGTGGCGGTCGAGACCTTTTCCAGGAAGCGACGGTCGTGCGAGATCAGCACCAGCGCGCTGCGGGTCTTCTGCAGCTCGTCTTCCAGCCATTCGATGGTGGGCAGGTCGAGATGGTTGGTCGGCTCGTCGAGGAGCAGGATATCGGGCTCGGGCGCCAGAACGCGCGCAAGGGCCGCGCGGCGCGCTTCGCCGCCCGAGAGGTTCTTCGGGTCTTCCTCGCCGGTCAGGCCGAGATGCGAGAGAAGGTAGGTGACGCGGTAGGGGTCGTCGCCCGGTCCGAGGCCCGCCTCGGCATACGCTTGCACGGTGCCGTAGCCGGCGAAATCGGGCGCCTGTTCGAGATAGCGCACGGTCGACGACGGATGGCGGAACACCTCGCCGGACTGCGCTTCGACCATGCCGGCGGCGATCTTCAGGAGCGTCGACTTGCCGGAGCCGTTGCGGCCTACAAGGCAGATCTTGTCGCCGGGCTCCACCTGCAGGGCAGCGCCCGCCAGAAGCGGCGCGCCGCCGAAGCTCAGGAAGATATCGTCGAGTTTAAGGATAGGGGGCGCCAAAAATCAGACTCCGGAAAGATCGTAAGGGCGGGCGAGCACGATGGCGCGGCCGCTTTCAAGCGAGAAGCGCACGGGGCCTTCCGCGACATTGGAAATGGTGCGCGACGAGCCGAAGGGCAAATGGAAATCGCTGAGCGGATAGCGGGCGTTCTCGATGAAGAGGCCGTTGAGCTCGCTGAAGGCGGGCACGGAAAACAGGCTGTTCTTCGGCAGATCGAGCGTAATGCTGCCCGCGATCAGCGGCACGGCTTCTTCCGTGCCCGAGGTGAGCAGCACATCGAGGCCGGTCTCGGCCAGACTGACAGCGTAGATGAGGTGCTGCAGCGCGTGGTCTGAACGGTCGCCAGAGAGGGCGCCGACGAGGATCAGTTGTGTCGCACCGCGCGCGATCGCTTCCGACACCGCAATCTCGCCATCGGTGGCGGCCTTGGCGGCGGGGTAGGGTTTTCGCGGAATATCCGAGAATGCGGTCGTCAAATCATCCGGCGTGGAATCGAAATCGCCGACCCAGAGCTCCGGCCTGACATCAAGCGCCAGCGCGTGCCGCATGCCGCCATCGGCCGCGATGAAACGGCTGCCGGATACGGCGGCGCGAAGGCGCTCCGTCATGTGCAGCTCGCCGCCGAGCAGGATGGTGAAGGTGGATTGGCTCATGGGCATTGCCCATAGCGCAAAGCGGAGGAAAAGGGAAAGGGCGTGGACATGGTTTGTCCGCGCCCTTGAAGGTCTCTGTGCTTAGAAGCGATAGCTGACGCCGGCGCCGATCAGCCAGGGATCGAGCTTCGCCTTGCCGCTGAGGTCGGTACCACCGACATTCACGTCGAAGTCTGGGCGTAGGAAGATCTTCTTGACATCGACGTTGAGGCCCCAGTGCTCATCGAGCATGTAGTCGAAGCCCGCCTGCAGTGCGACGCCGAATGTATTCTTTATATCAAGGCTTTGGGCGCTGCCGGCCTTTTCGTTGTAGAAGATCGTGTAGTTGAGACCGGCGCCGACATAGGGCTTGAAGTTGCCGAAATCGGTGAAGTGATACTGCAGCGTCACCGTCGGCGGCAGCAGCCAGGTCTTGCCGATCTTGCCGAGGCCGGCGATCGATCCGTCACCATCGACGTTCGCGAAGGTGGTGCCAAGAATAAGTTCGGCGGCGATGTTGTCGGTGAAGAAGTAGGTGACGTCGAATTCAGGAACGACGGTATCCGAGTAGGACAGGTCCGATCCGGCAACGCCGCCGACATAGCCGGAATCCTGGGTGATGACGCCGAGCGCGCGCAGGCGGATCATCCACGGGCTCTGGCTCTGCGTCGCTTCCTGTGCCGTGGCCGGCTGGGTCAGGTCGGCGGACATGGCGGGATGGGCGGCGGCAACCAGAACGACGGCAGCGAACATGCCCTTTAGTTTTGCCAGGCGGCGTTTCATTCGATTCTCTCCTAGGTTTTATGGCCAGGGGAGTTCTATGAAACGCTGTCGGGTAACCGATTGATTCAGATCAATCTCTTGCTCTATTTTCCAGCTTTTGGTGCCGCGGGAAGATGTTTGTCGCGCATGGCGAAAACGCGCTCGAAGCCTGTCATGTAGCGATCAAACAGTTCGGCGAAGTTTTTGGCGTCCGCTGACGACCAGTCGGAGACGATCTCCTGGATGATCGCGAGCTTCTGAGATTTCAATTCCGCGAGCAAGCTCCAGCCGGATGGTGTGATCACCACGAGAATCCGCCGAGCGTCC
Organism: Hyphomicrobiales bacterium; assembly: GCA_900471485.1. Classification (GTDB taxonomy): domain Bacteria; phylum Pseudomonadota; class Alphaproteobacteria; order Rhizobiales; family Rhizobiaceae; genus Rhizobium. Next base: position 196,592 of record UCEU01000002.1, read on the forward strand.
TGCTGCGATGCCGCGCGTTCGAGAACACCGCGGCCGACCATATCGGCGACGATGCGGCTTGCACGGGATGGATCGATGCGCATGGCTTCGGCGATCGTCCCGACGGTCACCTCGCCATTCTCTCGGGCACGCTTGACGGTTTCAAGGACATCCAGATGCGACAACTCCAGATCCGGCGCCACTTTCTCGATGACAAGGCGGGCGACCAGTCGGCGTCCCGTGATCATGCGCATACGGCTCATGCTGTGGCCGATATGGGCGATATCGTCCTCGGTCGGCTGGGTCTTGGGGTCGATTTGCAAAGTATCTGTCATGGGGCGGAGAATAACAGAAGCGATCGGGGAGGAAAATATGCTGATGTCATTTATATGACATTGACATTTATATGCTGATAGCACATAAAATGCGCCGAAACCTGAAAGATCGCCCCCATGAATCCACAGATCGCAGCGCAGCCGCTGGTGACCGACCCCCGTCGCCGGCTCATTCTCTTTCTTTTCCTGATGGCCGCCCTTTTCATGGCCACGCTCGACAACCAGATCGTGGCGACTGCCTTGCCGACGATCGTCGGCGAATTCGGCCAGATCGAACGCTTCGGCTGGATCGGGTCGGCCTATCTGCTGGCCGTCAGCGCCGTCATGCCACTCTACGGCAAGCTCGGCGATCTCTTCGGGCGCAAATACGTGATGATGGCGGCGATCATCATCTTTACCGTTGGATCGACGCTGTGCGGTCTGGCGGTATCGATGGATACGCTGATTGCGGCGCGCGTGCTGCAGGGGCTCGGCGGCGGCGGCATCATGGTGTCGATCTTCGCCGTCAATGCCGATCTGTTCGAACCGCGCGAGCGCGCGAAATACCAGAGCTATTCCAGCCTCGTGCTCATGGCATCCGGCGCCATAGGCCCAGTCCTCGGCGGGGCGATGAGTGATCTGTTCGGCTGGCGCTCGATCTTTCTCGTCAACGTGCCGATCGGAGTGATCGTGATTGCCGGACTGGCCTTCATGCTGCCCTATCGCAAGCCGAACCGCCGCCCGAAGATCGACTATGCCGGCGCGCTTCTCCTGGCGATGACCACGAGCTGCATCGTGCTTGCCGCCGATGGCAGCCAGCTCTTCGGCTCGCTGGTGGCGCCCGGCAATCTCGCCATCATCGCGCTCGGCATCGTCTGTGCCATCGTCTGGGTGCTGGTGGAGCGGCGCGCCGCCGAGCCTATCGTTCCGCTCTCGCTGTTCCGCAACCCGACATTCGGCCTGCTGCTGGTCATGTCGGTCATGAGCGGCGCGATCGGCATCGGTATGGTCAATTACTTCGCGCTGTTCCTGCAGACGACGACGGGCCTTTCGCCTTCGGCCGCAGGCGCCTTGTTCATCCTTCTCACCGGCGGCATCGTGTGTGGCTCGCTGTCGGCCGGGCGGATCATCTCGGCGACCGGGCGCTACAAGCCCTTCGCGATTGCCAGCCTTTCCACCGGCACCGTCGCTTTCGCGCTGCTGTCGCAAGTGCATGCGGGAACGCCCATCATGATCATCGGTGCGATCATGGCGATGCATGGCATCGGTATCGGCCTGGCACAGCAGGTGCCGATCATCGGCGTGCAGAACGCGGCGCCCGCGCGCGATGTCGGCGCGGCGACCGGGTCGGTGACGCTGTCGCGCATGGGCGGCGCCTCGATCGCGATCTCCATTTACGGGGCCATCGTCGGCTCGCAACTCGGCCGGGCGGGGCTCTCCATTCCCGGCGTCGAGAACATCGAGCAACTGACGCCGAAGATGATGGCGGCATTGCCGGAAGCGGCACGCCAGGCGGTGGCGGATGCATACGCCAGCGCTTTCGTGCCGTTGTTCATGACGTCGTGCGGCATCGCCTTCATCGGGCTCGTGGCGGCGCTCATGCTGAAGCCGGTGCAACTGCCCCGCGCAGAAGCTCACGCGCCGAAGGCGGCGGCGGAAGCCGCCGAATAAACCGAACGACGCGGCCGGCGTCGCCCCTTGCCAGATGCCGGTCGCAACGATACATCTCTCCTCGCTCTAACGGGGTGCCTGACATCCAAGGATGTCAGGCTGAGAGGCTTGCAAAAGCTAACCCGCGGAACCTGATCCGGCTAACACCGGCGGAGGGATTAGACGCGTGACACCAGGCACCGCCCTTTTCCCCTTCAAGAACAACAAGAGGAGAGGTGCCATGATTAGTTTCAAGACATATGCGCTCGTCGCAACCGTTGCATTCGCAGGCTTTGCCGCCGCCGCGCAGGCCGCGGACAAGACGCTCACCATCTACACCTATGAGAGTTTCACCTCCGAATGGGGGCCCGGCCCCAAGGTAAAGGCGGCGTTCGAGAAGACCTGCGACTGCACGGTCAGTTTCGTCAGCGTCGCGGATGGCGTTGCGCTCCTTTCGCGTTTGAAACTCGAGGGATCGGGCACCAAGGCCGATGTCGTGTTGGGCCTCGACACCAACCTCATCACCGAAGCCAAGGCCACAGGGCTGTTCGATGTCAGCGGCGTCGATACCAGCACGCTGAAGGTCCCCGGCGGTTTCAAGGACGACGTCTTCGTGCCCTATGACTATGGCCACTTCGCCGTGATCTACGACACGCAGACGATCAAGACACCTCCAACGAGCCTTAAGGAGCTGGTCGATGGCGATCCCGCGCAGAAGATCGTCATCGAGGACCCCCGCACCTCGACGCCGGGTCTCGGCCTGCTGCTGTGGGTCAAGTCGGTCTATGGCGACCAGGCGCCGGAAGCCTGGGCGAAGCTCAAGAAGCGCGTGCTGACAGTCACGCCCGGCTGGTCGGAGGCCTACGGCCTGTTCACCAAGGGCGAGGCGCCGATGGTGCTCTCCTACACGACATCGCCCGCCTACCACATGGTTTCGGAAAACACGGATCGCTATCAGGCGGCCGCATTCTCCGAGGGACACTACATCCAGATCGAGGTTGCCGGCCTGATGAAGAACGCGCCGGACAAGGCGCTGGCTCAGGACTTCCTGAAGTTCATGGTGACATCTGGCTTCCAGGACACGATCCCGACCAACAACTGGATGATGCCTGTGTCGACGACCTCGGAGCCGCTGCCGGATGCGTTCGGCAAGCTGGTCAACCCGTCGAAGACCTTCCTGATGAGCCCGGATGAGGTCGCCAAGAACCGAAAGGCCTGGATCGACGAGTGGCTGGCCGCCATGAGCATGAACTGATGCTCTTTACCGCGGTCGAGATACGACGTGCGATGACCGGCGGGGCGCTCAGCCTCGCCGGTATCGCGTTTTTCGTCGGTCTGGCGATCGCGGCGCTGCTCGTTTCGGGCGGCGCGTCGTCGATCACGGCGGCGGTTACCGATCCCTATATCCTCCGTGTGCTGCGCTTCACGCTGTTGCAGGCGCTGCTTTCCACGGTTCTTTCCATTCTCTTCGCGCTGCCGGTGGCGCGGGCGCTGGCGCGGCAGCCGCGTTTTCCAGGGCGTATCTGGATCATCCGGCTGATGGCCGTGCCGATGGGGTTGCCCGTCCTGATCGGCGCTCTCGGGCTGATCGGCATCTGGGGGCGGCAGGGCGTATTGAACGCGTTGCTTCTCAAAATCGGCGTCGCGGAACCGCTCAGCATCTACGGCCTGGGCGGCATTCTTCTGGCGCATGTGTTCTTCAACATGCCGCTCGCCTGCCGCCTCATGCTTGCGGGGCTGGAGCGGGTGCCGGGGGAATACTGGCTGATGGCGGGCGGGCTCGGCATGCGGCCGAGCTCGGTGTTTCGCTTCATCGAGTGGCCGGTGCTCAGGGCCGTCATTCCTGGTATCGCCGGGCTGATCTTCATGCTGTGCGCCACCAGCTTCACGCTGGTGCTGATGCTTGGCGGCGGTCCGGCGGCGACCACGATCGAGGTGGCGATCTACCAGTTGCTGCGCTTCGATTTTGATCCCGGCCGCGCGGTCGCCCTGTCTTTGCTGCAGATCGCGGCCACAGCGGTTATTCTCGGCTTCCTCGCGCTGCTGCCGGGCGCTGGTGACGACGGCGTGACATCGGGAAAACCGGTCAAGCGCCCGGATGCCGAGATCGTCGGCGTCCGTTTGGCGGATGCGGCGATGGTTATCATCGCGGTTCTGTTCCTGGGCTTGCCGTTGCTCTCCGTCATCATCGCCGGGCTGCGCGCGGACCTTGCGAAGCTGGTGATGCAGCCGCTCTTCTGGCAGGCGGCTGGTACGAGCCTTGCCATCGCTCTTTCGGCTTCAGTGCTGGCGTTGGTGCTTTCCGTGGCCCTGGTACGAGCGCGTCACATGCTTTCGCTGCAGGGGCCGGAGCGTCTGGCGGGCAGGGCGTTCTTCTCGAGTATGGGGGGCGCGTCGTCGCTGGTGCTGCTGGTGCCACCGATCGTTCTGGCCACCGGCTGGTTCATGGCGCTCAGGGCATTCGGCGATGCCTCGCTCTACGCGCCCGCTCTGGTCGTCGCCGTCAACGCACTGATGTCGCTGCCCTTCGTCATGCGCATTCTCGAACCCGCCTACCGCATTCACCAGCACCGGACGCAAAGGCTCTCCGCCAGCCTCGGCATACATGGGGTGAGCCGGCTCTTGCGGATCGACGGGCCGGCGTTGATGAAGCCGCTCTTTACCGCGCTCTCCTTCGCCATGGCGCTGTCGCTTGGCGATCTCGGCGCGGTGGCGCTGTTCGGATCGGACGGGTTCATCACCCTGCCGTGGCTTGTCTACAGCAGCATGGGCAGCTATCGCACCAATGATGCGGATGGTTTCGCCCTGATCCTCGGCCTTGTCTGCTTGTTGCTGACGATTGCCGGCACGATAGGGCAGGCGCAGCGGGAGGCCCGGAATGGTTGAGTTGAAGGGCGGCATAGAAATGCGCGACGTCGGGCTGAAGCTCGGCACGCATGATTTTTGCTTCGACTGCCGGCTGCCGGCTGGAGCGGTCATCGCGGTGACCGGCGCGTCGGGTGCCGGCAAGTCGACCTTTCTCAATCTCCTTGCAGGCTTCGATGCACCCTCGAACGGGCAGATCATGATCGACGGCGCCGATGTCACGCGTAGCCACCCGGCGCAACGGCCGGTGTCGCTGGTGTTCCAGGACAACAATCTCTTCACGCATCTGGATGTCTTCACCAATGTCGGGCTCGGCATCGATCCGGCGCTGAAGCTTTCCGCCTCCGATCGATCGGCCATCCCGGCGGCGCTGGAGAAGGTTGGGCTTGGCGGCTTCGAGCGGCGCATGCCGGCGACACTGTCGGGAGGAGAGCGCCAGCGTGTGGCCTTTGCCCGGGCGCTGGTGCGCAAGCGTCCGGCGCTGCTGCTGGACGAACCCTTCGCGGCGCTCGATCCAGGCCTGCGCAACGAGATGGCGGCGCTGTTGCTGGATATGCACCGGCAGTCCGGCAACACGGTGGTGATCGTCTCGCATGATCCGGACGAGGTTCGCAGGATCGCCGATTTCGCGCTGTTTATCGAGGGCGGCAGGATCGCCGTGGCGGCTCCGATCGCGGATTTCGTCGCGCATCGGGACCATCGCGGCCTGGCGCTATTTCTACAGGGCTGACGAATCTGTGTTCCGTAACGGCACTTTCGCCATAATTTGAGGCGACCGAAGGTTAACCGAAGACGTCGCCAGGCTTGCTAAAATACAACGGCGCCATATTTAGTCAGAGTCTCGCTATGCAATCGATGCGAAAATCAGTTAGAGCAAAGGCTTACGTTTTCGATTGTGCAGTGCAGAAGCGGGGACGGAACGCCTCTTGAAATCTATTGAGACCGACTTGGTCGCAAGCGCGCGCCGGCCGAAAAGCACGATGACCCGGAGAACCAGACTGGACAGCATGACGACGTGGAAATTGGCCGCGCCTTCCAGTGATGCGTTTTCCGCGGCGGGCCGCTGGGCCCGACGGATGCTGCTCGTCTCCGTTTCGAGCATCGCGCTCTACGGATGCCAGTCGGCGCTCGAGCAATCCTACCAGCCAAGCGTCGGCCCCTCGTCCAATCCGCAGATCGTCGACGAGGTCCAGAAGAACGATCCGCGTGCCGCCATGGGCGCGCGCGAACATCCGCGCATCGTTTCGAGTTATGGCGGCGAATACAAGGATGCGAAGACGGAACGTCTCGTGGCGCGCATTGCCGGAGCGCTGACGGCGGTGTCGGAAAATCCGAGCCAGTCTTACCGCATCACCATCCTCAACTCGCCCGCCATCAACGCCTTCGCGCTGCCGGGCGGCTATCTCTACGTCACCCGCGGCCTGCTCGCGCTTGCCAACGACGCGTCGGAAGTGGCGGCGGTGCTGTCGCACGAGATGGGTCACGTGACCGCGAACCACGGCATCGAGCGCCAGAAGCGCGAGGAGGCGGAGGTCATCGCCAGCCGCGTGGTGGCGGAGGTGCTGTCGAGCGATATCGCGGGCAAGCAGGCGCTGGCGCGCGGCAAGCTCAGGCTCGCGGCCTTCTCCCGCCAGCAGGAACTGCAGGCCGACGTGATCGGCGTGCGCATGCTCGGCGAGGCGGGCTATGATCCCTTCGCAGCGTCGCGCTTCCTGGATTCCATGGCCGGCTACAGCCGCTTCATGTCCGTCGATCCCGAGGCCGACCAGAGCCTCGACTTCCTTTCCAGCCACCCGAACTCGGCGCAGCGCATCGAGCTTGCGCGCGACCATGCCCGCGCCTTCGGGCAGGAGGGCAAGGTCGGGGATACGGGCCGGGATTACTATCTCGACGGCATCGACGGGCTTCTCTATGGCGACAGCCCCGAGGAAGGTTACGTGCGCGGCCAGACCTTCCTGCACGGCGGGCTCGGCATTCGCTTCGACGTGCCCGAGGGCTTCAAGATCGACAACAAGGTCGAGGCGGTCATGGCGACCGGCCCCAACGACGTTGCGATCCGCTTCGACGGGGTGGCCGACAGCCAGAACCAGACGCTGACGAACTATATCTCGAGCGGCTGGGTGACCGGTCTCGATCCGTCGACGATACGGCAGATCACCGTCAACGGCATGGAAGCCGCCACCGCGCGGGCGAGCGCGGACCGCTGGGACTTCGACGTCACCGTGGTGCGTATCAACTCGCAGATCTTCCGCTTCCTGACGGCGGTGCCGAAGGATAGCCCGGTTCTGGAGCAGACGGCCGATATCCTGAGGGCCAGCTTCCGGCGCATGACGCCGGAGGAAGCCGCCTCGCTGAAACCGCTTCGCGTGCGTGTCGTCACGGTTCGTCCGGGCGAGAATATCACCACGCTTGCCGCGCGCATGATGGGCACGGATCGCAAGCTCGATCTCTTCAAGCTCATCAACGCACTGCCGACCGGCGCTTCCGTTTCGCCTGGCGACCGCGTGAAGATCATCTCCGAATAAAAAAGGCCCGGTTTGCACCGGGCCAGTTACATCACTGGGGGAGTAAGCTCGTTCAGGCCGATGCGGCCATGTAGGGGTCTGCTGTCACAAGCGCGCTGCGCAGCTTTTCCATGGCGCGGCTTTCGATCTGGCGCACGCGTTCCTTGGAAATGCCGAGGTCGGCACCGAGTTCTTCAAGCGTCGCGCCGTCTTCGGCCAGCCGGCGGGCGCTGATGATCTTCATTTCGCGCTCGGTGAGGTGCGTAAGCGCCGAGGCAAGCCACACGCGGCGGCGTTCGCCGTCGATCATGTTGGTGACCTGCTCATCGGGCAAGGGTTCGTTGCTGACGAGGAAATCCATCTTCTCGGCGCTGTCGGCATCGCCGGAGACGGAAGGCGCCTGCAGCGACGCATCGTTGCTGGAGAGCCTGGCATCCATCGTCTGCACGTCGGAGAGGCTGACGCCGAGGGCTGCGGCGATTTCCTGGTGAATGGATTGCAGCGTCAGCTGGGTGTCACCCTTGGCAAGCTTGGCGCGCAGGCGGCGCAGGTTGAAGAAGAGCGCCTTCTGCGCGGAGCTGGTGCCGCCGCGCACGATCGACCAGTTTCGCAGGATGTAATCCTGGATCGAGGCGCGAATCCACCAGCTGGCATAGGTCGAGAAACGGACGTCGCGTTCAGGTTCGAAGCGCGCGGCGGCCTCCAGCAGGCCGACATAGCCTTCCTGGACGAGGTCGCTCATCGGAAGGCCGAAGTTGCGGAACTTGCCTGCCATCGAGATGACGAGGCGCATATGAGCCATGGCGATCTGGTTACGTGCACCGCGGTCGTCGTTGTTCTTCCATCTGATCGCGAGGTCATGTTCCTCTTCGCGCGCCAGATAGGGAGCCGCCATTGCAATTTTGATCATGCGCCGGTCTGCAGACATGTTCTTCATCTCGGTCTCCTGAACACAGGCGTCGCGCCCGAAAATTGGGAAAAGAATTCTCGTTCCGGGCCGAGGTGGTCCGGATCAAACGGATGTCTTGAAGCTATTGGGGCCTGATGCTCTGGACGTTTGCGGATCAGGCCCTAGTTTAGGCTTATGAGCCGGTCAAAAGGCCGGGCGGGACCAGTTTCTTCATGTTGCCGAGGCTTGGGCAATATTTGGAATGCATGATCCGCTCCTCAACGAATGTTTACAGCGATGCGAACATTCGAGGGCATGGAGATTGCCGCAAGGTTCGCACCTACATCTCAATAACGCGGCAGATCGGCAAAAGTTCCAATAAAAAAACCCGGCTCGAAGGCCGGGTTTTTTTGGTAGGTAAAACAGAGCTTTGATTAAGCTGCTTCTTCTTCCTGAGCTTCGTCCTCGTCGATGGCCTTGCCACGCTTCGGACCCTTGTTGAGATTGGTCTCGACAAGGCGAACGGCTTCGGTTTCGGACATCTTGTTCACGGCTGCGATCTCGCGTGCCATGCGGTCGAGGGCAGCTTCGTAAAGCTGGCGCTCGGAATAGGACTGCTCCGGCTGGTTTTCAGCGCGGTAGAGGTCGCGCACGACTTCAGCGATCGAGATCAGGTCGCCGGAATTGATCTTGGCATCATATTCCTGGGCACGGCGGGACCACATGGTGCGCTTGACGCGCGCCTTGCCCTGCACAACCTTCAAAGCTCGTTCGACGAAGTCGGTTTCGGACAGCTTGCGCATGCCGATGCTCATGGCCTTGGCGACCGGCACCTTGAGACGCATCTTGTCCTTGTCGAAATCGATCACGAAAAGTTCGAGCTTCATGCCTGCAACTTCTTGCTCTTCGATAGCGGTGATGGTACCGACGCCATGTGCGGGGTACACGATCGATTCACCGGTCTTGAAGCCGTGACGGGCGGAAGAAGGTTTTTTCTGCTGGGTCGTCATTCTAATCAAAAACTCCCTGTTACGCTTCCGGCAGTGCCGGAGCCGGGTCAGTCAGGCCCGGATGAGACGGTAGGATCCGTCGGGTGACTTACTTCTGGTCCCACCGGACAGAAGCAAACATGTTCAGGCGCGCGATTTTCTGACCTCACAGCCCAAGGCGTTGATATGTCACGGAAACCGCGTGTGGATTTGTGTTGCTTTCGTGGTGGTTTGGGGCAAGCGATATGCCGCAAATGGATCAGTGTGATAAACCTATCACAAAAATATGAGGAAATCAATAATTTACTGCGACTGAGTCATGCGGGCAACACATGCCACCCATATGCCTCAAGCAGGTTCAGGCGCGTCTGGCGCGCGAAAAAGCCGTTTCCCGGCTATTGAATCACGGTCCGGCTCAGTCGCCGGAACCGGGCTTCTCGGAGAAGTACTTTTCGAACTTCCCGGTCTCGCCGTCCATCTCCTTGGCCTCGGCCATGGCATCCTTCTTGACCGTGATGTTTGGCCAGATGCTGGCGAACTCGGCATTCACCTTCAGCCACTTGTCGAGGCCCGGCTCGGTGTCCGGCTTGATCGCTTCGGCGGGACATTCCGGCTCGCAGACGCCGCAGTCGATGCATTCGTCGGGATGGATGACGAGGAAGTTTTCCCCTTCATAGAAGCAATCAACCGGGCAGACTTCAACGCAATCAGTGTATTTGCAGCGAATGCAGTTGTCGGTCACGACATAGGTCATGAAGAACTCCAGGATTTCCATACAAGCGGGATCGGGCAACCTGGAACGTCGCGCCTCTACCCCAGCCGGGAAACAAGCGTTGGCGGGCTTTGCGGCCCACAAGCCTATCCGGCATGTTGCCCTGTGACGTACCGAGTTTGATGGCGGATTTCAAGGATAAAGAAATCGCAAAAGGCGGCTGTTCGGAGCAGAGTTTTCTAATCGTCGTCCGACATGAGCCTGTCGATCGCGCGACGCTCTTTCTTGGTCGGCCTGCCGGCACCTACGTCGCGGGTCGCCTGCTCGTAGGCGGTGAGGCGTTTTGTCTCGTCGGGAGGCGGGCTCTGGTCGTCGTAGAGGAGGCGGGCCTCCTCGTAGGGGCCGCGCCGTTCGCCGCCCGATTTGACGATCAGTACGAGGTCGCGCCGGTCGAGGCTGAGCTCGACCTTGTCGCCGGGCTTCACCATGTGGCTCGGCTGGGCGATGCGCTGGCCGTTGATGTGGACATGGCCGGATTGGACGTGGCCCTGGGCCAGCGAGCGGGACTTCACCATGCGCGAGAAGAACAGCCACTTGTCGATGCGCTGGCGCGAACCGTCCAATGGCTGTTTCTCCCCGCTCATGACTTACTTCTTCATCTGCTCCTTCAAGGCAGCCAGCTTGGCGAAGGGCGAATCCGGATCCATCGGCTTCTCCTTGCGCGGGGGCTTTGCCTCGAAGCGCAGCGGCTGGTTGCCGCCACGGTTGTTGTTGCGGTCGTTGCGATCACGGTTGCCGCCGCGGTCCTGGCGCTCGCCACGCTGTTCGTTGCGGTCGCCACGGCCCTGATGCGGCTTGCCGCCATCCTTGCCGCGGTTCTGGCGGTTACCCTCGCGGTTGTCGCCGCCTTCGCCACCCTGGCGACGATGGCCCTGCCCGCGATCCTGGCGTTCGCCCTGACCCTGACCTTGGCCCTGGCGGTCGCCGCCACGGCGTTCGCCATGACCGCGCGCCTGGCGCTGGTTGTTGTCGGTGCGGCCGCCAAGGCGCCACAGCAGAACCGGCTTCGGTTCTTCGGTTTCCGTTGCTTCGGCGGCAGGTTGCGCCTCGGCAGCGGCTTCCGGTGCAGCTGCCTCGACAGCAGGGGCTTCCGATGCCGGCGCTTCCTCGGATGCGGTATCCGCATCGTCGTGATCGGCCTTGTCGGCGGCTTCTTCCGTGCTCGCTTCCGCGGTGGCGGCAGGAGCGGACGAAGCGTCCTGCGTGGCCAGATAAGCGGCGGCGTCTTCTGCCTTCACCGCATCGGCGCGGTAGCCGAGGCCCTTGAGGATTTCTTCCATGTCCTCGAGCGTGGCGCCGAGGATGGAGAGCATGGCCGTGGTCGTCGTGAAGCGGCGGCCATCATAAGCGCCCTCAGGACGGTTCGGCTGGCCGGGCTTCCACTGCAGCAGCGGACGAATGATGTCGGCCAGGCGCTCGAGGATATCGATGCGCACGGCGCGCTTGCCGAGGAAACGGAAGCCAGCGAGCTTGTAGAAGGTGCGCTCGTAGCTCGGATCGGTAACCACGGAGGTGCGGCCAGCGGCCAGAACCGGGATGAGGTCGCCGTAGCCGGGCTTGTCGAGGCCATCGTTCTTCAGGCCCCAAAGCAGCGTGATGAGTTCGGCCGGAGCCGGCTTCAGCAGCGCGGGCACGAAGATGTGGTAGGCGCCGAAGCGAACGCCGTAGCGGCGCATCGAGGCGCGGGCGTCCTGATCGAGCGACTTCACTTCCTCGGTCACGTCGCGACGGAAGAGGACGCCGAGATTTTCCACCAGCTGGAACGCAAGGCCCTTGGCGAGGCCCTGCAGGTCCTCGGCGCGGGAGAGGTCGTCCAGGGGCTTCAGCACGGTCGAGATGTGATGGTTCACGAAGCGCTCGAGACGGGCGGCCACGTGGTCGCGCGCGTTGCCGGTCAGCTGCTCGTCGGCGAGCAGGATGACGCGCGGGCGCATGATGTGGTCGCTGCCCGTCAGCCGCGCGACGGGGTCGCCCAGCCAGCGGATCGCGCCGTCGGAACCGATCGCCAGATCGCTATTGCCGGCGGCATGAATACGCGCGGCGCGCGCTTCGAATTCCAAAGCAAGTGCCTTCTGGGAAGCAGTCTGGACAGCTTTCGCGTCCGGTCCCTCAGCTCCTCCGATGGGCGTGAACCGGAAACCGGACAACTGCCCTACATGATGTCCTTCAACGAAGACATCGCCATTTACACTGATTTCAGCTTCCAGCATCGCATTCTCTCTCAGGCGCTTCATGAGCACAGACGTCCTGCGATCAACAAAGCGTTTCGTCAACCTTTCATGTAACGCATCGGACAATCGATCTTCGATTTCCCGCGTCTTTTCCTGCCAGTGTGTCGGATCGGCAAGCCAATTGGGCCGATTCGACACATAGGTCCAAGTCCTTATCTGCGCGATTCGCGCCGAAAGCGTGTCAATTTCGCCGTCTGTTCGATCCGCCCGGCGCACTTGCTCGGCAAGGAAGTCCTCGTTCACCGTGCCATATCGCACGAGATCAGAAAAGAGGGTCGAAATCAGATCGGCATGTTGTGCCGGAGCGATACGTCTATAGTCGGGCAGCGCGCAGGCTTCCCAGAGCTTTTCGACCCGCTCCGGCGTGGTCGCGAGGTCGTTGATCTCGGGGTAGCGCGACAGGTGCTCCAGCGCCTGCTGATCGACCGCCGGCAGGGCGCGCGTCAGGCCGGTGACGCGCGGGCCGGTCTCGAGGCTGGCGCGCAGCGCGCGGATCGACGCGTAGTCGAGCTCCTTGGTGCGCCACTGCAGCACCTTGACATTGTCGAACTCGTGGCCTTCGATGCGTTCAACCAGTTCCTCGTCGAAGGGATCGACATGGCCGGTGACGCCGAAGGTGCCGTCGCGCAGATGGCGGCCGGCGCGGCCGGCGATCTGGCCTAGCTCTGCGGGATTGAGATTACGAAACTGGTAGCCGTCGAACTTGCGATCCTGGGCAAAAGCGACATGGTCGACATCGAGGTTCAAACCCATGCCGATGGCGTCGGTCGCGACCAGATATTCGACGTCGCCTTCCTGGTAGAGCGCCACCTGCGAATTGCGGGTGCGCGGGCTGAGCGCGCCAAGCACGACGGCCGCGCCGCCGCGCTGGCGGCGGATGAGCTCGGCGATCGCGTAGACCTCGTCGGCCGAAAAGGCGACGATGGCGGAGCGCTGCGGCAGGCGCGTCAGCTTTTTCTGGCCGGCGTAGAAAAGGTGCGAGAGGCGCGGGCGCTCGACGACAGTGATGCCGGGCAGCAACTGCTGCAGGATCGGCCGCATCGTTCCGGCGCCAAGCAGCAGGGTTTCATCGCGGCCGCGCAGATGCAGGATGCGATCGGTGAAGATATGGCCGCGCTCGAGATCGCCCGCGAGCTGCACCTCGTCGATGGCGACGAAGGCTGCCTTGGTTTCGCGCGGCATGGCCTCGACGGTACAGACCGAATAACGCGCCTTCGGCGGAGAAATCTTTTCCTCGCCGGTGACCAGCGCGACGTTCTGGACGCCAACCTTCTCGACAACCCGCGTGTAGACCTCGCGCGCCAAAAGGCGTAGCGGCAAGCCGATCACGCCGGTGCCATGCGCAACCATGCGCTCGATGGCATAATGCGTCTTGCCGGTATTGGTCGGTCCAAGCACCGCGGTCACCCCGCGCCCGCTCAGTATCATCGGCTGCGATGTCAGTGTCATGGTCCTGCAAGTGAGGCGGGAGCCTCAGGTCACGTCCGCTTCTATCAGAAGCCGAACACACATGGACAGCCACCTGAGCAAACGCAAGGGCTGAACTTCATTTAGCAGAGGGATTTATAAGCGATCGGGGGTCTTTGAAACAAGATGTCCGCGGGCTGGAACAGTTTGAGAACGAATCGGAGACGAATCAGTGACTCCGGGTGATTCAGGGTTTGTTCACGGCTAAGTATTGATTTTGAATCACTTTTTCCCACTAGATCGTGAATCCGATGACTCTCCCGGAGCGGGCCGCAAGAATCGCGGGCATTCTGTCAATGTAATTCGTCAGTTCGCTTCAATTTTTCGCCGGATTTTCTGCAAAACTTTCGCCGGCAAGCGTTTCGGCCAAAACCGGAACAAACTGCCGACGAATCAGCGACATTTCCGATTTCCTCGTTTGTTCACGGCAACATATTGTATTTAAAGGAAATATTTACCATATGGGCAAGTCGCCTGCCTCGGCTCTCGGAGGCGGATATGGCTGCTATCAGGACATTTCATGATGCTTTCCTGCAACAGCCGCTTCGATGGTCATACGAAAGCATAGCCGACGGCGGAACAAAAATCGCGGATGCGTGTTTTGTGTCCATTCGTATTCACGACGAGTTGAGGACATAAACCATGCTTGGCACGATACTGCTTATTATCCTTATTCTGCTTTTGGTCGGCGCCTTGCCTAATTGGGGCTATAGCCGCGGTTGGGGCTATGGACCTTCCGGCGGTTTGGGTCTAGTTCTGCTGATTATTATCATTCTGTTGCTCATGGGCCGCATCTAAGTGCCCGAAAAACCTGGGAGTTAATGTCATGATGAAGAAGATTGTTCTGATTGGTGCCCTGGTCGGCGCGCTTGCATCCTGCACGGCCACGGAACAGGGTACCGCGATCGGTGCCGGTACCGGTGCTGTTATCGGTGGTGCCGTTAGCCACAGCTGGGGCGGCGCTGCTGTCGGCGCTGTCGCAGGTGGTCTTGCCGGTGCGTTGATCGGCCAGTCGGTCGAACGTCGCGGCTACTGCGTCTATCGCGACCGTTATGGCCGCCGCTACGAAGCGCGTTGCCCGCGCTAATAATAGCGGCGCAACCATTCGAAAACTCTCGAAAACGCCGGCTCAGCCCGGCGTTTTTTTGTTGGGGCCAGATAGAAAGCTCGTAAAAAAAGCCGCATCGTTTCCGACGCGGCTTTTTCAAGCTGGTATGCCAGAATATGTTAGTTCTTGGCGCGCTCGACGTAGGAGTTGTCTTCGGTCGCGATGACGACGCGGGTGCCGGCGTCGATGTGCGGCGGTACCGAGGTGCGGATGCCGTTCGACAGCATGGCCGGCTTGTAGGAGGACGAAGCCGTCTGGCCCTTCACGACCGGCTCGGTCTCGGTGATTTCGAGCGTCACGTGGCGCGGCAGCTGCAGGGCAAGCGCGACGCCTTCGTGCATGGACAGGATGCAGACCATGCCTTCCTGGAGATAGGCCTTCTGGTCGCCCATGGTTTCGACGTCGACGACGACCTGGTCGTAAGTTTCCGGGTTCATGAAGTGGAAGCCTTCGCCATCTTCATAGAGGAACTGGTGGTTGACGTCCTCGACGAAGGCGCGCTCGACCTGTTCGGTGGTGCGCCAACGCTCCGACACCTTCACGCCGTCGACGATGCGGCGCATGTCGACCTGGGTGACCGGCGTGCCCTTGCCCGGGTGAAAGTTGTTGGCCGTCAGAACGACGTAGAGCTTGCCGTCCACTTCGAGAACGTTGCCCTTGCGGACGGAAGAGGCGATGACCTTTACCATAAGACTTCCTTGTAACTCGGCTGTTGGCGTCGTAGAGGACTGTCGAAATGGCCCCAAAAACGCAATTGGTTGTTCTTTGGGGGCGCAACTAACCTAAAATCCGGCAAATAGCCAGCCCTCGCGTGGGTTACAAAGGTCAGGCACCATCGAATGAAAGCCCCGATCGTCACGGCGTCTCCCTGGTGGACGCCCAGCGTCCATGCGGATCGCCGCCCGTTCCTGATCGGGCGCAATGCGATCCAGGCATCACTGCGCAGCTATTTCGCGCGTGAGGACTTCATCGAGGTGGACACCTCCGCACTACAGATCTCGCCCGGCAACGAGGCCCATCTGCATGGTTTCGCGACCGAGGCGCTGACGACGGACGGGCAGGCAGCGCCCTTCTATCTCCACACTTCGCCGGAATTCGCCTGCAAGAAGCTGCTGTCGGCCGGCGAGCAGCGCATCGCCTGCTTCGCGCATGTCTATCGCAACCGCGAGCGCGGGCCGCTGCACCATCCGGAATTCACCATGCTGGAATGGTATCGTGTCGGCGAGAGCTACGAGAGCCTGATGATGGATTGCGTCCGCATCCTGGCAATGGCGGCGGAAACCACCGGCGCGCCGAAGCTCACGTTCCGTGGCAGCGAGTGCGATCCCTTCGCCGGTCCGGAGCGGATCAGCGTTGCCGAGGCATTCCGCCGTTATGCCGATATCGACCTGCTCGGATCGGTTTTTGCGGGTGGCGAGACGGACCGGGCGCATCTGGCTGCCGAAGTCGCTCGGGCGGGCATGCGCGTCGCCGAAGACGACGGTTGGGCCGATCTCTTCAGCCGCGTTCTCGTTGAAAAGATCGAGCCACATCTCGGCTTCGGGCGGGTTACCATTCTCGACGAATATCCGGTGTCGGAGGCAGCGCTTGCCCGGCCTTCAGCGGGCGATCCGAGGGTTGCGGAACGCTTCGAAGTCTATGCCTGCGGCGTCGAGCTCGCAAACGGTTTCGGCGAACTCACCAATGCCGCCGAGCAGCGCCGCCGTTTCGAGATCGAGATGACGGAGAAAGCGCGTATTTACGGCGAGGCCTACCCTATCGACGAGGATTTCCTTGATGCACTCGCCATCATGCCCGAGGCGAGCGGCATCGCGCTCGGTTTCGATCGCCTGGTGATGCTGGCAACCGGCGCGTCGCGCATCGATCAGGTGCTTTGGGCGCCGGTCGCGGAGTATGGCCAATGACGCCGGTGCGATCGCTGAAGAGTGTCGACGATCTCGACCGGGCAGGCCTGCTCGGTTCGCGCGATCGAGCGGCTCTAGAGGCGGTCGGCGCCAAATATGCGATCGCGCTGACACCTGATGTCGCTGCGCTCATCGACGCATCGGACCCGGCCGACGCGATCGCCCGGCAATTCGTGCCTGACGCCGCGGAGCTCGTGCTGACGCCGGAAGAGCGGGCCGATCCGATAGGCGATCACGTGCACAGCCCCGTCGAAGGCATCGTCCATCGCTATCCTGACCGCGTTCTGCTCAAGGCCGTGCATGTCTGCCCTGTCTACTGCCGTTTTTGTTTCCGCAGGGAGATGGTGGGGCCGCAGGGGCTGGGAACGCTCGATCCGGTGTCCATGAAGGCAGCGTTCGACTATATTCGCGACCATAAGGAAATCTGGGAGGTCATCCTGACCGGTGGAGACCCGCTGGTCCTTTCGCCGCGGCGGCTCGAAGATATGCTGCGTGAGCTCGCCTCCATTGATCACGTCAAGATCGTGCGCTTTCACACACGCGTTCCTGTCGTCGAGCCGGGGAAGATCGATGCGGCGCTGATTGCGGCGCTTAAGGCAAGCGGTAAGACCGTTTATGTCGCATTGCATGCGAACCATCCGCGCGAACTGACCGACGCGGCGCGTGCGGCCTGCGGCCGGCTCGTGGATGCGGGCATCGTCATGATCAGCCAATCTGTGCTGCTCAAGGGCGTGAATGACGACCCCGCGATACTCGCGGACCTCATGAGAGGTTTCGTCGAGGCGCGGGTGAAGCCCTATTACCTTCATCACCCCGATCTCGCGCCCGGTACCAGCCATTTCCGGCTGACGATCAAGGAGGGGCAGGCGATCGTCGCTGCGCTTCGCGGACGGATTTCCGGGCTGTGCCAGCCTACCTACATCCTCGATATCCCCGGCGGGTACGGCAAGGCGGATATCGGTGCATCTTCTGTCCGCAGTGCCGGCGACGGGTGCTATTCAGTCAGCGATTTTCGCGGCGATCAGCATCGCTATCCGCCAGCCGATAGCTGAAGCTCGGCAAAAGGCGTACTGTTTTCACGCAATCGTTAATTTCAGTCGGCGCGACGGGGAGTTGTTCGTCTCGCGGTAACCCGTTGCTGCGCTTTATCTATATCGAAACCGGCCGGCCGCTTCATTAAGCTTTTAATCGCAGTCATTAACTGGCTTTAACTACATCATTTAGGGGAATATTGGCTTTTTCTCATTACGGCTATTGTCGACAGGCGACGTATATCGCCACTCGGGGCATGATGATCTTGGGAGATTTCAAGCAATGAATACCACAATCCGCGAACTGCTGGCCAAATTCGGGAAGCTTCCGGTCCCCGTCGATCAGGTGGCCGACGATGCCGATCTCTATGCTGTCGGCCTGACTTCCTTCGCTTCGGTGCAGCTGATGCTGGGCATCGAAGAAGCCTTCGACATCGAGTTTCCGGATAATCTCCTCAATCGCAAGTCATTCGCCAGCATCTCGGCGATCGCCAAGACCATCGACATCATCAACGACAGCCGGAAAGTCGCTTAAATGAACTTTCCGGTCAAAATCACGGAAGCTGACCTTTCCGCAAGGGTCGCCCGCGTTGCTGCCATTGCGGCCAAGCATGCCGACGCCGTTGATTTTGAAGGTCGATTTCCGATCGAGGCTGTCGAGGCGATGAAGGTCGAGCGCCTGCTCGGCATCCAGATCGCCCGCGATCTCGGCGGCGAGGGCGCGAGCATTTCCGAGATCGCCGAACTGTGCGCGATGCTCGGTCAGGCTTGCGCGGCTGCGGCCATGGTCTTCGCCATGCATCACATCAAGCTCTGCAGCCTTGTCGAGCATTGCGACAACAGCGCCTGGCACCGGGCGCTGATGCAGCGCATCGCCGCCGAGCAGCTTCTGATCGCCTCGGCTACCACCGAAGGCGGGATCGGCGGCAATCTGCGCAACAGCATCTGCGCCATCTCCATCGATGGCGACATCTGCCGTCTGGAGAAGGACGCTACCGTCATTTCCTACGGCTTACACGCCGACATGATCATGATCACCTCGCGAGCGCATGCCGATGCAGCCTCGTCCGACCAGGTTCTCACCGTTTTCCTGCGCGACCAGTACACGATCGACCGGACGCATGTTTGGAACACGCTCGGAATGCGCGGCACCTGCTCCGATGGTTTCCTGTTCAAGGGCGAGGCTCCCGCGGAGCAGATCCTGCCGAAGCCGTTCGCCGAGATCGCGGCGCAGTCGATGCTCGCTTCCTCGCATCTCTTGTGGAGCAGCGTCTGGTACGGGATCGCGGTCGATGCCGTTGCCCGTGCTCAGGCTTTCGTCCGGGCCGCCGCCCGCAAGTCGCCCGGCGCTCCGCCGCCCGGCGCGTTGCGCCTGGCCGAGGCTTCGAACCTCCTGCAGATGGTGCGCTCGAACGTCGTCGCCGGCCTCAAGTTCTACGAAGATGCCAAGGACGACGCCGACAAGCTCTCTTCGATGGGCTTCGCGGTCGCCATGAACAACGTCAAGATTGCATCGTCTGAGACGATTCTCGACATCATCAACCATGCGATGCTGATCTGCGGCATCATGGGCTACAAGAACGGCACGCCGTTCAGCATCGGTCGCCATTTGCGCGACGCCCATTCCGCTCAGCTGATGATCTCGAACGACCGCATCCTCGGCAACACGTCGAGCATGCTTCTTGTCCACAAGCAGGACACTAGCCTACTGGGGTGACGACATGGACGCGCAAACGACATTTCTCGACCGGCTGTTCGAATCCGGCATTCTGATCGACATGGGCGTCGATGGCCTCTACGGCCGCAGCGGCCAGTTCGAGGACGTGATCGCCGCCTTCGAGCGCCTGATCGATCGCTTCGGCGGTGGCGACGGCGCGGAAGCGATGCGCTTTCCCCCGGGCATGAACCGCGAGATCTTCGAGAAGAGCGGCTACATGAAGAGCTTCCCGCAGCTGGCCGGCACGGTGCACAGCTTCTGCGGCAGCGAACTCGATCACATGAACCTGCTGCAGTGCATGGAAGTCGGCGAAGACTGGACCAAGGGCCAGGAAGCCACCGAGATCGTGCTGACGCCGGCCGCCTGCTATCCGCTCTACCCGACGGTTGCCCGCCGCGGCAACCTGCCGAAGGACGGCGCGCTGTTCGACCTGCAGTCCTATTGCTTCCGCCATGAGCCGTCGCGCGATCCGGCCCGCCAGCAGCTGTTCCGCATGCGCGAATATGTCTGCATGGGCACGGAAAAGCATGTCACCGATTTCCGCCAGAACTGGATGGATCGCGGTCTGGAGATGATGAAGCTCGTCGGCCTCGACGTTACCATCGATGTCGCCAACGATCCGTTCTTCGGCCGCGCCGGCCGTATGATGGTCAACAACCAGCGCGACCAGAACCTGAAGTTCGAGCTTCTGATCCCGATCACCTCGACGGCCAACCCGACCGCCTGCATGAGCTTCAACTTCCATCAGGATTCGTTCGGCCAGAAGTGGGGCCTGAACCTTGAGGACGGCAGCGTTGCCTTCACGGCTTGCGTCGGCTTCGGGCTTGAACGTATCGCGCTCGCGCTGTTCCATCACCACGGCCTCGACGTGAAGCAGTGGCCGGCCAGCGTGCGCCAGGCACTTTGGGGCTGAGCGCCTTCATGTCTTCCGTGTTCCCGGCGATCCGTCCGGATGGCTATATCCAGCATGCGCTCCATTCAAGCGAGCGCATGTGGCCGGAAACCAATTGCTATGTCGATCTCTGGATCGAGGTGCTGAACAGCTTCGGCGCGGCGCCGGAGGCCATGCTCGGTTTTACGCTGACACAGGATTTCGAGGGCGACCAGTTCACCTTCTTCAAGGTGCCGCTCGAGGATCTGGAAGCGCTCTACGATATCCGCGTGACGGAGCTCGCGATCTTCGACCGTGTCGAATCCCATGTTCAGACGCAGATCGGACGGGGCCGCCTGTGCCTGATCGAGATGGATTCGTTCTTCATGCCGGATACGCAGGGCACGGCCTATCGCGCCGAGCACGGCAAGACGACGGTCGCCATCAACCGGCTGGATGTGGCCGCGCGGCGGATCGAGTATTTCCACAATGGTGGCTATTTCGAACTGCAGGGCGAGGATTTCGACGGGCTCTTCCAGATGCATCTGGCGGAAGGTGCCCTCCCATTCCTTCCCTACACCGAGTTCGCCAAGTTCCCGCCGCGACCGCTTGATGAGGCGCATCTGCGCGAGACCGCGCGTCGACTGCTTCGGCTTCACTACCCCCGGCGCCCGGCAAGCAACCCCATCCGCGCCTTCGCGGAGGTGTTCCCGCGCCAGGTGGAAGCACTGGCCGAGCGGCCTTTCGATTTCTTCCATAAGTACGCGTTCAATACGCTGCGCCAGTTCGGCGCCAATTTCGAGCTTGCCGGCGATCATCTCACCTGGCTCTCGCCGAATGAATTTTCCGGCGCCGCCGAGGCGGCGCGGCGGATTTCCGAGGTCGCGAAGTCCGTGCAGTTCCAGCTTGCGCGCGCCGTGACCCGCAAGAAATACGATCCGCTGATCACGGCTCTTGATCCGGCTGCCGACGCGTGGGATTCCTTGATGGCTTCGCTGGCGGAGCGCCTTTGAAGTCTGGAGCATGAGCATGAGCGGACGTCTGGCCAGTGTCGGAGCCGAGGAAACCCTGCTTTCCGAAGGCTGGAACCTCATCCTGACGGAACCCGGCGCCTGTGCCGGACCGCATGACATCCCGCTTTCCGCG
The DNA here is from genome assembly GCA_900471485.1 of Hyphomicrobiales bacterium. Lineage (GTDB taxonomy): Bacteria > Pseudomonadota > Alphaproteobacteria > Rhizobiales > Rhizobiaceae > Rhizobium. Next base: position 218,029 of record UCEU01000002.1, read on the forward strand.
CAGTTCATCCCCGCCGAGGTTCCCGGCACGGTCGCCGCGGCGCTGGAGCGTGCGGGTGAGTTCGACCGGGAGAACCCGGAGCCGCTCGACACTAAAGATGCCTGGTATGTTTGCCGCCTGTTCGATGCGGAGCCGGGCGAGGCGCTGCTGCGGTTCGAGGGGCTGGCGACCATCTGCCATGTCTTCCTGAACGGCCAGGAAATCCTTTCGTCGGAAAGCATGTTCACGCTGCACGAAATCCCGGTGACGCTTTCAGGCGGTGATGAGCTGGCGCTGTGCTTCCGCGCGCTGGCGCCGAGGCTTGCCGAGACCGGGCCGCGCGCCCGCTGGCGCCCGCAGATGATCAAGCCGCAGGGCTTGAAGAACGTGCGGACCACGCTGCTCGGGCGCATGCCCGGCTGGTGCCCGGAAATCCATGCCGTCGGCCCCTGGCGCCCGATCACGCTGGTGCGCCGCGACGTCGTGTCGATCGACAACGTCGCCGTGCGGGCCGTGCTCGACGCCGATGGGGTCGGGCGCCTCAGCGTTTCCCTTCATACGGATGTCGAAAGCCCCAATCTGTCGCTGCGCTGCGGCGATGCCGAGCAGGCTTTCGAGAAGGTCGGCGACCAGCATTATTCGGCGATCCTCAAGCTGAAGGATGTCGAGCCCTGGTGGCCGCATACGCACGGAACGCCTCGCCTTTACGATTATGCGATCGTGATCGATGGCGTCGAGCACCCGCTAGGGCGGGCAGGGTTCCGCTCGATCGAGGTCGATCGCGGCGCGGCGGGCGATGATTTCGCGCTTGTCGTCAATGGCGAGCGAGTGTTCTGCCGTGGTGCGGTCTGGACCAGTGCCGATATCGCAAGGCTTCCCGGCGCGCGGGTGGATTATGAGCCTTTCCTCCGTCTGGCGGCGGAGGCGGGCATGAACATGATCCGCATCGGCGGCACGATGGCTTACGAGACGTCAGAATTCTTCAAGCTCTGCGACGAGCTCGGGCTGCTTGTCTGGCAGGACTTCATGTTCGCCAATTTCGACTATCCGAAGAACGACAAGGCGTTTACCGCGCATGTCCATGCCGAGGTGGAGGAGTTCCTGCACGGCGTTCAGGGCTCGCCGTCGCTCGCCGTGCTTTGCGGCGGCAGCGAGATCTACCAGCAGGCGGCGATGCTCGGATTGCCCACCGAATACTGGTCGGGGCCGATCACCGAGGAGATCATCCCGGCCATCGCGGCGCGGGTCAGGCCCGACGTACCCTATGTGCCGAACTCACCGTCCGGCGGTACCATGCCGTTTACACCCAATGCAGGCGTTGCGCATTATTACGGCGTCGGCGCCTACATGCGGCCGCTCGAGGATGCGCGCCGCGCCAATGTGCGCTTTGCCAGCGAGAGCCTGGCATTCTCCCATGTCCCGCAGCAGAAGACCTTGCAGCGCCATCTCGACGTGCCACCGGTCCATAGTCCCGCCTGGAAGGTCCGTGTGCCGCGTGATCGCGGCGCCTCCTGGGATTTCGAGGATGTCAGGGATTTCTACCTGCAGGAGCTCTACGATGTCGACCCGGCCCGGCTGCGGCGCGAGGACCCGGAGCGCTATCTTGGGCTTTCGCGGGCGGTAACGGGGGAGGTGTCGGAAGAGACCTTCGCCGAGTGGCGGCGCAAGGGGTCGAGCTGCAACGGTGCGCTCGTCTGGACCTTGCAGGACCTTCTGCCCGGCCCCGGCTGGGGCGTGATCGATTCCACTGGTGAGCCGAAGCCGATCTGGTATGCGCTTCGCCGCGCCTTCCGGCCCGTTCAGGTAGTCGTCACCGACGAAGGCACCAACGGTCTCGACGTTCACGTTATCAACGAGACGCCCTATACGCTGCAGCTCGATCTGGAGCTTGTGTGCCTGCGTCACGGCAAGCAGCAGGCGGTCGGCGGCGGTCGCATCCTGACGCTTCAACCGCGCAGCAGCGAGACCTTCGCCGCCACCGATCTCTTCGGCGCGTTCTTCGACACGACCTATGCCTATCGCTTCGGTCCGCCGTCGCACGACGTGACGGTCGCGCGGCTTCGGCTGCCGGATGGCGGCGCGGTGGTTGCCGAGGCCTTCCATTTCCCCTGCGGTCGCGCCCGGGCGCTGCACGACGCCGAGATCCAGGCGTCTGTCGTCCTTGAGGAAGGCCAGTGGGTGGTCGATCTCGCAACGGACAGGTTCGCCCAGTCCGTCCATCTCTCCATCGATGGCTTCAGGCCTGATGACGACTGGTTTCACCTCGCGCCTGGCCCGGCAAGGCGCATCCGGCTCACCCGGTTGCCGGGAACAGCCGAAGATGCGGTGCCTTCCGGCGACGTGGCGAGCATCGGTGGCTCCCGATCCCACGCTTTCTGATCGAAGCCACCAATTTCGAAAGGTTTTCACATTAGCATGTCCGCTTCCAAGCGGACTTGAACGGGAAATGCATGTCTAAGGGAATTATCGCGAACTCCGTCATGAATGGCGCGGCGGGCATGCTGCTGCTGCTGACGGGTTTCATCTCCTCCATCATTACCGCGCGTCTGCTCGGGCCGGAGGCCAATGGCATCATCGCATTCTCGCTGTGGATGGTGGTGACGGGAGCCTCGATCGCCGAGCTCGGGTCCAGCATCACCCTTTCCAAGATCCTGCCGCAGCTGGAGGCCGATGGCTTCGATGCCAGAAGGCGGCGAGGCTTCGCGTCGCTGCTCGTCACCTTCATGCTGTGCTCGACGTTGGTGCTGCTCGGTTTCTACGCCGTTTTCTTCCTGACATCGGAGCGGCTGCACTGGGCGGCGACCGCGCCCTCCGTCGCGCTGGTTACCGGCGCGCTGTTCTTCATCCAGGCCATCGGATCGTTCGTGAAGTTCTACCTGATCGGCGAGCGCAGGCTGACCGATTTCTTCAAGCTGGCCGTCGGCGTCTGCGTGCTTCAGCTGATCGGTGTCGCCGGCGGCGCCCTGATCTCCGGCGTCGAGGGCGTGCTGATCGGCTATCTCTTCGGACAGCTGGTCTTTTTCGTCGCGACCTTGCCGATCCTCTTCACGCGCCGCGATCGCTGCGGTGTGTCGCTTCGCTATCTGGCGTCGTCGTCGGTCTTCCTGTCGGCGCAGTTCATCATCGATTCCATCTTCCTCAATCGCCTCGAGCTGCTCTTCCTGCAGCAGTTCTGGTCGGTAGAGATGGTCGGCTACTATGCCGTCGGCCTCTCGGTCGCGAATATCGCGCTGCAGCTGCCGATCCAGATGACCGGCAGCCTTCTTCCCTACTACTCCGAGCGCCGTCACAGCAGCAGCGACCGGACGCTGCCGGTCGAGGTGTTTGCCGCCGTCACGCGCAGCATGGCCTATATCATCCTGCCGATGAGTTTCGGGCTTGCCGCCATATCGAGCGAACTGGTGCTCGTCGTGTTCGGCCCGGCCTTCGGGCCAAGCGGCCCTGTCGTGGCGCTGCTGGCGCTTGCGGCGCCGGCCTATACCTTCATGCAGACGCTCAGCTTGTATCTCCTGTCGATGGAACGCACGCGTGATCGTGTTCTGGTCAGCGTTCTGGGCGCCTTGGTCATGACGCTTGGTTGTATTGCGGTCGTGCCGTTTTTCGCAGCTGAAGGGGCGGCCGTCGTGCGCATCGGCGTCTTCGTCGTCATGTGTGTCGTCATGGTTCGACAGACGGGGTTCGGCACTCAACTATCGGGTCTCTATATTAGCCTTTTGAAGGCAATGCTTGCGGCCATGTTTTGTGCTTTTATTGCTTTCGCGACTTTACAGTTTCTAAACGGTTCTATTGGACTTGTAGTTGCGATACTGGCCGGTGGGCTCGGTTATGTCATTGCACTGAAGCTTCTGGATGTAATTCCGCGTGAGGATGCCGAAGTTATGTTGTCTATAGTAGGGAAACTGCCTGCAGCAATGCAGCGTCCCGCCCGAAAGGCCGTCGAGTTTGTGGCGCCACTGGACCCCGAACAGGAAAACTCGGGCCATGCACACACCGCAGCCAACCTGGCTGATGGCGCAGGTCGCGCCGCAGCGCTTCCCTTTGCATTCGACGGGACGGTCGGCCTTTTCCTGCCGGAGACCTCGGGTGTTCCGAAGCGCTCGACAGCAGTCCTTTTTCTCAGCCCGTGGGGGTTGGAGGAAATGTGCAGTCACAAGTTCTTCCGTCTCATGGCAGAGCATTTCGCCGATATCGGTGTCGCCAGCCTGCGTTTCGATTATCCTCAGACGGGGGATGCGCTCGACACCGCCGAGCCGGCAACGCTCGACTTGTGGGAGCGATATGTCCACACCGCCGCGGACCGGCTGAAGGAGCTCAGCGGTTGCGATCGCGTCATGATCGTCGGTCAGGGCCTGGGTGCCGCTCTCGGCCAGCGTGCCGCAAGCGCGATCGAGGGGGTCGATGGTATTGTCATGCTCGGTCCGGTGCTCAACGGGCGCGCCTATCTGCGCGAACTCAGCGCCTGGTCGAAGTTCATCAATTACCATCTCGGCCTGAGCGACAAGGATTTGCCTGAGGGCAACGTGGTCATCGCAGGCCTCGTCATGCCTGATGCGGTTGCCGCGGAGGTCTCCAAGATCAAGCTTTCGGCGCCCGACAGGACCGCGGCGCCGCGCTATCTCATTCTTGAACGACCGGCGCGGGTGGAAGATACCGGTTTTGCCGATAACTTGCGCGCACTCGGCGCCATGGTCGAGCAGAAGGCTTTCGACGGCTACGACGAGCTCGTCACGGATCCGGTTTTCTCGAAGATGCCGCTATCGACGGTTCATTTCCTGGCGCAGTGGATGCAGGCCAATACCGTGATCGACCCCGCGGCAATCCGGTCCGTGACCGCCATCGAGCCGCAGGCATTGAAGAGCGACGGCTTCGAGGAAATACCTGTTCGTTTCGGGGAGTTCGATCATCTGATCGGCGTGGTCACGCGTCCGCTTGGATCGGTCGCCGGAAACGCCGTTCTCTTTCTCTCCACCGCCTACGATCGCCATTGCGGGTGGGGTCGCACCAATGTTGACATGGCGCGCAGCCTAGCACGCCAAGGCGTTGCGTCGCTGCGATTTGATTCAGCCAATGCCGGCGACAGCCCGCCGCGCCCGGATGCGCCAGACCAGATCCTCTATTCCGCGACCCAGAACGAGGACGCCCGTGCGGCGCTGGACGTGCTCGAACAATTCGCACCCGGTCCGATGATGACCGTTGGCCGGTGCAGTGGCGGGTACCTAGCGCTGCGCGCGACCGTCGACGACGAGCGCCTGAAGGCGGCCGTATCGATCAATCCCTTCGTATACTATTGGGATCCGAAGGTTGTTGTCGACGAGAAGCAGGTTGTTTCCGTCCCGCGCAGCTTTGAGGATTACGGCTCGCGCATGGTGAGTACCGACACGCTCAAGCGGCTCTTCAGCGGTGAAATCGACGTGAGAGCGGCGCTCAAGAACGTCATCATCGCATTCGCGCGGCGCATGTCGGTGCGGATCGCTCCGCTTCTGCAGTACCTGCCGACGCGCCGGCATGTGGCCGTTGCCGTCAAGAAGACTTTCTCGACCGTCGATCAGCGCAAGGTGCCGCTCACGCTCATGTACAGCGAAGGCGATGTCGGGCTGGAGCACATGTATTTCCACTTCGGCCCCGGTGGCCGCAAACTGGCCCGCTATCCGAATGTGCGGCTGGTGATGCTGCCGGACGCGGATCACAATCTGACGCCGCCGGCGACGCGCCGCACGGTTTTCGAGGAAGTGGCGCGTCTTGCCAAGGCCTAATCGGCCTTGGCGTCAGATCCCGAGAATGTCTTTGTAGACGCCGACATAGCGGTCGGCGACGACATCCCATGAATAGGCGCGGGCATCGGAAAGAAGTTTCGCCCTGATGGCGGCGCCGTCGGAAACCAGGCGTTCGAACCCCTGGTCGATTGCATCCGCAGCGTGCGCGGGTTCACTGAAATCGGTGATGACAAGGTCGGAATGCCGGTCGGCCAGTGCCGCGAAGGCGGCGTTGCCGTTGAGAACGGGCAGAAGGCCGGCGCTCATGGCTTCGAGCGCGACGAGACCGAAGCCCTCGTAGTCGGAAGCGGAGGCGAAGATCGATGCCTGGCCGATGATCCCGCGGATCGTGTCATTATCGGCGGCGACATGGATCGAGACCGCGTCCTCGATCTTCAGCCTCGCCATATGGTCGAGCAGGTCCTTTCGGCTGAGATCATATTCGACGCCCATGATGTCGAGATGCCAGTTCGGATCGCGGGCGCGCAGCACCGCTACCGTTTCCAGCAGATTGTCGAGACGCTTGTTGGCGGAAAAGCGACCGATGGTGACGATCCGGCGCTTCGGCGTCGGTGAGGCGCCATCGGCGAACTTGCCGATATCGGCGCCGTTCTCGATCAGGATCGTGCGGTTGGCGGCGATGCGGGAGAACTGCTGCAGGTCGGAGACGCTGCAGCCGATTACCTTGTCATAGCCGAGGGCCGACAGCCGGGTCACGGTCTGGAACCAGACCTTCTTGATGGCGGCGTAATTGGGCGTGTGGAAGAAGCCGCCATGGGTGGTCACCACCATCGGCTTGCGGTGCAGCAGGCGGCCCCAGGCGAGCGCGTCGTAGAAGAAGTCGATCGCGTGGACATGGATGAGATCGGCATCGGCGAGATGGCGGAACACCTGCGGTGCCAGCGGATAGCGCGTGCTGCCCGACCAGGGAATGCGCACGACCTCGATCTCGTCGATGTATTCGTGGTGCGGCAGCGTCTTGTCGCGCTCGGTAAACAGCGAATCCAGCGTCACCACGCGCACGCGAAATCCACGCGCGATCGTCTGGCGGCCGAGGTTGGAGACCACGTCCTCGAGGCCGCCGCGGTTCGGCAGGAACTGGCGAATGACGTGGACGATCAGCGGTCGCGCATCCTGCGAGGGAAGTGGCGTTTCGCGACGAAAGGCATCGTCATGAGTGGTTTCTGCGACGGACATGGCTGTACCTCTTGGCCGCGCGGGCCGGAGAGCTGCGGTTTTCGCCACAAGAACGCGCGCGGCGTTAAGGCCGGGTTTACGTCACCCGGCCCGTGGCCGTTTCTTGAAATGGAAGTTAACCGACCGTGACCCGGCCTCAGAATGCCCGGAAGGTCAGCGTGGTCAGCGAGCGCACGATGCCCGGAATGCTGGCGATCTGATCGTTAACGAATTTCCCGATGTCCTCGCCTTCCTGGACGTAGACCTTGAGCAACAGGTCATAATCGCCGCTAGTCGAATAGAGCTCCGAGACGCGTTCGGTCTTGTAGATGGCGTCGGCGACCTCGTAGGTCTTGCCGGGGGCGCACTGGAGCTGGACGAAGATCGGCTTCATGGGAATTTCCTGCATCGAATTCTGTTGCGGCGCATAATGCGCGAAACGACGGGTGCGGCGCAAGCGGTTCCGTCAACCTGCGGCCTCGCGGACGATCCAGTCGCGGAAGGCCGCAAGCGGGGCATAGTCGGCGCGCTCGGCGGGAAAGGCCAGATAGTAGCGTTCCTTGCTCTCCATCTCGCGATTGACTGATGCCACGAGATCGCCGCGCTTCAGCTCGTCCTGGATGAGGAAGGTCGGCAACAATGCCACGCCGAGGCCGGCGATGGCCGCCTGGGCGGCCGTCGCAAACTGGTCGAAGAGCATGCCGTGAACGCTCTGCGGCGGCACCTCGTTGTCGGCGAACCATTGCTCCCAGGCATCGGGCCGGGTGGTGAGATGCAGCAGCGGCACGTCGACGAGATCGGATGGCTGGCTGATGCCGTAGCGGTCGCGGAAATCGGGGCTGCAGGCGGGCACGGTCTTTTCCGACATCAGGAAGGTGAGCTCGGCGCCCGGCCAGAGCGGATGGCCGAAATGGATGGCGGCGTCGATCGAATCGAGCCGGAAATCGAAGGAGGAGAGACGGGTGACGAGGTTGATGGTGACGCCGGGATTGGCGGCGAGGAAGCGGCCGAGGCGCGGCGCCAGCCAGCGGGTGCCGAAGGTCGGTAGGATCGCGAGGTTGAGCGTGCCGCCGTGCGGATTGGCGCGCAGGTTCAAGGAGGCGCTGGAGATGCGCCGCAGCGCCTCGCGGATCTCGCGGGCATAGCCGTCGCCGGCAAGCGTCAGGCGCACGGTCTGGCGCTCGCGGATGAAGAGCTCGACGCCGAGTTGCTCCTCCAGCGTCTTGATCTGGCGGCTGACGGCGCTTTGCGTCAGGTCCAGTTCCTTGGCGGCCGCCGTGACGCTGCCGGTGCGCGATACCGCCTCGAAGGCGGAAAGCAGCGCGGTGGAGGGTAGAAAACGCCTTGAAGGCAGCATGGATCATTCCATTTCAGAATGAGCTATTTCCGAAATGTCGATATTTATGGCTTTCGGGCGCTTGTAAATAGCTGCACCAATCATAATCGGAATGAACGTGGGGATCTCTATCATGGCAGGCTTCGTTTCCACAGACCGCATCCGTTCGCTGTTCACCGAAGCGATGTCGCAGATGTATCGCGCCGAGGTGCCGCAATACGGAACGCTGCTGGAGCTGGTTGCCGACGTCAATGCCGAGGTGCTGGCCAAGGATAGTGTCCTGCGTGAACGGTTGACGCGGGCCGGCGAGCTGGAGCGCATCGATGTCGAGCGCCATGGCGCCATTCGTCTCGGTACTCCCGAAGAGCTTTTCACCATCCGCCGCCTCTTCGCCGTTATGGGCATGCAGTCGGTCGGCTATTACGATCTATCGGTGGCCGGCGTGCCGGTGCATTCCACCTGCTTCCGCCCGGTCGACCAGGCGGCGCTCAGCGTCAATCCGTTCCGCGTCTTCACCTCGCTGCTCAGGCTCGAACTGATCGAGGATGAAGCTCTGCGCGCCGAGGCCGCCGATATTCTCGCGAAGCGCCGTATCTACACCGAGCGCGCCATTCAGCTGATCGAGCGCCATGAGGAAGCCGGCGGGTTGACGGAAGCAGAAGCGCAGGAGTTCGTCGCCGAGGCACTGGAGACCTTCCGCTGGCATGGCGAGGCCACCGTCACCGCCGAGACCTACAAGCGACTGCACGACGCGCACCGGCTGATCGCTGACGTCGTCTCCTTCAAGGGGCCGCATATCAATCATCTGACCCCGCGCACGCTCGATATCGATACCGTGCAGGCCCGCATGCCGGAGCGCGGCATCACGCCGAAGGCCGTCATCGAAGGGCCGCCGCGCCGTGATTGCGACATCCTGCTGCGCCAGACCAGCTTCAAGGCGCTGGAAGAGGCGATCGCCTTTGTCGGCGAAACGGGCGCTGCCAAGGGCACGCATACGGCGCGTTTCGGCGAGATCGAGCAGCGCGGCGTGGCGCTGACGGCCAAGGGCCGTGCGCTTTACGACCGGCTGCTGGCTGCGGTTCGCGGCGAGGTGCAGGTCGGTGCCGCCGGCGCCAAGGCCGGCGATTACGACAGTGAGCTTGTCGAGCGGTTCCGCGAACTGCCGGACAACTGGGCGGCGCTCCGAGCCGAGCAGCTGGCCTTCTTCCATTATTCCGCGACGCCCAAGGGCGTTGCCGCCGCCGTCGACGGCGCGCTGCCTGACGATGCCGAGGCGCTGATCGAGATGGGCTATCTGACCTTCGATCCCATCGTCTACGAGGACTTCCTGCCTGTGAGCGCGGCCGGTATCTTCCAGTCGAACCTCGGCACGGATCAGCAGCAAAACTACGCGACCCGCTCCAACCGTTCTGCCTTCGAAGAGGCGCTCGGCGCCACCGTTACGGATGAGCTTGACCTTTACGCGGAACGTCAGGCACGCTCGCTTGATGCGGCGATCGATCTGCTCGGGCTTTCCGGCCTGCGCCTGAGCAATGTTGCCTGACGATCTGCGAACGGAGCTCTCCGATGCTGAATGATCCGCGCTCCCACGGCCTCTGGGAAAAGACCGCGCCGCAGCCGCCGGCAACGATGCCGCTTACGGGCGCTGTGACCGCCGATATCGTCGTGGTCGGCGGCGGCTATACCGGGCTGTCGTCCAGCCTGCATCTGGCTGAGGCCAGCAAGTCGGTCGTATTGCTCGAGGCCAACGAGGTTGGTTTCGGAGGCGCGGGGCGCAATGTCGGGCTGATCAATGCCGGCATGTGGGTGATGCCCGACGATCTTCCTGGTGTGCTCGGCCCGGTCTACGGCGAGCGCCTGCTCGACCTGCTCGGCAATGCGCCGAAGCTGGTGATGGAGCTGATCGACAAGCACAAGATCGCCTGCGAGCTCGAACGCAACGGCACGCTGCATGTCGCCGTCGGCGCCGATGGCCTCAAGGAAATCACCGATCGTGCCAGCCAGTGGGCGGCGCGGGGTGCCGATGTCAAATTGCTCGACGCCGCCGAGACGGAACGCCGGGTGGGCAGCAGCGCCTACACCGGATCGCTGCTCGACATGCGCGCCGGCACGCTGCAGCCGCTCGCCTATGCGCGCGGCCTCGCGCATGCCGCCGTCAATGCCGGCGTTGCGCTGCATACGTCGAGCCCCGTCATCGCCACCGAGAGAAATGGCAAGCGCTGGACGGTGAGGACGGCGAAGGGTTCGGTTACCGCCGACTGGATCATCGTCGCGACGGACGCCTACAGCACCGGCCCCTGGGAGCAGGTGCGCAACGAGCAGGTGCATCTGCCCTACTTCAACCTGGCGACCCGGCCGCTCGGCGACAACCTGCGCAAGTCGATCCTGGCTGGTCGCGAGGGCGTCTGGGACACCAAGGAAATCCTCTCCTCCTACCGCATGGACCAGGCCGGCCGGCTGGTGTTCGGCAGCGTGGGCGCGCTGCGAAACACAGGGCTTTCCGTCCACAAGGGCTGGGCTCGGCGCGCGCTGAAGAAGCTTTTCCCGCAGCTCGGTGACGTCGAGTTCGAATGCGAGTGGTACGGCAAGATCGGCATGACCGACAATGCGCTGCCGCGCTTTCACAAGTTCGCCGACAATGTCGTCGGCTTTTCCGGCTATAATGGCCGGGGGATCGCGCCGGGAACGGTGTTCGGCCGCACGCTTGCCCGCCATATCCTGGGCGAGATGAGCGAGGCCGAGTTGCCGCTGCCACTGACTGATCCCGCCGAGCCGCGCTTCCGCGCCGCCAAGGAATTATGGTACGAAGCCGGCGCTCAGGTCGCCCACTTCGCCGATGCCCGCTTCTAAGAACAATAAGGTTGGAACCACGACAATGACCATCGAAACGCTCGATCTCGCCACCGAAACCAAGACCCTGCTAACTAAGCTCGGCGTCAGCGCCGATCGCTTCACCGGCGGCACGCTGCGCGTTACATCGCCCGTGACAGGCAAGGAAATCGGCGCGCTGAAGGAAGTGTCGGTCGCCGACGCCAAGACCGCGATCGATAATGCCCACAAGGCGTTTCTCGAATGGCGCGCTGTTCCGGCCCCGAAGCGCGGCGAGCTTGTGCGCCTGCTTGGCGAGGAACTCCGCGCGGCCAAGGCCGAGCTCGGCCGGCTGGTGTCGATCGAGGTCGGCAAGATCACGTCCGAAGGTCTCGGCGAAGTGCAGGAAATGATCGATATCTGCGATTTCGCCGTCGGCCTGTCGCGTCAGCTCTACGGCCTGACGATCGCCACCGAGCGTTCCGAGCACCGGATGATGGAAAGCTGGCACCCGCTCGGCGTCGTCGGCATCATCTCGGCCTTCAACTTCCCCGTCGCCGTCTGGTCCTGGAATGCGGCGCTGGCGCTGGTCTGCGGTAATTCCACCGTCTGGAAACCGTCGGAAAAGACGCCGCTGACCGCACTTGCCACGCAGGCGCTGTTCGAAAGGGCGCTGAAGCGCTTCGTCGCCGAAGGCGGCACCGCGCCGGCCAATCTCTCGACGCTGCTGATCGGCGGCCGCGATGTCGGCGAGGCGCTGGTCGATCATCCGAAGGTGCCGCTGGTTTCGGCCACGGGCTCCACGGCCATGGGCCGCGCCGTCGGTCCGCGCCTGTCGCAGCGTTTTGCTCGCGCCATCCTCGAACTCGGCGGCAACAACGCCGCGATCATCTGCCCGACAGCCGATCTCGACCTCACGCTGCGCGGCGTCGCCTTCTCGGCCATGGGCACCGCCGGCCAGCGCTGCACCACGCTGCGCCGCCTGTTCGTGCATGAGAGCGTCTACGACGCGCTGGTTCCGCGCCTGCAGAAGGCCTACGGCTCCGTCAGCATCGGCAATCCGCTGGAAGCGGGCACGCTCGTCGGTCCGCTGATCGACAAACAGGCTTACAGCAACATGCAGTCGGCGCTGGAGCAGGCGAAGGCTGCCGGCGGCAAGGTTACCGGCGGCGAGCGTGTCGAAAACGGTGCCTCCGACGCCTTCTACGTGCGCCCGGCGCTGGTTGAGATGCCCGCGCAGACAGGCCCGGTCGAGAACGAGACCTTCGCGCCGATCCTCTACGTCATGAGGTACAGCGATTTCGACGCGGTTCTCGACGATCACAATGCCGTGCCGCAGGGCCTGTCCTCGTCGATCTTCACCAATGACATGCGCGAAGCCGAAACCTTCGTCTCGGCGCGCGGGTCCGATTGCGGCATCGCAAACGTCAACCTCGGCCCATCGGGTGCGGAGATCGGCGGCGCGTTCGGCGGCGAGAAGGAAACCGGCGGCGGCCGCGAGTCGGGCTCCGACGCATGGCGCGCCTACATGCGCCGCACCACCAACACGATCAACTACGGCAAGACGCTGCCTTTGGCGCAGGGCGTGAAGTTCGACGTCGAATAAGCGTCGCGGTCAATTGCTGCATTGCAAGGAGGGCGATAACGTAACTGCGTTATCGCCTTTTCCGTTCGCGTAGGTCCTTCATGCATCTGACACTCGCCGCCGCTGAAACTCTGGTTTTCAAGATATTGACCAGAAACCGGGTGAGCGAGGCGAATGCCCGCTCGGTTGCCCGCGCGCTGGTGGCGGCGGAAGCTGTGGGGCAGAGTGGCCACGGGCTCAGACGCGTCGAAGCCTATGCGAAACAGGCAAGGGCCGGCAAGGTCGACGGCTTCGCGACGCCATCGCTTTCCCGGCCGTTTCCCGCCGTCGTGCAGATCGATGCCAATCACGGATATGCTTATCCGGCTATCGATCTTGCCTTGTCCGTGGTCCCCGATATCGCGCGGCAGCAAGGCATCGCCGCCGCTGCATTCCGCCGCTCGCACCACGCCGGCGTGCTGGCGCTGACGGTCGAGCGCTTCGCGGAGATGGGGCTGGTGGCGCTGATGGTCGCCAATGCGCCGGCCTCGATGGCTGCCTGGGGCGGACGCAAGCCTGTGTTCGGCACCAATCCGATCGCCTTTGCCGCACCGGTGCCGGATGCCGATCCCGTTGTCATCGACATGGCTCTGTCGCGGGTCGCGCGCGGCAAGATCATGGCGGCCAAGCAGAAGGGTGTGCCCATCCCCGACAACTGGGCCTTCGATCGCGATGGCCAGCCGACCACCGACGCCGTCGAGGCATTGGCTGGCACCATGGCGCCGTCTGGCGAGGCCAAGGGCGCGGCGCTCGCGATGATGGTCGAGATCATGGCCGGGGCGCTCACCGGCGCCAACTTCTCCTTCGAGTCGTCTTCGCTGTTCGACGATCAGGGCGATGCGCCGGCGCTTGGCCATATGCTCATCGTCATCAATCCCGATGCCGCCGGCGGCGCGGTCGCCGCTGTGCGCATGGGGCAACTGGCCGAGGAAATCACATCCGATCCCGATGTCAGGCTACCCGGCCGGCGCGGCCAGAACGCCCGGCGCGAGGCGATCGAAAACGGCATCGAGGTCGAGGACGAACTGATCGCCCTTATCCGGTCGCTCTAGAATCGTTCTAAAATATGCCAATTATTTCAAGCCTTTGTGAAGACATGCCGGTCTCCTAAACTTGAAATCGACTGCCAAGGAAAATATACCGCTGCAATATCATGGATATCGCAGGTGACATGCCATGGAGGGCATCATGACCGTCTCCCTTAATCGCCTCTCGCAGGCCGCCGCGTTCGGCGCCATGCTTCTTGCCGCGACATCGCTCGCTCCGGGCGCCAAGGCGCAGGAAGATGAGTCCGAGGGGATCGTCGTCTACAACGCCCAGCACCAGAGCCTCGGCCAGGAATGGGTGGACGCCTTCACCAAGGAAACCGGCATCAAGGTGACGATGCGTCAGGGCAGCGACATGCAGTTCGCCAACCAGATCATCCAGGAAGACGAGGCGTCGCCCGCCGACGTGTTCCTCACCGAGAATTCGCCGGCGATGACGCTGGTCGATGTCGCCGGGCTGTTCGCGCCGATCGACAAGGCAACGCTCGATCAGCTGCCAGAAGAGTTCCGTCCGAAGGACGGCATGTGGGCCGGCATCGCGGCGCGCTCGACGGTGTTTGCCTACGACAAGACCAAGCTCACCGAGGACAAGCTGCCGAAGTCGATGATGGATCTCGCCGATCCCGCGTGGAAGGGCCGCTGGGGTGCCGCCCCCGTCGGCGCCGATTTCCAGGCGATCGTCAGCGCGCTCTTGCAGCTGAAGGGCGAGGAAGCGACGGCGGCATGGCTGAAGGCGCTGAAGGAAAACGCGACCTCCTACAAAAGCAACACGGTTGCCATGAAGGCCGTGAATGCGGGCGAGGTCGAAGGCGCGATCATCTATCATTACTACTGGTTCGGCGATCAGGCGGCGACAGCTGAAAACAGCAAGAACGTCGCGCTGCACTACTTCAAGAACCAGGATCCGGGCGCCTTCGTCAGCCTCTCGGGCGGCGGTATTCTGAAGTCGAGCCAGCACCAGAAAGAGGCGCAGGCCTTCCTGAAGTTCATCACCGGCAAGGCGGGGCAGGCCATCCTGAAGACCGGCACCTCCTATGAGTACGCCGTCGGCAAGGGTGCGGCTTCCAACGACAAGCTGGTGCCAATGGCCGACCTGCAGGCGCCTGCGGTCGATGCGTCGCAGCTGAACAGCAAGAAGGTGGTCGAGATGATCACCGCAGCCGGCCTGATCTAACGGCTGCAGCGCGGCGGCCGGGGCAAAACTGTTGCTTTTGCCTCAAGAAAACTTTAGGCCATGACGATACACGGCAACCGTCTTTCAAAGACGGTTGCCTTCCTTTTTCAGCGTGTCAAAGGCGCGGCCTTGCTGCAGGACAACAGATTGCTTGCTTCCGATATGCCAACGGCGCGGCCAGCGGCAGGACTGGCGCGACCGCGCCGGGGCATGCCTTATGCGCCCGTCGTGCTTTTCGCTGCAATCGTCGCGCTGTTCAGCCTCGTTCCCCTCGGCTTCATCGGCTGGATCACCGTCGATGTCGGCTGGGAAACGGTGAAGCAGCTGGTGTTTCGCCCGCGCGTCGGCGATCTCCTCGTCAACACCGTCGCCCTCGAAGTCATCACCGTGCCGCTGTCGATCGTGCTGGCGGTAACGCTCGCCTGGATCACCGAGCGCACCGACGTTCCCTTCGCGCGCCTCTGGGCCTGGCTTGCCGTGGCGCCGCTCGCCGTGCCTGCCTTCGTGCACTCCTACGCCTGGGTCAGTCTGGTACCGGGGATGCGCGGGCTGCAGAGCGGCGTCTTCGTTTCGGTGCTGGCTTATTATCCGTTTCTCTATCTTCCCGTCGCCGCGGCACTCCGCCGCCTCGATCCGGCGATCGAGGATGCGGCTGCCTCGCTCGGGCTTGGGCCCTGGGCGGTGTTCTTCCGCACCATCCTGCCGCAGCTTCGGCTTGCGATCTGCGGCGGCTCGCTGCTGATCGCGCTGCACCTGCTGTCGGAATACGGGCTCTTCGTGATGATCCGCTTCGACACGTTTGCGACCGCGATCGTCGATCAGTTCCAATCCGCCTATAACAGCCCGGCCGCCAATATGCTCGGCGGGGTGCTGGTCGCCTGCTGCCTGCTTCTGCTCGCCATCGAGGTTCTGGTGCGCGGCAATGAGCGCTATGCCCGCGTCGGCTCCGGCTCGGCGCGGCCGGCCGATCGCCGCCGTCTCGGCTGGTTCGCTGTGCCGGCGGTGCTTCTGCCCGTCATCGTCGCGGCGCTGACGCTCGGCGTTCCCTTCGTCACGCTGGTGCGCTGGCTCTATCTCGGCGGCGCTGGCATCTGGCGGGTCGACGTGGGCAATGCCTTCGTGCAATCGATCGTGCTGGCGCTTGCCGGCGGTATTCTGGCGACGATCGCTGCTGCCCCTATGGCGTGGTTGTCGGTACGCGCGCCGGGACGCGTACAGCGCGTGCTCGAAGCCTGCCACTATTATGTCGGCTCGCTGCCGGGCGTGGTCGTGGCGCTGGCGCTGGTGACGATCACCGTGCGCCTCGTGCTGCCGCTCTATCAGACATTCGCGACGCTGCTGCTCGCCTATATCCTGCTCTTCCTGCCGCGCGCCATGGTCGGCCTGCGCGCCAGCATCGCGCAGGCGCCGGTGGAGCTGGAGCGCGCCGCGATGGCGCTCGGGCGCACGCCGGGCCAGGCGGTGCGGCAGATCACCATGCGGCTTGCAGCGCCGGGTGCCGCGGCCAGCATCGCGCTGGTGGCGCTCGGGATCACCAACGAGCTGACGGCGACGCTGATGCTCTCTCCCAACGGCGTCGAGACGCTGGCCACGAAATTCTGGTCGCTGACCAGCGAGATCGATTATGTCGCCGCCGCGCCTTACGCCTTCATGATGGTCGTGCTGTCGCTGCCACTGACCCTTCTTCTCCATGCTCAATCGAAACGGACTGCCGGACAATGACGCTGCTTACGATCGAAAGTGCCAGCAAGCGTTACGGTCAGGTGCAGGCGCTCGACAACATCTCGCTGGAGGTGACGGCGGGTAGCCGCACCGCAGTGGTCGGCCCGTCCGGCTCCGGCAAGACCACGCTCTTGCGCATCATTGCCGGCTTCGAGCAGCCGGATCAGGGCCGCGTGACGCTCAACGGCGAATTGCTGGCCGATGGGCCGGCGGCGGTGCCGGCGCACAAGCGCGGCATCGGTATCGTCTCGCAGGAAGGCGCGCTGTTTCCGCATCTCGACGTCGCTGGCAATATCGGCTTCGGCATTGCCCGTGGCGCGACCGACCGCGACAAGCGGGTGCTCGACCTGCTCGACATGGTCGAGCTCGACCGCGGCATGCTCACGCGCCGCCCGCACCAGCTCTCCGGTGGCCAGCAGCAGCGCGTGGCGCTGGCGCGTGCGCTCGGCCGCGAACCGCGCCTCATGCTCCTCGACGAGCCCTTCTCGGCGCTCGACACGGGTCTTCGCGAAAACATGCGCAAGGCGGTTGCCCGCGTGCTGCAGGCGGCCGGCATCACCAGCATTCTCGTGACCCACGACCAGGCGGAGGCACTGTCCTATGCCGATCAGGTGGCTGTGCTGCGCGACGGCAGACTGATGCAGGCGGGATCGCCGCAAGCGCTCTATCTCGCGCCGCGCGATCGCGAGACGGCGCTGTTTCTCGGCGACGCCGTGATGCTGCCGGCGATCATCCGCGACGGTCACGCCGATTGCGCGCTCGGTCATGTGGCGGTCGACAGCCAGCATCAGGGCAAGGTCGAGATCATGCTCCGGCCCGAACAGATCCGCGTCGTCACCGACAACAGCGAAAAGCCCTATGGCGGGCGCGTGGTCGAGGTGGATTTCGGCGGCGCGACCTGCACGGTCGCCGTCTCGCTCGACGGCGTGGCATTGCCGCCGATCCTGATCAAGACGTCGAGCGTGGCGCTGCCTTCGCGCGGCGACCGGGTGCGGCTGGAGATCGCCGGCAAGGCGCATGTTTTCGTGCGCTGAGGGGCGCTCTCTGGGCTGGCTGGCGGCTCTCGCGCTTGCCCATCCGCTAAATGCTGTCAGGCGATCTTGAGCTCTTCGTCTTCCGCCTCGTCTTCCAGCCAGCCGCCGGTAAAGCCGGCACGCTGCAGGCCATTGCGGATGACATCCGACTTGCGCATCAGACTCCAGATGAAATCGGAGCGATCGTTTTCGATCGACATGACAAGCAGCCCCTGGTCGATGCCGACGCAACGGTCGTCCACCCAGCCCTCCGGTCCCGCCGTCTTCACGCTCGGGTTGAAGCCACCGGGGAAGCGGCCTTCATAGCAGAGGTCGGGATAGGCCTGCAGCAGCGCCCGCGTGCCTGATATCGCCGCCTCGCGGTCATAGGGCAGGGCGGCAAGCGCGCACCATGGGGCAAGCGTTCCATCGTCGGGGCCGAGCGGGGCGCCGCGGGCGGCGTAGCCGAGAACGTTCGGCCGCCGGTCGCCATGGCGGCTGCGTGATGGCGGTGGTCCGTCGGAGGCGGAAAGACCCCAGACATCCCTGGAATAGCCGATGAAATTGCCGGGGTTGCGCTCGGCGTAGTCGCGCTGCACCTCGATGCAGATTTGGGTGTTGCGGAAATAATCGCTGTCGCGCGCCGCCATCGGTCTGTCGCGGATGCCGCGGAAATCGATCCAGGCATGCGAGAAGAGATGGATGAAGAAAGGCCCGGCATAGAGATAGCACTTCTCGTCGAAGAGCATCCACGAGTAGCTCGAGGTGAAGGCGTCGTAGCTCGATTGCGGGATCGGATGCGTCGGCGAGGCGAGCGCCAGCGTGTAGAGCAGCACCGCCTCATCATAGCCCTGCCAGCGCCAGCGCAGGAAGCCGCTTGAGGGCTTCCAGCCCATGCAGATGGTCTCGCCCTTGTTCAACGCCCAGTGCCAGTCGATGCGCTCGTAGACCAGCGTGGCGAGCCGGCGGATTTCTACCTCGTTTGGATCGTGGCCATCGAAATAGGCGGCCGAAGTCAGCATGCCGGCGACCAGCAGCGTCGTGTCGATGGTCGAGAGCTCGCTGTTCCAGGCGCGGTGGCCGGTGTCCATGTGCAGGAAGTGGTAGAAGAAGCCCTTGTAACCGATCGCATGGCGCTCGCGGCCCTGATGGCCGTTGGCGAAGAAGCACAGCGTCTTCAGCGTCCGCTCGATGGCATCGGCCCGTGTCATCCAGCCGCGCTCGACGGCGACCGTATAGGACGACAGCGCGAAGCCGACGGCGGCGATGCTGCAGGGAACGCCCGCCACCGAGGTATCGGCGACAAGGCCGTTCTCGGGATTATAGTGCTTCGGGAAATAGTTGAATGCCGCCTGCTGCAGTCGATCGACCAGCGCGGCGTCGGTTTCCTCGGTTCTTTGTAGCATCCGCTCCAAACCCAATTCGTTATCCTACCCCTCGCTTGAACATGGGCAGGTCGCGCGCGCAAATCAATCTTTTTGGAAGTAGGGGCTTTTTGGAAGTGGCGGCTTTTTGGAAGTGCCGATGACGGCACCTCCAATCCGCGCGTTCCCCCTATCGCCAGCTCTTAGTCGCCGCCAGCCATTGCCGCGTTCTTTCCTCGGGGTCGGCATTGCGGGTGATGTCGGTGACCACGGCGGCGCTGTCGGCGCCATGGGCGAAGACGCCGTCGATGCGGTCGATGTTCAGCCCGCCGATCGCCACCAATGGCAGGTCGCCGATCTCAGATCTCCAGGCGCGCAGCCGCGGCAGGCCCTGCGGCGCCCACTTCATCTGTTTCAGGATGGTCGCGTAGACCGGGCCGAGCGCCACGTAGTCGGGCTGGGCAGCGAGCGCGGTCTGCAGTTCGGCCTCGTCGTGGGTGGAGAGGCCGAGCTTGACGCCGGCGGCGCGGATGGCGGCGAGGTCGGCTGTCTCCAGATCCTCCTGGCCGAGATGGACGAAATCGCAGCCTTCCTCGATAGCCAGCTGCCAGTAATCGTTGACGATCAGCTGGCAGCGGTGTTCCGCGCAGATCGCCAGCGCCCGGCGGATCTCGTGGCGCAGATCGGCTTCGGAGCGATCCTTGACGCGCAGCTGCACCAGCTTGACGCCAAGAGGCACCAGGCGTGCGATCCAGTCGGCGCTGTCGACGATGAGGTAGAAGGGATCGAGCTTCATGCGAACACCGCCTGTCCGATAACCGGCGTCGACGGCACGGCGATGTCGCGCGGCTCGAGCATGCCTGCCTCGAAGGCCTGTCGGCCGGCTTCGATGGCAGCGGAGAAGGCGCCGGCCATCAGGACCGGATCGCCGGCGCCGGCCACCGCGGTATTGAGCAGCACGGCGTCGAAGCCAAGCTCCATGACCGTTGTGGCATGCGAGGGACGGCCGATGCCGGCATCGACGATCAAGGGCACATCGGGGAAATGGGCGCGCATCGATCTCAGAGCTGTGGGGTTGAGCGGGCCGGCGGCGCTGCCGATCGGCGCGCACCAGGGCATCAGCACCTGGCAGCCGGCCTCCAGCAATCGCTCGGCGACGACGAGGTCGTCGGTCGTGTAGGGAAAGACCTGAAAGCCTTCGCCGACGAGAATGCGGGCCGCCTCGACGAGGCCGAAGACGTCGGGCTGCAGCGTATCGTGATTGCCGATCACCTCAAGCTTGATCCAGTCGGTGGCGAACAGCTCGCGCGCCATCTTCGCCGTCAGCACCGCCTCGGAAACGCCATGGCAGCCGGCGGTGTTGGGCAGCACCTTGACGCCGAGCGAGCGGATCGTCTCGAAGAAGGCGCCGCCATTGCGGCCGCCGGCGGTCTCGCGGCGAAGCGACACGGTGACGATCTCGGTGCCGGAGCGGCTGACGGCATCGGTCATGATCGACGGCGAGGGGTAGCGCGCGGTGCCGAGCAGCAGGCGCGAGCGCAGTTGCGTTCCGTAGAGTTCAAGCATTGGTCAGCCTCCCTGCATCGGCGACAGGATCTCGATCCGGTCATCCGTGTTCAGCGAATGGGCGGGCCGGTCCTCGCGGTGGACGAGTTCGCCGTTGACGGCGGTCGCCAGCCAGCCGCCTTCGTAATCCATCAGCGCCAGCAGCTCCTCGAGCGTGGCGGCGGCGATCTCCTTGGCTTCGCCGTTGACGATCAGTTTCATGATGCGTGTCCTCCTGCGGTATCGGTGTTGAAGACAAGGTCGGCCGCCTTCGCGGCCATGGCGGGCGCGAGGAGAAAGCCGTGGCGGTAGAGGCCGTTCAGCGAGATCAGCTTTCCGTGCTGCTCGACGCGGGGGAAATTGTCGGGGAAGGCGGGGCGGATGCCGGCGCCGGTTTCCACCACGGTCGCATCGGCAAAGGCCGGGTGCAGCGCGTAGGCGGCGTTCAGCAGTTCCATCAGCGAGCGGGCGGCGATCGGGCCGGCGAATTCCGTCTCGATCATCGTCGCGCCGACCATGAAGAGGCCATCTCCGCGCGGCACGATATAGACCGGGATGCGCGGGTGCAGCAGCCGCACCGGGCGGTCGAGTGTTACCTCGTCCGTCCTGAGGTAGAGCATCTCGCCACGGACGCCGCGCAGCGAAGCGGTCTCGCCAATGCGCGCCGCGCCGGTGCAATCGACGATGTGGTCGAAGTCCTGCTTTTCGGGGAGCGTTTCGACGAAGACGGCGCCGCGCGCGATCAGCTTTTGCCGCAAGGCAGTCAGCGCCCGGCGCGGATCGAGATGGGCTTCGCGCGGGAAGAACAGCGCTTGTCGGAAGCGACCGGCCAAGCTGGGTTCGAGCGCCGCGATCCGCCCTTCGTCGAGCCATTCGTATCCCGGCGTGCGGTTGGCGAAACGCTTCAGCTCCGCCTGGTCGCGCGCGGGCGCCAGAACCAGCGTGCCGTTCCGTCTGACCTCGCCGGGCAGTATCGCTTCCCAACGGTCGGGCGCATCCTGCCCCTCGCGCAGCACGGCTTCTTCAGCGCTCTCGCGCTCGCACCAGGGCGCCAGCATGCCGCCGGCGAGCCAGGAGGCCGCCGCCGAAAATCCGGGGTTGGGATCGAAGACCGTGATCTCGGCGCCGCGCGCGGCAAGCGCATGGGCCACCGTGAGGCCGGCGACGCCGGCCCCCTTGATGAGGACGCGCATCTCAGCCGGCCACCTGTCCCTCGGCATCGACGGCCATATAGAGATCGCCGCCGTCGCGGTACTTGGCCGCCATGGCGTCCAGCCCCTCCTTCTGCGCCTCGGCGCGGATATCGTGGGAGATCCGCATGGAGCAGAATTTCGGGCCGCACATCGAGCAGAAATGCGCCACCTTATGCGCCTCCTTGGGCAGCGTCTCGTCGTGGAAGCTGCGGGCCGTTTCCGGGTCCAGCGAGAGGTTGAACTGGTCCTCCCAGCGGAACTCGAAGCGGGCGCGCGACAGCGCATCGTCGCGCAACTGGGCGGCTGGGTGTCCCTTGGCGAGATCGGCGGCGTGGGCGGCGATCTTGTAGGTGATGACGCCGGTCTTCACGTCGTTACGATCCGGCAGGCCGAGATGCTCCTTCGGCGTGACGTAGCAGAGCATCGCCGTGCCGAACCAGCCGATCATCGCCGCACCGATGCCCGAAGTGATGTGGTCGTATCCCGGCGCGATATCCGTCGTCAGCGGCCCGAGCGTATAGAACGGCGCCTCGCCGCAGACGGCGAGCTGCTTGTCCATGTTCTCCTTGATCTTGTGCATCGGCACATGGCCGGGGCCTTCGATCATGACCTGACAATCCTTCGCCCAGGCGATCTTCGTCAGTTCTCCCAGCGTTTCCAGCTCGGCGAATTGTGCGGCGTCGTTGGCATCGGCGATCGAGCCGGGGCGCAGGCCGTCGCCCAGCGAGAAGGAAACGTCATAGGCGCGGCAGATGTCGCAGATCTCCTCGAAATGCTCGTAGAGGAAGCTCTCGCGGTGGTGATGAAGACACCACTTGGCCATGATCGAGCCGCCGCGCGAGACGATGCCGGTCACGCGATTGACGGTGAGCGGGATGTAGTGCAGCCGCACGCCGGCGTGGATCGTGAAATAATCGACGCCCTGTTCGGCCTGCTCGATCAGCGTGTCGCGATAGACCTCCCAGGTCAGGTTCTCGGCAATCCCCTCGACCTTCTCCAGCGCCTGGTAGAGCGGTACGGTGCCGATGGGCAGCGGCGAGTTGCGGATGATCCATTCGCGGATGTTGTGGATGTTGCGGCCGGTGGAGAGGTCCATGACGGTATCGGCGCCCCAGCGCGCCGCCCAGACCATCTTCTCCACCTCTTCGGCCATCGAGGAGGTTACGGCGGAGTTGCC
Organism: Hyphomicrobiales bacterium; assembly: GCA_900471485.1. GTDB lineage: Bacteria > Pseudomonadota > Alphaproteobacteria > Rhizobiales > Rhizobiaceae > Rhizobium. Next base: position 240,939 of record UCEU01000002.1, read on the forward strand.
GATATTGGCGTTGATCTTCACCAGGAAGTTTCGGCCGATGATCATCGGCTCGGCTTCCGGGTGGTTGATGTTGGCGGGAATGATGGCGCGGCCGGCGGCCACTTCCTGGCGGACGAATTCCGGGGTGACGTGGTCGGGAATATGCGCGCCGAAGCTCTCGCCGTCGCGGACCATGGCTTCGGCTTTCGCCTTGCGGCCGAGGTTTTCGCGGATGGCGATGAACTCCATCTCCGGCGTGATGATGCCGGCTCGGGCATAGGCGAGCTGGGTCACGGCCTTGCCGTCTTTGGCGCGCAGCGGCTGGCGCTTGGTGGGGAATTCGGGTGTCAGGCGCTCGCCGCTGGCAAAGCCGTTGTCTTCGGGGCGCACCTGCCGGCCGTCATAGGCCTCGACATCGCCACGGGCGAGAACCCAGTCGCGCCGGAGCGCCGGCAGGCCGCGCTCGATGCTGATATCGGCGCCTTCGACGGTGTAGATGCCGGAGGAATCGTAGACCGTGACCGGCGGCTCGCCGGAGGTGGGGTGAACGCTGATCTCGCGCATCGGAACGCGGATATCGGGGTGAATGTCACCCGGGATATAGATCTTGCGGGAGGCCGGCAGCGGGCCGGTGGTGACTGTGGGGGTAGTGGTCTTTGCGGCGATATTCATGGTTTGAGGCTCCAAGTTTTCGATTGGAGACCCAGTCCTCAGCCGGAATGATGAAAAGACGCCGGCACGGATTCCAAGCGGGAAACCCTTGCCTTTCGAGCGCTTGCACCGTCCCTACGCCAGTATGAACTGGATCAGGTTCAACGGGTCACTGCGCTACGAACGGTCTAGGCCATATCGTCCAGCAGAATCTCAGCCCCTTGACGGGACACCCCTGGTGAATGCGCAAAGGGTATTGCGACGACGGCGACGCTGTCAAGCCGCCGACGGGCGCTACATGGAGAGGTCGAGCGCCCGGCCTTCGAAGAGACGGCCCTGCGAACCTTCGAGATGGCCTTTCATCAGGGCCTTCGCGTCGTCCGCGCGGCCGTCGACGATTGCCTGATAAATTTTCTGGTGCTCTTCGTAGACCTGTTCCAGACCCTGGCGCGGGCCGAGCAGCGAGAGGCCGTGAAGGTGCATGCCGACGGCGATATGCGCCTTCAGCGCGTCGATCGAGGCGGTGTAATAGTGGTTGTTGGCGGCCTCGGTCACGGCGCGGTGGAACATGAAGTCGGCATCGGTGCGGTGCAGCTGATGGCTGGTCGCTTCGCGCAGGTCGGCAAGGGCGGCGGCGATCTTCTGGATCGCGGCCTCGTCGCGGCGCTTGGCGGCGAAATAGGCGGCGGCGGGCTCGATCGTCAGGCGGAATTCGTAGCAGCGCTGGATGTCGGCGATGGTCTTGACCGGCGAATAGGAGAGCTGCGTCGTCGGCGAGCCATGGGCGCTGACGAAGGTGCCGGCGCCCTGGCGGGCATAGACGATGCCCTGGTCGCGAAGCTTGGCCAGCGCATCGCGCACGATCGGACGGGAAACGCCAAGCATCGAGGCAAGCTCGTGCTCGCCCGGCAGGCGGGAATCGGGCGGGTAGTTGCCGGAGCGGATGCGCTCCTGCAGCTGGTCGAGCACGCGATCGACCAGTTTCACGGCCTTACCGCGCTCCGGCTTGCCTGAAGGTTGCGGATTTGCCTGTGCCCCGTTTGCTTCGTCCACGTCCATTCTCCCTGCCGGCATTCGTCTCATGCCGCCTGATTCTGCGGAATCACTCTTAGCAAACTCTCGGAATTCCCGAAGCCCCCGGACTTCACCGCACAACGGAAACCGGCGCCATCGGCCGCCGTCACGTCGAACCACGGTACGCCCGCTTCGATCTCGCCCTTCGGCGACAGCACGCTGATACCAAGTTGGCGGAAGACGGCAAGAGCCGTATCGCCGCCACCGACCATCAGCATATCAGGGCGTGTATTCTCTATCACCGATTTGACGCCTTGCGCAAAGCGTCCCGCAACGCCGACCGCGTCATCGGTGATGTCGCCGGTGCAGCGGATGAGGACCGGCAATCCGGATTGGCCGCCCTGCGCAAGCGCGCCCATGGGTGCTTCGATGGTTGCTGACAGCATGCCGGATGCCTCGAGCCGCTGCATCTGCGCCGATGTGATCGGGTCGCGCGAGCCGAAGGCGAAGACGGTCCTGTCGGTCGCCTGGAAATTGCGGACGGGTTTGCTGGCTTGGCCGATGCGGCGGGCGAGCGCGATGCCGATGCCGCGCGCGCCGACCGCGAGCGCCGAGGTCCAATCATGCTCCGATACCAGCCGGTCGAGATCGGCGTCGCTCTCGGCGTCGATGATGCTCACGCTATCACTGCGGCCTTCGAACAGGGCGGCGATCGACAGCGGTTGCTCGACGCCGCGGCCGACCACATGTCCGTTACGGGTGAAGCGCTCCTGATCGGGAATGGCGGGGGCGATGGTAATCTCGCGATGGCCGAAGATCGCGGCAATGGTCCCACTTTCGGCCGCCACATTGCCCTTCAGCCGGGAATCGATCTTCTTCAGGACGATTGCGGGATGTGCGGCAAGAAGAGCGCTGGCCGCGAGGCCGGCCCTTCTCGCCGCTTCCCCCTCCGGGAGGGCGCGCGAGGCGGTGTTGACCACGACCACCTCGCAACCGGTTGCCAGAGCGTCCTCGATAGCTTCGATCTCGATCGCCACGGCAACGGAAAGACCGGCGTCGACGAAGGGGGTTCCCGTGTCGAGCGCGCCGGTCAAATCGTCGGCGATGATCGCGACCTTCAGCGTCATGCAGCCTGTCCCGTGTTGACCGCGTGGCAGGCGACGAGGTGGCCGGGCTTGGCTTCCTTCCACTCCGGCACGACCTTGCTGCATACATCCATGGCGATCGGGCATCGCGAATGGAAGCGACAGCCGCTCGGCGGGTTGAGCGGGCTCGGCACGTCGCCCTGCAGGATCTGCCGGGTGCGGGTGCGCTCGAGTTCCGGATCGGTTTCCGGCACGGCCGACAGCAACGCCTTGGTGTAGGGATGCAGTGGGTTTTCGAACAGTTCCTCGCGGGTCGCGAGTTCCGCCAGGCGGCCGAGATACATGACGCCGACGCGGGTGCTGATATGGCGCACGACGGCAAGGTCGTGGGCGATGAAGAGATAGGTCAGGCCGTATTTTTCCTGCAGGTCGAGCAGCAGGTTGATGATCTGCGCCTGGATCGAGACGTCGAGCGCCGAAATCGCCTCGTCGCAGACGATGAACTTCGGCTGGCAAGCAAGCGCGCGGGCGATGACGACGCGCTGGCGCTGGCCACCGGAAAGCTCATGCGGATAGCGCTGCGCGAAGCGGGTCGGCAGGCCGACGTCGGTCAGAAGTGCCGCGACGCGATCCTTCAACTCGGCCTTGGTGCAGAGCTTGTGGAAGAGGATCGGCTCGCCGACGGCCTCGCCGATCGTCATACGCGGGTTGAGCGTCGAATAGGGATCCTGGAAGACGATCTGCAGGTCGCGGCGGAAGGGCCGCATCTGCTTTTCATCCAGCGTCGCCAGATCTTGGCCCTTGTAGACGACCTTGCCCGAAGTCGCCTTGTAGAGGTTGAGGATAGTGAAACCAGTTGTCGACTTGCCGCAGCCGGATTCTCCGACGAGCGAGAGCGTCTCGCCCTCCATGATGTCGAGATTGACGTTGTCGAGCGCATAGACGGTCGCCGAGCGTTCGCCGAAGGCGCCGAGCTTGACGTGGAAGTGCTTGACGAGATTTTCGACCTTGAGCAGCGGTTGGGCACCCATCACGCGGCCTCCTGCATTTTTTGGACGACGAAGCAGGCGGTGCGGTGGTTTCCGGCGCCTGAAATAGGCTCAAGTTTCGGCACGCGCTCGTGGCAGACGGCTTCCGCCAGCGGACAGCGCGGGGCAAAAGGGCAGCCCTTGGGACGACGGCCAGGCTCCGGCGGCGTGCCGCCGATCGAGCTCAGACGGCTTGCGGGCGCATCCGACAGCTTCGGGATGGAGGCCAAGAGGCCGCGCGTATAGGGGTGGCTCGGGCGAGCGTAGAGCTCGTCGACCGGCGCATCTTCGACCACAGTGCCGGCATAAAGCACGGCGACGCGATCGACGAGACCTGCGATCAGCGCCAGGTCGTGGGTGATCCAGACGACGGACATGCCAAGCTTGGCGCGCAGGTCCTTCACCAGATCGACGATCTGCGCCTGGATGGTGACGTCAAGCGCCGTGGTCGGCTCGTCGGCGATCAGGAGTTTCGGATTGCAGGCAAGGCCGATCGCGATCATCACGCGCTGGCGCATGCCGCCGGAGAGCTCGTGCGGGTAGGCCTGCAGCCGCTCTTCCGGGCCCGGGATGCCGACGAGGCGCAGAAGTTCGACGGCGCGCGATCGCGCCTCGGCCTTCTTCATGCCGCGGTGATAGATCAGCGGCTCGCAAATCTGGTCGCCGATGCGCATGACAGGGTTCAGCGACGTCATCGGGTCCTGGAAGACGAAGCCGATATCGCCGCCGCGCACCTTGCGCAGCTCCTTGTTCGACATCTTCTGCAGGTCGTGACCGTCGAAGCTCGCCGAGCCCTTGGTGACCTTGATCTTGTTCGGCAAAAGCCGCATCAGGCTAAGCATTGTGAGGCTCTTGCCGCAGCCGGATTCGCCGACGACGCCAAGCGTCTCGCCCTTGTTGACGTAGAGGTCGATACCATCGACCACCACCGCCGGGCCGTTCCTGCCGTCGATCTCGACGGTCAGGCCGCGGACGTCGAGCAGTTTCTCATTGGATCGCGTCGTGTTCATCACTTGGAACCCCGCGGATTGAGGGCGTCGTTGAGGCCATCGCCGAGGAAGCTGAAGGCGACCGAGGCAAGGCCGAGGACGGCGGCCGGGGCAGCCAGCAGATGCGGATAGTGCTGCCAGACACGCAGTCCGTCGGAGATCATGTTGCCCCAGCTGGGCGTGGGCGGATTGACACCGACGCCGAGGAAGCTGAAGGCGCTCTCCAGGACCATAGCCGTGCCGAGGCCGGCGCTGACCGACACGATCAAGGGGCCAAGCGCGTTCGGAATGACGTATCGCTTCATGATGACCCAGTTCGACAGGCCGAGCGCCTGGGCGGCGGTGATGTAGGGACGGCTGCGGATCGACAGGACCTGGGCGCGGACGAGGCGCGCATAGGGCGGCCAGGAGATCAGCGCCATCGAGCCGAAGACCAGCATGAAATCGACCCATACGGTCTGGCGGTAGAAGGGATTGAGGGTCGCAAGATACTGCGCTTCCATCCACTTGGCGATCGGCGCCTTCAGCGAGGCATTGATGACGACGACGAGCAGCAGGTTGGGCACCGACATGGTCATGTCGGTCAGCCACATGATCACGCGGTCGAACGGATTGCCGAAGAAGCCGGCGATGGCGCCGAGCAACGTGCCGATGAAGACCGCGATGACGGTGACGATGACGGCGACCAGGAAGGCCGTGCGGGTGCCGAAGACGACGCGGCTGAACACGTCGCGGCCGAGATCGTCGGTGCCGAAGAGATGCGTCAGCGACGGGACGGCGTTGCGGGCCTGCAGATCCTGGCTCAGATAGTCATAAGGCGTCAGATAGGGGCCGAAGATCGCAGTGAAGGCCAGGATGAGCACGACCGCGAGACCGAAGACGGCGAGCTTGTTGCGCTTCAGGCGATACCAGGCATCGCGCCACAGGCTGACGGGTGCCTCTTCCTGTTGTGCGACGGGAGAGAGAGGGATGGCGGACATGGTCAGCGGCTCCTTCTTGCATCGTTGGCACGCGGATCAAGCAGCGGGTAGAGAACGTCGACCAGAAGGTTCGACATCATCACCAGGAAGGATCCGATAAGCGTGATCGCCAGAATGACGGGATAGTCCGAATTGGTCAGCGCCTGCACGGTCAGGCGACCGAGGCCGGGCAGACCGAAGACGAGCTCAACGAAGATCGCGCCGTTGACGATGGTGATCATGATCAGGCCGAGCTGGGTGACGACAGGCGTCAGCACCGGGCGCAGGATGTGGCGCAGCGCCACGACCATTTCAGGCACGCCCTTGGCGCGGGCGGTGCGGACGAAATCCTCCGACAGCACCTCGATAACGGCGGCGCGCGTCTGGCGCACGATCAGCGCGATCGGCTGGAAGGAGAGGACGATCAGCGGCAAGAGGATGCGCACGTCGAAGACGCCGCCCCAGCCATAGGGCACCTTGATCATCGGCATCAGCACGATGAGGCCGACCATCAGCAGCGGGCCGGCGACATAGGCCGGGATCGCCCAGAGGAAGAGAGCCGAACCGAGGATGGTGTAATCGAGGCGGCTGTTCTGGTTCATCGCGGCGATCATGCCGAGCGGAATGGCAATGACCGTCGTGAGGATGATGGAACAGAGCGCCAGCTTGAAGGAAACCGGTGCTGCGGCCGAGACCATGGCCCAGACCGAGCGGCCCGATGTCAGCGAATTGCCGAACTGTCCGTGCAGGAGGTTCCAGATGTAAAGGCCGAACTGCTCGATGAAGGGCCTGTTCAGGCCGGCACTTTCGCGGATGGCTTCGATGCGCTGCGGGTTATAGGCGACGTCGCCGGGTGCGCGCAGAAAGATCAGCTTGATCGGATCGCCAGCGCCATAGAAAGCCAGCGCATAGACGGCCAGCATGACAATGAGGACTGACGGAATCCAGATGGCAAACCGGGTTAGCACGTAGCGTAACAAGGTCACCTCCCACCGGTTGGTAGACACGTTTCCGCGCTCACGCGGACATGCGATGTCTTCTTGAAACTTGCGCGAAGGCCTTGCGGTCTTCGCGCGGTTGCTAAAATGCCCTTGGGCTATCTATCGTAGGGTTCGGACCGGCTCAGCCGATCGAAATGTCCCAGGGCGCCACGACCTGCCAGTCGAGGTTCTTCTCCATGCCCTTGACCTCCTTGGTGGCCCAGCGCGACATCGCCTGAGAGTACCACGGAATGAAGGCCCAATCCTCGCGGAATGCCTTCTGGGCATCCTGGGCGAGCTTGATGCGATCGGGATCGTCGGCCGCCTTGGTCGCGGCTTCCGCGAGGGCGGCATCGACCTTGTCGTTCTTGTATCCGCCGAGCTTGTTCTGGGCGTTGGACGAGGTCGACGCGATGCAGCCGGCCAGATAGGACACGGCGTCAGGCACGCGGGTTCCGACGTCGTCGCGGAAGATCTGCACCGCGTTCTGGTCCGGACCGGCATAGGAGTCCTGCTGCGGCTTCATGTCGACGGCGGTGATGCCGAGGTTCTGGCGCCACTGCTCGGCAATGTACTGCGCCGCTGCCTGGATGGCCGGGGCGGAGATGCCGACGAAGAGGATCTTCGGCAGGCGTTCCGGGCCGCCATAGCTCGATTCGGCGAGCAGCTTCTTGGCGGCTGCCGGATCGTAGGGGAAGGGCTCGAAGCCGGAATTGTCGGCGCCGGGAACCGAGTTCAGGATCTGGTCAGCCTTCTTGTGCGGACCGTCAGGATAGGAGGCCTTGAAGAGACCGTCGCGGTCGATCGCCATGATCAGCGCCTGGCGGACCTTCGGATCGTCCATCGGTGCGCGGGTGACATTGAACCAGAAATGCTGGCTGGTCGGGATGATCGGGCCGGCGGAGAATTCGGGACCGAGGTCCTGGATGATCGTCGACGTCACGAGCTCGGTGTGTGCGTTGAACTCGCCCGACTTGATAAGCGACGTCGCGGTGACGTTGTCTTCGATCGAGGTGATCTCGATGCGCGCCAGCTTCGGCTTCGGGCCGAAGAAGTTCTCGTTCGGCTCGAATACCAGCTTGCCGGCGTCGATATCGATGCTGGTGAGCTTGAACGGGCCGGAATAGACGGCGCTGCTGTCGGGCTTGTACCAGTCCGCCACTTCCTCGCCGTCGCTGCCGCGAGACTGCGCGGCCTTGGTGATCGGCGCGATGTGGTTGGCAAGGCGCATGAAGAAGATCGGATCGGCTTCCGTCAGCGTGACGACGACGGTGCCTTCGTCAGGCGTGGCGACGCCCGTCAGTTCGTTGCCGGAACCGGCGCCGATTTCCTTGTAGCCCTGAACCTTGCTCAGCACCTGGTCGGCCCGCTGGCTCTTGGTGTTGGGCATCGAAGCGACTTCCCAGGAGCCCTTGACGTCGGCCGAGGTGATCTTGCTGCCGTCAGAGAAGGTTGCCTTCGGGTCGATCTTGAAGGTCCAGACCTTGTTGTCAGGCGATTCCCAGCTGGTGAAGACGTAAGGCTTGATCTTGCCTTCGCTGTCGAAATACATCGGCGAGGCCCACCAGATCGAGTTCCAGCGGAACGGAACACCGCCGCCGCGCAGCGGCGACCAATCCTGGTTGAACGCCGGATTGGCGACCTTCAGCACCTGGCCATCATCGGCGAGCACGATGCGTGCATTCAGGCCAAAAACCGTCAGGCCAACGCCGGCGGCGAGGCCAAGCTTCAACGCCTCGCGGCGCGACATTCCCTTATTTTCGTTATTTCGATCAGTCATTCCATCCTCCCATGACAAAATCGATGACGTCTCCATCTTTCGCTCCATCCCGAAAGTGCGTCATGACATGGCGCAGACACTCGCGCGATAATGTAAATATGTCAATAGAAATTAATTCATGCGAAGCGCGGCAAGATGGTCAAAAAAATTTCATCATTTATTTCAATGGTTTGAAAAATACGATCGATTGAAATGCCTATTGTCATATTGACAACATGCGGAACGAGGATGAGAAAACCCGCATCTTGCAGGCCGGGTTTCCCGCCTTTTGCCGCCATATGCGGCGTTCATCCGAGGAGGACGACATGAACAAGCACAAGATCACGGGTGTCTACAGCGCCGCCGCGACCCCACTCAATGCCGATGGGAGCCCGGATCTCGGCCTCTTCACCGAACATTGTCAGCGCCTGCTCGCGGAGGGATGCCACGGCGTGGCGCTACTCGGCACCACGGGCGAGGCAAACTCGTTTTCGTCGAACGAGCGCAAGGCGATCCTCGAGGCAGCATTGAAAGCCGGTATTCCCGCCGACAAGCTGCTGCCGGGCACCGGCGTCGTCGCCATCCAGGAGACGGTCGATCTCACCAGGCATGCCCTGTCGCTCGGTGTCACCAAGGTCGTGATGCTGCCGCCCTTCTACTACAAGGGCGTTTCCGACGACGGCCTGTTTGCCGCCTATTCGCAGATCCTGGAGAGGGTCGCCGACAACAGGCTGCAGGTCATTCTCTATCATATTCCGCAGGTTTCGGGCGTTCCGCTGTCGGTTCCGCTGATAGGCCGACTGATCGAAGCCTTCCCCGACACGGTTGTCGGCATCAAGGAATCAGCAGGCGATTTCAATAACATGCAGGCGATCATCGCCGCCTATCCCGGCTTCTCGGTTCTCGCCGGTGCAGACCCGCTGCTGTTGCCGCTCTTGAAGGCCGGCGGTGCCGGCTGCATTACCGCCACGTCCAATCTGGTCGCGGATTCGCTGCGCACCGTCTATGACAAGGTGCACGACGAGCGCGAGACGGTGGCGGTCGAGACCGCGCAGGCGCGCATCAACGCCTACCGCACGCTCTCCAACTCCTACGTACAGATCCCGACGATCAAGGCGATGGTCGGCCTGAAGACCGGCAATGCGGCCTGGAAGCGCACGCGCGCACCACTGATGCCGATCAGCGATGCCGATTACGCATCGCTTGCCGAAGCCTACAAGACGCTGCCGTAAAGGAGGACGATCATGGCCTTCACGGGTTTGCAGCCGGATGCCGTTCCTGGCCTGATGACCGGCGAGATCGTCCCAAATCCTGCCCATTCGGGGCGATCGGACGCCTATCTGTCGTCTCCCTGTATCCAGAACCACGCCGCCAACCTGGCGTTTCTGCCCGACGGGACGCTCACCTGCGTCTGGTTCGGCGGCACGATGGAGGGCATGGGCGATATCTCGATTTACATGTCGCGCCTGGCGCCGGGTTCAGCGCGGTGGTCTCAACCGGAGAAAATGTCCGACGATCCCGCAAAATCCGAGCAGAATCCCCTGATTTTCTCGGCTCCTGATGGAAATGTCTGGCTGCTCTATACCTCGCAGACCTCGGGAAACCAGGATGGATCGATTGTCAAATGTCGGATCTCCGAGGATGGCGGAAAGACCTTCGGGGCCGTGAACGTGTTGTGCGATCTTCCCGGGACGTTCGTGCGCCAGCCGATCACCGTCAACGGCAAGGGCGCGTGGCTGCTGCCGATCTTCCGCTGCGTCGGCCTGCCCGGAGAGCGATGGACGGGCGATGCTGATACGGCGGGCGTGCTGATCTCGCGCGACGGCGGCCGCAGCTGGGCGATGGTAGCGGTGCCGGACAGTCTCGGCGCTGTGCACATGAACATCGTGCCTATCGAAGGCGGTCATCTCGTCGCCTTCTATCGCAACCGTTTTTCCGAGAGCGTGCTCTCGAGCCACTCGCGTGATGGCGGCGAGAGCTGGAGCGCGCCGCAGCCGACCAACCTGCCGAACAACAACTCGTCGATTCAGGCAACGCGGCTAAATAATGGCGTGATTGCAATGGTTTACAACCATTCGAATGCACTGACGTCGGACGCGCGGCGGCTGTCTCTCTATGACGAAATCGAGGGCGACGAGGCGGATGCACCGGCCGCGCCGGTCAAGGCCGTCGAGCGCCGCAAGGCCATCTGGGGCGTGCCGCGCGCGCCGCTCAGCCTGGCGTTCTCGACGGATGATGGCGCCAGCTTCCCGCGGCACATCGATCTCGATACCGGCGACGGCTATTGCCTGAGCAACAACTCGAAAGAGGCGCTCAATCGCGAGTTCTCCTACCCTTCGATCATCGAGGGGCCGGATGGGACGGTACATGTCGCCTACACCTACTACCGCCGCGCCATCAAATATGTGCGGCTGACGCCGCAGGCGCTCGGCTGATTGTAAGGTGCTTGTCAGTTGTGAACGATTAATCGCCCGGCGCGACCTCTTTCGAGGGTTTTACTGCGCCGGGCGGCGTCGCTTAGGCGCCGTTTTGACAATTTCGTGGCACCTGCTGCTTATCCTGCCTTGGCGCAGGACGTTACGGTCGAAAGGCAAGCGGCAGGAAAAATCGTCATATAAAACAATATAATATACTTCATATGGGGGCCTGTTCTCGTGTTTTCGAATTTGACTCAATCATGAAATTTTCGCCGCAACTGCGATGAAAGCTTGCCAAGCAGAGCAAGCTTGTATAACAAATTTACATCTTAGGCGACGCGATGGCGTCGCTGTATCGCAGGGGAGGAATGGTCCAGTGGTCAGCTTGGATTCGCCTATCACAATCGTCCGACCGCATCTGATCGAGTTCGGTGTCGGCACGGCGGAGCGCTTGGGCAAGTGGGCGAGCGACAAGGGCTATCGCCGCATCCTCGTCATTTCCGACGCCTTCAACGCGACGCGCGTCGATGCGCTTGGTCTTTCCGGCGACGTCACGGTGTTTTCCGATGTTACCCCGGAGCCTGATACCGCCAATCTCGACAAGGTGCTGGCAGCGGCGAACGACGCCAATGCCGAGCTCGTCGTCGGTTTCGGCGGCGGCAGTGCGATGGATCTCGCCAAGCTCGCGGCCGTTCTTGCGGGCTCGTCGCAGACGCTGCGCGAGGTGGTCGGTCCGAACAAGGTCACGGGTCCGCGCCGCGTGGCGCTGGCGCAGGTGCCGACCACGGCCGGCACCGGCAGCGAAGCCGGCATCCGGGCGCTGGTCACCGATCCCGAAACGATGGCGAAGCTCGCCGTCGAGAGCATTCACATGCTGGCCGATATAGCCGTCATCGATCCGGCGCTCACCTTCACCGTTCCGGCCCGCACGACGGCCGCCACCGGTGTCGATGCCATGGCGCATTGCGTCGAGGCGTTCACGAACCGCAAGGCGCATCCGATGATCGATCTCTATGCGATCGAGGGCGCGCGGCTGGTGGGCAAGTATCTGGCGCGGGCGGTCAATGATGGTTCCGATGCCGAGGCGCGCGCCGGCCTGTCGCTCGCCTCGCTCTATGGCGGCTTCTGTCTCGGCCCGGTCAACACGGCCGGCGGCCATGCGCTCGCCTATCCGCTCGGCACCCGCTGGCATGTGGCGCACGGCGCCGCCAACGCGCTGATCTTCCCGCATGTGCTCGCCTTCAACACGCCGGCCGTTCCCGAAAAGACCAGGGCGGTCATCGATGCGCTCGGTCGCAAGGCATCCGACGATGTCGGTTCGGTGTTCGAGGCCGCCTATTCCTTCTGCGCCGATCTCGGCATCGAGATGAAGCTTTCGGGTCTCGGGGTTCCAATGAGCGACCTCGACGCCATGGCGGACGATGCCTTTGCAATCCGCCGCCTGCTCGACAACAATCCGCGCGATCTCGCGCGTGACGATATTCGCTCGATCTACGAAGCCGCCTTCTAGGCGCGCGGCCATATATAAGGCCAATCAGGAAGGAAGAGGACTGATGGACAGAAATGCGAAAGTCGCGGTGACGCTGGGTGATCCCGCCGGCGTCGGCCCCGAGGTGATCGTCAAGGCGCTGGCGGCGATGCCCGAGCAGGAGCGTCGCGATTTCGTCATCGTCGGCAATACCGAAGCACTCGAGCGCGCCAACCGCACTACCAATGCCGGGCTTTCCTTCGCGCCATCGGATGCATCAGGTGCAGGCAAGATCGCCGTCGACGAGGTCGATCTCGGCGCGCCGCTGCCTGAAATCGGCAAGGTCAGCCCCGTCGCGGGCGATGCCTCGGTGCGCTATATCAGCCGCGCGGTCGATCTAGCGCTGTCGGGACAGGCGGATGTCATCGTCACCGCGCCGATCAACAAGGAAGCGATGAACCTTGCCGGCCATCACCATGACGGCCACACCGGCCTGCTTGCGCATCTGACGGGCTCGAAGAGCTCGTTCATGCTGCTCGCCTCCGAGCGGCTGAACACCATCCACGTCTCCACCCACATCTCGCTGAAGGGCGCGATCGAGCGGGCCAAGACCGAGCGCGTGCTGGCGACCATCGAGGCGGGGCACAACCATTTCCTGCGGCTGGGCAAGAAGGCGCGCATCGCCGTTGCCGGGCTCAATCCGCATTGCGGCGAAAACGGCCTGTTCGGCACCGAGGACAGCGAGTTCCTGGCGCCGGCCGTGGAGCTGGCGCAGGCCAAGGGCATCGACGTCGTCGGCCCGATCTCCGCCGATACCGTCTTTGCCCGCGCCTATAACGGCGCCTTCGATCTCGTGATCGCGCAGTATCACGACCAGGGCCATATCCCGATCAAGCTGGTGGCCTTCGATACCGCCGTCAACGTTTCGCTCGGCCTGCCGATCGACCGCGTTTCGGTCGATCACGGCACCGCTTTCGATATCGCCGGCACCGGCCAGGCCAACCACGTCAACATGCTTTCCGCCATCGCCTATGCCCGGCTGATGGCACGTTCGCCGCGCCGCTAGCGCGCCTGATCGTTTCAAGATCGCACCGATTTTGCCGACGGCGCCCACAGCGCCGCGGCTCTGCCATGCTCGCGGGAGGAGATGAGGATGGAAAAGACAGTCGTCATTCTGGGAGGAGACCTCGCGCCCGAGGGCCGCGCGGTGCTTGAGGCCGCAGGTGTCACAACGATCGCCACGCCGCCCTATATCGACCGATTGAAGGTGATCGCCGCCATGCAGGCGCACCGGCCGGATGCCGTTATCGTCCGGCTGCTGGCCGAGCAGCTCGGCGCCGAGGAAATGGAGGCGGGCGGACGGCTCCGGCACATCGCCAAGCATGGCGTCGGCACAAATGACATCGATGTTGCCGCGGCCACGGCGCGCGGCATTCCGGTGACGATGACGACGGGCAGCAACGGCCATTCGGTGGCAGAGCACGCGCTGGCGCTGATCATGGCGCTCGTCAAGGACCTGCCCCGGCAGGACGCGCTGATCCGCGACGGGATCTGGGACAAGAACCGCTATCATGGGCGCGAATTGCGCGGCCAGCATCTCGGCATCGTCGGCTTCGGCTTCATCGGCCAGACGTTGGCGCGCATGGCGCAGGCAATCGGCATGGTCGTCTCCGCCTTCGATCCGCACACACCCGACCACGCCTTTGCTGACGGTGTCACGCGCGAAAGCGATCTCGACGCGCTTCTCGCAAAAGCCGATATCGTCAGCCTGCACTGTCCTCTGACGCCCGAGACCGCCAAGCTCATCGACGGCAGGCGCACTCGCCTGATGAAGCCAGGCGCGCTGCTCATCAATACCGCGCGCGGCGAAGTCGTGGAGGAGAGGGCGCTGGTCTCGGCGCTGGAAGACGGGCATATCGCCGCCGCGGGGCTCGACAGCTTCGCGATGGAGCCGCCCGGCATCGACAATCCGCTCGTACACCTCTCGAACACGCTGGTGACCCCGCATGTGGCAGGCGTGACGCTCGATGCCAAGCGCGCCGTCTCGGTCATGTCGGCCGAGCAGGTGCTTGCGATTTTCAAGGGCGAGACGCCGGCGCCACGCTTCCTTGCCCGCTGACCATAGGGGTCGCCGACAGGGCCGGCCCGATCCGAAGGAGATATCCAATGGGCGAAACGCCTGACACCCAGCCTTCATACCAGCCGGAGGCGTTGCGCGCCTTTGCGCGGTCGCTGTTTTCGGCTGCCGGGCTGGAAGAGGATAAAGCCGCAGCCGTCGCGCATTATCTGGTCGAGGCGGACCTGCTCGGGCATACGACGCACGGGCTCGCGCTCGCCGGCTGGTACCTGCAGAGCATCGCCGATGGGGTAATGAAGGGCGAGGGCGCGCCCGAGGTCGTCTCGGACCGCGGCCCGGCCATTGCCTGGCACGGCCGGCGACTGCCCGGCGCATGGCTGACGTCGGAGGCGGTGAAGCTCGCCTGCGCGCGGGCGGAAGCCTTCGGCACGGCGACGGTCACCATCGGCGACAGCCATCATATCGGCTGCCTAGCGGCCTATCTCACCATCGCGACGGACCGCGGCTATATGGTCAGCATCGCGAGCTCCAGCCCGTCCGGCGCGCAGGTGGCGCCCTTCGGCGGCACGCGGGGCATCTATACGCCCAATCCGGTCGCCCACGGCATCCCGACGCCGGGCGATCCCATCCTCATCGACATCAGCGCCTCCATCACGACGGTCAACATGGCGCAGCGGCTGGTGCGCGAGGGGCGCCACTACGATCACGACTGGCTTCTGGACGAGCATGGCAAGCCCAGCCGCGATCCACGTGTCATCGAGCGCGGCGGCACGCTGCTGCCGGCCGGCGGGCTTGATCACGGGCAGAAGGGCTATGGCATGGCGCTGCATGTCGAGGCGTTCACGCAGGGGCTTTCCGGCCTCGGCCGCGCCGATGGCCTCAAGGGCACCAACGCCGCCGTCACCATCCAGGTCTTCGACCCCGACGCCTTCGGCGGGCGCGAGGCGTTCCTGCGCCAGACCGGCTGGCTCACCGACGCTTGCCACGCCAACCCACCCCGCCCCGGCATCACCCGCGTCCGGCTGCCGGGCGAAAACGGTCTGGCGCGGAAGCGGCAGGCGGAGAGAGACGGCGTGGTGCTGCACCCGGCGATCATGGCGTCGCTTATGCCGCATGCGGAGCGGCTGGGGGTGGGGATGGTGTGAGGGGACTTGGCGTGATTGATTAAAGGCTTTTCCCTAAGATCAAGGTAGCCGATTCGGGTTGAGTTGTCGGAGGCACTAGCTATCTGCTTGCCTTAGCTGATGTAATTTACCGCTTATCCCCGCAATTCACCGCTTAGCCAAGTATTAACAAGATGTTAAAGCGGTTTCTTGCAACGCGCTGATTCCAAAGCAAAATCATGTGGAAAATAATTTCTGTATTTCTAGCAGGGCTTTAAAATGCTGTGTTGCTCCACAGCGCGCGCCGTTCCTGCCCCTTGACGGAATCGGATATTTTAAACTCTATATTGATCGTTCGGCTGGATTGTCTGGCGAATGAACACAAAAGCCGGGGCTGCAACCCCGGCTCCGTGTTGAAACTGTAAAAAACCTTTGTCGGCTTACAGATCCCCTTAACAGCTTCGAACATACGCGGAGTGGGTAATCTGTCAAGTCGGGCGGGGGCTGTATAAGGTCCTAAACGATGAAGAATACGAACTACAGATTTTCGTTTGAAGACGCCGTGCAAGTCTGGTTGCGTCGCTGGAATGGCGAGTACCAGCACCAAATCGCCGCCAGCTATGGCGTTAATCAGGGTCGCGTCAACGAGATCTTGAAGGGAAAAGCCCATTTGGGTTCAGAACAGATCGCGAAGAAGCAAACCCAGCACTGAAGTGGTTTAGCCGCCCGCCTTGTGTGTGGTGGGCGGCGCCTTTTGATATCCTCGAACTCTCTGAAGCTTTACACTTCAGAGCGGAGTCAGTCGACCTATACGCTCCGAGGCGATCCTTCGCATTCGTCAGAGCCAGCCTGATGTCACAAGCATCTGCCACAATAGTACCGGCCGCGGCGCGGCAAGGTGATTTAGCTGTGCCCTATAATTTTACCGCGTAGCGCACGGCTCCATGTATCAAGAATGATAAAAGGCCCGGATAACCGAGCCTATAATCATCTAAATTCTTTAGGAAAACTGGAGCGGGCGAAGGGATTCGAACCCTCGACCCCAACCTTGGCAAGGTTGTGCTCTACCCCTGAGCTACACCCGCTCAATCCACATCGGTCCGGGGTAGTTGTGAGGACCGTGGGCGCCACCTTGCGGCGACGGGCGCTATATCGCCCAAACGATTTTCAAATGCAACAGGGAAATGACGGAAATTCGAAGAAAAATTCCAGCGCGTTCGGCGGGGCGGTGAAATAGCCCGCAAATGCAGGGAAAAGCGTCGCTCTGAAAGATTGCAAAAGCCGGCCTTCGGACTTAATCAGGGCGCCTGACGCTGACCTTTGATGGATTGTGAGATGACCGAGATGACGCCGAAGACCCGTGACGAGCTGTTTGCCTTTCTCGACGGGCTGGGAATCAGGCACACGACAAAGGATCACGCTCCGGTGTTCACCGTTGCCGAATCGGTAGCCCTTCGCGACGAGATTCCCGGCGGGCACACGAAGAACCTCTTCGTGAAGGACAAGAAGGACCAGTTCTTCCTGCTGACGGTCGAGGAAAACGCCGCCGTCGATCTGAAGACGGTGCACACGCTGATCGGCGCGGCGAGCAAGGTGTCGTTCGGCAAGCCGGAAAAGCTGATGGAGTATCTCGGCGTCATTCCGGGCTCGGTCACGGCCTTCGGCGCGATCAACGATACCGGCCACAACGTCACCTTCGTGCTCGACGCGGACCTGATGCGCGACGAGATCATCAACTGCCACCCCTTGTCCAACGACGCCACGACCTCGATCTCGAGCGTCGACCTCGTTCGTTTCATGGAAGCGACCGGGCACAAGCCGCTTGTCTTGAAAGTGACGTCCTGACATACGATTTTAGCGGAAGATAAAGCCGGTTGACCGGCGGCGGGAGATATCCATGAGCGGCAACGACAATCCTTACAGTAATTCCTTCGGCCAGATGTCGGCAACGGCAAGCTATGGCGCGGCGCCCGCCGCGACGGCGGCGCCCTCGGCTGGCGGCCATATCAAGGATACGACCACCGCCACCTTCGCCAAGGACGTCATCGAGGAATCGCGCAACCAGCCGGTGCTGGTCGATTTCTGGGCGCCCTGGTGCGGCCCGTGCAAGCAGCTGACCCCCGTCATCGAAAAAGTGGTCAACGAGGCCGAGGGTCGGGTCAAGCTGGTGAAGATGAACATCGACGATCATCCGTCGATCGCCGGCCAGCTCGGCATCCAGTCGATCCCCGCCGTCATCGCCTTCGTCGGCGGCCGCCCGGCCGATGGCTTCATGGGCGCTGTGCCCGAAAGCCAGATCCGCGAGTTCATCGATCGTATCGCCGGTCCTGCCGGCGCCGATCAGGCGGCCGAGATCGAAGCCGCGATCGCCGAGGCCGACGGGCTGATCGCGAGCGGCGACATCAATGGCGCCGCGCAGCTCTACGGCGCCGTCATGCAGGCTGATCCTGATAATGCCAAGGCGCTTGCCGGCATGGCAAACTGCATGATCGCGGCCAACCAGCATGAGCGCGCCCGCGAGGCGCTGACCGAGCTGCCGGAGGAAATGGCCCAAGACCCGGCGATCCAGGCGGTGGTGAAGAAGCTGGAGCAGATCGAGGAAGCCCGCAAGCTCGGCGATCCCGTGGCGCTCGAGCACGAGCTTGCCCGCAATCCCGATGATCACGAAGCGCGCATGAAGCTCGCCAAGATCCGCAACGTCGAGGGAAGCCGCGAGGAAGCGGCCGAGCATCTGCTCTATATCATGCGCAAGGACCGCACCTTCGACGATGACGGCGCACGCCGCCAGCTGCTGCAGTTCTTCGAGGTCTGGGGCTTCAAGGATCCGGCCAGCGTTTCCGGGCGTCGCAAGCTTTCGGCGCTGCTGTTCTCCTAAGTTTCGGGCGATACCCTTGCGTTTTCGGCGTCGGACACCACATTCCCGTTAGTGCCGGAGCGTGATGTTGCACCGGCCAAATATGCGGGACTGGCATCTATGCAAGTGGGCAATGCACGATATCTCAAGCCTGGCGACCTGCCCGACACGGTCGCCGTCTTTCCCTTGACGGGTGCGCTGCTGCTGCCGACAGGGCAACTGCCGCTGAATGTTTTCGAGCCGCGCTACCTCACCATGTTCGACAACGCCATGGCGGGCAACCGGCTGATCGGCATGGTGCAGCCGGCACTCGGCGAGCAGGACGAAACCAATCTGGCGCCGGTCGGCTGCCTCGGCCGCATCACCTCCTTCCAGGAGACCGGCGACGGTCGCTACATCGTGTCGCTGACCGGCATCTGCCGTTTCCGCCTGCTCGACGAGAAGGATACGCACAGCCCCTTCCGCACCTTCCGCATCGCCCCATTCATCGCCGACCTCTCGGCGCGCGACGAAGAGGATACGGTCGACAGGGCGGCGCTGCTCTCGGCCTTCAAGGCCTATCTCGACGCCAACAAGCTGGAAGCGGACTGGGAGAGCGTGGAGCGCGCCAGCAACCTCACGCTGGTCAACTCGCTGGCGATGATGTCGCCCTTCGGCCCCGCCGAAAAACAGGCGCTGCTCGAAGCGCCGGATTTGAAGACGCGGGCGGAAACACTGATCGCGATCACCGAGATCGTGCTTGCGCGCGTCTTTGGTGACTCCGACACGGTCCTGCAGTAAGCTTTCGCGCATGGACGAAAAACTCAGCCGCGTCGATCCCAAGCTTCTCGAACTTCTGGTCTGCCCCCTCACCAAGGGCCGGCTCGTCTACAGCCGCGAGCAGAACGAGCTCGTCTCGGAAAAGGCAAAGCTCGCCTATCCGATCCGCGACGGCATTCCGATCATGCTGGTCTCCGAGGCGCGCGAGATCGAGGATTGATTGCTTTCAGGGTCGCCAGATCGCAGCCGGTATTGCGCGGAGCAGACGGGCCGAGAAGCGCATTGCTTTTGCAAAGCAAAGGTTGCATTGTCTTGAAATTCTTTGATTGATTGAGTTGCTTCCATGTAAAGAAATGGAGAAGCCATCAGCATGCAAGACGATAGACCTGACCTCGTCACAATAGAATCGACAAAATTTCTTGCGAATTTCATCGAACGGGCAGCAACCGCGCTTTTGGTCGGAGGCGTTGTTACGCCATTTTTTGCTTCCCCTTCATTAGATTTGATGCCGGACACCAGAGATACCATATCGATGGTTGGCGTTTGGGTAATGTGTGCAATCGTGCTACATTTTGTCGGGCAGGCCACTTTGTCGCGATTGAGATATTCGCCATGACAGACAGCATCGACTGGTCATTTTATCTGGTGCCGATCGGCATCACGGCGGCGTGCGTGTTGCTATATGTAGGGCATGGACTTTACATGGGCTACCTCAGACGGCTCAAGGCGTCACGCGTCACGCGCCACCGGCGGCGGTGCAATGGATAGCAGGCATATCAAGATCGTTCTTCCGACGCGCGCGGACTGGGGATGGTCGCCGGCGTTCGCGACCGCGCTGGTTCTGCTTGGCCTCTTTGTTTTCGCCACGGCACAGGGAACTGCGTCGACCGCAATCGCTCCCTTGGTGCAGAGAATGGCCTATGAACCAATGGCGATTCCCTCGAAGGGTCTGGCGCAAAGCCTCGCTCAG
This sequence comes from Hyphomicrobiales bacterium, assembly GCA_900471485.1. Taxonomy (GTDB): domain Bacteria; phylum Pseudomonadota; class Alphaproteobacteria; order Rhizobiales; family Rhizobiaceae; genus Rhizobium. The sequence continues at coordinate 261,031 of UCEU01000002.1, forward strand.
AGCCTTTATCAATCCGACAAATCGTCCGGGGTTCTTTCCGGCCAGGCGTTGTCTGCGAATGAGACGAGCGTATGGGCGATGAATCAGATACTGCGGGAAGAAAACACGCGGCTGAAAAAGAGGCTAGAAGCGGCGGCTCAACAACGAGCGGCCAACGACGGCGCCGAGACGGAGCAGTGGAACTAACACTCAGCAGGCAATTTTGGTGGCGAGTTCAGATCGTCTCGCCCGCCAGCAGGCGCGGGTTGTCCTTGGCCGTCGTGCCGGCGGCCTGGCCGATGAAATAGGATTTAAGACCGGGCAGGCGCTCGACGATGCCGAGGCCGAAATCGCGGGCGATGCGGACCGGGGCGATGTCGTTGGAGAACAGCCGATTCAGAACGTCCGTCGTCACGCCCATGCGGAAGGTGTCGAAGCGGCGCCATGCCTGGTAGCGCTCTAGAATGTTGATCGAGCCGATGTCGAGGCCCAGGCGATCGGCTTCGACGATTGTTTCGGCCAGTGCCGCCACATCCTTGAAGCCGAGATTGAGACCCTGGCCGGAGATTGGGTGAATGCCGTGCGCGGCGTCGCCGGCGAGTGCTATGCGTGGTGCCACGAAGGCGCGGGCAAGCGTCAGGCCGAGCGGGAAGGCGCGCTTGGGGCCGACGACCTTCAGCGCGCCGAGCTTGTGGCCGAAGCGGCGTTCCAGTTCCTCCTCGAAGATCAGATCGTCGGAAGCGACCAGCCGGTCGGCGTCGTGCGTCCTCTCCGTCCAGACCAGCGAGGAGCGATTTCCGGGAAGCGGGAGGATGGCGAAGGGGCCTGACGGCAGGAAGTGTTCCTCGGCGCAACCATGGTGCGGGCGTTCATGCTCGACCGTAGTGACGATGCCCGACTGGCCGTAGTTCCAGCTCACCGTCTTGATGCCGGCGAGGTCGCGCAGGTGCGAGCGCACGCCGTCGCAGGCGACGACCAGCCGTGCCTCGATGGTGCTGCCGTCGGAGAGCGTCACTTCGGCGTGGGTGTCAAGCGTCTTCAGGCCGGTGGCGCCAAGCCCGTGGCGGATCTCGATGCCGAGGCGCTCGCAGGCGCCGCGCAGCGCGCGCACCAAGGCGAGGTTCGGCACCATGTGGGCGAAGGGCTGGCCGTCCTTCACTTCTCCGTCGAAGGTGAGGAAGACGGGGCGAACGGGATCGGAGGTCTTCGAATCGGTCACGATCATGCGGGTGATCGGCTGGGCCTCGGGTTCGATCTCCTTCCAGATGCCGAAAACATCGAGCATGCTGGTGGCGGCCGCGATGATCGCGGAGGCGCGCATGTCCTTCTCCCAGACGCCCGCAGGGGCTGCTTCGACCACCACGACATCGAGATGCGGCGCCGCCTGCTTGACGGCGACAGCAGCGGAAAGTCCTACGTAACCCGCCCCTACAACCAGCATGTCGTGCATAGCATCTCGTTCCGTTCTTTTAGAATATCGTGTTGATCTATATAGATCATCGCCACCGCACTTCCTACTGTCCGGAGTTGTACAAAATGACGCGTGCCCCCGAAAATCCGACCGCGATGGAAACCCTGCTTTCGACGCTCGATCTCGAGCCGATCGAGGTCGACATCTTTCGCGGGCGCAGTCCGCAAGTCGGCTGGCAGCGGGTTTTCGGCGGCCAGGTCATCGCCCAGGCGCTGATGGCGGCGCAGCGGACTGTGGATCGCGAGCGCCTGGTGCATTCGCTTCACGCCTACTTCATGCGGCCCGGTGATCCCTCGGTGCCCATCATCTACCAAGTCGAGCGCATCCGCGACGGGTCGAGCTTCAACACCCGCCGCGTCGTCGCCATCCAGCACGGCAAGGCGATCTTCGCGCTTTCGGCCTCGTTCCAGATCGAGGAGCCCGGCTTCGAGCACCAGATCGTCATGCCCGACGTTCCTGCGCCGGAGACGCTGATGGACGAGCGCGAGATCGCCAAGCGCTATCTCGCCAACGCGCCGGAAGCGATCCGCAAATATTGGGGGCGCGAGCGGCCGATCGAGATCCGTCCGGTGTCGCTCACGCATTACTTCTCCGACAATAAGCTCGATCCGGTTCAGCATATCTGGGTGCGCGCCAACGGGCCGGTGCCCGACGACCGCTACTGCCAAGCCTCGGTGCTCGCCTATATCTCCGACATGACGCTGCTCGACACCTCACTCTACCCGCACGGCACGTCGATCTTCGATCAGACGATCCAGGTGGCAAGCCTCGACCATTCGATGTGGTTCCATCGGCCGACCCGGCTCGACGACTGGATGCTCTACACGCAGGACAGCCCTTCCGCATCCGGCGCGCGAGGTTTGACGCGCGGTAGCCTCTTTACGCGAGACGGTGTCCTGATTGCGTCGGTCGCTCAGGAGGGTTTGATTCGTAAAAGGGCAAATGACTAAACGGTGGGCAACTTCGTCCATTTGTGTGTTTTTTGAGCGATTATTAGGCAATCATTTGCCTGTTTATTGGTTTATCGAAATATAGCGTTTATTTTTCAATAACTTAATCACCCCATTCGAATCTGGCACGCCCCTTGAATGTAAAGAGGCGGTCGCTGATGGCAGATGCCTTGGCGTCAAGGAGAGTCGGCTCCGCGCCGAGGGTAACGAAGGATGGGAAACCAGATGAAAATTGTGATGGCCATTATCAAGCCGTTCAAGCTGGACGAGGTGCGCGAAGCCCTCACGGCGATCGGCATTCAGGGCCTGACCGTAACCGAAGTGAAGGGTTACGGACGCCAGAAGGGACATACCGAAATCTATCGCGGCACCGAGTACGCGGTCAGCTTCCTGCCGAAGCTCAAGATCGAAGTCGCAGTCGCCACCGAGATCGTCGACAAGGCCGTTGAAGCCATCGCCTCGTCGGCCAAGACCGGCCAGATCGGCGACGGCAAGATCTTCGTCTATTCGATCGACCATGCCGTTCGCATCCGTACCGGCGAAACCGACTCAGACGCGCTGTAAGAACGGTAGCAAGGAGCTTTTTTCTATGTCCATTTCCAAGATTTCTTCCACTTACGCGCGCCTTGCCGCTGCGTCCGCCGCGCTTCTCGCGCCGGTCGTCGCTTTCGCGCAGGATGCGGCCACCACCGCCGCTCCGGCTGCTGCCGCCGCGCCCGTTCCGGACAAGGGCGACACCGCCTTCATGTTCGTTTCGACCATTCTGGTGCTGTTTATGCTGGTCCCCGGCCTGGCACTCTTCTATGGCGGTCTGGTTCGCGCCAAGAACATGCTGTCGGTGCTGATGCAGTGCACGATGATCGGCGCCGTCATGATGCTGATCTGGGTCATCTACGGTTATTCCTTCGCCTTCGGCGGTTCGGAAAGCGCATTCTGGGGCGGCACCGCCAAGCTGTTCCTGTCCGGCGTAACCAAGGACTCCACCGCCGCGACCTTCTCGGAAGGCGTCGTCATCCCCGAGTTCATCTTCGTGATGTTCCAGATGACGTTCGCAGCGATCACGCCGGCGCTCATCGTCGGTGCGTTCGCAGAGCGCATCAAGTTCTCGGCAGCCGTGCTGTTCTGCGCATTGTGGGCAACCTTCGTCTACTTCCCGGTCGCACACATGGTCTGGGATGCTAACGGCCTGCTCTTCAAGATGGGCGCGCTTGATTTCGCCGGCGGCACCGTCGTCCACATCAATGCCGGTATCGCCGGTCTGGTCGGCGCGATCATGGTTGGCAAGCGCATCGGCTTCGGCAAGGACATGATGGCTCCGCACTCGATGACGCTGACCATGGTCGGCGCGTCGATGCTCTGGGTCGGCTGGTTCGGCTTCAACGCCGGCTCCAACCTGGAAGCTTCCAGCGGTGCCATGCTGGCAACCGTCAACACCTTCGTCGCAACAGCAGCCGCGATCGTATCGTGGGCCGCCATTGAAAGCATGACCCGCGGAAAGGCCTCCATGCTCGGCGGCGCTTCGGGCATGGTTGCTGGTCTCGTCGCCATCACGCCTGCTGCCGGCATCGTCGGTCCGATGGGCGCGATCGTCATGGGCCTGATCGTGTCGCCGCTGTGCTACTTCTTCGTCTCCGTGGTGAAGAACAAGTTCGGCTACGACGACACGGCTGACGTCTTCGGCGTCCATTGCGTCGGCGGCATCTTCGGTGCGATCTTCACCGGCGTCTTCGCCAGCGCCTCGCTCGGTGGCGTCGGCTATGCCGATGGCGTCACCATGGGCAGCCAGGTCATGACCCAGATCACCGCTGTCGCAATCACTGTCGTATGGTGCGGCGTCGGCTCGGCGATCCTCTACAAGATCGTCGACGTCATCGTCGGCCTGCGCGTTCCTGTCGAAGCCGAGCGCGAAGGCCTCGACCTCGCTACGCACGGCGAAGCCGCTTATCACTCGTAAGCCTTACGGCCAGGCGGCGCTCCCATGCAGGGCGCCGCTACCATCCTTCCAAGCCTTTCCGCGGCATTCTGCCGTCCCGGCCCGGACCTCCCAAGGTTCGGGCTTCTTTATTTTCGGGATACAAGATGTCGGGAGCGGATGGTTAACATCGCTTTAACCGTCCTTTGATTAGGTGGAGCGGACGCATTGGGCGCGAGGCGCATCCGCGATTCGCAAGCTTTCAGGCATTGGACGGGTATACACATGGCAAGAAGCACATCGCCAGCAATGGATGGCCGGCCGGACCGTTTCTCCCTTTCGGGGTTTGTGGTCCGCCAGGCGCAGAGCCTGTTGGGCTTCGCGCTCTTCCTGTTGCTCGCGCTGGCGGTCGCCGCACTGGCGACCTGGAACGTCGCCGATCCGAGCTATTCCTACGCCACGGGCAACGAGCCGACGAACATCCTCGGCTATAGCGGCGCGGCGTTCGCCGATATCCTGATGCAGTTCTTCGGGCTTGCCAGCGTCGTCGCGCTGTTGCCTGTTGTCGCCTGGGCGCTGGCGCTGATTTCCGGCCGCCGCTTCAGCCGCGTCCCGGCGCGGCTCGCCGCCTGGGGTGTGGGCTCGATCCTGTCTTCGGCCGTGATCGGCTGCTTCCCGCCGCCACTCACCTGGCCGATCCCCAATGGCATCGGCGGCGTCATCGGCGACATGATCCTGCGCTTTCCGGCGCTGTTCGTCGGCGCCTATCCGACCGGTGCGTTCGCCACCGCCGTCGGCGCTGCTTTCTCCATCCCGACAGCCTGGATGATGCTGTTTGCCGCCGGCATCGTCGGCGCCGCACCGGAGGAAGACGAGGACGACGCCGATAGCTATGCCGACAACCGCTCCAGGCTTCCCTCCGTCGGCGACGAGGACGAAGACGAGGACGGCGGCGGCTGGCTTGCCTTCGGCGCGTTGACGCATGCCTGGTACATGAGCCAGGCGCGGATGCGCCGCATGCTCGGCATGGGTCCGCGCAAGCGCCGCCAGGACGATTTCGAATCCCCTTACGACTTCAACGACGACGAGTTCGGCAAGCTCAACGAACCGGTGCGCGCCAAGACGCCCACCGCGCGCGGAGAGCGCATGGATCCCTCGATGGAGCCGCGCGGCGCGTCGCCGCGCCGCATCGTTTCGGCGCCGTCCATCTCGCTCAACGACGATGACGACGACGACATGCCGTTCGATGACGACATGCCGCCGCGTCCGGCCGGCATCCTGCCCGACGACGATGACGACAATGGCTGGATGATGCGCGCCCCCGCCAAGCAGGCCGGCGGTCGTGCCGAGCCGCGCGTCGTGCAGCCTTCCGCCCGCCCCAAGCCCGGCGCCCGCGTCGAGCGCGAGCAGCAGGGCTCGTTCATCCGCCCCGAAGGCTTCCAGCTGCCGTCCATGCATCTGCTCGCCGAGCCGAAGGCCGTCGTGCGCGATTCGACACTGTCGGCCGACGCGCTGGAGCAGAATGCCCGCATGCTCGAAGGCGTGCTCGAGGATTTCGGCGTGAAGGGCGAGATCATTCATGTCCGTCCGGGCCCCGTCGTTACCCTCTACGAACTGGAGCCGGCGCCCGGCATCAAGTCGTCGCGCGTCATCGGCCTTGCCGACGATATCGCCCGCTCGATGAGCGCGATCGCCGCCCGCGTCGCCGTCGTGCCCGGCCGCAACGCCATCGGCATCGAGCTGCCGAACAATATCCGCGAGACCGTCTATCTGCGCGAAATGATCGCCTCCAGGGATTTCGAGACCTCCAAGGCCAAGCTTGCCATGGCGCTCGGCAAGACGATCGGCGGCGAAGCCGTCATCGCCGACCTCGCCAAGATGCCGCATCTGCTGGTGGCCGGTACCACCGGTTCGGGTAAATCGGTCGCCATCAACACCATGATCCTGTCGCTGCTCTACCGCATGACGCCGGAACAGTGCCGCCTGATCATGATCGATCCGAAGATGCTGGAACTGTCGATCTACGACGGCATCCCGCACCTGCTGTCTCCTGTCGTGACGGACCCGAAGAAGGCCGTCGTGGCGCTGAAGTGGACCGTCCGCGAGATGGAAGAGCGCTACAAGAAGATGTCGAAGATCGGCGTGCGCAACATCGACGGCTTCAATTCCCGCGTCGAGCAGGCGCTCGCCAAGGGCGAGGCGATCTCGCGCACCGTGCAGACGGGCTTCGACCGGGAGACCGGCGAGGCGATGTACGAGACGGAAGAGTTCGACCTGAAGCCGCTGCCCTATATCGTCGTCATCATCGACGAAATGGCCGACCTGATGATGGTCGCCGGCAAGGACATCGAAGGCGCGGTGCAGCGCCTGGCGCAGATGGCGCGCGCTGCCGGTATCCATGTCATCATGGCAACGCAGCGTCCGTCCGTCGACGTCATTACCGGCACGATCAAGGCCAACTTCCCGACCCGCATCTCCTTCCAGGTGACGTCGAAGATCGACAGCCGCACCATTCTGGGCGAGCAGGGCGCCGAACAGCTGCTCGGGATGGGCGACATGCTCTACATGGCCGGTGGCGGGCGCATCCAGCGTGTCCACGGCCCGTTCGTGGCCGATGGCGAGGTGGAGGACATCGTCGCCTATCTGAAGACGCAGGGCCAGCCGCAATATCTCGATGCCATCACCGCCGATGACGACGAGGATGGCGATTACGGCGGTGGCCCGGCCGGCACCTCCAATCTCTCCGATTCCGAGGATCCCTACGATCAGGCCGTCGCCATTGTTCTGCGTGACGGAAAGGCTTCGACGTCGTATATTCAGCGCAGACTTGGCATCGGATACAATCGCGCCGCGTCGCTGATCGAGCGCATGGAGCAGGAAGGCATCATCGGCCCGGCCAATCATGCCGGAAAGCGCGAGATCCTGGTGCCGACCGAAGGCGATATTCTCGACCGCTGAGCCTGAATATTTTCAAACGACGCCGGCTTCACGGAAACCTGATCGCCCTGAAACCGTTACTTTCTGCAGGCCTGCGAAAGCCGCCATGATGGCGCCGCGTTTCGGCAGCATCCAGAAATGCCTAGAGGAGACCTATATGAACAACTCCGAGACCTTCATGGACCGCATCTCGCTGACCCGCCGCCATCTTCTCGGCGCGATGGCCGTCGCGGCTGCCTCCACCGCGCTGCCATTCAACAGCTTTGCGCAGGCGGCGTCGGCCGCGTCCAACAATGCCACCGCCCAGGCGATCGCCGACCATTTCTCCAGCGTCGGCACGATGCAGGGCGAGTTCGTGCAGTTCGGCCCGCGCGGCGAGCAGACCGGCGGCAAGTTCTTCATCCAGCGCCCCGGCAAGCTGCGCTTCAACTATGACGACCCGTCGCCGATCCGCGTCATCGCCGACGGCAAGAACGTCGCGATCGGCAACATGAAGCTGAAGACCTGGGATCTCTATCCTCTGTCAAAGACACCGCTCAGCCTGCTCCTGGCGCAAAAGATCGACCTGTCGTCCGGCTCGGTGAAGAGCGTCAAGCAGGAATCGGACCTCACGACCATCGCGCTCGGCAACAATACGGTGTTCGGCAACTCGACGATCACCATGATGTTCGACCCGAAGACGCTCGACCTGCGTCAGTGGACGATCACCGACAACCAGGGCAAGGACACCTCGGTGATGGTGTTCAACGTCAAGACCGGCGTGCAGTTCGACGACAAGGTCTTCCGGGTGCCGTACGAGGTCATTCCGGGCACGGCGGCTTATCGGGATTGATCCCGTCCAGACCTGATTGGTTAGAAACCGCTCACGAAACGCCTCGCCATCCGCGGGGCGTTTTTCTTTGGGTGCATGCGTTCCATCGGCGCAACCTTTGTTCTAAAGCCATGTCGTTCGCATTTGAAAGGCATTGAAATGAGCTTCTCGGTCACCACGTGGAACATCAATTCGGTCAGGCTGCGCATGCCGATCGTCGAGCAGTTCGTTCTCAAGCATAAGCCCGACATCCTCTGCCTGCAGGAAACCAAGGTGCCGAACGAGCTGTTCCCGTTGGCGCCGCTCAGGGCCATGGGATACGAACACATCATCATCCACGGCCAGAAGGGCTATCACGGCGTTGCCATCGCCTCGCGATTTCCGCTGACGGAGGATCATCGCCAGGATTACTGCAAGGTGGGTGATGCCCGGCATATCTCGGCGGTGTTCGAGCGCGGTGGCCGGCGCATCCGGCTGCATAACTTCTACGTTCCGGCCGGCGGCGACGAGCCGGATCGGGCGATCAATCCGAAGTTCGGACACAAGCTCGATTTCATCGAGGAAATGAAGCTGCTCAAGGCCGACGGCGAGGGCAACACGTCCTCGATCCTGGTCGGCGACCTCAATATCGCGCCGTTCGAGCATGATGTCTGGTCGCACAAGCAGCTCCTGAAGATCGTCAGCCATACGCCTGTCGAGACCGAGGGGCTGATCGAGGTGATGAAGCGCGGGCAATGGCTCGACCTGATGCGCCAGAACGTGCCCGACAGCGAGAAGATCTACACCTGGTGGAGCTACCGCGCCAAGGATTGGGAAGCAGCCGACCGCGGCCGCCGTCTCGACCATATCTGGTCGTCACGCGATCTCGGGCCGCACCTGCAGCGCATCGAGATCTTCAAGGAGGCGCGCGGCTGGGAGCGGCCGTCGGACCATGTGCCGGTGACCGCGCATTTCGATCTCTAGAGTCTAGGGATTTTCAGGCGAAGCGATGAAGCTCGGCGGCGGCGCGCGCGGCGAGCGCTGCGATGTTGTCGCGGATGCGGTTTTCGATCAGTCGCGCGGCGTCGGGATATTCCTCGATCAGCCGGTGAAACAGCGAGCGGGTGATCCGCAATATGCTGGTGTCGCTCGTGGCGACCGCGGTGAACTTGCGCTCGACCAGCGTGATCAGCGCCAGTTCCGACAGCAGCGTACCGGTGCCGGCGACCGCCTGAACCTCCGGCTGGCCGTCGCGACCGGTGCTGATCAGCTCCATCTCGCCGCTCAGGACCACATAGGCGCATTCCGCCGGCGAGCCCTCGCGAAACAGCATCTGGCCGGTGGAGATGGCGCGACGATCCGCGCCGAAGGCGATCAGCCGCAGCTGGTCCTCCGACATTCCGCCGAAGAGCGGAAGCTGCGAGAGCAGGCGGATATCGTCGTTCAGTGCCATCTTACGGTATGATCTTGTAGCCGCCGTTTTCCGTTACCAGAATCTCGGCGTTTGACGGGTCGCGCTCGATCTTCTGGCGCAGGCGGTAAACGTGGGTTTCCAGCGTGTGGGTGGTGACGCCGGAATTGTAGCCCCAGACCTCTTCCAAGAGCACGTCGCGGGTCACGACCTTCTGCTCGGCGCGGTACAAGTAGCGGATGATCGCCGCTTCCTTCTCGGTCAGCCTGATCTTCTGGCCGTTTTCGGCCGTCAAAAGCTTCTGGCTCGGCTTGAAGATATAGGGGCCGACGCTGAAGGTGGCGTCCTCGCTCTGCTCGTGCTGGCGCAGCTGCACGCGAATGCGGGCGAGCAGCACGGCAAAGCGGAAAGGCTTCGTCACATAATCGTTGGCGCCGGCTTCCAAGCCGAGGATCGTGTCCGAATCGGTGTCGTGCCCGGTCAGCATGATGATCGGCGCCTTGAGGCCGCCCTTGCGCAGCAGCTTCACCGCCTCGCGGCCATCCATGTCGGGCAGGCCCACATCCATGATGAGGAGATCGATCGGCGTCGCGCGCGCGCGCTCCACGCCCTTGCCCGCGGTCGATTCCTGCAGAACCGTGAACTCCTCGTAAAGCGAGAGCTGCTCCGTGAGCGTTTCGCGGAGGTCGTCGTCGTCATCCACCAAGAGAATGGTGCGTGCTGTCATGCGGCTATGTCCCTCGCCTTCGGTTCCGTCACTTTTACGCCAGTTCGGCACATAGGCAAAGATCGGGAGACCGCGCTGTTGTCGTATATGATGCTATATGATTTCAATTGTATCTCAGCAATTGCAAAGACATGTGAGAAAAATGGAGAAAACAAGGCGCTCGCCCGGCATACAGTCAAAGATCGTCCTCGTTCGTCCCGCTCCCGGCAAAAAAAGCCGCGCGATCGTGCAGTTCGGGCCGATCCGCGTACCCGCGGCCATCGGCCGGTCGGGCCGCACGGTGCTGAAACGGGAAGGCGACGGCGCCACGCCGATCGCCTCGATGAAGCTGATTTCCGGCTTCCGGCGCGGCGAGCGGCAGGTGCGGATCGAAACACCGCTTGCGATGCGCCGCATCCGCGCCGACATGCTCTGGTGCGATCAGCCCGAGAACGCCAACTACAACCGTCTCGTCAGGGCGCCGTTCCGGCCGAGCCACGAGGAGATGAAGCGCACCGACGGGCTCTACGACGTCTGCCTCGTCATGGATTGGAACGTCACGTCGCGGGCGCGCCATCGCGGCTCGGCGATCTTCATGCACCTGATCCGGCCGGGCTACGAGCCGACGGCGGGCTGCGTGGCGCTGCATCCGCGCGACATGCGCCTGTTGCTGCCGCATCTCAGGAAGGGAACCGTGGTGCGCGTCGTCTGACCGGCGACGGGGGTGATTATCGCAGACACTCGACCTATATCAAACTCGACCGGCGCTCGGGCTGCGATGCGTCGCGGGAAGCCGCAAGCGATTGCGGTTCAACACGCCCATTGAATTCATCGGATTTTTCGGAGATCGATTTTGGCACAGCAATCCATCATTACGTTCCACGACGGCCATTCCATTCCGCAAGTCGGCCTCGGCGTCTGGCAGACACCCGACGACATCGCCGCCCCCACGGTGCGCGCCGCCATCGAAGCCGGCTATCGCCATGTCGATACGGCCGCCGTCTATGAAAACGAGGACGGCGTCGGCGAGGGCATCCGCTCGTCGGGAATCGACCGCAAGGACATCTTCCTGACGACGAAGCTCTGGAATCAGGACCAGGGCTATGATTCGACATTGAAGGCCTTCGACAAGAGCCTGAAGCGGCTCGGTACCGACTATGTCGATCTCTACCTCATCCATTGGCCGGCGCCGACGCGCAATTCCTATGTCGACACCTGGAAGGCCTTCATCAAGCTGCGCGAAGAAGGCCGGGCGAAGTCGATCGGCGTGTCGAACTTCTATCCCGAGCATATCGAGCGGCTGGTTGCAGAGACCGGCGTCGTGCCCGTCATCAACCAGATCGAGCTGCATCCCGACTTCCAGCAGAAGCAGGCGCAGGAAGCGCACAAGAAGCTCAACATCGCGACACAATCCTGGAGTCCGCTCGGCCAGGGCAAGCTGATCGCCCATCCCGTTCTCGCCGAGATCGCCAAAAAGCACGGCAAGACGCCGGCGCAGGTGATCATCCGCTGGCACATGGACAGCGGCCTCGTCGTCATCCCGAAATCGGTGACGCCGTCGCGCATCGTGGAAAACTTCCAGGTCTTCGACTTCAAGCTCGACGGCGACGACATGGAAAAGATCGCCAAGCTGGACAGCAGCTCGGCACGGATGGGACCGGACCCGAAGACGGCGACGTTCTGATCGGATCGGGGCGCGGCGTGTCTTTGCCGTCGCGCCCGCTTCCCGCGCGCCTTCCCGGTGCTAGGCAGCACGAAAACCCGCGCCCGAGCGAGGCTCGGCGACGGCTGGCTGACAAATCCCCGGGAATGGGAGTGGGCAGGCGGCATCGTAAGTATGGTATGTGTGTCAGGCGTTCCGCCTGCCCGATCGCTTCAAGGTTTTCCGGTTCGTCCAGGCCGACAGGAGCGTCTCTCGGCCTTTCCTTGCCGGATGATCCCTTGGCCCTGACGGCCTTGGAACCACTCTGACAACCATCACCGAACGCCGGATGCCAACCTTGGCGTGACCGGTTCGCGAACCCGGCTCCCTGTCCGATGACGCCAACAGTGTGTGGCGATTGCGGAGGGCGGGGATGAAAAAGTGCTGAGTATTCGGCTATGGCATTGATAATGATGTCATATTCTTTTCAGGCGGCGCGTAATCGTCCACGCCTATCGTGGGATCTCAGCCGCAGGTGCCGCGCATCGTCGATTGCGCCTCGGCGGCCACGCGGTCGTATTCGACGGCCTGCTGCAGCGATTGCTCCCGTTCCGTGCCGGAACAGAACTGCGCGCAATAGCGCGACTTCTTGGCGCCCTCGGCGTTGATCAGATAGACGCCTCTCGAATTCAGGCAGGCCCCGCCGCCATCGGCCTGCTGCTGCACCGACTGGATCCATTGCACGAAGGGGCCATTGGGATCGTCGCAATCCGAGCGTCTGTCGGACGGCGGCTGCGGGAAGCCTGAGGCAGGTTCGCTGTAGGCCACCGGCTGGGATTGCGGGTAATCGGTGCGGATCGGCGGCTCTCTGGTCCGCTCTGCATCGGCGAGCCGCTTTTCGTCCTGCTGAACTTGCTCTTTCGTCATCCCTTTGAACTCGGCCGGCCCGTCGATCACGACGGCGTCATCGGGCACTTGCTCGATCGGCGTCGTCTCGCAACCCGCCAGTACGACGAGAGATGCAAGCGCCAGACGCCTGATGGCAATGGCAACCCGAGCCGCAAACACAGTCATACCAGTCATGGACATCCCCGGAACCACGCCGCCCCTCTAGGCGGCGAACCAATGCTATTATGCGGCGGGCGAAAATACATCCCGCATTTGGGGTATGCGGCTGCCATTGCCGACGGAAATTGAAGGCCTTGGTTGTGGTTTTTCGACAATCTCGGCGCTGTATGCGCCTGCGCAGCGGTGCCGGCAGGGCAAACGAGGTGGTGTCCGGCTCCGACGCCGGCCTTCTCAACTCCATTGGCCCCCACTGGTAATTCCCGCGCATTTCCGCCATATACAGCCCAAACACACATGGACATGAGACAATGAGCGCAACGGTCGAATTCGCGAGGATGAACGGGCTTGGCAACAAGATCCTGGTTGTCGACATGCGCGGGCGCAAGGACAAGGTGACGCCCGAAGCCGCGATCGCGCTCAATGCGGATGCCGAGACTGAGTTCGACCAGATCATGGCGATCCATGATCCAAAGGCCGAGGGCACCGATGCCTGGATCGATATCCTGAACTGCGACGGCACCAAGGCGCAGGCCTGCGGCAACGGCACGCGCTGCGTGGTGCAGGCGCTTTCGGCCGAGACCGGCCAGAAGGTCTTCACCTTCCAGACCGTCGCCGGCATCCTGAATGCAGCCGAGCACGCGGACGGGACGATCTCGGTCGACATGGGCAGGCCGGTGTTTCAGTGGGACAAGATCCCGCTTTCGGAAGAGTTCTTCGATACCAGCCGCATCGAGCTGCAGATCGGGCCGATCGACAATCCGGTCCTGCATTCGCCATCGGCCATGTCGATCGGCAATCCGCACGCGATCTTCTGGGTCGACAGGGATCCGATGAGCTTCGATCTGGAGCGCTTCGGACCGCTGCTCGAAAACCATCCGATGTTTCCCGAGAAGGCCAACATCACGCTGGCGCAGGTCACGTCCGACGCGAGCCTGCGCACCCGCACCTGGGAGCGCGGCGCAGGCCTGACGCTTGCCTGCGGTTCGGCTGCCTGTGCCGCCGGCGTTTCCGCCGCGCGCACCGGCCGCACCGGGCGCAAGGTCACGATCGACGTCGCCACCGCGCCGAGCCGGCAGCCGCTCACCATCGAATGGCGTGAGGACGACCATGTGGTCATGACCGGCCCTGCCGAATGGGAATGGTCGGGCACCGTCGATCCCGTCACTGGCGTATGGCAGCGCGATGAGGCGGTCGAGGCTCCGGGGGCGGAAGCCAAGTGAGCGGGGTCGAGGTCATCACCTTCGGCTGTCGTCTGAATACCTACGAATCCGAAGTGATGCGAGCCGAGGCCGAGAAGGCCGGGCTGAATAACGCCATTCTGGTCAATACCTGCGCCGTGACGGGCGAGGCCGTGCGTCAGGCGCGCCAGGCGATCCGCCGTGCGCGTCGCGACAATCCACATGCCCGTATCATCGTCACCGGCTGCGCCGCGCAGACCGAGAAACACACCTTCGCCGGGATGGCCGAGGTCGATGCGGTGCTCGGCAACGAAGAGAAGCTCAAGAGCGTCAATTACCGCGCGCTGCCGGATTTCGGCGTCTCGGCCGAAGAGAAGCTGCGCGTCAACGACATCATGAGCGTCAAGGCGACCGCGCCGCAGATGGTCAAGCATATCGACGGCCATGTGCGCGCCTTCATCCAGGTGCAGAACGGCTGCGACCACCGCTGCACCTTCTGCATCATCCCCTATGGCCGCGGCAATTCGCGCTCGGTGCCGATGGGATCGGTGGTCGAGCAGGCGCGCAAGCTCACCGAAAGCGGTTATCGCGAGATCGTGCTGACGGGCGTCGACGCCACCAGCTACGGCGCCGACCTGCCGGGCGAGCCGACGCTCGGGCTGCTGGCGAAGACGCTTCTGAAGCAGGTGCCCGACATCAGGCGTCTGCGTCTGTCGTCGATAGACAGCATCGAGGCGGACCGGCATCTCCTCGATCTCATCGCCGACGAAGCGCGCTTCATGCCGCATCTGCATTTGTCGCTGCAGCATGGCGACGACATGATCCTGAAGCGGATGAAGCGCCGGCACTCCAGCGCCGATGCGCTCGCATTCGTCAACGAGGTCAGACGGCTGCGGCCGGAGATCTCGATCGGCGCCGACATGATCGCCGGTTTCCCGACCGAGACGGAAGAGATGTTCGGCAATGCCGTGAGGCTCGCCGAGGACGCGCAGATCGCGCATCTCCACGTCTTTCCCTACAGCCCGCGACCGGGAACGCCGGCGGCTCGTATGCCGCAGCTCGACCGGGCGCTCGTCAAGGAGCGGGCCGCACGGCTGCGCGCCACTGGACATATGTTGCATCAGTCCCATCTCGATCGCATGGTCGGCACGCGGCAATGGCTGCTGGTGGAAAACAACGGACTGGCGCATACGGAAAACTTCACGCTTGTCGCAGCGCCGGGCTTAAGCCCCCGCGCGCTGGTCGAGGTCGATATCATCGGCCACAACGGCAAGCACCTCGACATGCAACTGACGGCCGCCTCCGCGGCCTGACCTGACGGAATTCTCATGGCGTTCAGCTTCATCAAAAAGGTCTTCACCTTCGGCCCCGACAAGACGGCGGAAGAGCAGGCGCCGGATACCAAGACCCTCCCTGGCCTGCCGGCCATCCCCCCCACAGGTGGGGGGACTGACGCGGGGCACGACCTTCGCCAACCGGCAGATGATGGCAGGGATGGGACCGATGCTGACACCGCCAAGACCGAAGACGGTGTAGGGGCGCAAGACGCCGCCACGAGTCTCCCCCCACCTGTGGGGGGGATGCCCGGCAGGGTAGGGGGGGAAGCCACGGACGCTGACGCCGCTGCCGAGGTGGCAGCGCCTGCGGGCGAGCTGCCTGTTGCCGCCGATCCGGTGTTGCCTGAGGAAGTGGAGACGGCCGGCGGGCCTTCCGCCGATGGCGAGGGTGTTGACGAGGACGAGGTTTCCGAGGATTTGCCGACGGCGCTGGCGACCGATGATGTCGGGCTGGTGCCGTTGTCCTTGCTGGAGGCTGAGGCGGAGGCGGAGCCTGTTGCTGAGGCTGACGCCGCTGACATCGAGGGCGCGGTACCCCCCTCTGTCCTGCCGGACATCTCCCCCACAAGGGGGGAGATCGACTCGTTGGGGTCGCCCGACCAGACGGCCGACAATGGAGTGAGTGGGCAGGCCGTCCCGCCTGCGGACGAGATCGACCGGCAGCCTTCAATAGACGAAACGGTCGAGGATGAAGCGAGCGATCCCGCCCAGCCAATCTCCCCACCTGTGGGGGAGATGCCCGGCAGGGCAGAGGGGGGTATCGCACCCTCCGAGCCAGCTTCTATCGACTCCACCGAACCAACTCCGACCGACTCCGACTCCCCCATCCTCCCCAAGGGCTTCTCCACCGCCACCGCGGCCCCCGAACCCGTCACCATCGTTCCCCCGGCCAAGCTCAACTGGTTCCAGCGCCTGCGCGCCGGCCTCGCGCGCACCTCGTCGCAGCTGACGGGCCAGATCTCCGCGCTCTTCACCAAGCGCAAGCTCGACGACGACACGTTGCAGGATCTCGAAGACCTCCTGATCCAGGCTGATCTCGGCGTCGAGACGGCGTTGCGCGTCACCGATACGCTGGCCTCGGAACGCTACGGCAAGGACGTGTCGGGCGAGGATGTGAGCCGCATCATGGCGGCCGAGATCACCAAGGTGTTGAAGCCGGTGGCAAAGCCGCTGCAGCTCGATCTCAGCCACAAGCCGCATGTCATCCTCGTCGTCGGCGTCAACGGTACCGGCAAGACCACCACCATCGGCAAGCTGGCCGCCAAGCTTTCCGGGGCCGGGCTGAAGGTCATGGTCGCGGCCGGCGATACGTTCCGCGCGGCGGCGATCGAGCAGCTGAAGATCTGGGCCGACCGCACCAAGTCTGAATTCATCGGCACCAAGCTCGGCGCCGATGCGGCGGGGCTTGCCTATGATGCCTTCGAGCAGGCCAAGCAAAAGAAATGCGACGTGCTGATCATCGACACCGCCGGCCGCCTGCAGAACAAGACGGAGCTGATGGCCGAGCTCGAGAAGATCGTGCG
The DNA here is from genome assembly GCA_900471485.1 of Hyphomicrobiales bacterium. Taxonomy (GTDB): domain Bacteria; phylum Pseudomonadota; class Alphaproteobacteria; order Rhizobiales; family Rhizobiaceae; genus Rhizobium. Next base: position 277,935 of record UCEU01000002.1, read on the forward strand.
CGTGCTTGGCAAGCTCGATCCCGACGCACCGCACACCGTACTGCAGACGCTCGACGCCACCACCGGTCAGAATGCGCTGAGCCAGGTCGAGATCTTCCGCAACGTCGCCGGCGTCAACGGCCTGATCATGACCAAGCTCGACGGCACGGCGCGCGGCGGCATTCTCGTCGCCATCTCCGCCAAGCACAAGCTGCCAGTCTATTTTATCGGCGTCGGCGAGGGCGTGGACGATCTGGAGCCCTTCGAGGCCGAGGATTTCGCCCATGCGATCGCAGGCCTCGGAGACGCGCGGGGCTGATTACGCCGCACCATTGCCGCCGATCACGATTGATGCCACAGATATGCCCGCAAGGGCGCGCAAGCGTCCGGGATCGAGACTGACGATAAGAACTGACGACAAAGACTGACCAGGGAACGGATTAGGGACCTCATGACGACCGAGAGCGATATCACCCCGTCGGCGACAGACAAGCATCACCCGATGCTCAAGCTGGCGCTGGAGCTCGGGCCGCTGCTGATCTTCTTCTTCGCCAATCTGCGCGGTCCCTGGCTTGTCGAGAAATTCCCGGTCCTGGGTTCCCTTGGTGGTCCGCTCTTCGTCGCCACCGCGCTGTTCATGGCCGCGACCGTGATCTCGCTTGTCATCTCGAAGGTCGTGCTGCGCCATCTGCCGATCATGCCCTTCGTTTCGGGCATCGTCGTCCTGATCTTCGGCTCGCTGTCGATCTACCTGCAGGACGAGACCTTCATCAAGATGAAGCCGACGATCATCAATTCGCTGTTCGGCCTCACGCTGCTCGGCGGGCTGCTTTTCGGCAAGTCGTTGCTCGGCTATGTCTTCAACGCCGCCTTCCAGCTCGATGCCGAAGGATGGCGCAAGCTCACCGTGCGCTGGGGTGTGTTCTTCCTGTTCCTGGCGGTGCTCAACGAGGTCGTCTGGCGCAATTTCTCCGACGACACCTGGGTCGCCTTCAAGGTATGGGGCACGATGCCGATCACCATCCTGTTCACGCTGGCGCAGATGCCGCTGATCATGAAGCACACGATCGCGCCCGAGGGCGAGGCCGGCCAGTGACGGCGCTGCAGGCGACTGACAGAGCCAGGCACCAGACTTACTGGTTCATCGCCTGCGCCGCGGTGCTGGTCGCGCAGATCGTCGCCGAGTATCTGATGGGGCGCACGCCGATCTGCACCTGCGGCTACGTCAAGCTGTGGGAGGGGACCGTCAATTCCAGCGGCAACTCGCAGCACATGTCGGACTGGTACACGCCGTCCCACATCATCCACGGCTTCCTGTTCTACGGCCTGGCGCATCTGGTGCTGCGCGGCAAGCCGATCGCGATGAAGCTGCTTCTGGCGCTGGTGATCGAATCCGGCTGGGAGCTGCTCGAGAATTCCCCCATCATCATCGACCGCTATCGCACGGCGACGATCTCGCTCGATTATTACGGCGACAGCATCCTGAACTCGGCGATGGACACGGTGTTCATGGTGCTCGGCTTCTTCTTCGCCTGGCGCGCGCCGGTCTGGCTGACGGTCACGATCGCCATCTTCTTCGAGATTTTCACCGGCTACATGATCCGGGACAACCTGACGCTCAATGTGCTGATGCTGGTCTGGCCGCTGGAGGCGGTGAAGACCTGGCAGGGTGGCGGTTAGAGCTTCGACGCATCGCTTTCCATGGCGTGGAGCGCATCCAGCGCGAGCTCGCACGCCCCGTCAATGTAGCTCCTCGTCAGACGCATCAGTGCGTGCCACTGGGACGGCAGCCATCTCCCGTATCCATCGCGCATTCTCGCAATCCCCGTCGACGTTCCAGAACGAAATCGCCTTTGACAGACTATCGAACGTAATGGCGCCTTCCACAACCGTGTCCATGATGACTTCGGTGGCGACCTCGCGGAAGAAGGCGCGAACATGCGGGCGCCAGCGCGCGTCGGTAACAGAAAGGGAGAGGCAGGCGAGCAGGGTATCGGTGTCGATATGAACCGGCAGCGGCGCATTGACCGTCGTCAATGCGCGCCAGATCGCGCGACTTTTAACCTGATGTTCCATGCGGCGAATCTATCAGAGCGGGCCGCCGGCCTCAAGCTGATGGGCCGACGCGCTACGACCCCGCCTTGGCCTGCGCCTTCTCCATCGCCGGATAAAGCCCTTCCTTCAAACTGATATCGTCGAACGGTCCAACGCGCTTGTAGAGGATTGTGCCATCCGGGCCGACGAGGTAGCTTTCGGGGATGCCGTAGACGCCCCAGTCGATCGCGGCCTGGCCCTTGGGGTCGATGCCGATCGCCTTGTAGGGGTTGCCGAGCTCGCCGAGGAAGCCGAGCGCGTTGTCGTTCTTGTCCTTGTAGTTGATCGCGACAATGTTGAGCCGGCTATCCTTCGCCAGTTCCTTCAAGATCGGATGCTCCTCGCGGCAGGGAATGCACCAGGAGGCGAAGACGTTGACGAGCGTCAGCCTGCCCTTGACGGCGGCGTCGGTAAGCGCCGGAAGGTTGCTGCCCTCGAGCGGCGGCAGGTTCAGCGACGGCGCCTTGGTGTTCAGCAGCGCCGAGGGGATCTCGGAGATGTTCTTGCCGTGCACATCCTGGTCGTAGAGCATCTTGGCGGCGGTGGCGGCAATGCCGGCGAAGACGACGAGCGGGATCAGCGCGAAGGCGTAGCGGCTCACGCCGCGTTTTTCCGTCGGTGCTGCGGCCTGCGTCGGCTCGGTGTTCGGCGCGTCGGTCATGGCTTGACCTTGGCGTCGGGGGTTGTCGTGCGGGCGGAGCGGCGGCGGATGCCGGAGGCTTCGAGCGCTTTAAGTTCGCGGCGTCGGGCGCGGTCGTCGAGCCAGGTCCAGAGCGTCACGGCGATGGTGACCAGGCCGGCGAAAAGGTAGGAGCCGTAGACGTAGAAGGCGTAGGACTGTGTCATCTCTTCAACCCTCGCGGCTTGCCAGACGCGCGGCAAGCCGGCGCTGGGCGGCGATGCGGCGGCGCCAGATCTCGTTGCGGATCGCCATCACATGCAGCGTCAGGAAGAGCATGGTGAAGGCGATCGCCATGACCAGCAGCGGGCGCAGGAATTCCGGGTCGATCGCCGGACCGTCGAGGCGCAGCACGCTTGCCGATTGATGCAGCGTGTTCCACCAGTCGACGGAGAACTTGATGATCGGGATGTTGACGAAGCCGACGAGGATCAGGACGGCCGAGAGGCGGGCGGCCTTGCTCGGGTCTTCCATGGCGCGGTTGAGTGCAATCAGGCCGAGATACATCAGGAAGAGAATGAAGACGGAGGTGAGCCGCGCATCCCAGACCCACCATGTGCCCCACATCGGCTTGCCCCAGAGCGAGCCGGTAACGAGCGCGATCAGCGTGAAGGCGGCGCCCAAGGGGGCTGCGGCCTTGGCCGAGACATCGGCCAGCGGGTGGCGCCAGACGAGAGTACCGATCGCCGACAGGCTCATGATCGTGTAGCCCATCATCGACAGCCAGGCTGCCGGGACGTGGATATACATGATGCGGACGGTTTCGCCCTGCTGGTAATCGCCCTCGGTCGTGAAGCTGAGATACAGCCCCACGATAAAACAGAGGGCAGTGAACCCGGCCATCCACGGGATGATGCGATTGGCGAGCGCCAGGAACCGCGTGGGGTTGGCGAGATCGCTGAATTTGGTGATGGCAAGGCTATTCTCGGTCATGCCGTCTCCTTAGCGCGATCCGCCGCCCCGGGCAATCAAGCCGATGATCAATCCGATGTGTTGCGCAGCGCCAGGGCTGCCGCCGCCGGGCCGATGACGGCGAAGAACAGCGTCAGCGCGATCAGGATCAGGAAGGGCGGCAGGAAGGGGGCGGGTCCCTCGACCGCCGCGTAAGTCGCGCTGACGCCGAAGATCAGCACCGGGATGGTGAGCGGAAGTACCAGGATCGACACCAGCAACCCGCCGCGCGGCAATGCGACGGCAACCGCTGCGCCTACCGCGCCGATCAGCGTGATGGCGGGCGTGCCGACCAGGAGCGTCAGCATGGTGGCGCCGATTGCTTTCTCGCTCATGTTCATGAACAGGCCGAGCAGCGGCGAGGCGATCACCAGCGGCAGGCTGGTGGCGAGCCAGTGAGCTAGGCACTTGACGAGAACGGTCAGCACCAGCGGCGTCTCCTGCATCAGCATCAGGTCGAGCGCGCCATCGTCACGCTCCGCCTGGAAGAGGCGGTCGAGGCCGAGGAGGGCCGCGAGCAGCGCGCCGATCCAGACGATGGCCGGGCCGATGCGGGCGAGCAGTGCGAGATCCGGGCCGACACCGAAGGGGATGACGGCGACGACGGTGAGGAAGAAGAGGACACCGACAAGCGCGCCGCCGCCGGCGCGGATGGAGAGCTTGAGGTCGCGGAAGAGGAGGGCGGTCATGGGTAGGCCCTCTTTGGGGTGGGGTGGTCGTGGCCTGTGGCGAGGGTGGTGAGTGGGGTGTTCGAGAGGTTGGTGGGTTGGTGAGTATTATCGTTTGAGAGGTTGGTGGGTGCGGTACCCCCCTCTGTCCTGCCGGACATCTCCCCCACAAGGGGGGAGATTGGCTGGGGGCGGCCGCTCGCTCTACCTTCGTTGTTTGGCGGAGACCTCTCGGCGAGTCGATCTCCCCCCTTGTGGGGGAGATGCCCGGCAGGGCAGAGGGGGNNGGGGGGTAATCCTGGCGCCACCGTGGCGTCGAGCCTTTGCAATTCGGCTATAGCTGACCTCAGCGCCCGTGGCCCCCTCATCTGCCTGCCGGCATCTTCTCCCCGTGGGGGAGAAGGGACTCGTGGCGGGCCGCTCGCGCCGACCTCCCCTTCGCCCCAACGGGGAGAAGGTGGC
>UCEU01000055.1 GCA_900471485.1 Hyphomicrobiales bacterium
GGGGAGGGCTTAACCCGGCCGAGCCCTCGACGCCAAATTGAGGCAATCGAGCACCACGGGTCTTCTCCCCCCTTGTGGGGGAGATGGCCGGCAGGCCAGAGAGGGTCTTGTCCACGGAAACAGCACAAGAAAGGGCAAAAGCCTTGAGTCAGATCGCATTCTGGGGAGCCGTGGAGCTGGGGCTGGTCTATGCCTTCGTCGCGCTCGGCGTTTACCTCGCATTCCGTGTGCTCGATTTTCCGGATCTGACCGTCGACGGCTCGTTTCCGCTCGGCGCCGCCGTCACCGCGGTGCTGATCATCGCAGGCGTCAATGCCTGGCTGGCCGCGCTGATTGCCATGGCGGCGGGGGCTGCTGCCGGCATGGTGACCGCCATGCTCAACGTGCGCTTCAAGATCCTCAATCTGCTGGCATCGATCCTGACGATGATCGCGCTGTTTTCCGTGAACCTGCGCGTCATGGGCAAGCCGAACGTGGCGCTGATCAATGCCGACACGATGATCAGCCCGTTCTTCGGCCATGGCCTGCGTGATTTCTACGTGCGCCCGCTCTTCGTCGGCGTGCTTGTCGTCATCGCCGTCATCGTCGTCTGGCGCTACCTTGAGAGCGATTCCGGTCTGGCGATGCGCGCCACCGGCGCGAACGCCCGCATGGCCCGCGCCCAGGGCGTCGATACCAACCGCCAGATCTATCTCGGCATGGCGATCTCCAACGCGCTGGTGGCGCTCGGCGGCGCGCTGTTTGCGCAGACCAATGGTTTTGCCGATGTGACCTCCGGTGTCGGCACCATCGTCGTCGGCCTCGCCGCCGTCATCATCGGCGAGACGCTGCTCGGGAAGCGCGGCCTGCTGATCGCGCTCATCGGCTGCGTCATCGGATCGATCCTCTACCGCATCGCCATCCAGCTGGCGCTTTCCAGCGACGTGATCGGCCTGCAGGCCTCCGACCTCAATTTCGTCACCGCCGTGCTGGTCACGGTGGCGCTCGTCCTTCCCCGCCTGCGTCGCGGAGGTGCATCGTCATGATCTCGCTCAAGGATATCAAGGTCGTCTTCGGCAAGGGAACGCCGCTGCAGAAGCAGGCGCTATCAGGCGTCAACCTGACGATCGAGGAAGGCTCGTTCGTAACCGTCATCGGCTCCAACGGCGCCGGCAAGTCGACGCTGCTCGGTGTGCTCGCCGGCGATGTGCTGGCCAGCGAAGGACAGGTGATGATCGGCCACACCGACGTAACCCGCAAGCCGACCGCGGCGCGCGCCGGCCTCGTCGCCCGCGTCTTCCAGGACCCGCTGACGGGGAGCTGCGGCGCGCTGTCGATCGAGGAGAACCTGGCGCTGGCCGCACGTCGCGGCGAGCGGCGGGGGCTGACCTCGGCGCTCGGCCCACGCCGGCGCGAGCATTTCCGCGAACGCATCGCCGAGCTCAATCTCGGGCTCGAAACGCGGATGAAGGACCGCATGGATCTGTTGTCCGGCGGCCAGCGGCAGGCAATCTCGCTTGTGATGGCGACGCTTGCCGGCTCCGAGGTGCTGCTGCTCGACGAGCATACGGCGGCACTCGATCCGGGGATGGCCGAGTTCGTGATGGGATTGACCGACCGCGTGGTCTCGGAGCGCAAGCTGACGACGCTGATGGTCACCCACTCCATGCGCCAGGCGCTGGACTACGGCCACCGCACCATCATGCTGCATGGCGGCGAGATCATGCTCGACGTCTCCGGCGACAACCGCAAGGATCTGCAGGTCGAGGACCTGATCGACATGTTCCGCAAGATGCGCGGCCAGACGCTCGACGACGACGCGCTGCTGATCGGCTGATATCACGCACTGCTTCGACCCCGGGACCGCCAAGCGATCCCGGGGTTTTTATTGATGTCAGCGTGCCTGGGTGAGCAGGATCTTCGCCGCGAAGACGGAAAAGACGCCGGCGAAGGTGTAGTCCATCCCGCGCAGAACCTTCCTGTTGTTCTGCAGCCAGCCGGCCAGCCAATCGGCGGCGAAGACCACGGCGGCGTTGACGGGCATGCCGATCAGGATGAAGCAGAAACCGAAGAAGATCAGCTTCTGCGTCACCGTGGGATCACCGGCGCTGACGAACTGCGGCAGGAAGGTCATGAAGAAGATGATGACCTTGGGGTTCAGAAGGTTGACCCAGAAGCCGGAGGAGATGTTGGCAAGTGGCGTCGCCTTGGCCTCGTCGACCTTCTTGATCGACAGTTTCGAGCCATAGCGCACCGCCTGGATGGCGAGCCACAGCAGATAACCGGCGCCGCCCGTCTTCAGGATCAGGAAGGCGGTCGGCGAGGCTGTGATCAGCGCCGAGATACCGAAGGCGACCAGCATGGTGTGAACGACGATGCCGAGGCTGGTGCCGAGCACCACGAAGAGCGCAGCCTTGGTTCCCTGCGCCAGCGATCGGCTGATCGACAGCGTCATGTCGGGGCCGGGCGTGGCGGCCAGTAGAAGCGTTGCAGCGGCGAAGGCGAGAAGCGTCGGCAGGGTCGGCAGAAAATCCATGGCACACTCTTGAAGCCGGTTATGAAAGCAATGTCTCATATCCGGCTTTCGAAAAAAGTCCAAACACGATTGTTATCGCACAGGCACTAGCGCTGGCGGCTGGCGATCGAGGGATCGACCAGATCGATTTTCGCGTTCGCGGGCATGCCGAAAACCTTCTCGAACGTTTCCGGTCCCAGCAGGATCGCCGCCTGGTCGAGGAGATGCTGGTTGCGGGCGTTGAGGGTGGCCGGTTCCGGCGGCGCGAACCCGGGAAGCTTCTGCGCCATGAACACCTGAACCTCGCTGCGCAGCGCCAACAACTTGCCGAGCAACTCCGGCTCGTCCGCGAGCACCGCGCGTGCATGGACTTCGAAATCGTCAACGGGCTCCGTCATGGCGACATTGCCTCCCTGCTGTTGGATCATCGCCAGCGGATCGACGCCGGCGCAATTGTGCAGCTTGTTTCGCCAGGCGGCAGCTTGCAACCCGTAAACGCCGTAGAGAAAAGTGCTGGCTCCATAGCCGCGCGCCTTCTTTACCGTCAGCGGAGGCCGGCTGCTGGATTTCGTTGCATAGAGCACCTGATTGGCTAATTGATGGCAGACGCCATCCATACCGTAGTTGAAGATCGTTCCACGCGCGCCGGGGGCCTTCTCCGAGTCGGCATTCGAGGTCACGAGGCATCGCGCAATGGTCAACTGGCCGCTTTGACTGTCGAGAAAGCCCGTCGGGTTTCCGGGAATTTTGCCGGCGGGGTGGAAATCGCCCCAGCAGTACCAGTAGTCCCTCTTCGCCGCGACGACGGCGGCATCGTCGGGATACGGATTGACGCGGTTGTCGTAGGTGGTGACCCAGGTATGATCGACGGGTGAATTGGCCGTGTAAGCCGGCACGACCCAACTGTAGAATGTTGCTGACATGCCATCCTCCCTCAAGGTGCATCAAATCATAATGCACCTTAAAGGAGAATCCAAGCCTCGTAGTTTCAACCCTTACCCTCAAGAAACGCCTTGAAGCGTTCGGCGTAATCGGGATGCCAGCGTGACAGCGGCGGACGGTTTTCGATGATGTCGCCGATCGCCCAGGCCATGCGGCGCTCGTCGACAGGGCGGGCGACGTCGTTGTCGGGGCAGAGGACGTAGAAATCACCCTTCTCGATGCTCTCGATCATGAAATCGACCGTCTGTTCCGAGGTCCAGGCGGCGGCGGGCTTTTCGGCGCGGTCGCCCTTGGTGAGCCCGGTGTAGACGAAGCCGGGGATCAGCAAATGGGCGGAGATCCTGCCGCCCTCGGTGTTGCGCAGCTCGTGTTCCAAGGCCTCGGTGAACACCTTCACGCCTGCCTTCGAGACATTGTAAGCCGGGTTGCCGGGAGGCGTGGTGATGCCCTGCTTGGAGCCGGTGTTGATGATCAGGCCGGGTTCGCCATGGGCGAGCATATTGGGGCCGAACGTACGCGTGCCATTGACGACCCCCATCAGGTTGACGCCTAATATCGCGTCCCAGCCGCCGTCGTCGCTGAAGATCGAGGTCTCCGGCCCGATGCCGGCATTGTTCATCAGCACATGCACCTTGCCGAAGCGTTTCGTGACCTGACGCTCCAGCGCCTGCAGTGCCGACTTGTCGGAGACGTCGGTCTCGACGGCCATGACACGGTCGTCACCGGAAATGGCAGCGATCGCCTTTGCCGCCGCCGCCAGTCTATCGGCACCGAGATCGGCGATGACGACATTCATGCCCTCGCTTGCGAAGTGCTTGGCGGCCGCCAGGCCAATGCCCGAGGCGCCACCGGTGATGACGGCGACGTTGGAGGGCTTGATGATATCGGTGAGATCGGTCACGGTGCGGGTTCTCCTCGCTTTGGATAAGACAGCAGATATGGCAATCCGCGAAAGCAAGTCAAACGCCGCCGACGTCGCGGAGCGAACGCCGGAGTCCTAACAGTTCCCCAAGGCAGCCGTCATGCGGCAATCGCCGGATATTGTCACAATCAAAGCGTGTTCTTAAGCGAAAATTAGAGCCTGTTGAGCCAGCTTGCCCGCGGAGTTTATCGGGGTTGGTTTAATGCGTCTTGCAAGCAAGTGTTTGGCGGTTCACGTTTTTTCCACGTTGTTCCTGGCAATGATTGGCGGCGGCGGCCTACAGGCGGCCGAGCAGAGCTCCGTTCTCGAACTTGCCAATGCGCCGGGCTTTACCGAGCGCTATGCCGGCAACACGCAGGTGAACGGACAGTTTCTCTCCGGGCTCGTCTATGCCGGCAAGGCGTCGTCCGGTGTATTCAACGATCTCAAGCTCGGCCTTCTCAGGACCGGGGCGGCTGCGCCGGCGATGATCTGCGTTCGCATCGTCACCGATGACGGGCGGTACTGGGCTGCCAACATGTATCGTGCCAGCAAGGCCTTCGATGTTCCGCCGACGGTGCCGATCTCCACACGCTATACGGAGCAGCTCGATGCCTATGATGCCGCAAGCGTGCTGATGCTCGCCACGCTGGCGGAGGATTGCAACGATGCCGCCGGCAAGGTCTATGTGCCGGGGGTCATCGGAACGGAGAGCGCGGAGCGCGAGCTCGTCGCTTATGTCAATGTCAGCCAGAGCAAGGTGCTGGCAAGCCTGCAGACGACTGACGGCGGCCTTGCCGAACGCGGCACCTGCCGCAAACCGACCGGCGGCGCCCGGGTCACCTATTCCCATGTCTGCGAGATCAAGGTTCCAGACGCGGCGAGGGGCAAGACGGTCAATCTCGTCATCGGCGTCAAGGGGCTCACCGGCCAGGCAACAGAGCAGCGTTACGCCGTCCATGTTGAATAGGCTGAGACGACTGCCCTGGCTGCATGGCTGCGCCTCGCTTCTGCTCGCGACGGTGCTGGCATTCGGCGCGATCTGGGGACTGTTCTGGTTCTATGGCCAGCCCAGGACGATGACATCGATCAAGGCCGAGAGCGAACTCGTGACCTTTCATGTGTTCAATCCCGAACTCGCCATCATCTATGCGCAGGGCATGCGGATCAGCAGCTGGCCCGATGGCAGCCGTGACGGCCAATGCGGTGATGGCGCCGTGTTGCCGGGCATCGGCGCGGAGGTCAGCTATCAGCGCGTGGAGCAGGCACCGCTTCAGGTCACGGTGGAGGGAGCCGGAGAGCTGCGCCTATCGACAGGCGACACCGTGCCCTTCGACGGTGAGCTGCTGATGTTCAGGGATCCGTCCTGTGCCGCCGGGCTGCTCGCCAACCGCCTGCCTATCTGGGGTCCGGGAAAGATCGGCTCGCCGTTTTCGATGCGCAGCGACGGCCCTGGGCCAATCCTGCTTTCGGCCACTCTCGACGTGTTCGGACGCACGATCGATGTGCCGCTTTTCGGCCGCAGCGGGGCGATCTACGCGGCCGTCGAGGGCGTGGAAATTCCGCCGGGCAGTTTCATCGAGAGCGATCGTCCGGTCGAGGCCACGCACCAAGAGACGGGATTGGATCCGGCAGGCGCCATGTTTGGTTTCATCGATCTCTCGGAAAAGCCCGGCTTCTCCGTCTTCGTTTCCACCGAATCCCGGCAGCTGGGCGTAACGACGCCCGGCGCCAGGACCGGCATCAGTCGTATCGATCTCAGCCTGTTCGTCCAGGTGGTCAACGATCCGGGTTTCCTGAAGATACAGCTGTCGCTCGCGCTTCTCCTGTTCCTTGTCCCGAAGGTCATCGGCGCCGCCGATCTGGTTTTTCCCGGCGCGAAAGGAAAGCGGGGCCGCCGGCGCGCAATCAGCGGAGCAACGCGAGGGGCACGCTCATGACACACAAGAGACACACCGCCACCATCGCCCTGTTCCTGGCGCTCGCCTGCCTGCCGGCGCGGGCGGAAACGGTGCTGCTTGCCAGAGGCGACGACACGTTCGGGCAGGGCTGGCTGTTTCTCGACGTGTCCGGTCGATGCCGTATCGCCACGCCGCGGCATGTCGTCGAGATGTCCGACGGAAAACTGGCGGCACCCGATCTTCTCGACAGCCAGGGGCGGCTGCATCCGACCGAGGCGCCGGTGGCGGCGATAGACGAAACGCTCGATCTTGCGTTCCTGGCCGTTCGCGGAACGATCGCCAAGGAGGGATGCAGCAGGGACCGGGTTCGGGCCACGCCGCTGCAGCCGATCATCGACAGCATCAAGCAGGCAACGCTGGAAATAACAACGCCCGCCGAGCGCCAGTCGCTCGCCGTGGCCTTCCGTGCCTTGTCGCGTGATAGCGGGGGCGGGCAGATCATCGCCCTTGCGCCGGTCGATGCGTCGGCATCCTTCCAGAAGGGGATGAGCGGCGGAACGATTATTTATAACGGGCGGCCGATCGCCATGCTCTACGAGGTCGATACCGATGAAGGCGTGGGTGTGGCGCTGCGCTACGACCGGATCGCGGCGGAACTGCAGAAGCTCTCGGCCGAACCTGTCGAGGCCGAGCAGCGGCCGGACGGCTCATTCGGCAACATGATGCTGATGAAGGGGCGCGTGTCGCAGAAGGACAACGGCATCGGCTCGTTTCTTGCCGGATCGTCGGCGCTGCACGTGGCGCCGGACAGAGACCGCGTAACCTTCATCGTCGAGATGGACAGGCTTTCGGACATCGCGGGATTGCGCATCAAGGGGCGGGGGCTTGCCGGGCAGGGAAGCCTGATTGTCGAGGCCGACAGCGACGGACAAGGTTTCGTGCCGGGATCACGCTGCACGCTGGTCGACGACCTTGCCTGCCCGATGTCGCCGAGGCGGGTGTCGCGACTGCGCGTCACCCTTACCGGCCCCGCGACGGCTGATTACCGGATCGACAGCCTGGAGCCCATGATGACCCGGTAACCGCCGATCGGCGGCACTAGTTCTTGGCTTCCACCTTGACGTCGTCGAACAGGTGCAGGGTGACAGGGAAGAGGAAGCCGTCGTCCATATTGCAGCTGCCGAAGCCCTTCAATGTGAAACCTTCATACTTCGTGAATTCGAAGCTGCAGGCGTGCTTATTGACCATATAAGTAAGCGGTGTCGCAATCGTTACCATTCCGCCTCGTATGTTGCCCGAGCCGATGTAATCGGGGTCAGTTCGCCCATCGTTCAGCAGCTTTGCATTGAATTCCAGCGCATCGCTGCCCGGATACTCCGACTGGAAGCTGAACTGATATCCGGCTCTTTGGAAATAGCGAAACAGCTCACTGCGGTTAATTTCGTCCACCGCCTTCTTGTCTCCGCCCGCCAGCGTCTTCTTGATCTCTTCAGGCAACTCCGCGGTGATCACGAAGGTGCGGAAGCCGGCGAAATGTGCCCGCAGAGCCAGGGAACGGATGTTGGGATCTTCGAGCGAGAAAGCGGTGCGGATCGCCAGCTGCACCTCTGTCGCATTGCCCTTCTTCAGGATCTCCTCGAGCTGGGCAAGCCGCATCAGGGGATCCGGATCATTGATGGCGTCGATGACGGCCTGCAATTCTCCATAGCGCGCGGTGACGTCGGCCAGTGCTGTTCCCGAGAAGGCGATGGAGAGGATGGCGGCTGAAATCAGGGATCGGCAGGAAGGCTTCATTGTGACAGGCTCCGCAATAAATTGTTTCCTGTCACCTAACGCATCTTTCGATAATCCGAAGTTAAACCCGAAGCGTCAAAGTTGCAGGTCCGTAAACCCTGCCGCCATGTCTTGCCTCGCCGCTGGGCTGGCCGTGTCGCCTGCCGCTGCCATGTTTCTCGACGCCCTTGCCCTTGCGTCCGGCGTCAATCTCGCTAAAAGTGCCCGGCGATACCGGGTCTTGCGGCTGGCCGCGACCCTCCTGGCACAACGGATCTCATCATCATGGCATCGCACAAAGACGTAAAGAAAGTCGTCCTCGCCTATTCCGGCGGTCTCGACACCTCGATCATCCTGAAGTGGCTGCAGACCGAGCTTAACGCCGAAGTCGTCACCTTCACGGCCGACCTCGGACAGGGCGAAGAGCTCGAGCCGGCGCGCAAGAAGGCCGAGATGCTCGGCATCAAGGAGATCTACATCGAGGACGTGCGCGAAGAATTCGTGCGCGATTTCGTCTTCCCGATGTTCCGCGCCAATGCTGTCTATGAAGGCGTCTACCTGCTCGGCACCTCGATCGCCCGCCCGCTGATCTCCAAGCACCTGATCGACATCGCCAAGAAGACCGGCGCTGACGCCATTGCCCACGGCGCGACCGGCAAGGGCAACGACCAGGTTCGTTTCGAGCTTTCGGCCTATGCGCTGAACCCCGACATCAAGATCATCGCTCCCTGGCGCGACTGGTCGTTCAAGTCGCGTACCGACCTGCTCGCCTTTGCCGAAGCCCACCAGATCCCGGTTGCCAAGGACAAGAAGGGCGAAGCGCCGTTCTCCGTCGACGCCAACCTGCTGCACTCCTCTTCCGAGGGCAAGGTTCTGGAAGATCCGGCTGTCGAGGCTCCCGAATACGTGCACATGCGCACGATTTCGCCGGAAGCCGCACCCGACAAGGCCACAACAATCAAGGTCGGCTTCGAAAAGGGCGATGCCGTCTCGATCAACGGCGTGCGCATGAGCCCGGCAACGCTGCTCGCAGCACTCAACACCTACGGCCGCGACAACGGCATCGGCCGTCTCGACCTCGTCGAGAACCGCTATGTCGGCATGAAGTCGCGCGGCGTCTACGAGACCCCCGGCGGCACGATCCTGCTGTCCGCGCATCGTGCGATCGAAAGCATCACGCTCGACCGCGGTGCGGCCCACCTCAAGGACGAGATCATGCCGCGCTACGCCGAGCTGATCTATTACGGCTTCTGGTTCTCGCCGGAGCGCGAAATGCTGCAGGCGCTGATCGACAAGAGCCAGGAGCATGTCGAGGGCGAAGTGACGCTGAAGCTCTACAAGGGCAACGTCATGGTCATCGGCCGCGAGAGCGACAAGTCGCTCTACTCCGACACGCTCGTTACCTTCGAGGACGACCAGGGCGCCTACGACCAGAAGGACGCCGCCGGCTTCATCAAGCTCAACGCCCTGCGCCTGCGCACGCTGGGCAAGCGCAATTTGGGCAAGTGATCGACTGTTGACTTGGTTTCGAAAGGCCCGCCTCGTGCGGGCCTTTTTTTGTATGTGCGTGATGCTTTAGCCTTGCGCCTAGTATCCATGCACGTCGAGTTCGTGGAGGCGTGCTCAGATCCTCGGCACAAGGCCACTGCTGTCCGGTTTAAATTTCTGGACAGGTTGCATGACATTGATTCTATTCGGTTTCAGGCGTTTCGCGGCGTTCTGGACACGTATAGGAGGTCAATGTCATGCGGCATGAGAATAGCGTCTTTCATCAGATCCAACAGCATATTCCGTGGTCGGTGTTCGATCGGCTTGTGGATGAGCACAAGGCCGACCACCGGGTGCGCCGGTTGACGACGAAGGCGCAGTTTCTGGCGTTGCTGTTCGGCCAGCTCTCGGGCGCCGGCAGCCTGCGCGAGATCGAGGCCGGGCTTTGCAGCCACGCGGCGCGGCTCTATCACGTCGGCGGCCGGCCGGT